>JARUXA010000058.1 GCA_030433805.1 Sphingomonas sp. PsM26 | reverse complement strand
CGTTTTTTTCGTTTTGGGGAAAATCCATTGCGTTAGCTTGATGGGTATGGGGTACAGACAGCAAAACGGAAATATTGTACGTTAAGGTTGGAACCGTTGATATAAAAGGGATGTTCTAATAACGTTCGTTTATGGTTCTTAGATAAATAAAGCCATGTATACCCTTAAAACGACCAATTCACAGCCCCAAAACCCACTACCAAAATCAAAGTACCGTTTATTAAAGATTAATACCTTTTTGGTAAGGTCTTAACGTACACATAATAGGCAATTTTTATAGTTTTATCTGCTTACCGTACAAAATTTCCGAAATGTTGGCGAGACCCCTATATAATATTCATTGATTTTCCTATCTTTATAGTTTGTAAATACCCATTTTTCACACAATAAATGCTATTCTCCATATCTTTATAGTAAGGAGAAAAGGAGAATCTAAAATGTGTATATGTAAAAACGGATATGAAGGGATATTAAACAAGTGCAGTAATAATCAAATGTTTATAGCTAAAAAGTGTGTTCCTTTTAGAAGCCCTTGTGATGGCTTAACTAGAACTACTATATACACTACATCAAATGTTGTTAATACTTCTCTAGCCAATGGAATAATTGCAATTGTTAATACAAGTATAGATTGTGTCATGAATGTATCTATTACAGATAGTTCAGGTGAAAATACTTATGTTGTTTCTGCTCAGAGTTCTTTAGTAGTTCAAGTATTTTCGCTTTCTTTAATCACTGTGGTATGTGGCCCAGATAATGATAATGGGGAAGACTTCTGCACAGGAACGTTCGAAGCAACGTTATCTTTTTAGAATAGGAGAAGACAGGTTTATGCCTATAATTAATCGTTTTTCAATTTTGGCATGTGGTGCTATGACTTTTACAGGTAATACTTTAGGTCTTAGTCAGTTATTAAATCAAAACAGAGCAGGAGTTCAAGGAAGCATTGGTGCATTCACTACACTTAACAATGCGCTTCAAGTCCCTACTTTTCCAGTTGGAACAACTCTTAATATTAATCAAAATAGTTCTGCAGCAAATTTGGTCATACCTAACAACAGTAATGTACTTTACGCTGAACTGATCTGGGGTGGTAATTACTTATCTCGTGATCAGAATATTATAGCTTTAATTAACAATCCAGTTACTTTCGTTGATTCGAATAATAATTCTTTTAGTATAAATCCAGACCCTCTGACACAAAATCAGGAAACATTTACTTCTGGAAATCCACCTGTTACAAGAGGGTTTTATAATCGTTCTGCTAATGTAACTGCTATTGTTCAAAATAGTGGTGCTGGAACATATTCTGTCGCAGGGGTTCCAGGACTTTTAGATCCATTACAGGCTTCTACAGCTGATACAAATCATGCAGGGTGGACTTTAGCAGTAATTTATGAAAACAGTCAATTGCCTAATAGATCAATGTACTTATATATTGGAACGAATGGTGTAGTAAACAGTCCTGCTAATCCTATCATTGATGTTCCTATTGTAGGCTTTATGACTCCACCTTCTGGTCCTGTTAACACAAGAATCTTAATAAGTGCTCAAGAAGGTGATGCTAATATTACAGGTGACCAGGCATTATTTGGTCCTACAGCACTTTCTTTAACAAATCTCTCTGGTCCAAGAAATCCATCTAATAATTTTTTTGGATCTCAAATTAATAACGATAGTGGAAATTTAGATACTACAGGTACTTTTGGAAACCGTAATCAGAATCCTATAATAGCCACTAATATATCTGCTGGACGTCAAGGGTGGGATATAACTAATGTAGACGCTACAAATTATCTAGGTAACAATGAAATGATTGCAACATTTAGATATACATCTACTGGTGATGCGTATATGCCAAATGCTTTAGGAGTTCAAATTGATCAAGGCGATGCTGTATTAGATGTTCAAAAAAGGGTTAATACTACAATGGCTGATATTTTAGATAAGTTAACTTATACAATTACTATTACAAATGAAGGTGTAGTTCCAGCTAATAATGTTGTATTTACCGATTTAATACCTGAAGGTAGCGTTTTTATTAATGACAGTGTCGTTATAAACGGAGTGTCAACACCTGGAGTAAATCCTGAGACTGGTATTTCACTTCCTGATATCAATGTTGATGAAACTGTTACTATTGTGTTCGAAGTTCAAATTTTAAAATGTGTATGTTTTTTGAGGAATAAATCATTTATCACTTTTAGTTGTGGTAAAATCACGTTTAGTAATCAAGTATTAACAGTTATTTGTAAATCTTGTTCGGGATCAAATTGTATATGTGATTGATGACTCATAAAAAAATGCTTATGGTTTTGACAACCATAAGCATTTTTTTATGAGTCTAATTGATATCTAACTACAATATCAAGTTCTCCCTTAGCAGGACCGGCAGGGGCTACAGGTCCTGCTATAGAAATAGCTCCTAAATTGTCAATAGTTCTCATTAAACATTGACCTGGAGCTAACGTTTCAGTTAATACCGTAGTACCTGCAGAATTGGTTGCTGTCACATCAAAAGGAAACGTACCTGAATTTTTCAAAATGAAAGAAGCTATAACTGTTTCATTAATTGCCTCATATATTGTTTCATCTGCTCCTGCAGCTATACTGAATTGGCAACATAATTGGTCTTTTACATAGTCATTTCCTCTAGAACAGTTACCTAAAATAGCTGAATTATAATCTGAATTGCAAGACATTTTAAATTCACCTCGTTTTTTCAAATGTTCACTTGAAATATTAGATGCTTTATTGACGATATTGGTGCTTAATTATTCTCATGTTTAATTTATTTTTACAATATGTATAAAAGATAAATAAATAATTATATGAATTTAAATGAGGGATAAAGGTGGACAAATACTATATATCAAATAGAGAAGAATTAGCTATTTCTGCTGATAAAATATGTGATTGGGTTCAAAAACCTATAGAGTTAAAAATGAGAGAAAGTATTCTAGAAAAAGCACCCGTTCATGATGTGTTTTGTCAAGAATTTTCTATTGCAGAGTTTAAACCTTCCCTTTATAGTCTGTGGAAAACAATCAATATGGAAAGTATTTCTTGTACACTTAGTCTAACTATTACTGAATGTAGTACCAATAAATTATTATTAAGTGTCAATAAAGGCGAAAAAGATGAAAAACAATTTCCCATTTATAAAGGTACTTTTAATTTTACTTTTAGTAATATTAGTAGCATCTCTATTATTAATGATACAGAAACAGCATATAAAGGAAGGTTTTCTATTCAAATACATTACGAAATTCCAACTACAGAAATTGATTTTTCATGTCAACCAATATGCTATTTAGATGAAAGTCAGGTAAAATGCAAAGAAATTTCAGATAAAACAAAATTCAAGAATAAAGTAATTTTAATACATGAAAAGTGGGTGACATTAAGAAAAATTAATATTTTAATAGAAGGAGTATTTCTTGTAGAATTTAAGAAAAAAAATGGTGGGGTTTTCTTATGTGAAATCCCCTTTAAAGATATTATTTCTGTTTATATGTGTGTAACAGAAAAATCAAAAATTGAATGTAAACTAACTATAAGTGACTCTACATGCTATTTAGCGAAAGAAAATATTAAAAATTGCTATACACTTTTGATTAATAACTTTCTATGTTTAAATATTATGGCAATAGAAAGTGTTGTTTTATGTATTGAAGGCTTTGAAGATATTAATCCTAGAGATGAAGAGATTAAAAGCATAGAGTAAATCGAACTATAAAAATCTTTTTAATAGGTAATTGACCATCTCTTTTAAGTTCATTTGAAAAAGATGGTCAATGTTATATTAGAGAATAACAACTTTAAGTTGATCAAATTGCCTTAAGGCAATTAGTTGTCTTTTTAACGAGAAAAGTCATGACCTTGATCTTTGGGTTTATTTATGGAGCTACTTCTAAATCTTCTAAGCTGTTGCTGCTGCTTTTGTTGTGCTTGCTCTTCGCTACGAGTAGCTTGCTGAATGGCATCAAAGATGCCTGAGATCGTTCCTATGACTTGTTCCTTGGTGTTTATTTGCTTTTCTATATTGGGGATTACATTTTTCTCAAGCTCTCTAATTTCGCCTTGTCGCTTCTCTAAATCATCCGGTCCTTTATATCCTTTTTCTTTAAGGTTCTCTCGGTAATGATTGGCTTCATGCTGTAATTCTTCGTAATGTTGTCGTGCTTTTTTCGAAACCAATCGTTTAGCTGTCTCACCAGGACTATTACTTAGTTGATCAAGTTCTTTTTCCGTTTTTTCAAGGTTCGTAACTTGATTCTTCATGGTACTTAAATAATCTCTTTCTGTTTCAAAGATTTTTACATTTTTCTTTAGTTTGTACAACTCATCTTTTTGATTTCCAATCGCTTTTTCAATGACTTCTAATGTGACTGGCGTCTTTTTGGCCATATCTATATGTTTCTCTAGTTTTAAGGCATTGTCATAGCTCAAGTATGTTCCAGCTGTTTTTAAATCGGGATAATGTGAGCTTACTTCACGAATTTTAGCCATTTTAACGGCTTCTTCTGCTTGTAACAACGTTTTTGTTTCGACTCGAATCTGTTGTTTCTCATATTTGATTTGATGAAGGCGATTTTCTTTTTGTTGAGAAAACTCTTGATAGCGTTGGTAGAATTCTTCTTCATTTGAAAAACGAAGGGATTCTTTATATTCTTTGATGCTGCTTTCATAGTTTGCTTTATTGCCTTCTAAATCAGAGATTTTATCAAGGTAACGACGTTTCATCATATTATTTTCTTTTAGTTTAAACGGATTGAGTGATCCCTTGAGTTCATCTACTTTCTCTTCATTCTGCTTAATCTCATGCTCCAAAGCCTTCACACGGTCATAAGAATTACTGACGTTAAGAAACTGTTGTTGTTGAACATGGAAATGTCGTTCAATTGGGTCATGACGATTGCTCATTTTGCGTAGTTCTTCATGGCGTTTGTAGATACTTTCTAAGGAAACGACTTCTTGGTTTAAAAGAGATGCAGCCTTTTGAATCTGCGTTTTCTCAACATCTGTAGAGAAGCTAAATTGCTTCTCTTTTTCTTTCATTTTTTGTAGATGAGCCTCTTTTTGGCGGCGGTAATCCTGTAGGTCTATAACGACTTGGTTATACTCTTGGCGCTCTCGGTTTATTTGGCCGCGCTGGCTTTGTTTCCCTTTCTTCTCCATGTCATGAGCTACATGCCCTAAGTGAATAGTTGGAAGAACTTCAAGTCCACGCTTTTCATGAGAAAGGTGCGTAATACGCTCTTTACTTTGGGTTTGTTCTAATGCTTGATTGGCATAGTTCGCCCATTCCTCACGAATAGATAAGCAGCCTTCGCTATTTTTAACGTACCCACGATGGTTTTCTTTAGCGTTCGCAAAATCAGCGTTCCAGTCACGATTCTTCCTCCCAAAGCCATCCTGATCAAGATTTCTCATCGTTAACATGATGTGAGCATGAGGATTATTAGCATCGTCACGATGGATGGCAATATCAGCAACCATTCCTTTTTGAACAAACTCGTTTTGAGCAAAAGATCGAATGAGTTCTTTTTGTTGGTCATGATTTAATTCAATTGGCAAAGCAATGTTTAATTCACGTGCTAATTGTGAGTCTTTGCGCTTCTCAACTTTTTCAACTTCATTCCATAAACGGTTTCGATCTTTCATCCATTCTGGCGCATTAGAAGGAGTCAGAATCATGGTTTCCGGTTGTATATCACGAGCATAAAATTTTTGCTCGTCTGTACGTTCATCATGTAGTTTTTCACCACTACGATAAGCAGCTGCAGCAACAGCCGATTGGCCTTTTGAACGGGTGATGATTTGCATCGATAGATGATAAATTGCCATGATTCTTTCCTCCTTTCTTGAGAATGGGTTTGTGTTTTTGGAATAAGTTGATGAGAGCACAAGGTGCGCTAATCAATGCTTTAGATGAAATCAGCATCATGAACACCAAAGGTGTCAGATGGTGGTTTCATCTTTGCCGATAGGCAAACAGGTTTTATGAAATTCGCCATCTAGGCGAATGGGTCTTTGGTTTTGTCTTTTTGTTCCGAAGGAACCGCACACATTGGAACAATGTATAAGTGCGCCCTTATCTCTTCGATCTAAGGGAATTATACCATATCCTGGTGAGAGAATCTATGCTAACGATACCAATTTATCTCAATTTTTGATATAATCAAAACAAACATTAGAGAACAAAAAAGGAGATGAGGATGGGTGACGAAGAAGCGAACGGATGAGGAAATTCTTCAGGAGTTAGAAGAAAAAATTGAGAAGATGAAAGTGAAGAAACAACAAGTTGAAGCGCGTAAAAAAGAAAAAGAGAGAAAAGAGCGAACAAGACGACTGATTCAAGTCGGCGCGATCTTTGAGAAATACTTTGAGATTCAAAGTGAGGAAGAGGCAGAAAAGATTGCGAAGGCATTGCAATCGTATGTAGGAAAAAACAAAGATAAGATTTTGCATCATGATGTGGTTGTTACACAAAAAAACAACGGATCCAAGGAAGTAGCATCGACAAAAGAATAAATGGTTTGTCTTTGTTGCATTTTACATAAACAGAAATAAAAAAACGTATGAGCTCCTAAAGCAAATACGTTTTTTTATTTCTTAAATGCATAGCCTAGATCATCCACTATTTCAGCAAACTCCCGGAGAATACAATATAATGCTTCAGGATTATTTTTATTTTGAAGAATCGCTCTATATATATCTTTGAAAACACGCCCTTTCATTTTTATAATGGCGTGAACTAAAAGGTCTACACGAACAAAGTCAACTCCATCCTTAGTCATGAAAGGAATTTCGATATCAAACAATTCATGCTCTTGTAGAATCTGTTTTATTTTGTGTTTTTCCATAATACTCTCTCCTTTTAATTGTTAAGAACCTTCTAAACCACGTAACGTCTTAGTGACGTCCCTTTTGTGTTTCTCTTTTTAGAACATGGCCCCCTATGTTTCTAATTTGTTGTTACCCCTTTTTAAACTTATTTAGCACATTTCCTTTCCCATGGTCGTCATGATATATATATAACCTAAAATAGGAGTAAGAAAAAGAATACTTCTAATAGGTACATGATTACTAACGTAATCAATGTTACCTATTAGGAAAGTATCTCGAAAAACACCATTGATTTATAGACCTATTGATTAAAACCCTCAAATTACTTGTACACCAACAGATGTAATATAGATTTTATATATGATTTAACAGAAGTACAGGAAAAGACATCTTAAAGGTTTCATTTTTTAAAGAATCTTCTTTTAAACCGCAAACATACTTATGTCATGTCGTTTAAAAGGTTTTATTTTAGGTTGCCATTGATATAGCTACACACGTAGTCGTGTAAGTATACAATGCTTCTTTACATAAGTGTTCTTCTAAAGAACCCATTTTCTACAGTCTATAGACAAAAATAGGCTTCAAGATAACTATATTAAGCATCTAATTCTAAAAAGTTATAGAATAACGGATTAGTTTTATTCCTTTGAACTTCTCTTCTACGCTCAGCAGCAAATAAACCTCTTAAAGTCCCGAAAAAATAGGCTTCAAAGGTTGTCTTTATTCGGTTTCTTTTATAAGCAAAGACGGTTTCTTTAAATGCTTGAACAGCAATTGATACCAATTCATCAACAGGTCGTTCTAGACGGCTTATTTTGTGTGCTAAGCGTACTTTCCCCCATAAGTGATAAATATCATCTGCATAGCTAAAAAACGGCTGTACGGCTTCTTTAAATGGCGTTGGAATAAAGGACGGTAGATAATCCGTTGAAAGTTTAATATCTAAGTCTTTACGTATGTATTTATTTAAATCTTTTAAAGTTAAATTATAGGTAGGGATTTTTTTCGCCTCTTCATCCTTACTCTCACAAGGGATATCAGCATTTTCTGCTTCAACATCTGCTTCAACATGAGAAGTCAAATCGAGCTGTAAAAAGTTTACCCAGTACTCGAAGTAAGGGTGGTTAACAAATAAGTGTACAGGATTCCCTTTGCCGTTATTACGAGGGCAACGTCGATAGACAGTTACAATTTGCCCTTGTTCTCGTAACTCTTTTATGTGACGGTCAATGGTTCCTTTGGATTTTTCATAGGTTTTACCTAAATATGTACTGCCAGGAAAGCAAAAGCCTTTCTCTGCACCTAACCAGCATAGTCGATCTAAAGCTTTTCTTGTTCCGTCATGTAGACGATAGTATTTATCGCCATAGAGCTGAATAATTTCTTTCAATAATTTTCGTTTCATCGATTGATGTTGAGGACGATTTTCTGTATAACTTTCGTAGGCTTGCATGTGGTTAAACTCTTCCGTAGTAAGTATGCGGCTAATTGTCATTGGTTCATCTTCTCCTTTTAGGAACAAAAAAGACATCGTTTCCCTCAACAAGGAAAACAATGTCTTTTTTTGTGATGAACTAAGCCCTTGAAATAGATGTCAATTTCGTATAAAATAAAATCATAAGTTTTATCTTATCGATAATGAAACTATTAACAAGAGACTTCGACAGGTGTTTTCCCTAGGTGGTTTAGGGGGGACGGTTTAAGAGTGTTCCTGCACATCTTAAACAGTTGAAGTCTTTTTTCTATTCCGGACATTTTTGTTAATTCTATTATACATCCTAGTAATCTGATAATTCAATGAAAAATAGTAATATAAACCAAAAAAAGAAAGATCCATTGCAATGGATCTTTCTTTTTTTGGTTTATATGGGTCAATAGTTCAATTTGAGTTTTTAACATATTCATAGTTGCCACCATCTTTTTTTATATTCTTCTGGTTAGAGAAATAAAAACCTGAAGGCTAAAAAATCACCACAAAGGTGATTAAAAGCTTTTAACAAAACGGAGAACAAGTGCTGTTCTTGATGAGAACAAGCCCGAAAACACTGTATGGCCGCCATTGCTTGATAGCTGTCCTTATGCTAATTTCATATGTTATCTAAAGAATAAGGAGGAGAATATTATTCTAAATCGAAAACATTGTTAAAATAACCTATATACTAAATAATTGTTTATGTTAAGAATAGGTGGTGAACGTATGTCCCAACAAGTAAATGAAATGGTCTATTTAGGTGGTGAAGTAACAAAATCATTAGGAATAGCTCGTAGTTCCCTTACAAAATATTGTATTGCTTTAGAAAATAAAGACTATAAGTTTATTAGAGGATCTAATAATTCTAGAGCATTTAGAAGTAAAGATGTTCTCTTACTACAAAGGATGAAAGATTTAGTCCAAGATAAAGGTATGACTATGGAAACGGCTGTAAATGTAGTATTATCAATGCTTCCAGAAGAAGAGAGAACAGGTGCTGTTCTTGATGAGAACAAGGCAATTACTTCCGAAACTCCATCTAAAGAACAAGAGGAGAATAATCAACTTTCTCTTCTCATAGATAAATTAGAATATATTGATGAGATATCTGATAGATTAAATTCAATGGAAAAAGAGCTTAAGGATATTAAAACTCAAAATAAGCTTTTACAAGATCAGAATGATGAATTAAAAACAACCATTGAAACAGGTTCAAGTAAAAGGGATGAAACTCTTTTATCACTGATCCGTGAAGTTCAAGATACGAAAAAAATGATAGCAGCTTCTCAAGAAAAAAAGTGGTGGGAATTTTGGAAATGAGAAAGCTAGCAAAATGCTAGTACAAGAAAAGCCCTCAAAATTAATTGAGGGCTTTTCTTACATGTGTGGTTGATCATAGCTGTGTTTATAGTTGATAAAAGTGAAATATATACATGTACATATCTAAGATATAGTATTAGCTTATAATTTGTCCAATCAAAAGGTAAGCAAAACTTATCTCGAATGGCATTGGAGAAGGTTGCTCTCTCTAAGTTTAACTCATAAGCATTAGAGTTAAAATGACGGTTATATTATAACATATTTTTCCTGTGAAGACTACATTTTACCATACGAACATATGAATAAAAGGTGCACTTTTATTCATTCTTTCACTAATCGCTTACTGAAAAAACGTTGGTCT
>JARUXA010000057.1 GCA_030433805.1 Sphingomonas sp. PsM26 | reverse complement strand
CCTTCCATTCCAACGAAAGGATCGCACCATCAAACCGTGGGATCAAACACCTAGTCTTCCCGGGTGAGAACGCCCCGCGCTGGATGGATCTGACGATCGCCTACTTCACCATTCCGCGACAGCCGGAAGACGATCGCCTGTGGCGCTGGTACATGCACCCGGCGGCCGCAGCGTATCGCTTCGCCCCGATCGGCACGGTACCGCGCGTGCGATGCTGTCGCTGCAGCAGCCTCCGCGGGGCGAGCAGGATTGGAGTGTCGAGCGCCAGAAGGTGGGGCTGCGCGAGCGCTTCGCGGATGCGGGCTGGCAGAGTGCGCGCGTGCTGGCCGGCCTGGAAACGACCGACGACTTCTACTTCGACATCCTGCGCCAGGTGCGGATGCCGCGCTGGTCGAAGGGGCATGTCGTGCTGACCGGCGACGCCGCTTGGTGCGCGACACCGATCGCCGGCTACGGCACGACCCTGGCGGTCACTGGCGCCTATGTGCTGGCCCAAGAACTGATCCGCTCGACCGAAGTGCTCGCGGCGCTGGCGGCCTATGAGCAGGCGATGCGGCCGATGGTCGAGGATGCACAGGGCGTACCCAAGATCGCGCCGCGGCTGGCCAACCCGCACAGCCAGCTCGGCATCCGGCTGCTCCACGGCGTTCTCAACTTGGCGAGCCGCCCCGCAGTGCGCGGCGTCGCCAGCAAGCTGTTCGGCGGCCGCTCGAAGGACGTCGACCTGTCACGCTACGACGCTCCGGCGTCCAAAGCGCAACGATCGCCGCGGACGGGTTCCCGCCGAACCGCCTATTGCCGTTACTCGGGCTTGTCGCCGGGCTCGGCGTCGCGACCCTGCTTGTCGCGCGCAGCCGTCGTGACGGTCGGGCGGCAGGGTGATCAACCGGGTCACGGTTTGGCACGACGGCGACTGCCCCTTCTGCCATCGCGAGATCGCGCTGATGCGAGGGCTCGACACGCGTCGGGCCATCACGTTCGCCGTCGACACCCGTTGATCGGTACCTGACCGGCGACGTAACCGTCTAATTTTTGGAGCATTCGGCGCCTCGGGTCTTGGATCCGGACGGCTGAACGGATGTCTGCTTTCGGAGACACGATAAGAGGCGCTGAATGTCGCCTTGTGGGTCCTCGGTCAGGCAGTCTGAATAAATTTGGTGTTACGACCTAAGAGTTCGATTACCCCGATTTTGGTACATTGAACGGCCGCCATGGGCACAGGAGGAGTCAACGGTTTGCGCAATCTGGACTTCAGCTCTTGGCAGAGCCTTCTCGCAACGTTGTTCGGCATCATCTTGGTCACGCTACTCGGTGTCGGCATTCGGCTGCTAACGCAGATGACGTTCCAGCAGCGCCGTGAGCGGATGAACCGTCAAATTAATGAGCGTCTGCGCACCCTGATCGCGGCGTACAAGGTGTTGGGCGGATCATTCACAGGCGACCTCACCGTCGATCCGACACACAAGCGGGACCTCAGAGGCTTAGATTCTCCTACACCCGCCGAGCCGATGGCACAGCTCGACCTTACCGCGGAGACAGCCTCAAAATCAGACCGAACGAGGAGAATACGTGACGCGGTGGAAGCCGCACTTTCCGACATCATTCTTCTCGGTACGGAAGAGCATGTTAGACTTGCCGACAAGGCAGTTCGGGAACTGGTAGCCGGGCATCCGGTGCACACCCATGATCTCGTGGTATCGCTCCGCAATTTCGTTCGCGAGGCCCTCGACCTCGATCCCATACCCACCGACCTAGAGGTACCAATGCAGGGCCCAACACGGCCAGCGCCATCGGTAGGAGGGGCTAAAAACGCTGGTGGAAGAGGCGAAGGCGCCAAAACGGGCGGTGGCGGTGGCGGTGGCGGTGTTGGGATGGGCGCGGGAGGATCAGGTGATACGGGTATCGGAGGTCTAGAAACGTCCCACGCCGACCCGCATCATCAGGCCTGATCCAATCCTGCCATCAGGCTATGCCCAGTAGAGTCGCATTGGATTGTTGATCAGCAGCTCGTGTTGAAGCGCGGGGGTCGTTGCGATACGCGGTATGACGTCCACCAGCGCACCATCGTCAGGGGCGTGCGTGGTCATGTTGGGATGCGGCCAGTCGGTGCCCCACAGGACGCGATCAGGGAAGCGCTCAACCAGCGTCCGCGCGAAGGGCACGACGTCGTCATAGCCAGGCGGGCCGACCATCGACAGGCGTTCAGGGCAACTCACCTTGGTCCAGACATTCTCATGCTCGTCCATCAGGCGGATGAATCGCCCGAACTCGGGGCCATCGACGGGTTGCGTCACGTCCGGGCGACCCATGTGATCGACGACGACGATCGTCGGCAACGACGTGAAGAAGTCCCAGCGCTCTTCGAGATCCGCGGCTTCGAAATAGATCACGACGTGCCAGCCGAGCGAAGCGATCCGGTCGATGATCGCGCGGTAGTACGCGTCGGGCTTCGGATCGACGAGACGACGGACGAAGTTGAAGCGTACGCCGCGCACGCCGGCCGCGTGAAGGTCGGCGAGTTCTGCATCGCTTACCGTATCGCGAACGGTCGCGACGCCGCGAGCGCGGTCGCCGGCGGTCCGCAGGGCATCGACTAACGCGCGGTTGTCCGCACCGTGACAAGTCGCCTGGACGATAACGTTGCGGGCAAAGCCGAGATGGTCTCGTAGCGCGAACAGCTCGTCCTTGCCGGCATCACACGGCGTGTATTTCCGTTCCGGCGCGTAGGGGAAGACATCGCCTGGCCCGAACACGTGGCAATGCGCATCGACCGCGCCCGCGGGCACGGCGAAGGCGGGCTTGCTCGGGGCGGAGTGATAGCAGATCCAGGCAGGATCCATTGTAAACTCGGACATCAGAGCCCCCGTGCGGCGAGCTGCGCGTCGAGGCGAGGGTAGACACGGCGGGCGTTGCCCTCAAAAACTTTGCGCTTGTCGGCGTCGGAGATGTCCAGCGCGTCGACATAACGCTTGGTATCGTCGAAATACTGGCCGGTCTCGGGATCGATACCGCGCACCGCGCCGACCATCTCGGACCCGAACAGGATGTTGTCGACGTCGATCACCTTGAACAGGAGGTCGATGCCCGGCTGGTGATAGACGCAGGTATCGAAGAACACGTTCTTCATGACGTGCTCGGCAAGGGGCGGGCGCTTCAGCATGTCGGCAAGCCCCCGATAGCGTCCCCAGTGATAGGGCACCGCGCCGCCGCCATGGGGAATGATGAAGCGCAGGTCCGGGAAATCCCGGAAGAGGTCGCCTTCGAGGAACTGCATGAACGCGATCGTATCGGCCGCGATGTAGTAGGCGCCGGTCGCATGCATCGCTGGGTTGCAGCTGCCCGAGACGTGGATCATCGCAGGAACGTCGAGCTCGACCATTTTTTCGAAGAACGGATACCACGCCCGATCAGTCAGCGGAGGGGAATCGAACTTGCCGCCCGAAGGGTCGGGGTTGAGGTTGCAGCCGATAAACCCGAGGTCCGTTACGCAGCGCTCTAACTCATCGATCGAATGCGCGATCGAGATGCCGGGGGATTGCGGCAACTGACAGACGCCGGCGAAGGTCCTGGGGTACAGATCGATGACCCGCTTGATCAGGTCGTTCGAGCGCCGGGCCCAAACGTGTGCGACCGCCTCGCTCCCGACATGCGGCGCCATCGCCGAGGCGCGCGGCGAGAAGATCGTCAGGTCGGCACCGCGCTCGCGCAGCAGGCGCAGCTGGTTCGCCTCGATCGTCTCGCGGATCTCGTCGTCGGATATGGCGGGGTAGGCAGGGTTTATGTCGCCGCCCGTAGCGATCGCCGCGACCTGCGCGTCCCGCCACGCATTGTGGCGGCCGGGAGCGGTTGTGTAGTGGCCGTGGCAGTCGATGATCATGGCTGCGTTCCCAGGATGGCGAGGGTTGGCGTCTGCCTTCTTGGCGACGTGATGCGGGGTATTTAGGCGCGCCAAGCCTGTCAGGCGTATCGAAACGGCTGTCCGTCCATTGCTTTTCCTGAAGTCCATTCAGCGCAGGTCGATCGAAAGATGCTCAGGAATTCACGTTGAATTTGGGTCGGTCGCCAATCTTGGCGGGTCGTTATCCCGATCTGCCGGCGGAGCGACGAGCCGGCTCCGGCGATCTCGCCCAGCAGTCCAGCGCGGTCCTCGAGCAGGAACTGATCGCGTGACATGAGCGTCAGCCAATCGTCTTCCAGCATGAGCCCTCTCACCACCATCACGGACCCGCACTCGATCCGCGGCCGTGGCGGTTCGAGCCCTTGTTGCTGGAACATCTGTTCCCACCGGCGCCGTACGGGGGCGCCCGGTGCTGCGATAACCCACGGAAAATCCAATAGACGTTGGAAGACGAAGCCCGGTTCGCCCAGTAGGGGGTGGCCCTTGCGTCCCACGATGACGGGGTCGTCGTCGAACAAGGGTTCCTGCACGACGTCAGCCACGGGCAGCGGATCGCGCATCGCCCCGACGACCACGTCGATGGCGCCTTCGCGCAGCGCCGAGAGCACTTCGATATAGGGTCCTTCAACGACATCGACGGAGGCCACCGGGTAGAGCCGCGCGAAACGCGCGAGCGCCTGCGGGAGCAGGATCGCGCGCGCCAAGGGCATGACGCCAACTGTTATCCGCCCCGCGCCTTCCGAATGCAACGCTGCGAGTTCGTCGAAGCCCGACTCCAGTTCTGCGTGTGCCAGTCGAGCAAATCTCAGCAACCGTATCGCCGCCGCGGTTGGCTGGACGGTTCGTCCTTGCCGGGTCAGGAGAGGAACTTCGAGCAACTGTTCCAGATCGCGCGCCGCGCGATGAACGGCGGGCTCGGACAATCCGGTATGCCTGGAGGCCAGCGCAAAGCTGCCCGCGTGGTCGACCGCCATCAGGGCAAGCAACTGGCCCAGAGTGATCCGCCGTTCGACGTTGGGCAGGGGCGGCAGGCGCGCCCCGCGCCGCACGCTCCGCCCGCCTTGCGCGACATACGCCAGCGCATGCTCGATCCGGCCGGTCATCAGGCGTCCGGCCTCGGTCACGACCACGCCACCCGGTTGCCGGTCCAGCAGCCTGTGCCCGAGCACCGCCTCGACCTTGGCAACGGCTTGCGTGAGCGCAGGTTGCGACAGGTTCATCGCTTGCGAGGCCGCGCTAATGCTTCCCAGGCGTGCCGCGGTGGCGACCGCATCGAGATGGCGCAGGTTGAGGTCGCGAAGGCTTGGCATGGTTCGGACCTCAGCACAGCTTATGCCTTGTGCGCAAATCCGTTTTGCCTTTGGATCGTCGTCGGTTCCTAGGGAGGGTAATGAAGAAAAGGATCGAGGATCAGAGATGCCCAGCGTCGTCACTCATATCGAACGTGCTGAACCGTCGGTCATTGACGGCCTCGCCAAGGTCGGCGTCGCCACCGTGCACGAGGCACAGGGCCGGATAGGCCTGCTCGGCAGCCGTCTTCGTCCGATCTATGCAGGCGCGCGGATCGCCGGGTCTGCGGTCACCGTCTCGGTTCCGCCAGGCGACAACTGGATGATGCACGTCGCCATTGAACAAGTGAAGGAGGGCGACATCCTGGTGGTCGCGCCGACATCGCCCTGCGAGGACGGGTATTTCGGCGATCTGCTCGCCACGTCGGTGATATCGCGGGGTTGCCGCGGGCTCATCATCGACGCGGGCGTTCGCGACGTCCGCGACCTCACCGAAATGCGTTTCCCGGTCTGGTCGAAGGCGATCTTCGCGCAGGGCACCGTCAAGGAGACGCTGGGATCGGTCAACGTGACCCTGGTATGTGCGGGCGAACGGATCGAGCCGGGCGACGTGATCGTGGCCGACGACGACGGCGTCTGCGTCGTGCGCCGCGCGGACGCGGCAGCGGTGCTTGCGGAGGCGCAGGCACGCGAGGCGCGCGAGACGGAAAAGCGCGATCGGATGGCCAGCGGCGAACTGGGGCTCGACATCTATGCGATGCGCGAACGGCTTGCCGCCAAGGGACTGAAATATGTCTGAGCACCCGAACGCCATTCGCGCGATGTGGATGCGTGGCGGCACATCGAAGGGCGGGTTTTTCCTCGCCGACGATCTTCCGTTGGACATGACGGCGCGGGATGCGTTCCTGCTGCGCGCGTTCGGTTCCCCCGATCCGCGCCAGATCGACGGGATGGGTGGCGCCGATCCGCTGACCTCGAAGGTTGCGGTCGTGTCCCGTTCCACGCACGAGGGCGCCGACGTCGACTATCTGTTCCTGCAAGTGTTCGTCGACCAGGCGATCGTCAGCGATGCGCAGAATTGCGGGAACATGCTGGCCGGGGTCGGCCCGTTCGCGATCGAACGAGGTCTGGTCGAGGCGAGGGACGGCAAGACGGACGTATCGATCTTCATGGTCAATACGGGCAAGCTAGCCACCGCGACGGTCCAGACCCCCGGCGGCGTCGTAACCTACGACGGCGATGCGCGGATCGACGGGGTTCCCGGCACGGCCGCACCCATTCCGCTTGCCTTCGCCGATATCGCCGGATCTAGCTGCGGGGCGTTGCTGCCGACGGGTAACGCAGTCGATGTCATCGATGGCGTCGACGTGACGCTGATCGACAATGGCATGCCCTGCGTCGTGCTGCGCGCGGCCGACGTCGGTATCACCGGTTATGAGGACCGCGCGACGCTCGACGCGGACGAGACGCTGAAGGCCAGGATCGAGGCGATCCGACTGAAGGCCGGGCCGCTGATGAACTTGGGCGACGTCACCGAGCAGTCGGTGCCTAAATTGATGCTGGTCGCCGCGCCGCGCAACGGCGGTGCGATCAGCGTGCGTTCGTTCATTCCGCATCGCTGCCACGCCTCCATCGGCGTGCTGGGCGCGGTCAGCGTCGCCACCGCCTGCCTCATCGACGGGTCGTCCGCGCATGGCCTCGCGGTCGTGCCGGACGGGCAATCGAAGCTGCTCAACGTCGAGCATCCCAGCGGCGCGACCGGCTGCGTGATCGACCTCGACGAGGACGGCAACGTCGTCGGGGCGGCCATGCTCCGCACCGCCCGCAAGCTATTCGACGGAATTCTTTCCGGCTGAGACCGCCGACACGTCACAACGAAAGAAAAATCGATGACGGACCTAGGAGAGACTACCAAGCAGGCGAGCCGGTTCGGCATTTTCGGCCAGCTCTGGTTCCAGGTGCTGGCGGGGACGGTGCTCGGCATCCTGCTCGGCCATTTCTCGCCTGCGACCGGCGTGGCGATGAAGCCGTTCGGCGACGCCTTCATCAAGCTCATTCGCATGATGATCGGGCCGGTGATCTTCGTCACCGTCGTCCACGGCATCGCCGGCATGAACGACATGAAGAGCGTCGGCCGGGTCGCGCTGAAATCGATCCTGTATTTCGAGGCGGTCACGATCCTCGCGCTGATCTTCGGGCTGGTCATGGTCGATCTCTGGCAACCGGGCGCGGGCATGAACATCGACGTCGCGGCAATCGATACGGCCTCGATCAAGACCTATGTCGCGACCGCGCACGACCAGTCGATCACCGGCTATTTCATGGGGATCATTCCCGACACGTTCGCCAGCGCGCTGACCGAAGGCCATGTCCTCCAGGTGCTGTTCGTGTCGGTACTGTTCGGCATTGCGATCGCGGCGATCGGCGAGCGCGGCAAGCCCGTCTACACGCTGATCGATAGCGCCTCGCAGGGGTTCTTCCGGATCATCGGTTACATCATGTACTTTGCGCCGCTGGGGGCGTTCGGCGCGATCGCCTTCACGGTCGGCCAGTTCGGCACGGCGTCGCTCTGGTCGCTGGGCGAACTGATCATCGAGTTCTTCGTGGTCTGCGGCCTGTTCACCGCGGTGGTGCTGGGCGGGATCGCGCATTGGTGCGGGGTCAGCCTGTGGCGGCTGCTCAGCTATCTGTGGGACGAGATCGTGATCGTCGCCGCAACCACCTCGACCGAGACGGTCCTGCCGCGTCTCATCCAGAAGATGCGCAAGGTCGGTTGCGAGGAGAGCGTCGTCGGCTTCGTCATCCCGGCGGGCTATTCGTTCAACCTCGACGGCACCTGCCTGTACCTGACTACCGTGGCGGTGTTTCTGGCGCAGGCGACCAATACGCATCTGACGCTGTGGCACGAACTCGGGTTGATCGCGGTGCTGTTGCTGACGTCAAAGGGGGCGGCGGGTGTTGCCGGTGCGGCGTTCGTGGTCCTCGCAGCGACTCTCAACACGACGGGTACGATACCGGTCGCCAGCATCGCGCTGATCCTCGGCATCCACCGCATTCTGGCCGAGGGGCTGACGTTTGTGAATCTGGTCGGCAATGCTCTCGCGACCGTCGTGATCGCGAAGTGGGAGGGCAAGCTCGACGAACGCACGCTCGCGGCGATGATCGGAAATGCGCGGCTGCGAGCGAAGTACCCGGTGGCCGCCTGAAGGCCACGCGGCGATCACTCAGTCATCGCCGCCACAATCACCGTCCTATGATAACAGCCGGCTACGTTCGCACGTGGCCCGGCAGGAGACCGTCATGTCCATCGCCATCGCCATCGCGCTGACCGCAGCGGCACAAGCCGAGCCGTCCCAGGCTCAACCGTCTCGAGCGATCACCGCGCCCACCGATGCGGCCGTACCGACGGCGGACACGGACGACCGCGTAGCGCGAGGCATTCCCGACAGGCGACATCCCCCGGTCTTCTACCCCAATACCAGGCAGGGCCCCGCGGACCAGCCAGTGCCCTCGGGCATCGCGCGTTTCCAACGCGACAATCCGATCGGCAAGGAACTCCGTGCACTAAAGGCCGAAGGAGTCGATCTGGTGTTCGACTTCGTCGGTAACGTGGCCGCCAACCCGATCGGCGGTATCCGTCAGGGCAGTGCGGAATCGCACTGGGTATCGACCGCGGCGGACATCGATCTGGAAAAGCTGATCGGACTGTCCGATACCAAAATACACATTCAAGGTGCATGGTTTAGCGGAGACAGCCTAGGTCGAGATTCGATCGGCAACTCGATCAGCTTTCAGCAAACCTGGCGGCCGGTAGCCGGACCACGCCTGACGCAGTTCAACATCGAGCATGATTTCGGCAAGCTCAACATCCTCGTCGGCCGTGCCGCGGTAAACAGCTACTTCAATAACTCGCCGTTCAACTGCGTGTTCATGAGCAACACGAGTTGCCTGACGGCCTATGGCGGGATCAGCGACA
The DNA here is from genome assembly GCA_030433805.1 of Sphingomonas sp. PsM26. GTDB lineage: Bacteria > Pseudomonadota > Alphaproteobacteria > Sphingomonadales > Sphingomonadaceae > Sphingomonas. The sequence continues at coordinate 1,013 of JARUXA010000057.1, read as the reverse complement.
TCGGCATCACCGCGTTTCCCAACTCGTCCTGGACCGCCAAGGCACGGTACGCGATCAATAAGCGATGGTATGTCCAGACCGGCGTGTTCGAATATGACAACGACCTCAACCTGAAGGGCAAGGGCGGCCTGGACTTCTCGCTGGGTAAGGGAACCGGCGTACTTATCGCCAACGAAGTGGGGTATCAAACGACGTTCGCCGACGAGCGGCTGCCGCGCCGTTACAAGGCGGGTGCCTATATCAACACCGACGGCGGCCAGAGCCCATATTACGATCGCAACGGCGCCTCGGCCGTGGTGTCCGGACTCCCGCGGGTCGCACAGGAAGGCAACCGCGTCGGTCTCTATGCGATGGCAGACCAGACGATTCAGCGCGCCGCCGGCAAGAGTACGCGCAACCTCGCGCTGTTCGGGCGGGTGTTCTACAATGTCGGCAACGTCGCCCAGCTCGACTGGTTTGCCTCTGCCGGTTTCGTCAAAACCGGCACGTTCAAACACCGCGACGCGGACACGATAGGCTTCCTGGTCAGCAACACGCATTTCAGCAATCAGCAGATAAATTATCTCCGCGATCTACGTACGAAGGCTGGCGGGACAGGATCGCCGAAATCGAACGAGATCATTGGCGAGATCAACTATGGACTTGCAGCCATGCCAGGCGTCAGAATATTGCCAAATATTCAATACGTCATCAATCCAGATCCTATATTCGCACCGACCCGTAAAACTGATATCCCGTCCGCAATTGTTTTAGGGCTGCGTTTGGATGTACGTTTTGCTCAGGTATTTGGAGGGTGATGACTGGAGTCGGCAAATAATCAGCTAATGTCAGATGTGCCTATCGCCGAATTCCAGATAGTATCCCTATGATCTCGCATAAAATTGTCGAGAGGCGCCCGCCGGCGTCACTAATTTACTTTGACATGGCTGCGTGTGAACCCCGCTAGGTATTACGCAACCTAGGTGTTTGATCCCACGGTTTGATGGTGCGATCCTTTCGTTGGAATGGAAGGA
>JARUXA010000056.1 GCA_030433805.1 Sphingomonas sp. PsM26 | reverse complement strand
AACCAGACCGGTTCATCGTTGACCCGATCCACCAGATGCCGGGACTAAACACCTAGCGGCCCGTCCGCTCTCCTGCAGCGATTGGCGTAAGCGGACGTTCGTTTAGCTGGCAGGGCAGGGGGCTGCATCGCAGTTTTGTTGGGACGCGGACCAGCCACTTTGGAGCGCTCGCTTGATATAAGCTGCCGTTCGTTCAGGCGAATATTCCGGCGGTGCGACGCTGCATGCGCATCAGGCTGCGGAGGTTTAATATGGTGCCTACCCAGGCTCGCGGGGTCGTTGTGAGACCCACTTACGTGTTTGGTCGGTGCTCTGATATGGTCAAGCTTTGCCAGGAGTCAGCAAGGGCCATAGCCGGGCCGTTTGCGCTACGGCGCCCACTGCACTGCCTAGGGCGGCTCCTAGGGGCGCTGTAAAGGGGGTAGCAGCCTTTGATGCTCCCGAACATGCAGCGCCTCTGACGCTAAGCCGTGTGCGCATGTTATAGAACTGGCGACGATCACATGTCTGCGATCCGGATCCGCGCCTTATGGTTCGATTGGCACCGACGAAAGTCAGCAACGAGACGCCCGCGGCGAACAGCGCGCGCGGTGCGCAGCGAGTGGACGAACGGCTCATGATCTCTCTCCCGGATCGGGGCGCTTGCCCGCCTCACAATTTCACTTATGATATCTTTGTTCACCAGCGCAAGGGGTGGGTAGTCGTACGATCGATAGGGGTACCATTAAGGTATTCGTCCGGAAGGGAATTTCATGCGTATCACCATTGCCGCCCTGGCCCTTGTCGCCTCCACCGCGGCGTTCGCGCAATCGACACCGATCCCGCGGATTGAGACGCAGGCGGGCCGCCATGCGCTGATCGTCGACGGTATGCCATTTCTAATGCTCGGGGCGCAGGCGAACAATTCGAGCAACTATGTGTCGCAGCTGCCCGCGGTGTGGTCCATGCTCGACCGGATGCATGCGAACACGCTTGAAATGCCAGTGGCATGGCAGCAAATCGAGCCGGTCGAGGGCAAGTTCGACTTCTCGTTCGTGCAGGCGCTGCTCGACCAGGCGCGAGCGCATGACAAGCGCGTGGTGCTGTTGTGGTTCGGGACGTGGAAGAACACGTCGTTCGCCTACACGCCCGACTGGGTGAAACTCGACAATGCACGCTTTCCGCGGATGAAGACGCGCCAAGGCAAGGACCACGGCGTGCTTTCGGCGATGTTCCGCAAGACACTGGAGGCGGACAAGGCGGCATTCGTCGCGCTGATGGGGTACCTCAAGGCGCATGATTCGCAGAACACCGTAATCATGATCCAGCCCGAGAACGAAACCGGTAGCTACAGCAACCCGCGCGATTACAGCGCGACGGCCAATGCCCTGTTCGCGCAGGCCGTGCCGTCCAATCTGGTCAAGGCGCTCGGCAAGACGCCCGGCACGTGGACCACCGTGTTCGGTGCGCAAGCGGATCGCGCGTTCAATACCTGGCACGTAGCCCGTTTCGTCGACGAGATCGCGGCGGCGGGCAAGGCAGTCAAGCCACTGCCGATGTACGTCAACGCCTCGCTTGCGGGGCCATCGAACGTGCCCGATCCAAACGGCGTGGCTAGCGGCGGACCGCAGCAGGACGTGCTCGACATCTGGAAGGCGGCGGCGCCCGCTATCGATGCTGCCGCGCCCGATATCTACGACCGCAAGGCGAGCAACGTCGCCGCGTATCTCAGCGCCTATGCGCGCCGCGACAACGCACTGCTGGTACCCGAGATCGGCAATGCGACCGATTTCGCACGCTTCTTCTGGCCTGCGTTGGGCCGCGGCGCGATTGGCTATGCGCCGTTCGGCATGGACGACACGGGCTATTCGAATTATCCGCTCGGCGCGAAGACGCTCGACGACGAGACGGTGGGGGCGATCGGTCGCAAATACGCGCTGTTCGCGCCGATCGCACGCGAATGGGCGAAGATCGCGCTCGCGCACCCGACCTGGGGCATCGCCAAGGGTGACGACGGCGCGGCGCAGTCGACCGTGATGGGCGACTGGTCGATCACCGCCAGCTTCGGCCAGTGGCAGTTTGGGCAGAAGGAATGGACATGGATTAAGGCCGACAAGCCGGCCTGGGCGGACCAGTCGGTCGGCGGTGCGGTCGTCGCGCAGCTGTCGCCGACCGAGTTCCTGGTCGCGGGCGATTATGTGCGGCTGAATTTCAACGCCCGCACCGGCGGGCCTGCCAACGGCATGATGGTGCGGGTTGAGGAGGGGACGCTCACCGATGGCCGGTGGACGACGACCAGCGTGTGGAACGGCGATCAAACGGATTATGGGGTGAACATCATCGATCGGCCGGTGCTGCTTAAGGTGACGATGGGCGTGTACAAGTAACGTCGCGTTCCGGCTGAACCGCCCCGTCGGAGGCCGGGGCGGTGGGGATCAGACCAGTCCGCGACCCTCGATACGTACGGCAGGGACGAAGCCGGTGTCGCGGGGCAGGTCCAGATGGAGACCGGCGGCATCGCGGCGGTGGCGCACCGTGTCGCCGCCTAACAGTGTCACACGCTCGATCTCTTCGCGCCCACGGCCAGTGGCGAGCGAAGCGATCGTCGCGGGTCCGCGCGGCGGTGCCAGGAACAGTGCGTAGAGCGCACCCTTGTTGGTGGTAAAGCGGATGTCGTGCGCGGTGAAGGGTTTTGCACTGCTTTCGTTCTGCATGCCGCCGGCGAGCTTGGTCGGGCCCTCGCCATAGATCCGCCAGGGGCGCGAACCAAAGATCGCCTCGCCGTTGATCGCGACCCAGCTGGTCATGCCGTCGAGGATCTTCTCCTCTTCCGAATCGATCGAGCCGTCGCCGGGCTGTGGGACTGACAGCAGCAGGTTGCCGTTCTTCGAGACCACGTCGGCAAGGCGCTGCATCACCTCTTCCGCGGTCTTGTAGTTGCGGTCGTTGAGCCGCGCGACGTTGTAGAACCAGTCGCCCAGGCACGTGTCGGTCTGCCACGGCTCGTCCCACAGATGGTCGGAGAAACCCTTTTCGACGTCCTGGACAATGCCGAAGCGCTCGTTGGGTTTCAGCTGCTTGCCGGTCAGGACGACGTCGATCTTGCCGTGCCATTGGATCGACCGGTTATAATAATCTGCCGCTGCCTCAAGCCCGACGGGACCGAACGGCAGACCATAATCGTCGAAATAGACGAGGTCCGGCTTATACCTGTCGATTAGGTCGGTCTGGCGCAGCAGCCAACGGGTGACATAGGCGGGATCGTCCTTCGGGCCGGTCTCAACCCATTGGCCGTTGTTCTTGTCGTGCCAGGCATTCATCGCCTCGATCGTGTCGATGCCGTCGGGTAGCACGGCGTGGCCGCCGGTGTAGAGGTCTTGCGGGTCTAAGCCTTCCCACCACTGGCCCTGGCCATCGCCCTTGGCTTGCGTGAACGCGTCGTAGCGCACGCCCTTCTTCGCGCCGACCGGGTCATAGCCATAGGCCGGCTGGTACCAGTGCCAGGCGTGCGCGGCATGGTTCGATACGCCGAATTTAAGTCCTGCCGCGCGCGCGACCTTTTCCCATTCACCGACGATGTCTCGCTTGGGGCCGACACGCAGCGAGTTCCACGCGTGATAGCGGCTGTCGTAGCAATCGAGATTGTCGTGATGAGTGGCGAGCGCGACAAAATATTTGGCGCCGGCCTTCACATAGCGGTCCATCAGCGCCTGCGGGTCCCAGCGTTCTGCCTTCCAGGCGTTCTGGATGTCCTTCATCCCAGCAACCGACGGATGGCCGTAGGTCTTCAGGTGATGCTCGTACATCGGGTGGCCCTGCATATACATGAAGCGGCCGTACCAATCTCCCTGCTCGGGTACCGCCTGCGGGCCCCAGTGCGACCACAGGCCGAGCTTCGCGTCGCGGAACCAGTCGGGGTAGCGGTAATTGGCGACGAGCGAAGGCCAGTTGGCCTGCACCGGGCCGGAGGCGCGGCCCATGGGACTGGCGGCGCGGGCGGCGGTGGCGAGGCCCAGCGCGGCGGTGCCGGCGAGGAAGCCGCGGCGGTCGAAGGTCATTAACGGGATCCTAGCGTGTCAGCGATCACGGCGAGTGGAAGGGGTTTCATGACGGCGTAGCCAGCAGGTGTCGGGTGGACCCCATCGGTTGATAGGCCAGGCTTCATGCCACCTTGATGCGTCGTCAGCGCGGCGAGATAGTCGACATAGGAGTAGCCGTATGCCTTGGCGTAACCCCGGAGCCATATGTTGAGATCGGCAATCTGCGGTACAGGCCGTTTTGCCGGGCTCCATGGGAAAGCGGCAGCAGGCGGGACCGAGGCGAGGATGACCTTGATGCCGTGCGCATGCGCTAGGTCGGCCATGCTGGCGATGTCGCCCTCCACGGTCACCATCGTCGCGGCGCCGGTATTGCCCGCAATGTCGTTCGTGCCGGCCATGATGTGCGCCGCTTTGGGATGCAGCAAAATTACGTCGTTGCGGAAGCGGATTAGCATCTGCGACGTGGTCTGTCCGCTGACGCTGCGGTCGACGACGCTGTTCGTAAACAGCGAGGCGTTTGTGCCAACCCAATTGTCGGTGATCGAATCCCCGATGAATACGACGCGGACGGGCGTCTTGATCGCAGCGTTCTGCGCAGCGTAGCGGCAGAACTGACGGTGATCGCGCGTGAGCAAGTGCAGATTGTACATCTGCCAGCCGTTGGTCGGTTTGAGATGTGTTGGACACGGGTCGGCGACGATGCTGACCGGGTCGCTGTCATAGGGATCGCCCGGGACCTTGGTCTGCGCAGTGGCGGTCGCCGACAACAGGGCAGCGGCGAGGATCGTGTGACCCATACTATTTCCGTTCAAGTGCGGTGGAAATCGCGCGGTTCGCAACCGAAGTCATACGGGCATAGCCTGTTTCGAGAGGGTGGATTCCGTCGATGGTGTAGGCGCGCCCGAGCAGGCCGTGCTTGTCGACCAGGACAGCATAGTAATCGGCATACGCATAGCCGCGCCGCACGCAGAACGTGCGCAGCCAGGCGTTCAGTGCTCGGAGCTCGTCGGGTTTGCGCTCCTTAACCACGTCGCGTGCAGCCTCGGTATAGTTATTGACCGGTAGGAGCGATCCGAACACGACCTTGATATGGTGAGCGTCGGCGAGGTCGGCCATCGCTTCCCAATTCATCTCGATCTGTTCGGCCGTTTCCTGTTGGAGAACGCCTTGCACGTCATTGACCCCGGCGAGGATCATAACGGCTTGCGGCCCCAAGGCGATTACGTCCTGATGAAAGCGCAAGATCATTTGCGCAGTCACCTGACTGCCAATACCGCGGTTGATGTAAGGCTGGCCCGGAAAGCTGGAATTGAGGTTCCAGCGGTCCGTTATCGAATCGCCGAAGAAGACGATGCGGCGTTCGCCGAGTTTCCGCGCGGGTAGGGCAGCGTTCGCAGCGCGGTAGATATAGCGCTCGCCGAAATCCTGCATCAGGCTTGGCACGAGTTTCGCTCGGAACGGACCGAGCCAGCGTCCCCAGTCCCTTTCTACAACGGTACGGCGTTCGGGCGAGCTTTGGTAGGGTTCCGCACTCGCCGCACTCGGCAGCAGTGCCAGAGCAAGGAATGCGGATCTCATTCGGGCAGGCCGTGGCGGGCCGCGAAGGTCGTGAACAGGCTTGACCACGCTATTGCGGAACGATCTTTAGGCAGACGTGTGCCGAAGCCATGGCCCCCGTCTTCGAAGATGTGCAGCGCGACCGGTCGATGCGACTTCGTCATCGCCGCGAACATGGCGATGCTGTTTGCTGGGGGGACGAGGCCATCGTCAGTAGCGTGGACAAGAAAGGTCGGGGGAGTGTCACGATCGACTCGGCGCCCGACCGAGCCCAGACGGCGAGCCGCCTCGCTTGCGCGAAGACCAAGAAGCATGTCGCGCGAACCGCCATGGGTATACGACGCCTCAATGCTTATCATTGGGTAGATCAACGCGGCTATATCAGGACGAGCGCTTTCTTGGTCGTAGGCATCGACGGGCACGTACACCGCTTCGGCATGGCGGGTGGCGAGCGATCCAGCGAGATGGCTGCCAGCGGAGAAGCCAAGCACTCCGATCCGATCAACCCGTATACCGAAGCCTGCGGCGCGGCCGAGTATGAAACGCATCGCGCGCTGGGCGTCCTGCAACGGCACCTGCGCGCGGTCGTTCCAACCTTCTCCCGGAAGCCGGTAGAGCAGAATGAAGGCGGTGATGCCACGCGCGTTCAGCCATGCGGCTTGCGACGTGCCCTCGTTGTCGTAGGACAGGAAGGAATAACCGCCGCCCGGCAGCACGAGCATGGCGGCGCCGTTCGGTCGGGCAGCACGCCGGACGACCAGTACCGGCCGTGCGACACCGGTCACCCAGCGATCGGGATGCACGGCATCATGGGCTTGGTCAGCGACTTTTCGAACAATCGTCGTGCCGTCGCTGTTTGGCGGCGGGCCGGGCCACAGCTCGACGAATTCGTCCTGCGTGCTGATCTGTGCAGCGACCCGTGCGGTCAGCATGCTGGTTGCCATGGTCACCACGGTCCCGCCCCCCAGGATGGTACGACGAGATACGCTCATGATGCGTCGTCTTCCTGACGATCAGCGCCAGCTCCGTCACGCACGATCGGCTCGAGCTGTTCTGCGATCGTACTGGCGGCGCTACGCAAGACGTCTTGGGATGCATCGAGCGTCGCGCGGGCCACGGGGCCGTCGACGAACGGGACTGTAAGGGCTCCGCGCGCGATGCTTGCGGCCAGGATAGGCACTGACAGGTCGGTGATGCCAGTGAGCACCGGGCTGGACGTTCTCCCACCCCCGTCCGCGACGATCTGGTCAAGCTGAGCGTTCAGCGCAGCCTCATGGATATCTACGCCGGTCAGCCGGACCTCGTCGAGCATCGCACGTCGTGTTTCGGCGGACTGAAACGCGAGCAGAATACGGCCGGATGCAGAGAGATGCAGCGGACGGCGGTAGCCGACGCGTATTGCGAACCCTGACAGGCCGGGCGCCTCAACGCCCGCTATCACTACCATCTCAGCACCCGACGCGACTGCCATGTGGCAGCTCTGACCCGTTTCACGCGCGACGTTGTGCATCACTGGCAGAGCAATGGATACAAGATCGCGTACAGGCGGTTGGCTCATGCCAAGTGCAAACAGCCGGTTGGTCAGGCGATAGCCATCGTCGCGGCGAACGATGTAGCGATGCTCCTCTAGTACTTGAAGCATCCGGAATATCTCGCTGACTGATCTGCCAAGCTCGGTCGAAATGTCGGACATGTTGAGCGGCTCACTCGCGGCAGCGAGAAGTTCGAGTATTTCAAGACCCTTCGTCAGCGCCGGCGCTTGGTAGCGCGATTTCGTGGCCATAGCTCTCCTCACCGCCGTTTCGAAAGGCTTCTACGGTCCCACCGACTGACAGCCAAGATCTATCCATTATTTATGAGTGAAAGCAATTTTTATATTTCATAATGGCTACACCGCGCGTAGATGACGTCGAGAGCGCTCCGACTAGGAGCTGCCGTTCTGGAGAGGATTTACGTCATGATAGGTTCGGCTGCGTCACGTCGCGCTCGGGGAATGCGTTTCAACGCGGGGGCCTCGGGCGCCGTACTGCTGATCGGCTGTGCCGTGCCCGCCACGGCGCAGACCGTCGCGCCGACGCCCCCTGCATCCGAGCAGAGCGGTACCGTCGCACCGAGCGCCGATCAGGGCGTTGTCGGCGCGCAGGCTGAAGGTAGCGCGCCTGCTCAGGACGACATTGTCGTGACCGGGGTCCGTGCGAGCCTGCAGTCGGCACAGAACATCAAGCGCAACTCGGCTCAAATCGTCGACTCGATCGTCGCTGAGGACATCGGCAAGCTGCCTGACCGCAACATCGCAGAGGCGTTGCAGCGCGTTTCAGGCATTCAGATCCAGCGGAACTATGGCGAAGGCAGTTCGGTGGCGATCCGAGGCCTGACGCAGGTCCGCACCGAACTGAACGGCCGCGATATCTTCACGGCCAGCGCAAACAGCAGTTCGCTGAGCCTGGAAGACGTACCATCCGAATTGCTCGCGGGCATCGATGTCTACAAGAACCCCTCGGCGGATCTGATCGAGGACCAACTGAGCGGCACGATCAATTTCCGCACCCGCAAGCCGTTCGATTTCGACGGCTTTAAGATCTCGACCGCGGCTACCAATACCTATTACGATCTCGCCCGCAAAAGCCAGCCGACGGCCTCGCTCCTGGTCAGCGACCGTTGGAACACCGGGATCGGCGATTTCGGCCTGCTGGTCAGCGCGTCGTACCAGAAGACCGTGTTCAGTCAGGATACGATCTCGACGGAGCCGTTCGAGACGCTCGACCCGAACGATCCCGATCCCGTCATCCGCGCGGCGTCCGTCGCTGCGCTGGCGTCGCTGGGCCGTACAGGGCAGGTTACGACCATTCCCCACGGGACCGGTATCGGCCAGGTCAACGGTGCGCGTCGGCGGTTCGGCATCGATGCATCGCTGCAGTGGCGGCCGACCGATACGCTCGAGATTACGGGCGAACTGTTCCGCAACGATTACAAGTTCCGCTATGACGACTTCAGCTACTTCGCGGAGCCCGCGGAGGGCGCGCTGAACGTGGTGCCCACCCCGGGCGCGGCTTTCACATTTGGCCCGACCGGTGATTTCCAGAGCGGGTCGTTCCGAGACATCCGCCTCGCGGCCAATACCAGTCTTGAAAAGCGTCATTCGACTACGACCGACTATTCGCTGAACGCGAAATGGCGCCCGACTGTGAACCTGACGATCACCGCGGACGGCCAGTTCGTGGATTCGAAGACAAGTGGCGTGCGCTCGATCGTCGGTCTCAACGGCGTTGGTAACGCCACTTTGGTCCAGGACATCAGCGGCGATATTCCGTCGTTCCAGATCACGGCACCTGGAGGGCTCACCAATCCGGCGAACTACGCGTCCGCTTTCTATCTCGATAACCTTAGCAACTCGCGAGGCAAGGACAAGACCGGTCGCCTTGATGCCGAATACAAGTTCGACGGCGGTATACTCCAGTCGATCAAGGTGGGTGCACGATACAGTGACCGTTCCAATCGCTCTAGCGACACCGGCTACCGCTACACCGGGCTGAATGCGGTGCCGACGCAGCTCGAATTCGGCGATTTCAGCAAGTTCTTTCGTGGAGATGCCGATCTGTTCGGCAACGCGCTGTTGTTTTCACGTGGTATAACGAGCGATTATGACGCAACGCTTGGCACGCTCGGCATCACGACGCAGCCGTCCTATCTGCCGAGCAGCACCAGCACCCAGTCGCAAAAGACCTATACGGGATATGCCACCGCGTTTTTCAAGGCGAACAATCTGCCGTTGCCGATCGACGGCAACATCGGCCTTCGTGTCGTGCAGACCAAGCTGAACGTGGACGGCTTTTATCAGCAGACCGACCTAGTCACGCCGGTTGCCGGAGGTCCGCAGGTCACGGGGCCTACCTCCTTCGTGCCGATCTCCAGCAGCGACAACTACACCTCGGTTCTGCCGAGCTTGAACCTGCGCGCGCGCCTGACAGAGAAGTTCCAGCTTCGCCTGGCGCTGTCCAAGAACATCTCGCGTCCGACTCTGAGCCAGCTCAACCCCAGTCTGAACATCACGGAGCCGGGTATCGCGCAGATCCGGCAGGAGCAGTACACCTCGGGAGGCAACCCCGATCTGAAGCCGATGACCTCGAAAAATCTCGACGCATCGGCCGAATGGTACTTCGCCCGGACCGGATCGTTCACCGTCGCCGGGTTCTACAAAGACATCTCGGACTACATCCAGACCGGCATCGCGCAACGTAATGTCACTTTCACGGACGGCCAGACCGCCCTGTACAACGTCACGTCGTACAGCAACGTCAGCAACGCAAAGGTAAAGGGCGCCGAAGTCGCCTATCAGCAATTCTATGATTTCCTACCTGGCCCGCTGAGCGGCTTAGGTGTGCAGGCGAACTTTACCTTTGTTGACTCGTCTGCACCAAGTCCGGCGACCGAGGGCCCCGTGCGTCAACTGCCGCTGCAGGGATTGTCAAAGTATAACTATAATTTGATCGGCATATATGAGCGCGGTATCGTCTCGGCGCGCGTCGCCTATAACTGGCGCAGCAAATATCTGAAGCTTACGTCCGGCAACGGCTCGGGTAACCTGCCTGTGTTTCAGAAAGCGTCTGGGCAGTTCGACGCATCGATCACCGCTAACGTGACACCGCATCTGTCGCTGACCCTTAATGGGGTCAACCTTTTGAACACGATCCAGTCGACTTATTACGGGCTAGAGTCACGGCCGCGTGACTCTATTGTAAACGATCGCCAGATTAGTGGTGTAGCGCGTATTACTTTCTGATTAATACTAGGTGTTTGATCCCACGGTTTGATGGTGCGATCCTTTCGTTGGAATGGAAGGA
>JARUXA010000055.1 GCA_030433805.1 Sphingomonas sp. PsM26 | reverse complement strand
GGTCCCTGATTCGGTCAAACGCTTTTTTGCACTTTTCTTTCAATCATGCGGCAAAAGCGTCTTACGGGCGTTGTGGCTCCTTCCCCTTGCCCGTGTCAGCGGGTCGGGGGGCACCCGCAAAATTAATGGGCCAGTAGCACCGGGACCGGACTGTGATCGATCATCGTGTCGGTCGTACCGCCGAACATCGATTCGACCCAGCGTGGATGATCAAACCCGCCCATGACGAGGTAACTCGCCGTACGGCTGGCGAGCACGGTGCGCACGATGTCGGTCACCTTGCGGCCGCGACCATCCTCGATCTGGACGCTCGCTTCGATCCCGTGGCGCGAAAGATAGCGCGCAGCCTCCACGGAAGGGGTCTTGACCGACCCGTCATCGACCTGGAGCAACGTAACCGATGCGGCAAACGCAAGCAGCGGCAGCGCCGCACGCATCGCCGCCTCCGCCGAGTCCGACCCGTCCCACGCGATCACCACGTTACCGCTCAGGTCCAGACGGGATGCACCCTGGGGAACAGCCATGACGGGCCGCCGTCCCTTGGCGACCAGTTCACCCGTGATCTCGCTCATGTCGGGATACCAGCTTCCGTCGAGACGACGGTTGACCACGATCAGATCGGCAAGTTTCGCCGCCGCGCGGATGCACGTCGCCGGGTCGCCGGTCGCATCGACCCAGTCGTAAGGCACATCTTCATGCTCAAGCCGCGCCTTGAGCGCGACGGCATTGCGTGATTCACGCGCCTTCTCGTCTTCGAGCAGTAATGCGTCGCCGCCTACCCCCATATACTCCCCGACGAACACGGGGACGGTGACGACATCGACGCAGGTAAGATGCCCGCGTACCGCGCGGACGATATCGAACGCGACCTGCAGCCGCGCTTCCTGGCCGTCATCGTCGTGAACAAGCACCAGAATATTCTTCATCGACCGTCTCCCGTGTCAGCATTGCCATGAATGCTACGGCGCGCGGCAAAGACGGAGAATCGGGAAAAGTACGGAGGGCAGTACCGCGGTCAGCGCCGGCGGCGCCGGCGGCGCCGCAAGCGTCGGAGCAACCCGCCCTTGGCAATGCCTTCCAACGCGGCGCCCGGCCCTTCGGCATCGAGCACCTCGTTATCGGCAAGCCACGCCTCGACGACCGTCAGATCGGGCGTCTCATACGGGCGGAGTGTCTTGCCCTGCCCCCGCAGCGCCTCGATCGTATCGATCAGCGACCCTGTTTCGGCAAGCTTCGCCCGGACCTGTTCCACCGTACACCCCAGATGTTCGGCGAGCAGCCCGTCACGAATACCGGTGATGACCGGGCCGTATTGCTCGTTCCCGGGGCTGGCGGTCGAGATCGTCACGTCGCATTCGGTGTCGAGCCGCATCGAGCGGTTGTTCATGTTCGACGACCCCACCCGCAGGCTGACATCGTCGACGATCATGATCTTGGCATGGACGTAGATCGCTTCCCCACCCGCGGTATGCGCGTGGTAGATACGGAACCGGTGGTTCAGATCCCGTCGGCGCAGCGTCTCGTACAGCCGGGCGCGTGCGGTATCCATCGCGAGCGGTTCGAGCCAGCCTTGCGCGGACACCGGATTGATCAACACGATCTCCGGACCATCGGGTTCGTCCAGCCGCTTGGCGATCGCCTCCGCGATCTTGCGCGACGCGAAATACTGGCTCTCGGCGTAGATCGACCGTTTCGCGCTGGCGATCTGCTCGAGGTACAGGCGTTCGATCTCGATCACCGGCTCGCAATCGGGCATTTCGGGTGCACTGCGCGCAATCGCGACGGTTACCTCGCCGAAGTGGCGTTCGAGCGCGTCGGGCCAGCAATCGCTGCCGCCCTTGACCGGCTCGATCGGATGACCGCCAGCGCGCTCCCACCGCATCCGGGCGTGATCGCCGAGCGCCGCCGCAACCGGGCCGGTCAGCGCGGTGGTGGCATCATGCCACGGCTTGTAGGGCTTGCCATTGGGCTGGCGCCGGCCGGGTTCGTCATCGCGGTGTTCGCGCGTGTCCCAGCGATCGCCGGTCATGTCGATCCCGCCGCAGAAAGCGAAGCAATCATCGATCACCACGATCTTCTGATGATGCGATGCGGCGGGCGGATGCTTCGCGTCGAGCTTGGTGTGGATCCGCGGGTGGCGCATCCATTTGATCACCGTGAACAAGGTGCGCCCGCGGAACAGCGTCTTCATCGCGCCGAGATCCCAGCGCAGCAGGAACACCTCGAGCTCCGGGTTATTGTCCACCAGCCAGAGGATGAAATCTCCGACTCGTGACGGCGCATCCCGCGCCTCGTCGCTGGTGCCTAGCTTGATCCGTGCGTCGAAATCCCACCCGATCAGCATGATCCGCTTGCGCGCCTTGAGCATCGCCGAGCGCGCGTGGCGGAAATAATCGTCCGCATCGACGATGACCGACGCGGCGGTCGCCTGCTCGATCCGCCAGCACGTGTCGCCGGGGCGAAGCGACTCGGTGCCAGGGTCGGTCATGAACGGCGCACAGCCGGACGCGGACGGGAGAAGCGATCCATGTCGCGCCCTTACGCGAAACCGGCGGGGATGAGTCAAGAATTTCGCTTCGCCCCCGTCAGCCCGGCGGCCCACCGCGAATTTCGGTTGCACCTTGGGACCGGATGGCTGGCTCGCGTGTTTGAGCGCTCGACCCCGTGCACTGCACGATCGGCATCCTTTCCCACCGCCAAACCTGCGCGACATCGCTATCAAGGAATTGCTTCATGGACATCACCGACCTGATCCTCGACGACCATCACCAGATCCGCAAACTGTTCGCGCAGATCGAGCAGATCGACCGCAAGGACGTCGACTCGCTCAGCGCCATCTGGGGGCGGCTCAACGCGCTGCTCGATACGCATGCCGAAGCCGAGGAACGTTTCTTCTATCCGCGGCTGATGCAGATCGGCACCGGCGGCAACGACGCGGACAGCGCCGAAGAGGAAACCGAAGATGCGATCGAGGATCACAACGCGATCCGCGACGCGTCGAGCGCGGTCAACAAGGAAGAAGTCGGGTCGGACGCCTGGTTCGAGGCGATCGGCAAGGCGAACGAGGAAAATGGCGATCACCTTGCCGAAGAGGAACGCCAGGGCCTGACCGACTTCCGAGAGCATGCGACGCTCGAGGAGCGGCATGATCTCGCGGTCAAGTTCGCCGCGTTCAGCGCAGCGCACATCACCGGGGTCAAGCCGGTCGACAAGGACCCGGACCAGTGGCTCGCGGATCACGCCAAGAAGTAACCCCTGCCCTCCCTCCCCAGGAGAAACCCGATGTCGAAGACCACGATCGCAGATTTGTTCGCCCAGACGCTCCATCTTGCGGGGGTCGAACGGATCTACGGCGTGGTCGGCGACAGCCTCAACGGGCTGACCGAAGCAATCCGCGCGCAAGGCAAGATCGAATGGATCCACGTCCGCAACGAGGAAGCCGCGGCGTTCGCCGCCGGGGCCGAGGCGCAGCTGACGGGCAAGCTCGCGGCGTGTGCGGGATCGTGCGGGCCGGGGAATATGCACCTGATCAACGGGCTGTATGACTGCAACCGAACGCGCGTGCCCGTTCTCGCGATCGCGGCGCAGGTGCCGAGTGGGGAGATCGGCTCCAACTACTTCCAGGAAACGCGGCCCGAGGCGCTGTTCCGCGAGTGCAGCGTCTATTGCGAGACGATCAGCGATGCTGACCAGATGCCACGCACGCTCGACACCGCGATCCGCGCGGCGGTGGGGCATCGCGGGGTTTCGGTCGTTGCGATTCCGGGCGACGTTGCCTTGCGCACGACGACGGGGACGCTCGCGCGATCGGCGGATGCGTTGCTGCCGGCTGCCCCCGTCATTACGCCCGCGGCGGGCGAGATCGCCAAGCTGGCGGCGTTGCTCAACGATGCGGGCAAGGTCACGATCCTTGCCGGCCGTGGCTGCCGGGATGCGCATCCGCTGCTGATCCGGCTGGCTGCTGCGTTGCAGGCGCCGGTGGTGCATGCGCTCGGGGGCAAGGAATGGGTCGAATACGACAACCCCTATGACGTCGGGATGACCGGGCTGATCGGCTTTGCCTCGGGCTATGACGCGATGATGGCGTGCGACACGCTGCTGATGCTCGGCACCGACTTTCCGTACCGGCAGTTCCTGCCGAACGAAGCGAAGGTTGCACAGATCGACCTTCGGCCGGAGAACCTCGGGCGGCGGACCGCGATTGATCTGGGGCTGGTTGGCGATGTTGCCGCGACGATCGAGGCGGTGCTGCCACAGTTGCGCGATGGGCGCGATCGGGACTTTCTCGACAAGTCATTGAGAAGCTACGTAAAAGCTCGTGAGGATCTCGACGAGCTGGCGGATGGCAAGCCCGGCAGCGGGATTCTCCACCCGCAGCATGTCGCGCGGCTGGTCAGCGAGATGGCGAGCGAGGATGCGGTGTTCACTGCCGATGTCGGTACGCCGACGGTGTGGGCGGCGCGCTATCTGAAGATGAACGGGCGCCGCCGGCTGATCGGATCGTGGAACCACGGGTCGATGGCGAACGCCCTTCCGCAGGCGATCGGCGCGCAGGCGGCATCGCCGGGGCGGCAGGTCGTGTCGCTGTCGGGCGACGGGGGCCTCGCGATGCTGATGGGCGAGTTGCTGACGGTTCGCCAGCTCGGGTTGCCGGTCAAGATCGTCGTCTTCAACAACGGGACGCTCGGCTTCGTCGAGATGGAGATGAAAGCGGCGGGGCTGGTCGAGACCGGGGTCGCGCTCGATAACCCGGATTTCGCGGCGATGGCGCGCGCGATGGGGATGTACGCGGTCCGCGTCACCGACCCGGGCGATCTCGCGCGCGGCGTGCGCGAGGTGCTCGATCATCCCGGCCCTGCGTTGCTCGACGCGGTCACTGCACGCGACGAACTGTCGATGCCGCCCAAGATCACGCTGGAGCAAATGAAGGGCTTCACGCTGTATATGGCGAAGGCGATTCTCAGCGGGCGCGGCGACTCGGTGATCGAGTTGGGCAAGACCAACGTCGGCCTGTTGAAGAACTTATTCTGAGCCGTTTTCCCGCGAAGGCGGGAATCCAGGGTTGCGCAGAACGACGTTGGTTGGCGCTTGCGACCCTGGGCTCCCGCTTTCGCGGGAGAACGGAAGCGCGTTGGAAACAGACTACAGCGTACCGCGTCCCAAATACTCCAATAACAGTCTCATTCTGAAGGAAAAAGCGATGGACTATCTCAAGCTCGGCATGACCGGCCTAGACGTCTCGCGGCTGTGCCTCGGGTGCATGACCTACGGCATTCCCGATCGCGGCAACCACGCCTGGACACTCGACGAAGCGACCAGCCGCCCGATCCTGGAGAAGGCGGTCGAGGCGGGGATCAATTTCTTCGACACCGCCAACGTCTATTCGGACGGCACGTCGGAAGAGATCGTGGGCCGCGCGCTCAAGGATTTCACGCGTCGCGAGGAAGTCGTGATCGCGACCAAGGTGCATGGCCGAATGCGCCCCGGTCCGAACGGTTCGGGGCTCAGTCGCAAGGCGATTATGACCGAGATCGACGCAAGTTTAACCCGACTTGGCACCGATTACGTCGATTTATACCAGATCCACCGCTTCGATTCCGAAGTTCCGATCGAAGAAACCCTCGAAGCGCTGCATGACGTCGTGAAGGCGGGCAAGGCGCGCTACATCGGCGCGTCGTCGATGTACGCGTGGCAGTTCGCCACGATGCTGCATGTGTCGGATGCAAATGGCTGGACGCGCTTCTCGACGATGCAGGATTATCTCAACCTGCTGTACCGCGAGGAAGAGCGCGAGATGCTGCCGCTGTGCGAGGCGGAAGGAATCGGCGTAATCCCGTGGAGCCCGCTCGCGCGCGGTCGCCTGACGCGCGACTGGGACGAAGCGACCAACCGGTCGGAGACCGACGAATTCGGCGCGACGCTCTACAGCCACACCGCCGACGCGGACCGCCGCGTGGTCGAGCGGGTCGCCGAGATCGCCAAGGAACGCGGCGTTCCGCGCGCGCAGGTTGCGCTCGCCTGGGTGCTCGCCAAGCCTGAAGTCACCGCGCCGATCATCGGCGCGTCCAAGCCCGGCCATCTCGACGATGCGATTGCTGCACTTGAGATCGGGCTGACCGAGGACGAGATCGCACGGCTCGAAGAACCCTATGTGCCGCACGCAGTGGTTGGTTTCGCATGAGCATGAAGACGGTCGCACTGCCCGATGGCACGATGGTCTCTGCGCTCGGGCAGGGCACGTGGAACATGGGGGATTCCGCCGAGACGCGCACGGGCGAGATCGCGGCACTGCGCGAGGGGATCGAGCGCGGGATGACGCTGATCGACACCGCCGAAATGTATGGCGATGGCCGGTCCGAGACGCTGGTCGGCGAAGCGATCGCGGACATGCGCGACCAGGTGTTCCTCGTCAGCAAGGCGCTGCCGCAAAATGCGTCGCGCGCACGGCTGCGCACGGCGTGCGAGGCGAGCCTTGCGCGTCTCGGAGTGGAACAGCTCGATCTTTACCTGCTTCACTGGCGTGGCCCGGTGCCGCTGGCCGAGACGGTCGAGGCGATGGAGCAGCTGGTCGCGGAGGGGCTGATCGCGCGGTGGGGGGTAAGCAACCTCGATGCCGACGACATGGCCGAGCTGCACGCAGCGGGCGGTGCCGCGTGCGCGACCGACCAGATCCTCTATAATCTGACGCGGCGCGGACCCGAGCTCGACCTACTACCGTGGCTGACCGACCATCAAATCCCGGTCATGGCGTATAGCCCGGTCGAACAGGGGCGGTTGCTCGGGAACGCGACCTTGCGGACGATTGCCGCTGAATTCGATGCGACGCCTGCGCAGGTGGCGCTTGCGTGGGCGCTGCGCCATCCGTCGATGATCGCGATTCCCAAGGCGGGGTCGGTTGCCCACGTGCGCGACAATCACGCCGCGCTCGAACTCGTGCTCTGTCCGGTGTTGCTGGAGCGGCTGGAGGCGGCGTTTCCGCGCCCCAGGAAACCACGCCCGCTCGAAATGCTGTGATCGCGGCGAGGGCGCAAAGAAAAAGCGGCCGGTCCTCGGGAGGACCGACCGCTTTCTAATCCTTCAGGCCGAGAAACCTCAGCCAGCCGCGGGCGAACGACGCCCACCGCCACCGCCGCCGCCGCCAGCCGGGCGACCACCGCCCGCCGGACGACCGCTGCCACCCGGACGACCACCACCGGCCGGACGACCAGCGCCTGCCGGACGGCCTGCGCCACCCGCCGGACGACCTGCGCCGCCTGCACTATACGGACGGCTGCCGCCGGCAGGACGCTCGCCGGTCGGGCGCGCGGCATGCGTTGCGCGCGGCGGCGCACGGTGACGACCGCTTTCGTCGCGCGGACGATCGCTGACGTCCGAACCCGCCGGGCGTGCTGCCTTGATGCGCGCCGCTTCGGCCATGAAGCCCTCGGGCAGCTTGACCATGTCGGGCTTGACGCGCGTCAGCTTCTCGATGTCGCGCAGGTAGCTCCGCTCGTCATCCGCGCAGAAACTGATCGCGATGCCCGATGCGCCGGCGCGTGCGGTACGGCCGATGCGGTGGACGTACTGCTCTGCCACGTTGGGCAGCTCGAAGTTGAACACATGGCTGACGCCCGAAACGTCGATCCCGCGTGCCGCGATGTCGGTCGCGACCAGCACCTTGACCTTGCCGGTCTTGAACTCGCCGAGCGCGCGTTCACGCTGCGGCTGGCTCTTGTTGCCGTGGATCGCGTTGGCGGGAATGCCGTTCGCGCCCAGCAGCTTCACGACGCGGTCCGCGCCATGCTTGGTCCGCGTGAAGACGAGGCAACGCTCGATCGCGCCGTCCGCCAGCAGCATGGTGAGCAGCGCCTGCTTCTCGCCCTGGTTGACGAAGTACACATACTGCTCGACGCGCTCGGCCGTGCTCGACACCGGCGCGACCTTGACGGTCGCGGGATCGGTGAGGAACTGGTCGGCGAGCTCGCGGATCGCGTTCGGCATGGTGGCCGAGAAGAACAGCGTCTGGCGCACGCGCGGCAGCATCTTCACGATCTTGCGCAGTGCGTGGATGAAGCCGAGGTCGAGCATCTGGTCGGCTTCGTCGAGCACGAGGATTTCGAGCATCGCGAGGCTGACCATGCGTTGCTCGATCAGATCGAGCAGACGGCCCGGCGTGGCGACGAGAATGTCGACGCCGCGGCTCATGTCCTGGCGGTTCTTGTTGATGCTGGTCCCGCCGAACACCGTCGCGACGGTCATCTTCGAGAACTTCGCGTAATCGCGCGCGCTATCGGCGATCTGGCTGGCGAGTTCGCGCGTCGGCGCGAGTACCAGCATGCGGCAATGCGTCGGCAGGACGCGCTTGTCGGCGGCGACGAGGCGCTGGATCGACGGCAGCACGAACGCGGCGGTCTTGCCGGTGCCGGTCTGTGCGATGCCGAGCAGATCGCGACCTTCGAGCAGCATCGGGATCGACTGCGCCTGGATCGGGGTGGGGGAGGTATAGCCCTTTGCTTCGAGCGCGCGGACGAGCGGCTCGGCAAGGCCGAGATGTGCGAAAGACATGAAAGTGTATTCCATTGCAAATGCCATGGACGCACGTTCTCGACGCGCGGATGGCGGGGGGAGGATTTGACACCCCGCGTGAAAAGGGAAGTCCGTTTGGTAACGACCGAGGCGGAGCTGGGACGATAAAGTCCGATCACGCTGCATGACGCTTCGATGGCCGCCATATGGCCGAGGCGGGGGCGGAAGTCAAGGTTGGGCGTGGCGCGCGTGCGGCCGTGATCCCGGCGGAGGCCGGGGCCGTTGTCTTCATGTCCTTCAGTTGCTGTCAAACGCGGCGGCCCGGGCCTTTGCGAGACCTCTGCATAAAGGCAATCGGCGGTTTGATCGTCACCCCTCGCCCCAAAGGCTGCCGTCATGCTGAACTTGTTTCAGCATCCACCGCGCAGCAGGCCTGGTCCGGACTCGCGGAGGGCTGGATCCTGAAACAAGTTCAGGATGACGGGCGGTTTTGCAGAACGCTCGCCGCAGAACTCTGGTTTGTGCCGGGGTGACGGGCTTAACGATCAGCCGATCCGGTTCGCCTCCAGTCCGGCGCGGAAACCATCCGGCAGCGTGGTCAGCCCGCCACTCGCGCTCATCACGATCACGACGTCGCAGGTTGCGATGCACGCCCCGCGTTGGAACGCTGCCGACAGGATTTGCCAGCTGCGATTGCCGATCTTGCCGATCCCGGTCGCGACCTCGACGTCGTCGGGGAAATAGCCTTCAGCGAGATAGTTGATCTCAACCCGCGCGACCAGCCAGCGATGCCCCGACCACCCCGCGAGATCGAGCGACCGGTTGAAGCGCACGCGCGCGCTTTCGAAAAGCGCCGCCATCGCGACGTTGTTGATATGGCCCAGCACATCGAGGTCCTGGAACCGCGTCTGGATCGTCGTGGTGTGCGGATAATGCACGGGGTCGAGCCGCGCGGGATCGGGCCGTCCCATTCAGCGCGGCGCCATCCGGATCGCGCCGTCGAGCCGCACGTCCTCGCCGTTGAAATAGCTGTTCTCGACCATCGCGAGCGCGAGCTTGGCATATTCCTCGGGCTTCCCCAGCCGCTTGGGGAAAGGCACCGATGCGGCGAGATTGTCCTTCACCTGCTGCGGGGCGCCCTGCATCAACGGCGTCTCGAAGATGCCGGGGAGGATCGTGTTAACGCGAATCCCCTCCCCCATCAGGTCGCGCGCGATGGGGAGCGTCATGCCGACGACGCCGCCCTTGGACGCGGAATAGGCCGCCTGCCCGATCTGCCCGTCCTCGGCGGCGACGCTCGCGGTCATCACGATCGCGCCGCGCTCGCCGTCCTCGCCGGGATCAAGCGTCAGCATTCCTGCGGCCGACTTGGCGACACAGCGGAACGTGCCGACGAGGTTGATCTGAATGAGCCAGTCGAACGCGGCGAGGCTGAAATGCTTGATGCTGCCGTCTTCCTTGGAGCGGCTCGCGGTCTTCATCGCATTGCCGGTGCCCGCGCAGCAGATGAGAATCGCTTCCTGCCCGTGCGCCGCGCGCGCCTTGGCGAAGCCAGCGTCGACCGAGTCCTCGGACGTGACGTTCACTTCGCAGAAGGTGCCGCCGATCTCTGCGGCGATCGCTTCGCCCTTCTCGGTCTGCATGTCGAAGATCGCAACCTTGACGCCTCGTGCGGCAAGCGCGCGTGCGGTGGCGGCGCCGAGGCCGGAGGCGCCGCCGGTGACGACGGCGGCGGTGGTGGAGTCTAGGTTCATGGTGTTTCCTCCCTTGGAGCAAGAACGCCCCTCCCCTTCAGGGGAGGGGATGGGGGTGGCGCGTGCCTCGCAGAGAGGTTGGCCCTGCTGGACTTCCCCACCCCAACCCCTCCCCTGAAGGGGAGGGGCTAAGTGAGATCAGAGCCGCTCGATGATCGCGGCGTCGACGCCCTTGGCGGCGCGGGCGGATGCGCCGTCGGTGACGGCGGCGGTGGTGGAGTCTAGGTTCATGTCGAAGTCCCTCCCTTGGAATAAGTACGCCCCTCCCCTTCAGGGGAGGGGATGGGGGTGGGGCGTGCCTCGCAGAGAGGTTTGTTCTGCTGGACTTCCCCACCCCAA
>JARUXA010000054.1 GCA_030433805.1 Sphingomonas sp. PsM26 | reverse complement strand
CGTTTTTTTCGTTTTGGGGAAAATCCATTGCGTTAGCTTGATGGGTATGGGGTACCACCAGCAAAACGCGGATTTACAACGTTAAGGATGTTCCATTATTAAAAATCCCAATTTCTCACTTATATGATTGAGAGATTGGGATTTAATTATTTTAACAATTGCAACCGATTATGAAAGAAGGTATTAGTCATATTCGATTGATAATATCACCCTAAATAACTGAAATGAATTATTACTTTTTGAATAACAGCGATATGGACAACTGTAATTGCTACTTAAATTTTTAATATTTGAAGGTTTAACGTTGTTCGAATGAATTTTTTACTAGTCATCTTTTATTTATCCAGTATTATTTATACAAGCAATATATAAAAGTAATTAATAAAATTTTTTCGATATTTTGTTTTAGATTTAAAATAAAGTTGCGAAGTTTTACCCCCTTGGATATGAATAAATGGTCCCAAAGCTTGTCTAATCCGAGATTGTATAATTGAAATTTTTTTATTTTGAAATCTTGCCCTTACATTCCAAAAGCATTTTAAAGAACTAATATTCAAGTTATACTAGCTCCCGAGGTGATTAATAACACTTCAAATACATTATCACGAAAGGGTGTTTTTTATGACACAAGAGAACAAAGCAATTATCAATAAATGGTTTAAAGCAGTATGGACGAAGGACTACAACCCAGAGGTTATTAAAGAACTTGCTGCTGACGATATTAAATTTTATTACCCAATGCACGGTGAATTTAATAGCGCCGATTCAATCATTAAAATGTTAAATGAATTTAGGGAATCATTCCCAAACTTAGACTTTTGGGCTGTTGGTGATTTAATTGCTGAAGGAGATTATGTTGTAGGACGTTGGGACGGTGGCGGTACACATACTGGTCCTGCATTTAAAGATCTACCTGTTGGTGAATTAAGTGAAGCAAACACTGGTAAAACAATGCGCTTTTCAGGTACAACTGTATTTAAACTTGAAAATGGAAAAATTAAAGAAGAACTTGGTCAAGAAGAGGCATTAACTGCACTACAAAACCTAGGTTTAGTTCCAAGTGAATAATAGAAAGAAAATAGATACTATCTTTTCAACTTAATAAGTGTTTTATAAAGGCCCTTATGTTCTTATGATCCTCTATGTTCTTAATAAGATCGTTAAAAGACTAACTAAGCAACCTGGTTCCATTATACAATTTGGAAACAGGTTGTTTACATTTAGAGCAATAGATGACTTTGAAATAGTATAAGTGTCCCCGAAAGATATTTCACAAAAAACAATATCATTTTGTTCAATCTTTTTTCAAAATGATTTCTTATTATTTCTCGTAAATAGCTGGTATGCGAGATTTTTTTGAACCAACTTTTTTCAAAACCAACACTTGTTATATATTTAATTCTGGGCTTTTTCACAAAATAATCGGTTATAGTGAGATTGTCCATATAGTAAAGCTACCGATATCGAACGAATAGGAGAGCACGAATGGAAAATATAATTAGAAAACAAATCTTTGAACATATTGATACAGATTATCAGAAGTTTTCAGCCGCACTCATACCTAACATTAACAATGTATTAGGTGTTCGGCTGCCCGAGCTTCGTAAAATAGCAAAAAAAATTGTAAAGGGTGACTGGCGCACTTACCTTGAAACTGCAAAAGATGAATATTTTGAGGAAATCATGCTGCAAGGTATGGTCATTGGATATGTTAAGACGGATATTGAAGAACTCCTTCTTTATGTGGCTTCGTTTGTGCCAAAAATTGATAATTGGTCGGTATGTGATAGCTTTTGTACAGGTCTTAAATGCGCAAAGGAAAATAAAGAGCGTGTATGGGAGTTTTTACAACCCTATCTATCTTCTAAGAAAGAATATGAGATACGTTTCGGAGTGGTTATGCTCCTAAACTTTTATATCGAGACTGAGTACATCGAAAGAGTGCTAAACCTCCTGGATCGTGTAAAACATGAAGGGTTTTATGCCAAAATGGCGGTGGCATGGGCTGTCTCTATCTGTTATGTGAAGCTTCCTGATTCAACAATGGAATATTTGAGAAACAACACGCTCGATGATTTTACCTATAATAAAGCCCTGCAAAAAATTACAGAATCTAATCGTGTGGATAAAGAAACAAAAAGTCTCATCCGCAGTATGAAACGGAGATAGGAAAGTAAGAAGAGGTCAATAGAATGAAAAATAAGTTGGTATATGAAATACGTACGTCTGAATATCACTGCAATTTTATTTACAAAAAAAACCTGAAGTGATCCCAATATCACATCCTCCCCGTAATATTCCAATCACTTCAGGTTTTGTATGCCAATAGGAACAGTGGTTTATTGAGACTTATTATTTAAAGAGCTTCTATATTCGGATTCATTTGGATATGTAATGAACTGCCCATCTGAAAGTCTCCATGACGTACCATCGTTCAAGACTCCACGCATTCCCTCAAGCGTTCGTAACCCAACGATATTGAAGAATCGTGAATCTGCTACAGAAGAAAATCCAAATGTTTTACTTGGATCCCAATCAGTACTACGCTTGAGACGGCAACTCATCTGCGCCCACCCCAATATGGGGCCTGTCACTATCCATGCATCTGGAGTCTCGTCGGTAAAACGCTTGGCTGGTTTAAGCCAAGATGCAGCCTCCTCCGGCCAATCTATTATTTTTAAAACAAAGCCGCCAGTTGCTTCCCACAAGCTAGCTAGTTCCCTCGCAACGATGGTCGACGCCTGGTCTCGTCCATGTCCAATTGTAATTGATTCAATATACGGTCGCTCTGTAGTAAGCATGTTCATCAGTGCTTGGAGCTCCTTTTGAGTATGGGGCAATGATTTTATCCCTGTTAACAATGCCACCTCCGCACGTCTCAACAATGGTGTGCCTGAATTGTCATGTGTTTTATACATTTGCATTCCCCTTCTTTTTCTCTTTCTTCCATCGTGCATATTTTTCAGGCATGCAAACTGCACACGGCCTAAAACCTGCTGATATAGCCGTCTGTTCATCGGCAAAAAACACGCGATGTTTAACATATCCACCTTTTGCTATCGCTCGAAGTGCCGAGGGGCAATCTAATCTTCCATATAATTTCCCCCGTCTATACCCGCCCAAAATACCCGGTGTATCACTTTGATATGGACGCATATCCGCACCTAACAGGGTGAATGTCTTTTTTCCATTTTCAGCACTTTTCTCATGATCTTTACACATACAATCACTTCCTATTACCTTTACGGCTCAAACCCTTTCTGGCTCACATAAACCTGATTTTCTGGAAAGGTTTCTATAAATCTGTTATATACTTTTTTAATAACTTGCGGTCCATACCATTCTTCTAAACTAAGTTCGGCATACTTTTTTTCCATTCCAAGTTTTCTTGTGCGTTTTCCTCCACTGCCATCGCCCATAAAGTAGTCATCCATACATATCCGATTGACGAAAGGCTTCAATTTCTCAGGAAAATAATCCCCACTCGGTAATATGGGTGCTATCGCCACTTGGGTCGGTATTCCCGCATCCGCTAATTTTTTCAATGTCTTAAAACGGGCCTGAATCGGAGGTGCCTCTGGAGTGAAATGTTTACGTATCGTTTCCGAATCCGTTTCGATCGTCATACTTACCCGGACCCTATCTTTTAAATGCTGCAGCAAATCGATATCTCTACTTACAAGTGGGCTTCTCGTCTGTACTAATAGGAAGTCAGGGGGATCTTCTACCATAACCTCTAGTAAAGATCGCGTCACTTTTTCCTTATACTCTATGGGTTGATACGGGTCTGTGCTTGATGACATAAAAATGGTTACATTTCCTTTGGCTTTGGCGCGATGAAGCTCCTTGCTTAGTAAATTCGCAGCTCCGTTTTTAACATCAACCCAATTTCCCCATTCCCCTTCTCGAAAGAGGGATACAGGCATTTGGCGTACATAACAATATGAACACCCAAATGAACAGCCTGTATAAGGATTTAGTGAATGAGTATATCCAGAAAGAAAGCCTGTACCTTTATTAAGAATGGTTTTCGGGTTTTTATAGAACAGTTCACTTTTCATGACGGAACCTCCTTTCCATTCATTGTACGTCAATTATAATCATTGCTGGATTAACCTTGTCTTTCCAAATCCAAAAGCAGTGTCTTCATTTCTAATCCGCCACGATAGCCGGTTAATGATCCATTCTTTCCTACTACACGATGACATGGTACGACGATTAATACTGGATTGGCCCCAATCGCCGCCCCTACAGCTCGGACAGCTGCTGGTTTATTTATATCATTTGCAATGTCGGAATAGGACTTAGTCTGTCCGTACGGAATTTCACAAAGTGCGTTCCATACTGCACGCTGGAATGCAGTTCCATTGTAATCAAATGGAACAGTAAAGGTTTTCCGTGCCCCTTCCAAATACTGGGTGATTTCAACCGCATAGGGTTCAAGCTTTTCACCATCTTCAATAAGAGGACTATCTGGAAAGCGATTCTTAGCCCATTCTGACAACTCCTCGAATGGTTTGTTCAGTGAACCTACAAACACAAGACCCTTAGAGGTTGAAGCAATATAAAAATTCAAATCCTTAAACTTTAGCAAAGACCAATAAAGGGTTGGTTTATTCTTTGATTCCATTTTTCACTTCCTCCATTCTACTCATTTGACGAAATTGTGCTGGTGTATGTCCGGTTTTCCTTTTAAATAAGGTAATAAAATAGGGCGTGTTAGGCATACCTACACATATGGCGATATCCGCAATCGCTTTATTTGTTTGAATCAAATACTCTTTAGCCGCATTTAATCTAACCTGTTGGATATATTCAACTGGTGTGATGCCTTTAATCTTTTTAAATGTTCGATGCAAATGATACGGACTCCCGTGAGCAATATCTGCTAACGTTTCTAGAGTTAATTTTTCTGTAAAATTTTTATCAATATATTCAGTGATCAGAGCCACCCACTCACTATCAGGCAATTTCTCATTAGTAGGCTTACAACGTTTACACGGTCGAAAATTTGCATGGAGAGCTTGTCCTGCGTTTTGAAAAATACGTACATTTTCTTTTTTGGGAACGCGAGATTTGCAAGACGGTTTACAGAAAATTCCCGTGGTTTTTACAGCATAGAAAAATTGATCATTGTACGATGCATCATTGTCTATAATTGCTTGCCACTTTTCATCTGTCATCATGTCCACTTCATTCAAAATTCTATGTTCATGACTCTCTTGTACTTCATTATTGATGCTATCCGACATTTATCTCACCTCTCCTTACAGTATACTCATTCATTTTAACATAACATTTCTTCCATTATTATCCGTTTAAAGAAAGGAGAGTACTAGCTTTTTTATATATTGTTTAACTATCTTTACTCTTTAACCTCAAAATTCTTATTGTTTGATGAAGTGAATTAGTAATTATGTAACTGTTCAAATCTCGCAGATATAAAGGGAAAGTGAAGCTGATTGAAACTGAACCATCTTTTCGCGCATAAGTATAAAAAATTTACATAAAACGGATGAGTGTAAAAAGCATAAGAACTATTTTTCTTTGTCATACTATAATGGAAAGTTATTAAATTTTAGGAGGAATCATTCATGACAGTAATCAATCAAGTTAAACAAACTCTAGCTGGTTTAAAAAGCGCACAAGCAAGTTTTGAAGGTTTTGCTTTAGCAACTGATAATCAACAGGCAAAGCAATTATATCAAGATGCTGCTCAACAAACGCAAGCGATTGTTGACACACTCTCTCCACGTGTTCAACAAATTGAACAAGAAGAGCCTCAATACAAACAATAAGAATAGGATAAAAAGGTTGGTTCAATTAACCAACCTTTTTACACTTCAATTCTTGAGTAGAAACGGACAGGTGATTGTATGAAAAGAAAGATAAGAAGATTAAATCATTTTCTTTTTTTAGCCATGATTATTGTATATATATCCGGATGTACGGGGCAACAGAATCATTCGACTAATGGCAATAATGATACAACGATCGTCAAAGTACATACAAGAAAACCCATTAATCAAACAGTTGCCAATCAAGCAAAAGAAAAGATCATAAAAGAGGAAGAAGTTTCGGCTGTTAAAGCAGTAAATACCGATAAAGAGCTGTTAATGGCGATAAAAGTAGATCAATTTCATCGCTTTCAATTAAAAAAAATCAAAAAGAACGTGAAAACAGACTTAGAAAAAGCTTATCCGGATTATAAAGTCTTAGTTTCAACTGATCAAAAAATCTATTGGGAGTTGGAACAATTAGAAGAAAAACTGCAAAAAGACAAGACAAAGAAAAAAACATTAAAAAGAGAATTTAACAATATTAAAAACCTTATGAAAGAAAAAGCGTGATGAAAGAGGTATACACATGTCAAATAATCAAAAGAAACAATTAACACCTGTCCAACAGGAATATCAAGATCTTGAAAAACAGAAAGAAACCAAGAGACCAGTAGTTAAAAATTGTATCAAAGCTTTTTTTACGGGTGGGATCATTTGTCTTATTGGCCAAGCCATTCAACTGTTTTATATTTATTATTTTGATTTTACAGATCAAACGGCCGGAAACCCAACAGTAGGGACCATGATTTTTATTGCTATGCTTCTAACAGGCTTCGGTGTTTACGATCGAATTGCTCAATTTGGAGGCGCCGGTTCCGCGGTTCCCGTTACCGGCTTTGGAAATGCCGTCATATCAGCATGTATTGAACATCGAACGGAAGGATTTGTCTTAGGTGTTGGTGGTAATATGTTTAAGTTAGCTGGCTCCGTCATTTTATTTGGTACCTTTTCGGCATTTGTTATTGCGGCCATTAAAACGATTCTCATACAGTGGGGTGGCTTGTAATGCTTACGGGACATCGTACATGGGTCTTTGATCAAAAACCTGTCATTATCTCCACTGGAACGGTCGGAGGTCCTTTTGAAGCAAAAGGAGCACTTGCTAATGATTTTGATTTACTTCATTCTGATTTATGGTTAGAACAGGATTCTTATGAAAAAGCGCACAAGGTTTTGTTAGAAGAAGCGAGTCAAAAAGCTATCGAAAAAGCAGGTCTTCAAAAGGAAAAGGTTCAGTTTTTCCTTGGAGGAGATCTGATTAATCAAATTACGCCCACTAGTTTTGCTTGCCGAACACTTGGCACACCGTACCTTGGATTATTTGGTGCTTGTTCTACATCCATGGAAGGACTGGCTCTTGGTGCTTACTTAGTTAACACAAAAGGAGCTAACTATTTGTTAACTGGTGCTTCGAGTCACAATACCGCCGTCGAAAAACAATTTCGTTATCCGACCGAATACGGTGGACAAAAACCACCTACTGCTCAATGGACAGTGACAGGTGCTGGCGTTGCTTTGTTAAGTGATTCTGGAGAGGGACCTCGTGTGACCTCTGCAACGATTGGACGCGTGATCGATATGGGAATGACGGATCCATTTAATATGGGAGGAGCAATGGCTCCGGCGGCTGTTGATACCATTGAAGCACATCTTACTGAGCGAAATCTTGATCCATCTTATTATGATTTGATTGTAACGGGAGATCTTGGCCACATTGGACGAGAAGTCTCGCTTGATTTATTTAAAAAACATGGAACACCAATACGTGAAGAACAATATCAAGATTGTGGCCTTATGATTTATCGAGAAGGACAGCCAGTTCTATCTGGCGCTAGTGGGCCAGGATGTTCAGCAACCGTTGTATATGGTCATCTATTAAACCGAATGAAAAAAGGCGAATTTAAACGAATATTAGTCGTAGCAACAGGTGCTTTATTATCGCCATTAAGCTTTCAGCAGAGTGAAACTATTCCTTGTATCGCTCATGCGGTATCAATTGAATATGGAGGTGAATAAGAGCTATGATTTTCTTTTGGGCTTTTGTTGTAGGAGGTTTGATCTGCGTTATTGGGCAAATTATGTTTGATGTATTTAAGCTTACACCAGCACATACCTTAAGTACATTTGTAGTGATTGGCGCTCTTCTAGATGGGTTTGGTTTATACGAACCTTTTATCGATTTTGCAGGAGCAGGAGCGACCATTCCTATTACAAGTTTCGGAAATTCTCTTGTACATGGGGCAATGGCTGAAGCCGAAAAACATGGGTTAGTAGGTGTTATTTCAGGAATGTTTGAAGTAACAAGTGCCGGAATTTCAGCCGCCATTATTTTTGGAATGATTGGCGCTATATTTTTTAAACCAAAAGGATAAGGAGGATGTAAAATGACGATTGCATCAGATGTGAAACAATGTCTTGTCAGTCTTAAAGGAGTAGAAGCTGGTTTATCCAATTTAGCATTACGAACTCAAGATGATCAATCAAAGCAGACTTTGCACGAAACGATGAATGTCATGAATGAAATCGTAACAGATTTAAAAAATCGAGTGGGAGAATTGGAGAGAGAAGAAGCCCAATATAAAGGTTTTTAAGACGAACAGCTTTTTCTAATTTTATAGGAGGTGTAAAAGATGCCAGATTGGTTAATTGTAGTTTTGCGGTCTTTATTGTTTTTAGTTGTTCTTTTTGCTATTACAAAATGGTTAGGTAAAAAACAAATATCTGAGCTTTCCTTCTTTGAATATGTCACCGGTATTACCGTTGGTAATATAGGAGCAGAAATGGCCACGGGAATTGAGAAAAGCATTGCTAATGGGATACTTAGTATCGTAACCTTTGCGGTAGTACCCTTCTTAGCAGGCATCATTTCCTTGAAAAATAAACCTTTTCGCGACTTTATAGAGGGGAAAGGGACGGTTTTTATCAAAGATGGAAAAATCATGGAAGATAATTTGAAAAAGGAAAAATACACAATCGATGAATTGTTAGATTTACTTCGAAAGAAAAGTGTCTATCAGGCAGCTGATGTGGAATTTGCGGTATTAGAGGCAACCGGCGATCTCAACGTCTTGTTAAAGAAAGAAAATCGACCGTTAACCGCAAAAGATTTAGGGATAGCTGTTGCTCCAAGTAAGGAACCTCAAACAGTTATTATGGATGGTGAAATATTAGATGAACCATTATCGACAATTGGCCAAAGCAGAAGGTGGTTACACACTGAACTAGAAAAACTAGGAGTTACCATTGAAAATGTCTTTCTTGGGCAGATAGATTCTTACGGGCAATTAACTGTTGACCTTTTTGATGATAAACTTCAAGTCCCATCTCCTCAAGAAAAACCTTTATTACTTTCAACCATGAAAAAATGTCAGGCAGACTTAGAATTGTTTGCGCTTGGAACAGAAGCAGAAAAAGCGAAACATATGTATAGTAAAAACAGTCAAAAGCTACAAGAAGTCATTGATAAAGTGAACCCTCTTTTAAGAAGCTAATGGAATTTGCTGATAATAAAGATATTGAATTACCAATAAAGTCATGTGATTTTTCACGTTTAACAGTGTATTTATCTGAATGAGGATTAAAATTACGGATTTCAATTTTATGATAAGGTTAACCAGACTTTCTGGTTGGCCATTTTTACTTTGAAGAATCTATTCTATAATTTTACCCTACCATTTTACTTACACATATTTTTTACATAACAATAATAAAAAAGGAAATAATAATATATAGGGTTAACCTTTAACAGGTGATAAACCTCTAATAATTTCAATTAATTATGGTGGGGAAAATATAAAAATCACCTTTATGGCATCGTATACATAAAAAACACCCCTCATGGAAATGAAACTATACATACTATTTTAGTGAATGTGGAGGTACACTGGTTATGCCAAGCTGGATAGAAGTTATTATTCGTTCTGTTCTTATTATATTAGGATTATTCTTTATCACAAAACTATTAGGAAAAAAGCAATTATCGAAATTATCTTTTTTTGAATATATAGTAGGAATTACAGTTGGCGACATTGCTGGAACCATTTCAATGGATCTTGAATTACATGCTGTAGATGGAGTCACCTCAATCTTGGTCTGGTCATTGTTCCCTATCATCATATCTTATGTTTCCTTAAAAAGCATAGTCTTTCGAAAAGTAGTTGAAGGTACGCCAACTACTTTTATAAAGGATGGAAAAATTTTAGAAGAAAATCTAAAGCGTGAGAAATACACAATAGATGAATTAATGGAACAGTTAAGAAAAAAAGATGTTTTTTATGTTAACGATGTAGAATTTGCAACGCTTGAAACAAATGGAGAATTCAGCATTTTATTAAAAAAAGAAAAGCAGCCTGTGAGATGGGGAGACCTTTTTGGCGTTGGTCAAAAAGTAAAATTACCACAAACCATTATTATAGATGGGAATTTTATAGAAGAAGCTATTTATGAAATGGGTTATAGCTTAGAATGGCTTAAAACTCAACTTCAACAACGAGAATCGACTGTGAAAGAAGTTTTTTTTGGTCAAGTCGATCATTTAGGTAATCTGTATCTAGATTATTACAAGGACCGTTTTATCGAAAAAGGGAAAAATAATTCAGAAAGTTAGAAAGTAGACCTAGAATTCCCAAAGACTCTACTCCTTTTTACACCAGAACCTTATTATGTTACGCAAAATATTATAAAAGATAAAAAAAGTAGCTGATTAATCCAACTACTCTTTAATCAAGATTTCTATTCTGTTGGGTTAATGTCTTAGAGGTAGAAGTAGGTTTAGGTTCTTTACCAAGTCTAGGTT
>JARUXA010000053.1 GCA_030433805.1 Sphingomonas sp. PsM26 | reverse complement strand
ATTGGAAACGAACCATTTGCAGTACTTCTTGGAGATGATATTGTGCAAGCGGAAACGCCTTGTTTACGCCAATTAATAGATAGATATGAAAATACTTTATCATCAGTTATTGGTGTGCAAACAGTTTCTGATAATCAAACGCATCGTTATGGAATTATTGATCCATCTTCAAACGAAGGACGTCTTTATAAAGTTAATAAATTTGTAGAAAAACCTAAAAATGGAACTGCTCCTTCTAATTTAGCAATTATGGGTAGATATGTATTTACACCTGAGATTTTTGAGTTTTTAGCAAATCAAGAGGTTGGTTCCGGAGGTGAAATTCAGTTAACTGATGCAATTCAAAAGTTGAACGAAATGCAGTCTGTTTATGCTTACGACTTTGACGGGAAGCGTTACGATGTTGGAGAGAAATTAGGTTTTATTCAAACTACAATCGAGTTTGCTTTACAACACGAGGAATTAAAGAATGATTTAATTAAGGTTATGACTAATATAATGGAACAAGAAAATAGCCAATTGATCCGGTCAAAATAATTAGGAAGGGGAGTAGAGTATGCCACAGATGGTTGAAAAAAAAGCAATTTCAAAAGCTTATACACCCCAGAATGCAGTTAACATTAATGTTAATGAAAAATTAATATATCGCTGTCTTAAGAGAGGGTTGGACTTTTTTGGTTCTTTATTCGGTATTATTTTATTGTCTCTAGTCTTTATAATAGTAGCCGTAGCTATAAAGTTAGAAGATCCTAAAGGTCGAGTGTTTTTTTCACAAAAGAGAATCGGTAAGAATGGTGAAGTTTTCAATATGTATAAATTTCGATCTATGATAAGTGACGCAGAATCTAAGTTAGAAGAACTTCTTGATATGAATGAAACAACAGGTGCTATGTTTAAAATGAAAAACGACCCTAGAGTTACTAAAATTGGACGAGTTATTCGTAAAACTAGTATTGACGAACTGCCTCAATTGTTTAATGTGTTGAAAGGTGATATGAGTTTAGTTGGCCCACGCCCTCCTCTACCAAGAGAAGTGAAAGAGTATAGTGCTCATCATATGCAAAGGTTACTAGTGATCCCTGGGTGTACAGGGCTATGGCAAATAAGTGGTAGAAGTAATATAGGCTTTGAAGAAATGGTCGATTTAGATTTACAATATATACAAAAAAGAAATTTTCTAATGGATATTCAAATTATTTTTAAAACAGTTATAATAATTTTCAAGAATCAAGATGCTTATTAATGGAAAAAGAAGGAAATTTAATGAAAAAAAAAATATTAATTGTTAATTCTTTTTATACACCTGACATTGTTGGGGGTGCAGAAATTTCCACTCAAGTTTTAGCGGAATCGTTAAATCAACAATTTGAAGTATATGTTTTGACCTCTTCTAATAATAAAGACATTATCTATGAGGAGATTAACGGGGTTCAAGTTATTAGAATTCCAAATAGAAATATTTACAGCGCTCTTGATAATTATGCACCTAATACTGTAGAAAAGCTTTACTGGCATTTTAACAATACCTTTAATAAAAAACAAAAAAAAGCAATTAATCAAATAATACAGGAAATACGTCCTGATATTATTCATACTCAAAACCTAAATGGTATTGGTACATATATATGGAAGTTAGGTAAAGTGAATAATACATTAATAATGCATACATTAAGAGACTATCAACTTATTCAACCTACAAAAATAGGACTAATTAATAAATTAATTGCTTCTATTAATAAAAAGCGTGCCAAGCATGTAGATGTTGTTGTTGGTATTTCAAGATATATTTTAGATGAATTTGTAAGTAATGATTTCTTTAACTGCGCTAGTCGTAAAGTAATATACAATACCATAAACAATAAAACAGTGGAAAAAAATCTAAAAAAAGAAAAAGGACCTTTAAAGGTTAGTTATTTCGGGAGACTTGAAACTGAGAAGGGAATTGAATTCTTTTTAGATAGTATGTGTAATGTAGAAGAAAATAAAGTTGGAGAGATATTAGTTGTAGGTACTGGAAGCATTGCTGATCAACTTATAGAGAAATATTCCCAAGATAGTAGAATCAAATTTTTGGGAAAACTTCCGTTTGAGGAAGCCCAAGAAAAGATGTCGTATGTTGATGTAGTAGTTGTACCTTCACTTTGGCCCGAACCATTTGGCAGAGTGGTAATAGAGTCTTATAGACAAGGAACCCCAGTAGTGGCAACTAATGTAGGTGGAATACCAGAAATTATTTATAATAAAGAGCTTATCATTAACCCTAATGATAAAAAAAGTATGCGAGAAAAAGTGGAGCTTATTTACAATCTAGGAGCTGAAGAATACAATCAATTGAGTAAAGATTGTTTAGAGTATTCACTTAAATATTCCCGCACTCACGAAGACTATATTAGCTTATATAGAAAAATTCTTGCTGAGGATGAATAATATAAATTTTTGATAGATACATGTAAACAGTTGACTTTATAGCTTTATAATTATGCCTATATTATTTATAAGTTTACAACTAGAGATAAAATCAATAACTATTTTAAGCTATGATAATAGTTATTGATTTTGTTCAGTAAATATTTCATTTCAAAAGAAATAGAAATGTTTATTATCAGTGCTGGAAATTCATATTTTTATATCTTTTTAATACAGTTGATAATAGTTTATATAAGAGTGCTCATTTTAAAGGTTATGACTCATGAAGGAATGTACTCAAATTTCTTAGCTCAAGATCATATATTTTATATGCAAGAATTATTATAGCAAGCTAGATATTTATTTAATACAAGTGAAAACAATTATAGGTCTTTGAAATTTAATAATAAAATTTAATTAAATAGTGGAGCGGAAATTTTCAGCAAGTCGTACAATACAATTTTTTCATAGCTGACTTATTGTCATCTTATACTGACTATACCATTTGGTACATTAAGGTTATAAGAATTATTTTTGTTTGAAAAATTACTTACGAGCGAAGCTACTAAATCTAAAAAGAGTACTAATTTTTCTAAGTGGAAGTTTATTACATCTTCACTTAGAAAGAGTTGCTTTTAAACGCGCATTTAGAAAAGGTCAGAATTTCTATATGTTTGGTTTACAGTTTAATTTATTAATAAAGTAAAGAGTGGTTTAAAAAGTTTAGTGGGTGAAAAGGTGAAAATAAAACAACTAGCACAGGATATTTCAAATGATTTATTAAGGTATGGTTATGGTGAAACAAGTAATTTTAAATTGTACCTGCTCTTTAAAGGAATGGCGCATTTAGGTTTTTGGGCTGTATTAAATTATCGGATGGGTAAATACTTAAGAACAAAGTTTAAAAATAAATTAATATGGGGTATAACAGGCTTAAATAAAATGATTATAGAAATTTTTACAGGTATAAGTATACCTTATAGTTGTGAGATAGCGCCAGGTGTATTAATTGGTCACTTTTCAAATATTATGATTGCTGGAAATGTAATTATAGGTAAAAATTGCACGTTACACCAAGGCGTTACAATTGGGCTAGCAGGCCGAGATGAAAAGGCTGGAGTTCCTATAATAGGTGATGATGTATTTATAGGAGCTGGAGCAGTGATACTAGGGAAGATTAATATAGGTAATGCTGTAGCAATTGGAGCGAATTCTGTAGTTTCTGAAGATATACCTGATAACGCGGTGTTAGTTGGACAAAAGGCGAAAATTATAAGTTATAAGGGTTCAAATGGCTTATATTGATTTAGGAGGTTAAGAATGAAGATTGCTTTTGTACACAGTAAGTGTAAACCATTTAGATACGAAACTTTTGAAGCACTACAAAATATGTATGATATTGATTTTTATTTTACAGATAGTATAGTAGAAACTTTAGAAAACAAGCATGAGATAAAATCAGTTAAGATACCTTGTATGTCAGATTTTCACTATGCTGCTGATTTAAGAAAAAAACTTGAAAGTAAAGACTATGACATTTATATAAGTACAGACTTGGGTTATCACATTACATATATTACTTATTCAATAGCAAAGAAAAACAAAAAGAAATTCATTTTATGGAATGAACAATGGAAGAATATTCTTCACCCAAGAAGGTTACTTTTAACGTATTCTTTAGAAAATCGCATATTACGCAATGCTGATGCAATCCTTGGATTTGGGAGAAAAGCAAAAGAATTTTCAATTAATAGAGGTGCAAAGAAAGAGAAAGTTATCTTAACACCTAATATCGTTCCAAATCAAATATCTCTAGATAGCGAACAAACAAAAAATCATTCAGAAAAAAAAGTAGTATTAAGTATAGCAAGGTTGATACCATTTAAGGGACAAGATTACCTTATAAAGGCCTTTAAGAAAGTATATGAACAAAGAAAAGATATTAAATTGGTAATAGCAGGTGAAGGTCCGCGGTATAAAAAATTGCTTCATTTAGTAGAAAAATTAGAGCTAAGTGAATGTGTTGAAATAACAGGAAAAGCAGTTAAAGGAAATGAAAAATGGTCACTGTTTAATAGTTGTGATATTTTTGTGCTTCCTTCAGTCTATAGGATCACCCCAGAAGCATGGGGATTGGTCGTAAATGAGGCAGCTATGATGAAGAAACCAATAATTACAACTAATATGACTGGAGTAGACGGAGAGATTGTTAGGCATCAACACAGTGGGTTAGTAGTAAAAGAAAAAAATATAGATGAATTAGCTGAAGCTATTGAATACCTTCTTGACAATGAAGAAGAAAGAGAAAGATTTGGAGAGTATGCTAATCAGATAGTTAAAGAAGAATATAATCTTAATGTTTTGTTGGCTTCTTTTGATAAAGCTATAAAGGTTGCTACTCTTGGATAATTTAAAATTTAGTAGTATAATTCTTCTTTTTGATTTGGTGTAATAATTTAGGAGGTAAGAAGGTTTGTTTAAAAATAAACGCCTAAGTTCTGCTAAGGTTGTTATATTAATGATGTTTTTTACACTATTCACAAAATTTATAGGGTTTATTAGAGAAATGCTATTAGGCCAAACTTTTGGGACAACATATCAAACGGACGCCTATATTATTGCCTTATCAGTTCCTACCTTGATATTTTCTTCGATATTAGCAGCAGTAACTACAACGTACATACCTATCTATACAAAAATTAAAAACAAGGAGGGTATAGAGAAAGCAAACTATTTTACAAATAATTTGCTTTTTTTGATTGCAATAATCTCAATTGTTGTAATGATTATAGGCATGCTTTTTACGAAGTATATAGTAGGAATTTTAGGAGCTGGATTGAGTAAAGATGGTCTAATGCTGGCTAATAACTTGACTCAGGTAAGTTTGTTCATGCTATTACCTTTAGGCTTAATTGCTATTATGACAGTATATTTACAAGCAGAAAACAAATTTATTGTGCCTGCTTTTATTAATATACCAATAATAATAGTTGTTATAGCAGCTCTGTACTTTGGAGATTATTTTGGTATTAGAGGAGTAATGTTTTCTAATATTATAGGAGCAGTTATACAAGTTATAATACTTTTAATCTTTGTATATAGGAGTAATTATAAATTTACATTAACTTTAAATGTTAAAGATAGTAACATTAAGGAAATGTTATTGTTAGTATTGCCAGTATTTATTGGAACTGGTGTACAACAAATAAATTTTATAGTTGATAGGATGTTAGCTTCTAGTTTTGGTGATGGGATTATCTCTGCGTTGAGTTTTGCAAATAAAATCAATGAAATGTTTTTTGGATTAATATCTGTTACTATTGCAACGTTTATTTTTCCGAAATTGTCTAGTTTGGCAACTAAAGACTCGTTAAAAGAGTTTGATAGTTTAGTTAGAACATCTTTAAATACGGTAAGTATCTTAGTTTTTCCAGTAGTATTTGTTGTTCTATCATATAGCGATATTATAGTAAAACTTTTGTTTGAACGTGGCGCATTTGATAATTCATCAACTTTAATTACGTCTAATGCACTTTTTTATTTTTCAATAGGCATGTTATTCTTTGGCTTTAGAGATGTTTTGAATAGAACTTTTTATTCCATGGGAGATACTAAAACTCCAATGAGGAACGCAATGATTGCTGTTATATCAAATATTGTGATGAGTGTTATTCTTATGAACATTATGGGATACAAAGGAATAGCTCTTGCCAGTAGTTTAGCAGGTGCAGTTACAACTCTTTTACTATTTAATTCTTTAAGAAAAAAAATGGAAGCCTTTCAATATAAACAATTTTTTTATGATCAACTGAAAATTTTCATAGCTTCTATTGGAATGATCGTAACTTCACGTATTGTATATACTTTGATAACTCTTTTTATAAATGAAACAGCTATCAACAATATAATTGTACTTATAAGTAGTTTGGGATTTGGAGCTTGTATTTATTTTACACTCTTACACTTTTTAAAATTAAAAGAGATAAGAATGATATCCACAGTTACCTTTAATAAAATAGGTTTAAAATTTTAACTTGTATATTATATGCTAATACCATATTTAGAAATTAGAGGAGGAGAAAATTGAGTAATATACTTTTTTTAACTCATATATACCCATATCCACCAGATGACGGGGGGAGAATTGTTACTTTTAACACCTTACGAATACTCCAAGAAAGAAAGCATAAAGTTTTCTTGTTCAGCTTTATGGATAAACTTAATGAAAAAAAGTATGATATGGAAAATTTAGAACAACATCTAATAAATAAAGATTATTCAAATGATTCTATAAATTTAATCAAAAATTTATTCGAAAAATTACCATTCACTATGAAAAAATATGTGGATTCAAGTGTAGAAAAAATTATTGAAAAAGTTTTAAAAACAGAACAAATTGACTTTGTTATATTAGATCATTTGCATATGGCTAATTATGTGAATGTGATAAGAAAATTAAAACCTGAGATACCAGTTTATTTGAGACAACATAATATAGAATCTATAATAATGAAACGTGCTTACGAAAAAGAGGAAAATATCCTTAAGAAACTTTATTTATTATTTCAATACAAAAAATTACATAAATATGAGTCTAATATATGCGAATTAATGGATAGAATATTTGTTATTACTGAAGAAGATAAAGAAATGTTAATAAATATGAATCCAGCAATCCAAGATATTGAAGTAGTAAAAGCGGGAGTGGATTTTACAAAATATAAACCTATTAGCTATGAAAAGAGAAATAAAGAATATAACTTAGTTTTTTTAGGAGCCATGAACTGGTTGCCTAACGAAAATGGTGTAATGTGGTTTACTGATAATGTACTCCCTAAATTACTAGATAAATTTAGTAATATCAAATTCTACATTGTGGGAAAAAATCCTTCTGAGAAAATTATGGAATTACACAAGCGCTACCCTGATAATATAAAAGTTACTGGGTATGTAGAAGATGAAAGAGAGTATATAGCTATGGCAGATGTGTTCATAGTCCCTTTATTAATAGGTGGGGGAATGAGACTTAAGATTTTAAATGCTTTAGCAATGAAAAAAGCAATAGTCACTACCACTATTGGCGCTGAAGGAATTAATTTAAATGATAGTTATATGGTGGCCGATTCTTCTTCTGAATTTTCTAATGCTATAGAAAAATTATTTTTAGATATTGAATACAGAGAATATATTGAAAAAAATGGATATGAACAAGTTGTAAAATACTATAGTTTTGATGCGGTATCAAAACCTTTGTTAGACGCTTTGTAATTTGATATTACAGTAATAAACAGAAAGAGAGATTTTTAAATTGAATCAAAAAATATTATTTATATCAACTGTATACCCATACCCAAAAGATAATGGCAAAAAAATAATTCTTTCTAGTATATTGGAATACCACAGTATGAAGTATGGAGCAAAAAATGTTCATTTGGCTTTAATAGGTAGTGAAGATCAGGACATCAAAACCTCTCCTTTTCATATAATAAAAATTTCAAAACCAACTATGTTTAACCAAATATTTAATGTTTTGAGTCATAGTTTTCTTTTTAGAAATAAAAGTATTCAAGAATCTATGTTATACAGTAGGAATATTCAGAAAAAATTAGAGGAGATTATATCTAATTATACTTATGATCTAATTATTTTTGATACTATAAGAACAGCTCAATATTATTTAATAGACAGTCCAAAAATAAAACAATTTGTATATTTGGATGATTTATTTTCTATAAGATACCAAAAAATGTTAGAAGTGATGGAGGAATTTCCAGAAACTGATTTAAATCCTTTAGGTAATTTCAAAAAAATTATTCCTAGTAGTCTTTCAGGTTTAATAAAGTCACAACAGCTAACCAAATTATTATTAAAGATGGAGAAAAATTTGGTTAGAAAGAGTGAATTAAATATTTGCGAAAGATATAAAAGTTGTTTGTTAATTAGCGAAGATGAAGTTAGGTATCTGCATAAGCATTATGGAATTACACATGTTAAATCTATAAAACCTTTACTCCAGGAAAATCAATATGAACGAGATTGCAATTATAAAAATAGAACCTTTATTTTCTTAGGGAATTTATCGGTCGCTCATAATGATGTATCTATTACTAATTTCATCGAAAAAAATGTAGAAAAAATGATAGAACATAGTATTCATTTGAAAATAATTGGCAAACAGCCAAGCGAAAAACTGCAGGAACTAGGAAAAAGGTATTCTTCTAATATTGAAATAATTGGATATGTAAAAGATTTAAGAGATGAATTTAATAAAGCGTGTGGAATGATAGTGCCTCTTATATTTGGTACAGGCGTAAAATTAAAAACTTTAGAGGCATTTTCCTATGGATTACCGTTAATTACAACTGATTATGGGATAGAAGGAATAGATATAAAAAATAAAGAAGCTTATATCTTGGAAAACAGTATTGAGAACTTTTGGACCCATATGTTGACATTATGTAAAAATGATTTAAATGATGTGATTTCAGAATCAAGCTATTCTTTTTTTAAATTGCAGTATTCTAAAAGTGAAGTATATAAACAGTATAATGAATTATTTTTATAAGTAATTTATGAAAAAATAGGAGGCTAATTGTTAGTCTCCTATTTGCATGGGCTTTAATAAAATAAATTACAGATATTATAAATAGATGAGGAGAGAAACTATGAAAATCACTGTAATTGGCACAGGATATGTTGGACTTGTAACGGGAGTTAGTCTATCTGATGTTGGGCATGATGTAGTTTGTATTGATACAGATACTGCAAAAATAGAGCAAATGAGAAAAGGGATATCACCAATTTATGAACCAGGATTAGAAGACTTAATGATCAAGAATATAAAAGCTGGAAGATTAAATTTTACTAATGATTATGCAGATGGATTAGAGAGTACAGAAGTTATTATGGTAGCGGTAGGCACACCTCAAAATAATGATGGAACAGCAAACCTGCAATATATAGAAGCTGTCGCTCAGTCCATAGGTGAAAATATTAAGAGAGACACAGTCATCGTAACCAAAAGCACGGTTCCCGTGGGTACTAATCACTTTGTTAAGAAAACAGTTCTTTCAAATTTGAAACATCGTGATGTAAATATTAGCATTGCATCCAACCCAGAGTTTTTAAAAGAAGGCTCCGCAATTCAGGATACCTTCTACGGAGATCGCATTGTAATTGGTACGGAGGATGATGAAACAGCCAAAATCTTAGAAAAGATGTATGAACCACTTAAATTACCAATATTTAAAACAGATATTTATAGCTCTGAAATGATTAAATATGCTTCTAATGCTTTTCTAGCAACAAAAATTAGTTTTATAAATGAAATATCTAATGTTTGTGAAAAACTGGGAGCTAATGTGGAAGATGTTGCAAATGGTATGGGATTGGATCGCCGTATAGGAAGAGCATTTCTAAATGCAGGGATAGGTTATGGTGGCTCTTGTTTTCCTAAAGATACACATGCTTTAGTTCAAATTGCTGGTGGGGTTGAACATGATTTTGGATTATTAAAGTCAGTGATTGAAGTAAATAAAAAGCAACAGTCATTATTAGTAGAAAAGATTATAAGTCGTTTTGGAAGTTTGAATGGAAAAACGATTGCATTATTAGGTTTAGCGTTTAAACCAAACACAGATGATATGAGAGAGGCAGCATCAATCGTAGTAGCTGAAGAGTTGATAAAACGAGGTGCAGAATTAAGAGCATATGATCCAATTGCGATGGAAAATGCTAAATTGCATCTTCCGAGAAATGTAAAATATGTTAAATCTTTAGAAGGTGCTTTAAAAGATGCAGATTGTGCAGTAATTATAACTGAATGGGATGAATTTAAAAATATGGACTTATTCGAGCTAAGAAATTTATTAAAGGAACCTATTCTTTTTGATGGTCGAAATTGTTTCAGTTTAGAAATTGTAAAAGAAAATAAGATAGAATATCATTCTGTTGGAAGACCAGTAGTATATTCAACTAACTACAAGGTAATGAATTAATATTATAAAGGTTTAATGGGAGGATAAATTAAATGAAGTTAGTTTTACTTTCAGGTGGTTCTGGAAAACGTTTATGGCCATTATCAAATGATTCACGTTCAAAACAATTTTTAAAAGTATTAGAAGATAAAGATCAATATTTACAATCTATGGTTCAACGTGTTTGGACTCAAATTAGTAACGTAGGTTTAGCAAATTCAACAGTTATTGCTACAGGAAAATCACAAGAAGATATGATTAAAAG
>JARUXA010000052.1 GCA_030433805.1 Sphingomonas sp. PsM26 | reverse complement strand
GTATAAAAAGTGCACCTTTTATACATATGCTATTCCTTATAAAAATAGTATTTTTTAGAATTTACGCTATGTTATATAGAAAAAAATTTCATATTAAGTTTCCTTTGTAAGCTAACTCACCTGACGACCTGAGGTAACTTTTTAAATTTGGTTCTTTAAATATTTTTTGCTCCATTCTCCCATACTATGCAGGATAGGAATGAAACTTTGTCCTAACGGTGTTAGCGAGTATTCTACTTTTGGAGGAACTTCTTTATATACTTCTCTGTGAACCATTTGATCTTCTTCCAGTTCTCTTAACTGACGTGTCAAAATCCCTTTTGAAATATCAGGTAGAAGTTTTTGAAGTTCATTAAACCTCCTAGTTTCTATGCTTAAATGCCATAGAAGAATGATCTTCCATTTTCCAGCAATAATTTCTTGTGTTTGTGTAACAGGACAAACTTCTTTATGCTGCTCTGGAGGTTCACCGATCCAATTTCTTGCCATAATAAATGCCTCTCTTTCTTAATGGTTCTATTTTTGTGACTATGTCATAAAAAAATGACTACTTTCAAAAAAACAGTTAAGACTATAGTATTATATTATCCCGTATAAATAAAATCTCTTTCAATAGACCTTATTTTATACATTAGTTGTAACCGAATTGGTTATAACGGAAAAATATAAAAATGGAGGAATTATTCATGAAAATGTTAGTAACAGGTGCAACAGGGAAATTAGGAACAAAAGTGGTAGACACTTTATTGAAAACTGTACCAGCGAACCAACTAGCTGTCAGCGTCCGAAAGCCTGAGAAAGCTGAAGGACTTCGAGTTCAGGGAGTAGACGTTCGTCAAGGTGATTTTGATCGTCCAGAAACATTGGATGCTGCTTTTAAAGGCATCGATCGCTTATTACTCATTTCTGCGGATGGAGATAATGAAACAAGAATTCGTCAACACACCAATGC
This sequence comes from Sphingomonas sp. PsM26, assembly GCA_030433805.1. Taxonomy (GTDB): domain Bacteria; phylum Pseudomonadota; class Alphaproteobacteria; order Sphingomonadales; family Sphingomonadaceae; genus Sphingomonas. The sequence continues at coordinate 10,113 of JARUXA010000052.1, read as the reverse complement.
AGTAGCTGCCGCAGAGCGTGCTGGAGTTAAATTTATTGCTTATACTAGCATAGTAAACGCACAGGAAAGTAAAAACTTCCTTGCTCCAACGCATCAGGCAACTGAAGAAGCTATCTTGAAAACAGGTATTTCCTACTCCTTCTTACGTAACAACTGGTACTTGGAGAATGAAATTTCAAGCATTCAAGGTGTACTAGCAGGAGCCCCATGGGTAACTTCTGCAGGAAATGGCAAAGTAGGTTGGGCACTTCAACAAGATTATGCAGAGGCTGCTGCTACAGTACTGTCTGGAAATGGTCATGAAAATACAATCTATGAACTTTCAGGTAAGCTATTGAGTCAAGACGAACTTGCTTCTGCTCTTAGCAGTGTATTAAGGAAAGAAGTGTCTGTACAGCTGGTTGATGACGCTACTTATGCCGATATTATGAAAGGTGCTGGCGTACCTGATTTCCTTATTCCTATGCTTGTTGACATCCAGAAAGGGATTCGAGAAGGCACACTAGAAATCGAAAGCAACGATTTTGAAAAACTTCTTGGACGTCCAGCTACACCAATTAATGAGGGGTTAACTCAAATCTTTAAAGCTATTTCTTAAACAGCATAATCGAACTTAATTAAGAACCGACCTCTCAAAATGAAACAGAGGTCGGTTTTTAAATTCAAGAATTATTAAAAATATCAGAAGTCTATAGAAGAGAATCAACTATAAAACAATGCCCCACAAATTCGTTGTCCAATGAACATGTTAAGGACATGCAAATTATATGCTACTAAAAGCCCTCCAAATAAGGCTACTCAGCATTTAATTTCCTTTAAATTACATCATATTAACTAAAATTAATATAGGATTTTACATACTTTGAATGTATTATAAGGAATGTAAATGGAGGTAGTTTATGTTCTTTAAAAAATTATGGAGTGATAAAAACTGTAAGCATAATACATATAAACTAGAAGCCGATTTTTCCGTAGATTCTATTTGGTGCAATGAATGTGGAGAAAATCTTGATATTGAGGATTTCTCTTTATCTAATAGTCTTCAAGAAGAACTGGAGTACTGGGTTAGTGATTATGGGAAGTGGATCGATTTTGGTACAGATTCTTTAAGGGAAAAAGGAATTGAAATGGAAAACGATCATAATAAAAAAGGTCTAGGTCTCTTGAAAAAGATAAAAGAAGAATTAGGGAGAGATTACCCTATTATATTTAATTCTTCTAAATCTGGAAAACTATATCAAGCTGAAAAAGAAAAATAAGAAGTCTTTATTATTAACTATTATCATTTGTCGTCTTTAAGTGTAAATAGTCAAACTTAAATTTATAAAAATGTGTTATTTTTATGAAACGTACCCGTTTATAAAGTGTGTATTTACTGATAAACAAATAGAAGAAGGTTATTTAAAAGGTATAAAGAAAAAACACCAATTTTTAAGTTGTTTTAGAAAAAGAAAAGTGAATCATCTCTCTATAGGTTCACATGCTGAATGGATTAATTACTATCAGTGGTGAAAGGTGAAGGTAATAAACAGTTTTAATAAAAATAAAAAGCTGACTATGTCACCTGAGTTCTATTCTAAGAAGGACTTAGGTTTTTTAATTTCTTTAGAACTGTTCATTGTTATACAAGTTTCTGTATGAGTGCAACATATTTTCTACCTCGTTGACAGACGTACCATATACATTTTGCATCTCTATTAATGGATTCTTGCACAAGAAAAGAGAAGATTAACCGGAACATAATTGACATTGATAATCATTATCATATAAAATGACAATGATTATCAATGTCAATTATAGTGTTTTAATAAAAGAAAATTTTAAAAAATAGAAGGAAGTAGGGGAAGACTCATCTATGGATAAACAATTTGTAATAATGAAACCATTTTGTCATGAAGTAGGATGCTGCTGTCCAGAACAACAGCATCAACATATGATTAACTTCCGTCAAGGAGATGTTTGGACGATTACAAACAACCGGAAGTACGTCGATAGCTTAGGATGGTACTGTTTAATCGATATTAATAACGAATTTCAGTTCTTTATCTATGTTGATGATATTCAGGAATTATATGTTAAGGGGAGCATTTGATCTATTTGGGATTTAGACCTAAAGATTAATCATTTGAAGTTTAAAATAAACGAAGCACTCGATACACACGACAGAGAAGTATTTCTTTCTCTTTCTAATGAGCTACACCATATACAACAGGTAAAGAGTAAAATAAACTATGCTCATGTGCAGAACATTTAAACAAACTGAAAAACTTCAAGAGGGGAAACAATATGGCTAAAATTCTTATTGCATACGCAAGCATGTCGGGAAATACTGAAGAGATTGCTGAACTCATAAAATCAAATTTCGAACCTTTTGATTACGATATAGACATAGAAAAAATTGAACACTTGGATATCCAAAAGCTAGTAGAGTACGATGGTATTTTATTAGGTGTATATACTTGGGGAAACGGAGACCTTCCATACGAGGTTGAAGACTTTTATGATGAGATTGAAAATGTTGATTTAACGGGTAAAAAAGCTGCGATCTTCGGTTCTGGTGATCGTTCTTATCCTGAGTTTTGTGCAGCTGTTGATTTACTGGAGGAAAAACTAGAACTTTCTGGAGTAGAAATTGTACAAAAAGGATTAAAAATCGAGCTTGCTCCTGAAACAGAAGAAGACATTGAACAATGCAATTCCTTTGCAATCAGTTTTTCTAAAAGTCTCGAGGAATCTTCCCTATGAAAAACATGTTCAGTTCAACAGCTGTGACTAGAACTGAAAACAATAGTTTCGTTGTGGCTACTATAAACGAAGGCCTTTTCATTGAAAAAAATGGTATATGGAAGAATACCTTACCTCAATTAAACTACCACATTCGTGATTTGAAATGTACTGGTGGAATCATTTATGGCGTTGGAGATAAGGGAATGTTCCTTCGAAGTATTGACGAAGGCGAAACTTGGAGAATCGAGCGTTTTCCGACCAAGGCAAGCATATGGAGTATCTCTTGTAATTCGAAAGGTCTTGTAGTCGCACATGGCGAAAAAGTAATTTACATATCCACTACCTACGGGGAGACTTGGAATACTTTATATCCATTTGATGTTTCTAATCCTCCTTCTATCCGTTCCTTATGTTTATATGAAGATACTTTGTTTATTGGGACAAAGGTCCACCCTGAAAATGGGGGTGTTTGGATGGTTGATTTATTCACAAACGAAGTAAGAAGGGTAAAGGTAGAAACCTCAAGAATGATTTCGTCTATGGTGGTACACAAACATCTATTAGTAACAGTGAGTGGAGCATGCCGTGGAAAGAATGGATTATTAGAATTTCTTTCATTAAACAGCATTAAACACGAAAAAAATTAAGTTGGAATACGTGTTACAGTAGTGATGGACATCGGAGCTATTTAGATGTTTGCGCTCATAATGGTATTCTGTACACAACTTCAAGTCAAAACGAAGCAGGATACAGCACTATCTCTCGAGTATATCTTGAGAATCAAGAACTAGTTTCTTGCGATTTTGTTCGGGGACATGGCTGGAGAATATGCAATGAAAATGAAAACTACATTGTGGCAGGGTTACATGAGACAAAATATCATAAAAAAGATTCACAAGAAGTCTGCTAACGTTCACTTATTATAATATTTGAAATAGGTGCATGAGAATAGATTGTCCTTCACAAAGGCATCATTCATTCTCATGCACCTATAATTTTCTTTATTTAGAGGGCAGGCTTTTTAATAAGTCATAGGTAAGGCAGACAGGTGTATCATTTCTTGGATCTTTTACAATCTCAGCGTCAATTTGAAAAACTTCCTTCAATACCTCTGAAGTAATAACTGTTTCAGGTTTCCCTTCGCGAACAATTACTCCATCGCGCATAGCCACTATATAATCAGCAAATCTTGCTGCAAGATTTAAATCATGTAATACCATTACAATAGTTCTTCCTTCTTGCTTATTTAAATTTTCAAGAAGCTTAAGTATTTCTAACTGATGAGCTAAGTCTAAATAGGTAGTGGGCTCATCCAATAAAATTAAATCAGTTTGTTGTGCAAGTGCCATTGCAATCCATGCACGTTGTCTTTGTCCACCGGATAGAGCATCAATAGGTCTATTTTTAAATGAAGTCATTTCAGTAATATTTAAAGCCCATTCAATAACTTTTCTATCTTGATCAGACAGTTTTCCAAATCCTTTTTGATGAGGAAATCTTCCATACGTAATAAGTTCAAAAACAGTGATTCCAGAAGGTGCCTCTGGTCGCTGAGGGAGAATAGCCATTTTTTTAGCAATTTCTTTTGTTGATTGTTTGCTAATAGCTTTTCCATCAAGGTAAACAGTTCCATTTTTAGGGGCTAAAATACGTGCAAGAGCCTTCAAAGTAGTGGATTTTCCGCAACCATTTGAACCAATAATAGCAGTTATCTTACTTGTAGGTATTTGTAAATTAAGCTTTTTCACAATTTGTATATCGTCATAAGATAAATCTAAATTTTCAGTAGCCAGGATAGCCAATTTCATTGCTCCTTTTTATGATTGATTAGTATAGCTTTAATTTCATTTCTTTATATACAAAGTTTAATAATGAAGTATCTTTTAATTTATTTAGTTCTCATCAACAGGTAGATAAAATACGGAGCTCCTAAAATAGAAACTAAAATCCCTACGGGCATTTCTGTAGGAGACATCACAATACGTCCTACTGTATCGGCTCCTAATAATATTAATGAACCTAAAAGAGCAGATAATGGTAAAACTTTTTTGTGATTGGGTCCTATTAATGCTCGAGAGATATGCGGTGCAATTAAACCTAGAAATGTAATTCCTCCTCCAACAGAAACACAAGCTCCTGCCAAAGCAACACCAATAAGCAATAATTTTAATCTTTCTTTTTCAATGGATACTCCTAACCCAATAGAAACTTCATCCCCAAAGCTTAAAATATCAAGAAAACGTGATTTATATACAGCGATTGGTATTAAAATAATTAGCCATAACAAAGTGGATATAACAAATGACCAATTTGTACCCCATATACTACCCGATATCCAAGTTAAAGTTTTCATAAAATCTTGAGGTTCCATTTTCATTTGTAAAGCCATTGTACTTGAAGCAAAAGCAGCGTTGATTCCAATACCTACCAGAATTAGTCGAATAGGGGTTACTCTACCCCGTTTGCGAGAAAATCCATAAATTAAAGCCGCAGCTATAAATGCGCCTAGTAAAGCTGTAAAGGGCATCAAAAAGATTGACAAAATGCCTGTTAAAAAACTAGAGCCATGAAAAATAAACATATATAGTACAACGGAAAAACTTGCACCTGCATTGATTCCTAGAATACCCGGATCTGCTAACTCATTTCGAGAAATACTCTGCATAATAGCTCCAGATACAGCGATACCTGCTCCAATTAAAATAGCTAGTACAATTCGAGGAAGGCGAAAATTAAACAGTATTAACCTTTGATTCCCTATATCATTCCCGAAAAAAGCAGACCAAACTTCTGATAGAGGAATCTTAATAAATCCCGCGTTAATACTAACAAGTAAAATTAGAAACAGTAATAGTAGTAAGATTACACATAATAGCTTATATCCGTGTTTACTTTTATTTAATAATTGAATCATTATAAGTTCGTCCCTTCTTTACGAGCTAGATATAAGAAGAAAGGAACACCGATAAGAGCAGTTACAGCTCCAACGGGAGTTTCAAATGGTGGATTAATCATTCTTCCAAGAATATCTGCAGCTAACAATAAAACAGCTCCTATGATAGCTGAACAAGGGATAATATATCTATAGTCGATGCCAACTATAAAGCGTGTTATATGCGGAACAACTAATCCAATAAAGCCAATCATTCCAGCAATTGATACAGCTGCACCGGTTAATAATAGTACAGCAATCATGCCTAAAATACGTACAATGCGAGTGTTTTGTCCAAGCCCAGTTGAAACCTCATCTCCAAGACTGAGAATCGTAATAGAGCGTGAAAGAAAAATAGAAATAACAATTCCTATTATTATGACAGGTATAGCATATTTTAATTGATTCATTTGAATACCTGAAACGCCTCCAGCATACCAAAAGTTCATTTCCTTTGCTACATCGAATTTAAGACCAATTGCAGTAGATAACGAAGTAAATAACGCACTAATTGCTGTACCAGCAAGGGCCAGCTTTACTGATGTATTTCCGCCTTTTGATATAGCAACGATACCAAATACTAAGACTGTGGCAAAACCAGCACCAACAAATGAAAATAAAATCAATTTACCATAGGTAATGTCAGGGAAGAAAGCAAAGGCAAGGGCTATACAAAAAGAAGCTCCTGCTGTTACACCTAAAATAGAAGGCGAGGCAAGAGGATTTCTTGTCATGCCTTGCATAAGACTACCCGAAACAGCCAAAGCAGCACCCACAAAAACAGCTGCTAATGCTCGAGGTAATCTTAAATCATGAATAATGACATGTGCTGAATTATTATCATTATAAGAAAATAAACTCTCCCAAACCGTACGATAGGTAACATGAGATGCACCAAAATGAATAGAAAAAATAACTGATATTAATACAGCAATCCAACCAAATAAAATGATAGTAATTCCTATCTTTTTTTTGTAACTAGCTTCCCCCTGGAGTTCATCATCCATTTTATTTGCTTTATCCATATAAATTCTTTCCTCCTGCTCGCGAAACCAAATGTACTAGATAATGAATATTAATTAATTTTACATAGTAATAGCCATTGACATTATAGGATGAATTCGCTTTAATTAATAGTGATAATTATTATCAATGAATCAGACAGATAATATTTTAACATAGTTATAGGGGGATTAAAATGAAGTATGGTGTAAAAATAAAGAGAGTTCTTCAAATTTGCAGTGTGGGATTATTGTCAGTTGGTTTGGTTGCATGTCAAGACAACCAATCTTCTGAAAAGCACTCAGAGAATCGTACGGTAACCGATGCAGTGGGACATAAAATAGAAGTTCCAACGACCCCAAAACGCGTATTAGGATCTTATCTAGAAGATCCACTGGTAGCTTTAGGTGTTACACCTGTAGCACAATGGTCTGTCAGTAACGGTGTTCAAGATTATTTAAAAGATGATCTAAAGAATGTGCCTAAAATCTCTTACGATTTACCATTTGAAGCTGTTCAAAAGACTAAACCAGATTTAATACTTATGGATTCGTCTAGCATGGTAGAGGGTGGAAAATACGACCAATATAGTAAAATCGCACCTACATATGTAGTTGGTAAAGATAAAAATAATGATTGGCGTAAAGAATTACAAGAAGTAGGAAAAGTATTGAATAAAAAAGACGATGCACAAAAACTTCTTGATGATTATGCTAAAAAAGTAAAAGATGCAAAAGCAAAATTAGCTGAAAATAAAGAGGTTCCTTCTGCAGCAGCTGTTTGGCTAGTAAATAATAAATTATTTATCTCTTCGAAGGACTTATCGAGTGGGGACGTCCTTTACAATGATTTAGGATTAAAAGTACCAAAGGTAGTACAAGAAATCTCCGAGAATACGGAAAATAATTGGAATCCAATTTCTTTAGAAAAGTTAGCTGATTTAGATGCAGATTATATCTTCTTAGTAAATAGTGATAAAAATGGGGCAAGTACATTAAGTAATTCTATTTGGAAAAACATCCCTGCAGTGAAAAATAATCATGTAGCTGAATTTCCTAGATCCTCTAGTTGGCTGTATACAGGAGTTATTGCAAATGATCAAATTATTGATGATGTTCTAAAAACTATTAAATAATCACAAATCTTGTTTTTTCTTCACTTAACATTTCGAAAATTAAACCAATTATTAGTTCAATAACTATAAATCAGATTTAGATTGTTTACATTCATATAAGATATGAGTGAATCAAAATGAAAAATAACCAACGCTTTTCTAAAAAGTATTGGTTATTTTTTCTTTTTACATTGTGTTGGAAGATATGAATTTTCGAATAGGGGGATGCTGATGTTACGGCGTTTTTTTTCTTACTATAGACCATATAAATACTTATTTTTATTAGATTTCTGTTGTGCCATTCTAGCTGCATTGTTGGAATTAGTGTTTCCATTGGCTGTAAACAGGGTAGTTGACGATTTGTTGCCAAGTGGTAACTGGTCTTGGATTTTATGGGGTTGTATTGGATTACTAATGATTTACGTAATTAGTGCAGGTATGAACTTTGTGGTTACTTATTGGGGACATAAATTAGGAATCAATATTGAAACCGATATGCGTAAACAATTATTCAATCATGTGCAAAAGCAATCTTTTCGTTTTTTTGACAATAATAAAACAGGGCATCTTGTTTCTAGAATGACAAATGATTTAATGGATATTGGTGAAATTGCTCATCATGGTCCCGAAGATTTATTTATAGCTATTATGACCTTAATAGGTGCCTTTGGAATCATGTTTAGTATTAATCCGCAACTCGCTATCCTAACATTCATTATTGTTCCGTTGGTTAGTTGTTTATCTATCTATTTTAGTAAAAAAATGTCTAAAGCATTTAAAGGAATGTTTAGTGATATTGCCAATTATAATGCTCGTGTAGAGAATAATATAAGTGGTATTAGAGTAGTCAAAGCATTTGCTAATGAAGAGTATGAAATAGAGAAGTTTGCTGAAAGCAATGGTAAGTTCCGCAAAACAAAGTTATTAACATATAAAATAATGGCATGGAATGCTTCCATTAGTTATGTGTTGATGAAGATTATTTCTTTATTTGTTCTTGTATGTGGTTCATGGTTTGTTATCCAAAAAAATATGACCTATGGGGAATTTATCGCTTTTGTCATGTTATCAAATGTGTTCTTAACTCCAATTAAGCAAATAAACGCAGTAATTGAGATATATCCTAAGGGGATTGCAGGTTTTAGAAGGTTCTTGGACCTTCTCGAAACGAAAGCAGATATATCAGATAAACCAAATGCTAAGGATATTGAAGAATTAAAAGGGAAGATTATCTTCGATAACATAACTTTTGGATATGATAAAAATGATCAAATTTTAGAGAATATTAATTTGTCTATTCAGCCAGGAGAAACGGTTGCTTTAGTTGGTCCATCTGGAGCAGGCAAAACCACCTTATGCAATCTATTACCGAGGTTTTATAACGTTGACCAAGGGGAGATCTTAATAGATGGAATAAATATTAGTGAAATAAAATTGAGTTCCTTACGTTCACATATTGGTATTGTGCAACAAGATGTATTCTTATTTGATGGGTCGATTCGAGAAAATATTCAATATGGTAAGTTGGATGCAAAAGATGAAGATATTTTAGAGGCATTACGTCAAGCCCAGCTGGAGGATTTTGTATTAAAACTTCCTCAAGGCCTCGATACATTAATTGGTGAAAGAGGTGTAAAACTTTCCGGGGGGCAAAAGCAAAGGTTATCTATTGCTAGAATGTTTTTGAAAAATCCTTCTATTTTAATCTTAGATGAAGCTACTTCTGCTCTAGATACAGAAACAGAGAATGCGATACAAGAAGCATTATCAAAACTGTCAGTAGGTCGTACTACTTTGATTATTGCACATCGTTTGGCAACGATTAAAAATGCAGATCGGATTATTGTAGTGGCAAATAAATCAATTATTGAACAAGGGAAACATGAGGAACTTTTAGCCACTGAAGGAGCTTATAGTAAATTACATCAAGCTCAATTCAGCATATAACTTACAAGCTATATGCTGAAACTACTGATAAAAAACTTAAATTTGTGCAAGAAGGCCATTGAATTTATTCGATTGCTTACTAAAAAACCTTTAAGATAATCCTGGAGTGACCCCTGTCAAATAGACAGTCTTAAGAAAGCTACCTATGCAGCCTGAGTTCTATACTGATAAGGACTCAGGTTATTTAATTTCGTGGAGATCTTTCATAGTTATAAAGTTTTTATTGATGCGCAGTACTTTCTACTTATCATTATTAATAATGAAGGACGAGAGATACCTGATAGCCACTTTATTATGCTATAAAGCGAGAAATAGAAAGAACTCATCCAGTCATGGTATACTAATAACAAACATGGAGATGATGGAGGATATTATGACGAAACGATTAGAC
>JARUXA010000051.1 GCA_030433805.1 Sphingomonas sp. PsM26 | reverse complement strand
CTTTTATACAAAGGCTAATAGTGATGTTCACAAAATTGGATCTGATGTAGGACCAGACGAAAAAGCTCCGAACACTAACTCTTGCTGTTAAATGAAAAGCCTACCTCTTAACGGAGGCAGGCTTTTTTATGAACCTCTAAAATGTTCTTATATTTAGTCAATTGTATAAAAATATAATGGCTGTTAAAGGATCAACTTTAGAATATAGTAGAAAACCATTGCAATAATTCCGGCCCCCGGTAAAGTAACAACCCAGGATAGAATAATCTCTCTAATAACTCCGAAATTCATTGCTTCTCGCCCATTTTTTAATCCAGCTCCAATAATAGAAGAAGTACTTACGTGGGTTGTAGAAGCTGGTAATCCAAATTGACTTGAGGCCATAACTAAAGAGGTAGTAGTGAGCACTGCTGATAAGGAGCTATTTTCATCTAACTTAGTCACTTTTTTTGCTAATAATTCTGTTACTGGCAGCCCTTTAATTAAGCTCCCTAGGCTCATCGCCACAGTAACTAAAATGAAGAATGAAAATGGTAAGGTACTGCCTTGCTCAGAGGAACCATTTAATACAGAGACTAGTAAAGCAATTGCTACAATTTTAGGCGTATCATTAACCGACCGAACAAAACAAATTAAACCACTAGAGATCCATGCAATACCTTTTCCTACTTGAGGATTGATTTTAATTTTGTCTACAAATAAATTAAGGAACCAAGCTATACATAAACCTAATACTGGACTAAGAAGTAAAGGTAAAACAAATTTACTTCCAAGATTCCCCCATAATACACTAGATACACCTTGTGAGATGCATGCAACTAAGATAACTGCTCCGATAATGGCATGTGTTGTAGAAACAGGTAATGAAAATTTAGTGGCAAGTGCTACCCAAAGAGTTGCTCCTAGTGCCATAGCCAAAGCCATGATACCTGTGAGCTGATATTCTGAATTCATTAAACCGGCAGTAAATAAACCAACTAGTTTAGAAGCAAGAAAGAAGGAGCATACTCCTCCAATTACGGTCATGACAACGCCATATATTATAGCTGTTAACGCACTAGCGTAGCCAGAAGCTACTAATGAGGATACACCTTTAGAAACATCGTTTCCTCCATTTTCTGCTGCTAACCAAGCAACAACACATAACCCCATAAACGTTAGAAAAGACCCTGATGGCACAATATTGGTCACCACAAAGAAAGATGTAGTTAAAATGGCAATGATTAAACCTGTTAAAGGGTTAGTCCCAATATTTAATTTCTTTCTTAAACCTGTTTGGACTGCTATATCTGTACTTATCTTTTGATTTTGCATTTCTATCTTCAAACCCTTTCATCCTGATATAGTCCCTTAGCTTTAAGGAAGCTTATCTTTTTATTTAGGAAGCCAATGTTTTATCTATAAGTCTTACTATGAATAAGGAGCCAGCAAGCTGACTCCTTATCGCTTAATTAAATTCTTTTATTACCAATTCTAAGTGAGGCTTAGTAGCAAAGCTTACTAAGTTACCGTTTACTACAACAGCTGGCGTTACATACTTAAGAATCGTATCCTCACTTATATACTCAAATCCTCTTTTTTTAATCAATTCACTGAGTTTTTTCTGAGCCATTACTCGATCCATTGAAATATCATAATTATAAAGATGTACATTTACTGATTTATCAAAGTGCTCTTTTAATTGATCCTTTAACTCTAGACTTTCTTCATAAAAATTTTGGCTATCTTCACAGCAACCATTATCTGTAGCTAAATCTGAATCTGTATCACAACAATCTCCTTGACCACTTGGGATACTTGGGAAAATTTCGATTAAATCACTTGATTTCATTTATTTGTCCTCCTTACATTACTTCGTATAAACGATGAACCGGTTTTGGTGGTAGTGGGCTAAAGCACTCATTATACGTTTCATTCCATTTCGTACCTAATTCTTTATTCAGAGCTCCAATCGCATCGGCCACCACCAGATTTAAGATAGCTGGAGATGCTTCAATACGGATATTTAAAACAACTCGTAGTTGTTTTGCATTTTGAACATTTTCCTCAGTGAACGTTGGTACATCACCTGTATGAACCATACTAGCTTTCACATATCCATCTTCAAGTCCTACATGAACTTTTAAATGTGCAATAGCCATTTTTTCTCTTATAAAGTGAGCATTTAATTTATCTAAGAAGCTTTCAGCCCACTGACGTGGATCTACGTCTTGGTCCGAACTCAAATCACCCAAAATATTCATCCACGCTAATTGAGCTTCTCCTTCTGCGTATCGTTCGTAATCGATATCAAGCACTTTATCTCCACCTAAATCTGTTGTTAACCATGTTTCTGTCAGTACATCAAGGTTATCTCCTCTTTCTGCAGAGATTGTTTGGATGACAGTTTGCGGATAACGTTGTTGTAAATAGTTATATAGTTTTTCAACTTCTTCAGAAGAGTAGCGATCTAATTTGTTCAGCGCAATGATATCTGCTTCAGCTAATTGCTTTTCAAAAATATAGCTTACTGACTGTGAAAAAGAAGGTCTTGTTTCATCCGTTGCATTAAGCTCATGCATTAATCTCGCTGGATCTACCACAATTGTTAAAGGTGCAGTCTTAAACTGTTCTGAATAATACTGTTTTAAAGGCTGAATCACGGTAGCAGCTAAATCTGTACAACTTCCTACAGCTTCTGCAATAATGACATCCGGTTGTTTTTCCTCTAATAAACCAGTTAAATTCTCGTATAGGTCTTCAAATTGACAGCAGAAACATCCACCTGTTACTTCTTTTGTATCTAACCCATTTTTACGAGCTAGTTCAGTATCAATTAACTCTTTTCCTTGGTCATTTGTTACAATGGCAACACGATAACCTTGCTCCTCAAGTTTTAAAGCAGAGTTAATCATTGTAGTCGTCTTACCAGCTCCTAAAAATCCTCCAAGTAACACTAGTTTTGCAGTTTTCATTTTCATTCCCCCTGATTATTTACTCTTCTTCATGAAGTATTTTATAAATGAAGGCAGCACTAATGGCACCTAATACAGTGGCTATTAGGTAGATCCATAGCGTACTAACTGTTCCTGATACGATTGCAGGTCCAAATGATCGAGCAGGATTCATTGAAGCTCCACTAATTGGACCGCCAAACATGGCTTCTAAAGCTACAGTTGCTCCTATTGCCATGCCAGCAAATGCTTTTACTGCTTTACCATGTACAGCTGAAGTTAAAATCACCATCATAAGTACAAATGTCAAAACAAACTCTAAAATGAAGCTTTGAGTCCAAGAACCACTAGGTAGAGTAGCTCCTAAGTGTGCTACGTTCCCAAACATAAGTAATAAAGTTATGCTTGATGCAGATGCTGCGATCAATTGCGTAAAAAGGTATAGTGTCGCTTCTCTTTTGTTGATTTCACCAAGAAATAGAAAAGCGAGTGTGACTGCTGGATTAAAATGAGCTCCTGAGATATGTCCAAATGAATAAATTAAAGCCAATACAACCAAACCAAACGTAATGGCTACTCCAACATGAGTTAAACTCTTTGTAAGAGAGTCAACGACAATTGCTCCTGTTCCTGCAAAAACAAGAAAGTAGGTCCCAATGAACTCTGCTATCAGTTTCTTCTTTATTTCTGCGTAAGGATCTATCTTTGGCAAGACATGCGTTTGTCCAACAGGAGCTGCTACCATAGATTTCTCAGCCACTAGTTATTCCTCCTTAGCACTTTAAGCAGCATCGCTTAAAGATGCCCTCTTCAGCTGGCGTTAACATTTCAAAATAAAGCTCGTCCAGTTTAGGATCTGGATGCTTCCAATCATAGTGGAACTCATGTTCCTCTAAATCCAACGCTTTAATTGACTCCTTATGTAATAATGGAGAGCCTTTATACAAATACAGTCTTGTTTCATATTGAATTGGGTCTACAATATTGCCTAGCTGATTATCCTCTACAAAGGTTCTAAAAGTTGTGAGGTCTTCAAATTTAGTCCATGGATTGAACATAATAAATGTTGGATTTAATTTGATATCAATCTCTCTTAAGTAAGCAATCGCTTCCTCAATGTCTGAAACGGTAGTATTCTTTGCAACCGCATCAAGTACTTCTTCAGAAGGAAATTCCAATGCCGACGTAATAAACTTGACTCCTAAGTTCTTCATTTCTAAAAGAGTTTCTTTATTTTCTAAGATGTGATCTACGCGAGTGGTAAAATCATATGTTAAATCAGGAAATTCTTCGTGAAGTTTACGTAAAATTTTGATCCCATGATATTTCGCGTTAAAGAAATCAGCATCAATGAATGTAAGGTGAGTCATTCCTCCTGCTACTAGATTTCGAATATCCTCTAACACGATATCTTCTGGAACTAAAATAACTTTTCCATCGTATGCTGCAAATACTGAACAGTATAAGCATTTGTGATGACAGCCCCTAGCAATTTCAGTTGAGCCTACAACTTCTTCTGATCCTAAAATATGATTAATTTGTTTTTGAGGGTATTTATACAAAGGTGGTAGTAAATCTCGTGAAGGTATGTCTAGGTGATTACGTGCCATGTAAGGATGTATTGATTCCCCTTTTATAGCTTGTTCTGCGCTTAATAAGCCTGGGATGTTCTCTTGTACATCGCCAGAAAGATGCTTAGCTAATAACGTTAAAGGATGTTCCCATTCCCCACAGATACAGGAGTCACTATATTTCCCGGCTAAACGGTTGGCGTTAATCGTAGCATGTTGTCCAAAAAAGGTGATGTGAGCATCTGAGTTAAGGTCGGCTGCTTTTTTTGCGATTTCGATTCCAGCATGTACTGCGTCAAACAGTGGAATCGAAATTGCGATTAAGTCCTTGCCTAGAAACTTTTCTTCCACTATTCCTTCAACATAAGTATCTAATACTGAAACGTTAAAGCCTGCTTTAATTAATGGAGTGGCTGCTGTGGCAATGGTATTTGGTTGAAAGCCACCTTCAAAGTTTGAAACTAGTAAAATATTCATCAATTAATCCCCCTAATTTCTTCTTATGGCCAAACTGGATCTGTCATCATGATAATAGTAGCTGCTGCCATCGTTGCATACATAAACCAAATTTTATATTTCGATTTCATTTTGTTTCCCCCATTATTAGAGTATTTTTGATTTTTTCTTAACAAGTTATTTTATTTAAACTCTTGGCCAAACTGGGTCTGACATCATGATAATAACGGCTGCTGCCATTGTAACCTGCATAAACAAAACCTTATATTTTAATTTCATCGTCTTATCCCCTTTTTTGAAATATTCTAAATATTCAAGTTGTATTGACGTACCAATCGTAATAATCTTATAAGCCTTCTCTTTATTTAATAATCTTCAAACTTAAATCTAATCTTCCTCCTTATAATATCAACTAACATTAGTTAACATTTTTTATTTTTTATTAACTTTGTTATAAATGTTAAATCTTTAAGTAAATAGTAATAGATGTGGAATTCATTGTCAACACATTTTGAACATTTAACAAACTATTTACATTTTGTTCAAAAATGTTAATAATAGAGATAGGTAAATAAAGAAAAGATTGGGGTAGTTTTTATGTTAGGTCAGCGCATAAAAGAATTGAGAAAAGAATCCAAGTTAACGCAGCAAGAGTTATCAGAAGGCATCATTACTAGAAGCTATCTAAGCCAGATCGAAAAAGGCCTTGTTCAACCTTCGTTTGATGTATTAGAAAAATTAAGTGAAAAACTAGATTGTACAGTTGATGATTTTTTTAAAACTGTAGAAAATAAAGACTTACTTTTATCGCAAGTAAAAAAAGAAATAAAAACTGCAGAAAACCAAGTAAATGCAAATTCATTTGATAAAGTTGAGGCATTTATACAGAAAAAAGAATATTTATCTCGTAAAGATTTAAATGAATATGACAAAGGCATTTTAATGTGGATACATGGAAAGTATTATGAGTATAAAAAGGACTACAACCATGCGATTACTTTCTTTGAAAAGAGTTTTTCCGAGCTTGAAAAAGGTAAACATACGAATGAAATGCTACGTTCCTTAGATTCTATGGGCTCTAGTCATAGTCAAGTTAACGATAATGAAAAAGCCCTTCATATCTTAAATAAGGCGTATCGTATTATGATTTATGACCAAATTAGTGGGATGATAAGGATATCAATATTGGTTAATCTAGGGGTTGTTCACGGCAAATTAAAGGAATTTTATTCCGCAATTAATTTTTTGGAAGAAGCAAGAGATTTAAATGATAATCTAGGTACCTTTTATAAATCCGGAGAAATCTTTATGGCTTTAGGAATTTGTAATATGGAGTTGAAACGTTATAAAGATGCCAAAAGTTCTTATGAACGGGCTCTTAAGTACTTTAAACTTAGTGAAAATAAGTACCATGAGGCTGGCACCTATACAAACCTAGGAATTTTATTTTCTTATCAAAAAGACTATTATCAAGCTGAACTTGATTTGAAAACAGCTATAAATATCTATAAAAACATACATGCTGAAGAAGCAAGAATTATGAATGCGCAGGTAGAACTTGCAAGAGTGTATTATTTACAAGAGGAATATATAAAAGCAACTTCTTTATGTAAAGACATTATAAAGCTAAATGATGTTAATAAACATAAGGCACAGGCATTTGAACTTTTAGGAGATATTAATTATAAATTGTCTAATATAGAGTCCTCATTAAAGGATTATGAGGAGGCAAAGAAAATTTTAGTGACTCAATCCATGCCATGTGATTATGTATGTAAGAAAGTGGCCGAGGTTTACTTCAGTTTAGGAGACTACCAGAATGCTGCAAATGCCTATAAAGAATGCTTTTAATAAAAAACAGTGAGTTACTTGGACTCACTGTTTTTTATGATTTCTTGATAGATCATTGGCGATAAGATACGTTGAACTTCTTTATCATCTACTTGATAGTAACACCATGTACCTCTTTCGCAACGCGTAAGTATTCCTGCTTCAACAAGTAATTTTAAATGATAGGACAGCTTAGATTGAGAAATATGAAACTTCTTTTGTAAATCAGAAACGCACAATTCCTTACAACAAGAAATTTCTTTTAAAATAGCAAGTCTTGTTTTATCACTAAGAGCCTTAAATTTATTTTCAACATCTGCAATCATCTTTAAATCTCCAATGGGTTCTTAATACTTATTGCCAACCCTTTTTCTAAAGAATTTACTTTGGTACTCGAAGAGTATTGTTCATCTCCATAAACAATAAAATACCCTAAACGATCAAAGTTACTGCCTGTTCGTTTGACTATTTGACCATTTTTAACATACCATTTCTGTTCTTTTATCTCAGGAGACTGGAAGTGTTCATCAAAAGATAATTTACCCTCCTGATTAGCTAAAAGAAATCGAATAGATGCAGAGGGAACAGTAGATGAAGATAATGTTAGGAAATCAATACCCTTACCTAATGTAACAAGGAACGCTAATGCTTTAAGATCAATTCCCGTGACTGCTCTAACGAGATGTGGTATCTCATCTCCTCCTGGTCTAGCGTTTACTTCAACAATTCTTGGACCTTTTTTTGTTAATTTAACCTCTGAGTGAGTAACAGTAAAATCCACACCCAAAACAGCTAAACTTTGCTCTACTAGACTTCTTATCTCCCTTTCTTCATCGGCATTTAAATTTGCAGGAAAGTCATGTCCTACTTCGATGGAAAGAGGATACGGAGTGACAAGTTTCTTTGTAATACCTAATACAGTAGTTTGGCCATTCACTGTTACAGACTCAATACTATATTCAGGACCATCTAAGAACTCCTCAATCAGTATATCTGTATCAATACTTTGACCAACGATATTTTTCTTGCTTTGTACAATGTTTTGAAGGGCTGTAGATACTTCTACTTTATCTTTACATAAGTAAACATTTTTACTTCCAGAATCATTAGATGGTTTGACAATAAGGGGAAAATCTATATCCTGTAGTTCAGCCTCTAAATCACTTTGCGAATTAACAAGACGATATTGAACCTTACCTACACCAGCTTCATTTAGTTTTTGTCTAGCCATTTTTTTATTTCGACATCTTAAGCTAGCTTCATACGGCAACTGATACTGTAATTCTAGTTCTTCACTGATCTTAGATGCTAAAGGAATACGATATTCGTTCATAGTAAAAACGGAAATAATATCGAGTTGATCAGCTAGTTGAAGACACTTTTCTACTACAGTTTCTTCGTTATTTAGATCAATTTCAACAGGTACATCTACATCAAAAATTTCATCAAATGAAATCTCTTTTCTTAATAGAATAGTTTTATAACCATATTCCTGGACCAATTGGGCTTCGTTATCTCTAGGACTCACTAAAATAACATATTTATTGTTCATAGATCGTCCTCCTATTGGCAACATGTAGATGACGGTTTACTTTCTACCTTTACCTCAACTTGATCCTTTAACTTTTGAGCATTTACAGCAATAGCAATAGCTGATATTTGGCCTATTTCTTCTTTCGTAAAGCCTAGTTGTTTAGCTGTTAAAACCGCATTTTTCAATGTAGCTTGGTCATTTAACAAAGTTGCTGAAGTTAAGATAGCTACTACTTTCTCTCTTTCTGGTAGGGTACCTCCTTCAACGGCTTCAGTAAAAAAGGTATCAAAATAAGAATTTAATTTTTGATTTAAAGCTAACATTTATATAACACTCCTTTTAACTTTATTAACATTTTTAATAATTAATTAAAAATGTTTTGTTATGTTAATTAGATGATATAACCTATTTTTAGACCCGTCAATAAAAAATTCTGAAAAAAATGGCAATTTAATTATTGACAATTGAAATAGTTGTATTTTACAATTGTTTCAACAAGCAAATAAGGTGTGGTGAAAAGAACATGAACAACGTAGAAGTAGGAAAAGAATCTCATCAATTTCGTCAAATGCTTCAAATTTTAATTAGACGCTTTGGTTTACTTGAAAAAGAAGGCGCGCAATGCTGTGGAGTTTCTTTAGTACAAAGTCATATATTATTTGAAGTAGAGCGCACAAAAAAACCATCTTTAAATGAACTCTCATCTTCACTAGGTCTAGACAATAGTACATTAAGTCGTCATATTCAAGGGTTGGTAGAACGTAATTTAGTAAGTCGTATCCAATCGCCTACTGATCGTAGATATGTAACGATCACACTTACTCCTGAAGGAGAGCAATATGAAGATGAAATTGCTAAGCAGATGAATGTATATATTCAAGAAATCCTTTCTAACGTACCAGAAAATAAGCGTGGTCAAGTTTTAGAAAGTATTGATTTAATTTTAGAGGCTATGAAAAACAGCAGTTGCTGTTAATGCCTCTTTTTTAAAAAACAATAGTTGTATTTTGCAACTATTGTAAATATACATAGTTTCGAAGCTCAAATTATAAGGAGGAATACTTTATGCCAGATGTAGTAACGAAAGTATTATTAGAATTTCTATCTTTAGGTAAGAACTTATTAGTTTTATTCCTTGGTATTTCATTTTTTATCAGCTTTATTCAAGCGTACGTACCTTTCGAAAAAGTTGAAAGATGGATGGGCAGTAAGACTCCTTTTCTAGGAAACTTAGCAGGTGCATTACTTGGTTTTATAACACCTTTCTGTTCATGCTCAACTATTCCATTACTTGTAACCATGCTTAATCGTAATGTTCCGTTTCAAACGGTAATGACTTATCTATTTACTTCCCCTTTATTAGATCCTTGGATTTTAGGTTTGATGGGTTATATCTATGGTGTAAAGGTAACAGCTATTTATACAGTTACAACCTTTATTTTCTCGATGATCATTGGATGGTATTTAGATAAGAAAAATTATAAAGATCAAGTTAGAAATGTTGTGATTAAGGGAGCACTTCCAGAACAAGATGAAAGACGCAGAAAAGATCTATTTTTAAATATTAAGGAATCCATTAAGGAAACAATAGATTTAATCCGTTCTGTTCTCGTATATATATTAATCGGGGCATTAGTAGGAGCAATTATTAAGGAAGCAGTGCCAACTAATTTGCTAACATTTATTTCTGATCAAAACCAATGGTGGGTTATACCTGCTGCAGCTATTATTGGTGTTCCGTTATACATCCGTCTATCAACGATGTTACCGATTGCTCAAGCATTACTTGTTAATGGATTCCCTATTGCTCCGACAATGGCATTGCTAATAGGAGGTGCTGGTGCAAGCTTACCTGAAATCATAATGTTGAAGAGTATTTTCCGTAAAAAATTAGTAAGTGCATTTGTTGTATCTGTATTTCTAATGGCAACCGTTTCAGGATATTTATTCTTAGTATTAGAACTTTAATGGAGGTGAATAAAAATGGGCTTAATGTCAATTTTTAAAGGAAATAAGAAAGAAAAAGATTGCTGCAACATTGAAATCATAGAAGTGAAAGATGAAAAAAGCACTTGTTGTTCAAGTGAAAACAATAAAGATCAAAAGAAAGAAGCATAATAAAGGAGTGGTTTATTATGATGTACGAACTAGAAATCGTACTCATGGAGGAACAACGTGTAATTGATTATACATCTCGTCAACATTTACATGACACCAATTACTCGAATAAAGAAACTTATTATTCAAGAATAAAAGGTACTCTATCTAGAAAACTAAATATAGCACAGTCTAATCCTCAATGTTGTGCGCAGTGTTGCTAACACTAAAAATAACAGATAATTTTAAATTGAAAGTATAATTAAGGTTGAATCATGTTATATTGGAAGATAAAACTACCTTATGAGTTATAAGTGAGGAGGTTTTATCTTCCTTTTTTATTGTGTTTTTCTAAAATAAACAAGAATAGGAGGGCTCACATGAATAATATTATTAACCTTTATGAATTCCGGAGAAATAGAAAAATCAAGAAGTTTCGTCGTATCGGTGTATTGGTAGCGATAATCACCATATCCTGCATGTTTGCTTATATTTTGATTGTAGCAGAAATACATCATCCTACTAGATTGCCTTCTTACATTGAACCCAAACCATAATATTTGAATATTAGGCCTTCTAGCTTACGTAAACTTAATCACCTATTAGTCAATTAAACTTATCGGAAACAAATAAAAGCCCCTTTGAATTCTCAAGGGACCGCGGATGGTGGTATTGAAACCACCTATTTGTACTTTATATACTCTTCTTCATTCCGCATTCGCGGCATTCACGTAAGAAAACGCCACCTTTTACAGAACTTTTGAAGTAAGATGAATTGCAGTTATCACATCGTCCACTTTTTTTATCTGGATACTCACTGTAATCATATATCTTATCAAGATCTATTTCTTGCTGCTGTTTTTCTTCCATGTTGATCACTCTTTTCCATTTCGCTTTTATTAGACTAACACAATTAAATGCAGTTAAAAGAGTTACCTTAAAATCACTGTGGTTTTTCCACTAGTTGCATCTGAAAAATTTGATTTTCTTGAATGCCTGCTCTTTGAAGTTCCTGTTTCAAAGATTCTCCTTCTTTTAGTTTTATCGTTCTCTTCGAACCGTCACGTAAAGTGTATACTCTTAAATTACACATAAATTAACCTCCAACATAGGCTAAACAAAACGAACATCAATTAGTTCACTTAACCTCATTTTGTTCTTTAATTCAAATATTTCATCGATAAAAACAAACAAATTCCCCAGGGAATCAACAAATTGTATTAATCCTGTTTCGGTTATGCGTTGCCCGTTCTTATAATATGTAAGGTATACTTGTTTAT
>JARUXA010000512.1 GCA_030433805.1 Sphingomonas sp. PsM26 | reverse complement strand
TTAATTTTTCTGAAGGAGAAAAGAGTGCTACTGGACGCTGGGCAAGTGGTCCAAGTATGGATGGAGAAGGCGTATTCCAATATGTCCAATGTCCAGAAGGATTTGGAGGCAAACCAAAATTAAAACCAGCTCCTCCATATATCCACGATACACCACCTCAAGATTTAAAGAGAAATGATAACTTTACTCCACCTCCTCCAC
>JARUXA010000511.1 GCA_030433805.1 Sphingomonas sp. PsM26 | reverse complement strand
TCGCCTTCTACCGGGAAGGACTGAACCGCTGGATGCGACCGGAGTTGGCGCGTGTGGAGAATCCGATGCGGGTCCTGGCAGGGGCCCAAACGTATCTCGCACACAAGGCACCGCACGCAAAAAGCTGGTTCATCCCTGTCGCCACGAAGCAATCCGCGGGGAGCCAGCTGTTCTGGGTACCGCAGCCTGATCCCAACGCCCCC
>JARUXA010000510.1 GCA_030433805.1 Sphingomonas sp. PsM26 | reverse complement strand
TACGAGACCCACACCAGCGCCGCGACGCACACCAACAACATCACCTGCAACAGCACCGACACCATGATCTTCGTGCGCACCACGCCCCCCAAGAACACCCCCAGGCCGCCCACGGACATCATCAGCACGAGCGCCCCCGAGATCAGCAACCAGCATCTCACGCCCATCTTGACCATCTTCTCCATCTGCGCAGCAACGTGGTCTTT
>JARUXA010000509.1 GCA_030433805.1 Sphingomonas sp. PsM26 | reverse complement strand
TAGTTGTTCCATGGGCGGTCTCTATAGATGGCGTGTTCTTGACTCCATTATCAGGCACCTATGATTTTCCCGATGCCGTCTTGCTCAGCGGGTTTGAAAATAGTACCGACGTAGGTTTGATATCAGGATTTCTTAAAAAATTAGCACATATACAGCAGGCAACAGAATCTGCATTAAACGCTAAGGTTACGACGGTTGTTGCATCG
>JARUXA010000508.1 GCA_030433805.1 Sphingomonas sp. PsM26 | reverse complement strand
GCTTGCATACACCGGACTTGCCCCTGAGACGCGCCCGTTGTCCTCGATTGCAAACTAGACCACCGCGACGTCCTGCGGCGCGACATCCCCGCCGCACACCGGAAGGTCCTTGTCCGAGATCGTCATCCAGCTTTGGTCGTTCAGATGCCCTGCGCCGGTATAAGTCAGATATTGCCGCACCTTTTCCGAATCGCCGAGGCGGGCAT
>JARUXA010000050.1 GCA_030433805.1 Sphingomonas sp. PsM26 | reverse complement strand
GAATAAACAAACGGTTACCGCCGGGGCAACCATCGGCATCGTAATGTGACGAAGGATCTGCCATCTGTTGGCTCCATCAATTTTAGCTGCCTCAATCAATTCCTGAGGTACATTTTGTAGAGCAGCTGTATAAATAAGCATAATATAACCTGCACCTTGCCATACACTCACGATGACAATTCCCCAAAAAGCTGTTTTTGCATCTCCAAGCCAAGGAAGTTCAAAAAGAGAAATTCCTGTTATCTGTCCAATAGATGCAAAACCTTTCACAAAAATAAATTGCCAGACAAAGCCTAGTAAAAGTCCACCAATTAAGTTCGGCATAAAAAAGACCGTACGTAACATATTCCGTGTTTTTAGCATCTTTGTTACAAGCAAGGCCAAGATGAAACCTACAATATTCGTTAAAATAATAGCTACTGCTGTATATTTAGTTGTAATCCAAAAAGACTGTTGAAACTGCTTATCCTCTGTAAACAAGTATGTAAAGTTATCTAACCCAACCCAATTGATCGTTCCGTTTACTCCATTCCAATCCGTAAAGGCATAATATACTCCCGTAAAAAATGGAATTAAGACAATGATAGTAAAAGCTAGCAAAGCTGGTCCTACAAATAAAGTGAATAAACCTAAAGTTTTCAAATTTTTCTGATTTTTAATATTAAATAATGATTTCTCTTTCAGCATCTTCTGTTTACCTACAGAACCTACCTCTATGTCTTGCAATTTACTATGACTATTCATGTAACTGCACCTCCTATGTATTATTTTAATGAATTAAATCATTAATGAAACTGCTTACATTGACTAGTGAGGTGGAAAATATTGATTTTATGTGAAGAAAGATAACATAATACAAAATCATTGTTTTATATTAAATATGCTTAATATAATATAAGAGCCTCTCAGGAAAGAGCTTTAGAATAATACTTCCATAATATCCAATAGGTTTAAAAATCTTGAGTTATGTGGATAGAAAGAGCTTTTTATAAAACAACTATGTCAAAAATAAAAAGCTACCTAATCAGTAGCTTTTCCTTTTTCAACATATCACTTGTAATTGATGCCTTATTTGCATCTTGAATAGTATGCCCAAGATATTTAATCTATTTAGCTAATTTGGCTTTTTGTTTAGAAATTGCCCATTTTTTGAAAAGGTAAACAGCTGTGTTAACCCTTTTTCAATAAGCATAACTAATTCTTATTTTACATATGTTTCCTTAATAATTGAAACAGATACTGCACCCATAACAAGTAAAATACCTGAAATTAAGATCATTCCTGACATAGACGATCCAATTGCTGGGAACAAAGCAAAACTTAAGCAAGAAGCTATAATTTGCGGTAAGCAAATACTCCCGTTAAATAACCCCAGGTACGTTCCCATATTCTTGCCTGATAAAGCGTTGGTAAGCATAGTAAATGGAAACGTCATCATTGCAGCCCAGGCAATACCAATCAAGATAAACGAAACAATTAATGCCCATTGGTTATGAATAAAGAACACAGACCCAAATCCAATGCCACCTAGCAATAAACTAAGGGCATAAGCTGGTTTACGTTTGTTATTGCGTACACGTGACAAAATTAGTGACCAAAGCACTGCGGCAATTGATTGTACAGCTGATAAGATGCCGAACCAGTTGCCAGCTGCTTGATAACCTGAGCTAGATGGTTCAATGGCATGCCAAACGTTTAAAGCGACTGCTCCTGTACCGTACGTCCATAAATATTGAAAGCCCATCCAACAGAAAAATTGAACGAGTGTAACAGTCCAAAAAACCTTTGGAGCGTTACGAAGTAACTTAAAAACGTTTACATTTTCTTTATTAGTTTCATTAGTAATACCATGATAAGCAGCAAACTCAGCAGGTGAATATTCTTTCACTTTAAATATTGTAAATAAACTACAAATGATTAATACAATGGCTCCCACGTAAAATGAAATAACAACTGATGGTGGGACAACTCCCGTTGGTGCACTATTTGAGACACCCAATACCGTTAAAATAAAAGGAAAGATACATGCTAACACAGCACCACTGTTTGATAAAAAACTTTGAATTGAATAGGCGAAACCTTTTTGGTCTTCGTTGACCATGTCCCCAACCATCATCTTGAATGGTTGCATTGCTACATTTGATGATAGATCCATAAATAAAATGGTGATTGCTCCAAAAGTCATAGCAGCCATTGCACTAAAACCGAAACTACCAGCGTTAGGCAATAGACACATGACGATTACTGCCACAATGGCTCCAATTAATAGATAAGGAATACGTCGGCCAAGTTTTGGAATCCAAGTTCGATCCGAAAAATAACCAACTAAAGGTTGAACAACTAAACCTGCCAGTGGCGGTAGTATAAAGAAGAAACCTAATGTAGTTGGATCAGCACCGATTGTTTGGAATATACGTCCCATATTTGAACTCTGTAATGAGAATGCCATTTGTACACCTAAAAAACCGAAACTAATTAACCATATCGTACTGATTGGTAGATAAGGTAAGTCTTGCCGAAAGCTTTTTTCACTGGTTTTAACGATCTTTTGCTCTAACATAATTTCCTCCTATGATTTAACTAACAGCTGCGAAAGATAAATGGTCTTACTTAAAGTCCTATATTGTATAATTCTTTGCAATCGTTTTAAATAAACCTAATAAACGCTGTGACTGCTATTACCTTCGACGGACTGTTTTTCTATTTATCCAAATCATCTTGCCATTATGCCGTTCACTTATGGCCTTTGAAACAGGATTACTATCTGCCTATTAGAAAGCCTCTACTAATCATTCAGCATATACTGTTTCATAGGCTATTGATTACTGTTTGAAAATTTTAGACCAGTTTTAATAGACTCTGCTAAAAATTTAATATGGTCAGTCATTTAATAAAACCTAATTTTTAAAAAAGTTAGAATACTCTTCACTTGAACATTGTATACTAAAGCTCCACATTTGCGCAAGCGTTTGCATAAATATTTGTATGCATCAAAATTTTCCAATATGTTTATAAATAATATTAAGTTTGAATGAGGAAAATACAACGTTTTTCTACAAAGTGTGTAAATGATAACACTATTTTTTATAAAGTATGTTTAATTTCACTTAACGATATAGTGGAAAGTCAAGCTAAACATAATTGTGATTACGTAAATCTAAAATCATATTATACGCCATTATTTGTAACATTTTTTGGTAAAATAGAGAGAGTGTTATTTTAAGGAGGAAGCCAAGTGACAGAGTTCATTCGTTTTTTAATACGTAATGTAGGTCGCTTTATTAGTTTTTTTCTAATAACTGCTTTTCTTTTATACGAAGCTATTACTTATTTTCCAAACAGACTAATGATCATTTATTGGATAGCTTTATTTTTATTGGTATTGCTACTGATTTACAGTCTGTATCTTTTTAAAAAAAGTACACGATGAAATAAGCTTTATGTAAACTAAAACAAGCAGTCTTCAATTATAAAGAATCTGCTTGTTTTACTATGGATTTTAGATTAGTACCGAGAACATGAACTATGTCTACTAGAACTCTCTAATAATTCATAATATGTTAATTGAAATCCTTTAATTAAAGTAAAATTAAACATTACTATATATCTACTATTTTTCGTATATTTTCTTTTTTTATAGTGCTATATTATTATTTGTAAACACTTTTTTCCAAGACGAAGTTTTAATAATATTGCTATTTAGAGTATAGTCTATTAATTAGAGGAGAATCGTACGTATGACCTACTTGATACGCAAATTACACCCATACCGTTGGGGTTTTACCAGTGTTTTAATTATCTTTGCTGGAATGTATCTTTACTATTTTTTTAGTAGTCAACCACATCTTACTGGTCAATCACCAAGTAAAGTGTGGAAAGCTGAATACACACGGTATGATACATATTGGGAAGGGACCCTAAAGCACTTATCTGAAGGTAATGTTACATTACATAAGTTTATTATTATAGAGAATGGTCAAAAAGTGGACTATTCTCCTGATAAGGATACAATTTTTCAAAAATCCTTTGATTTTATGTCTTTAGGTGACCGTCCACAAAAAAATGAGACTTATAGAGTTCAAATAGAATGGAAGGATTCTAAAGGAAGTCATAAGGAAACATTTCCATTAGAGCGATCATATAATCCTTTTTAAAAATATGGACTTACCGAAGAGGGGAGTCGAGGATAACATGATTCAATTTAAGTTAACATGTGGATGATGATCAATTAGTTAAAGAAGATAGTTTTTAAGGAGATTATATGAAAAAGAGTTTACAGTTATTTGGTACAATTTTATTTATTTCAGGAATTATATTGTTTGGTCTTATGCATTTAGCTATCGCCTTATATATCTCACATCTAGGAGAGTGGAGTGACCCACCTGGTAAGCTAACAGTGGTACTTGATGAAATTATAGGATGGTTTCCCTATATGCTGAGTATTTTATTTATGTTACTTGGAGGGGCTATGTTAATTTTTGACTTATGGAAGAGTATACAAAAAGAACAGGTGGGTAAAAAAAGTTGAATTGAATATAAAATCAAAGGAGAGCTATTTTGAGAGGTTTTATAAAATTAGTTGTTACGGCCTTTTTATCTACTACTTTTTTTAGTACTGCCTACGGGATAATTAACTTAACACCTAAAAGTGAGCAAGAACCTAATATTTATTACTTTGGTTTTACAGATACATTCGTGTTTACATTCATTTATACTTTCCCCGTTTATATAGTTGTTGGAATTATTTTCTCTTATCTAATCGATATGGTGGCAAATAAAATGCGGACAAGGAAAATGTATGTTTCCAAACTAGCAATGTACTCGTTAGCAGGGTTGATTCCTGCGTTAGCATTTTACTTTCTGTTCACAGGAATCAAATTAGATTACCGATTATTATTTTCTTTTTTTGCCCTAGGCATTTTTGCATCAAATACCTTTTATCATGTCCTGCTACTTATAAATAGGCTTCTTAACAAGCAAAAAACTTAATTAAAGAACCAGCTGTTTGCTCACAACAGCTGGCTCTTGTATATAAATAAAATTTGTAAGTTATAATTCAACTAAGGTTTATCAAGAGTTGAAAGGAATTCATATGAAAAACAGTAAAATAAATAAATTCAGAACTAGGTATTTCTATATCGTAAGTGTACATGATGAAAGGTTTATTAGATGGAATACAGTTAAAGGTGAACTTAATGAAGACATAGTAGATGAATCTATAATAGATAATTATGAGATTTTATCCGATTTAATGGCTATGGACATAAGAGATAAATTTGGCGAAGAATATGATGTTTGGGAAGTTAATCAAAAGGACTTTAAAGAAAAAGTAAAGCCTGTTTGATTTTTTACATCAAGTAGGCTCTTTTTTATTCTTAGAACTTTGTATCAGCTATTTATATGTGTACCAAACGCTCCATTAATTATTTCGAAACAAGTATTAAAAATTAAAAAGATTTTATAAATAAAAACTCCTTTTCAAAACAATGTTCTTTGAAAAGGGGTTTTACTTGTTTTGGTTCCTGTAATGGTGATTAGGTTAACTAAAATTGAATATGACATACCGCCTATAAAGGTAAATTACTTTTTATACGTTCATAAAGGTTTATTTTATTCACTAAATTGTCACTTTAAGAGATAAGTTGCACTTATTTTAAGTGCTATTTTGCATATACAACTTTAAAAGCCCAGCTACCTTCATATAAGAAAATTAGCTGGGTTTCTTTGCTATATACGTCCAATTACTAAGCTATTTCTTGCAGCTTCTACTACTTCGGTTGTAATTAATGTGAGGTGATTGATTTCGAGAATACGTTCAATTTGAGTAAATAACCGATGAATGAGTCTAAAATTCCCATTTGTAACTTTAATAATGCTTGTGAGTGCCTCGTAATCGGAAAAGTCTTCCCTTTTAATAGAGATACCTAGTTCTTTCCATTTATATTCTAGAATATGGTGCATCTCGTCATTACTGAGTTTCTGAAATTCGTGAGCAAAACCAATACGGGAGTATAGCTGAGGGTAACGCGCTAACCGTTTTTCAATTCCTGGCATCCCGATTAAGATCATAGCTAAGTCATGTTGATCATAGATATCACGAAGTTGCTCCAAGTGCTGCAGCTTTAAACGATCGATTTCATCTACAATAATTAAGCGAATTCCTTCGAGAGCGCTAGAAGTGTTCAATTCTTTTTCACCCATACGTACCCGATAGGCATCTTTCACAGTGTGGAATCGGACTCCCATAATATGAATCGTACTGGTTAATTTCGCTGCACTAACAGGTGGGGCGGTATAAAAAAGAGTGTGACAATCTAAAATTTTCTCGTCAGCATAAGCACCCATACATGCAGATGTTTCATAGTCGATTTGCTTCTCGACATAATCCCACTGGGCATATTGTCTAGCTGAAAGTGTTTTACCAACACCCGGTAGACCATAGCAAATGCCTATATATTGATACTTGATACAGGCATCACAAAATTCAGCAAATCGCTTATATTCCTTCGTTTCAATAAATGTTTGTTTGTTATTCATTGGAGTACCTCTTCAAATTTGACTTGAGTGGCTTAGGTAGCTTCGAATCTTCTTCTAATTGGCTTTGTTTAGACTGGACAATGTCTTCAATTACTGATTTCTCTGGGATAATTTGATTATTCAACTTCCGTTTCCGTTTATTTCTTGCAGAAACAATGTCTTTTAAATCAACTGTATAACCTGCAATGTCGGGACAAATAGCCGTACATAAATAGTAATCTTCGTAAAAAACTCTTATTTCAGCAAGATCCCGTGGATCGTAACGAATAACGACGGTTTCACCGACATACGCAGCAAGTGTAATATCAATAAATCTTAGCCCTTGGAAATGAATCCCGTCTGAATGTACTTTTCTTGGTTTGGCAACATGTAGCAGTAATAAGTCCAGACTTTCTAAACTCTCCGGCATATTCGGTAAAAATCCTCCATCATTCCAAGCATTGATCGGAGTCTTTTTCGTTGTTCCATGAGTACGATGATGATAATTGTACACAATAAAATCGGCTAATTTTTCATCGAGATCTTTCAAAGTCATGGGGGCATCCTTTGTACCGTTTCCTATATAACCAGGTAAGTCTTGTAAAAACAATTGGTTGATGCTTGAAAAGAAGCGTTCAATTTTCCCTCGACCTCTAGGAACACCTACTGCTGAAAAAATGAGGTTCATTTTCAAATCAATGGCCACTTGCTCTAAATGATTCGATGTAAAATCACTGCCATGATCAGTATAAAACTGTTCAGGTATTCCGCAAATTGGCCAATCTAGATTTCTTTTATGCCAAATGGCTTGATGTAAAGTGATTGCTGTTTGAATAGCTGAAGGAGCTTGGAAGGTTAAAAAATAGCCAGCGACTGCCCGGCTGTAGTCGTCTAAGATAATCGTCAACCAAGGTCGTTCGGCTTGTCCTTTTTCATTGATTACAAGAATATCGAGTAGCGTATGGTCAGCTTGCCAAATCTCATTAGGATAGCTTGCTTCTCTTCGATGAATTAAATTATATTGATTTCCGTATGCTTTTTGGCCATCATATGCTAACTTCTTCAAGCTTTGCGAAAGGGATTGAGAAACCTTATACACTTGATAATAACTTGGTTGTTGCCAGCCTTGTTTCTGACAATGCTCGCAAATTATTCGATGAATAGACGTCAGCGAATTCCTTTTGTACTTCAAAATTAGTTGTTCAATCCACACGATAATTTCCGGCTCTAAATGTATTTTGCCAGCATCACTTCTTGTTTTTCGAATTAAGCCTTTTAATCCAAATTGTTCATAGTCCCGAATCCAGTATTGTAGAGTTCTTTTTGCAATGCCGGTTTCTTCTGTAATGACAGTTAATGTTTTCTCATTGAAAAGATAAGGCACAATGACTTGATACTTTATCATCGCTGCTTGTCGTTGTTTTTCTGAATAAGCTGTTAATGAAGGATGTTCATTCTGCATAGACATCAACCCTTCCGATTTACTATCTTTCTAAATAGCGATAAATCGTTGTTCGAGACACGCCCCACTTTTCTGCAACATCTTTAATTGGTGTACCATTTTCAATTAAAGCCTTCATCATTTCAATATCTTTTGATCCATACTTTTCTGGACGCCCACCTAAACGCCCACGTGCTTTTGCAGCTGCTCGTCCTGCAACTGAACGTTCCTCAATAAGGTTTCGTTCAAATTCTGCAAACGCTGCGAATAAGTGAAACATTAATTGCCCAGTTGCATTGCTCTTGTCCATTGTTAGGTTTTCTTGCAGACTATGAAAGCCAACCCCTCGTTCATTTAAGCTATTCACAATTTGAATCAAATTTTGCATGTTACGTCCTAGTCGGTCCAATCGCCAAACGACAATTGTATCGCCTTCACGTGCATACTGAAGTGCTTGCTCTAAACCGGGACGTTGTTTTTTTGTTCCACTCATCTTATCGTAAAAAATTTTCGTACAACCATGTTCCGTTAACGAATCTGTTTGCAAATCCAAATTTTGTAATCCTGTTGACACACGTGCATATCCAATTAACACCAATTATCACTCTTTCTAATTTTAATTCCAATTTCATTGTAACATAAGATAAAAATAATTAGGTTATTGAACATAGAAAAGTGAACAGGGTTTTGTAACATTTTTAACAATAAAACACGCCTCTTTCAAATCAAGAAGAAGCGTGTTCAGAAAAGGACGAGTTTTGTAACAAATATTGAGTTTGAGAAATATGTACAGGTTTCTTTTTTATATTTACTTATAGTGCAAAATAACGCTTGAAATAGATGCAAAATAACTCCTAAAGTGACATAAATAGACTTATTATTATTGATTTTCCTGTAGTCTAAAAAGGTGTACTTTTTTAGACTGTCTTTTTGTCGATAAGTGTGATCTTGGAGTGAACAGGATAAAGATAAATTCGAAATAAAGTAACTAGCAGTTTTCTTTAATTAACAGTATATGGTATATTTGGTTAAAAAGGAAAATTGACCTTATGATAGGACTTATTATTGCTATTATTCTGTTTAACTTTATTGCGTTTAAAACAAATAAAAGATTGACGGCAAATCAAATCGTACATATTTGGGCATTTACAATTGCTTTGCAACAACTCGGCGATTTATATATTGATACAAAATATCATGGCTATTGGTACTTTTCTAAAGATATTGATGGGTGGCGTGAAATTCTTACATTAACAGTATTGATTCCACCAGTGAATATGATGTTTCTAAATTGGTATCCTTCTGGAGAAGCCTTTCATAAACGTATTATGTATATTTTCTATTGGATGATAGCTATTTTACTTTATGAAGCCATCACATTATTACCTGAACCGTGGGGATACTTTAAATACGGTTGGTGGAATCTATGGCATTCAGCCATTATGGATCCTTTACTTTTACTTATTGTATTAGGATATTATAAATGGATATATAAGCTGGAAAATAAGCTCTTAGCAGGAAAGAAATAAAAACAAAACGCCACCCCTCAGGAGACAAGGGATGGCGTAACATCAAAATTTATCGTTTATACATAATTTTACACATTATAGATTTATCAAGGCTTCAAGCCTTTGAAAAATCACCTCAACTCTATAAAATCATGAATAAATTAAGCTTTTATATTGAACTTAAACTCTATTTCATTCTTTAAAATTTCTGCCCCTCTTGGACTTAGCACTAAACCTTTTGCATATTCCTTATTTTGAGGAGTGATGTCACCTGTTACTATACATTCGTTATAAGACATGTATTTCTTTAAAATAATTTGATTCCCATCAACAAAGATCTCGATAGGGTCTTTTTCTTTAATAGCAAGAACCTTTCTTAGCTCAACTGGAATAACAACTCTTCCTAATTCATCTACTTTTCGTACAATACCTGTTGATTTCATTTTATATTCTCCCCTTCCTGCTGCAATATTCTACTTCATTTGATTTTCTATGAACAGATTTATCAATCCAACAAAGGAACCTTAAGTGCTCCTTCCTACATCATATAATGGTACTAAAACAGGCTTAGCCTGTTTATGTAGTCTCAACGCTGTCGAATGTTTAAAATAGTCCCATTCTATAACTACTCTAGCCATCTTATGATTCACCTTTTATTTCTTCTTTCATCATTTTCTTATTCTTACGAATAAACGAAGGGATTTTGCCAAAATAGTGTCTCTTCACTTCACCATAAGGTATCCAAATTTCTTTTCCCTCAATAAGATCATAAACTTCATCTAAAATTTGATCTCGTTTCCTAGGGTGTAATTTGACGTGAGGGTAATTAATCGCACGAATATAGCGTTGTCTTAATTCGTTTGTTATCCATTCCTTCTGCTTTTGCTTCAATGCGGAAAACTTTTTATTCGTTTGAATTAAGCGTCCATTTTGATAAACATGATTTTTCATATCGTTTCCCCCTTTTCTCCGTAGTGTCCTATAATCATTGGATCTTCATTTGTCTAGTAGACTTTTTTCTTAAATTGTTCTTTCACATAGATACAATTTCGTGTATGTTCACGAGAAAAGAAATGATCGTGTTTATAATGGACTCTGACTTCACAAGAAGGACAGACAAAAAAGCCCATTTTCAATTTATCTTGATTTACCTCATGTGCATAAAACTCCCCTGTAGCTTTAAACATTAACACGTGTTTAGCCCTTTCAATTTTTGCTCGCATAATTATATCCCCCTCCACCATATTTTTCATCTATTTCTATGATAAGGGCTATATGGAAAGAAGACAAAGAAAAAACAGCATCCCGTAATAACGGAATGCTGCCTAATCATTAGTTATTTTTTAACTTGTAACCTTTAAACGTATATCCATAAATCTTAGTGAGATCAATAAAGCTCTTATAGGAATACGTAATCACAACCGGTGTGTCAACTTCAACTTTCTCATAAAGCTTCTCCACATCTGTATTATGCATTCTGACACATCCGTGACTCACGTATTTTCCAATGCTACTTTCATTATTATTTCCGTGAATGCCGTATGTATCACCATTCGTACCGCCTGCATTTAATCCTAACCAACGCTTTCCTAATGGATTACGAGGATCTCCCCCGGGAATATGTCCTGTATAATAAGGACGATTTTTAATCTTGTTCATCACTTTAAAAAATCCAACAGGTGTTTTCTCCCATGTTTTACCCGTTGCTACTGGATCAATGATTTCAATATAACCGTTATGAAAATACGCAAGCTTGTTATATTTTTTATTAATAATAATGAAGTCTTGATTAAATGCTTTATTGGCAGCTTCCGTTTTCCCTACCGGTATTCCATATAGTGTAGCCATCAATAATATAAAAACAGTGACTAATTTAATGAATAAATTCTTCATCTCAAACACTCCTCTTTTTATCATGTGTATATAAAACAGAAAAAACACCTTCTTTATTTAAAGGTGTTTTTCGTAACAATCATTTATGAACAAAAACCTATTTCATTGATGATTTTGACATGTAAAGAAACATTCTCTATCGCAATTAACGTTTGTTTTGCCTAAGTACATTTGATGTAAATATCAGTGTCTTAAAATACACATAAAAAAGACCCCACTCAATCAGTTAGAAGGAAGATTGAAATAGGGTAAGTGTGATTGAATCTCTTTGGGGAGAGAACA
This sequence comes from Sphingomonas sp. PsM26, assembly GCA_030433805.1. GTDB lineage: Bacteria > Pseudomonadota > Alphaproteobacteria > Sphingomonadales > Sphingomonadaceae > Sphingomonas. The sequence goes on along the minus strand of JARUXA010000050.1, from coordinate 90 downwards.
ATACCATTACACTGATATTATGTGATGAATCTAATTTGATAAAAATGATATGTTGATTATTCAAAAAAATTAGAGCAGTATGGTAATAAC
>JARUXA010000507.1 GCA_030433805.1 Sphingomonas sp. PsM26 | reverse complement strand
GAGATTGTAAGCACTGGCGTCGGTTTTTCCGTTGCCGTCTACGTATACGTGATGGCGGCGTAAGGCTTCATACAAGCCATTTGTCGTCGTGGCATTGCTCCATAATCATCGGTTTTATAAGCTAGGTGGTCAAGGAGAAGGGTAAATGCTATGCACATGCGAGTTTTGCTGGTCGTGCTCAATGCGACGATTTCACCGGTCCACTG
>JARUXA010000506.1 GCA_030433805.1 Sphingomonas sp. PsM26 | reverse complement strand
ATCCCCGACCGCGGCGGCGGACCATGCCACGTCGATGGCGGACGTGATCGAGCATATGCCCGAAGCGTTCGTCCTGGTCGACGCGGCGCTCGATGTCCTGCCCGCCAATGCGGCGTTCGTCGAGCTGGCGGGCGCCGCGTCGGGCGCGCGGGGTGTCGGCGCGCCGCTTGCGACATGGCTCGGGCGGCCGGGGATCGACCTTGACC
>JARUXA010000505.1 GCA_030433805.1 Sphingomonas sp. PsM26 | reverse complement strand
GAATGCGTACTTCGAACTGTTCAAGAGCGAAGACACGCCACCGTCGGTCAATGAGTTGGGCAATGGCGTTGCACCGGGCAGCCCGCTGCCGGCGGATGAAGGCGCGCCGATCGATTTGTTCTGAGCAAGCCCTCAAGCCAATGAGGTCTAAATGTGGGAGGGGCGGTGCGACGATTCGACTTGCCCCCGATAGCAGTGGATCAGCC
>JARUXA010000504.1 GCA_030433805.1 Sphingomonas sp. PsM26 | reverse complement strand
GACGTACAAGACATTCCAACCAGCGTCGAGGAGTTCTACGCAGCGGCCTACCTCGCGGGAGCACGGCGCGAACGGGTTATGAGCGCTGCAGTGAACTTCCACGGCCACCGGCCAGACACCTATGTCGATGTTGCGGTTCCCAACGGGAACTTGGCGTTGCACGGAGAACCCACGCTCGCTGATGAGTGCCGCGATCTCGTTCTCTC
>JARUXA010000503.1 GCA_030433805.1 Sphingomonas sp. PsM26 | reverse complement strand
GGGTCTGGGACGAAGTGCCATCGGCAGCCAGCCCCAAAAATCCGGCAGCCAGAAGTCCCGGCCCAGGAAGCGTTGAAGCACCCGCTCGGCGAGCCGCACCCAGCCGGTATGGGTGTAGCCTGTATGTACTACCCGGGTGGGCGACGGGTTGGTGGGCGAGGCCGTCCGCAGAGCCTGGGCCAACTCACCAGTCACGACGGTGTCGTC
>JARUXA010000502.1 GCA_030433805.1 Sphingomonas sp. PsM26 | reverse complement strand
ATGCGCCAGCTATAAAACCTATAAAGTTAAGATTCGCTATATTTTCATTACTTATTGGTTTAGCTTATAAGTTAATCTCTTTAGGTGAATCCTTTTCTAGAATACTAAGAACGGACTCTCCACCGACACCGACTACTAATAGCCGGCCTTTTGCTTCGGTATAAAAGTTAAGACGTTGACCCCCTCCCCATTCCGGCCAAAGCTTTC
>JARUXA010000501.1 GCA_030433805.1 Sphingomonas sp. PsM26 | reverse complement strand
ACAACTTTATCATCGAGAGAGGAGATTCATTTTTTAAATCTTACAAGCAGGTTTCAATCGAGAAAAGACCGAATTTGAGTATGGTCCAGGGTCTATGTGACTAAATAGGTTACAAAAATTCGACTACATACTGTGATAGACGTTCAGATGGTGTGCCCACATTTCAAAGTGCATGTGTGAGCGCAGAGATCTTCATTGCTTTATTTC
>JARUXA010000500.1 GCA_030433805.1 Sphingomonas sp. PsM26 | reverse complement strand
AAAGAACTCACATTTAGTAAACTAATTTTACTCATTAACTACTTTATTGCGTTAACTATTTCAATTTCTCTCATCTTAAAGTATATGGAATTTGTTCCGAATAATGCTTCCTTTCTTTTGTATGGAACAATTGCTGTATTCCTTGTCGGGTGGTACTTTTTCAGACTTTTTATTCAATCGATTTTGGGCATTTTTTTCTCCATTTAC
>JARUXA010000499.1 GCA_030433805.1 Sphingomonas sp. PsM26 | reverse complement strand
ATTCAAAGTAACGATAATCACCAGTTTCGGTAAACATGCGCTCCGCAAGCTCAGGCTTTGTCCCAACTCCATCTGCGTTCACGAAAATTTTGTGAGGACCCGGGTTTATACCGTACTGAGCATTGACCGTCCGCTCAAAGATCAAGTTGGGCTGATACGCACTATCGGGGAAATTTTTTGCTGTGCTGCGGACAACCTCAGCGAAGG
>JARUXA010000498.1 GCA_030433805.1 Sphingomonas sp. PsM26 | reverse complement strand
GGCCCATAAATTTAAAAATTAAAAACATTAAATATTGGATAATAAAAAATAAAAAAAAAAAGAATTATAAAATATTTTTTTAAAAAAAAAAAAAAAAAAAAAATATAAAAAAACAAATTAAAAAATATAATATTAAAAAAAAAACCCACCCCACCAAAAAAATTTTTTTTTATAAATCTGGGGGGCCGAAAAAATAAAAAAAAAAAGT
>JARUXA010000004.1 GCA_030433805.1 Sphingomonas sp. PsM26 | reverse complement strand
GAAATTCGGATACCCAATTTATCCCCCCCCGCGCCCCCAAACCGCAACATGGCCCCGGGCGCCCCCACCCCCCCCCCCCCCCCGGTGGCGCGCCCGGGTCCAATTCCCCACATCGCTACTGAGACCATCCTTCGATGGATCGAATCTGTTCGGATGGTGGAACGATCCTGCGTTCCGATCATTTCGATTGCAGGCATCCTGCCCCGGCAGGACGCTCGTGATTTAAAGGAGGTTCGTATGCGTAAGGTTCTCAGTCTCGCTCTCGTCGCCAGTGCCGTTCTGGTCAGCGCCTGCAACACCGTCGAAGGTGTCGGCAAGGACGTGAAGTCGGCAGGCAGCACCGTCGAGAAGACGGCAGACAAGTCCAAGTAAGACGGACTTAGCCGGAATCGAAAGGCCGCCCCTGCATCGCAGGGGCGGCCTTTTTCATGTCCGGCAATCGGGCGTTCGGCGGATCAGCTCTCGACCAGATCGGTGCTAGCAGTTTTTGCCCGGCCACGCTCCGAGAACCAGATAGCGATGAGCGCCAGCTCGTAGAGCAGCACCAGCGGCACCGCGAGCATGATCATCGACCCAGCGTCTGGCGGCGCCAGAACGAGCGCCAGCGCGAAGCAGCCAACGATTGCATAGCGCCGTGCGCCAACAAGCTGCTTGCGCGTCACCAGCCCCGCACGCTCCACGATCATCAGCACCACCGGCATCAGGAACGCGATCCCGAAGCCAAACAGAAACTGCATGATGAAATCGAGATAACTGGCGACCGACGTCAGAGCCTGCTGCTCGACGCCGCCGAGGTTCCCCTGGAAGCTCAGCAGGAAGTGCAGCGCGGCGGGTACGGCGAGGAAGTAGGCCATCGACGCCCCCATCCCGAACAGCACCGGCGTCGCGATCAGGAACGGCAGCAGCGCACGCTTTTCCTGCCGGTACAAACCCGGTGCCACAAAGCCCCACAACTGGTTTGCGATCACCGGGAAGGAAATCATCAGCGCCGCGAACAAAGCGATTTTGATCTGTACGAAGAAGCCGTCGAACACGCCGATCGTGACGATCCGCGTCTGCCCCGCCTTGAGCAGCGGCTGCACCAGGATCGTGAAGATGTCGCGCGAGAAGATGTACGTCACGATCACCGCGACGAAGACCGTCGCGAGACAATAGAATAACCGACGCCGCAATTCGATCAGGTGATCCAGCAGCGGCGCGCGGCTGGCTTCGAGATCGTCGACCGGCGCGTTCACGACTGGGCCGCCCGTTGCGGTGCGTCGTCCGTGTGCGACGTCTCATGTCGGTCGGCTGGGACCACACCCGGCGTCACGACCGGTTCCGGCTGCACGGGGCCAGCGACATCGTGCGCCGGCTGGATCGTGGGCTGTTCCACCATATGGGGGGCCGCCTCACCATCTTCGGCAGTCGCCGCCGAATCCGCAGAGGGCAGCATCTGGACCGGGGTCGGCGGATGCTCGCGCATGATGCGCTCATTCTCCGCCGCCCACTTCTTTTCCATCTCGTGCAGTTCCGCCTCGCGAACCATCGAGTCGAAGCCCGATCGGAACTGCGTCGCGATGCCGCGCACCCGCCCTACCCAATAGCCCGCGGATCGCATCGCCTTGGGCAGGTCTTTGGGCGGGATGACCAGCAAGGCCACGACCCCGAGAATGATCACCTCGGATGAGGAGACGTCGAACATGCGGCTATCCGTCCGAAATCAGACTTCGCGGTCACGCACGCGGTTGCCGTCGCGGTCGAACACCGGGTCTGCGGCGGCCTTTGCTTCGATCCGGCTCGGTTCGCGGCCCGGTTCGTCCTCTTCGGCCATACCCTTCTTGAACTGCTTGATGCCCTTGGCGACGTCACCCATCATGCTGGAAAAGCGACCGCCGCCCAGTACGAGGATGGCGATAACGCCGAAAATGAGCCAATGCACAAGGCTGAAACCACCCATGGTCAATCTCCTAGGAATTCGTTCTATCTAGTCTTCATCGTACGGCTTTGCCACCTCCATAGTTTCAAACTGCAGATCGACCGGGTCAAGCAGCCCCGCCGCCTTCAGATCCTCGAGCCCGGGCAGATCGCGCCGCGTCGCCAGCCCGAAGTGCGCGAGGAACGCGGCGGTGGTCGCATAGAGCAATGGGCGCCCGGGAACTTCACGCCGCCCGGCGGGGCGGATCCAGCCCGCCTCCATCAGCACGTCGAGCGTTCCCTTCGAAATCTGCACACCCCGGATCGCCTCGATTTCCGCGCGCGTCGCGGGTTCGTGATAGGCGATGATCGCCAGCGTCTCGATCCCGGCGCGGCTGAGCTTTCGCGGTTCCTCATGCGTGCGGCGGAGCAGATGCGCCATGTCGGCGGCGGTCTGGAAATGCCATCGCTCGCCCCGGCGAACGAGTTCGATCCCACGCCCCGCATAATCCGCCTGCAACGTCGCCAGCGCGCTGCGGACGTCGATCCCGCCGAGATGATTCCGGATGGCATCCGCGGTCATCGGCTCGGTCGAGGCGAACAGCACCGCTTCCACCGCACGGACCGTGGCATCGGGCGGCGTCATGCCGTCGCCGCCGCGCCGATCGCGCGGATATACAGCGGCGCGAACGGCGACTGCTGTCGCAATTCGACCTTGCCTTGCTTGGCAAGCTCCAACGCGGCGAGGAACGACGACGCCAGCGCGGACTTGCGGAACAGGCCGCGTGCGTCCGCCGGCAGGAAGGTTTCGATCAGGCGCCAGTCGATCTCCACCCCGACCAGCCGTGAAACCCGCGCAAGCGCCGCCTCCAACGTCATGACGGGACGATGCGCGACGATGTGCATCACCGGGCGCGTCCGCGCGGTGATGACGCCGTACGCCGCGATCAGGTCATAAATCTCCGCCTGCCAAAGCGCCTTGCGCGTCGTCCGCAGCCCCTCGGGCGCGCCGCGCGTAAACACGTCCCGCCCCACCCGGTCGCGCGCAACGAGCCGCGCCCCGGCCTCGCGCATCGCGTTCAACCGTTCGAGCCGAAGCTGCAGCCGCAAGGCGAGTTCCTCGGGCGACGGCTCGACCTCCGGATCGCGCGGCAACAGCAGCGCCGACTTGAGATAGGCAAGCCACGCCGCCATCACGAGATAATCCGCCGCAAGCTCCAGCGCAGCCTGCGCCTCTTCGACAAATCGGAGATACTGGTCGACCAGCGCGAGGATCGAGATTTGCTTGAGATCGACCTTCTGGCTGCGGGCGAGCGCGAGCAGCAGGTCCATCGGACCTTCCCACCCGTCGATATCGAGCGTCAGCGTTTCGGGCGTGTCGGTCATGCGTAGCGCAACGCTACCAAATTCAAGATGGCGTGGGGAGCGGCTTATCGGGTGCAGCGTCCTGTTGCCGGTGAGCCGCCTCGCGGGAGAAGCTGCCATCGAATGCTCATCCACCGTGTTCCTGCGAAGGCAGGAACCCAGGGCCGCGCAGAGCCACGGCTGTCGCGCGCGAGACTCCTGGACTCCTGCTTTCGCAGGAGAACGGTTTACCCCAAAACCCCAATCTGCCGAAGGCTATACCAGTGCGAGCAGCGCATCACGCTGAGCGATCAGCGCGGCCATGTCGCCCTCTTCGCGCGCGCCCGCCACCGTCGCCATCGCGCGATCGAGCCGTGCGCGCGACACGTCCGACATCTCGCCCAGCCGCGCGGCGATATCGACCATCTCGTCCATCCGCGCCCAGCAATCAAGCACCAGGTCACACCCCGCCGCGATCGCCCCCGCGGCCTTGTCGCCCGCGCTCCCCGTCAGCGCCTTCATGTCGATGTCGTCGGTCATCAACAGCCCGTCGAACCCGATCCGCTGGCGGATGATGTCCTCGACGATCACCGGCGACAGCGTTGCCGGGCGGTCGCGGTCCCACGCCTCGAACACGATGTGCGACGTCATCCCCATCGGCGCACCCTTGAGCGCGATGAACGGCTGGAGGTCGATCGCCAGCTCGGCGTCCGACGCGGTCACCGTCGGCAGGTGGTAATGCGTATCGACCTTGGCGCGACCATGCCCAGGCATGTGCTTGACCACGCCGACGACCCCCGCCGCCCGCAATCCGTCGAGGATCGCCCGCCCCATCGCCGCGACGCGCAGCGGTTCGGACCCGAGCGCGCGTGTGGTGATCGCCTCGGTCGTGTCGGGCTGCGCCACGTCGAGCAACGGCAGGCAGTCGACCGTGATGCCGACCTCCGCGAGCATCAGCCCGATCGCCTGCGCATTCGCCTTGGCCGCCTCGATCGCGGAGATGGGCGCGATCTCGTACAGCGCATCGAATGCGGGACCTGCCGGAAACTCGGGCCATTCGGGCGCGCGCATTCGGGCAACGCGGCCGCCTTCCTGATCGATCAGGATCGGCAGATCGACGCGTCCCGACAGATCGCGCAGACTGTCGGTCAGCGCGCGCACCTGCGCCCGGTCGACGATGTTGCGCTTGAACAGGATATATCCCGCCGGCTCCACCGCGGCGAAGAAAGTGCGTTCGTCGGGTGTGAGGACGGGGCCGGACAGGCCGAAGATGACGGGCTTCATGCCATCGTCCTATCGTCCGCCGACCGCCGCGTCACCCCGGCTACGCCGTCAACTGCGCGGAACGAAGCACGCCTGGCCCGCAGCCGCCAGTTTGGCGCACAGACTTTTCGCCTCCCCCACGCTCCCCGCATTGACGCGAAGGCGATACACGGTGCGCCCGTTGACCTGCGCCATCTGAACCGACCTGCCGAGCGCGGCGAGATAGCTGTAGCGCTTGGCGATCCGCTTCCCGATGTCGTTGGCATCGGCCTCGGTGTCGAACGACCCCAATTGGATCGCCGCGCCACCGGTTACCGCGCCGTCCGCCGCCGGGATCGCCGACACCGCCTTGCTGGCACCCGAATCGATCCGCTGCGGGACGACCTTCTTTCCCGCGACCGGCGCTTCGGGCGCGGCGGCCATGTCGATCGACGAATTGCCCATGCTGTCGCCGTTGCTCGTCGCGATCGCGGTGTCGCCCTCGCCCTGCACGACCATCCCGCCGGGTTCGGTCGGGCGAATCTTGTAATCCCCGGGCGGCGCAGCAATCAGCGCGCCGTCGCCGTTGATCCCGCGATGCGTGTCCCAATAGCGGTACCCGAGGATCGCGACAGCGACCAGCGCCAGCAGTCCGACGACCATCATGACGATGCGGATGACCGGCGCGGCCCCGTCGCGCTCCTGCTCGACCGTTTCGAGCCAGGGAAGCCGGTCGCTGTCGCGCATGTCCCGGTCGCCGATCTGCATCACTTCATCTCCTGGACCGCCTGCACCCCCATGATGCCGAGGCCATTGCGGATAATCTGCCCGACCCCTTCGGCCAGGAACAGCCGTGCACACGTCACGCCGGGATTGTCGGCGAGCAGGAAGCGGCGATCCGGACGATCGTTACCGACATTCCATAGCGCGTGGAGCGATGCTGCCAAGTCGTAGAGATAGAACGCAATCCGGTGCGGCTCGCGCGCAGCTGCGGCGGTGTCGACGATGCGCGGGAACTGTGCCGCGAACTTTACCAGTGCGAGGTCCTCGGTGTCGAGCAGCGACAGGTCGACCGTGTCGCAGTTGATTCCCGCCTCGGTCGCGCGGCGGTGCAGCGACGCGATCCGCGCATGCGCGTAATTGACGTAGAAGACGGGATTGTCCTTCGACGCCTCGACCACCTTGGCGAAGTCGAAGTCCATCTGTGCATCGGCCTTGCGCGTCAGCATGGTGAAGCGGACGACGTCCTTGCCGACCTCGTTCACGACATCCGCCAGCGTGACGAAATTGCCCGCGCGCTTCGACATCTTGATCGGCTCGCCGTTGCGCATCAGCCGCACCATCTGGACGAGCTTGACGTCGAACCGCGTCTTGCCGCCGGTCAGCGCCTGCACCGCCGCGACGATCCGCTTGACCGTCCCGGCATGGTCGGCACCCCAGATGTCGATCAGCGCGTCGGCGGTCTGCGCCTTCTGGTAATGATACGCGAGATCCGCGCCGAAATAGGTCCACTGCCCGTTCGACTTCTTGATCGGGCGATCCTGATCGTCGCCGAACTGGGTCGAGCGGAACAGCGGGAGCACGACCGGCTCCCAATCCTCGAGCTCCTGCCCCTTGGGCGCTTCGAGCACGCCGTCATAGATCAGGTCGCGCGCGCGCAGATCGTGCTCGGCCGCCTCGGGCTTGCCCGCCGCCTGAAGCTCGGCTTCCGACGAGAACAGGTCGTGATGGATGCCGAGCTGCGCGAGATCCGCCTTGATCAGCACGAGCATCGCCGCGACCGCGCGGGTGCGGAACAGCACGAGCCACTCGCCCTCGGGCTTGCCGACATAGGTGTCGCCGAATTCGGTCGCGAGCATCTGCCCGACGGGGACGAGATAGTCGCCCGGATACAGGCCCTCGGGGATCTCGACGCTCTCGCCGAGCGCCTCGCGGTAGCGCAGGTGGACCGAGCGCGCGAGGACATCGACCTGCCCGCCCGCATCGTTGACGTAATATTCGCGGATGACCTTGTGCCCGGCGAACTCGAGCAGCGCCGCCAGCGCATCGCCGACGACCGCGCCGCGGCAATGCCCCATGTGCATCGGGCCCGTAGGGTTGGCCGAGACATATTCGATATTGACCGTCGTACCCGCACCACGGTTCGACCGGCCGTAATCGCCGCCGGCGTCATGGATCGCGGACAATTCGGTCCGCCACGTGTCGTCGGTCAGCGTCATGTTGATGAAGCCTGGCCCCGCGACCGAAACACTCGAAACCTCGTCGAGCGCTTCCAGGTGCGCCGCGATCTTCTCGGCGAGCGCGCGCGGGTTGGTCTTGGCGGGCTTGGCCAGCACCATCGCGGCATTGGTTGCGAGATCCCCGTGCGTGATGTCGCGCGGCGGCTCGACCGTGACGTTGGCGCGCGACAGGTCGGCGGGCAGATCCCCCGCGGCGACGAGCGTATCGAGCGCCGCATCGATATGCGCGGCAAAACGGGTGTAGAGGGTCATGGGGGTCGTCCGGTGGTGTCTGCGAGCGCGCCCCTTAGCGGATGTGACGGGCGGCTTCAAATCACCTTCGCTCCTCCCCGGAACGGGGAGGCGGACCGTGCGCATTCAGCGAACGGTGGAGGGGAGCTTCCGCCCGTGGCACGCCCCCCTCCACCCCTCAGCTGAAGAAGCCGAGCGGTCCCCCTCCCCGTTTCGGGGAGGATTGAGATGGTACATCAGCGGTTGCTTTGCCTGGAACACCATGTGTACCACCCGCGGCATACACTTTGTGTCGAAAGGTTGCCCATGCACGCCAAGTCGCTCCTGCTCGCCGCTACTACGGCGTTGATCGCGCTCACCCCAGCGCTGGCACAGGAGCAGGCGGCGGCGCCCGTCGGCGGCGACATTCCGAAGAGCTTCACCCCGCCCGAAACCGGCCGCGACTATGTCAAGCGCGAGGCGATGATCCCGATGCGCGACGGGACCAAGCTCTACACCGTGATCGTCTACGCCAAGGGCCTGACCAACGCACCGATCGTGCTGACGCGCACGCCCTATAACGCCAAGGGCCGCGCCAACCGGACCGACAGCACGAGCGAGCTGTCGACGCTGCCGCTCGCCGACGAGATGTTCGTCAAAGGCGGCTACATCCGCGTCTATCAGGACATCCGCGGCAAATACGGCTCGGAGGGCGATTACGTCGTCACGCGCCCGGTGATCGGCCCGCTCAACCAGACCAAGGTCGATCACACCACCGACGCGTACGACACGATCGACTGGCTGGTGAACAAGGCGAACCTGCCGCAGTCGAACGGCCGCGTCGGGATGATCGGCTCATCCTACGAAGGTTTCACCGTCGCGATGGCGCTGCTCCACCCGCACCCCGCGCTCAAGGTGGCCGCACCCCAGAGTCCGATGGTCGACGGCTGGATGGGCGACGACTGGTTCCATTACGGCGCGTTCCGTCTCCCCAACATCGGCTGGCTCGGATCGCAGACCGGCTACAAGGGCGCTGGCAAGTCCCCGCCGTCGGGTGGCTATGACGATTACGACAATTTCCGCACGATCTCGGCGGGCGATTGGGCGAAGAAGTCGGGCTACGACCAGCTCCCCTATTGGAACCGCATGGTCCAGCATCCGGCCTATGACAGCTTCTGGTCGGGCCAGGCGCTCGACACGCTGCTCGCCGCGACCCCATCGAACGTTCCGACGCTGTGGGAACAGGGCCTGTGGGATCACGAGGACATGTGGGGCGGCATCCGCGCCTATGAGGCACTGGTCAAGGCGGGGCACCAGTCGAACAACTATCTGGTGATGGGCCCGTGGCGGCACAGCCAGGTCAACCGCGAAGGCCGCTCGCTCGGGCCGCTGCAGTGGAACGGCGACACCGCGCAGCAGTATCGCGAAGACATGGTGCTGCCCTTCTTCAACCAGTATCTGAAGGATGGCCCGGCGGTCTCGCTCCCCGCCGCGGCGATCTACAACACTGGTGCAAACCATTGGGACAATTTCCCGAAATGGCCGCTGTCGTGCGACAAGGGCTGCGACACCGGGCTGACGCCGCTGTATCTCCAGGCGGACAAGGGCCTCGGCTTCCAGCGCGCGGCGAATGGTGGAGACAGCTACGTCTCCGATCCCGCCAACCCCGTCCCCTATCTCCCGCGTCCAATCAATTTCGAGGACGGACGCTGGGGCGAGTGGCTGGTGTCTGACCAGCGTTCGGTCGACGGCCGCACCGACGTGATGAGCTATTCGACCCCGGTGCTGACCAAGACGGTCAAGGTCTCGGGCGTGCCGTGGGCGGACATCTTCGCCAAGACGACGGGCAGCGACGGCGACGTCGTGGTCAAGCTGATCGACGTCTATCCCGACGAAGTCGCGAGCAACCCCAAGATGGGCGGCTATCAGCTTGCGATCAGCCTCGACATCTTCCGTGGGCGCTATCGCGACAGCTTCGCCAAGCCGACCGCGATTCCGGCGAACAAGACGCAGGAATATCGCTTCCGCCTGCCCGCGGTGAACCATGAGTTCCTGCCGGGTCACAAGATCATGGTGCAGGTCCAGTCGTCGCTGTTCCCGGTCTATGACCGCAACCCGCAGACCTTCGTCCCCAACATCTTCCTGGCGAAGCCGGGCGACTACAAGAAGGCGACCGTGACGATCCAGCACGGCAGCGTCGGCGCGAGCGCGGTGTTGCTCCCGGTGGTGGCGCAGTAAACCTACACCGACCTACACTTCCCCGGCGCAGGCCGGGGCCCAGTAGCGAAGGTCGAGGTAACGAAACGCTGTCGCCAGCTACCTCGGTCCCCGCTACTGGGGCCCGGCCTGCGCCGGGGAAGCGTTACTCTATCAACGGGCCGCTACACCAACCCCGCCACCGCCGCCGTCCCCCGCGATGACGGAAACAGCGCCGCCATCGCCTTCGCTGGCTCCACCCCGAAATGCCCCGCAACCGCGCCGCCGATGAACGCATCGAGCTGCAACGTCGGCCGCAAATCCCGCCCCTCGAACAACGCCGCCTGCGCCAGCCCCGGCCAATCCGCCAGCACCCGCCCGCCCCGCACCCCACCGCCCAGCAACATCGCCGAACTCCCGGTCCCGTGGTCGGTCCCCCCGGTCCCGTTGACCGCGACGGTCCGCCCGAACTCGGTCGCGACCAGCACCATCGTATCGTTCCACAACGGCCCCAGCCCGGCCTGAAGCGCGCCGATCATCGCATCCAGCCCCTTCAACTGCGCGCCGAGCCGAGCGCGTTGCCCGGTATGCGTGTCCCAGCCGCCGGTCTCGATCATCGCGATCCGCGCGCCGTTCGCAGGCGCCATCAGCCGTGCCGCAAGCGCCCCGGTCGCGGCGGCATTCGCGCCGCCGCCCGCCGCCAGATCCCCGGTCAAGGCACGCGTCCCCATCGCCTCGCTCCACAAGGCGTGGAGCTGGCTGTCCCCTTCGTACAGCATCGAAACGCGCTGCATCAGATCGTCCGACGCCTGCGGCAAGCTCGACGGCGCATAGGAGGAAACGTCATGTGCCCCGCGCAAGGCGAGCGGCACCGTCGCCGACACCGCGATCGCCTTCGCCTGCGTCGGCGGCAGCACACCGAGCAGCCGGTTCATCCAGCCGTCCTTGAGCTGATACGCGCCCGTCCCGCCGCTCTCGAGCACGTTCTGCCCGTCGAAATGCGACCGGTCGCGATACGGCGAGGCGACCGCATGCGCGAACAACGCCTGCTTCTGCCCGTACAACGCCTGCACGCTCGCCATCGCGGGATGCAACGCGAACATCGAATCGAGCTTCGGCGCGCTCGCGAAATCGAGCACAAGATCACCCCGCGCGCCCGCAAACGCCGGGTCGCCGACCGGCGCGACGATCCCGAGCCCATCCGCCGCGCCGCGCTGGATGATGAAAACGAAGCGCTTGTCGGTCTCCGCCTTAGCGAACGCCATGCGCGGGCTGAGCGCGGCAAACACGATACCGGCGACACCCGCACTCAGAAACGAACGACGATCGTACATGGCGATTACCTCCGCAGAAATTCGGGCGTGACGAACAGCAACGCGAGCGCCTGCGCCGGGCTCTCGCAATTGGCGAGCGCGGTCTGGGTCGCGGAACTGACCGCCCCCGGCATGATTTTCGGCGCAAGCGCCCGCGCATCGACATTCGCCGCGCGCGACGCGAAGCGCTCCGCCGCCTCGACCCGACGCAGCACCGCATCCGGCCCCGCCCAACTCGCGGCAATATCGTCATAGCCGATCGGCTGCCCCGGCTTCCACGTCGGTTGCCCGAGCTGGTTGAGCAGTCCGACCATCGCCTGCGGGTCCGCCGTCTTGACGTTGAGCGCGCGCATCGACGAGATCGTCCACTCCCACGGCGTCTTGAACTTGAGCGGCCGCTCGACCCACACTTCAGGCGAGGCAATCAGCGCACGATAGACCGTCGGCAGATCCCCGCCCGACGTCAGGAACGCCGCCTGCAACCGCCCGACTAACGCTGGCGGCGGCGTATCCCCCGCGAAATGCCGCGCGAGCTTGGTCATCACGTGAGTCGCGGTGGCGGGCGCGATCGCCATGTCCTGCAACACCGCGTGCGCCTGCTCGACCCCGCCCGCGGGATAGCGCTTACCCATGATCAAGCGGTCGCCGGGTTCGTGGATCGGGGCCGCAAAAACGAAGTCGCCGGGCAGCCCGTCCGTTCCGGCGGCGCCGGCACCCGGCCCGCGCCCGATTCCCGCGACAGTCCAGCCGGTCATCGCGCGCGCGAATTCGGTGACGTCGGCCTGGGTGTAGCCGGTCCGCACGCCGAGCGTATGCAGTTCGAGGATCTCGCGCGCGAGGTTCTCGTTGAGCCCGACCTTGCGGTTGCCGCGCGCCGCGATCCGCAAACCACGCGGCGAATTGGGGCCGACCGACACCGCCTGATCGAGATACAACAGCATTGCGGGATGCTGCTCCACCGCGAGCAGCATGTCGCGGAACGTGCCCAGCACATGCGGGCGGATCGCCTCGAACTCAAGCGTCCCTGCCAGACCGATCAGTTCCAGCTTGTCCGCCGACACCGCAAAATGGTTCGCCCAGAAATGCACCAGCCGCTCGACGAACGGCGTATCGGTGCCGAGCGCATTGGTCGCCCGGGCGGCGACCGCACCGGCATAGTCCGCGCGGCTGGTCCGCTGCGCGAACTGGCGCGCCTGTTTCATCGCATCGTCGCGCCCCGGCTTCTCGCTGGTCGTTGGCACCATGCCGGGTGCACCCGGCGCCTGCATCGGCGAAGGCGGTACACTCTGGCCGGTCGCGGGCGGATTGGACGCTCGATCCCCCTGCGCCATGCGCAGCGCGCGTTGCTGCCGGAAATAATCGGCGAGCCCGGCCGCCACGGTCGCGCTGGTCGGTGCATTGGCGATGACGTCGGGATGCGGGTCGAAGCCGCTCAACTGCCGCGTCAACCAGTCGACCGGGTCCCCCGGCGGCGGCTGATCACCGCGCGCGCCAAGCCCGAACCGGTTCATCGCGATGCTGACTTTCGTCACAGAAGCTGTCCCTATACCCGAACGACCAGGACCCTCTGGACCGCCTTTGTCGCAAGACTTTGCCGGAAGCGGCGGCACGGCGTTCGTTCCGTGCAACTGGCCTCGCGTCGTTTGCGCTTGGGACACATGTTGCAATGCAATATAAAACGGGCAGCACACCAACCCGTGGAGAGGATGCTGATCAGGCTTTCGTTTGAAAGGAACCGGTCATGCTCAAGTCCATCGTCACTGCCGCAGCCGTCATCGTCGCCACCGCTGCCCCCGCGTTCGCCGACACCGTGAGCGATGCGCGCACCTTCACCCGCGACGGCGAGACCTTCACCTACACGCAAGTCGCCAAGGACGATCACGTCGACATCGATGGTCGCAATCTCAATTCGGGCGAAACCTTCCACCTCGTCGTCCGTGGCAAGCGCGTTGCCGGTGTCGCGAACGGCAAGCCCGTATCCTTCTTCGTCCCCGCCAAGGCGGCAGTGATGGACGACAAGGTCGTTGCTCTGCGCTGATCGCTCCCCCGGCAGGGGCTTCGGCTCGTGTCGAGCGATCTCGCATGCACGCTAGGGCGCACCGCTGCCCCCCCCGGTTTGGTGCGCCCTAGAACCCGTCCGGCAAGTCGATCGGACCGACCGCTTCGCGATAGCGTGAGACCGCATAGCGGTCGGTCATTCCCGCGATGAAGTCCGCGATATGGCGGCTCCGCCACGGCTCGGCGTCGGGTAACCGGTCCGCCCATTCCCCCGGCATCAGGCGCGGGTCCGCACGATACGCCGTGAACAGCCCCGCGACGATCCCTTCCGCCGTCCGCGCCGCCTCGAGCTGGCGCGGATGGTGGTAGAGGTTGGCGTACATGAACCGCTTGAGCGTCCGCTCGTCGTCGCGCATCGCGTCCGAGAACCCGACGAGGCAACGCCCCGCCGCGCGAACGTCCGCGACGTCGCCAATACCGACGAGCCGCCGCTCCGTCTCGGCGATCAGGTCGTTGACCATCGTGCCGATCTGGGTGCGGATCAGTTCGCCCACCAGACGATCGGGCGCGACATCGGGGAAACGCGCGCGCACCCCGTCCCACTCGCGCGCGACCACCGGCACCGCGAGCAACTGATCGAGCGTCAGCAATCCGGCGCGCAACCCGTCGTCGATGTCGTGATTGTCATAAGCGATGTCGTCGGCGATCGCGGCGACCTGCGCCTCGAGGCTCGACCAGCGCGTCAGCTCGAGCGGGAACGCCGCATCGCATTCCGCCAGCGCCCAGCCCGGCCGCGCGATCGGCCCGTTATGCTTGGCGAGACCCTCGAGCGTTTCCCACGTCAGGTTGAGCCCTTCCCAGCGCGGATACGGGCTGTCGATCAGCATCAGCGCGCGCAGCGTATTGCCATTGTGATCGAACCCGCCCTGCCCCGCGAGCGCGCGTTCCAGCGCATCCTCGCCGGCATGGCCGAACGGGGGGTGTCCGATGTCATGCGCCAGCGCCAGCGCCTCGGTCAGATCCTCGTTGAGCCCGAGCGCGCGCGCGATCGTCCGCGCGATCTGCGCGACTTCCAGGCTGTGCGTCAGGCGTACGCGAAAATGGTCGCCGTCAGGCGCCATGAACACCTGCGTCTTGTGCCGCAGCCGCCGGAAGCTGATCGAATGGACGATCCGGTCGCGGTCGCGCTGGAACGCGTCGCGCGGGCCGCGCACCGATGTCGCGTCGCCTGCCCCCGGTCGTTCGTCGTGCAGCCGTCCGCGGCTGTGCTCCGGGCGGCTCGCCCAGCGCGCGATACTTCTCATTTACCCGGCAATTTCGTGACTTTCTGACCCGCATCGCTGGCGAAGACGAACCCGGAGATACCCTGTTTGGCAAGCGTGTTGACGAACGCCTGTGCTTCGTCGTCGGTCTTGAACGGCCCCGTCAGCACGCGGTTGGTCGCACGCTGCGGCGTGACCCAACCCGTCTTGCCGGCAAGTGCCTTGCCGTTTTTGGTCTTGAGCTTGTCCCATTGCTTGGACAGGTCATTCGCGTTTGCACCGCCTGCGACCTGCACCCAATAACGTTGCGGTTCGAGCACCTTGGGATCGTTCTTGCGCTTCTCTTCGGCCTTCTTGGCCTCGGCGAGCTTCTTTGCGTCGGCGGCCTTTTGCGCCGCCTTGGATAGCTTGCCGGTCTTGCCCGCGGCATCACCGCTGTCCGCCTCTGCGGTCTTGCCCGCTTTCGTCGTCTTGTCGGCGAGCGCTTTCTTGTCGGTTGCCGACTTGCGCGTGGAGACCGGGCGATCCTCCGCCTCGTCTTCGATCACCGGCTTGGCAGTGGGCTTGCGTTGGGCGACCGGCTTCTCGGGCTGACTGCGCACGACGGCGACGCGCTCCGCAGGGGTCGCGGCCACCGCCGCACGCGAAGTCCCCGCCGCGACATTGTCCTCCAGCGGCCGGCTCGGCACGGCGCGCTGGATCGGCGGTGGCGACGTGACCGCCATGCGTTCGGGCGCGACCCCCAGTTCGGTACCCGGGATGTTGATCCCCGCGATGATCGACGCAAGGATCGAATCCTCGCTCCGCACCGGGCTCGGCGTGGCGACGGCTGCGGCGGGCGCACTGGCAACCGGCGCGACGTACCCGGTTCCGGCACTGGCAGATGATGGTGCAGCGGCCACCACTGCAGGACGATCGACATAAGGCGTCGACGCAACAGGGGCCGCAACAGCGGGCGAAACAGGCGCCACCGCCGTCGTCCCAGTCCTGACCGGTGACGGCGCAGCGGACGCGGCATTGGCGAGCTGTGTCGGCGTCAGTCGCGCCCCTGCCGAGGCGACCGGCGCGCGAGTCTGCGGGACGGATGCCGAATAGGCCGGGGTCGATGAACGACCAGGCGTCATCACGGTCGACGACCCAAGCGCGACCGACGACGGGAGTGCAGGCGCGGTTACTGACTGCGGAGAAGTCTGGCCACCAACCGAACGCGCGGGTGTGCCCGCTGCGAACGGCACGGTTGCACCCGGAGTCGGCATCGCATTCGCCGCGGCAAGGTTCGCCGCGCGTGTCGCGCTCGACCCCGGCCGAGGCTGCCCGCCATAACGCGGCCCCTGATACGGCGTCGCGGACGCCATCGTCACCGGGCGCGGCACATAGGCCGGAGGGGCCGGCAGCGGCACGACGGGCGGCGTGGTCGCCGCGACGATCGTCTCGCGTGGGCGATCCTTGCGCGAGCGTCGCTCCTTGCGCGTCGGAGCCGCCGCAACCGTCACCACCGGCGGACGCGGCGTGGCCACGCTCTCGACCGGTGCCGTCGGGTCGGCGCGCAATGCGGCGAGCGGCGGGGTCATCCGGGCATCGGCGATCCGCGTCGGGGACGCGCGCACTTCGCCGAAATGCACTGCGAACGCGCGGTCGGCGGGGCGCAAGGATGGCAGGATCTCGAAGAACGGCTGCAACCCCTGCGCCATCCCGGTCGGCATCATCGTCGTCGCGATCCGCTCCGCACCCGCCTTGTCCCCGCCCATCGCGAGGATGAACGCACGCGACCGCCACGCGCCGCGATCGCTCTTCCGCAGCAGTGGCTCGATCTCCTTGAGCGCAATCTCGCGCTTGCCCGATATGCCGAGCGACAGCGCATAGCGCCGCCGCGTCTCGTCATCCTCTGCCGCGCGCAAGGCGACGCGGTAGTCGCGTTGCGCGCGATCCTGTTCGCCGATCAGATCGTAGGCGAGGCCGCGATCCGCGGCGAAACTGCGCACGTCGCCGCCCAGGGCCTCCGCCTCGGCGAAGTGGCGCAGCGCTTCCCCCGGCCGTTCCGCACTGACGAGCAGACTGCCCTCGCCCGCCTTGACCCGCGCATTCCGCGGATCGATCCGCGACGCGCGCGTGAAGAATGCCGCCGCCGCGGTCGGATCCTCCAGCTTGAGCGCAAGTTCGCCCGCGCGGACCAGCGCCTGGACGTTGTTGGGGTCCGCCGCCAGCAAGCGGATTTCGCTCGCCAGGCTGTCGGCATCACCGACCGGCTGGACCATCTGAGGGGACGTCTGCGGATAGGGCGACGGATAGACCGGCGCGCGCGCAGATTGGGCGTGGGCTGCTCCGGCACCGGTCGCGGCAAGGGCGACGATGGAAGCGGCGAGGCGGACGATGCGCATGGACTATCCTAAAGCCCCTTGCCGCTGAACCGGCAATGACGGCTGCACCGGCTTGCGCCAAGACGAAACGGAACATCGGCGGACGGCACACCGTGCTGCCGCCGCGTCCGGGAAGACGGCTGCCACACCTCGACGGGCATGGCGACCGACCGGGTTACTGGTTGTTCTGGCGATGCAGGAACCGCGGGATATCGAGCGGGTCCTTGTCGGTCGAAGGCTCTTCCTCGCGAGCGGCGCCGCGCGAAACGCTCGACATCCGCTCGAACAGCGTACCGCCCAGCTTGACGCGCGGTGCGCTCGGCGCAGGCTCGGGCGCTGCCGGAACGGGCGCATCCTCGGACACCGCCGCGCCGGGCGACAGCCAGCGACGCCGCGTCGGCGCTTCGGCCGGGGTATCGTCGCTCGCCGGGGCGGGCACATCGACGTCGCCGTACACGCGCGGTGCGGGCGGAACGACCGCGTCGCTGCCGAGTACGAGCTCATCCGCCGCGGCGGGTGCCGGGGCCGGCGCAGGGGCCGCCGTCGCCGCAGCGGGTGCAGGCGCAGGAGCTACGGTCGGCGCAGGTGCCGGTGCGGGGGCCGGAGCCGGTGCTGCCGTGGTCGGCTCATCGCCCTTCTTGCTCGTGAAGCTGAACGCGCGCGATGCGGGAGCCGCTGCCTCGGGCGGGCGTGCCTCAGCCTCTATACCAGTGGCGACCACCGAGACGCGGATCTTGCCCTCGAGATCGGGATTGAACGCCGAACCCCAGATGATGTTGGCATCGTCGTCGACGAGTTCGCGAATGTGGTTCGCGGCTTCGTCGACTTCGAGCAGGCGCATGTCGTCGCCGCCGGTGATTGACACGATGACGCCCTTGGCGCCCTTCATGCTGACGCCGTCGAGCAGCGGGTTGGCGATCGCCTTCGACGCCGCCTCGATCGCGCGATTGTCGCCGTCGGCTTCGCCCGTGCCCATCATCGCCTTGCCCATCTCCTGCATCACCGAACGGACGTCGGCGAAATCGAGGTTGATGAGGCCGGGCATGACCATCAGGTCGGTGATCCCGCGGACGCCCTGCTGAAGGACTTCGTCCGCCATCTGGAACGCTTCCTTGAAGGTCGTGTTCGCGTTCGCCACCAGGAACAAATTCTGGTTCGGAATGACGATCAGCGTGTCGACATACTTCTGCAGTTCCTCGATGCCCGCTTCGGCGCTCTTCGCGCGACGCGTGCCCTCGAACGCGAACGGCTTGGTCACGACGCCGACCGTCAGGATGCCCATGTCGCGCGCCGCCTTGGCGATGACGGGGGCCGCACCCGTGCCGGTGCCGCCGCCCATGCCCGCGGCGATGAAGCACATGTGCGAGCCTTCGAGCATCTTGGTGACCTGGTCGATCGTCTCCTCGGCCGCCGCACGCCCGATCTCGGGACGCGAGCCAGCGCCCAGCCCCTGCGTGATCTTCACGCCGAGCTGGATCTTGTGGCTTGCCGCAGACTGCTTCAGCGCCTGCGAATCGGTATTGGCGACAAGGAATTCAACGCCCTGCACGTCCGCGCGCATCATGTTCGCGATGGCGTTGCCGCCTGCGCCGCCGACGCCGATCACCGCGATCCGCGGGGTCAGCTCGTCGACTTCGGGCGGCAGAAATTCGATGCTCATGTCCCAGTCTCCAACGGGCGCCAAAGGCCCGACGCACTCAATTTACTTCAGCGGCGGTTCTGCACCATCGGTGCCAGTCGTTCCAGCGCGAACCGCCCAATCCGGTCGTAATAACCTAATAATTCGCACGAGCCGCCGCCATCAGGCGACGAAATACCGCAAAACCCTTCGGACGGTGCACAAGCTGCTGCTTGCTCGACAGCGCGCGCAGGTCGATCGGGTCGGCGGCGGCATAAAAGGCCAGCCCTGCCAGAGTCGTGAACGCAGGAGTCGCATGCGCCTCGGGCAGACCGGTCAGCCCGCGCGGACGCCCGATCCGCACCGAACGGCCGAGCGCCGCCTGTGCGTAATCCGCGATGCCCTTCAGCTCCGCGCCCCCGCCGGTCAGCACGACCTGACGCCCGACCGGTCCCTCGAACTTGAGGTCTTTCAACGCCTTGGACACTTCTCCGATGAGATGGTCGAGCCGCTGGCGGATTACCGAGATCAGCTGCGCCTTGGTGATGCGCGTGCCGTCGCTCGCGTCTTCCTCGGCCGAGATCGGGGCGACGTCGATCATCTCGTGATTGTCGCGCGGGGAAGCGTTGGCCGAGCCGTGGACGCACTTCATCCGCTCCGCCTGCGCCCGACGCGTGCCGAAGGCCGACGCGATATCGTCGGTAATGTCCTGCGCGCCGATCGGGATCGACATCAGCCCGACGAGCATCCCACCCGCGAACAGCGAGACGTTGGTGATCCCCGCCCCCAGCTCGACCAAGGCGACCCCGAGCTCGCGCTCTTCGTCGCTCAGGCACGCCATCCCCGTCGCGACCGGCGAGGCGATGATCGACTTCACTTCGAGATGCGCATTGGCGACGCACAGCCCCAGGTTGCGCACCGGCGATCCATCCGCGGCAACGACGTGGATGTGAACCCCGAGCCGGTCGGCATGGAGCCCAAGCGGACGCTTCACGCCGGTCAACCCGTCGAGCGTGTAGAGCGCGGGCTGCGCGTGAAGCACCATCCGCCCGGCGGGATCGATCGATTCCCGTCCGGCTTGGAGCAACGCGTCGATGTCGGTCTGCTCGACCCGGTGGCCGCCCAGTTCGAATTCGATCGATGCGACGTCGGACACGAGCCCGCCCGCCGAGAAGCTGACCCAGACGTTCTCGATGTTGAGCCCGGCGATCCGCTCCGCCTGTTCGACCGCCTCGCGCACCGCCACTTCGGTCGCGGCGGCGTCGGCGATATAGCCGCGCTTGACGCCCTTGCTCTCGCGCTGGCCGGTGCCGAGCACGATCAGCTCCCCGCCGTCGCCTTTCTGCGCGATCATCGCCGACACCTTCGACGATCCGATGTCGAGTGCGGTGATCAACCCTTCCGGTGCGGTTTTAGCCATGCCCTTACCCCTGTTCCCGCCAACACTTACCGCAATCGTTTAAACCTGTGAATCCTTAGTGATTCTTTTTACCGCGGTGAGCCGCGGCACTGCACGAGGCGCCGCCGTGGGCGAAGCCGTCGGCGTCACGGTCGCCGGTGTGGTCCCCGCCGGTGACGCCGTCGTCGCCCCCGGCGTATTCGCCGTCGACGGCGCACCACCCGGATCGGTGATCGCCTTGTTGGTCGTCACGCCCGGCTTGCGCGCGACCAGCCGCGTCGGGTCGCGCATGTCGAAGCCGAGCCACCCCTTGCCCAGCAACGGACGAACTCCGTCCAGTTGTGCGAACTTGATCAACGCCTTGCCCGCCGCGATGTCGCCCTCGGGCAAGGCAAGCGTCTCGCCGGTTTCGAATGTCAGCGTCCAGCGACGGTTGCCGACCCAGGTCGCTGCCTTGACCTGTCCCTTCAGCGCAGGCGCGACGTCGAGCAGCGCGCGATACGCCGGTTCCTGCTCGTTCGCATGCGGGCCGACCACCAGCGGCAGGTCCGGCATCGCTTCGGGATTGACCGGCTCGAGCCACGTCCCGTTCGACGCGATCAGCGCAAGCTGCCCCTTGTTCTGCCAGATTGCGCTAGGCTGCCGCTCGATCACGCTGACCAGCAGTGTATCGGGCAACCGCCGCGATACGTGCACGTCCTCGATCCAGCCGCTGTGCGAGACAAGATCGGAGCGGATCTTCTCCAGGCTGACGAGCGGCATCGCCATCGACGGCTGGTTCGCCGCGATCTTGTAGATGACGTTGTGGTCCATCCGGTTGAGGCCGGTGATCTGGATGTTGGTGACGCGGAATCCCGCATCGCCGATCCCCTCGCCGATCGCGGTGCCGATTGCCGCGGGGATGCCGAAGAAGGACGCGAGCGCGATCAGGCCAGCCCCGACCACGCCGGTGATCGTCCAGGTCGCGATCTTGTGCAGCGTCGCGTCGCTGATCGGCAGCGCGGTGATCGCGCGATCGATCACCGACGGCTTGGCCGCCTGCTTGCGCTTGGGCTGGACCGGGCGGCGGACGGTGCCGCGCTTGATCGTTCCGCTCATGGGGAATTGGCCTTCGCCGCTTTGTCCTTGAGCGCCTCATCGACGATGACCTGGACGAGTTGCGGATACTCGATCCCGCAATGCCGCGCCTGTTCGGGGACGAGGCTCAGCGCGGTCATCCCGGGCTGGGTGTTGACCTCGAGCAGGAACAGCCCGTCGACACCCTGTTCGTCATCCCAGCGGAAGTCCGACCGCGACGTCCCCTTGCAGCCGAGCAACCGGTGCGCATCGAGCGCGATCCGCTTGCATGCTTCGGCGATCTCGTCGGGAATATCGGCGGGGAAGACGTGTTCGGTCAGCCCGTCGGTATATTTCGCGTCGAAATCGTACCAGCCATTCTTGGGCTTGAGCTCGGTGACGCCGAGCGCCTTGTCGCCCAGCACCGCGGTCGTCAGCTCGCGCCCGCGGATATACGGTTCGGCGAGCAGTTCCTCGAACTCGGTCCACGGCCCCGCGACGCCGCGTGCGATCGGGTTGCCGTAATTCCCCTCAGCGGTAACGATCGCGACGCCGACCGACGAGCCCTCGTTGACGGGCTTGAGCACATAAGGACGCGGCAGCGGATCGGCGTCGTAGAGCGATTCAGATTTGACGATCCGCCCGCCCGGCATCGGAATGCCGCCGGGGACGAGCAGCAGCTTGGTCAACTGCTTGTCGATCGCGATCACCGACGTCGCCAGCCCGCTGTGCGTATAGGTCAGCCCCATCAGGTCGAGCATCCCCTGGACGGTGCCGTCTTCCCCCGGCGTGCCGTGAAGCGCGTTGAACACGACGTCCGGGGCGGCAGCCGTCAACCGCGCGGCGACGTCCTTGCCCATGTCGATCCGCGTCACCCGGTGGCCGAGCGACTCCAGCGCATCGGCGACGCCATTGCCCGACATCAGCGAAACTTCGCGCTCGGCCGAAGGCCCGCCCATCAGGACCGCGACGTGGAGAGTCATCGGGTTCCTCCCCGGCACGGGGAGGGGGACCATTTTGCCCCTTCCGGCAAAATGGTGGAGGGGGTGGGCAACAGGCGGAGCACTCGCGGCACCACCCCTCCACCATTCGCGTGAAGAACGCGAATGGTCCCCCTCCCCGTTCCGGGGAGGAACTGCCACGACACGTTCACGCTACCACCCCGACCCGCTGAATTTCCCACGTCAATTCCACTCCCGATTGCGCTTTCACGCGATCCCGCACCTCTTCTCCCAGCGCCTCGATCTCGGCGCTGGTCGCGGCCCCAAGGTTGAGCAGGAAGTTGCAATGTTTTTCGCTCACCTGCGCATCGCCGCGCGTCAGTCCGCGACATCCGGCCGCGTCGATCAACGCCCAGGCCTTGTGCCCGTCCGGGTTCTTGAACGTCGACCCGCCGGTGCGCGAGCGCAGCGGTTGCGATGCCTCGCGCTCGGCGGCGATGCGGTCCATCTCCGCCTGGATCAACGACGGTTCCCCGGGATGCCCGCGAAAGGTCGCGCTCACCACGATGCAGCCTTCGGGTAGGTCCGAATGGCGATAGCTGTACCCGACCGCCGCGACCGGCAACACACAGCGTTCGCCCGAACGCAGAACGATCTCGCACTCGACCAGCACGTCCTTGGTCTCGCGTCCGTATGCGCCGCCGTTCATCCGCACGAACCCGCCGACCGTGCCCGGGATCGAACGCAGAAACTCGACGCCCCCGATTCCGGCATCGCGCGCCGACGACGACACCAGGATCCCGCTCGCCCCGCCGCCGCACACCAGCGTCGTCGCGTCGATCGCGGACACCTTGGCGAACGGCTTGCCCAGCCGGATCACCACGCCCGGCACCCCGCCGTCGCGCACGATCAGGTTCGACCCTAGCCCAAGCGGCAACACCGGCACCGCAGGATCGAGCGCGGCAAGGAAGGCACTGAGGTCGGCCGTGTCCTTCGGCTCGAACAGCCACTGCGCGCTGCCGCCCGATTTGAACCACACCAGGGGCGCAAGCGGCGCGTTCTCGGTCAATCGGCCTTCCGTTTGGGGCAGATCGCGCGCAACGCGCGTGCCACCGGAAGGCGGCATCGCACTCATCGCGCCGCCTCGATGCCAGACGCCAGTCCCGCCGCCCATTTGGTGATGTCGCCAGCGCCCAGGCAAACGACCATGTCGCCCGCCTGCACCACACCCGCGAGCGTCTGCGCCAGCGCACCCGCATCCGCGATGGTGGCCGCAGAGCGATGCCCGCGGCGCTTGATCCCGTCGACCAGCGCGTCCGCGTCGACACCCTCGACCGGCTGCTCGCCCGCCGCATAGACCGGCGTCACCAGCACCATGTCGGCATCGTTGAACGCGCCCTGGAACTCCTCCATCAGATCACCGAGCCGTGAATAGCGGTGCGGCTGGACGACCGCGATCACGCGGTTGCGCACGCCTTCGCGCGCCGCGGCGAGCACCGCGCGGATCTCGACCGGGTGATGCCCGTAATCGTCGATGATCGTGACCACCCCGCCCGGCACCGCGACTTCGCCGACGTTGGTGAAGCGCCGCTTGACCCCGCCGAACTGCTTGAATCCCTGCTGGATCGTCGCATCGTCGATGCCGAGCTCGAGCGCCACGCCGATCGCGGCGAGCGCGTTCTGGACGTTGTGCCGCCCCGCCATCGGCAGGTCGATCCCTTCGATCGAGCGGCTCGTCCCGTCGCGGTGGCGGATGATAACCTCGAAGCGGTTACCGCCCGGCACCGGCGTCACATTGACCCCGCGCACGTCGGCTTGCGCCGCAAAGCCATAGGTCACGACGCGCCGGTCGCGGACACGCGGGATGATGTTCTGCACTTCGGGATGATCGAGGCACAGCAATGCCGCGCCGTAGAAGGGTACGTTCTCGATGAACTCGACATAGGCGTTCTTCGCCTGATCGAAGCTGCCATAGTGATCGAGATGCTCGGGATCGATGTTGGTGACGACCGCGATCGTCCCGTCGAGCCGCAGGAAGCTGCCATCGCTCTCGTCCGCCTCGACCACCATCCAGTCGCTCGCGCCCAGCCGTGCGTTCGATCCGTAACTGTTGATGATCCCGCCGTTGATGACGGTCGGATCGACCCCGCCCGCATCGAGCAGCGCCGCGACCATGCTCGTCGTCGTCGTCTTGCCATGCGTTCCCGCGACCGCGACGGTCGATTTGAGCCGCATCAGCTCGGCGAGCATCTCCGCACGGCGCACTACCGGGATCCGCCGCTCGAGTGCCGCCTCGACCTCGGGGTTGCCGCGCTTGATCGCGGTCGACGTCACGATCACCGCCGCATCGCCGAGATTGTCCGCGTGATGCCCGATCAGGACCGGGATGCCCTTCGCGCGCAGCCCCTCGATGACATAGCCCTCGGCCACGTCCGACCCCTGCACGCTGTAGCCGAGGTTCTTCATCACCTCGGCGATGCCCGACATGCCGATCCCGCCGATGCCGACGAAATGGATCGTGCCGATGTCGGTTGCGACACCCCTCATGCGAATGCTGCCTTCTGATTGGGGTTGCGGCGCTGTGGCGCACCGATCGGCATGTCGCCGCGCGTATTGCCGAGGCTCTCGACGAGGTCCGCGAGATCGCTCGCCGCTTCCGGGCGACCGCAGCCGCGCGCGCGCGCCGCGGCATTCTGGAGTGCCGCGGGATCGAGCCCGAGCTTCTGCATCTGCTTGGCGAGTTCGACCGGCGTGAAACTGCTCTGCTGGATCGTCCGCGCGCCGCCCGCGAGCGTCATCTCGCGCGCGTTGACGGTCTGGTGATCATCGGTCGCAGACGGCAGCGGCACGAGAATCGCCGGCCGCCCCGCGCACGTCAGCTCCGCCAGCGTCGACGCACCCGCGCGCGCGATCACGACATGCGCCCACGCCAGTTGCTCGGGCAAGTCGGGCAGATAGGTCGCCAGTTCCGCCGCGATCGACAACTCGGCATATTTGGCGCGGCACGCCTCGATATCCTCGATCCGCGCCTGATGCGTCACCTGCAACCGTCGCCGGAACGCCAGCGGCAGCAGCGACAGGCCGTCGGGCACCACCCGGCTCAGCACGCTCGCGCCCTGGCTGCCGCCGGTCACGAGCACGCGGAAGATCCCGTCTTCCTCGAGCAGCGGATACGGCTTGGCGCGCAGCGCGATCACCGCATCGCGCACCGGATTGCCGACCAGATACGTCTTGTCGCGCAGCTTCCCGCCCAGCCGCTCGACCTCGGCATAGGATGTCGCGATCGCATTGACCTTGCGTGCGACCAGCCGGTTGACCCGGCCCAGCACCGCATTCTGCTCGTGCACCGCGGTCGGGATCTTCTGGTTGAACGCCCCCAGCAGCGCCGGCAGCGCCGGATAGCCCCCGAAGCCGATCACCGCATCGGGGCGGAAGCTCTTGTAGAGCTGGATCGCCATCGCGCGGCCTTTCAGCATCGCGGACGTCGCCTTGAGATAGCCGACCGGCCCGCCGCCCAGCCGCCCCGCGGGGAGGATATGCGTCTGGATCCCCTCGAACAGCCCGGGAAAGCGCACGCCGCGCTCATCGCTGACCAGCGCGACATAATGCCCGCGCCGCATCAGTTCGGCCGCAAGCGCCGCCGCCGGCACCATGTGCCCGCCGGTCCCGCCCGCTGCCAGTACGAAGTGTTTCGCCACGCTCATTCGCCGCTCCATCGCGCGATATATTTGGATCGCAAGACGAACGGATTGCGTCGGGTAAACGCCAGCAGCAACCCCATTCCGATCGACAAGGCGATCAGCGACGATCCGCCGTACGAGATAAACGGCAGCGTCATGCCCTTGCTCGGCGCGATCCCGGTGTTGACCGCCATCGAGATCAGCGCCTGGATGCCGAACTGCGTCGCCAGCCCCGCCGCCGCGAACAGGCGAAATTCGTCCTGCTCGTCGAGCAGTTTGACGAACACGCGCACGACGATCGCGAGGAACAGCATCGCAATGATCATGCACGCGATCAGCCCGAATTCCTCGCCGATCACCGAGAAGATGTAATCGGTATGCCCCTCGGGCAGCCGGAACTTCATCGCGCCGCCGCCCGGCCCGGTTCCGCGCCAGCCGCCCGCGGTGATCGTGTCGTGCGCCGCGTTGGTCTGGTAATGGTCGGCCGCGCCCGGTCCGTCATGGTCGGGGAAGATGAACGCGTTGATCCGCGCGCGCGCCGTCCCGTAGAACATGTACGCCGCGACCAGCCCCGCCGGGACCGCCGCAACGAAGCCCGCGATGATCTTGGGCGACGTGCCCGAGATCAGCAGCAACGCCATCCAAACCGCGCAGAACACCACCGTCTGCCCGAAATCGGGCTGCAGCATCAGCAGCACCGAGACGAGCGCGGTCATCCCCGCGGTGATCGTCACCACCGGCAGCGCATCGTCCTTCGCGCGCATCGACAGCACCCACGCCGCCGTCACGATAAAGAACGGTTTGAGGAATTCGGACGGCTGAAGCAACGACACGCCGAGGTTGAGCCAGCGCGTCGCACCGTTCTTCTGCACCCCGAACACCGGGACCAGCATCAACAGCACAAGGCAGGCGACTGTACCGATCAGCGCCATCCGGCGCGCAACGGGCACGGGCAGCATCGACACCCCCAGCAGGACAGGCAGCGAAACGCCGACCCACGCAAGCTGCCACCACAGATAGAAGAGCGGCGGGACGACGTGCTTGCCGTCCGAATAGCGCGTCGCCGCGGCGGGCGACGCCGCCCCGACCGCGACCAGACCGACCGCGATCAGCAGCAGCGTCAGCAGCAGCAGCATCCGGTCGATGTCCCAGAACCACGTGCCGAGCGGCGACCGGTCGCCGCGTCCGCCGCGACCCTTCATGCTCTTCCACAATTTTGGCGGGCTATTGCTCATGTCGTTCACTGGAGCGCCTCGACCAAAGTCCGGAATTGCGTGCCGCGATCCTCGAAATCGCGAAATTGATCGAACGATGCGCACGCGGGCGACAGCAGCACCGTGTCTCCCGGCGCGGCACTCCGCGCGGCGGCGGCGACCGCGGTGGCAAGATCGCCGCATTGCTCGACCGGCACCTTGCCCGCCAGGATCGCGGCGAACCGCGGCCCCGCCGCACCGATCGTATAGGCACAGGCGACATGCCCGAACTGCGGCGCGCACGCGTCGAGATCGTCCGACTTGGCTTCGCCGCCCAGGATCCAGTGGATCCGCCCGAACGCCGCCAGCGCGGGCGCGGTGGATTCGGGGTTGGTCGCCTTGCTGTCGTTGACATAGGCGACGCCATCCCGGACCCGTACACGCTCCATCCGGTGCGCCAGCCCCGTGAAGCTTTGCAGCCCCGCGTCGATCGCGGCTTCGCTGACCCCCAGCGCCTGCGCGACCGCGATCGCGGCGAGCGCATTCTGCGCATTGTGCGGCCCTTGCAGCGACGGCCAGCGCGACTGGTCCATACACACGCCGGGCGCGATCTTGGTGAGATGCTCGCCCCGCGCGGACAGGCTGCGCGCGATCAGCGCCGAGGGCGTGTCGCCGATCCCGATGATCGCGGCGTGTTCCGGCGACTGCATCGCGAACAGGCGGGCCTTGGACGCGGCGTAGGCGTCGAACCCGTCGTAGCGGTCGAGATGATCGGGGGTGATGTTGAGCAGCACTGCGACGTCGCAATCGAGGGTCTGCGTCAGGTCGATCTGGTAGCTCGACAGTTCGAGCACATAGACGCTGCCTTCGGGGAGCGGTGGCTGTTCGAGGATCGGCAGGCCGATGTTGCCGCCCATCAGGCTGGGGATGCCTGCGGTCTGCAGGATGTGGTGGATGAGTGCTGTGGTGGTCGACTTACCGTTG
Organism: Sphingomonas sp. PsM26; assembly: GCA_030433805.1. Taxonomy (GTDB): domain Bacteria; phylum Pseudomonadota; class Alphaproteobacteria; order Sphingomonadales; family Sphingomonadaceae; genus Sphingomonas. The sequence continues at coordinate 245,756 of JARUXA010000004.1, read as the reverse complement.
GTGCCGGTGATGCCGACGACCTTGTGGGACGGCAGCGCGGGGCGCGCCTGGGCGAAGAGTTCGATGTCGCCGAGGATGGGGACGTTCGCGACGCGTGCGCGGGCCGCGACGGGGTGCCGGTTGAGGGGGACACCGGGGGAGACTACCAATCCGTCGAAGCCCTTGAGGTCGAACGCTTCCGGATCGTCGAACGTCAAAAGCCCCTCCCCTTCAGGGGAGGGGTTGGGGGTGGGGCGTGTCTCACCGAGACCAGCGCCTGTTACAGCCCCACCCCAACCCCTCCCCTGAAGGGGAGGGGCTTGAGAAGAAAGAGCCGCCCGCTTCGCCGCATCCGAATCCCAAGCAACCACCGCTGCCCCGCCCGCCACCAGCGCACGCACACTCGCCACGCCCGAGCGCGCAAGCCCCAGCACAGCGTAACGCTTGCCAGCCCAGAGAGAGGAAACGATCACAGCAGCGCCACCATCGCAATAAAGCCCCTCCCCTTCAGGGGAGGGGTTGGGGTGGGGCTGTAACGGGCACCAGTCTCGGTGAGACACGCCCCACCCCAAACCCCTCCCCTGAAGGGGAGGGGCTCCAGAAAAAGCCGCGCACCGCTCAAAATCATTGAAACAATCACCGCAACTTCAACGTCGAAAGACCCGCCAGCGCCAGCACCAGCGCAATGATCCAGAAACGAATCACGACGGTCGGCTCGCTCCACCCGAGCTGCTCGAAATGGTGGTGAATCGGCGCCATCTTGAACACGCGGCGCCCGGTGCGCTTGTACCAGAACACCTGGACGATGACGCTCACCGCCTCGACCACGAACAGACCGCCGATGATCCCGAGCACGATCTCGTGATGCGCCACGACCGAGATCGCCCCGAGCGCGCCGCCGAGCGCAAGGCTCCCGGTGTCGCCCATGAACACCGCGGCCGGCGGCGCATTGAACCACAGGAAGGCGAGCCCCGCCCCCACGATCCCGCCACAGAAGATCGCCAGATCGCCCGCATGCGGCACGTGCGGAATCCCGAGATAGGTCGCGAACTTGAGGTTGCCGGCAAGGTACACGATCAGCATGAACGCAACGCTCGCGATGATCACCGGCATCGTGGCGAGCCCGTCCAGCCCGTCGGTCAAATTCACCGCATTGCCGAACGCAACGATCGTGAACGCCGCGAACACGACGTAGAACCACCCCAGCTGGATCACCGGCCCGGTGTAGAACGGCAGATACAGATGCGTCCCGTTCTGGTGAACGATGATCGCGCTCGCAACCAGCGCGATCGCGAACTCGCCGATCAGCCGCAGCTTGCTCGAGACGCCCGCGGTGCTCGCCTTGCGCACCTTGTCATAGTCGTCGAGGAACCCGATCGCGCCAAATCCCAGCGTCACGAAGGTGCACGCCCAGACGAACGGGTTGGACAGGTCCATCCACAACAGGCTGGAGACGACCAGGCTGGTCAGGATCATCAGCCCGCCCATCGTCGGCGTGCCGCGCTTCGACAGATGCGACTGCGGGCCGTCGAGCCGAATCGGCTGCCCCTTGCCCTGCCGCACGCGCAGCCAGCCGATGAACCGCGGGCCGATCAGCAGCCCGAGGAACAGCGACGTCGCCACCGCCCCGCCGGTGCGGAAGGACAGATAGCGGAAGAGATTGAGCCCCCCCGGGAATCCCAGATATTCGGCGATGAAATAGAGCATTACTGTGTCCCGCCCCGCAGGCTTGCGACAACCGCCGCCAACCCTACGCCGTTCGATCCCTTGATGAGCACCGCGTCCCCCGCCCCCAGCATCGCAGACAGGGCAGCCCGCGCCGCGGCAGCGTCCGCGACATGGACGAAATCGCCCTTGCCCTCAAGCGCGTTCGCCAGCGGGGTGATGCGTTCACCGACAAGAATACCCGCTTCGACCCCCGCCGCGAGGATCGGCTCGGCGAGCGCCGCGTGATAGGAATCGCTATCGTCACCCAGCTCGCGCATTTCGCCGAGCATGACGATCCGCCGCACGCCCTTTTCGGCGGCGAGCACCGCAAGCGTCGCGCGCATCGATGCCGGATTGGCATTGTAGCTTTCGTCGATCACCAGCGCGCTGCCGCCCGGCGCCGCCACGGTGAAGCGCGCGCCGCGTCCGGCGAGCCCGCCCATTTCCGCCAGCGCCAGTCCCGCCAGCGCAAGGTCGCCGCCGACCGCATCGACCGCGGCCAGCACCGCCAGCCCGTTCGACACCCAGTGCATCCCCGCCTGCCCCATCGTGAAGCTCAGCTCACGTGTGCCGATCTTCGCGGTCACGAACGTCCCGCGCGCGGTGCGCATCGTCTCCATCGCGCGGACGTCCGCCGCCTTGTCGAGCCCGAAGGTCACGATCCGCGCGGCATAAGGCCTGGCCGCGGCGATCAGCCGGTCGCGGTGAGGACTGTCATACGGCACGATCGCCACCCCGCCGGGTTCGAGCCCCGCGAAGATCTCCCCCTTGGCGTCCGCGATCGCCTCCTCGTTCGGAAAGAATTCGGTGTGCGCGGGGGCGATTGTCGTGACGATCGCGACGTGCGGGCGGACGAGCTGCGTCAGTTGCGCGAGTTCGCCCGCATGGTTCATCCCCATCTCGAACACGCCGAAGCGCGTCTCTGCGGGCATCCGCGCTAGACTGAGCGGAACGCCGGTATGGTTGTTGTAGCTCTTGACCGAACGATGCGCGGCATCGGGCGCACCGCGATCGAGTGCTGCGAACAGCGCTTCCTTGGTCCCGGTCTTGCCGACCGACCCGGTGACGCCGATGATCTTGGCCGAGGTCCGTGCGCGCGCCGCACGCGCGAGCGCGTCGAGCGCCAGGGTCGTGTCGGGGACGAGCACATGCGGGTATTTTGTGGGCTCGGACACGACCGAACCGGCGGCACCTTGCGTAAAAACGGTGTCGAGAAAGCTGAAACCGTCGCTGAATGCGCCCTTCATCGCGACAAAAAGATCGCCTTTGCCGACCTCGCGTGAGTCAAAAGTGACGCCGGTCGCGGCGAAGTCGGCGGATGCGGTACCGCCCGTCGCGGCGGCGATCTCCGCCGCGGTCCACAACGGCGCGCTCATGCGCTCAGCTCCTGCGCCATCTCGCGCGCGACGCTGACGTCGTCGAACGGCAGCACCAGATCGCCCACGATCTGCCCCTGTTCGTGCCCTTTGCCTGCAATCAGAACGATATCCTGCGGTCCCGCCGCCTGGATCGCCGCGCGGATCGCATCCCGCCGCGACCCGATCTCGGTCGCGCCCGGCGCGCCTTCCAGCACCATCGCGCGGATCGCGGCGGGGTCCTCGCTGCGGGGATTGTCATCGGTAACAATGACTTGGTCGGCCTGTTCGATCGCGACGCGCCCCATTTCGGCGCGCTTGCCCTGGTCGCGGTCGCCGCCCGCGCCGATCACGACGATCAGCCGCCCGCCCGCATGGGGCTTGAGCGCAGCGATCGCCGCTTCCAGCGCATCGGGGGTGTGGGCGTAATCGACATAGACCGGCGCGCCGCTGGCGGCGATCACCGCCCGCTCCAGACGCCCTCTAACCGGTTGTAAACGCGTGATATTCGCCAGTGTCGCCGCCACGTCGCCGCCCGTCGCGATCACCAGTCCCGCCGCGGTCAGCGCATTCGCCGCCTGATATGCGCCGATCAGCGGCAGGTTGATCGTATAGGTCGCGCCATCCGCCTCGATCGTCAGCACCTGTCCGAGCAGGCTCGGCACCCGCTTGATCAGCCTGAGCCGCTCCCCCGACGTTCCCACCGTCGCCACCGCAACGCCGCGCGCCTGTGCAACCTTGGCGACCTTCGCGCTCGCCGGATCGTCCGCCCACAGCACCGCGGTGCCGCCATCGGCCAGCACCTCGGAGAACAGCCGCAGCTTCGCCTCGAGATAAGCGTCCATCGTCCCGTGATAATCGAGGTGATCGCGACTGAGATTGGTGAACGCCGCCGCCCGGACCGCCAGCCCCTCGGTGCGATATTGCATCAATCCGTGGCTGGATGCCTCGAACGCCACATGCGTCACGCCCTCGCGCGCCAGCCCGGCGACGTTGGACAGGAACGTCACCACGTCGGGCGTCGTCAGCCCGGTCGAAACGCGGTCGTCCCCCGTGGTCACGCCCAGTGTCCCGATCGACGCCGCGTGGAACCCCGCCATGCGCCACAATTGCCGCACCATCTCGACCGTCGAGGTCTTGCCGTTGGTCCCCGTCACCGCCACCGCGACGCCCGGGAACGGGGCGAAATAGCGCGCGGCAAGCTGCGCAAAGGCACGCCGCGGATTGGTATCGGCGATGTGCACCGCGCCGTCCACCACCGCCTCGGGTCGCGCCACGACCGCGATCGCGCCCCCCGCCACCGCCGCCGCGATATAGTCCTCACCGTTGACGGCCGCGCCCTGGAACGCTCCGAACACCGTTCCCGGCGCGACCTTGCGGTGGTCGATCGCGAAGCCACTTACCGTCGCGCTTTCGTTTCCACCGGTCAGCGCACCCAATTTCACGGCAAATCCTTCATTCTGCAGTCGCGGCGGGCTTCTTGTCGCCCGTCCATACCAGCGGCAAAAGCTGCGATACATCAATGTCGCGGCTTGTGTCGGGTGTCACCCCCAGCATCGCGCCGGTCCGCGAGATCACCCGCCCGACGACCGGAGCGGCATTCCACGCTGCGGTGGTGAGGCCGAACGTCTCGGCGGTCCCGTTGGGCGAATCGAGCATCGCAACCACGACGTACCGCGGCGCGTCCATCGGGAAGGCGGCGGCAAACGTCGACACGTTCTTGCTCCGCGAATATCCGCCCGCGCCGGCGATTTCACCGGTGCCGGTCTTGCCACCGACACGGTAGCCGGGTGCGTCGCCCTTGCGTCCGGTGCCAAGCAGCACCACCAACCGCAACAACTGCCGCATCCGCGCGCTGGTCGCCTCGGTCAGCACGCGACGTCCCTTAGGGGCAGCACCCGGTGCAACCTTGAGCAGCGTCGTTGGCCGGTAGATCCCGCCGTTGACGAGCGTGGCATAGGCGTTCGCCAGATGCAGCGGCGTGATCGCGATGCCGTGTCCATAGGCGGTGGTCATCACCGTCGTCCGGCCCCAATAGCGCGGCCAGATCGGCCCGGCACGCTCCCGCAATTCGATCGCGGGGCGTTCGCCGAAACCGAGCGCGGTGAACATCGCCGCCATCCGCTCCTTGCCCATCCGGTCAGCGATCTGCGCGGTCACGACGTTCGACGAATAGACCAGCGTCTCGGGAATGTTGAGCCAGCGCTTGGGATCGCCGCGATCGTCGTGGATCGTGAAACGACCAACCTTCAGCGGCTTGGTCGCGTCGAACCGCCGGGTCATATCGGTGATGACGCCGTCGTTGATCGCAGCAGCCATCGCGATCGGCTTGAAGGTCGATCCAAGCTCGTACACCGACTGGGTCACGTTGTTGCGCAGCGCGTCGCTGCTCGTGCCGCTGATCTTGTTGGGGTTGTACACCGGCAGCGACACCATCGAGATGATCTCGCCGGTATGCACGTCGAGGACGACGCCGGTCGCCGCCTTCGCCTTGAAGTTGGTCATCGCGCGACCGAGTTCGCTCTCCATCGCGGCCTGGACCCGCGCGTCGATCGACAGCGCGATCGGTTCGCCGCGGCGGCGCGGATCACTCAGCCGCTCATCGAACGCACGCTCGATCCCGGCGCGCCCTGCAATATGCGCATCGGTCGCGGTCGGGCCGATATAGCCGAGCACGTGCGCCGCCATCGTCGATTGCGGGTACAGCCGCTCGGGCTCGCGCGCGAACACCAGGCCGGGTTCGCCGAGCGCATGGACCTTGTTGACGAGATCAGGGGATGCGTGTTTCTCGAGATAGGTGAACTTGGCGCGCATCGTCAGCTTCTGGAAGTACCAGCCGGCGTCATGCCCCGGCATCAGTCGCGCGAGCGAATCCGCCAGGTCCTGCCGGTCCCCCAGCAACTGCGGCGGGCGCACGCCGATCGTCCAGGCGTCGATCGTCCGTGCCAGCGGCTGACCATTGCGATCGAGAATGTCGCCGCGGACTTGCGGATTGACGGCGAGGTTCGCCGCACCGGCCGGAGCGCTCAGGATGCCGAGCAGCGCGATCCGGCCGATCACCAGCACGAACCCCGCCATGATCAGCAGCATCAGTATCATCAACCGCACATGCGCGACCGCGACCAGCGCGTGGCGCTGTTCGTTACCCCGTCGCGCGGGGACCGGCCGGGCGACGAGAGTCGTCATTTACGCGATCGGGTCTCGGCGCGTGCGCCGCTGCGCAAGTCGCCCAGCATGCTGTCGTCGAGTAGCGCGCGATCGAGCATCGCCACCGCCGCACGTGGCTTGGCCGGAGCGACCGCGGCCATCGCAGTACGCCCGACCGGCGCTGCGTCGCGCGTCGGCTTGGTGCGCGGGGAAACGGGTGCCGGAACGATCGCGGCCTGAGCCCGCGGTGCGGGCACCGACGCCGGCGCGGTCTTGGGGGACACCGTCGCAACTGCAACGGCCACGGGGACGGGCGCCGTGGCGGGCGGCACGGCCGCATCCGCCGCCGGCAGCGGGGCGAGCGGCTTGAACGACGCCAGTTGCGGACCGTTAGGCGAGCTTGGCTCGAGCGCGGCGAGCGCGGCTTCGTCGGCCACGAACTGTCCGGCGGAAGGGGCGACCAGCCCGAGCTTCTCGGCGTTCCACTTGTCGAGCTGCGCCAGATTGGCGCGCGTGTCGAACTCGGTTTCGAGCGCGCGGATCTCGCGTTCCGCCCGCGCGATTTCCACGACGGTGCGGTCGAGCTTCTTGCGCTCGGCGGCGACCTGCAACGGCACGAGCAGGAAGCCGAGCGCCACCGCGACGCTCGCCAGGAACCATCCCAGACTCTTCCAAGCCAGCCCCAGCATTACAACGCCCCTTCCGTCCAGGCGGTGGCACTCGTCCGTCGTGCCGTCCGCAATGTGGCTGATCGTGCGCGCGGATTGCGCGCGATTTCTTCGTCGCTCGGGCGCACGCCGCGACCGACCTGTTCGAAACTGGGAGCGTGCTTCGCCGCCACTTCGGGCAGATGCCGCGACCCCGAGGGCATTCCGCCCGAGCGTTCACGCAGGAAGCGCTTGACCATCCGGTCCTCGAGGCTGTGGAACGTCACGATCGCGAGCCGACCACCCGGCGCGAGTACGCGCTCCGCTGCCGCCAGACCGTCCGCCAGTTCGCCCAGCTCGCGGTTGATGTGGATGCGGATCGCCTGGAAGGTCCGCGTTGCCGGATCCTTCTTGTCATGCGCCTTATACCCGAGCGCCCGACGAACGACGTGCGCCAGCTCGCCGGTCCGCGTGATCGGCCGCGCCGCGACGATCGCGCGCGCCACACGACGTGAGCGGGGCTCGTCGCCATATTGGTACAATACATCGGCAATCGCGGATTCGTCGGCAGTGTTGACGAAGTCGGCGGCGCTTTCGCCTTCCTGACTCATCCGCATGTCGAGCGGACCGTCCGACTGGAAGCTGAAGCCGCGCTCGGCTTGGTCGAGCTGCATCGACGACACGCCGATATCCATCGTGACGCCCTGCACCGGCACGGCATCCCGCGCGGCGAGTTCGGCTTCCAGCGCGGAGAAGGTCGCAGGCACGAGCATCAACGCGCCGTCGGACGCATCGACCAGCGCCGCGCCGGCAGCGATCGCATCGGGGTCACGGTCGAACGCAATCACGCGTGCACCGCGCGCCATCATCCCGCGGGTATAGCCGCCCGCGCCGAACGTCGCGTCGACGTGACATTCGCCGGGAGCAATCGCGAGCGCGTCGATCACTTCGTCGAGCAGGACGGGGACGTGGGGAGCCTCGCTCACAGGGCCACTCCCTTGGTCTTGCAGTGATAGCGGCATGCCGCCTGCATCACCGGATCGACATCCGCGGCGTCGAGCAACGTCTTCGGGTCCCAGATCTCGATCCAGTCGAGCGTGCCCCAGAAGAAGGCGTGCTCCCCGATCCCGGCATAGTCGCGCGGGAAGCCGGGCATGATGAAGCGCCCCGAACCGTCGAACGGAACCGGCTCGCCACTCGCGCCGCGGCGCTTGAAGTTATAGTTGGGCTCACCGTCCGCAGCGGTATGCGCGGCTTCCCGCGCATCGAGCTGGGCGCGCAGGATCTTCACGTAGGCCGGGTCGTAGGCGCGCAGGCATTTGTGCTTGGGGTGGACACCGACGATCACCGTCCCGCCATCCTTGCCGTCGGGGCGCGGCGCATTGGCTGCCAGCGTCGCTCGGAGAGAAGCAGGAATCGCGACCCGGCCCTTGTCATCGACAAGGCCAAGACCGTCACCCTGATAATCTCCGCGTTCGTCCACGCTTACCCCGCATCAAGCGGGCGAGCCTCCCCCGGTCCGGGAAATGCATTCCTGCGTTTCCCAGTGCTGCAAAATGCAGGCGAGATCGGGCTGCCCCTGTTGAATCAGAGGTACCACGGGGATAGCCGGGGATACAAGGGGAAACCCGGGGATGGAGCGGGTCGCGGGGCTAATCCCACGGTTTTCGGCGCAAATTTATCTACATTAATTCAAGCCGTTCCCGCTGTGTTCGGGCAACGCGTGCGATGACGGGGACGAATCCCCCCGCAATCGGTTGCTGCGGCATGTTTTCCCGTGATTTCCCCGACCCGCCCCAGCCGTGAACCGGCCCATCCCGGCCCGCCCGATTTCCCCGTCCGGCAGTCACTGCTGCGCGGCACCCTGCGGCAACATCGCATTGTCGATGGCGGTGGCGTTTTCGACTTCGGCACTCGGCGCGACGCCGAGTTCGGCAAGCGGTTCCTTGTTGGCGGCAGTACCGCTCGACCCGGACGCACCCGACACGATGTTGGCGACGACGTCCTCGCGCGCGCTTCCGATCGCCACGACCTGACGATCATGGTTGGCGGTTGCGAAGATGGCGGCGGCAAGCCCGATAAATAGCAAGACCGCGGCGAGTCCGATCATCCCGACCCGGAACCGCTGCGTCATTTGCGCTGCGTCTTGTGCGATGATTTTCATAGGCTGTGGTATAAATGTAACGTCATCGAACGTCTTTGTCGATGCAAAGCTCAATCCACCGCGAGCCATGCCGGGACAACCAGCCCCTTCGCCTCCAGCCATGCCCGATTGTACAGGGTCGAGAGATACCGGAAACCGGTGTCGCACAGGATCGTGACGACCCGCGATCCCGGCCCCAGATGCCGCGCGAGCCGGACTGCGCCCGCAACGTTGATGCCCGACGACAGGCCCAGGCAAAGCCCCTCCTCCGACAACAACCGCGTCACCCATTCCATGCCTTCGGCGTCGGAAATGCGGAACTGCGTGTCGATCGGCGCGCCTTCCAGATTGGCGGTGATCCGGCCCTGCCCGATCCCTTCCGCAACCGATGACCCCTCGGACTTGAGCTCGCCATGCGCGTAATATTCGTAAAGCGACGCACCGTGCGGATCGGTCAGCGCGATGCATACCGCTTCGTCATGCGCCTTCAGCCCCATGCCGACCCCGGCGATCGTCCCGCCGGTGCCCGCCGCACACGTGAAGCCGTCGATCCGCCCGTCCATCTGGGCCCAGATTTCCTCGCTCGTTCCCGTCACATGCGCGCGGCGGTTGGCAATGTTGTCGAACTGGTTCGCCCAAACCGCATTGGGCGTTTCCTCGGCGATCCGGCGCGACGTGTGTACGAAATGCCCGGGGTTCGAATAGGGTGCGGCGGGCACCAGCACCAGTTCGGCCCCGAGTGCGCGTAGCGTGTCCATCTTCTCGCGGCTCTGCGTCTCGGGCATGACGATGATCGTCTTGTAGCCCTTGGCATTGGCGACGAGCGCAAGCCCGATCCCGGTGTTGCCCGCAGTTCCCTCGACGAACGTCCCGCCCGGCGCGATCGCCCCGCGCGCTTCCGCATCCTCGACGATGCCGAGCGCCGCGCGATCCTTTACCGACGCGCCGGGATTGGCGAATTCGCACTTGCCGTAGATTTCCGCGCCGGCAGCTTCGCTCGGTCCCTTCAACAGGACGAGCGGGGTATTGCCGATCAGGGCGAGCGTGTTCGATGTCGTGTGCATAAGGGGTTAGCTATGCGTCCGGGTGCCCAGCCGCAAGCAAGCTTCGCTTTGCCGCGGGTGAACGGCGCTACGGCACGCGCAAGATCCCTGTCGCGCGCACCGATGTTCTGGTATCGTTCCGCCATCATGGCCACCGCCCCCGAGTCCCTGACCACTGCGTTGGCATTTCCCCCACGCCCGCTGCGCTGGCTGTTTCTCGACCTCAACAGCTATTTCGCGAGTGTCGAACAGCAACTCGACCCGGCCTTGCGGGGCAAGCCCGTGCTCGTCGCCCCGATCGACAGCGATACGACCGTGGCGATCGCCGCGAGCGTCGAGGCGAAGCGGTTCGGCATCAAGACCGGCACGCCGGTATGGGAAGCCAAGCGGCTGTGCCGTGACCTCATCATCACGCCCGCCCGCCACGACAAATATGTCGAATTCCACGATGCGATCGTTGCCGAGATCTGGCGGCACATCCCCGTGACCAAGGTTTGCTCGATCGACGAAGTCGCGTGCCGGCTGCTCGACAATGAGAACAGCGTCGCCGCCGCCACCGCACTCGCGCACCGGATCAAGGCGGGGATCCGCGCCAACATCGGCGATTGCATGACGAGTTCGGTCGGGATCGCGCCCAACCGCCTGCTCGCGAAACTCGCGTCCGATCTGCAAAAGCCGGATGGTCTCGTCATCCTCCACGCCGAGACGCTGCCGCAGCGACTCTACGACCTCCAGTTGCGCGACATCAGCGGGATCGGCGCGAAGATGGAGCGGCGGCTTGCACAGGAGGGGATCAACGACATCCGCCAATATTGCGAGCGCCGCCCACGCGATGCGGGCAACGCCTGGGGCGGAACCAACGGCGATCGCCTCTGGTATCTGCTCCACGGCGTCGACTTGCCTGAAAAGGCTACGCAAAGCCGCTCGATCGGCCACAGCCACGTGCTTTCACCGGGCAAGCGCAGCGCGGTGCCGGTGCGGCTGACCGCGCGCCGCCTCGCGCTCAAGGCAGCCAGCCGCCTGCGCCGCAAGGCGTATCGCGCGCGCCTGCTGGTGCTCCATGCGCGGTTCGAGGATGACAAGTCGACGTGGCGGTGCTCGATCAAGCTGCCGGCGACGCAGGATAGCTTCGTCGTCCTGGCGGCGCTGGAAACGCTGTTCCCGCGACTGGCGGCGGCGGGCAAGGCGCGACCGGGGGACTTTCAGGTCCGCATGGTCGGCGTCACGCTGGCGGAAATCGAGCCCGTCGCCGGCGAACAGGAATCGTTGTTCGGTTTGCTCGACCCCGATGACCCCCTCGCCCGCGAAACCCGCACGCTTGCGCTCAGCCGTGCGATGGACCGGATCAACGAAAAGTTCGGTCGGCACGCGGTCAGCCTCGGACCGCAAAACGGCGGAAGGATTGATCGAATAGGCACCAAGATCGCCTTTGGTAGAATTCCCGATCTCGATGAATTCCATGAGTAATGGTGGCGCTACCACGAAATAATTGCTGCAGTGCGTTAGAGTGGGAACCGCCGCTGCCGTAGGGTCTTGACGGTCCGTACCGCGTGCGCGAAGAAAATTGGATGCTCAATCGACTCCTCCCCGCCGCTGCCGTCGCGCTCCTTGCGCTGTCGGCCTGTGACAACAAGCCAACCGAGGTCAGCTCGGTTGCCCCGGACCCCTTGGCCGCAGAGATCGCCAATCGCGCGCCGGTCGAACTGCCGCCTGCGATCAAGAAGGAAGCGACGTTCCGTTGCGCCGACAACAGCCTTGTGTACGTGACCTTCTTCGAGGGCGACAAGCAGGCGCTGGTCAAGGCGACGCAGACCGGCACCCCGGTCAAGCTGACCGCCGAAAAGGCGGGCGACCCGCTCAAGGCCGATGGCTATGAGATGACCGGAACCGTCAAGGCGGTGACGCTGACTCAGCCGGGCAAGCCCAAGCAGCTCTGCGACCTGTAACGCTCCTTCATTGCGCGCATCGTCGGCATCCGGCACGATGGCCATTCCTGGGCGAAGGGCTTACCGGTGTCGACGATCGCGATTTACAGTCTCAAAGGCGGCGTCGGAAAAACGACGATCGCCGTAAATCTGGCATGGTCCGCGGCCATCCAGTCGTCGCGTCGGACGCTGTTATGGGACCTCGATCCGCAAGCCGCGAGCAGCTTCCTGCTGTCGCCAGACGCCGATCAGCCCAGACGTCACCCCCACGCGCAATCGATCTTCGTCAAAGATGGGACGCCCGATCCGCTGATCCAGCAGACGGCAATCCCACGGCTCGACCTGATCGCCGCCGACGCGTCGCTCCGCGGGCTCGATCTGCTGTTCCACGAAATGGACAAGAAGAAGCGCCTGCAAAAGCTGTTGAGCGGGCTTCGCAAGACATATGACCGAATCCTGCTCGATTGCCCGCCCGGCCTGACCGAGACGACCGAACAGGTGATGCGCGCCGCCGACCTGATCGTGGTGCCCGTCATCCCCTCCCCTTTGTCCGAACGCGCGCTGGCCGACGTGATCCGGCATCTGGGCGGCAGGACCGACGTGATGCCGGTGCATTCGATGGTCGACGGTCGCCGCAAACTCCATGCCGACGCGCTGCCGCGGAATCCCGACTGGCCGGTCATCCCGACCGCGAGCCTGATCGAACAGGTCACCGCCCGCCGCGCACCGATCGGCAGTTTCGCGCCGCGCTCTGCCGGTGCCGCCGCGTTCGCACAGCTATGGCAGGCGATCGAACGGCGTATCGCCGCATGACCAGTTCCCCGTCACGCGAGGCACCCGCAGTGCCGTTCGAACCGCTCGACCCGCAAATCGTGCTCGGCGCCTATGCGGTCGGCGTGTTTCCGATGGCGGACAGCCGCGATGCGGACGAAATCTACTGGGTCGAACCGCAAGATCGTGCGGTCCTGCCGCTCGACGGATTTCATCTGTCGCAATCGCTTCGCAAGACGATCGTGCGCGAGCGCTTTCGCGTCACCGTGGATCAGCGGTTCGGCGCGATGATGCGGCTCTGCGCCGAATCGGTCCCCAACCGCCCCGACACCTGGATCAATCCGCACATTGAGGACGTCTTCAACCGCCTCCACGCACTCGGCTTCGCGCATTCCGTGGAAGTCTGGGACGGCGATACGCTCGTCGGGGGGCTGTACGGTCTCGCGCTCGGTCGTGCTTTCTTCGGCGAGAGCATGGTCAGCCGGGCGCGCGATGCATCCAAGGTGGCGATCGCCTGGCTCGTCGCGCGGCTTCAGGTCGGCGGGTTTACGCTGCTCGACTGTCAGTTCATGACCGAGCATCTGGCGTCGCTCGGCGCGGTCGAAATCCCGCGCGCGGCTTATCTGGTCGAATTGTCCGAGGCGCTGTCCGGCGCGATCGGTTCGGATGCTTCGGCGTCGGGCGTCGGCGACTTCTTCGCGCTCGACCGCGGTGCCGCAGCACCGGAAGCGGCTCCGGCGGCGATCGACTCCGGGCCGCCCTCGGGGAAGGTCATCGCGCAGCTCTTGACCCACACGTCATAAATCGGATGCTGGACGACGTTCAGGCCCGGCCGCTCCTTGAACAGCCAGCCTGAAAAGACCCGCCGCCAGACTTTGTCCGTCCCCGACACGTCGACCTGGACGAACGCGCCGGTATAATGCTCCTGCTCCCACGGTGCGGTCTGCTCGCACGCCTTCAGGCGCAGCACGACGTCGCCCACCCGCAGCGTCTGGCCGGGTTTGAGCGTCGCGTCGCGCGCAATGCCGTTCCGCTTGTTGAGGACGCCGAGCGTCGCGACGCGCTCCGCCATCGGGGTCGCGCCAAGGCTGGGGTCGACCCCGCCCGCCACGTCCACGGTCACGACGGTTTGCCCGCTCGTATCTGCATCCAGCGCGGTGTCGGCGGTTTCGGTCGGGGTCGGGGTGGGCGCATCCTGCGCTCGGTCGCACCCCGTCGTCGCCAGCAGCGCGGCCAAACCGGCCGCGCCCAGCGCGCGCCGGATCACGCGTCCGGCGTCCAGGCTTCGTAATCCCCCGTCGCCTGCGCGCGAACACCGCCCTTTTCCATCGCACCGCTCGGGCGATACGCCAGCGCAGTGCCCGTCATGTTGGGTTCGGGCGGAAGCTGCCAGGCGCGCGGCGCGGGAAGCGAGCGTTCCGGCACGTCGGCGACCTGATGATGCAGCCAGCTAAACCATTCGGGTGCGATCCGGCTGGTATCGTTGATACCGTTATAGATGACCCAGCGCCGCGGATTGCCCGCAGTATCGCGTCCGCCTTCGTAATAGACGTTGCCGAGCGAATCCTCGCCCATCCGCGCCTTGCCGCGAAGCCCGAATGCGGTGCCCCAGCTCGCGCCGGTCCACCAGGTGAAAGGATTGAGATTGATGCCCATGCGGTAGCGCTTAGCGCGCCACGGTGCTGCCATCAACCGCGATCAACGCGCCTTCGGTGCCGTCCAGCTGACTCGGTCGCCTTCCTTGATGCCGAGATCGAGCGAACGGCCGCCGCGGAGCTCCAGCACCGCGCCGACGGGTTCGCCCGACGCGACCGGGACTTCGGACTGGGGAATGGTGTTCCCGGCGATCCGCGCGATCGTCCGGTCGGGGCGGATGAAGATGATGTCGAGCGGTGTCGGCGTATCCTTCATCCAGAAGCTCGCTTCCTTCGGTTCGCCCGTCGGTGGATACGGTGCGAACAGCATCCCGCCGTTCTCGGGAATGTCGGTGCGGAACATCAGCCCGCGCCGCTGTTCTTCCTCGGTCGTCGCGGACTCGACCAGCAGACGGTGCGGGCCGTTCGCGCTCGTCACCGTCACCGCGACCATGCCCGCCGCGGCTTCGGCCTGACCCGCGGCTTCCTGCTCGGCGGCAGGTGCGCAACCGCCGGTCATCGTCGTCAGCAGGAGAAGGCCGATGACGGCAGTTGAACGCCTAAACATACGCAGGTCCTAGATCTTCGGTTCGACCGTTACCGCCAGCGGCCCCTTCTCGCCGGACACCATGCGGGCGGAAAGGACCTGTCCTGGCTCGACTTCCTCGAAACCAGCACGGCGCAAGGTCTCGACATGGACGAAGATATCGCCCGAATTGTCTTCGCGCACCAGAAAACCGTAGCCTTTGAGACGATTGAACCACTTCACCGTGACAGGTTCGTACGGCCCCGCCCCTTCGATCAGCGCCGACGGATCGGGCCGTTGCGGTTCGCTGCGCACCTTCGGCGGCGGTTCGACCGCGTTGGTCAGGTCGATCGACAGGATTTCGCTGGCCTGCAGCCCGCGCTCGCGCAAGGACGCGATACATTCGAGCCGCGCACCTTCCGGCAAACTGCGCCGCCCATGCGGGCGCAGTACCGAAAAGTGAATCAGAATATCGCCAATCCCATCTTCGTCGGCGACAAGAAAGCCAAAACCCCGAGTCATGTCGAACCACTTGAGAACGCCTGTATAGCGCCGTGAGTCTTCGTTCACGATGCCGGCTTCATCATTCATTCGACCCTCGCGATCCAGCTCCCCATACGCCGGAATCGGTTCATCACGCATGTTAGAAAGTCCCCCGCTCAGGCCCATAGCATGAGTTCGGGCCCGATCCATAGGCCCGACGTACCCGGACCACTATTCTTGTTACATACGCGTTTAAAGTAATATTGAGTATCAGTATCGCACAACTATTCAAATGGGTCGAAACTTTCCCCCGGCGCAAGGCTCGCAATCTTGCGCGCGATCGTAAAGCCATGACCACCGCGGATCATCGCCGCGATTTGTTTCTCCCGCATCGGAGCATCGGCCTGCTCCAGCGCGAACGGTCCGATTCGACGGCGTTTCGCAAAAGCCAGTGCGGTTTCCAATGCGCGATCTTCGACTTCTGGCACGATCGCGGCGCTATCGGCCTCATCGAGACCGGCCTCGCGCAGCGCGCCCGCCACGCGACGCTGCCCCAGACCGCGCCGCCCCATCGCGGCCGCGCGCGCCTCGCCGAAGGCACGATCGTCGATATAGCCCAGTTCGGCGAACTTCTCCGCGATCGCGACGGGGTCGCGATGGGCCCCTTCCCACCCGCGTTCGCGGATCTTGCGCTGCAGATATGTCACCAATTTCGCACGCGTCGTTGAAAATCGCTCGACATAGCGTAAGGCAAGCCGCTCCAGTGCGCCGCTATCTAGCGGAGGGACTGGCTTTTTCTCCCGCTTTCGGGTTTGGTTCTCAGGGCGCTGGTACATGACGCCATCATTGTGCCACACTCGAACCGGATTTTGAACGCTTGGCATAAGCAGGGGTGCTTGCCGAAAGGGACCATAAGCGTGGCCGAAATAATAGAGCCACGATCGAGGGCGCAGATACAGATGACAGTTGACGTTGCGGGCACGCAGGACCTCGAGGCCGAAACGCCGAAGCCGGTCGCTACGCCCACCGAAGATTCGCTCCCGCGGCGATTCGCCGATTTCGAAACGCTTGGGGCGGCGCTGGATTACGCTGCAACAGGTCAACGCGGGCTTAATTTTCACGACGCACGTGGGTCGCTGACCCGCGCCTATCCGTTTGCCGAACTGCGCGACGATGCGCTCGCGATGGCACGCCGGCTGGTCGCCGCCGGGATCAAGCCCGAGGACCGCATCGCGATCGTCGCCGAGACCAGCCCCGACTTCGCGGCGCTGTTCTTCGGCGCGGTCTATGCCGGCGCATGGCCGGTCCCGCTGCCGCTGCCGACGTCCTTCGGCGGACGCGATTCCTACGTCGAGCAACTGCGCGTCCAGCTTTCGAGCTGCGAGCCAGTGCTGCTGATCTACCCGCCCGAACTCGCGCAGATGGGGGTCGATGCGGCCCGCGCTGCCGGCACCGATGGAATCGATTGGTCCGAACTCGTCCAGCGCCCCGCACCCGACGTCCAACTCCCGCAGGCCACCGGCGACCAGGTCGCATACCTGCAATATTCGAGCGGCTCGACCCGCTTCCCGCACGGCGTCGCGATCACGCATCACGCACTGCTCAACAATTTGACCGCCCATGCGTACGGCATGCAGCTGGTCGAAGCGGACCGCTGCATCTCGTGGCTGCCCTGGTATCACGACATGGGCCTCGTCGGCTGCTTCCTGTCGCCCGTCGCCAACCAGGTCTCGACCGACTATCTGAAGACCGAGGACTTCGCGCGGCGGCCACTCGCGTGGCTCGACATGATCAGCCGCAACGACGGCAATTCGATCAGTTACTCGCCGACCTTCGGCTACGACATCTGCGCGCGCCGCATGTCGAGCCAGACCAAGGCGTCGGAACGCTTCGACCTGTCGCGCTGGCGGCTTGCGGGGAATGGCGCGGACATGATTCGCCCGGACGTGATGCAGTCGTTCGTCGACGCCTTTGCGGACGCAGGCTTCAAGGCCAGCGCGTTCCTCCCGAGCTACGGCCTTGCCGAGGCGACGCTCGCGGTGTCGATCATGCCGCCGTCCGAAGGGATTCGGGTCGAACTGGTCGAGGAAACGCAATTGTCCGGCGTCGCGGCTGGCGAGGATCGCCCGCAGCGTTATCGAGCGATCGTCAATTGCGGCAAACCCGTGAAGGACATGACCGTCGAGATTCGCGAAGAGGACGGCACCCCCCTGCCCGAACGCGCGATCGGCAAGGTGTGGTGCTCGGGCCCGTCGCTGATGGTCGGCTATTTCCGCGACGACGCCGCGACCGACGCATGCATGGTCGACGGCTGGCTGGACACCGGCGACATGGGCTATCTGTCCGATGGCTACGTCTACATCGTCGGCCGTGCCAAGGACATGATCATCGTCAACGGCCGCAACCACTGGCCGCAGGACATCGAATGGGCGGTCGAGCAATTACCCGGCTTCAAGGCGGGCGACATCGCCGCCTTCGCGATCACCACCCCCGGCGGCGAGGAAACTCCTGCGGTCCTGGTACAGTGCCGCAGCTCTGACGATGCCGAACGCGTGCGCTTGCGCGAAGAGATTCGCGAGCGGGTCCGGTCGGTCACGGGGATGAACTGTGTCATCGAATTGATTCCCCCGCGGACGCTGCCGCGGACCAGTTCCGGTAAATTGAGCCGTGCAAAAGCGCGGAATTTGTACTTGAGCGGGGACATCAAACCCTACGATCTGGCAGCATAACGCGACACAGCGCGGCAGCGCGAAGGTATAATGCGGTTAAATCTCACCTTCGCGACTGCATTATAACGAACTGCTAACCTTACGGGTCCTACGACGGGCGGTGTGAACGCTCCGCCCTCCTCCCAATTTGCCGAGCCGCGGATCGACGTACAGGCCTTGCTTGGCCTGCAGGATCCTGCGGACGCGACCGATTGGGGGCCGATTCGCGCCGCACAGCTTCATGCCGGGAGCAAGCTCGCCAGCTTTCTCGTGATCGCAAACGGGATCGGAGCGGTGCTGGTCGTGGCGATCCTGTCGCACACCGTCCCGCTCTGGCCACTGGCAATCTGGGGTGCGGTGACCACGCTCGCCAGTGTCGTGGTGGCGGTTCGACGCCATGCGTCGCGACACCGCTCCGCCTATTCGGCACGGCTGAACGACGTTCGCCAGACCTTGCTCGACGGCATTCTGCTCGGGGTCGTCTGGTCGATCCCGCCGATCTTCACCGGCCTGCGCGGCGACACCGCAACCGCGCTGTATCTGTGCGTCGCGCTGTCGTTGCTGATGACGACATCCGCCATCGCCATCGCCGCGCTGCCGCTCGCAACGCTGAGTTTCCTGGCGATCCTGGGGGGCGCGACCGCGGCGATGATGCTGCTGACCGAAAGCCCGCTGCTTGTGCCCGCGGTGCTTGCGTTCACGGTCGTCCTGATGGTGACGTGCTTCACCCGTGCCAAGGCGCTGGTTCTGTTGCGCGCAAGCGAGATCGCGATTGCCGAACGCGACGAGACCGTCAGCCTGCTGCTGCGCGAGGCGGAGGAACATTCGTCCGACTGGCTGTGGGAAACCGATGCGTACCGCCGCGTCGTGCGCGCTTCGCCGCGCTTTGCCGCTTCCGTCGGGCTCGACGTCGAAACCGTGAATGGAAAGTCGCTGCTCGAGGTGCTCGCCGGGCCGGCGTGGAAGGCCAGCGCGTTCCCGCCCGAACTGCGCCAGCTCGCCGAATTCCTGAAAGGGCGCGACGCCTTCCGCGGCCTGGTGCTGCCGGTCAAGGTCGGCTCCAGCGAACGCTGGTTCGAGATCACCGCCAATCCCCGTTATGACGAACGCGCGGTGTTCATCGGCTTTCGCGGGGTCGGATCGGATGTGACCGAACAGCGCGCGTCAGCCGACGAGATCAACCGGATGGCACGCTTCGATACGCTGACCGACCTCCCCAACCGCTTGCTGATCAACGAAACGCTCGCCGACGCGATGGCCGACGCCGCGAAATGGGGCAGCCGCTGCGCGTTCATGATGATCGATCTCGACCGGTTCAAGGCGGTCAACGATACGCTCGGCCATCCGGTCGGGGACCGCTTGCTCGGGCGCGTCGCGGAACGGCTGGCGCTGCTGATGACCGACAACGAGATCATCGGACGTCTGGGTGGGGACGAGTTCGCGGTGGTCGTGCGCGACGCGGGCGACTCGGCGCGGGTCGAGCGGCTCGCCCAGACGATCGTCGATGCCCTGGGGCAGCCGTACGACCTGGACCAGCATACACTCTACACCGGCGCCAGCGTCGGCGTCGCGATCGGTCCGCGTGACGGACGGACTGCCGAGATGCTGATCCGATCGGCCGATCTCGCACTGTACCGGTCCAAGGATGCGGGCGGCGGCACCTATCATCGCTACGAACCGCAACTCCATGTCGTTGCCGAGGAACGGCGCATCCTGGAACAGGCGCTGCGCCATGCGCTGAGCAACGACGAACTGCACATCTGCTATCAACCGGTCGTCAATTCCATGACCGGTCGTCTGATCGGGTTCGAAGCGCTGGTCCGCTGGACGCATCCCGAACTGGGCGTGGTCTCCCCCGACAAATTCATCCCCCTGGCGGAAGATGCGCGGTTGATCGCGCCGATCGGGGAATGGGTGCTTCGCGCCGCGTGCAACGAGGCGGCGCGCTGGCCCGGCACCGCGCGAATCGCGGTCAATGTCTCGGCCGAGCAACTGCACCACCCCGGCTTCGTCGCGATCGTCGCGTCGGCGCTGAGCACATCGGGGCTGCCCGCGCGGCGGCTCGAGCTCGAAGTCACCGAGAGTGTCTTCATGCGCGACGATACGACCGCGGTGAAGGTGCTCGATCGGATCCTGGCGCTCGGGGTGCGGCTCAGTCTCGACGATTTCGGCACCGGCTATTCGTCGCTCGGCTATCTCAGCCGCACGCGCTTCTCGACGATCAAGATCGACCGCAGCTTCGTTACCGACGCGTCGAAGGGCGTCCGCGAGGCGATCGCGATCGTTCGCGCGGTGATCGCGCTGGCGCAGAGCCTCGGCATGACCACGACCGCGGAAGGCGTGGAAACCGAAGAGGAATATCGCATGGTCCGCGACCTCGGCTGTACCAAGGTGCAGGGCTATTATTTCGGGCGCCCGCTGCTGGTCGAGGATGCGCGCGATGTCGCATTGCGGGCGGCACAGGATCTCGCGATTGCTTGATCCGCTTGCGATCCGCAAAATGTCGCGATAAGGAAGCCCTCGATAGGGGTGTAGCTCAGTTGGTTAGAGCGTCGGTCTCCAAAACCGAAGGCCCACGGTTCGAGTCCGTGCTCCCCTGCCACTTTCCAGAATAACCGCCTTTCTCGCGCCAGCTTGATTTCGCAGGCGGTGCGGATTAGGGTCGTTTCATTCCGAAATTGGGAATGACCGTCATCGGCCCTTCACAGGGCCGGGCAGCGGGCCCATGTCCCATCCTTCGGCGAAAAACACGAGTGCAGCACAGTGGCCAAGACGACTCCTCTCGAATTCATCCGTCAGGTTCAGGCCGAGACCAAGAAGGTCGTGTGGCCGACGCGGCGCGAAACGCTGATGACGGGGCTCATGGTCGTGATCATGGCCACGCTGCTGGGCGTCTTCTTCTTCGTCATCGACACCACGTTCGAGACGATCGTCCACCTGCTGCTCACCCTCGCGAAATAACGGACAGACAGACGACATGGCACGTTGGTACATCATCCACGCCTATTCGGGTTTCGAGGGCAAGGTCCGCGACGCGATCATGGCGGAGGCGACTCGCATGGGGCTCGAGCGGCTCGTCGAGCAGATCGAGGTTCCGACCGAGACCGTGACCGAAGCCCGCCGCGGCAAGAAGATCGCGGTCGAGCGCAAGTTCATGCCGGGCTATGTGCTCGCCAAGCTCAACATGAACGACGACGTGTATCACCTCGTCAAGAACACCCCGAAGGTCACCGGCTTCCTCGGGCCGAACGGCAAGCCGCAGGCGATTCCGGAATCGGAAGCCGCCCGGATGCTCAGCACCAAGGACGAAGCCGCCGCCGCTGCGCCCAAGCAGAAGGTCAAGGTCGACTTCGAGATCGGCGATTCGGTCAAGGTGCTCGACGGCCCGTTCGCGAGCTTCAACGGCATCGTCGAGGAACTCGATTTCGACCGCAGCCGCGTCAAGGTGTCGGTCTCGATCTTCGGTCGCGCCACCCCGGTCGAGCTCGAATTCGAACAGGTCGAGCGCAGCAAGTAAGTCATTGTAATACCAAGCGTCTGCACCGCCCTCTGGGGGTCGGACGCTTGGTTTTCCTCCTACCGCGCGCGCGCCCGGCGGCAGGCCCTAGGCGTGATCCCCGATCAGCCATATATGTTCCGATACCATCGCCGATCGGACCAAGCATGAACCGCCGCACCCTGATTTCTGCGCTCGGCGCGTTCGTCCTCGCGACGACGAGTGCGACCGCGGCACCCGCCGCTCCCCCGCCCGCGACACGTGCATCGATCACCGTCTTTGCGGCGGCATCGCTGACCGATGCGCTCCAGGCCGTCGGCAAGGCCTACACCGCGCGGACCGGCGTCCCTGTCCGCTTCTCGTTCGCGTCCAGCAGCCTGCTCGCCCGCCAGATCGAATCGGGGGCGAAGGCGGACATGTTCGTGTCGGCGGATCTGGCGTGGATGGATCACGCGCAAAAGGCGGGTCGGATCGACGCGGGAAGCCGCCGCACGTTGCTGCGCGGCCGCCTCGCGCTGATCGCCCCGGCTGATTCGCGCGTCACGGTCCGTATCGCGCCGCGCTTCCCGCTGGCACAGGCGCTGGGGGCGAATGGCCGGCTTGCGGTCGGCGATCCGACCTATGTCCCCGCGGGCATCTACGCCCAGACCGCCCTCACCCGCCTCGGCGTATGGCCATCGGTCCAGACCCGGCTCGCACGGGCAGACAATGTCCGCGTCGCCCTGTCCTACGTTGCGCGGCACGAAGCCCCCCTCGGGATCGTGTACGAAACCGACGCCCGCGCCGAACCCGGCGTCCGGATCGTCGGCATCTTCCCCGAGGCGAGCCACCCCCCGATCGATTACCCGGCCGCACTCGTCCGCGGTGCCGCTCCCGCAGCGCGCGGGTTCGCCGCTTATCTGCAAAGCCCCGCCGCGAAGGCGACGTTCCGGCGCTACGGCTTCCGGACGTTCGGCTGAGGCGTGCTGACCGCGACCGAATGGGAGGTCCTCGCGCTCAGCGTGTCGATCGCGGGGCGCGCGGTGCTGTTCGCCCTGCCGCTCGCGCTGATCGCGGGGTGGCTGATGGCGCGGACTCGGTTTCCCGGCCGGACGCTGCTGGATGCCGTGCTGCATTCGTCGCTGTTCCTGCCGCCGGTGGTGGTCGGCCTCGTGCTGATCCTGCTGTTCGGCAATGACGGACCGATTGGGGAGGTTCTGGCGCGGTTCGGCATTCGGCTAATCTTCACCGCCAACGGCGCGGCGCTGGCCGCAGGCGTGATGGCCTTCCCGCTGATGCTGCGCGCCTGCCGCCAGGCGATCGAAGCGGTCGACCCGCGGATCGAGGCGGTCGCGGACAGTCTCGGCGCCGGGTTCTGGGACCGGACCTTCTCGATCACGCTGCCGCTCGCCGCACCGGGCCTGATCGCCGCCGCGGTGATCGGCTTCGCCGCGGCGCTCGGGGAATTCGGTGCGGTGATCACCTTTGCCGCCAATATCCCCGGCGAAACGCAAACCCTCGCGCTCGCGATCTACGCAGCCCTCCAGCAGCCCGGCGGCGAGGCGGTGGCGCTGCGGCTCGCGGGAATCTCCTTCGGCGTCGCGATCGTCGCATTGCTCTCGTCCGAGGCGCTGCTTGCCTATGGCCGGCGGCGGAGCGGGCAATGATCTCGGTCGCGATCCACCGGACCCTCGGCGCGTTCGATCTCGACGTCGCGTTCGAAGGCCCTGCGGACGGCGTGACCGTGCTGTTCGGCCCATCGGGCGCGGGCAAGAGTGCAACGCTCGCGGCGATCGCAGGGAGCGGCGCGATCGATCGCGGGCACGTTGCGCTTGGATCTCGCGTCCTGTTCGACAGCGCTACCCGCGTGAACGTCCCACAGCGCGCACGCCGGATCGGCTGGGTCTTCCAGGATGCGCGGCTGTTCCCGCACCTGCGGGTCGAGGCGAACCTGCGCTACGGTATGAGGCGGGCATCCGGCGTGCAGCGAATCGACTTCGACCATGTCGTCGGCGTGCTCGACATCGGGCATCTGTTGCGCCGCGGCGTGCGCGACCTGTCCGGCGGCGAGCGCCAGCGCGTCGCGCTTGGCCGCGCGTTGTTGAGCCAGCCCGAACTGCTGCTGCTCGACGAGCCGCTCGCCGCGCTCGACGGCGGCCGCAAGGCCGAGGTGCTCGCCTATATCAAACGCCTCAAGGCCGACTTCGCGTTGCCGATGCTGTATGTCACGCACAGCCCGGACGAGGTTCATGCCGTGGCGGACCATGTCGTCATGCTGGACCAGGGGCGTGTCGTGACGACGGGCCCATCCACGATCGTACGGGGCGCCCGGATCTGCGCGAAGATTGTCGGCCACGACGAACACGGTGTACTGTTGCGCGTGCCGCACGGGGAAGCCGCCCCCGGAACGATGCTGGACCTGATCGTCGACCGCTGATCATCGCCCCCATATTGCGTTTTTCGCCGCCTTCCCCTATGGCGCGCGCTTCGGTCAGGGTCATCCCTGGAGGCTTGGCCGGAACATACCACTTCCAGTATTTCGGAGCATTGCAATGAGCGAACAGATGACGCTCGCAGCCGAGACGCGCGAACAGGTTGGCAAGGGAGCCTCCCGTTTGCTTCGTCGTGAAGGCCGCGTCCCCGCCGTAATCTACGGCAACAAGCAGGAACCCCTGTCGATCCACGTCGAGGAAAAGGCGCTGATGCGTCTGCTCAACACGGGTCACTTCATGAATTCGGTCGTCATGGTCGGCGCCGGTGGCCAGCAGGTTCGCACCCTGCCGAAGGACGTCACCTTCGACGTCGTCACCGAGCGTCCGGTCCATGTCGACTTCCTGCGGATCGGCGCGCATTCGACCGTCACCGTCGCGGTTCCGGTCGTCTTCACCGATGAAGACGAGGCCCCCGGCATCAAGCGGGACGGCGGCGTGCTCAACGTCACGCGTCACGAAATCGAAGTCGTCTGCGACGCAGCCGAGATCCCCGGCGAGATCACCATCTCGCTCGCAGGCCTCGAAGTCGGCGCATCGATCCACATCTCGGACGTGAAGCTGCCCAACGGCGTCGAGCCGTCGATCGCCGACCGCGACTTCGCGATCGCGACGATCGTGCCGCCGACGGTCCCGACCGCAGCGGACGAAGAGCTGGAAGCAGCGGTTGCCGAAGCGCAGTCGTCTGAAGCCGAAGCCGAAGCAGCTGGCGAAGCCGCTGCCGAGGACGACAAGGCCGAATAAGCCGGTCTGCCCCTCCCTGCTTGCAGGGAAAGGGCTGGAAAAAGGGACAGTCTGCGGCGCGAGCGTCCGGCGGGCTGTCCCTTTTTTTGGAATTGACGATGGTGCGTCTCCCTGCCCGTTCGGTTCGAGCGGCACGAGAGATACAGCGGGCAGGCAGGACACGACATGCAACTCTGGGCCGGTCTCGGAAATCCCGGTGCGCAATACGCACTCAACCGGCACAATGTCGGCTTCATGGCGGTCGACACGATCGCCGAGATGCACGGCTTCGGCAGCGTCAAGAAAGCGTTCCAGGGCTGGACCCAGGACGGCCGGATCGGCAGCGAGAAGATCCTGCTGCTCAAGCCCGCGACCTTCATGAACGAAAGCGGCCGCAGCATCGGCGAGGCGATGCGCTTCTACAAGCTGACGCCCGCCAACGTCACCGTCTTCTATGACGAGCTCGATCTCGACCCGTTCCGTGTCAAGGTGAAGACCGGCGGCGGTGCTGCCGGGCATAACGGCATCCGCTCGACCGCGCAGCATATCGGCGAGGACTTCCGCCGCGTGCGGATCGGGATCGGGCATCCCGGGCACAAGGACAAGGTGTCGCCGTATGTACTGGGCAATTACGCCAAGGCCGAGATGGACCCGCTGAGCGACGTGCTCGGCGCGGTTGCGGCGGAGGTGTCGTGGCTGGCGGCGGGGGACGACCAGCGGTTCATGAGCGACGTGGCCTTGCGGCTGGCGCGGTAGGCTGGCCTTTTCCTTCTTCCCTTCCCCATTCCTCTTTTTCCCCCTTCCTGTTTCCCTTCCCCGGCGTAGGCCGGGGCCCAGTCGCGCAGGTCGAAGTAACAACGCGCCACCGCCGCCATGTTCGGCCCTCTCCTGGGCCCCGGCCTTCGCCGGGGAAGTGCCGCAGGGGGAAGCGGAAGAAAAAGCGCCCCCGACAGCCGCCCGCGCAACCGATCGCTTGGCAACGGCGGCGCACTGGAGGATAGGCAAGCCATGAAAACCTCCCCCGTCCGCAGCCTGTTCGCCACGCCGTTCTACGACGGCAAATTGAAGGACGCGGCGCTGGTGGCCGAGCTCGACCGGTCGTGCCGGATGCTCGCGGAAGACGATCGCGCGGGGCGGATCTGGTCCAAGGCGCATGGCTATCGCGGCTACACCTCCTACGCCTCGCTCAACGACTTGCCGATGCGCGACCCCGCGTTCGGCGATCTCGTCAAACTGCTCAACAAGCATGTCGCGAAGTTTGCGGAGGCGTGCGCGTTCGATCTGCAGGGCGGCAAGCTCAAGCTCGACAGCCTGTGGGTCAATGTGATGAAACCGGGCGGCACGCATTCGGGGCACGTCCACCCGCACAGCGTGATTTCGGGAACGGTCTATATCGCGGTCCCGGACGGGGCGGGAGCTTTGAAACTCGAGGATCCGCGGTTGCCGATGATGATGGCCGCCCCGCCGCGCCTGCCCGATGCGCGCGAGGACCAGCGGACGTTCGTCTATGTCGAGCCCGAGGCGGGCAGCGTCTTCCTGTGGGAGAGCTGGCTCCGCCACGAAGTCGCGCCGGGGACGGCCAAGGCCGAGCGCATCAGCATCAGCTTCAACTATCGCTGGTGACGGTTTGGCGGGGATGGTTTTACCGTCACCCCTCACCCCAAAAACTCCCGTCATGCTGAACTTGTTTCAGCATCCACCGTGCGACAAGCACAGTCTGGGCTCGCGGAGGGCTGGATCCTGAAACAAGTTCAGGATGACGGACGGTTTTGTAGAACTCTCGCGAAGATGGAAATGACGGGAGTACGGCATGGACGCCTCTTTAGTCCAAAGCCTGTCCCCCTTCCCGACACACTGGCATTCCGCCGCGCAACGGCCTATCGCCCACGCTTCACATCATAACGCGCTTCAAGGACCATCATGGGATTTCGCTGTGGGATCGTCGGGCTGCCGAATGTCGGCAAGTCGACGCTGTTCAATGCGCTGACGCAGACCGCGGCGGCGCAGGCCGCCAATTACCCGTTCTGCACGATCGAGCCCAACGTCGGCAACGTCGGCGTGCCCGACGACCGGCTGTCCAAGCTGGCGGCGGTCGCGGGGTCGGCCAAGATCATCGAGACGCAGCTTGGCTTCGTCGACATCGCCGGGCTGGTGCGCGGCGCGTCCAAAGGCGAAGGTCTCGGCAACCAGTTCCTCGGCAACATCCGCGAAGTCGACGCGATCGTCCACGTGCTGCGCTGCTTCGAGGATGACGACGTCACCCATGTCGAAGGCAAGGTCGACCCGATCGCCGACGCCGAGACGGTCGAGACCGAGCTGATGCTGTCCGATCTGGAGAGCCTCGAGAAGCGCGTCCCCAACCTCGCCAAGAAAGCAACGCAGGGCGACAAGGAAGCCAAGATCGGCGCGGCCGTGCTCGGCCAGGCGCTCGAACTGCTCCGCGAAGGCAAACCCGCGCGGCTGACCGTCCCGAAGGACGAGGACGAGGCGCGCGTGTTCGCCCAGGCGCAGCTGCTCACCGCCAAGCCGGTCCTCTACGTCTGCAACGTCGAGGAAGCGAGCGCCGCCGAGGGCAACAGCCAGTCCGCGCGCGTGTTCGAAAAGGCCAAGGCCGAGGGCGCGCAGGCCGTCGTCGTCTCCGCCGCGATCGAGGCCGAGATCGCAACGATGGACGCCGAAGAGCGCGGCGAGTTCCTGTCGGAACTGGGGCTCGAGGAAACCGGGCTCGCGCGCGTGATTCGCGCCGGGTACAAATTGCTCTCGCTGCTGACCTTCTTCACGGTCGGCCCCAAGGAAGCGCGCGCCTGGACCGTCCATGCCGGGGCCAAGGCCCCGCAGGCGGCGGGCGAAATCCACACCGATTTCGAACGCGGCTTCATCCGCGCCGAGACGATCGCCTATGACGACTATATCTCGCTGGGCGGCGAAACCGGTGCGCGCGACGCGGGCAAGCTGCGGCAGGAAGGCAAGGAATATGTCGTCCACGACGGCGACGTGCTCAATTTCCGCTTCAACGTGTGATGTTGCCGGGCGAGTGCCGCGCGCGTAGAGCTGCGCGGATGTTCGCCCGGATGATCCTTGCGCTGTTGCTCGCCGCCTTCACCTTTCCGGCGATGGCGAACGGGCCGTGCCATGATTCGGCTGCGATGATGCCCGGCATGATGATGGCGGCAATGGCCGTGCCGATGGCGCACCATCAGAATGCACAGCACGACCGATCCGATCAGCCGCGCGGGATGGCGGCGCATGTCTGCATCGGTTGCATTCCACCGGCGATGGTCGCGCCGCGTCCGGTATCGACACCCTTTACGTATGCGCCCGTGCGCCGCGCGATCGCCGTGACGGCGTTTGCCGCGGGTCTCAGCGCACCGCCGATCCTGCCCCCTCCGCGACCGACGGTCTGACTCGAGCGGCGCATTTGCGCGCCGCGCAGACCTGATCGATCCGCGAAGGACTTACGATGAACCGACCCCTGTTGGTCACGGCATGCGCCGTGGCCGCGTTGCTGCCGTCCGCTGCACGCACGCAACATGTGATGATGCCTGGCATGAAGATGGATACGCCGAAGGCAAAGGCTGAACCCGCCCACGCGCGGCCTTCGGCGCGAGCGAAACCCGCCCCTTCCCCTTCTTCTTCGCCTTCCCCGGCGAAGGCCGAGGCCCAGTCGCGCAGCGTCGATCCGCATGCGCAGCACATGATGCCCATGGACGCCACGACTGAGCCCCGGCCTGCGCCGGGGAAGGAAGAAGGCGTGAAGCACGCCGAGCCTCAAACGTCCGCGGGCGAAACCGACCCTGGTTCCCCTTCCACCTCCCCTTCCCCGGCGGAGGCCGGGGCCCAGCCGCGCAGCGTCGATCCGCATGCGCAGCACCAGATGCCCATGGACGCCACGACTGGGCCCCGGCCTGCGCCGGGGAAGCAGGAAAAGAGTACATCTGCTCCCCCCGCCCCTTCTACTTCCCCCTCTACTCCCCCTTCCCCGGCGGAGGCCGGGGCCCAGTCGCGCAGCCTCGATCCCCACGCGCAGCACGCAATGCCCATGGACACCACGACTGGGCCCCGGCCTGCGCCGGGGAAGCAGGGCGGGGCAACTGCGCCGACTCACATGATGTCGGACATGGGCATGGCCATGCCGGGTACCCCCGCCGCAACGCACGCCCCCCACGCCCAACACGACATGGCGGGCATGACGATGCTCCCGTTCGACGGCGCATACGGCGAAGGTTCGGGCACGTCGCGCAATCCCGGCAATGCCGGGCAAATGCTCGGCGAGCACCTCATGCTCGGCGAATGGGGCGTGATGCTCCACGGCTATCTGTGGGGCACCTATACCGATCAGGGCGGCCCGCGTGGCGCGAACATGGCGTTCGTCGAATCGATGGCAATGCTGTCGGGCACGCGTGATCTGGGCAGCGGGGCGCGTCTCCAGCTCCGCACGATGATGAGCCTCGAACCGCTGATCGGCAAAGCCGGCTATCCCAATCTGTTCGCAACCGGCGAGACCGCAGACGGCGTCAATCCGCTGATCGACCGCCAGCATCCGCACGACCTGTTCATGGAATTGTCCGCGCGCGTCGACGTCGACGCCGGCAACGGCAGCGGGTTCCTCTACGGCGGCCCGGTCGCCGAACCCGCGCTCGGGCCCTCCGCCTTCATGCACCGTGCGTCCGCCACCTATGAACCGATGGCACCGATCACCCATCATTGGTTCGACAGCACGCATATCGCCTACGGCGTCGTCACCGCGGGCTATGCGGCCCCCCGCTGGCAAGTCGAGGCATCAGCGTTCCGCGGGCGCGAGCCCGACCAGTATCGCTGGGCAATCGAACGCCCGTCGCTTGATTCGTGGAGCGTCCGAGCGACCTGGACGCCCTCCCCCGCCTGGGCAGTGCAGGCGAGCCACGGGCAGCTCAAGAGCCCCGAGCAACTCGAAATGTTCCGCAACGAGCGGCGCACCACCGCGAGCGTGCAATATGCGCACGGCGGGGTCGCCACACTGCTCGCCTATTCGGCCAAGCACAAATTGCCGGGGCGGGTGCTGAGCGCGTGGCTGGCGGAAGTGAATTGGGACATCAACCGCCACGACACGCTGTTCGCCCGCGGCGAGAGCGTCGCCAACGACGAACTTTTCCCCGATCCGGCGAGCCCCCTCCACGACGCGAAGTTCCGCGTCGGCAAGCTGGAAGGCGGTTACGCCTACCGGCTGCCGCTGGCCGGGCCGTTCGATCTGGCGCTCGGCGGGGCGGTCGGCGTCTATGCCAAACCCAAGGCCCTGGATCAGGCTTACGGCACGTTCCCGGTGAGTTTCAGCCTGTTTGCCAAAGTGTCGCTGGCACGATGAATTCGGGCTTCGTTCGCGCCGCAAGAATGTCATTGTCGTGACGCAGTTTTCGCGCAAGGGCGGAGTCATGCGTTGGACCACCCGGATTCTCGCCGCTGCGCTGTGCGCCGCTCTGCAAGCCTGCGTCACCGCGCCCGTCAATGCGCCTAGGCGGGATGCGATGGCGGCGGTGGAAGCGCCGCGCGCGCCGGTCACGATCCTGATCTCGATCGACGGTTTCCGCCCGGACTATCGCAACCGCGGCGTGACGCCCAATCTCGATGCGCTTGCAGACGGCGGGATCAGCGCGGCGATGCGGCCGTCTTTCCCCTCGGTCACTTTCCCCAACCATTATGCGATCGTCACAGGCCTGCGCCCGGATCGCAACGGGATCGTCGGCAACCGCATGGAGGACCAGCGCCGCCCGGGCGAAGTCTTCACGATGCAGAGCGACGATCCGTTCTGGTGGACCGAGGCCGAGCCGTTCTGGGTGACCGCAGAAAAGGCAGGCATTCGCAGCGCGACGATGTTCTGGCCGGGCTCCAACGTCGACTGGAACGGCATCCGCCCCGATGATTGGCAGCAATATGCCCATGCCATCGATGCGCGTCAGCGGGTCGACTCGATCATTGACTGGTTGCGCCGCCCTGCCGCGACACGGCCCAGATTCCTGACGCTCTATTTCGACGCGGTCGACAGCGCCGGACACAAATACGGCCCTGACGATGCCCATGTCACCACCGCGGTCCGCGACGTGGACACCGCGATCGGTCGCCTGCGCGCGGAACTGTCCCATCTGGGGCAACCCGCCAATCTGGTGATCGTCGCCGACCACGGGATGGCCCCGATCAGTCCGGCCCGTGTCGTGCGGATCGACAAGATGCTCCCGCCCGATGCGTTCCACGCCGTTACCGACGGTCCCTATGTCGGGCTGGACCCGGCAGCTGGGCGCGATGCGGAGGTGGCGCGTGCCCTCCTTGCCCCCCACGACCACCTGCAATGCTGGCGCAAGGGCGCGGTGCCGGAGCGTTTCCATTACGGGAAGAATGCGCGGGTCCCCGCTTTCGTATGCCTTGCCGAAACGGGCTGGCTCGCGCTGACCAAGGACGCGCCGATCGATCACCCGGTATCCGGCGGTACGCACGGCTTCGACCCCACCTCACCCGAGATGGCTGCGCTGTTCATCGCAAACGGCCCCGCGATTCGGCCGCGCGGCGCAATCCCGGCATTCGACAATGTCGATGTGACGCCGCTGCTGCGCGACTTGCTGGGCCTTCCGGCGGACGCGAAGCTGGACGGGGACGACGCGCCGTTCCGGGAAGTAGTGGCGCGCTGATTTCCGGAAAACATACCGGCCGGGGCCAGGCGAACTTGTCGCTTGCACTCGTGTCGCGGCCATCCGACACTCGCGCCATGCAGTATTTCGAAGACATCGTACCAGGGACCAAACAAGCGTTCGGTACGTACCCCGTCACGCGCGAGGAGGTGATGGCGTTCGCAAAAGCCTATGACCCGCAGCCCTTCCACCTCTCCGACGAGGCCGCTGCCGCAACGCATTTCGGTCGGCTATCCGCCAGTGGCTGGCATACCTGCGCAATGACGATGGCGATGGTCGTCGCCAATCTGGAGGCGAACCAGCAAGCCGGGCTGGGTTCCCCCGGGATCGACGCATTGCACTGGCTGAAGCCGGTCTATCCGGGCGACACGCTGCGCTGCGAGACCGAGATTCTGGACAAGCGCGCGTCCCGCAGCCGGCCGGAAATGGGGAGCTATCGCAGCCAGATGACCGTGCTCAACCAGGACGATATCGTGGTCATGACGTTCGTGTCGACCGGGCTGATCCGGACTCGCCCAATCGACTGACCCGCCTCAGCGCGGGCGGCCGCCACCCGAACGGCCACCGCCCTGACGCCGCCCGCTGCTATATCCGCCCGGCCGGCCGCCGGGTCGGGCACCGATGCTCCCGCGTCCGCCACGGGGAACCCCGAAGCTCCCACGATCCCCGCCGCGAACGCCATAGCTGCCGCGAAAGCCGCCACCCGGACGACCGCGCACGCCGTAATCGCGCCACATCGGGCGGATCTCCCGGCGCGCGCTGCGCCATCCCTGTGCGCGGCCCTGCCAGTATCCGCGTTGCTGCGCGTTCCAGCGATACCGACGATTGGACCGGTCGAACACGTAATAGCCTGTGCCGGGATAATAGAAGTCGTTGTTCCAGCCCCAATAGGGATCGCCGGCATAGCCGCCATAATAGGGGTCCCACGCCGCATTGGCGTAGCCGGCCCCGATGCCGACACCCCCGTAGCCGCCACCGTAGCCGCCACCATAGCCGTAACCATCAGCGCAGGCACCAAGCCCCAGCGTCGCGGTCAACGCGGCGGCGGCAAAGGCCAGCTTCTTCAAAGGACGAGGTATCGAGATCGACATGGCGGGGCTCCAATGGTGGCCCGGCGCAGGTCGAGCGTGTCACACTATAACCGTTTGCGACACTACCCGTTCCGCCAGCGCGCTCAGTGCCCGGGGAAGGCGATCAGCGAATCGACTGCGATCCCGTCTGCGCGCAGTGCGTCCGCACCGCCGAGATCGGGCAAGTCGACGAGGAACTGCGCCTGTTCCACCACCGCTCCCGCTTTGCGCAGCAGCCGCACCGCGGCACGCGCGGTACCGCCGGTTGCGATCAGATCGTCGACCAGCAATACGCGTTTACCGGGCGCGCAGGCGTCCTCGTGCATTGCGATCCGGTCGGTGCCATATTCGAGCGCATAATCCTCGGCGATCGTCACGCCGGGCAGCTTGCCGTCCTTGCGGATCAGCAAGACACCGGCGTTGAGCGGTGCGGCGAGCGCAGCCGCGAAGATGAACCCGCGCGCCTCGATCCCCGCAACCAAATCGACCGGCCCGACGGTCGCTGCCGCCATGCGCGCGATGCTTTCGGCAAAACCATGCGGGTCGAGCAGCAGCGTCGTGATGTCGCGGAACTGGATCCCCGGCTTGGGAAAGTCCGGAATGGTGCGGATCAGGGCCTTCAGATCATCGTTCACAGCGGACTTCCCTCGTCGGTCCGGCAAACGCCGGGGGGTGCCTCCTACCCACAAGCGGGATCGCATTCACGCAAAAAGAGGCGGCCCGGGCACTGGCCCGGACCGCCTCCGATATTGGATGACGCCACGCCGCAGCAGCGGCAGGGCGGTTCTCAGTGCTTCAAGTCGCGCCAGATGTTCTGGTACGCGCCATAAGCGAGTGCCGAGAAGAACAGCAGGAACAGCACCACCGCGATCCCCGCGCCATGCCGTTGCGGCAGATTGGGTTCGGCGGCCCATGCCAGGAACGCGCTGACGTCCTTGGCATTCTGGTCGACGGTCGACTTGGTCCCGTCGAGATAGGTGACCTGTCCGTCCTGCGTCAGCGGGGGCGGCATCGCGATGTTGAGGTTCGCGAAATACGGGTTGAAGTAGAGCCCGTCCGGCGTCTTCGCGTCGGGGAACTTCTTGAGCAGCTCGGCGGGCTGGTCGGCATAACCGGTCAGCAGCGAATAGGTATAGGCCGTGCCGTCATGCCGCGCCTTGGTGATCAGCGACAGGTCTGGCGGGTTGCCGAGGCCGGGGTAATAGACCGTCGGGAACTTGTCGGCGGGCGTGTTGGGCCGCTCGACCTTGTCGCCGCTCTTGGGATCGATATCCACCGCCTTGACCGCCCAGTCCGCCGCGAACTTCTTCACCTGCCCAGCCGAATAGCCGAGCTGGGTCAGATCACGGAATGCGACGTGCTTGAGCGAATGGCAGTTGGCGCAGACTTCCTTGTAGACCTGAAGCCCGCGCTGGAGCTGGCGCTGGTCGTAGGTTCCGAAGAAGCCGTTCGACGCGAGCGACAGTTCCTTGGGATGCTTGTGGAATTCCTCGGTCGCGGTGGGGGCGACGGGATCGGTGATGAGCCCCGAGATCGAGCTGAACAGAGCCAGCCCGAGGACGAAGACGAAGGCAGCCCCGACGGCCCATGAAATGTAGCGGATCATGCTCGAATTGCCCCTTATTCGGCCGGAACCGGGCTACCGCTGACCGCGGTATGCGCCGGACTTGTGCCACCCTTGCCCGCCAGCACCGCCTCGGTGATCGAGTTGGGGAGCGGACGCGGACGCTCGGTCCGTGCGACGATCGGCAGGATGATCAGGAAGTGCGCGAAGTAATAGGCCGCGCAGATCTGGCTGAGGATGACGTACACCGGCTCCGCGGGCGATCCGCCGCAATAGCCGAGGATCAGCACGTCGGCGACGAGCACCCAGAAGAACGTCCGGTACACCGGGCGATAGTTGGACGAGCGCACCGGCGAACTGTCGAGCCACGGCAGGAAGAACAGCAGCAGGATCGACCCGAACATCGCGAGCACCCCCCACAGCTTTGCGGGCAGGATGAAGTCGACCGTGAAGGCGCGCAGGATCGCGTAGAAGGGCCAGAAATACCATTCGGGCACGATGTGCGCTGGCGTCTGCAGCGGGTTCGCCGGGACATAATTGTCCGGATGGCCGAGATAGTTTGGCGCAAAGAAGATCAGGCCAGCAAAGATCAGCAGGAAGATGCCGAGCCCGAAGCCGTCCTTCGCGGTGTAATAGGGATGGAACGGGACCGTGTCCTGCTCACCCTTGACGTCTACGCCGGTCGGGTTGTTCGACCCCGGAATGTGCAGCGCCCAGATGTGCATGATGATGACGCCCGCGATCACGAACGGCAGCAGATAATGCAGCGAGAAGAAGCGGTTGAGCGCGGCATCGTCCGGTGCATATCCGCCCAGCAGCCAGATCCGGATCGTCTCGCCGACCACGGGGATCGCCGAGAAGAAGCCGGTGATGACCTGCGCGCCCCAGAAGCTCATCTGCCCCCAGGGGAGCACATAGCCCATGAACGCGGTCGCCATCATCAGCAGGAAGATGGTCACGCCGAGCAGCCAGATCATCTCGCGCGGGGCCTTGTACGATCCGTAATAAAGCCCGCGGAAGATGTGGATGTAGACGACGATGAAGAACATCGACGCGCCGTTGGCGTGCGCATAGCGCAGGAACCAGCCCGCGTTGACGTCACGCATGATGTGCTCGACCGAATCGAACGCGACCCCGCCGTTCGCCGCATAATGCATGGCGAGGACGATGCCGGTGATGATCTGGATGCCGAGCGCGGCACCCGCGAGCACCCCGAAGTTCCAGAAATAATTGAGGTTGCGCGGCACGGGATAGCCCGCGCCGACCGCGCCATAGACGAGGCGCGGGAGCGGCAGGCGCTCGTCGATCCACTTGGTGAACCCGCTTTGCGGTGCGTAATGCTTGGCCCAGGGAAAACTCATCGTTCTATCCTCAACCCACCGTGACCGTTGTCGGCGTCGTGAATGCATATTCCGGGACCGCCAGATTGGTCGGTGCCGGGCCTTTGCGGATGCGCGCAGCGGTGTCGTATTGCGACCCGTGGCACGGGCAGAAATAGCCGCCGTACTGGCCGCGATTCTCGCTTGCGACGATGCCCTGCGGGATGCAGCCGAGATGGGTGCACACGCCGAGCGTGATCAGCCAGTTCTTCTTGCCCTTGGTC
The DNA here is from genome assembly GCA_030433805.1 of Sphingomonas sp. PsM26. Taxonomy (GTDB): domain Bacteria; phylum Pseudomonadota; class Alphaproteobacteria; order Sphingomonadales; family Sphingomonadaceae; genus Sphingomonas. Next base: position 210,108 of record JARUXA010000004.1, on the reverse strand, counting down.
CGCTGCTCGAGCGTCTCGGGGTCGCGCAGTTCGGACAGCGCCACCTTGTCGGCGGCGGCAATCTCTGCAGGCGTGAGGTTGCGGACGAACAGAGGCTGTTTGCGGAACGAGGTGACGATGCCGGACCCCGCCTCGATCTTCGAGAGATCCACCTCGGTCGTCGACAGGGCTAGCACGTCGGCGGAGGGGTTCATCTGGTTGATCAGCGGGACGATCGCGACCACGCCACCGACACCGGCGGCGGCGACTGCCGCGATATTGAGAAAGTCGCGACGGCGCGGCGCTGTCTCGTCGAATGGAGTGGGATCTTCCCCAATTGGCACGGCGGAATCGACTGTTGCCATTGAATAGCCCTTGTACCTCTGCCCTTCGCCCATCTGCTACGTGGCGACGGTCGTTCGTTCATATTGGGAAGAGCGGACACGAATGTGCCCGTCTGCCAGTCGCCCCCGCACCGTAGTTGGGGACGGTTCATGTTAGACGGCGTAACGACATTTTGCCAACAGCAATTCGTGCGTGGTAGCGGGCTGTCGATGCGTATCGCCCTTTACCAACCCGATATCGCCGGCAACGTCGGCGCCATTCTCCGTCTCGGCGCGTGCCTCGGCGTTCCCGTCGATGTGATCGAGCCGACCGGTTTCACCTGGAGCGACAAGGCGCTCGCGCGGTCCGGAATGGACTATGCCGATACGGTCGACGTGACCCGGCACGCCGACTGGGAAGCGTTCCTGGCGACCGTGACGGGCCGGCTGGTGTTGTTGACGACCCGCGGCGGGACTCGGCTCGACGCCGCGACCTTCGCGGCCGATGATACGCTGCTGCTCGGATCCGAGGGCAGCGGCGTCCCCGACAGCATCCATGCGCTCGCCGATGTCGCGGTGCGAATCCCGCTTGCGGCGGGGATGCGGTCGCTCAACATCGCGGTGGCGGCGGGAATCGGGGTCGCGGAGGCGCTGCGACAGACCGGCGGCTGGCCACACGACCCGTGATCCGACATTCCCTCAGGATCCGTCATTCCCGCGTAGGCGGGAATCCATTATCGCAGCGGCTGCAAGCGGCAAGGCAGGTCAGCCAGTATGGATCCCCGCCTCCGCGGGGATGACGGAATAGGGGATGATGGAATGGGGGATGACCGAATGCAGGAACGATAAAAGCGGGACGTAGCCCCCTAAGCACCTTTACCAATGGTTCACCCCGCGCACCGTGACGAGTAGAGCCCCTCCCCATCACAACAGGACAGCTAAGCCGTGGACATTGTACTCGACCCCGAACAGGCCCGCGCTCGCACATGGTTCGAGCTGTTGCGCGACCAGATCTGCGCTGAATTCGTCGCGATCGAGCGCGAAGCAGGTTCGGATGCGGACTTCGAGTACACGCCGTGGGACCGCACCGATCCCGATGGCTCGCCCGGCGGCGGCGGCGTACGCGGGGTGATGAAGGGCAAGGTGTTCGAGAAGGTCGGCGTCAACGTCTCCACCGTCGGCGGTACGTTCGAAGGCGATTTCGCCAAGTCGATCCACGGCGCGGCCGAAAACCCCAGCTTCTTCGCGACCGGTATCAGCCTGGTCGCACACATGGCCAATCCGCATGTGCCCGCCGTCCACATGAACACGCGCTTCCTCGTCACGACCAAGCGCTGGTTCGGCGGCGGCGCGGATCTCAACCCGCCATTGCCCTATGCCGAAGATACCGACGAGTTCCACGACGTGCTGAAGGCCGCGTGCGACCCACACGGTGCCGATTATTACGATCGCTATGCCAAATGGGCGGACGAGTATTTCTACATCCCGCACCGCAAGGTTCATCGCGGCGTGGGCGGCATCTTCTGCGATCACCTCGAAGGCGACTTCGATGCGAACTTCGCGTTCATTCAGGATATCGGGCGCGCGTTCCTCGACGTTTACCCACGAATCGTACGGCGGCGCATGAACCTGCCGTTCACTGCCGCCGACACCGCACAGATGCTCGAGTGGCGTGGGCGCTACGCCGAGTTCAACCTCGTCTATGACCGGGGCACGCTGTTCGGGCTCAAGACGGGGGGCAATATCGATGCGATCCTGATGAGCCTGCCGCCGCTCGCGACATGGTCCTGAACACGGTCGGCATCGCATGGCGTTGATTCCGGTTCGCGAGAATGAGGTCGCCGCGGTGGTCACGACGCTGGAAATGCGTCGACGCCCGCCGCTGCGACCGCTTCCTGCAGCACCGCTGCGGCTGGTGCGCTGGCATCAGCCCGACGCGGACAAATATCGCGCGCTGTTCCGCCGCGTCGGCGCGCCGTGGCTGTGGTTCTCGCGGCTGGTGATCGACGAAGCCGCACTGCTGAAGATCATCCACGACCCCGCCGTCCAGGTCTTTGCCGCGATCGATGCCGCCGGGATCGAGGTCGGGTTCCTCGAACTCGACTTCCGGCAAAACGCCGCGTGCGAAATCTGCTACTTCGCGTTGATCCCGGAACTCGCGGGTCGTGGGCTGGGACGGTGGCTGATGGCGGAGGCACTCGCCCGCGGCTGGGGCAAGGATATCAAGCGCGTCTGGCTACACACTTGCTCGCTCGATCATCCGTCTGCGCTCAACTTCTACCGCAAACAGGGGTTCGAGCCGATCCGTCGGACAGTCGAGACCTTCGTCGACCCGCGCCTCAGCGGTCACCTGCCTCCCGACAGTGCGCCTCACATTCCCTTGTTGAGCCGCCGATAGAGCGCAACCTGGATCAGCAAGGTCGTGACCATTCCGATCGTCACGCCTGCCGCCGCCCCCACCTGAAGAATCGCGGCGACAACGGGGTTTGCGAGCGGTGCCCCGGCCAATGCCGCGCCGATGCTGCGGAACGGCAGCGCCAGGATGTCGCCCATCAACACCGTGATGCACGCAAGCCCCATCAGGATCAGCCCGTGACCGCGCGTCAGCCGGAAGCTCTGGGTAAAGGCGGCGATCACCCCCATCGAGGGTTTGCCGATCAGCAACGGCAGAGCGAGCAGCAACCGCCCCTGCAAGTACAACCCGGGCAGGAACAGCAGCAGCGTGCCCAGGCTGACTGGGAACGACATCAGCAGCGACAGCAGCACCACCCGTGGCAACAGCGCCAGCGCCTGCAGTAACGCGCCCTGCGCGGTCGGGCGATCACGGTCGAGATACAGGAACAGCACGGTTGCACTGCCGAACAGCAGGATGATCGACAGAGCGATGACCGGCAAGCTGTACACTTGCGACCACGCCTGAACGGCGGCCAGCCAGGCGCTCGTTTCCTCGGCATTGCTTGGCAGCGCGGGCGGCCTTGCCACGAACATCGCAAGCGCGATCTGCGGTACGAGCAGCAGCAGCCCGCACACCCCGATCAGGACGTCGCGATCGCGCTTCGCCATCGCCCAGGCGTCGCGCAGGACCGCTGCGATATCGAGTCTTGCCAGTGCCTGTTTCATGCGCCCTCGACGATCGCGGCAAACGGGCCCGACGCATCTTTCGCGTCACGCAATGCCAGATACAGTTTTGCCAGAAACGCGACCGCCAGCACCGAAAACAGCGTCGAGACGATCGCAACCACGCACGCCGTCAGGATTGCCGACAACGACATCAGTCCGACGCCCCCGATCAGGATGCCGAACACCGCACCCGCCACCATCCGTGCGGCCAGTCCGGCGATCTGCGACACGATCAGATACAGCAGGATCACGCCCATGATCTTGAGCGCGCTCCCGCGGGTCAGGCGAAACGCGCGGGCGAACACCCCCAGCCCGCGATGTTCGGTGATCAGCGTGGGGTTGATCACCGACAGGCGCGCAACGATCCACAACAGCACCGGCAGCAGCACGAGCGAATAGAGGCTCGCAAGCAGCACGATCGGCGCGCTGACGGTTTCGAGCGACGGTTGCACCGTCGTCTGCCCCGTCATCTGCGCCATCGGAATACCGCTCATCGCGAAACCGATCATCGCAGGAAGGAAAAGCGCGAACACTGCGATCAGGGCAATGGCATTGACGGCAACCACGGGAAGGAAGCGACGGTTGGCGGTTCGGACCGCCCCGCTCCGGCCTGCGGCCGGGTCGATCGCGAGCGCAGTCACCGCGACCGCGCCCCAGTTGCTCGCCAGCGACAGGATCACGACCAGGATGCCCGCGACCGAACTGCCCGTCAGCCCGATCGCGCCGACCAGCGGCACGAGATTCCCGATCAGCGCGATCGGCAAAAACATGCCCAACAGCACGATCGGCGTCAGCGGCGCGAGATTGTCGCCGACGAACTCGGTCGTCCGGTCCCATACCGTACTCATCGTCGCCGTCACATGTGGTCTCCCCGTCTGTCGACCCATAAGGGACGCCTGCCCCGAAAAGCGCATTGGCGCGCTGTTAGCGCAACGCCGGACAGCTTGCCAATGACTTGCACCCGCGGCGCGACTGGAGCAATCGAGCATGGGTGGACCATCTTCCCGACGACATCGAATGGCGCATCGCCCCCGCCCCCGTTCCCTATGCGGAAGCCCTCGCCGAAATGGAGGCGCGCGCGGCGGCGGTCGCCGAGGGTCAAGCACGCGAATTGATCTGGCTGCTTGAACATCCCCCCGTCTACACCGGCGGAACCAGCGCGGACCCCGCCGACCTGCGCGATCCGCAGTTTCCCGTGATCGGCACGGGACGCGGCGGGCAGTATACCTACCACGGCCCCGGCCAGCGCATCGGCTATGTCGTCCTCGACCTTACCCGGCGCGGGCGCGATGTGCGCCAGTTCGTCCACGCGCTCGAAGGGTGGGTGATCGATACGTTGGAGGATCTGGGGATCACCGCGTTCCGCGCACCGGGGCGGATCGGGATCTGGACCATGGTGCCCGATCCGGTCTTCCCGCAAGACACGACCGAAGCCAAGATCGGCGCAATCGGGGTGCGCGTGCGCCGCTGGGTGACGCTCCACGGTTTTTCGGTCAATCTCTCGCCCGACCTGTCCCATTTTGCGGGAATCGTCCCCTGCGGCATTGCCGACTTTGGCGTGACCAGCGCGGAAGCGCTTGATACGCCGATCGATTTTGCAACCTTTGATGCCGCCCTGGCGTTGCGACTTCCAGCCTTCCTAGAAACTCATTCTTTGGGGCGGCAAAACTAGGCTTGAGGGCCAGACGTATTACGACTAATGTCCACCACGGTTTGGGTATTAAAGGTCTCGAGACCTGCCAATCCATCTATCTAGGGAGCTTTCCAATGCGTGCATTCATTTCCAAGGTCGCTGCTGGTTCGATGATCGCTGTTGCAGCGATCGCGATTTCGGCTTGCACTCCGAAGACCGAGACGACGACGACCGACAACACGATGGTCACCGACCTGAACTCGACCGACACGATGGCAACGTCGACCAACGACACGATGACGTCGACCGACGGCGCGATGGCAAACGACGGTGGCATGATGGCGAACGACACCATGATGATGTCGAACACCACGACCACGACCACGAACGCGATGTAATCTTCCCTCACGGGAAACATCGTTGAAGGGGCCGCTCGGGAAACCGGGCGGCCCCTTTCGATTCGTGGCATGCGGGGCGTCGCCGGGCCGGATTTTTCTAATCGGAATCCAGGCGATTTCAGACTTGGTTTGCGACGGGCCGATCGGCTAAAAGAGTTGGGAAGCTCCGCGAAAAGCCGTAAGCGCTGCTGCGTGAATCGAGAGGGAACGAATGACCGTGTTGCGTATTTTCGCTGCGTTGACCGCCACTTGCGGCGTCGCGCTGGCAACTCCTGCTTCGGCGCAGTTCTTTTTCCAGTCGCATGACATGACGGCACCGCCCATCTCGGGCGATGAACCCGGCCAGCTCGCGCTGCCGGATGCGACACCTGCGGAAGTGCGCGCCAATCTGCTGTGGAACCTGCGCTCCGCCCTCAACGTCGCGGCGCTGCAATGCCAGTTCGAGCCGACGTTGCTCAACGTCGAAAACTACAATGTGATGATCAACAATCACAAGGACGAGCTCAAGACGGCGTTCGACACGCTGGTGAAGTACTTCAACCGCGTCAACAAGACACCCAAGGCCGGTCAGGCCGCGCTCGACCGGTTCGGCACGCGGACCTATTCGTCGTTCACCACGGTCGGCGCGCAATACGGCTTCTGCCAGACCGCGTCGCAGATCGCGACCAGCGCCGCTTATGCCAAGCGCGGCGAGCTGTACAAGGTCGCGATCGCCGACATGGGCACGCTCCGCAACTCGCTGACGCCCTGGGGTGAGCAGCGCTTTGCCCGCCGCCCCCGAATCGAGACGCGCGTTTCGGTCCCCCGGTTCGATGAGATGTGCTGGTCCAAGAACGGCGAGTGGGTTTCGCGGCGTTGCGGCGAGTTCAAGGCAACCTTGCGCTGACACGACCGCTCCAGTGCGGGATGCGGCGCAACGCCCGCATCCCGCACTGGACGGCTAGCGCAGGCCCAGGGTCTTGTGCGCCTGCAACGTCAGCCGCCACCGCGGCCGCGCCATAACCAGGTCGATCGCCGCCGCATGGTTCGCAACCGCATCGACACTGTCGAGCGGCTGAATCAGATGGTGCGCAAAATCCCACCGCTCCAGGTCGGCGACGTCGCTCCCCGGCTGTGGCCATACCAGCTTCAGCTCGTCACCCTGCCGCTGAACCACCACGCTACCCGCCTTGGGGCTGATGCACACCCAGTCGATGCCGGGATGCGCCGCCAGCGTCCCGTTGCTCTCCATGGCGATCGTAAATCCGGCGTGATGAAACGCCTCGACCAGCGCGTCGTCGATCTGGAGCATCGGTTCGCCACCGGTCAGAACGACGAACCGTTCGCTCAGACCCTCGCCCCAAAAGTCGACCGCCGCTGCCACTAATTGCGTCGCGTCAGCGAACCGGCCACCACCCGCACCATCGGTACCGATAAAATCGGTATCGCAAAAACGGCAGACCGCAGTAGCGCGGTCCTGTTCACGCCCCGACCACAGGTTGCAGCCGGCAAAGCGCACGAACACCGCGCGACGCCCCGCCTGCACACCTTCCCCCTGGAGCGTCAGGAACATCTCCTTGACCGCATAGCTCATGCCGTCAGACCGCGTAGCGCGTCGGATCGGGCAGGCCAGCGTCCTCGAAGCCCTTCTTGCGCAGGCGACAACTGTCGCACGTGCCGCAATGCAGCCTCTCAGGCGTCGGATCGTAGCAGGACCAGCTCATCCCCGCATCGAGCCCAAGCCGGTCGCATTCGCGCACGATATCGGCCTTGGTCATGTGCTGCAGCGGTGCGTGGATCTTGAACGGTTCGCCCTCGACCCCGGCCTTGGTGGCAAGCTCGGCCAGCCCTTCGAACGCCGCGATGAACTCTGGTCGGCAATCGGGATAGCCCGAGTAATCAAGCGCGTTCACCCCGATGAACAGGTCGCGCGCCCCCGCTGCCTCTGCCCAGCCAAGCGCAAGGCTAAGGAAGATCGTGTTGCGTGCCGGAACGTAGGTCACGGGAATACCGGGCAGCACGCCTTCCTTGGGCACGTCGATGTCCGCCGTGAGCGCGGACCCGCCGAATGCCGACAGGTCGAGCGGCAGGACGATATGACGCTCCGCCCCCAATGCCTTGGCAATCGTGCCGGCGGCATCGAGTTCGCAGCGGTGCCGTTGATTGTAATCCACCGAAAGCGCGAACAAGCGGTAGCCGTCAGCCTTCGCCCGTGCGGCGGATACCATCGAATCTAGCCCGCCCGATACCAGCACGACGGCTGCAGGGGCGACCTTTGGGGTCTTTTGATCTGTCATGATGCGCCGGTAGATAAGCGCCGTCCCCGCGACACGCAAGCACGCCGCCCTGGATGGCCGCTGCACAGAAAAATGGGCCGCCCGTAAGCGACCCAGGGGGTGCCCGAGTATGGGCAGATCAGGAGAAAGCTTTCCGTCTGGAATGCAGTCTTTGATCTACCCCTCAATGCGTAAATGAAACACTAACGATACCGCCGGATCAGTGCACGCGTGCGCCCGGCGTGCAGGCCCCGATGTATCGCGCCTCGAACGAATCCTCGAACGGCGCGCCGTTGATGATGCCCTGCGTATCGAGGTTGAAGGAACGCGGCGTAGCGACCTTCACGGTGGTCTGCCCGTGGCTTCCCTGGCAGGTGTAGAGCACCGCGGTGGCGTTCGCGTCGTTGACCGTGACGGTGTGCTGGCATTGCGCGACATCATGTCCGTAATGGATCAAGACACGCGGGTCCCGGATGCAGAGCGTGCGGGTTTCGGGATTGGTCCCGATTTCCTTCAACTGCCACTGCCCTCGTTCGACCCGTGCCAGCGCCACGAGCGCAGGATTCGCTGCCGCCGTCGCAAGCCCGCCGCCCAAGACCAGGGCAATGCCGGCCAGCGACGCCCGCACCATGTTCCGATTCTTCATTATCATCCTAGACGTCCCCGCCGAACCTGCTGCACGCCTGCCGCGCACCGCCGCCGCCTTGACCGCTATCTGGGGAGTGCGCGCCGACTTACAATGACGCAGGCGTAACAATCTCGAGTGCGGCGGGAACCGGAAACTTCTGCGCACAGAACGCACAATCGACGACGATCATGCCATCCGCGTCGGCCATGTCGCGCTGTTCCTCCGGCGGGAATTTGGCAAGAACAGACGCAATATAGTCCGGCGAACACCGGCAGCCGCGCACGAAGCGTGTCTCGCCCTGTACGCGCACTTCGGTCTCTTCGTTGAACAACCGCCATACCAGCATTTCCAATGCCAGCGCAGGATCAGCCAGTTCTTCTGGCTTCATCGTACCGCCGAGGATCGCGACATGTTCCCATTCGGGGTGATCGAGCCGGGTGTGGATCCGGTCACGCCCGTCCTCGCCCTCCGGCAGATGCTGCAACAGCAATCCGCCCGCGACACGGCCGTCGGCACCATTGCCCTGCATTCCGACGCGGATGAGGGTGGGGATTTGCTCGGACTGGAGGAAATAATGCTCTGCCGCCTGGCTGAGTGAATCGCCATCGAGCGGGACGATCCCCTGATAGCGTTCCCCGGTGGTCGACTGATCGAAGGTGATCGCCAGATACCCCTTGCCGAACAACGCGTAGAGGCTCGGGTCGGCGGGCGCTTCGGCGAGCCGCTCGGCATCGAAATCGACATAGCCGCGCAGTTCGCCGCCGCGGTAATCGCACACCAGCAGCTTGACGATCCCGCCCTCGGTCTGCGCCTGCATCGTGAGCTGGCCGCCTGCTTCCTTGAGCGTCGAGCCGATCAGCGCAGCAAGCGTCAGCGCCTCGGTCAGCAGCGCCTCGATCGGTGCGGGATAGGCGTGCGCGGCGAGGATCGTGTCGAGCACCGGCGCAAGGCGCACGATCCGGCCCCGCGCATGGCGCGCGGGGATGGTGAAACCGATCGCGCGATCGATGTCGGCGGGGGTGGTGGGGACAGCGTTGGTGGGAACGGGGGTCATGCTTCTACCTCTGAACTTTGGTACCCCGCCCTCTTCCGTTCGTGCTGAGTAGAGACCGAGTAGCCCCTCTTCGGGGCGTATCGAGGGCTCGTATCGAAGCACAGGACGCGCGCGCCAACCTGTCCTTCGATACACGCCCTCGATACGGCTTCGCCTACTCGGTCGCTACTCAGGACGAACGGGAAAAGGAGAGGCGTCGAGCGAGACGACACCCTCGGGACAACAGAACCAAGAAGATAGGAACCCCCGTCCCCCAATCAACCGATCTGCCCGAAGCACCACCGCAGCACCGACTTCTGCGCATGCAGGCGGTTCTCGGCCTCGGGCCAGATCAGCGACTGCGGCCCGTCGATCACCTCCGCGGTCACTTCCTCGCCGCGATGCGCAGGGAGGCAGTGGAGGAATTTCGCATCGGGCTTCGCAGTCGCCATCAGCGCGGCGTCGACCTGATACGGCCACATCGCCGCCAGCTTGGTCTCGGCGTGATCCTGCCCCATCGAGATCCACGTGTCGGTGACGATCACGTCCGCGCCCTCCACCGCTTCCTTGGCGGTGCCGACGATGCGCGCACGCCCCTTGCCCAGTGCGACGTCGCTGTCGGGCGGCATGAACCCCTGCGGGCACGCCGCGACCACGTCGAACTGCATCAGTCCGGCGGCTTCCATGATCGACGCGAGCACGTTGTTGCCGTCGCCAAGCCATGCGACCTTGAGGCCGGGAAGCGGCTTGCCCGCTTCCATCAGCGTCAGCAGGTCGGCCATGATCTGGCACGGGTGCGAGTTGTCGGTCAGGCCGTTGATCACCGGGATGGTCGCATGGCGCGCCATCTCTTCCAGTTTCTCGTGGTCGTCGGTGCGCAGCATGATCGCATCGCAATAGCCCGACAGGACGCGCGCGGTATCCGCGACGGTCTCGCCGCGCCCGAGCTGGGTCGTGCCCGCGTCGAGGATCACGCTGTTCCCGCCCAACTGGCGGATCGCCATGTCGAAGCTGACGCGCGTACGGGTCGAGTTCTTCTCGAACACCATCGCGAGCGTATGCCCGGCGAGCGGTGCGTCGGCATCCGGCTTGCCCTTGGGCCAGCCGGCGCGCGCCGCCTTGCGGTCGAGCGCATCGCCGAGCATCGCGGCGACGCCGTCGGGGCCCGCGTCGGAGAGGCTAAGGAAATTGCGCATCATGCCTCCCTCTCCCCGCTCGCGGGGAGAGGGCAAGCGAGCGCAGCGAAGCGCGGGAGAGGGGCAGTCACGCGGACGGCAGTGTCAGGCACTGCCCCTCTCCCCGACCCTCTCCCCGCAAGCGGGGAGAGGGAGACTTGCGCGCTCACGCCGCCACCGCCATCGCGGTATACGCCCGCGCGCCGTCGCTCAGCTTCTGGACGAACTCGGCGATATGCGCCTCCTCGATCACCAGCGGCGGGAGCACGCGGACGACGTTCTCGCCCGCTGCGACCGTCAGCAGCCCGTGATGATCGCGCAGATGCGCGACGAAATCGCGCGCGACCGCGCTGTCCTTGAGCTTGATGCCGAACATCAGGCCCTTGCCGCGGACACCCTCGAAGATCTGGTCGTGGTTCGGGATCATCTGCTCGACCGACGTGCGCAACCGCTCGCCCATCGCGGTAACATGCTCGAGGAAACCGGGTTCGAGCATCACGTCGAGGATCGCCTCGCCCGCCGCCATTGCGAGCGGGTTGCCGCCATAGGTCGAGCCATGCGTACCGAACACCATGCCCTTGGCCGCTTCCTCGGTCGCAAGACACGCGCCGAGCGGGAAGCCGCCGCCGATGCCCTTGGCCGAGGACAGGATGTCGGGGGTGATGCCGTAATGCTCATAGGCCCACATCTTGCCGGTCCGGCCGTAGCCGCACTGGACTTCGTCGAGCACCAGCAACAGGCCATGCTCGTCGCATGCCTTGCGCAGGCCCTGGAGGAACTCCGGCGTCGCCGCCGAGACACCGCCCTCGCCCTGGATCGTCTCGACCATGAAGCCAGCAGTCGTATCATCGATCAGCGCGAGCGCCGCTTCGAGATCGTTGAACGGCGCATAGGCGAAGCCCGGCAGCAACGGCTCGAACCCGTCGCGCATCTTGGGCTGGTTGGTCGCGGAGATCGCGCCCATCGTGCGCCCGTGGAACGCATTGTTGAACGTGATCAGCGTGGTCCGCTGCGGGTTGCCGGTGACGAAATGATAGCGCCGCGCGGTCTTGATCGCGCATTCGACCGCTTCGGTGCCCGAATTGGTGAAGAACACCGTGTCCGCGAACGAACTCTCGACGATCCGCTGCGCGAGATGCTCGCCCTGTGGGGAACCGTAGAGGTTGGAGACGTGCATCAACGTCGCGGCCTGCTCGGCGATCGCCTTGACCAGCGCGGGGTGGCCGTGGCCGAGCGCGTTGACCGCGATCCCGGCGGCGAAGTCGAGATATTGCGCGCCATCCTCGCCGTAGAGATAGACGCCCTCGCCGCGCACCGGACGCACGCCACACCGTGGGTATACGGGCATCAGGGCTGGGGTCGACACGACGCGTCTCCTTCAAAAAGCAAAAGGGCGACCTGTACGGTCGCCCGATTGCGGTTTTTACGGAGATTGGGGGGCGAGCGCAACACCATGTGTTGGTGGGTGTGCGTGGGGGTCGATTCAGGAAGGGATGATCGCACAAAGCCACAAAGACACGAAGAGCGAAGAAGGCAGATTTGAAGCTGCCGCAGGCTAAAATCAACACACACGCGCGCTACGCAGCGTCGTGAGCCTTCCTCTTCGTGTCTTTGTGCCTTTGTGCGATCAAACCCTTCTTAACACGCCGAAAAACGTCAGTTCTTCAACCGCCACCCGCTCCGCAGCAGCAGATAACACAGCAGCCCCAGCACGATGTCGATCGCCAGAATGATCACCGACCCCAGCATCACCGGCGAATCCGCCGTCCCCAGGAACCCGTAGCGAAAGCCTGAGATGATGTAGAAAAACGGATTGGCATGGCTGAACGCCCGGAACGCCGGTGCCAGCTTGTCGACCGAGTAGAACGTCCCCGACAGCAACGCCAAAGGCGTGATCACGAAGTTGGTCACCGCCGCCGCATGATCGAACTTGTCCGCCCACACCGACGTCAGCACGCCGAGGAACGACAGGAACGCCGCGCCCAGGAACCCGAACCACAGGATCGCGAGCGGATGCTGCGGCGTGACGTGCACGTCCGGATAGAGCGCCATCGCCAGCCACACCACGAACCCGACGATGAACGCCCGCGTCATCGCGCCGCCGACCAACGCCGTCAGCAATTCCATCGTCGACAGCGGCGGCTGGAGATAATCGACGATCGTCCCCTGAATCTTGCCGACCATCAGCGAGAAGCTCGCATTCGCAAAGGCAGGCCCCATCATCCCCTGGCTGATGATCAGCCCGGGCGCGATGAAATCGGCGAACGGGATCTCGACCCCGCCGACCAGAACCGGGCGTTTCGCGCCGGTTGCGATGGTAAACACGACCAGAAACAGCAGCGTGGTGATCGCGGGTGCCCACACGGTTTGCAACTGCACCTTGAAGAAGCGGCGAACCTCCTTGATATAGAGCGTTCGCAGACCGCCCCAATTGACGCTCCGGATGACCGGGACGCCGGGGGCGTTCATCGCCGTTGTACGAATTTCGCCGAATGGGGGCTGGCTGCTCATGGCATGGTCGCTAAAGACTGCCGCCGCCGCCTGCAACCCGGAACAGGAATTTGGCGGCCAGGGACGATTGGAAACGAGAGCAGATGAGCTGGACCGACGAACGCATCGATATGCTGCGCAAGATGTGGGAAGCAGGGCAGACCGCGAGCCAGATCGCCGAGGAACTCGGTGGCGTCAGCCGTAACGCCGTGATCGGCAAGGCGCATCGCCTGGGTCTCCAGTCGCGCCCGTCGCCGGTCAAACCCAACGACGGCTCGGCCAAGGCGGCCGCTGCCGCCGCCGCAGCCGCCGCTCCCCAGGCCGCCGCAACGCCTGAGCCCAAGCCGACCCCGACGCCTGCCGCACCGCGTCCGCCGGTCGAGCGAGTCGCGCCGCCCGTCGCCGCAGCCCCGCCCCCGCCGCCGCCCGCACCGCGCCCGGTGATCGAGGCGGACGCCGAGGACGAGATCGAAGACGACGCCGACGACGACGCGACGGAGACCCCCGCCGCACCGCCGCGCCCGGCCCCGCCGATCATGCGCTCGGTCGGCCCCGGTGGCTTCCTGCGCCAGGCCCCCGGCGAACAGCAGGCCCCGATCACGCCCGCCCCGCCGCGCCGCCTCGTTCCGGCCAAGCCGTCGGCCGACATGGCCGGCAAGACGACGCTGCTCGATCTGAGCGACAAGATCTGCAAATGGCCGATCGGCCATCCCGGCGAGCCCGACTTTCACTTCTGTGGCGAGAAGGTGAACCCGGGGTTCCCTTACTGCGTCGGCCATTGCGGCCACGCCTATCAGGCGCAGCTCCCGCGCCGCGATCGTCGCCCCGCACCGCCGCTCCCCTTCGGCGGCCCGCGCGCACGTTAAACTGCAACGTTACGTATGAAAAAAAGGGCCGCGCACCAACAGGTGTGCGGCCCCTTTTTTTGCCGACGAAACGGCAGCCTTAGAAGCGGAACTGCGCGGTCGCGCGGACGCTGTGCCAGCGGAACTTGTCGTCGCTGCGACGGAAGTCGGTGCCTGCCGTATTGGGTGCGAGCACGAACGGGTTGGTTGCCGGAGCCGACCCCTGCGTCACGCGAACGCGCGCGCCGTCGTCCTTATACTGGTTGTACAGATACTCGAGCCCGACCGAGAAGTGCTTGCCAAGCTTCTGCTCGACACCGCCGCCCGCGACGAAACCCCACGCATCATCGTCACCGCCCGCTGCGAAGGCATTGGCGGTGTTGCTGGTCTCGAAGGTCGAGTTGATCTTGGCATAAGCGACGCCGCCCGTGCCGTAGAACAGCGTGCGGTCGAGCGCATAGCCTGCGCGCGCCCGGATGTTGGCGTTATAGTCGACTTCGCGCGTCATCGTGTAGGATGCGGGCGTCGTGCTGAACCCCGAGACGCTGTCGCGGACTTCGCTCTTGCCGAATTCGCCGATCGCACCGACGACGATGTTGCCGAACTGCTTGTCGAACCCCACGCGTGCCGAATAGCTGATATTGTCCTTGTCGTTCCGGCAATTGGCGTTCGCGCTCGACCGCGCTGCGCCGTTGCAGAAGCCCGGCGAGAAGGCATTTCCACCAGCTGGGGTCGTCACCGTGTCGCCGAACCGGCCATCACCGGTGCGATCGAACAGGATCGACGAACCGACGTCATTCGGCTGTGCATCGAAGCCGACCGTGCCGCCGATGTAGACGCCGTCGAACGGCTTATCGTCCATGTCCTGTGCGATCGCCGGCGTGCCAAAAGACACCAGCGCAGCGCTCGCGGCTGCGAGGAAATAGGTTTTACGCATTAAAAACTCCCTGTCGTGCTTGTACAAAGCAGCTGAGGAACGTCTCGACCGGAAGATGGAGGCAGCGGCAACATTACTTTACGGCAACCGTCGGAACCGGCAAAAATCGGATCAATATTCAGGTCGGGCAATGCCGCTTGGCAGTGCCACCCCGCGCACCGTATAGCGGGGTATGTCCGAAGACCTGTTCGCAGCGACCCCGAAACACGTTCCTACCGATTATGACGCCGCGTCGATCGAAGTGCTCGAAGGGCTCGAACCCGTCCGGCGGCGGCCGGGCATGTATATCGGCGGCACCGACGAGCGCGCCTATCATCATCTCGCCGCCGAAGTGCTCGACAATGCGATGGACGAAGCGGTCGCGGGCCATGCCACGCGCATCGAGATCGAGCTCGCGCCGGGCAACCGGCTGACCATCTCGGACAATGGCCGCGGCATCCCGGTCGACCCGCATCCCAAGTTTCCGGGCAAGTCCGCACTAGAAGTGATCCTGTCGACGCTCCATTCGGGCGGCAAGTTCGACGGCAAGGCCTATGCGACCAGCGGCGGGCTTCACGGCGTCGGGGTCAGCGTCGTCAACGCGCTGTCGTCCGACACGGTGGTCGAGGTCGCACGCGGACGCGAACTGTACCGCCAGAAATTCGCCCGCGGCGAGACGCTCGGGCCGCTCGAGCATGTCGGTGCGGCGCCCAACCGACGCGGGACGACCGTCGCCTTCACCCCCGATACCGAGATCTTCGGCCCCGACATGGGATTCAAGCCAGCGCGGCTCCACCGGCTCGCGCGGTCGAAGGCGTATCTGTTCGCGGGCGTCGAGATTCGTTGGAAATGCGCGCCCGAGCTGATCGGCGACGACACGCCCGCCGAAGCGGTGTTCCAGTTCCCCGGCGGCCTCGCCGATCACTTGCGCGAGCAACTGGGCACGCGCGAATGCGCGACGACCGAGCTGTTCGTCGCGCGGCAGGATTTTCCCGGCACCGCGGGTCGCGTCGAATGCGCGGTCGCCTGGCCATTGTGGAGCGACGGCAGCTACAGCTGGTATTGCAACACCATCCCCACCCCCGACGGCGGGACTCATGAGAACGGCCTCCGCGCCGCGCTGGTCAAAGGCATTCGCGCGTTCGGCGATCTGGTCGGCAACAAGAAGGCGAAGGACATCTCCGCCGAGGACGTGATGACCGGGAGCGAGCTGATGCTCAGCGTCTTCATCCGCGATCCGCAATTCCAGAGCCAGACCAAGGACCGCCTCACCTCGCCCGAAGCCGCGACGCTGGTCGAGCGCGCGGTGCGCGATCACTTCGATCATTTCCTCAGCGACAATATGGACCGCGGCAAGGCGCTGCTGAGCTATGTGGTCGAGCGGATGGACGAACGCCTCGCGCGGAAAGCCGAGCGCGAGGTCAAGCGCAAGACCGCCACCTCCGCGCGCAAGCTGCGCCTGCCGGGCAAGCTGACCGACTGCTCGTCGAACGGACCCGAGGGCACCGAGATCTTTATTGTCGAGGGCGATTCGGCAGGCGGGTCTGCCAAGCAGGCGCGCGACCGCAAGACGCAGGCGATCCTGCCGATCCGCGGCAAGATCCTCAACGTCGCGTCGGCCACCTCGGCCAAGATCCACGCCAATCAGGAAATCGCCGACCTGATCCTCGCGCTTGGCTGCGGGACGCGCAAGGACTGCAACCCGGATCACCTGCGCTACCAGCGGGTCGTCATCATGACCGACGCAGACGTCGACGGCGCGCATATCGCGACGCTGCTGATGACCTTCTTCTTCCAGGAAATGCCCGAGATCGTTCGCGCCGGAAACGTCTTCCTCGCGCAGCCGCCGCTGTACCGGCTGACCGCGGGAACGAAGAGCCTCTACGCAATGGACGACGCGCACCGCGCGCAGCTCGAGGCGACCGAGTTCAAGGGCAAGAAGGTCGAGATCGGGCGATTCAAGGGCCTCGGCGAAATGAACCCGATGCAGCTGCGCGAAACCACGATGGACCCCAAGACCCGCTCGATGCTGCGGATCACGCTGCCGCAGGAATATGAGGCGCGCGCCGGCGTGAAGGATCTGGTCGACCGGCTGATGGGCACCAACCCGGCGCATCGCTATGCTTTCATTCAGGAAAATGCCGCACGGATGGACGAGGACGCGATCGACGCCTAGCCTTTCTCCCGAATCAGGGAGTCCGGGCGATGGTGGCAACGCGGTGGTCGATATTCGGAGTCCTGCTCGCGGCGACGCCGCTGACAGCCCAAACCACCCCGCCCCCGGCAGTGCCCGATACCGCCGCCACCGGACGCGACATCGTCGTCGTCGGCAGCCGTGCCCCCGACCTGCGCAAGCGGCTCGACATCTGCATCGCCAAGGGGTGTCGCCCCGACAAGGATATCGGGATGACGCTCGATCTGGCGCAGGCGCAGTTCGAGGCGGGGCATTATGAGGACGCGCAAGCCGCCCTGCTCGCCGCCCGCCACCGCACCGCGCGGTTCGCCAAGGACTATCCGGTCGCGGTCGCCAACCTGTTCCACGCCACCAGCATGATTTCCGCGCACCTCGGTGATCCCGAGCCCGAATGGTCGAACGCGCTCAACACGATCAGCGCGATGAAGGCGGGAATGTCCGAAAAGGATCCGCGCGTGTTCATCGAACGCATCCAGCTCGGCGACGCCTATGCCCGCGCCGGGCGGTTCGACGAAGCCAGCGTCCAATATCGCGAGGTCGCTGGCCGCGCGCACAAGCTTGGGATGATCGAGACCGAGGGGTTGGCGCGCGTGCGCTACGCAACGCTCAAGACTCGCCTCGCCGAACAGGTCTATGCCCATTACGCGCCGGTCGCGCGCAGGGCGATCGACGCGATCCTTGAACGGCGCGAACCCGAAATGCAGCCGATGGTCGAAAGCGCAAGGCAACTGAAGATCCAGCTCGCCGCGATGACTGCGACCGACGCCGAACTCGACCAGCTGATCGCCCGATATCCTACTCAGGCGGCCGGTGCGCCGGCGGTCCTGCTCTATGCGCCGCCGGTGCTGATGACCCCGACCGGGCAGCGTCGTCCCAACGGCACCGCCGCCGACAGCTACACGCTGTTCAAGTTGAACCCGACGACGGTCTTTCTGGAACATCTGGACTATCTGTGGATCGACGTCGTCTACACGATCGGCACTGATGGCCGGGTCCGTGATGCGCATGTTGCCGGTCAGGGCGAGCAAGTTGCCGGGACCGGGGACTGGCCCGACAAGATCGTGGAGGCGATCGACGCGCGCCGCTACGCGACCCAGGCGATGCCCTCCAAGGGACGCGAGCGCTATACCTTCACGTCGAACCTGACGATCAAGACCGGGACGCGCATTCCAGGCCGCAGCGGCATTCCGCGGCTGCTTCGCGCCGATCTCGACCCAAGAACCGACACGCCGCTGCCCGAACAGCGGTCGTAACCCGGATCGGGATCGGCGACGCGTATGTCGCCGATCCCACCCGTTCCCCTACAGCGCGACCACGCCGCCATCGTTCTTGGTGATCACCACCGTGGCCGAGCGCGGACGGATCGTCGCTGCGGCGGTGCCGGTTGCCTGCGTGTCAGGCCAGTGGCTGGTGATGTTCGACGGGTTCCCGTTTTCACCCGGATGCTGGATGTTGACGAACAACGTCTTGCCGTCCGGCGTCGAATCCACCCCGGTGATTTCCGCCTCGAGCGGGCCGACCAGGAAGCGGCGGAGCGTCGTGCCCGGCGCCTTGCCCACGCGCGTCGCCTGCGTGCGCCCGGCGTTGGTGACGGTCTTGACGCCGCCGTCATTGACCGGCCCCGGCATCGCGGCGAGCATCATGCAGTTGGTGACGTCGGTATAGGCGCTGTCGTCGGTCTGGATCCACAGCACCGGCGTGACCAGCCCCGAAGCGTTCGACGGACGCCCGAACCACAAGCCGTCGGGGCTCGAGAAATCGTTGGTCGCATCGAGGCCGGACAGGTTGATGTTGATCGGATCGAGATCCGCGCCAGCGCCGAACGCATAGATGTCCCAGGCGAAGCCGAGCGCCTCGGACGTGTCGCCGGTTTCGCGCAGGCGGATGATGTGGCCGTTGCGGTTGGAGACCGAGGTGCTGGGCGGATCGAGATAGGCGCGCGGGTTGGCGGCATCGGTGTTCGCCGCGGTGCGCGAGCTGTTGTTGGTGAGCGTCAGATACACTTCGCCGCTGACCGGGTTGACCGCGGTCCATTCCGGACGGTCCATCTTGGTCGCGCCGAGCGCATCGCCCGCGAGGCGCGCGTTGGCGAGCACGTCCGCCTGGTCGGCAAAAGCATAGGTCGCGTTGCCTGCCGTCAGCGGCCCGCTGCCGAAGGTCAGCGGCGACCAGCTACCCGAACCATCGGCGTTGAACTTGGCGACATAGAGCGTGCCGTTGTCGAGATATTTGTCGCCGATCGACAGGCGGTCGGTGGAGGCTGCATCCGCCGCGGTCCACGGCGTGTTCGAGACGAACTTGTAGAGATATTCGTTCTGCGCATCGTCGCCCATGTACCAGGCGGGCTTGCGCCCGACGACGAAATTGGACGGCCAGCAGCCCTCATGATTGAACCGGCCGAGCGCGGTGCGTTTGCGGGGCGCGCTTGCCTTGTCATACGGATCGATCTCGACGACCCAGCCGAACTGATAGGGCTCGTTGCGGAAATCGTCGGTCGCGGTCGCGCCGGTGACCCGTGCGTCCCAGCGGCGGTAGAGCGTGTTGGTGCTGTCCGCGGGGACGACGGTCGACCAGCTGTAATTGCCCGTCGCGCTGGTCACGCCGGAACGCGTCAGCGCGGTAACTTCCCGTGGCGTCCGCAGCGCATTGTCGGTCGCGGTCGGGCGACGGAAATACCCCGCCCAATTTTCCTCGCACGTCAGGTTGGTCGCCCACGGCGTATAGCCGTTGGCGCAATTGTTGATCGTGCCGCGCCCCGCGACGCCGGTCGGTGAAAACGCCGTCTTGAGCAGGTCGCTGCCCTTCGCCGGCCCGTTGAAGACCATCGGCGTCAGCGGCGTGATCCGGCGATTGAGCGCGCCCGCCTGGACATAGCTCCATGCACCCGCACTGCTGCGCGTCACCTCGACGACGCTGAGGCCGTGGCACTCCATTTCCTTGAGCGCTTCCGCCTCGGGGCGAACGCCACCGGGGGAAGTCGCGCCGGCGGTGTGGAGATACGGCTGGTTGATGTTCTCGTGGTTCATCACGAGCAGCCCGCGCGTGCTGCTCGTGTCGTCGCGCGTCGTTCCGGCAGCGGCCAGGCCGAACCAGTGCAGCGCATCGCCATGATCGCCCGCGCGGGTTGAATAGCTCGTGTCGGTGCCGTCGTTCTTGTACGCGGGCGTTGCCGCGTCGATCGGATCACCCAGGCGGTAGAGGATCGAGACGGTATAGCCCGCCGGTACGGTGACGACGTCGAGCTTGTTCTTGGAAACGGCCGCAAAGCCGAGCGTTGCCGGGCTCACGACGACCGACGTGTCGGTCGTGATCGTCAGGCCATTGGTGTCGGTCGAGCTGTAGCGGAACACCAATGTGGTGGCCGCACTGACGCTCGGGGCGATGAAGGTCGTGCCCGCCGCCGTCTGCGTCAGTCCGACGCTGGGACCGGAAACCTGCGTGAACCCGCTCTGTGCGACTGTCGCGGTGTTGGCAGCGACACCGGTCAATGTAACGACACGGCCAGACGTCGTCTCGCCCGACGATCCCGCGGTGACGGTCGGTCCGGGGCCCGAGTCCTTGTCCTCGCCACACGCCGACAGCACCGCGCCGCCGAACACCGCGAACGCAGCGGCCTTGGTGCCGCCGAACAGCGCGGCGCGGCGCGAATAGCGCCGGTCGATCAGCGCGTTGAGCGAATTGCCGCTATTGCTGCGATTGGTGTCGATGTCGCCATCGTCATAGCCGATGGTGATGCTGGTCGAGTCGGTCATGCGTCTGCCCCCGTCGATCGCGTGGTCGCGTCGTTTCTGGGAGCAGCCATGCCGCGCCAACCTGACGGGAAGACGTCAATTCCGCTACGGAACGAAGACGTTGCGATGACGGATCAGTGACAACCGCGGCAACGCCCGCGCGAAACCGTCATTCCGCGGGATTCATCCGCTTCTGATGATATTTCAAGCGAATGACGACCGCAGCGATCATGTGGAGCGCGGCGACACCCAGCAGGAACAACGGCAGCACCATCGGGATCTGCGGCGCATAGCGTGCGCGCACCAGGGCCAGCACCGCGGCGATGATCGCCACCGCGACCCCCATCCACCGTACCGGGCGCGCGACCATCCGCAATTCGCGCTGATAGGCGGCGCGTTCGCCGGGATCGTTGAGGTTGGGCGGGGGTGTCATCGATCGGTCCATTCGGTTGCGAGCAACCCCCACAGGAAGGTGTCCCGCACGCCGATATGCGTCTCCCATTCGCCTCGCAAGCGCCCTTCCAGCGTGAAGCCGAGCGCCTTGAGCAAAGCATTGGAGCGCACGTTGTCGGGATCGGTGTCCGCAAACACGCGCCGCTGCCCTTCGGTGACGAACAGATGGTCGATCACACACGCCACCGCTTCGCGCGCCAGTCCCGCACCGCCATGCGCGCGTGCAAGCACATAGCCGATTTCCCAGACGCCCGCGCGTTTCTCCCCTGCTGCGACGAAACCGACCGCGGTGTCGTCCGTCGGCAAGGTGATCGACCAGGCGCGCCAACTCCCCCCGCCTTCGACGAAACTGGCACGCACCGCCTCGACCGTCTCATACGGCGCATGCGACCAGTAGGTCATCGCGTGCGGGTCGGACAGCGTCGGGAACAACGCATCGGCATCCTCCACCGTCCGCGGCCGCAACCGCAGCCGCGCACTGGCGAGGACCGGAACGTCTCTCACCGCGTCAACGCGGCGACGAGCGCCTTCACCTTCTTCTGCCGCCACTGCGGCAGCGGCGCGACGAGCCAGTACCCGAGCTGATACGCCCTGGCCTCCGTGATCGCGACGATCCGGCCGGATGCCAGATCCGCCGCCGCCAGCAATTCGGGCACCGTGGCGCGCCCCAGCCCCTGCGCCGCGGCATCGATCGCCAGCCCGGCATCGCTGACGCGAACGAGCGACACCGACTCGTCGTTGATGCACCCGGGCCACGAGATCCGCGTGTCCGCGCCGCCGCCGGGCCGTTCGACCGTGACCATCCCGGCGGAGGCGATCGCCTCGCCCTCATGTTCGCCCGGACCATCGCCCCAGCGGATCGCGAGGTCGAGGTTGGCCTCGGTGAAATCGATCGCCGCGCTCGCATTGGACGCATCGGCGGAAATCAGCACGAAGCGCATCTCCGGGTCATCGCGCGCGATGTCGGCAAGCCGCGGCATCAGCCATTTCTCGGTCAGGTCGCGCGGCGCGGCGATCGTCAGCGACTTGCTCGTCTGCCCCGCCTGCATCGCGCGGACGGCTTCCTCGAACTGCAGGAAACCGTGGCGCAGAGCCGCGAGCCCGCCCTCGCCTTCCGGCGTCAGTTCGAGACCCTTGGTGGTCCGTCGGAACAGCACGACGCCAAGTGTGTCCTCCAGCGCGCGGATCTGCTGCCCGACCGCCGCGGGGGTGACCGCCAGTTCGTCCGCAGCACGCGTAAAGCTCAGATGCCGCGCAGCCGCATCGAGCACGCGCAGTCCATTCAGAGGCAGATGCGTGCGTTTCATCCGCCGGTTGCCCCGAACAAACGACTCATGCGCCCACCGCCGGCGCGATCAGCGTGAACCGCGGGATGTCGACATCGAACGCGGCACCATCCTCGGCGAGCATATGATAGCTCCCGACCATCGCCCCGCTCGGCGTCGCCAGCGGACACCCCGAGACATAGTCGAAACTTTCGCCCGGCGCGATCGTCGGCTGTTCGCCGATCACGCCTTCGCCCTCGACGGTATGCCGCGCGCCGCGTCCGTCGGTGATGATCCAGTGCCGCGTGAGCAGCTGGACCGTCCGGTCCGACACGTTCTCGATCCGGATATGATACGCCCAGAACCACCGCCCGCGCTCGGGCTCGGACTGTTCGGGAAGGAAGCTGACGGACACCCGGACGACAACCCCGAAGGTTTCCGCGACATAGGGGAAAAGCGCCTTCACGAAGCGAACTCCCTGCCCTGACCGCCCACGATACTCAAAGCCCCGCCGCCGTCAGCGCCTGATCGATGTCCCCGATCACGTCGTCCGCGTCCTCGAGCCCGACGTTGAGCCGCAGCAACCCCTCGGTCACGCCCATCTCCAGACGCTTGTCCTCGGCGACACTCGAATGCGTCGTCGACGCGGGATGCGTCATCAGCGACCGCGAATCCCCGATGTTGTTCGAGATATCGACAAGCTCGAGCGCGTCGAGCAACGCATGTGCCTGCGTACGCCCGGCAACCTCGAACGCGAAGATCGGGCCGCATGCCTCCATCTGGCTCATCGCGAGATTGTGCTGCGGATGGCTCGGCAGGCCCGGATGCAGGATCCGCGGCACCCGCCCCTCGATGAAGCGCCCGACCTTGACCGCATTCTCCGACTGCCGCCGGATCCGCAGGTCGAGCGTCTCGAGCCCCTTGAGGACCACCCATGCATTGAACGCGCTCAGCGTCGGCCCGGTGTTGCGCGTGAAGGGGAGCAATGTGTCGTTGATGAACGCTTCCGTCCCGCACACCGCGCCCGCCAGAACGCGCCCCTGCCCATCCATCATCTTCGTCGCGCTATAGGCGGTTACGTCCGCACCGAACTCCATCGGACGCTGCAGCGCCGGCGTCGCGAAGGCGTTATCCACCACCGACGTGATCCCGCGCGCGCGTGCGATGTCGCAAACCGCCTTCAGGTCGACCACGTCCATCGTCGGATTGGCGGGGGTCTCGAAGAAGAACACCTTGGTATTGGGGCGACACGCATCCTCGAACTGCTGCGGATCACGCGCGTCGACGACGGTCGTCTCGATCCCGAACTTGGGCAGCAGCGTATCGACCAGCCACCGGCATGATCCAAACGCCGCACGCCCGGCGACGACATGGTCGCCGGTCTGAAGCTGGCACAACAAGACCGCGGTCATCGCCGCCATGCCGGTCGCCATCGTCCGGCACGCTTCAGCGCCTTCGAGCAAGGCGATGCGGTTCTCCAGCATCTCGACCGTCGGGTTCTGCAACCGCGAATAGGTCATGCCGGTCTGCTCGCCGGCGAAACGCGCAGCGGCGTCCGCCGCGCAATCATAGGCATAGCCCGACGTCAGGAAGAGCGCCTCGGAGGTTTCCCCCCATTCGCTGCGCGCGGTGCCGCCGCGGACGGCTTGCGTTGCGGGGCGCCACTGGCGGGTGATGCTCTGGTCTTGTCCGGTACGGCGTTTCATGGTGCACGCTTTGCCGGTTGGCGGCGGGGCGCGTCAATGCCCGTTCCCGCCGACATCGCTTGAAAGCAAGTCCGTTCGGCTGGATAGAGGCGCTCGTGAGCGACGCCCGGCCCCATCCCTATCGTGCAGCGGCCGCTCTGGCGCTGCTCGCACAGGCCTTGTTCAGCTATCGCCTGACGATTCCCAGCAAGCTGATGTTCGACGAAACGCATTATGTCCCCGCCGCACGGACGCTGATCGCGCTCGCCGGACCGACCAATATCGAGCATCCGTTGCTCGCGAAGGAAATCATCGCCTGTGGCATCCTGCTGTTCGGCGATACGAGCCTGGGGTGGCGGTTCTTCTCGACGCTCGCCGGGACGGGCATCGTCCTCGGGGTGTTCGCGATTGTCTGGCTGATGCTCGGCCGGGTGCGCCCGGCGGTGTTCGGCGCGCTGTTCGCGCTGTTCAACGGCACGGTGTATGTCCAGGCCCGCATCGGAATGCTCGACGGCTTCATGGCGGCCTTTGCAATCCTCGGGTTGGCGGCGTTGATGTGGGCGATGCGGGGACGGACCGGGGCGCAGGCGTGGTCCCGCTGGATTCTGGGGACAGTGCTGCTGGGGCTTTCGGTTGCAGCGAAGTGGGCGGCGGCACCGTTGATCGCCTTTGCCGCAATCGGCTTCGTCCTGCTGCGGCTCCACGACGCCCGCAACGGCGGACGGTCGGTGTTTGCCGCGCTGAATGCCGGGGGGCATCGTCACTGGCCCGGGATGTCGGCGGTTCCTGCCATTCTGGCGCTGGGAATGGTCAGCGTGGCGGTGTATTTCGCCACCTTTGCGCCCGCTTTCTTCTACACCCACGATCCTTTGACGTTCGGCACGCTCTTCTCGTTCCAGCAGCGTATGTACGACCGCCAGACATTGCCGTTGCCGCCGCATCCCTATCAGTCGGACTGGTGGGCGTGGCCGATCATGCTCCGCCCGATCTGGTATCTGTACGAGCGCGTCGACGGGGCCCAACGCGGGGTATTGCTGATCGGCAATCTCGCGGTGCTGTGGGGCGGGCTGATCGCGGTCGCCGGGTGCCTTTATGTCGCGGTTCGCGACAGGTCGCCGAAACTGTTCGCCGCAGCGGGATTATGGGTCGCCAGCTATCTCGTCTGGATCGTCATTCCGAAGAAGATCGGCTTCTTTTATTACTATTATCTGCCGAGCATCGCGCTGTGTATCGTGCTGGCGGTGGCATTCGATCGGTTCGCGCTGCCCCGGCGCTGGGAACAGATGTTCCTCGCGGTGACGATCCTGCTTTTCGCGGTCTTCTACCCGGTGTTGTCGGCTGCACCGCTCCCGGGGCCAGATGCGTTCCGCTACTGGACGTGGTCGCCGACCTGGGTGTGAGCTAGGTGATCGTTCCCACCGTTCGTCCTGAGGTGCGACCGAGTAGGCGAAGCCGTATCGAGGGCGCGTATCGAAGGACAGGTTGCCGCGCGTGGCGATCCTTCCATACGCGCCCGCGATACGCCCTGAAGAAGGGCTACTCGGTCGCACCCCAGGACGAACGGTGGAAAAAAGGTCCCCCCGCCGCCCGACATCAAAAAGGGCGCCCGGGTTTCCCCGGACGCCCCACCAGTTCGGACTGCGCTTGGGAGCAGCCCGATCTGTTTCGCAATTACATGCCGTTCGACAGGTTCGTGTCGGCATCGTTGGTGCGCATGTCGGTCGCCTGGTTCTGGCCCGTTGCGCGCACTGCGTCTGCCGTGTTCTCGAGCATTGCTTCGCCTGCCGGGGTCGTTGCGTTGTCTGCAGCGTCCTCGAGGTTGTCTGCAACGGCTTCAGAGTTGGCTTCGATATTGTCGGCAGCCTGCTCGCGCGGGGTCGAGTTGCAAGCGGCCAAGGAAACCAGACCAGCAGCGGCTGCGAGAACGAACATCTTCTTCATCGTGATATACCCTTTTCGAACGGCTCGAAGGCCGAAGGGACATAAATCACAGCGCTCCGCTTTGTTCCAGTATCCGCATCATAAATTTCGTATTCTTGCGAACGATACTGTAAAATAACGATTATTTTGTCTACAGTTGATCGCCTTCGCCCGCCGCCGCATCAGTCCAGCGTCAGGACGATCTTGCCCACATGATCCCCCGCCTCCATCCGACGATGCGCAGCGGCCGCCTCCGCGAGCGGGAATGTGCGATCCAGCACCGGCTTCAACCGTCCGGCCTCGACATGCGGCCAGACCGTGCGATGCAGTTCATCCGCGACGAGCGTCTTGAATGCGGTATCCCGCGCCCGCAGCGTCGATCCGGTCAGCGTCAGGCGCCGTCGCATGATCTCGAAGATCGGAATGGTCGCGGTCGCGCCGCCCTGCACCGCGATCGAGACGTGCCGCCCGTCTTCTGCAAGGCATTGCAGGTTGCGCGCGACATAGTCGCCGCCGACCATATCGAGCACCACGGCACATCCCGCACCGCCGGTGATCTCCTTGACCCGCTCGACGAAATCTTCGGTCTTGTAGTTGATCGCATGGGCCGCGCCGAGCGCCTTGGCCGACGCGCATTTGTCGTCCGACCCTGCGGTGACGATCACCGTCAACCCGAAGATGGCGCCGAGCGAAATCGCCATCGTCCCGATCCCGCTGGTGCCCCCATGGATCAGCACGGTGTCGCCTTCGGTCGCGTAGCCGCGCTCGAACAAATTGGTCCACACGGTAAACAGGGTTTCGGGCAAGGCCGCCGCCTCGACCATCGACAGCGCATTGGGCACTGGCAGCACTTGCCCCGCCGCGACGGCGACATACTCGGCATACCCGCCGCCCGCGACCAGGGCGCACACCGGCTGGCCGAGCATGTGCCCCGCAACATCGGCACCCTGCGCCACGACGGTACCAGAAATTTCGAGCCCGAGAATCGAAGGCGCCCCCGGCGGCGGTGGATAACCGCCCTTGCGCTGGAGCACGTCCGGCCGATTGACCCCCGCGGCGACCACCCGGATCAGAACCTCCTGCGCGCCGATCTGCGGCACCGGACGTTCCACCACCGTTAGCACTTCCGGACCACCCGGTTCGCTGGGGTCGATCGCGCGCATCGTATCCGGCACATCCTGCATCGCTTCTACGCCCCGTCTTACTGAGCACCACGGGGAAGTCCCTTTGGTCCGCGTGCCTTATTGACATCCCCTGCGTGCGGGTCAACGATCCTCCCCATGGACATCGACGAGATTCTCCCGAACACGGCGGGCGATCCGCTCGCTGCGGTTGTCGCGCAGGACCTGGACCCGCTTTCGGTCAAGGAACTCGACGACCGGATCGTAATGCTCGAACGCGAGATCGTCAGGACGAAGGCGAAACGGGATCGCGCCGTCGATCATCGCGCCTCCGCAGACACACTCTTTAAGTCGTGAAGTGTCGGGTTCCGGAACACAGGAACACCGAGAGTCGTTTTCAAGAGGTTGATGCGGGCGTCCTGCCTTCCGACATAGCAGGAAAGGGCCGCCCGTCTGACGTGGCCCGCAAGGAGTAACTACAGATGCCATCCTTCGCCTCCGCGCTGGAAACCACGTTGCACAAGGCTCTCGAAGCCGCGTCTTCGCGCCGGCACGAATATGCTACGCTCGAGCATCTGCTGCTCGCCCTTATTGATGACGAACATGCGTCGAAGGTGATGCAGTCGTGCGGGGTTGATACCGCCGAACTGACGACGACCGTCAAACATTATCTGGATACCGAGCTCGAGGCGTTGAAGGTCGACGCCGCGACCGATCCCTCGCCCACCTCGGGCTTCCAGCGCGTTGTCCAGCGTGCGATCCTCCACGTCCAGTCCTCGGGCCGCGACGAAGTGACCGGCGCGAACGTGCTCGTCGCCTTGTTCAGCGAGCGTGAGAGCTATGCGGTCTATTTCCTGCAACAGCAGGACATGAGCCGCCTGGATGCGGTGAGCTTCATCAGCCACGGCGTCGGCAAGGGCGGGTCCGCGCCCGAAGCCTCCAGCCCCAAGGGTGCCGAGGAAGAAAAGCCGCAGAAGCCCGGCGAAAAGGGCAAGGAAAGCGCGCTCAAGCAGTTCTGCGTCGACCTCAACGAGAAGGCCAAGAAGGGCAAGGTCGATCCGCTGATCGGTCGTGGCCCCGAGGTCGATCGTACGGTCCAGATCCTGTGCCGCCGATCGAAGAACAACCCGCTCTATGTGGGTGATCCCGGCGTCGGCAAGACCGCGATCGCCGAGGGTCTCGCGCGCAAGATCGTCGAGGGTGACGTTCCCGAGGTGCTGCTTCCCGCGGTGATCTACTCGCTCGACATGGGCGCGTTGCTCGCGGGCACGCGCTATCGCGGCGATTTCGAGGAGCGGCTGAAGGCGGTCGTGACCGAGCTCGAGAAGATGCCCGACGCGATCCTGTTCATCGACGAGATCCACACCGTCATCGGCGCTGGTGCCACCAGCGGCGGCGCGATGGATGCGTCCAACCTTTTGAAGCCCGCTTTGTCGGGCGGGACGATCCGTTGCATCGGCTCGACCACCTACAAGGAGTTCCGCAACCACTTCGAGAAGGACCGCGCATTGCTGCGGCGCTTCCAGAAGATCGACGTCAATGAACCGACGATCGAGGATACTGTCAAGATCCTCGCCGGCCTGCGGACTGCGTTCGAGGAGCATCACAAGGTCAAGTACACGCCTGACGCGATCAAGTCGGCGGTGGAACTAAGCGCGCGCTACATCAACGACCGCAAGCTGCCGGACAAGGCGATCGACGTGATCGACGAAGTCGGCGCGATGCAGATGCTGGTGCCGCTCGCCAAGCGCAAGAAGACGATCACCAGCCGTGAGATCGAGCAGGTTATCGCTACAATGGCGCGCATTCCGCCTAAAAGCGTGTCCACGGACGACACAAAGGCGCTCGAATCGCTTGAAACCGATCTCAAACGTGTTGTGTTTGGGCAGAATGCGGCGATCGAAAAGCTCGCGTCGGCGATCAAATTGTCGCGTGCGGGTCTGCGCGATCCGGAGAAGCCGATCGGCAACTACCTCTTCACCGGCCCCACCGGCGTCGGAAAAACCGAGGTTGCCAAGCAGCTTGCGACGATCATGGGGATCCCGCTCCAGCGCTTCGACATGTCCGAATACATGGAACGCCACTCGGTCTCGCGACTGATCGGTGCCCCCCCGGGCTACGTCGGCTTCGACCAGGGCGGCCTCCTCACCGACGCAATCGACCAGCAGCCGCACTCGGTTCTGCTGCTCGACGAGATCGAGAAGGCGCATCCGGACCTGTTCAACATCCTGCTGCAAGTGATGGATAACGGGCGGCTTACTGACCAGCACGGCAAGACGGTCGACTTCCGCAACGTCATCCTGATCATGACGACCAATGCGGGCGCCAGCGATATGGCGCGCGAGACATTGGGCTTCGGCAACCTCACCCGCGAGGGCGAAGATGAGCAGGCGGTCCAGAAGATGTTCACGCCCGAGTTCCGCAACCGTCTCGATGCGATCGTGCCGTTCGGTTACCTTCCGACCGAGGTCGTGGCGCGGGTGGTGGACAAGTTCATCCTCCAGCTCGAGTTGCAGCTGGCGGACCGCAACGTCCACATCAACTTGGACGACGAAGCTAAGACGTGGCTCACCGCCAAGGGCTATGACAAGCTCTACGGTGCGCGCCCGATGGGCCGTTTGATCCAGGAGAAGATCAAGCAGCCGCTCGCCGAGGAACTGCTGTTCGGCAAGCTGGTCCACGGTGGCGAGGTGACGGTGAAGATGAAGGACGGTGCACTGTCGTTCGAAATCACCTCCGCCCCGCCGAAGAAACCGCGGCGCAAGACTCCCGGCAAGGTCGATACGACCGCCAAATAAGCATCTCGCCACGAGACATCAGCGCGGGTTCGGTTATGCCGAGCCCGCGTTTTTGTTTGTGCGGTTTCCGCCTAAGCCCTCCCCATCATCGAACGGCATTGCGCACTTGCAACGGGGACATTTGGTTCCGCTACCAAGCGGCCCCCCGTGGTTGAGCGTGCCAAGCCACGGCAAACATTCCTTGAAATGCATGGCAAAGTCGGATTGTTACTTTCTGTTCGCCCTTCTCGGCCTAGGAATCGGCCATGCGTCTCACGATCCCATCACGACTGCTCCTCCTCTTCCTGACGTGCTGCACGATCGTGTTTCTGGTCCAGCCGGCTAAGGCTAAGGACAGGGGCACCGGTGAACCGATCACGACGTGCATCGTACGCGACCGACCGGGCCTGACGTCGACGCAACTGTTGCGTCCTTCAACACCCTTCTCGTGCCTGACGGACCAGCGGACTTTGGGTCCGGGGAACTACTGGATCCGCTCATCGCCTTTGCGCCGGGGCGGACCGGTCAACGTCCGCAGCGCCAGCCTTTGGCAAGGTACGCAGAACCTCTATGCGCTCTACGCGGACGGAGCCATCGTCCGCACGACGATCGATCAACGGCATGCATCGCGCTACATGCAATTGGGCGCCCTGCTGGAGGTGCCACTCCCCGGGCGTAACGCCCCGCTCGTCCGCCTGCTGTGGCAGGTCGATGATGCCGCCAACCTTCGCGGAATCGTACGTGATCCCATGCTTGCGACGGACGCGGAAAGCGTCCGGTCCAACCTGTTGCTCGGCGGACTATATGCGGCGTTCGCGGGACTTTGCATTGCGCTGCTGTCGTACAATTTCGCGTTGTGGGTCGCGCTGCGGCACCGTTTCCAGCTTGCCTATTGCGCGATGGTCTTGGGGTTGCTCGCGTACACCGTGTCGTCCTCGGGGTATCTGGCCTGGATCTATCCGGACATCGGCAACAACGATCGCATCCGCTGCAACTATCTGCTGCTGGGCCTATCGACGGTCGCAGCGTTCGCCTTCGCGCGCGCTTTTTTTGAAGAGCGGGTGTTTGCGGGCCGGGTCGGAACGCTTGTCCAGATCAGTTGCGGGATCACCTTTACCGCCTCGCTCGCCTTTTTCCTGTTTGGTCCCTTACAGGTCAGACTGTTTGACCGGTTGTACTCGCTCGCCTTCGTGCTCCAGATGGCGATGGTGATCCCCCTCCTGTGGCGGGCCTGGGTATTGCGGAGCAATTACCTGTGGGTCTTCGCGCTGGCGTGGGCGATGCCGATCATGATGGCGACCGTCCGCATCGTCTGTTCGCTCGGCATCATCCCCTGGAACTTCTGGCTCGACAATTCCACGATCGTATCGATGACCGTCGAGGCGCTACTGTCGAGCATCGCAATAGCATATCGCATGCGGCTGCTGAGCAACGAACGCGACGAGGCGCGTGAGCGCGAAATTGCGGCACGATTGCTGGCAGATACGGACCCGTTGACCGGTCTGCTCAACCGCCGCGCGTTTCTCAATCAGGCGATCGGGCGAACGGGGGAACAGATCCTGATGATTGCGGATCTCGACCATTTCAAACAGGTCAACGAAACCGTCGGCCACGATGGCGGCGACGAAGTGTTGCGCGTGTTTGCGCGGACGCTGTGTCAGGTTGTCCCGGCAGACGCACTGGTGGCACGGATCGGCGGGGAAGAGTTCGCGGTTGTCCTTGCGGCGGGAGGAGCGTTTGATCCTGAAGACATCCTTGCGGGACTTCGCGCCGAACGGATGCCCTACGATGTCACGATCACCGCGAGCATCGGGGTCTGTGTCGGCACGCTCGAACGTGAACAGGACTGGAAAGCCCTCTACGGTTGCGCCGATCGTGCTCTTTTCGAAGCGAAATCCGCAGGACGTGACCGCGCGCGTGTCCGCGTATTGACGAACCAGCGGACGGTGCAAATCGTACCGCCGCTTGCCGTCATCAGGTGAAGCGGTTATATCGGCTGCGTAAGGAGTCGGCCTGGTGCGAAATCGTCAAATGATCGTCGCATTGTGCGCCATTCTGGTCGTCGCAGTTGCAATCCAGCGCCATCCGACCGCGGATATTCGTGTTTTGACGCATGATTCGTCCGACCCGACGCCGCATCAGGTGAAGGCCGCGCTCGATCTCGGCTTGCTCGGGATCTCGGTTCTCTACACATGGACCGCACGCCCGCTCAGCTGACACAATCGCTTACACGCGGGTCGCCGGGCGATGTCCGCAACGCCTTGCGGGTCCCGGATCGCTTGCTTACACCTGTGTCAATGAACAGACCCGAAGCGCTCTGGCGCGAATCGTATCGTCATCCCGCTGCCTGGGACAGCACCTACCCGCCGCTTTCGATGGCCACGCTGTTCGACGACGCTGCCGCGCGCGGCGGCAAGGCGCCGCTGATCGATTTCATGGGGCGGCATTATAGTTTCGCAGAGACATTGGACGGCGCGAACCGGGTTGCGGCGGGGCTCGCTACGCTCGGCTACGGCCCTGGCGACCGCATCGGCCTGTTCCTGCCCAACGTGCCGCATTACGTCGCGGCCTATTACGGGATCCTCAAGCTCGGCGCGACCGTCGTCAATTTCTCCCCGCTCTATACCGCGGCCGAACTGGCACATCAGGTCGAGGATTCGGGAACACGCCTGCTGTTCACGCTCTCGGCGAACCAGTTGCTCCCGACCGCGCTAGAAGTGCTGGAGCAGAGCGGGCTGGAGCGACTGGTGGTCGGATCGATCGCGGGTGCCCTGCCCCCGACGAAATCACTGCTGTACCGCATGTTCAAAGGCGGTGAGGTGACGAAACGCCCCGACGATCCCCGGATCGTCGCTTTCTCCAAACTGATCGCGAACGACGGTGCCCATCGTCACCCCGAGATTGATGCGGAAAAGGACGTCGCGCTGATCCAGTACACCGGCGGGACCACCGGCGCGCCGAAGGGCGCGATGCTGACGCACCAGAACCTCACCGCCAACGCGCGCCAGGTGATGGCGATCGACCCGCATCCCGACGGCCCTGACCGCATCCTCGGCGTGCTGCCGATGTTCCACGTCTTCGCCAACACCTGCGTGCTCAACCGCACGGTGCTCAACGGCGGGTGCATCGTGATGCTGCCGCGGTTCGAAGCCGGCGCCGTGCTTGCCGCGATCGGACGGACGAAAGCC
Source organism: Sphingomonas sp. PsM26 (assembly GCA_030433805.1). GTDB lineage: Bacteria > Pseudomonadota > Alphaproteobacteria > Sphingomonadales > Sphingomonadaceae > Sphingomonas. Next base: position 176,979 of record JARUXA010000004.1, on the reverse strand, counting down.
ACCGCGCTTCCCGGCGTACCGACGATGTACCAGGCGCTGCTCGATCACCCCAAGATTGGCGCAACGGATTTCTCGTCGCTCAGGATCTGCATTTCGGGCGGAGCGCCGCTTGCGCCCGAACTGAAGGCGAAGTTCGAACAGATGACCGGGGCGACGGTCGTCGAAGGATACGGGCTTTCCGAAAGCTCGGGCGTGCTCTCCGCCAACCCGTATGAAGCCGAGGGCAAGCCCGGCACGATCGGCCAGCCCCTCCCCGCGACGCGCCTACGGCTGGTCGACAAGGCCGATCCGACTCTCGATGTGGCCGAAGGGGAACCCGGCGAGATCGTCGCCTGCGGACCACAGATCATGAAGGGCTATTGGAACCGCGCCGATGCCGATGGCGATGTGTTCATCAACAATGCCGACGGCAAATGGCTGCGCACCGGCGACGTGGGGACGATCGATGCCGACGGTTTCGTCAAGATTGTCGACCGGTTAAAGGACATGATCTCGGTATCGGGTTTCAAGGTCTTCCCGAGCCAGATCGAAGCGGTGCTGTACCATCATCCCGCGGTCAAGGAAGCGCTCGTGATCGGCCTTCCCGATGCGTATCGCGGCGAACATCCGCGCGCTTACGTCACGCTCAACGACGGCGTTGACGTGGACGGCATCACGCTGCGCGACTGGCTCAACCCGCAGGTCGGTCGCCATGAACGCGTCGATGAGGTCGTCGTCCGGTTGACTATGCCCAAGACGATGATCGGCAAGCTCAGCCGCAAGGATTTGATCGCGGAGGTCGTTGCGGATACGGCATGAAACCACGGCTCGGGTCGGCGAGCCAGAGGAGCATGCGATGGCGAACCTGATCCTGCACGAATATGCCGCGTCCGGTAATTGCTACAAGATCCGCCTGACCGCAGCGCATGTCGGCATCCCGCTCGAACGGCGCGAATATGACATCGTGGCGGGCGATACGCGGACCGCTGCGTTCCTTGCGGACATCAACCCCGACGGCCGCATCCCGGTCCTGCAGGTCGGCGACGATTTCCTGCCCGAAAGCGCTGCTGCATGTCTGTATCTGGCCGATGGATCGGCGCTCATCCCGCAGGATCGGTTCGACCGCGCCGACATGTTCCACTGGATGTTCTGGGAGCAGTATAGCCACGAACCCAATATCGCGACGGTGCGATTCTGGATGACGATGACCGGCGAGGATCGGCTGAACGAGCTGCAGCGGATGCAATTGCCCGTCAAACGCGCTGCGGGGGCGGCGGCGCTGGCGTTGATGGACACGCATCTCGCGCAGACGCCGTTCCTGGCGGCGGGCCGGTTCACCCTCGCCGACATCGCGCTTTATGCCTACACCCATCTGGCGGATGAGGCAGGGTTCGAATTGCACCGTTATCCAGCCGTCCAGGCATGGCTCGCCCGTGTGGCTGCGATCCCCGGACATGTCACGATGTGACAGTTGGATGAAGCACCCCACGTCCGATTGTAACAATCCCAAGGCATAGCCCGTGGTCATCCAAAGGCTTTCCGGGATGCCGAACGATGGACGCAATCACGACGCTTGGCCTCGAGCGCCCCACTGGCGAGCACCAGACCGCGTTCAACACGATCGCCGACCTTGCCGACTTCGCCAATTCGCGCCCGACCATTCCAGAACAGCCGATCGGCGAACGCCGCAACTACCGCACGATCTGGATTTCGGACATCCACCTCGGCACGCGCGGGTGCAATGCCGGGATGCTGATCGACTTCCTCGACCATGTCGATAGCGAGCGGATGTATCTGGTCGGCGACATCATCGACGGCTGGCGGTTGAAGAAGAAGTTCTATTGGCCAGTCGCGCATAACGACGTCGTCTGGCGCCTGCTCAAGCGCGCACGGCGCGGGACCGAGGTGATCTACATTCCCGGCAATCACGACGAAGTGATGCGCCAGTTCACGGGGCTGGACTTTGGTGGCGTAGCGATCCGTCGCAAGGCGATCCACGAAACCGCCGACGGCCGCCGCTTGCTCGTGCTCCACGGCGACGAGTTCGACGCGATCACGCTCGCGCATCGCTGGCTCGCGCATGTCGGGGACGTTGCCTACACACTGCTGATGACGCTCAACCGCTGGATGAATGCGTATCGGCGGGCGTTCAACCTGCCTTATTGGTCGCTGTCCAAGCATGCCAAGGCGAAGGTCAAGAACGCGGTGGAGTTCATTTCCAACTACGAAGAGGTGATCGCGCAGGCGGCGGGCTCGCGCGGGGTCGACGGGGTAGTGTGCGGACACATCCACACCGCGGAATTCCGCGACATTAACGGAATTGCCTATTATAACGACGGCGACTGGGTGGAGGGCTGCACCGCTCTGGTCGAACATTTCGACGGTCGCATGGAATTGCTGCATTGGGCGGACGAGATCGCTGCACGGGAGAAGGCTCGACCGAGTGCGAAGATCGCGCATTTGGCGGCCTGACGCCGGTGCGGATTGCGATCGTCACCGATGCCTGGAGCCCGCAAGTCAACGGCGTGGTGCGCACGCTGCAGGCAGTCCGCGCCGAACTGATCAAACAGGGGCATGAAGTCCTGATCGTCTCGCCCGATCTATTCTATTCGATGCCTTGCCCGACCTACCCCGAGATCCGCCTCGCCTTTGCGCGGACAGCGGCCGTCGGGCGTATTCTCGCAGATTTTGCGCCGAATGCGATCCATCTTGCGACCGAGGGTCCCGTCTGTCTCGCCGCGCGCCGTTGGTGCCTGACGCGGGGTTTCCCCTTCACGACCGCCTATCACACGCAATTCCCGGACTATGTATCGGCGCGCACGGGGGTGAACCCCGAATGGGTATGGCGCTACATCCGCTGGTTCCACTGGCCCGCGCAGTCGATCTTGGCTTCGACCCCGTCGATCGCCGCGACGCTCAAGGCGCATGACCTGACCCGCGTCCGGCACTGGGGCCGGGGTGTCGACCTCTCCACGTTCGGAACCGACATACCCCCCGACCCCGCAATACGCGCGCTGGCGGCGGACGGCGAAGGCCCGATCCAGCTCTACGTCGGGCGGGTTGCGGTAGAGAAGAACATCGAGGCGTTCCTGACTGCATCGCATCCCGGCGTCAAAGTCATCATCGGCGATGGCCCTGCACGTGCGGCGTTGACCCTCAAATACCCCAAGGCGCATTTCCTCGGCCCACGTTTCGGGCGCGACTTGGCTGCGGCCTATACTGCCGCCGACGTGTTCGTTTTCCCGAGCAAGACCGACACCTTCGGTCTGGTCATGATCGAAGCGCTGGCGTGCGGCCTGCCGGTCGCGGCGTATCCCGTGACCGGGCCGATCGACGTGCTCAATCCCCGGGTCGGCGCGATGGACGACGATCTGGATGCGGCGATCGCTGCCGCCTTGACGCGCGACCGCACGGAATGCGCGGCATACGGCCAGAGCTTCACTTGGGCGGCCAGCGCGCGGCAGTTCTTGGGCGCGTTGGTGCCGGTCAACCACCCCGAGGCGATCGCGGCTTGAGGCGTAGTGCGCGATAGCGTTAATTTGCCGAGAGACTGTTGTAGCAAGGGACGATGGTATGGACGTATCGGTCGGACCGCGCTGGGAATCCTTCGTCGAATCGATCGTCGCGGAAGGCCGTTACGCCTCGGCAGACGCGGTGATGCGCGAGGGGCTGCGGCTCGTTGAAGAGCGCGAACAGAAAATGAAGGCGCTGCGCGAGACGATCGAGGCTTCGATCGCTCGGGGCGGGTCGCATTCCGCGGAAGAAGTCCGGCAACGCCTGAAAGAACTTATGGACGCTCGGGAACAGCAGCAACACTGATGCGGCGGCTTGCGTTCAGCGACGCTGCGCTCGACAACCTCGCTGATATCCAGAATTATATCGCCCGCGAAAGCGGTCGCGGCGTCGCCGAAGCTCTCGGCGAAAAAATCGTTGCACGATGCTAGCGTCTTGCCTCGCTTCCCGGCACGGTAGGAACAGCACGCCCCGATCTGGCCGCTGACATGCGCAGTACACCCCACCGCGGCTATACGCTTTACTTTCGTTATGGCGACGCGCTGTTGGAAATCATCGCTGTGCTGGAGGCGCACCGTGACGCGATCGCCTATTTCGGCGAAGCACTTCCAGATAACTGACCCTCCGCAACCGCGCTTGCCACTCCCCTCTAACCGGCGTACATGCAAGGTCAGCACAAGTGGCCGCTCCGAAAGGGGCGGCCCTTTCCGTTTCTGAAGGAGTTCGCCGCATGGCCCAGCCGCTCATGCCCCATGCCACCGCATCGTGGCTCGTCGACAATACCGCGCTCAGTTTCGAGCAGATCGCGGAGTTCTGCGGTCTCCATATCCTCGAAATCCAGGCAATCGCGGATGACACCGCCGCGACCAAGCTGACCGGGCGCGACCCGATCCGTGCGCACGAGCTGACTCAGGCGGAAATCGACAAGGGCCAGGCCAATGCCGACTACCGGCTGCAGATCCTGAAGGGACCGGAGCAGGTCCGTCGCACCAAGGGGCCGCGCTATACGCCGGTGTCGAAGCGTTCGGACAAGCCCGACGGCATTTCGTGGATCATCCGCAATCATCCGGAGATCAGCGACGGTGCGATCAGCGCGTTGATCGGCACGACCCGCACGACGATCGCGGCTATCCGCGACCGCAGCCACTGGAACATTGCGAACATCACGCCGAAGGATCCGGTCACGCTTGGCCTGACGACGCAGCGCGAACTCGACGCCGCGGTCGGTAAGGCCGCCAAGGCCGCCGGGATCGAAGCGCCGGTCGACACGCGTCTGGAAGGCGATCGCGAGGCGCTCATCTCCGAGCTGCGCGCCAACCGCGACCAGCTTGCGCGCGACAGCGAAGCCGCCGAGCATGGCGAACCCGCCCCGCGCGCCGAGCCGACCGCCGAGACGCTGTTCAAGCGCTAAACCAGGACTGACACCCTCCCCTCCCTCCCAAGGGAGGGGCCGGGGGTGGGTTGGTATGAGGCGGGTGCCGCGTTCGACAACGAACCGACCCACCTCCAGCCCCTCCCTTCCAGGGAGGGGAGCAAGACATGACAGACCGACCTCGTTTCGCCTTCACCATCGCCGCGACCGACGGCAAGGCACGCACCGGCGAAATCGCGATGCGCCGCGGCACGATCCGCACCCCCGCCTTCATGCCGGTCGGCACCGCCGCCACCGTCAAGGCGGTCAAACCCGCCGACGTCCGTGCAGCGGGCGCGGACATCATCCTCGGCAACACCTATCACCTGATGCTCCGCCCCGGCGCGGAACGCGTCGCGCGGCTCGGGGGCTTGCACGATTTCATGGGCTGGGACCGCCCGATTCTCACCGACAGCGGCGGCTATCAGGTGATGAGCCTCAGCGACCTGACCAAACGTGACGAGAATGGCGTGACCTTCAAGTCGCACCTCGACGGCACGCGCCACACTTTGAGCCCCGAACGCTCGATCGAGATCCAGCGCCTCCTCGGCTCGGACATCGTGATGGCGTTCGATGAACTCGTCCCCACCACCTCCACCCCCGAAGTCCAGGCCGCCGCAATGGCGCGCTCGATGCGCTGGGCCAAGCGGTCGCGCGATGCGTTCGATGGCGGCGGCGCGCATGCCAAGGGCGCCGCGATCTTTGGGATCCAGCAAGGCGCGCTCGACCAGACGCTCCGCGCCGACAGCGCGGGCGCGCTGATCGACATTGGCTTCGACGGTTATGCGGTCGGCGGCCTTGCGGTTGGTGAGGGGCAGGAAGCGATGTTTGGCTGCCTCGACTTCGCGCCCGATCAATTGCCTGCGGACAAGCCGCGCTACCTGATGGGCGTTGGCAAACCGACCGACATCGTCGGAGCGGTCGAACGCGGGATCGACATGTTCGACTGCGTTCTTCCCACTCGATCGGGGCGGACCGGCCAGGCGTTTACGCGCCACGGCCCGATCAACCTGCGCAATGCCAAGTTCGCCGAGGATCAGGGGCCGCTTGATCCGGCCTGCGGTTGCCCGGTCTGCGGAACGTGGACGCGGGCATATCTGCATCATCTCGTCCGCTCGCAGGAAATCCTCGGCGCGATGCTGATGACCGAACATAACTTGTGGTTCTATCAGGGGTTGATGGCGGACCTTCGTGCGGCGATAACGGACGGGCGGCTCAAGAGCTTTGCCGACGGCTTTCGGGAGGCATATCGGTCTTCCCCGGTAACGCCGTCGGAGTGAGAGGGAATCATGGCTGAAATCAACGAAATCGAAGCAGCGGCTCGTGACCACAAGCGCGTCCGCGACGCCGCCGAAGCCGCCAAGGGTGCGGTCAAGGACAGCTGGCCCGTCGTGCCGATCGCGATCGGCGTTGGCGTCGGCTCGGCCGCGCTGGCGGCGGTGCTGATGTACACCAACCGGGATCGCAGCAAGCCCTGACGCGGTGGGGGGAGACGCAAACGCGCTACCCCTCCTAGCCGCTTCCCCGGCGAAGGCCGGGGCCCAGGAGTGAGACCTGAGGTGTCGGGCGCCGTGCCCGGTTGCAAAACCTCCGCTACTGGGCCCCGGCCTTCGCCGGGGAAGCGGGAGGGGGAGAAGCGACGCGCACCCATACGATTGACACATCGCACCCCCCGGCAACACAGTGGCGCATCACCCTGCCCCGCCGGAGTAATCCCCCATGCGTCTGTCCCGTGCTGCCCTCCTGCTGGGCGCAGCCTTGCTCCCCGCGACCCTCGTACAGGCGCAACCGGCCGCCCCCGCCCCAGCCGTCAAACCCATCGCCTTCACCGAACGCACGCTCGCCAACGGCCTGCGCGTCTATGCGATCCGCGACACCAGCACGCCCAACGTCTCGGTCCAGATGTGGTACGACGTCGGCTCGAAGGACGATCCCGCCGGCCGCTCGGGCTTCGCGCACATGTTCGAACATCTCATGTTCAAGGCGACCCGCAACCTCGTGTCCGAACAGATAGACCGGCTGACCGAGGACGTCGGCGGCAACAACAATGCGTCGACCAACGACGATTACACCGAATATCACGAGACGATCCCCGCCAACCACCTCCAGCGCCTGCTGTTCGCAGAAGCCGACCGCATGGCGAGCCTCGTCGTCGAGCCGAAGAGCTTCGCCTCCGAACGCGACGTGGTGAAGGAGGAACTCCGCCAGAACACCAACGCGCGCCCCTACGGCAAGCTGTTCTCGCAATATTTCCCCGCGATCAGCTACACCCGCCACCCCTATGCGCGCGGGACGATCGGCAGCATCGACAATCTCGACAGCGCGCAGATCGACGACGTCCGTGCGTTCCACGCGACCTTCTACCGGCCCGACAATGCCGTCCTCGTCGTTTCGGGCAATTTCGACCCCGCGCAATTGAACCAGTGGGTCGACCAGTATTTCGCGAAGATCAAACGCCCGACCCGCGCGATCCCGCGCGTCACTACGACCGAGCCGCCGCGCACGCAGGCGGTCAGCCGCACCGTCTATGAAGCCAACACCCCACTCCCCGCGGTGCTCATCAGCTACCCCATCCCCGCCGACCGCGACCCCGATAGCGCCCCGCTTGCGGTGCTCAACACGATCCTGTCGCAGGGCGAAAGCTCGCGGCTGTACGAAAGCCTCGTCTATCGCGACCAGCTCGCGCAGTCGGCGGAGACCTATCTCGACGTCAAGCAGGGCCCGGGCAATCTCGCGGTGATCGCGATCATGGCGGGCGGCAAGGACGTCGCCACCGGCGAGGCCGCGCTGCGCAAGGAAATCGCGCGGATGCGCGACACCGCGGTGAGCCCCGCGGAACTCGCCAAGGCGAAGAACCAGATCGTCACCGCCGAGCTGCTCGGTCGCGAGACCGCCGAGGGCAAGGGCCGCACGATCGCGCAGGCGACGATCATCGACGGCGACCCGCACGCTGCCGACCGGCAGCTCGCTGCGATCGGCCGCGTCACCGCCGCCGACGTCCAGCGTGTCGCGCGCAAATATCTCCAGGACGATCGCGCCGCGACGATCCACTATCTCCCCGCCGAAAGCGCGAATGGCGCGAAGGGCGACACGATCGCGGTCGCCCCGACCGTCGTCGCGCAACAGCTCGTCACCCCGCCCGACGTCGAGATCGTCACGCCGGCGAGCGCCGCCGAGCGGATCGCGCCCCCCGCCCCCGCCGCGACGGTTCAGGCGACCACTCCAAAGCCGGTCGAATTCGCGCTCGCCAACGGGATGCGCGTCGTCGTGGTCGAGAAGCACGATCTGCCGCTGATGACAGCATTGCTCGTTGGCCAGGGCGGCGGCGCGAACGATCCCGCCGCGCTCCCGGGCGTCAACAGCCTCGCCGCGACGCTGCTGACCAAGGGCACCGCGACTCGCAGCGCGACCGACATCGCGCAGCAGATCGAGACGCTCGGCGGCGCGATCTCGAGCGATGCGAGTTGGGACGGGTCGACCATCGACATCACGGTCAAGGCGGATCAGGCCGCGCCCGCGCTCGCCATCCTGGCGGACGTCGCGCGCAACCCCGCGTTCAAGCCCGACGAGATCGAACGCGCCCGCGCGCAGGCAATCGACGGCGTGCAGGTCGCGCAGAAGAACCCGAGCCAGCTCGCCGGGCTCGTCGCCGCGCGGACTGCGCTGGGCACGTCGGCCTATGGCCATCCGCTGGAAGGCACGCCCGCGTCGCTCAAGGCCATTGGCGAGAAAGACATTCGCGCAGCCTATGCCGCTACGTGGGCACCCAAGCAGGCAGCCCTCGTGCTCGTCGGCGATATCACCCCGGCACAGGCGAGGCCGCTGGCGGAAGCCGCGTTCGGCACGTGGCGGACGGTTGCTTCCAAGCCCGCCACCGTCCCGGCGCAGAGCTATCCCAAGCCGCGTGTCGTTGTGGTCGACATGCCCGGCGCGGGGCAAGCGGGCGTCGTCGTCGCGCGTCCGGGCCTAGCGCGGAGCGATGCGCGTTATTATCCGACCGCGGTCGCCAACACGATCCTCGGCGGTGGCTTCTCGTCGCGGCTCAACCAGGAAATCCGCATCAAACGCGGGCTGGCCTATGGTGCTGGAAGTTCGCTTCAGGCGGGCCGCCAGCCCGGTCTGATCGCGGGGCGCACCTCGACCAAGAACCCGTCCGCGCCCGAAACGGTGTCGATCATCCTCGCCGAGATGAAGCGGCTCGGCACCGAGGCGGTGACCCCTGCCGAACTCGACACGCGCAAGGCGGTGCTGGTCGGCAATTTCGGTCGCGCGACCGAGACGACCGGCGGGATCGCAGGGGCGGTCGGCGGCTATGTCGTGCAGGGTGTGCCGCTGAGCGAACTCGGCGCCTATGTCGCCAAGGTCGCGGCAGTCGATCCGGCGGCGGTGCAGGCGGCATCTGCGGCCGAGCTCGATCCGGCGCGCGCCAGCGTGGTGGTGGTTGGGGATGCGAAGGTGTTCATCGATCCGTTGCGCAAGGCGTATCCGCAGGTCGAGGTGATTCCGGCGGGATCGCTCAAGCTGGAGACGCAGGAGTTGCGGTGATTTTCCCTCTTTCGCCCCTCCCCTTTAGGGGAGGGGATGGGGGTGGGGCAGTACAGATTGCAAACGTTGGTTTTGCTGAACTGCCCCACCCCAACCCCTCCCCTAAAGGGGAGGGGCTTTTTCTCGTTAGACGCTAACTACAATCACAACCCCACCTTCAAATACCGATCAAACCAAGCCAGCGACCGCTTGCGCACATCCGCCGCATTCGCCGGCGCGCGAATCCCGTGCCCTTCCTCCGGATAGATCACCAGCGACGTCGGCACGCCCTGATCCTTCAGCCCGTGCCAATATTCGATCGACTGAGTCGGCGGCACCTCGATATCGCGCTCCCCGACGTAGATGAAGGTCGGCGTCTTCGCGCGCGTCATGAAATTGACCGCGGAGACATCCTCATACGCCTTGCGGTCCTGGTACAGCGTCTTGCCGAAGAACGGCAGCATCCACTGATCGATCCCGTTGGTGCCGTAATAGCTCACCCAGTTGGACAGTCCCGCCCCGGCGACAATCGCCTTGAAGCGGTTGGTCTGCGTGTTCGCCCACATCGACATGAACCCGCCATAGCTGCCCCCAGTCAACCCGAGCCGGGCGTCGTCGATCGGCGCGACTTTCTCGACCGCGTCGATCCCGGTCAGGATATCGCGCAGATCGCCCCCGCCGAAATCCCGCTTGTTGGCCGCGGTGAAGGCTTCGCCCTGTCCGAAGCTGCCGCGCGGATTGGGCAGGAAGATGTAATAGCCCGCGTCGAGCAGATCGCTGTAGCCCCCGCCGAAATAGGGCGTGTTCGCCGCCGACGGCCCACCGTGGACGATCGTGATCATCGGCGCCTTCTTCGCAGGATCGGCATCGAGCGGTGCCAAGAGCCATCCTTGGGCGGTAAAGCCCTCATTCTTCCAACTGATCGACCGCGCTGTCATCGTCGCTGGGATCGTGTCGTTATCGTGCGTTACTTGTACCGGCGCAGTCACCGGCCCGGCGAAGATAGCCGGTGCGTGGGTGAAATCCTGCGATACGGTCGCAACGGTCTGGCCGTCTGCGCTCCACGCGGCCTTGGCATCGCCCGCCGCGAGGCTGGCCGGACGCGACCAGCCCAAACCGTCCGAGCGATCCCCCGATACCGTGAACAGCCCTGCCCGGTCGCCGCGCAACGCAGTGCCGCGGATCAGTCGGTCGGTCCATTCGAGCGACGTTACGGTCAGCCGCGCATCGGGCGTAACGTTGCGTGGCGCGCCGCCGGCGAACGGAACCGTCCAGACGTCCCCGCCGACCGAGCCGAAGTCGCTCATCAGGCCGCCGATGTAAGCGACGGTCGTGCCATCCGGCGAGACGCGCGGGAAGTTGAGTTGCGTCGTCGGCTTGGCGATCGTCCGCACCGCACCGGTCGTGGCATCGACCGCATCCAGCGTCGCGACCCACCAGTTGTTGTCGCCGTTGCCGAGCGCGGACGTAACGACGAAACCCTTGCCGTCGGGCGTCCAGTCATATTCGTAGATGTAGCGGTCCGCCGGGGACACCGGCTTGACGGCATCCGCCGCCACCGGTGCGCCATCGACGTCGAATATTGCCAGCCGCTGTTCGTCGCTCTTCTCGCCGATCTCACCGACCTGCCGGACGCCCGCCTGTGCCGCCCCCGATTCCTTGGCGGCCCCAATCGTTACCAACAGGGCAAGCCGCTTGCCGTCGGGCGCGAAACGCGGGGTCTGCGCAATACCCTTGATCGTGGCGACGGTCCGCGCGGTACCATTGCGGTCCACCGCCAGCGTCACCGTCCCCGCGGTACGATCTCGCGCAAGCCAGGCGAGCGTCCCGTCGGGCGCGAACGTCAGCCCCGACAAGCTGCACGCGCTGCGGCAGGGATCGAAGCTCCGCAGCACCTTGCCGCCGCGTACTGCGCGGATCGTGATCGTCCCCTTGCCGCCGCCAGTCTCGACACTGGCGATCTTGTCGCCCTGCCCGGAGATGGCGAGGCTGCCGTAGCCGTGCACGGCCGGTGGCGCAGCGGCCATTGCGGGCATCGCCAGGGCGGTAGTGGCGGCGGCAGTCAACAAGGCGAAGATCGGGCGCATCAGGATACTCCGGGAGTGATGGAGTGGGATAGCACAGTAAAACTGCGAGGCAATCGGCCGAGCGTCCCGTCCCCTTCGCCATCTCCCCTGTCCCGATCCACCATCTGGCATTGCGTTACTTCTCTAGTCCCCGCGCCTTCCCCCAGGAACGTGCTGCGGTGTAGCCGAGATACCCGGTCCCGAAGAGCGCATAGAGCGGTTCCGGAATGCCGGAGAGGTAGGCGTTCATGCCGGCTGCAATGTCCGCCGCCATCTGCGGCCGGACCGCCGCGATCAATCCCATCGGGATTGCCCACAACAGCAGCGCGTACATCACATACAGAAAGCTCGGTCGCGCGCGGCTTGTCCAGGGATCAGTCGCCTGCGCCTCGGCAATGATCGCCGCCATCTGCGTCTTGACCTGTTCCAGCTCCTGGCTGCCTTGCAACGCGAGGAGCTTCAGCTTCGCCTCGTCGCGTGCTTTCGGGTCCGGGACGATCTTGTCGATAATCCCCGCGATCGGACCGATGAGTCCATTCAGCAATCCCATGTTCAACTCCCATGTTTAACCAATACGGTTTGACAGCCATCCGTATAGGAACGTTTCATTTGCCGGGCGTGCTTCCGCCAGGGCGACGTACCGCTCTCCGCGCAGCGCCTCCACCGCCTTGGCCAGCACCGCATCACCGCCTGCGCCGCGACGCGTAGCAAAACCGCTCAACGCTGCGATTGTGGCTGGCCCGATCACACCATCGGGCTGCACATCGGGATAGTCCTGCGCGCTGCGGTTGAGCGCGTTAAGCGAACGCTGCAAAAACGCGACAGCAACCATCACCCCCATATTTACGCCCGTATCGAACAGAATCGCGGCAACGTTCGGTGTCAGTTTTGCGACCGCATCCAGCCGCGGCCGTTCCCAATAGGCTTCGCGGTAGATTTGCCGCGCAGTTGCGACGGGAAGGCTGCGCATCGGCCCCGCATATCCGTGCGCACGCGCGACCGCTGCGGTGATCCCGTACCGCGTCTCGCCACCAGCGTCGGCGGGATCATGCGTGTATCCCCCTTCCCGTCGCAGCACATCGTCGATCAGTCCGTCAACCGTCATGGCATCCTCCATGACGGGCGATGTAACCGTTTTGGTTTGTGTAGGACAGCCACGGGCATACCGCATGTGATCCACGACAGCCTGTCTGCGATTTGCTATTCAAGGCCGTGCACCCAACCCTGGTTTCCAAGGGCCCATGACAGCAGCGCTTTTACCTCCAAAGCAGGATCGGCAGACGCAGTGGGCCCATCGGGTCGGCTGGTTGCTTGCGCGGTGCCTATTTGGCGCGACGATCTTCGCGCTTGCCTGGATCGGGATCGTGTGGTCGGTCGGCGAAGAATCGATCGCGGCCTTGTGGCTCCCCAATGCGTTGCTGACCGCCGCCATTCTGCGAGGCGGCTGGGCCCGCTCAGCCGGATGGATCGTTGCAACGTTGATTGGGCTCGTCACGGCCAGCGTCGCGGCGTCGGGTTCGGTCGGGGCGAACCTCATGTTTCCGCTGATCGACGTCGCCGAGGCGATGTTCGGATGCTGGCTGTTCACGCTCGGTCGGACAAGCCGCCCGGACATGCGCGAGATCGCCGACGTGACGCGCTACGTACTGTGCTGTGCCGTTGTCGCGCCGGCGATTTCGGGCTTTGCGGTGGCATTGCGCCTGGCCCCTCCCGGGGAATGGATCGTTTGGCGCGCGTGGCTTTCTTGGTCGCTTGCCAACGGGCTTGGCATGTTGATCACCGGACCGGTCGCGCTGATCGCGATCGACGCCTGGCCGCGCCGCCATGAAGTCGATCGGGCTCGGTTCCCGGAAATCGCGGGAATCCTGCTGGGCAGCGCGGCGCTCGCGATCGTTGTGTTCGGGCAAACGCGCTATCCGCTGGCGTTCCTGTGTCTGCCGATGATGATCGTCGCCGCAATGCGCCTCGGCATCATCGGTACGGCGGCGACGATCCTGGTCGTGTCGGTCATCGCGACCGTCGAGACGCTTCGCGGATCGGGGCCGATGTGGCTGATCGACGTGCCCTTCAGCATGCGGATCCACGTTTTGCAGGTGCTGCTGGCAACCGCGTTCGGGATCGGTCTGCCGTTCGCCTCGGTTCTCAGCACGCGGGATCGTACGCGGGCCGAACTGAAATATGCGCGCGATTTCTCGGATACGCTGCTTGCCGCGATGCAGGAAGCGGTATTCCGGACAGACGCCGAGGGGCGATGGATCTTCCTTAACCGCGCATGGGAAACCCTGACCGGCTATTCGGTCGAGGAAAGTCTTGGCTGGCACACCGCGCGGCTGCTGCATCCGGAAGACCGCACGCATGCGGCCACACACTATCCACGGATCGTCTCGGGCGAGATCGAGGAGACCACACTCAAGCAGCGGTTCTACACGGCATCTGGCGAATCCCGCCATATCGAGGTGACGTTGCGCCGCCTCGCCAGCGCGGATGGCACGTTTGACGGCACGATCGGGACGATCCGCGACATCACGGCCGCAGTCGCGACACAACGCGCCCTCGAGGACAGCGAAGTCCGGTTCCGCCGGCTTGCCGAGGCGGCGCCCGTCGGCATCTTCCGGGCCGGCCCCGATGGCGGCCTCACCTACGTCAACCGCGCCTGGGCGACCAAGATCGGCCTCTCGGTCGAGGAATCGCTCGGGACCGGCTGGATGCAGGCGTTGGTCGACCCCGGAACCTTCGTGCGCGAACCCGCCTGGCATGGGCTCACGCCCGGGACGATCAAGGTTCGGGATTTTGCCTTCCACGATCCCAAGGGTGGCGAGCTGTGGGTGCAAAGCGTCAACAGCGCCGAGTTCGACAGCCAGGGTGTTCTGACGGGATACGTCGGCGCGGTCGTCGACATCACCGAACAACGGCGCGCCAGAATTGCGCTGGCGGAGAGCAAGCGACTGTTCGAGACGCTGGCGGCACTGTCGCCGGCGGGCATCTACCGCTCCAATGCGCAAGGCGGTATCGTCTATGCCAATCGTGCCTGGTTGGATGTGGCGGGGCTGACGCTGGAACAGGCATCCGGCGACGGGTGGATCCCATCGGTTCACCCCGACGATCTCGAGCGTTTGCGCATGGAATGGCGCGAGACTGTGCTCGAGTCGCGCGAGCTTCGCACCGAATTCCGCTTCGTTCGCCCCGACGGATCGATCCGTTGGGTCGAGACGATCACCACCAGCGAGTGGGACGATTCCGGCCGGCAGATCGGTTTCATCGGCGTCAACGTCGATATCACGCATCGCAAAGCCACCGAAGCAGCCCTTCGCGAGCGAACCGAGCAGTTAAAGCTGCTGGCGGAGAACGCCACCGATGCGGTATTCCGGACGTCGATCGATGGGGTTTGCCTGTACGTTTCCCCATCGGTGTTCGATCTCGTCGGATTGCGGCCTGATCAGTTGGTCGGGCGCAATATGCTGCGGGGATACCATCCCGATGATGTCGAGGACGTGCTCAGGACGCATCGGGCGCTCGGCGCGGGGCTGATCGATCGGCGCGTGATCGCCTATCGCATGAAACGCGTCGATCAGCCCGACACCTGGCGCTGGCTTGAGTCGAACAGTGGGCTGGTGCGCGACCCCGTGACGGGCGAGCCACGCGAGATCATCTCCTCGGTGCGCGACATTTCCGAACGCAAGCGGCTCGAATTCGAGCTTGATTCCGCGCGACGCCATGCCGAAGTCGCGGCGCAGGCGAAATCGAGCTTCCTCGCCAACATGAGCCATGAAATCCGGACACCGATGAACGGTGTGCTCGGCTTCACCGAACTGCTGCTCGCGGAAAATCCCCGCAAGGACCAGCAGCAGAAGCTCCAGATGATTGCGGATTCCGGCAAGGCGATGATGCGGCTGCTCAACGACATCCTGGATCTGTCGAAGATCGAGGCGGGGCATGTCACGCTCGCTCAGGACCGCGTCGACTGGCATCACCTCGCCCGGAGCTGTGCGCGGTTGATCATGCCGCTCACCACTACGGCGGGGATCGCGCTTGAGGTCGACGTCGCCGATTCCGTCCCGAACGCGGTGATCGGCGACGGGCTGCGCTTGCGACAGATCGTGCTGAACCTGCTCGGCAACGCGGCCAAGTTTACCGAACGCGGATCGATTCGACTGAGCGTATCATGCGATGATGCCATGATCGTCGTTGCGATCGCGGATACCGGTGTCGGCATTGCGGAGGATCGCCAGGGCGCGATCTTTCACGAATTCGTCCAGGAGGATGTGAGCACCTCGCGTCGGCACGGTGGCACCGGGCTCGGCCTCGCGATCTCGAACCAGCTTGCGCAATTGATGGACGGCACGATCTCGCTCACCAGCACGGTCGGCGTCGGGACGACGGTGACCGTGCGCCTCCCATTGATCGTCGCGCCCGCGGAACAGTCCGTCACCACACAGAGGCGCACCGCCGCCCCTGCGCTGCCCGCCGTACCGGGTGCACGCGTGCTCGTTGCCGAAGACCATGAGGTCAACCAGACGCTCATTAAGGCTATGCTAACACGGCTTGGCTATCGTCCCGCCATTGCCCGTACCGGGCTCGAAGCGATCGCGATGGTCGAACGTGCCAGGAGCGCGGCTACGCCGTTCGCGCTGATATTGATGGACATGCAAATGCCGGAACTCGACGGGATCGAAGCGACCAAACGGATTCGAGACGCGGGCATCTCGGCGGAAACGCTCCCGATCGTCGCGCTGACCGCCAACGCCTATGCCAGCGACGTCGAGAGCTGCGTCGCGGCGGGAATGCAGGGACATTTGGCGAAGCCTGTGCAGATGGGTGCGCTGGACGATATCGTGCGACGCTGGGCAGTGCCCAAACAGCCGCCGGTCGTGCCCCAGGCAACCAGTGACGACGCCGATCTCCAGGCGCAGTTCGATGCACGGGTGCGCAACCTCTTCGCGCTGTATGACGCCACGATCGCGCTGGATACGGTCGATACCGCCGCGATCGATGCGCTGCGCCACGCGCTGCATCAGGTGGCGGGCACCGCGGCCTTCTTCGGCCACGGCAAGCTCGGCACGGTAGCGCGGGACATCGACGACGGGCTCGACATCCCCGCCGGGGCGGCGCGCGACACGGTGCTCCAATCGGGTCACGCGCAACTGCACCGCGTGCGGCAGGCGGGATAACGCGATGGCCCGCATCGTGATCGTCGATGACGACGAGTTGATCTGCGCGATCGTCGCGCGGACGCTGACGCCGCTTGGCCATGTCGTTCTGCCGGTACGTGACGGTGCCGATGCGCTCGACAGTCTGTGGGATAGCGGTCCCGATCTGGTGATCCTCGACTGCGCGCTACCCGGGAAGACGGGTCTCGCGATCCTTGGCGAGATGCGGACATCGGCGATGTTCCGGGATCTTCCGGTGGTGATCCTGACCGCTCGGCGGAGCGAATGGCACGTCAAGATGGCGCTGGATGCCGGCGCGAACGCCTATGTTCGCAAACCCTTCGCGCCCGAGGAGCTGGTCGAGAAGGTCACCGCGCTGCTCGCCCCTGCCCCCGCCGCCGACTTGTCGCCTGCCACCGCCACCGCGCCGGAAACGCTGCTTGATTGCGACCGCCTTGCCGACCTGCGCGGCGCGGTTGGCGACGCGGATGCGGACCGGTTGCTCGAGATGATGGTGCGCGACATCGGGGCGCGCACGGAAGCGATCGCCGGAGCGCTCGCGGAAGGCAATCACGTCCGAGCGGAACGCGAGGCGCATGCCTTGCGCGGGGCGTGCAACGGGATCGGCGCGCTCGATCTTGCGCTGGCGTGCCTGGCGATCGAACGTGGCGAATGTCGCACAAGCGACGCCCTGACAGGGCTTGCCGTCCGCACGATGGCCGCGATCGAAGAGGCACGAGCGACCACTGCCATTTGATATAATGTCGTTCTACATCAACGACTAAACAGCATCACGCAGCGACGTCCAGCGCTTGCAACGCCAGGATCGCCTGGGTCCGGTTGGTAACGCCGAGCTTGCGGAAGATCTGCGCGAAATGCGTCTTCACGGTCGTTTCGGCAATCCCGAGTTCATAGGCGATCTGCTTGTTCTGGCTGCCATCCGCAGCGGCGCGCAGGACGCGGAATTGCGCAGGCGACAGTTCGCCGATGCGGGAGGGGAGCGTCACGACGTCGCTATCCGTCTGCGCCATCTCCGCCGGAAACGCGTTTCCGCCCGTCATTAGCGTCCGAATCGAGCCAACCATCGCACTCATCGGGGCGCTCTTGGGGATATAGCCGCTCGCCCCCTCGCGCGCGGCGCGGCGCATGACGGCAGGATCGTCGGTACTGCTGACGATCGCTACGGTGGCGCGCGGCTGCAGCCGGCGCAGCATCAGCAAGCCCGCGAACCCCTGCACATCGGGCAACATTAAATCGAGCAAGATCAGGTCGAAGCGACGTTGCTCCGCTACGGCGACCGCCTCAGCGATCGTCCCCACCTTGACCGTGTCGGCGCCCGGCGCAACCTGTTCGGTCGCCATTGCCAGCGCTGCCGCGCACATCGGATGGTCGTCTGCGATCAATACAGCCTGAGTCAAAACAATACTCCCCCGGATATATCCCACTTATAGTCGATCCTCTCGCGCAGAATTGCAATCCTTCGTAATTCTTGCGTGACGGCCGATGGGTTCGTCATGCTAACCGCAATCCATGCGGAGAGCCACACTTTCGGTGCAGATCGTTACGCTGCTGATCGCGACCGGGACCATCGCCCAACTGGCGGCTTTCTGGCCGGGAATCATAACCTGGGATGCGATCCGCCAATATGGCCAGGCGGTCAGCGGCCATTACGACGATTGGCATCCACCCGCGATGAACTGGCTATGGCACCTGCTGCGGCGTGTCGCCGCCGGACCAGCGCCAATGCTGGTGGTGCAGGCGACACTCTACTGGGCCGGGACCGGGCTGCTCGCGCTCGGTGCGCTGCGTCGCGGAATGCGGGGGCCGGTCGTCGCCATACTCGTGCTGGCGGTCTCGCCGATCGCGCTGGTGCTGATCGGCACGATATTGAAGGACAGCCTGTTCGCGGGCGCCTTGCTGTTCGCAGCAGGGCTCGTCGCTGTCGCCAGTCCGACTGCGCATTGGCCCCGGATCTGCGCCGCCTTGCTGCTAATCGCCGCCGCATCGCTCCGTTTCAATGCAGTGCCAGCGTGCCTTCCCTTGCTTGTCGCGCTCGCGCCTGCCGCGTGGCGACGATCGCTGCCACGGCTCGCTGTGACCGCCACGCTCGCGATCGTACCGCTCGTCCTCGCACTCCCCCTCGCCAATGCGGCGTTACGGGCGGACCGCAGCGGGGTGGAACTGTCGCTCGTGATCTACGATCTCGGCGGGATCGGACGTTTTGCGAACGCTGACGTCTTCCCCCCGACCGGCGTCGCCAATCCGGTCGCGGTCAACCGCGCCTGCTATTCGCCGATCTCCTGGGACAGCTACGCATGGTGGGCGGACGAACCCTGCGCGATCGGTTTCACCACGCTGCGGGCGCGGCTAAGCGCAAACCACGCAGCCTATCGCTGGTGGATTGCTGCAATTGCCGACCATCCGGGCGCCTATGTGGCACATCGGCTCGCCCATTTTGACCGCAATACGCGCGCTTTCGTGCGGGATGCGGACCTGCCCGGACTGTCGCTCGAGTCCGATCCCAATCGCTGGGGCTATGCGGTCAGACCCGGCGCGGTGCGCGATGGTATCGCAACGCTGGCAATCGCGAGTCTCGCCACCCCGCTCGGCTGGCCAGCCTGCTGGATCGCGCTGGCGTTCGGCCTGGTGGTGTTGCGCCCGTCACTCGGCGGGGGAGACGGCGGGGCTGGCACGGGTGGGGCGGGCAACATCGCGCCTGCGCTTGCATGGTCGGCGCTGCTCTACGCCCTCAGCTACCTGCCGCTCAGCGTGGCGTCCGAAGTGCGCTATCATCTCTGGACGATTATCGCGACAGGCGTGGCGGCGGCGCTGTTGCTCGGCCAACCCGCGACATGGGCGGTGCCGCGCTGGCGGCAGATGCTGGCGATCGGTCCCTTCGCCGCGATCCTGCTGGGCAGTATCGCGGCGCGGGTCATGGGCTAGACGTTACTTCTTGGCGGCGGCCGCAGGTTGCTGGCTCTTCGCGACGCCCTGGATCATTTCGGCGGTCGCGATCTGCTTGGCCTGGAGGCCGCGCGCGCAATTGGTCATCGTCTGAGCGATGTCCTTGCCCATCGGTTCCTTGCCGACCGCGACGACCGCGCTGCGGAACTGCGCAGGCGACAGCTTGGCGTCGACCCGGCCGAGATAATAAGCCACCGAAATGATCGCGACCTGCTTCTTCTTGGGGTCGGCTTCCTTCTCGGCGAAGACGTTGCTGACCAGCATGCACCGCACGTCCGGGTCGGCGGCCTGCGCGGTCGCTGCGGCGGGAACGAGCGACAGGCCAACGGCCAGCGACAGTAGAATGGTTTGACGACGCAAGAATATTCTCCGGACAAGCGCACGGCGCAAACGCCATGCTGGGGGCGGCTGTAGCGTGCTATGGGATGCCACGGCAACAATACTGGTCGTGTCTGCCGCTCTGGCTGACGAATCGGGGTGTTCGTAGTGCCGGAAGCATGTGGCCGGACCGTCCTGCGGGCCAATGCCCGTACCACATTACGGTGCTTGCAACATCCAAGATTGTAGGTGCCTTTGTTCAACAGATCGCTAAGCCTTCGATCACGAACTCAGGATTTATCTCTCGCGTCGCCTGACGCCCCTCAGTGATTCTTCGTCAATCCGGTGGAGGACTACGGCGATGGATCGTGTTGAAATTTGCGAACCAGTCGCCCGCCGCCACCACGATCATGCCGGTACAGTGGAAGAAAGCCTCTAGCAATTCCTGAAAGTCGGCGAACGTGTGCTCAGGGTTTATCGGACCAAGGAGAAACTGTGCCGGCCCGTCGTCACCATTCAAGCAAATTGCCGAATGAATATGCCGGTCGGAAAAGTGAATGAGTCCGCTCGTGTTCTTGTACACGTCCTCAACCCACGGATTCCGCTCCTTGATCTTGTCAATAAGATACCGGTCCTTCATCTGCTTACCGTCCGCAGCTTTTAACCGATCTATCTGCTCACCGGCGAACACGCGCCCGGCGAAAGCCTCCGGATCAGCAACCCAGTAAAGCGCGTAAATCCGGAGAACAGTGTCCAACTGTAGACGAAGCAACGCAGCAGCTACTAGGCCATTGCGATCCTCAACGCACTTCTTGAATGCCTGCGATTGAGCCAGCGTCCGTCGTGCGATGCCCAGCAGGTACAGGTCCTGATGACCAAACGGACGATCCACCATGTGGTGTTGGTAAAGATCTTGGAGTTCGGTCTCGGCTCGGACGAGGCTAGCGAGCGCTTGCTCTGCCCCAGCGGTGGTATTTTCTGTGGTCATCACAGCATGGTGGGCGAGTTGCGCTGGTTGCACCACCCCAACAGCGCCAGTGCTACAAATGCGGTAGAGTTCTGCTCAGAAGCGCAGTGGCGGATTGCCATTTTCCGGGCCGACTTATTGCTGCCGCTTTATATCTCTGGTCGGGGCGACAGGATTCGAACCTGCGACCCCCACACCCCCAGTGTGATGCGCTACCAGGCTGCGCTACGCCCCGACCGAGGCAGGCGCGTTAGGCCGAGAATGCGACGGATGCAAGTCACTTGAATTGACCAAGCGGTAATAAGCGGTTCGCAAGCGCCTGAACCCCGCGTGCGTCGCCATTTTTCAGCGGCGCGATCAGCAGAACGGCGCGGCGCTGAAGGATCCGGTCGAGCGCGGTCGGAGTCGCCGCGCGCGCGGCGGTTTCCGCCAGCGATGCGCCGACCGGGTCCTTGGGGTCGATCGCAAGCCGCAACAACGCTGCCAGCCCCGGGAACAGCGCGCGTTGCCCGCCGAGCGCAACTGCACGGTCGAGTGCGTCGAGCCCCGACGCCTTGCGCGCACCGAGCGCGCCACGCGCGACCAGTCCACCGAGCGATTTGACCGCGCTCAGATGCCACGCACCGAGCGCTGCCTGTGCCTCCGCATCGCGCGGGTTGCGCGCGGTGATCGCCTCGAACTGCGCCTTGGCTTGCAGCGCGTCGGCACGACTGTTGGTCAGCTTCGCCCGGTAGCTCGTCGCCAGCGCGCGCGTCAGTTGCGCCTCGACGTCGCCGGGGGAGCGCAACAGCGTGGCCGCGGCATTCGCCTCGACATTAGCGATCTGCCGCAACGCGCTGGGGCGATCCGATGCGCCGAACGCGGTCTGGGTCAGCGTCTCGCGACTGCTTTCGGCCGCTACCGCAGGTGCGGCGCCACACCATAAGGCGACCGCCCCCGCGGTTGAGAGCCCCGTCCCGAACCGAACCATCATGCGTTTTGCCACAGGGTTTGCCGACCGTTGTTAACCATCCGACTGAGCCAACGGCTCAATCGCCGATCAGGGTCCGCGAGAAGCTGCCGTCCCAGGTCTTCACGCTCATCTCGACAATGCCGAGATCGCGCAAAGCGCGCCCGAAGGCTTTCTGGTGGTCGGCCTGTCCGTGCGCGGCGAGCGCGTCTTCCGATGCCCAGCGCTCGGCGATGCGGATCACGTCCGGGTCGGCGACGTCGAACGAAAAGGCGTAGAATTCGCAACCGTCTTCCTGTTCGACGCGCGCGACATGTGCGGCCAGCAAGTCCTTGATGCGGGCGGCATCGCCCGGTGCGGTCTTGATGTGCCCGAGGACGAGGATCGTCATGTTCGCGTCTCCTGAAGTCATGATCCGTTGCACCGGCGCGCGTGAGATGATAGCGCGCGCTGCTTGTAGCGGGGCGTCTTCGTCCCGCAATCCCGCATGTCCCTTGCCCGCACGACGGTTGCGTGCAGGCGGGTCCGCTTTACCAAGGTAGCCCATGTTCGCCACCCCAGCTTCTGCCCAGACCACAGGCGCCGCCACCGGTGCCGGCCCCGACGGATTTCTGTCGCTGCTCGTCAACTTCGGCCCGCTGCTGCTGGTCTTCGTCGCCTTCTACTTCATGATCCTGCGCCCGCAGCAATTGCGCGCGCGCAACCAGGCGGCGGCGATCAACGCGGTCAAGAAGGGTGATTCGGTTGTCACGGCTGGCGGCATCGTCGGCAAGGTGACCAAGGTTGAGGAACGCTTCGTCGAAGTCGAAATCGCGCCGACCACGCGCATCCGCGTCGTCAAGGCGACCCTCGCCGAAGTGACGCCGCTCGGCTCCAAGCCCGCGAACGACTGATCCGATGCTCGATTTCCCCCGCTGGAAGGTCATATCGATCTTCGCTTTCCTCGCCGCGCTGATGGCGCTGGCGATCCCGAGTTTCCTGCCCGAGTCGGTCACCGACCGCTGGGGCGCGTTCCCGCATCCGCGGGTCAACAAGGGGCTCGATCTGGCGGGGGGCAGCTATCTGCTGCTCGAGGCGGACACCAACGAGCTGGTCAAGAACCGGCTCGAGGCGATGCGCGAGCAGATCGTCACGCAAATGGCGCTCAACCCGGTGATCCCGATTGGCGACATCGCGACCGACAACGGCAAGCTGAGCTTCATGTTGCGGAACGTGACGCAGCTTGATGCAGCGCGCGAGCGGCTCAACAAGCTGACCGGCGGGGTCGGCCTGACCGGCCAGCGCGACTGGGACCTGCAGGTCGTCGATTCGTCGCGGATCGTGATGACCCCGACCGAGGCGGGCATCAACGCGTCGATCAAGGAAGCGATGTCGACCGCGCGGGACGTGGTCAGCACCCGCATCGACAAGCTCGGCACCAAGGAGCCGACGATCGTCGGCCAGGGCACCAGCCGCATCGTCGTCCAGGTTCCCGGCCTCAAGGATCCGCGCGCTTTGCGCGAGTTGATCGGCAAGACCGCCAAGCTCGAATTCAAGATGGTCGCGGACCAGCCCTATGTCCCCGGCGGGATTATCCCGGCGGGCACGCAGGCGCTCCCCTATCCCGAGGGTGGCCCCGGCGCGAAGATCCTCGTCAAGCGCCAGGCGATCATCACCGGCGACCAGCTGCTGACCGCAAAACAGTCGTTCAAGCAGGAAGACAACGCCCCGATCGTCGACTTCAGCTTCAACGCCGAGGGCGGGCGCAAGTTCGCCGCAATCACCCAGGCGAACACCGGCAAGCGGTTCGCCGTGATCGTCGACGACGCGGTCATCTCGGCACCCCGGATCAACACCGCGATCCTCGGCGGGGCGGGCTACATCGAAGGCTCGTTCACAGTTGAGTCGGCAAACAACCTTGCGATCGCACTGAGCTCGGGTAAATTGCCGATCTCGCTCAAGATCGTCGAGGAACGCACCGTCGGCCCCGATCTCGGGCAGGAGTCGATCAACGCAGGCGTCCGCGCCTCGGCGATCGCGGTGATCCTGGTGATCGTGTTCATGATCGTCACCTACGGCCGCTTCGGTTTCTATGCCGACTATGCCGTCATCATCAACGTCGTCGTCATCATGGGCGTGCTCGCGCTGCTCAACGGTACGCTGACGCTGCCGGGAATCGCGGGCTTCGTGCTGACGATCGGTACTGCGGTCGATGCGAACGTGCTGATCAACGAGCGTATTCGTGAGGAACGCCGCCGTGGCCGCAGCGTGATCCAGTCGGTCGAGCTCGGCTATAAGGAAGCGAGCCGGACGATCTTCGAGGCGAATGCGACGCACGCGATCTCGGGCCTCATCATGCTGATGCTCGGTTCGGGTCCGGTGAAGGGCTTTGCGGTCGTGTTGCTGATCGGCATCGCCACCTCGGTGTTCACCGCCGTTACCTTCACGCGGATGCTCGTGGTGTTGTGGATTCGCCGCAACCGCCCGACCGACATCAACATTTGATCGGCCAGACACCATGCGCCTGCTGAAAATCGTTCCGGACAACACCAACCTCCCCTTCGTTTCCCTGCGCAAATGGGCGTTCGGGTTGACGATCCTGCTGTCGGTCGCCGCGCTTGCGCTGGTGTTCACACGCGGGCTCAACCTAGGCGTCGATTTTGTCGGTGGGCTGATGATCGAGGAGAAGTTCGCCTCGCCGCCGTCGCTCGACAAGCTGCGCACGACCATCGACAATCTGGAGCTCGGCGAAGCGCGGCTCCAGTCGGTCGGCAACGACAATACCATCTCGATCAAGCTGCCCCCGCCCGAGAGCACCGACGAGGGCGCGGCCAACCGCATCGTCCAGCAGGTTCAGGTCGCGATCTCGCGCGACTTCCCCGATGCGCGCTTCTCGCGGCAGGATTCGGTCAGCGGCAAGGTCTCGGGCGAATTGATCTGGAAGGGCATCCTCGCGGTCGTGCTCGCGGTCGTCGGGATCGGCCTGTTCGCGATCTTCCGGTTCGAATGGCAGTTCGGCGTCTCGACCGTCGTGGCGATCGTCCACGACGTGCTGATGACGCTCGGCTTCTTCGCGCTCAGCGGGTTCGAGTTCGACCTCAACATCGTCGCCGCGGTGCTGACGATCATCGGCTATTCGATCAACGACAAGATCGTCATCGATGACCGCATCCGCGAGAATATGCGCCGCTATCGCAAGATGGACATGTCCGCGATCGTCGATCTGTCGGTCAACGAGACGTTGCCGCGCACGGTGATGACCTCGGTCACGATCCTGCTCGCTTTGTTCGCGCTGCTGATCTTCGGTGGCCCGGTGCTTCGCGGGTTTACCGCGGCAATGATCCTCGGCATCTTCGTCGGGACCTATTCGTCGATCTACGTGTCGTCGTCGCTGCTGATCTCGCTCGGCCTACGCCCCGACCCGAGCCAGGCGGAGCCCGTCGCCGTGACGGGCACCCCGAAGGCGCGCTGATGCAGATCGACCGCGCCAGCGGATCGGGTCCGGCGATCACCGGTTTCTCCCCCAACGGCTTCAAGGTCGAGGCGGGGGATTTCCGGGGGGTGTACCGCGCGCTGACGATCGCCCCTGAAGCCGTGGCCGAGTGGGATGCGCCTGCGTTTGAGACGCTGTCGCCTGAATCGCTCGGCGACCTGATCGCGCTTGATCCGGCACCGGAGTTCCTGCTGCTCGGGACGGGCGCGACGATGCGACGTCCCGCCCCTGCGTTCGTCCGTGCGCTCGAGGCGAAGGGCATCGGGGTGGAGGCGATGGATAGCCGTGCGGCGGCGCGTGCCTGGGCCGTGCTGCGTGGTGAGGGCCGTTGGGTCGTGGGCGCGCTCTACCCGCTTTGATCGGCTGACGCGCCGCGCTTTGTATCATAAAACGTATGCTCGCGGTGGCTATGGCGCTTCCCCGGCGAAGGCCGGGGCCCAGCAGAGGGCGGGCTGATCGGGCGTCGTGCGCTCGACCTTGCGCGCCGCGACTGGGCCCCGGCATTCGCCGGGGAAGCGCTATCCTGGGAATACGTCCCGCCCCTGCCCTGCGTTCTCTGGCGCCGTCGAGGCATAGGACGGGCGTGCGGTGGCTCGTGCCGGGGTCGTGCTGCGCGGAGAGGGGCGCGGGGTGGTCGTCGCACTCTATCCGCTTTGACCGGCTGACTCGCCGCGCTAATGTTCCCCAAGATATGTGCTTGCAATGACAATGGCGCTTCCCCGGCAATGGCCGGGAAAGCGCCGTGGTGGAAACGTCGCGCCAAGAGGTCGGGATCCTATGATGAAATCGCTTGCCGCCATCCTGCTGGCCTCCGCAATGCCCGTCGCGGGGGCAGCACAGACCCCCGCCCCCGCACCGACGGCCGAGGCCACACCGAAATACACCAACCCCGATGCCTGGCTGTGCCGTCCGGGTCGCACCGACGCGTGCGCCGCCAATCAGGACGCGACGATCATCCGGGCCGACGGGACGCAATCGATCGAGCGATTCTCGCGCGACGACACACCCAAGTTCGACTGTTTCTACGTCTATCCGACGGTGTCGCTCGATGCGTCGCCCAACAGCGACATGACCGCAGGCCCCGAAGAGATCACCGTCGCGACGCATCAGGCGGGGCGCTTCGCCAAGCATTGCCGCGTGTTCGCGCCGCTCTACCGTCAGGTCACGCTGCTCGCACTGCGCGACGCGATGCTGGGGCAGCCGATGAAGGGAGATCGTGCGCGCGCCTTCGCCGATGTGAAGGCGGCGTGGGAAGAATATCTCGCCTATGACAATCACGGGCGCGGCGTCGTGCTGATCGGGCACAGCCAGGGGTCGGGGATCCTCAAGGAGCTGGTCGCGAAAGCGATCGAAGGGACGCCGGTCCAACGACAGATCATCTCCGTCATCATTCCCGGCACCAACGTTGCGGTCCCCGCGGGCAAGGACGTCGGCGGCGATTTCAAGTCGACGCCTTTGTGCCATAGCGACAAGGATAGCGGTTGCGTGGTCAGCTACGTCAGCTTCCGCGCCGATGCGCCGCCGCCCGCCAACAGCCGCTTCGGGATCGCGGCACAACCCGGCATGACCGTCGCCTGTGTCGACCCCGCCGCGCTCGACGGTGCGGTCAAGCCTGCCGACGCCTATCTCGGCGCACGGGGTGCGGGGATCGCCAGCGCCTCGCAAGGGGCGTGGAGCCAGGACGGCGCCGTCGTCACGACCGGCTTCGTCAAGGTACCGGGGTTGCTCAGCACGCGCTGCGTCACGTCCGGCACCGCGTCCTATCTGGCGGTGACGACCAATGCCAACTCGGCGGACAAGCGCACCGATCATATCGTCGGCGATGTGATGTATGGGGGCAAGGCGCTACCCGACTGGGGGCTGCATCTGCTCGACCTGCCGGTCGTCATGGGCGATCTGGTCGAGCTGACCGACGATCAGGCAAAGGCCTGGCTTGCGAAGAACCCGCCCGCCGCCGCGGGCTGATAGGCGCGCGGCCGGGGAGGTCCCGGTTGCCCGGGACCGCTCCTTTACCCTTCCAACTGGCGCAGCAGCGTGCGCACCGAGCTGTCGATCTCGTGATCCTTGTCGCGCAGATCCTCGATCCGGCGGACCGCATGGATCACGGTCGAATGGTCGCGCCCGCCGAACTTGCGCCCGATCTCGGGAAGCGACCGCGTGGTGAGACGCTTGGCCAGATACATCGCGATCTGCCGCGGACGCGCGACGACGACCGCGCGACGCGCCGATACCAGATCGATCGGCTTGATCTCGAAATGCGCGGAGACCGCCTTCTGGATCTCGTCGATCGTGACCCGGCGCTCGGCCCCGCGGAGCACGTCGCCGAGCGTCGCGATCGCGAAGTCGAGATCGATCTCGACGTTGCTGAGCTGCGCATAAGCGACGACGCGGTTGAGCGCGCCTTCGAGGTCACGGATGTTACCGGTGATCCGCGATGCGAGCAAATCGAGCACCGCCACCGGGACCTGCGCATTCGGCATGTCGGCGAGCTTGCGGTCGAGCACGCGGCGGCGCAGCGCCAGGTCGGGTGCCTTGATGTCGGCGACGAGGCCGCACGACAGCCGCGAGGTGATCCGCTGTTCCACGCCGTCGAGCCCCTGCGGGCAGCGATCCGCCGAGATGACGAGCCGCTTACCCGCGCCCATCACTTCGTTCATCGTGTGGAAGAACTCTTCCTGCGTCGCGTCCTTGCCCGCGATGAACTGCAGATCGTCGATCAGCAGCAGGTCGGCGGCGCGCAGCCGGGTCTTGAACGCATGCGTCTCGCGGGTGCGGAGCGCCTGGACGAATTCATACATGAACCGCTCGGCCGACATCAGCAGGACGCGCGCACCGGGGACCGCCATGAGATAGGCGGCACCGATCGCGTGCATCAGGTGAGTCTTCCCCTGCCCCGTGCCGCTGTGGAGGAACAGCGGACTGAACCGCGGTGCCCCCGGCTGCGTCAACGCGACCGCCGCGTTGTAGGCGACGAGGTTCGACGGATCGACCACGAACCGGTCGAAGGTGAACCGCGGATCGAGCGACGGGCGCTCGATCGTCGGCACCGGTTCAGCCGGCTGGATGTTGGCCGGTGCCGGCAACGTGTCGATCGTCACGACCTGCGCCGACCGCGCGACGGTTTCGACCGAAACGCTGCGCACCGCCGGGATCAGCACGCGGAATTCGTGCAACAACCGGTCGGCGTAATGATTCCGTACCCAATTTGTCATGAATGCCGACGGCAACCCCAGACGCACTGCGTCCAGGTCGCTCCCGGGAATCAAGACGATCGGCTTAAGCCACTGATCGAACAACCGTACGCCCGATGATTCGCGAAGATTGGCACGGACCGTGGCCCATGCCTGCGCAACCATGTCGTCCTGCGTTTCGGCGGCGCTATGGTTGTTCGCGATCGCTACCCCCTGCCCCAAAAATGCCACGACAAAACCCTTCCCCGGCCCCCCAGCCAAGCTGGCGGAGCCTTGATATACAACGGACAAAAACCCCCACAGCCGGAATCAAGTCCGCCTGAACGCGCCATTCGAAATGAGTCGCGAGACGATCGTCTGCGCGGTGGAGGGCCAGTTATGAAGAACCGGCCGAGTCTATCAATCCCTGCCCCGGTCAGATTTCTGAAATAATCGGGATTGACTCGGATTCAGCCAAGGATTCGCGTCAAAAATCGCACAATCTGTTGAAATCGTTGGGTTTTTAATCGTTACACTTCCGTGAAGGTTATGCGAATCGCAGTAAAACCACGCTTTCCAGAAACGGGACAAAAACTGTTCTTGCGATGTTCTTCCCGCGGTGAAAATCCATCTTTCGAACGATGTACACGGCACGACAAAAAGCCCGCCGGACGATGTCCGGCGGGCGAATTGATCGTTCGAGAACGCGCGTTCAGGCGAGCGCGGTAAGGCGCTTCGTCAGTCGTGCGAACTTGCGCGAGGCAGTGTTCTTGTGGAGCACGCCCTTGGCGACGCCACGCATCAGTTCGGGCTGAACCTGCAGCATGGCTGCAGTTGCCGCGACCTTGTCCCCGGACTCGAGCGCAGCCTCAGCCTTCTTGACGAAGGTGCGGATGCGGCCGACGCGGTTGCCGTTCACCAGTGCCCGTGCAGCGTTGCGACGGATACGCTTTTTCGCCTGTGGCGTGTTCGCCATGAAGCCCTCTGACTTTAGAAATAAGAAAGGGCGGGAGAAGTCTCCCGGCCCCGGAAGCCGCTGCCCTTACCGACAAGCACGGGGTCGGTCAAGAACACATGCCATAATTAGCGTTGGCAGGTCGGGCACCAGAAAGTCGATCGCCCCCCTTCGGCATAGCGCTGGACCAGCCCGCCACAGGCGCACGGCTGCCCCTCCCGCCCATAGACCGCGAACTGCTTGGAAAAATATCCGAGCTCGCCATCTGGCTTGGCATAATCGCGCAAGGTCGACCCACCCGCCTCGATCGCGGCCAGCAACACGCTGCGAATCGCCGGCACGAGTCGGTCGAGTTTCGCACGCGAGACCTTCCCCGCCGCGCGCTTGGGCGAGACGCCGGCAAGGAACAGCGCTTCGCAGACATAGATGTTGCCCAGCCCCGCGACGATCCGCTGGTCGAGCAGCATCAGCTTGATCGACGCGATCCGGTCCTTGAGGATCCGGTGGAGATAGGCAGCGGTAAGATCCGGTCCAAGCGGTTCGGGCCCGAGCGCGAGGAACGCCGGGAAAGCGGCAAGCCCCGTGGTCGCGACCAGATCGACCGAGCCGAACCGCCGCGCGTCGTTGAGCGCGAGCCGGTGCGTCGCGGTCTCCAGGATCAGATGGTCGTGCGGCAGGATCTCGGCGGGATCGACTCGCCACCGCCCCGACATGCCGAGGTGGAAGATCATCGTGTCGCCGCGGGTCGTATCGATCAGCCCGTATTTCGCGCGCCGTCCGAGCGCGGTGACGGTCGCGCCGGTGAGTCGCTGCCCGAGGTCCTCCGGGAACGGCCGTCGCAGGTCGGGACGGCGGATCTGCACCGCGGTGATGCGCTGCCCTTCGAGCACTGGGCGCAGGCCCCGCACGGTGGTTTCGACTTCGGGCAATTCTGGCATCGCAATCAGCTAGGTTGCGTTTGCCCGCGCCACAAGCACTGGCTAGAGCGGGGGCCATGAACGATACAGTCTCCTTCGGCTACGAAGACATCCCCGCCTCCGAAAAGACCGCCCGCGTCGGCGGCGTCTTCTCCAGCGTCGCTGCGCGCTATGACATCATGAACGACGCGATGTCGGGCGGCATGCACCGGCTGTGGAAGGACCGCTTCGTCCGCCGCCTCAAACCGCGCGAGGGGGAGCAGATCCTCGACATGGCGGGCGGCACCGGCGACATCGCCTTCCGCATCGCCGAATCGGGCGCGAGCGTGACGGTCGCGGACATCAACCCGCAGATGCTCGAAGTCGGCATGGAACGCGCGGCCAAGCGCGGCATCGACGGGCTAGTGTGGACCGAGGCGAATGCCGAGACGCTCGCCTTCCCCGATCGCTTCTTCGATGCGTACACGATCGCGTTCGGGATCCGGAACGTCACCGACATCCCCAAGGCGCTGCGCGAAGCGCACCGCGTGCTGCGGCGTGGCGGGCGGTTCTTCTGCCTGGAGTTTTCCACCACCGTGTGGCCCGGGTTCGCCGACGTGTACGACGCCTATTCGCACAAGGTCGTACCGCAGCTCGGCAAGCTGCTAGCGCAGGATGCCGACAGCTATCGCTATCTGATCGAATCGATCCGGCGCTTTCCGGACATGCCGACCTTCGAGGGGATGATCCGCGACGCGGGGTTCATCCAGACCGGCGTCGAGCCGATGCTGGGCGGGCTCGTGGCGATTCACCACGGCTGGAAGATTTGATGAGCCCGACGCTTATAGCCCCTCCCCTTCAGGGGAGGGGTTGGGGTGGGGCCGTAGCGGGCGCAGCTGCCCAATTCGGCCCAAGCACCCAGCACTGCCCCACCCCCAACCCCTCCCCTGAAGGGGAGGGGAGAAACATATGACCGCGCCTGCTGTCCATCTCTGGCGCTTGCTCAAATGGGGCCGCATCCTCGCGCGCCACGGGGCGCTGCGCGGCATCGAGCGCGATCCAAACACTCCCGCCCCGGTGCGCCGCCTCGCCCGGATCGCGCGGTTCGGCGCGCGTGTGCCCAAGGTGCCGCGCTATGCCGACGCGCTCCAGGCGATCGGTCCTGCAGCGATCAAGCTCGGGCAGACGCTCGCGACTCGCCCGGACATGGTCGGCGACGCCGCTGCGCTCGATCTCATGCGGTTGCAGGATGCGCTGCCGCCCGTCCCCTACGAGACGATCCACGCCGCGCTCACCCGCGCGTTCCAGCGTGATCCGGCCGAGCTGTTCCAGTCGATCGAGCCGGTGCCCGTGGGGGCAGCCTCGATCGCGCAGGTCCACCGCGCGGTGACGACCGACGGGCGCACCGTCGCGATCAAGGTGCTCCGCCCGGGCGTCGAGGAAGATTTCACCCGCGCGATCGACACCTATGAATGGGCCGCGGCACAAGTCGAGGCGATGGGCGGCGAACTCTCGCGGCTACGCCCGCGCCTGACGATCGAGACATTCAAGCGCTGGACCGCGCGCGAACTCGATCTGCGGCGCGAGGCGGCCTCGGCGTCCGAGCTGGCCGATTCGATGCAGGCGGAGCCCGACTTCACCGTCCCCAAGATCGATTGGCAGCGCACCACCGGCAAGGTGCTCACGCTCGAGTGGATCAACGGGATCAAGCTGTCGAACCGCCCTGCGCTGATCGCGGCGGGCTATGACCTGCCGCAGCTTGCCGACACGCTGGTCCATGCGTTCCTGCGCCAGGCGATCGCGGAAGGGTTCTTCCATGCCGACATGCATCAGGGGAACCTGTTCGCGCTGCCCGGCAACAAGATCGCCGCGATCGACTTCGGGATCATGGGCCGGATCGACCGGCGCGCGCGGGTGTGGCTGGCGGAGATTCTCTACGGGCTGATCACGGGCAATTACAAACGCGTCGCCGAGATCCATTTCGAGGCGGGCTATGTGCCCTCGCATCACAATGTCGCCGAATTCGCGACCGCGCTCCGCGCGGTCGGCGAGCCGATGCGCGGGATGGCGGTCAAGGACATGTCGATCGGGATGATGCTCGACGGGCTGTTCAACATCACGCGCGACTTCGACATGCAGACTCAGCCGCATCTGCTGCTGCTGCAGAAGACGATGGTGATGGTCGAGGGTGTCGCAACCAGCCTCGATCCCGACATCAACCTGTGGGACGCTGCGGCACCGTTTGTCCGTGAATGGATTCGCACCGAACTGGGTCCGGAGGCGGCGGTAGCGGACCGGATCGTTACCGATCTGCGCACTTTCGCGCGCCTTCCCGACCTGATCCGCAACATCGAGCGTCGCTTTCCCGATCCGCCGGGTGCCCCGCCCGAGCCCCCGCTCCGCAAGATCGAGGTCGTGCGGTTCGGTGGCGGGTGGCGCTATGCGATCGTCGCGATCGTCAGCGCCGCCGCGAGCCTTGGCGCCGGATGGATGTTGTGGGGCTAGCCACCCCACCACCCGTTTCGACCGGCGCCCCGCTATGGCTCGCCATGCCGTCGCGCTTTGCCGGCCTCAGTCGGTCGCAGGCGCGCTGGGCGCTCGGGCTGCTGGTGCTGCTGCTCGGCGCGACGTTGCTGGCGCTCGCGGTCCCCGCCCCGGCGGGCGCGCCCGAGGGTGGCACGGGCGAGGTACAGACCGATGTCGCGCTGTACGATTCGATCGTGTCGGCAATTCGCGGCGGCGGGGACTATTACGGCGTCGCCGCCAAGGAATTGCGGCGCGGCGGCTATCCGCTGCAGCCGTTCATCACCTTTCGTCTGCCCGCGCTGGCGGTCCTTCAGGCGCATTTGCCGCCGATGGCGACTCAAGCGGTCCTGTTTGCGCTGATCGCTGGGACGGCCGGTGCCTGGTTCGTACGCTTCAGGGCCGCGTTCGTCCGGAAGCCACCGCTGGTGTTTGCGATGCTGTTGCTGGCGGGCGGGATGGTCGTCTTCATCCAGCGCGGGCTGATCGGCTTCCATGAAATCTGGGCGGGTATGCTGATCGCTCTGTCGCTGGCGCTTCGTCGCAATGACCGGTGGACTACGGCCGTCGCGATCGGGCTGATCGCGATGCTGATCCGCGAGACCGCCCTGGTGTATGTCGCGATCATGGGGATTCTCGCGTTCGCCGAAGGGCATCGGCGCGAGGCGCTCGGCTGGGGCGCTACGATCCTGGTGCTGGCAGTGGTGCTCGGCTTCCATGCGCATGCGGTCGCCGATGTCGTCCGTCCGACCGATCCCGTGTCACCGGGCTGGATGGGGCTGCTCGGCTTCGGCTTTTTCGTCAAGACGATGATGCTGTCGACCGCGCTGGCGGTCGTCCCGGCAGTCCTTGCGGCATTGCTGGTGGGGCTGGCGCTGTTCGGATGGGCGTGCTGGGCGGACCCGGTCGCTTTGCGCGTCCTGACGGTGTTCTGCGGCTATGCCGCCTTGCTCGGGCTGTTCGGACGCCCCGACACCTTCTACTGGGGATTGATGATCGCACCGCTGCTCCTCGTCGGTCTCGCCTTTGCGCCCGATGGCCTGCGCGATCTGGTGGCACGTGCGCGCGATCGGCGTCGCATCATCGTCACGCGGCTGGTGCGATGAAGATCCTGCTGATCATCGGCGGCGGGATCGCGGCGTATAAGGCGAGCGAGCTGATCCGCCTGTGCCGCAAGGCGGGGATTTCGGTCAAATGCGTGCTGACCGCAGGCGGCGCACATTTCGTGACCCCGATGACGCTCGCCGCTTTGTCCGAGAATCAGGTCCACACGAGCTTGTGGGATCTCAAGGACGAGGTCGAGATGGGGCATATCCAGCTCAGCCGCGAAGCCGATCTGGTGGTGGTGGCCCCCGCCACCGCGGACCTGATGGCCAAGATGGCGGCGGGCATCGCCGATGACCTCGCGACGACGCTGTTGCTTGCGACCGACAAGCGCGTACTCGCCGCGCCTGCGATGAACGTACGCATGTGGCAGCACCCCGCCACCGTCCGCAACGTGGCGACACTGCGCGGCGACGGCGTGACGGTGCTCGAGCCCGATGAGGGCGCGATGGCGTGTGGCGAGTTCGGCCCCGGCCGTCTGCCCGAACCTCCTGCGATCCTTGCAGCGATCCAGCAGATGCTCGGTGGCTGACGCACGGATGCTGCAGGGCAAGCATATTCTCGTGACTGCCGGGCCGACGCATGAACCGATCGACCCGGTGCGGTATCTCGCCAATCGGTCGTCGGGGAAGCAGGGGTTTGCGATTGCGGGGGCGCTGGCTGCGCTGGGCGCGCGAGTAACGCTGGTGGCCGGGCCGGTTACCTTGCCGACACCCGCTGGCGTCGACCGGATCGATGTCGAGACCGCGTTACAGATGGCTGCAGCGGTAGAGGCAACGCTGCCCGTGGATGCCGCGGTGATGGTGGCGGCGGTCGCCGACTGGCGAGTCGAGGGGGCAGCACAGAAGATCAAGAAAGGCGCGGACACCCCGGTCCTGCGGCTGGTCGAGAACCCCGACATCCTCGCAACGCTGGCGCGCAGCCCGAAGCGGCCAAGGCTGTTGATCGGCTTTGCGGCAGAAACCGAACAGGTGATCGCCCATGCGACCGCCAAACGTCAGCGCAAAAACGTCGACTGGATCGTCGCCAACGATGTGTCGGGGGATGTGATGGGGGGCAGCGCCAACACCGTCCATGTCATCACCGAGGCGGGCACGGAAAGCTGGGATCGAATGCCCAAGGATGCGGTGGCAGACCGGCTTGCGGTGCTGATTGCTACGGCATTAGCTGATTAGAAAGAAAACTGCCGCCGCACTCCCTTGGGAGGCGGCGGCGTGACGAAGGTCTTAGTGGCCGAGCTTCTGCTTGAGCTCGTCGATCATCTTGGAGGCATCGCCCTTGTTCATGTCGGCGCTGGGCGGATCGATCTTCGCTTCCTCGCACAGCGTCGTAAGATACGACTTCTGCGCCCCCGTCATGGGATCGCCGCCCGAGACCCAATCCGCCGGATCCTTCTCGGTATTCGAGTCGGGATGTTCTTCGAGCTTCGGGTTGGGGAGCGTCTCTTCGGCCATGAACTGTCTCGCTATGTTTCGTGTATGTTCCTAACCCGCAACCCGCTGCCCGGTTCCGCGATTGACCGCGTTGCGGCAGACTTTAGTCGCGCAAAGACAGACCGGTCTTCGCGCCCGGCGCAAGCATCGTTAAGAGGGCGGCCATGACGACTTCCCCGATCACGATTCAGTTCCTGTCCTTGCCGCACGGTGCGGGACTGCCCTTGCCCGCTTATGCCACCGACGGTGCCGCCGGCATGGACGTCGTTGCCGCCGAGGCGGTGACGCTGGCGCCGGGCGCGCGCGGCGCGGTCGCGACCGGCTTCGCGATCGCGATCCCGACGGGCTTCGAAGTGCAGGTGCGCCCGCGCTCGGGCCTTGCGCTCAAGCATGGCGTGACGTGCCTCAATACGCCGGGCACGATCGATTCGGATTACCGCGGCGAGGTGAAGGTCATCCTGATCAACCACGGCCAGCAGCCGTTCGAGATCGCGCGCGGCGACCGGATTGCCCAACTCGTCCCCGCCCCGGTTCAGCGCGCGGTACTGGAAACGGTCGACCGGCTGGCGGATACCGTCCGTGGTATCGGGGGCTTTGGATCGACCGGACGATGATAGCTGCGTTTCTCCTGCAGGTTGCCGACGTGCCGGCATCACCGCCAAGCTTGCCCAACGACTGGTCGGCGTTGCCCACCCTGCCCTATGTCGCGCCGCGCCAGGCGACGCCGCAAGTCACGACGTTCGTCGCCGGTGAGATCGCCGCGGGACGGTGTGTCGCGCAACGTCCCGGCGACGGGCATTACGTCCTGCCGGTCGAGGTCGCTGCGCTGATCGGTGCGGACGGCAGCGTGCGCAAGGTCGTGCCGCGCGCGATCGCCTGCCCGACGATCGAGCAATATGCAGCGGGTCTCGTTACCGGGTTCGCACGTGGCAATATCGCGCAGTACAAGCCGACGACTGACACCTGGTATCGCACGACCATCGTGTTCGACTGGCGCGGATGAACACGCTCGGCGACGCCGAACTCGATCGCTACGCCCGCCACATCGTCCTGCGAGAAGTGGGCGGCGCGGGGCAGCTGCGCTTGAAACAGGCGAGCGTCGCGGTGGTCGGCGCAGGCGGAATTGGCAGCCCGGCAATCCAATATCTCGCCGCCGCCGGGGTCGGACGGCTGGTGATCATCGATGACGACACGGTCGACCTGTCGAACCTGCAACGTCAGACGCTGTTCGGCGATGCCGACGTCGGCGCGTCCAAGGTCGCGGCGGCGGAAACCGCTGCGCGCCGTATTACGCCGCATGTCTCGATCGAGACGCTGGCGGTGCGGCTCGATGCGGCCAACGCCGCGACGCTGCTCGCCGGGGTGGACGTGGTGCTGGACGGCACCGACAGCTTTTCCACCCGGCTTGCGGTTGCGGATGCGGCGCATGCGCTACGCATCCCGCTGGTGTCCTCGGCGGTCGGACAGTTCGAGGGGCAGCTCGGGGTGTTCCGGGGGTGGGAGCCGGACAAGCCCTGCTATCGCTGCTTTGTTGGCGACGCGCACGATGCCGCCGGGGACACCTGTGCCGAACAGGGCGTGATCGGCGCGATGACCGGCGTGATGGGGAGCCTGGCGGCACTGGAGACCCTGCGCAGTATCGTCGGCTTTGGCGAGGACAGCGCAGGCAAGCTTTTGCTGGTCGATGCGCTTGCGTTTCGATTTCGCACGATCATACTTCCAAAAGACCCGGGATGTCCGTGCTGCGGTTAGCGTAACGCTAGGCGATGGGGGATGGGGTCGGAATGATCGAGGCACAGCCCCCCCGCCCCGACCGCAAAGTCCTGGTCGTCTTCGGCACGCGCCCCGAGGCGATCAAGCTGTTCCCGGTCGTCGCGGCGCTGAAGGCGACCCCCGGGCTGGTGGTGCGCACCTGCGTCACCGCGCAGCGCCGGGCATTGCTCGATCAGGTGCTCGCGATCGCGGGGCTGATACCCGACGTGGATCTCGACCTGATGGAGCCGGGCCAGTCGCTTAACCGGCTGACGGCACGGCTGCTGGACGGCCTGGGGGATGTGATGGACGCCGAACAGCCCGACCGCGTGATCGTGCAGGGGGATACCGCAACCGCGATGGCGGGTGCGCTCGCGGCCTATTATCGCAAGGTGCCTGTCGCGCATGTCGAGGCCGGGCTGCGCTCGGGGGATATCCATCATCCCTGGCCCGAGGAAGTGAACCGCCGGATCGTGGCTTGCATCGCGGACCAGCATTACGCCCCGACCGAAACCGCCGCCGCCGCGCTTCGCCGCGAGAATGTGGACCCCGCCACGATCCACGTGACGGGCAACACCGTGATCGACGCGCTTCACGCAACCCGGGCCAGGCTCGCCGCCGATCCATCGCTCGCCGCCGGGCTGGACGCAATTGCCGCGCGGTTTGCGAGCAAGCGGATCGTGCTCGTCACGACGCACCGGCGTGAGAATTTCGGTGGGGGAATGGAAAACATCGCGCGCGCGCTCGCCCGGATTGCAGAGCGTGACGACGTCGCGATCCTCTTCCCGGTCCACCCCAACCCCAATGTCGTCGCGGTGATGGACGCGATGCTCGGCGACCGGCCCAACATCGCGCGGATCGATCCGCTCGATTACCCACACTTCATCCGCGCGCTCGATCTCGCGCATGTCGTGCTGACCGACTCGGGGGGCGTGCAGGAAGAAGCGCCGGCGCTCGCCAAGCCGGTGCTGGTCATGCGTGAGACGACCGAGCGCCCGGAAGGCGTTGCAGCGGGGACGGCGCTGCTGGTCGGGACGGACGCCGACCGCATCGTTTCCGAGACGTCTCGGCTGCTCGATGACCGTCAGGCATATCGGGCCATGGCCCGCGCGCACAATCCGTTTGGGGACGGTCGCGCTGCCACAAGGATCGCACGACGCGTCGCGGCGGGTTTTGAAGGCTGACCTGGTGGTCGTCGTGCTTTCGCGCGACTCAGGCGGCTGCGGTCAGCAGCGCGCTTTCGGTTTCCTCGATCCAGCCGCCGCCGATCACACGGTCGCCGCCGTAGAGCACGGTCGCCTGCCCTGGCGCGACGCCATATTCGGGCGCGTCGAATACGACCCAGTCGCCGTCGCGGCGCGCGGGCACTGGCTTTGCAAGCGAGCGCACCTTGGCGGTCAACGGACCGTCATAGTCCCCACCCAGCCAGTTGATCCCGCTCAGCCGCGCCGCGCGCACCGCCAGCGCCGCACGCGGGCCGACGACGACGCGCCGTGTTTCCGCCTCCAGGCGGATGACGTAGAGCGGCTCAGGCGTGCCGCCGATCTCCAGCCCGCGGCGCTGGCCGACGGTGAAGTGGATCAGCCCCTTGTGCCGCCCGAGCACGCGGCCCTCGGCGTCGACGATCTCACCCGCGGTATCGGCCTCCGGGCGCAGCTTCTTGACCAGTCCGGCATAATTGCCATCGGGGACGAAGCAGATGTCCTGGCTGTCGGGCTTGCCCGCCACGCCGAGCCCCAGTTCGGCGGCAATCTCGCGCACGCGCGGCTTGGGCAGGCCGCCGAGCGGGAAGCGGAGGTAGTCGAGCTGGGTCTGCGTGGTCGCGAACAGGAAGTAGCTCTGGTCACGCGCCGGATCGAACGCCCGGTGAAGTTCCGCTCCAGCGTCCCCCTCGACACGTCGGACATAGTGCCCGGTCGCGAGACAATCCGCACCGAGATCACGCGCGGCCGCGAGGAGGTCGGTGAACTTGGGCCCCATGTTGCACTGGATGCACGGGATCGGCGTTCGCCCCGCGAGATAGTCGTCGGCAAACCGATCGATCACCTGATCGCGAAAGCGCGTCTCGTGATCGAAGACGTAATGCGCGATCCCCAAGCGGTCGCACACTGCGCGCGCGTCGCGGATATCGCGCCCCGCGCAACACGATCCGGCACGTCCCACCGCCTCGCCGTGGTCGTAGAGCTGCAGCGTTATCCCGATCACTTCTGCACCCGTCCGCACCGCCAGCGCGGCGACCACCGAGCTGTCCACGCCGCCCGACATCGCGACGACGATGCGCTTGCCCACGCCGTCGGGACCCAACTGAAATTCTGCGTCTGTCATGATGCGTCGAGAGATAGGCGCTTCGGAAGCAACATGCAAAACCGCCGGAAAAGCTTGCGGGCTTTACGCCCCCTTTAGAACCTCTGTCCTACAGCATCCCAGCTCGCCCTGTGGATGTATGTGTGGACCTTAGCTTTTCCCGATTTGAAACAGACGTGCATGTGGTGGCGCTGTCGCCCGATCTTGCCGTGCTGATGGTCGGGGTGGCGGCCCGGCAGGCGGCGAGTCCGACCGCGCTGGCGCAAGCGCGGCTTCCCCGCATCCACGCGAGTGATCCATTCACCCCGGCGCACGGCGCATTCAACGTCGCCGTCTGGGAAATGGTCGAGTTTTGCGGTGACTGGAGGAAAGCGTGAACGCGACGTTTACCGAGACGCTTTAGCCAGCGTTCAAGTCCGACGGTTATGACCGTAACGAATAAGCTGCAGAGGGGCCCCCGCCCCGAGACAAGGTCTTGTAAGAATGATCGAGAACCAGAAGATCCGCCCAGCAAGAGTGATCGGTCCGCTCGGAGAGCCCTTGACGCTCGACTCGCTTCCGCCTCCCGAGACGACGCGCTGGGTCGTGCGGCGGAAAGCGGAAGTCGTGGCGGCGGTCAATGGCGGTCTGCTGTCGGTCGACGAGGTCTGCGAACGCTACGGCCTGACGGTCGAGGAGTTCGCCAGCTGGCAGCGCGCGATCGACCGTTCGGGGATGCCGGGGCTTCGCGTAACCCGGATCCAGCACTATAAGTCGCTGTACGAGCGTCAGCAAAAATACTGATTTTCCGAACCGGTCGGGGTTTACTCGATCCGGAGCCGGAACAAAAATCACGGTTTGAGAGTCTTGTCTCCGTCATCCCGGACATAACCGGGCAACGGAGGGTAAAATGGTTGGACTTATTGTTTGGCTCGTCGTCGGTGGCGTGTGCGGTTGGCTTGCCAGCATGATCATGCGTACCGATGGCCAGCAGGGGATTCTCCTCAACGTCATCGTCGGCATCATTGGTTCGGTGATCGCATCGTTCCTGTTCGGGGCAGGGATCAACCAGGCGATCACGATCAACACGTTCATCTATTCGCTGATCGGCGCAGTCATCCTGCTCGCGATCGTGAATCTGATCCGTCGCGGTACGGTTCGCTAAGAATTCGGTCCAACCGGATGATCGGGCCGCTGGGGAAACCCAGCGGCCCTTTTCATGTCCGGCGGATAGGCGTCGGCTATTTGAGCAGGAAGCGCACGGTGACGGTGACGCTGACCTGCGTTTCGCCCGCCGCGATCGGGGTCGAATCGCTCGCCTTCATTGCGCGTGCCATCGCGAAGACCGGGGGTTGCGGGTTGGACCCGTCATTGGTGCCATTCTCGCTGATCGTGACGATCCGGACGACGCTCATCCCGGCCGCCTTGGCATAAAGCTCGGCACGCGACCGCGCGATCTTCACCGCATCGGTGCGGGCCTCGTCCAGCGCGGCGTCGGGCTTGTCCAGCGACAGCGTCGGGCCATCGATCTGGTTCGCGCCCTGCGCGACCAGCGCGTCGAGGATCGCACCCGACTTGGCGACATCACGGAAACGGATCGAGACGCTGTTGCTCGCCTGATAGCCGGTGACCGCAGGGGGCTGTCCTTCGGTATAGCGATATTGCGGATTGAGCGCGACGCTGGCAGTGCGGATGTCACGTGCGGCCACCCCGGCCTGCTTGAGCGCAGCGAGCACCCGCGCCATCCGCGTCGCATTTTCCGACAGGGCCGCAGCCGCAGTCTGTCCCTGCGTCACGACGCCTGCGCGGATCGTCGCGACGTCCGGTACCCGCGCCGTCTGGCCTTCGGCGGATACGTCGAGCAGCGCGCCATCGGGCAGGATCGTCGGCGCGGTCTGTGCCATCGCGGGGGTTGCCACCGCCAGGACCGCAGGCATCAGCAGCATCATCGTCGAACGCATCGTCTTCTCCCAGAGAGTCGGGCAAACGAGCCCGTCCGGGGCCCTGTTGCCAGCTTTGGGTGAAACGAGCGATGAACAATCGTTACGCGATGCGACCTATCTTTACGGGATCAGCGACCCGCCAGGATCGCATCGATCGCTTCCGCCACGCCATCGTCGTCATTGCTCGCGACGACATGCGACGCTTC
The DNA here is from genome assembly GCA_030433805.1 of Sphingomonas sp. PsM26. Lineage (GTDB taxonomy): Bacteria > Pseudomonadota > Alphaproteobacteria > Sphingomonadales > Sphingomonadaceae > Sphingomonas. The sequence continues at coordinate 135,404 of JARUXA010000004.1, read as the reverse complement.
GGCGCGGACCGCTTCCGGCCCCTGCCCCATCGCATATGACACAGCAGCACGCGCGAACATCGGCAGATCATTCGCCTGATCGCCGAGTACGGCAATCTGCTCGAGCGGCACGTCCATCGCCTTTGACAAAGCGGTGAGGCCAGCGCCCTTGTTCCCGCTGACCGGCGTCACGTCGAGGTAATAGGTTTGCGACTGCGCGATTGTGGCGCGATCGTCGAAGCCGTGCATTCGCTTGCGCAGGTCGATCAGCAGATCGGGATCGTCACTGACGAACGTGACCTTGTCGACGCGATCGAACAGGTCCGTGAAATTCTGCGTCACGACGGGATCCTGGTTCGACGCACGCTTCTCGCTGTCGACATGACCGCCGACATCGGTGCTGGCGTACCAGAGATCGTCCGCGAACACCCACGTATCGACGGCGGCGCCCTCGGCAGCGGCGAACACGCCTTCAAGCACGGCACGCTCGACCCGGTCCGCGTGCGAGACGGTCCCGTCCCGCGTGAAGACGGTACCGCCGTTGAACGCGCCCATCGGCGAATCGATTTCCAGCGCATCGGCGATCGGCATCATGCCCGAGCGCGGACGCGCGCTGATGATGCTGAACCCGATCCCGGCGTCGCGCAGGCGGGCAACCGCCGCGCGCACGCCGTCTGTGACCTGCTTGCTGCTGTCGACCAAGGTGCCGTCGACGTCCGAGACGACCAGCCGGATGTCCGACACACCGCTCACTGCGGCATCTCGACGTGACCGCCGAAGCCATAGCGCATCGCGGACAACAACTTGTCCCCGAACGTATGATCGACCCGGCTACGATAGCGCGCGAACAATGCCGCCGAGAGGACGTTGACCGGCACCGCTTCTTCCATCGCGGCCTGGACCGTCCAATGGCCTTCGCCCGAATCCGCGACCTGGCCCGAGAAGTCGTCGAGCATCTGGTCCTTGGCCAATGCCGACGCCGACAGATCGAGCAGCCACGACGAGATCACCGACCCACGCCGCCAGACTTCGGCGATATCGGTCAGGTTGAGGTCGAAGCGTTCGTCCTCGGGCAGTTTCTCGGACGACTTGCCCTTCAACACGTCGAAGCCCTCGGCATAGGCCTGCATCAGCCCGTATTCGATGCCGTTGTGCACCATCTTGACGAAATGACCGGCACCCGCCGGCCCGGCATGGATATAGCCCTGCTCGGCACGCGGATCGGCTGCTGCGATATCGCGCTCGGGCGTGCGCGGGATCGTCCCCATGCCGGGTGCGAGCGCCGCCAGGATCGGGTCGATATGGTCGACCGCTTCCTTGTCGCCGCCGATCATCATGCAATAGCCGCGCTCGAGCCCCCAGACGCCGCCCGACGTGCCGACATCAATGTAGCGGATGCCCTTCTCCGCAAGCGCCTTGGCGCGGCGGATGTCATCCTTGTAGAAGCTGTTGCCGCCGTCGATGATGATGTCACCCGACTGTGCGAAGCCGGAAATTGTCTCGATCGTCTGCTCGGTCGGGCCGCCCGCAGGCAGCATGACCCAATAGATCGCCGGGGTATCGAGCTTGGCTTTCATGTCCTCGAGCGAGGTCGCGCCTTCCGCGCCGTCACCAACCAACTTCTGGACGGCCGCTTCGTCGCGATCGAACACCACCGACTGGTGCCCCGCGCGCATGATCCGTCGTGCGATGTTGCCGCCCATTCGGCCAAGGCCGATCATACCGATTTTCATGACGCGCGCGCTCCTGGGGGGTCAGATAAAAAGACGTCCACCCCGGCATGACACCAGGACGGACGATGAAACGCCCAAAGGCGTTTTAGGCTGCAACCGGATGTTTGGCCGCGATCGACCCGAGCAGATCGTCGAACGCCTTCGAGAATGACGCGACGCCTTCTTCGACCAGTTCGCTCGTGACGCCGTCAAGATCGAGCCCAAGCCGCTCCGCTTCCGACAGAACATGCCGTGCACCTTCCACGTCCTGCGTCAGTGTCTCGGTCGCCGTACCGCGCTCGCGGTAAGCGTCGAGCGTCTTGGGCGGGATCGTGTTGACGGTATCCTTGCCGATCAGCGTGTCGAGATACAGGGTGTCGGGATAGTCGGGGTTCTTGGTCCCCGTCGATGCCCACAACAGCCGCTGGACCTGCGCGCCCTTGGCGGCAAGCGCCTGCCAGCGTGCCGAAGCGATGAACTCTTCGTACCAGGCATAGGCGAGCTTGGCGTTGGCGATCGCGACCTTGCCCTTGAGCGGCTTGGCCTCATCGCCACCGACTCCGGCGTCGATCTTGTCGTCGATCTTTGAATCGATCCGGCTGACGAAGAAGCTCGCAACGCTGGCAATCCGGTCGATCGGCTCGCCGCGCGCAGCGCGCTTCTCGAGACCCTCGACATAGGCTTCCGCCACCGCCTGATACGCGTTTTGCGAAAAGAGCAGCGTCACGTTGACGTTGATCCCGGCGTCGATCGTCGCCGCAATCGCGGGGACGCCAGCCGGCGTGCCCGGGATCTTGATCATCACGTTGGGCCGGTTGACCGCCTTCCACAGCTTCTGCGCCTCGGCGATCGTCGCATCGGTGTCGTTCGCCAGATAGGGCGAGACCTCGAGGCTGACATAGCCGTCCTTCGAATCGAGCCGGTCGTAGACCGGGCGGAGCGTGTCTGCCGCCGCCTGAATGTCGAGGATCGCGAGATGCTCGTACCGGTCGATCGTCGGCGCTTCCGGGTTGGTCTTGTCATAGGCGGCGAGCTCGGCGTCATACGCGTCGCCATGCCCCATCGCCTTTTCGAAGATCGACGGGTTGGAGGTCACGCCGGTGAGCGCGTCCTCGTCGACCATCTTCTGGAGGCTGCCCTCGGCGAGAAACTTCTTCTCGACGAAATCGAGCCAGACGCCTTGGCCGAGTGCGGCCAGATCGTTGAGCTTGCCCATCAGTTCTTCTCCCGCAGTTCGTTGGCGATCTTCACGATATTGTCGACCGTGAAGCCGTATTTGTCCTGAAGCTTGGTGATCGGCGCAGACGCACCAAAGGTCGACATGGTGACCGTCTTGCCGTCGAGCCCGACGTAGCGATCCCAGCCGATCTCGCCCGCCATCTCGATCGCGATGCGCGCCTTGACCGCCTTGGGAAGCACCGACTCCTTGTACTCGGCGTCCTGCAGCTCATAGCGATGCCAGCTCGGCATCGACACGACGCGCGACGCGACGCCATTTTCCTTGAGCTTCTCATGCGCTGCGACAGCAAGCGACACTTCCGAGCCGGTAGCGATCAGGATCACTTCCGGTTCGTCCGCGCCGTCGAGGATATAGGCACCCTTCTTGAGGCCATCCGCGCTTGCATATTTGGTGCGGTCGAGCGTCGGCAGCGCCTGGCGCGACAGGACCATCGCGGTCGGGTGGCTGGCGTCCTCGACGATCGCGCGCCACGCGGCGGCGACTTCGTTCGCGTCGCCCGGACGGATCGTGTCGAGCCCCGGGATCGCGCGGAGCGTCGCGAGATGCTCAATCGGCTGGTGGGTCGGGCCGTCTTCGCCGACGCCGATCGAGTCATGCGTGAACACCCAGACCGACCCGACTTCCATGATCGCCGACAAACGGATCGGTGCGCGCATGTAATCGCAGAACACCAGGAAGGTGGAGCCATAGCCGCGCAGGTGCGACAACGTCATGCCGTTGACGATCGCGCCCATGCCGTGCTCGCGCACGCCAAAGTGGAAGTTGGTCCCGCCGTAATTGTCCGCCTCGAACGAGGGTGCACCCTTGATGTCGGTCTTGGTCGAAGGCGCCAGATCGGCGGACCCGCCAAGCAGCCACGGCAGCTTGGGCGCGATTGCGTTGAGCACCTTGCCCGACGAATCCCGCGAAGCGACGCCCTTGGCATCCGCCTCGAACACCGGGATGTCGGCGTCCCAGCCGTCGGGCAGGCTGTCCGACAGCATCGAATCGAGCTGATTGGCGAGGTCCGGGTAAGCCTTGCGATATTCGACGACCTTGGCTTCCCACGCGGCACGGAGCGGGGCCGCGCGGTCAAGCATCGATGCCTTGAACCGTTCGGCAACGCCTTCGGGGACGAGGAACTGCTCGTCCTCGGGCCAGCCATAGGCTTGCTTGGTCAGGCGAATGTTGTCAGCGCCGAGCGGCTCGCCGTGTGCCTTCTCGCTGCCCGCCTTGGGGCTGCCATAACCGATGACCGAATGGACGACGATGAAGGTCGGCTTGTCGGTGGTCGCCTTGAACGCTTCGAACGCAGCGCTGAGCGCGCCGACGTCGTTCGCATCGTCGACATGGATCACGTTCCAGCCGTAAGCGACGAAGCGCGCACCGACGTCCTCGTCGAACGCGAGCGCGGTGTTGCCCTCGATCGAAATGTGGTTGCTGTCGTAGATCCAGCACAGGTTGGAAAGCTTGAGATGCCCCGCCACCGATGCGGCCTCTGCGGTGACGCCCTCCATCATGTCGCCGTCGCCACACAGCGAATAAACGTCATGGTCGAACAGCGTGAAGCCCGGCTGGTTGAACCGCGCCGCGAGCCAGCGCTCAGCGATCGCCATGCCGACTGAGTTGCCGCAACCCTGGCCGAGCGGACCGGTCGTGGTCTCGACGCCCGTGGTGTGACGATATTCAGGGTGGCCCGGCGTCTTCGAATCGAGCTGGCGGAACTGCTTGAGATCCTCGAGGCTGAGTGCGGGCTTGCCCGACTTCTCGCCATCGGCACCGATTTCCTCGATCCCGGCCAGATGGATCAGCGAATACAAAAGCATCGACGCATGGCCGACCGACAGGACGAAGCGGTCACGGTTGGGCCAATCGGGCGTGGTCGGGTCGTAGCGCAGGAATTTGGTCCACAGCGTCTGCCCGACCGGCGCAAGCGCCATCGGTGTGCCGGGGTGGCCGGAGTTGGCGGCCTGGACCGCATCCATCGAAAGCGTACGGATCGTATCGATCGCGAGACGGTCCGCGCTGCCGTCCTCGTGGACGCCGGCGTCGGCGGTCTTGGTCTGGGTATCGGCCATGAAAATATTCGCCTTTTGTTTGCGCCCTGAACGCTTGCGGACAGGTCGGGTTGCGGAATGGATGCGCTTTAATCCGATGCGCTGCTACGTTCCAGCCGCGTAACGACGCCGCGGTCCGCGATATACGCCGCAGACACTTCGGTCAGGAACAGGCCGTGGCCAAGGGCTCCCGGGATGGCGGCGATGTTCTGGGACAAGCGCATATGATCAATCGTAGCGGGAAAGACGCAGTCGATGATAGCGTTACCTTGGTCGGTCACGAAATCCTTTCGGACGGTCACGTGCGCGCCGAGATCGGCAAGCCGGGCGGACACGAACGCGATCCCGAACGGAAGCACTTCGACGGGGACGGGCGCGTTCCCGATCGCATCGACCCGCTTCGAGCCGTCGGCGATCACGATCATCCGTGTGCTTGCCGCCGCGACGATTTTCTCGCGAAGCATCGCGCCCCCTGCTCCCTTGATGGCCGCAAGCATCGGGTCGATCTCGTCCGCGCCGTCAATCGTCAGGTCGATCTGCGCGGGGAGATCGATCAGCGGGATCCCGGCGGCACGCGCCATCGCCTCGCTCGCCTTGCTGGTCGCGACCGCGCGAATGTCGAGGCGGCGCTCCCCCAGCGCAGTGATCGCAAAGGCCGCGGTCGACCCGGTGCCCAGCCCGACGATCATCCCCGCACGGACTTCCTCGACCGCCGCCATCGCCGCGATCCGCTTGTCGGACTCGTTCATGTCGCCGCCTTTAGCATCGCTCTTCCTACCGCAAAGGCCGTATGACCAAAGCGCGGACATTTCCACTGGCCCCTGACGCGAACGCAGGGCAAAGCACCGACCCATGTTCGAGAAAATCCTGGCGACACTCGCCACTTTCACCATCTGGGTCATTTCCAGCGGCGGTTATGTCGGCATCGCGCTGTTGATGGCGATCGAGTCGGCGTGCATCCCGCTCCCGTCCGAGATCATCATGCCGTTCGCGGGCTATCTCGTGTCGGTTGGGCGGTTCAACCTGTACTGGGCGGCGACCGCGGGTGCGATCGGCTGCAACCTCGGGTCGATCGTGGCCTATGAGATCGGCAAGCGCGGCGGACGTCCGCTGGCCGAACGCTGGGGCCGCTACGTGCTGATCGGGCCGGGCGAACTCGACACGGCGGACCGCTTCTTCAAGCGCTTCGGGAGCATCGCGGTGCTGATCGGACGCCTGCTTCCGGTGATCCGCTCGTTCATCGCCTTCCCCGCCGGCGTCGCGCGCATGCCGCTGGTGCCGTTCCATCTGTACACTTTCCTCGGCTCGTGGCCGTGGTGCTTCGGGCTTGCATGGGTCGGCATGAAGCTTGGCGACAAATGGAACAGCGACCCGCGCGTCAAGGCGGCGTTCCATAGCGCGGACCTCGTGATCGGGCTGGTGGTGGTCGCGGCGATCGCCTTTTACATCTGGCACCGCGTCCGTGGCTTGAAGCGGCACTGAGGCATCCCGACATCCTTCTGGCGCGGCACCGCGTATCTCGAGCGGCAACGCCGGGAACGCGCGGGTTGCCCCAGCCGGAAAGGTGCTTTGCGATGCTCAAGCCGATTCTCTTTACCGCAGCCGTGGCCGGCACGGCAGCATTCGTCCTGAGTGGCGGTGCGGCGCGTGCCGAACGCGCAGTCCCCATCCCCGCAGCCACCGCCGACGTCACCGGCGCGACCGGCCCGCAGACCGCGGTCTTCGCGGGGGGCTGCTTCTGGGGCATGGAAGCGGTGTTCGAGCATGTGAAGGGCGTCCGCCAAGTGACCGCTGGCTATGCCGGGGGCACGCGCGACACAGCCACCTACGACCAGGTCTCGACCGAAACCACGCGTCATGCGGAGGCGGTTCGCGTCGTTTATGATCCCGCCAAGGTCAGTTACGCGACGCTGCTCCGCGTCTATTTCTCGGTCGCGCACGATCCGACGCAGCTGAACCGCCAGACGCCCGACAGTGGCCCCAGCTATCGCTCCGCGATCTTCCCACAGAATGCCGCCCAGCGCGGGGTCGCCGCAGCGTACATCGCCCAGCTCGGCAAGGCCCGTTCGTTCAGCAAGCCGATCGTGACGAAGATCGAGACGGGCGCGTTCTTCCCGGCCGAAGCGTATCACCAGAATTTCTTCGATCGGAACCCCAACCACCCGTACATCGTGACGTTCGACAAGCCGAAGGTCGCGGCGTTCCGTGCGGGGTTCCCGCAACTGGCGAGCTGAGCGGAGGATTGCCCCTACCCCTCTGCTTCTTCCCCACCAAGGCCGGGGCCCAGTCGAGATGGCCGAAGTAACGAAGCGCTGACCCCAGTTTTCCGCTGTCTCGCTACTGGGCCCCGGCCTTCGCCGGGGAAGCGGCTTGAGGTCGAACGAAGCGCTTCACGCAGCCAAGTGAAACCGCATGCACCGGGGTCAACGCCAAGACCGCGGCATTTTGTGCTGAATTCTGCAACTAGCAAACTGAGGGATGCCCCCACCGCCCTTCTGCTCTTCCCCGGCGAAGGCCGGGGCCCAGTCGAGGTGGCCGAAGTACCGAGCGCTGACCCCAGCTTCCTGCCGTCTCGCTACTTGGCCCCGGCCTTCGCCGGGGAAGCGGCTTTAGGTCGAACGAAGCGCTTCACGCCGCCAGGCGAAACCGCAGCATCCGGTCCTGCACCGGGATCAGTGCCTCGGCACCCTTCCCCACCGCGCGTACGATCTCGGGGTGTTGCGCGTCCAGTCCCCCGGTCAGCGCGCCAAACGCCGGCAGGATCAGCTTGCTGGGCGTGGCGATGAAGCACCGTCGCGAGACATTCTGGCCGCGTACGCGCAGCCGCAGCTTGGGATGGAAATGCCCCGACAGTTCGGGCCGCGGGTCCGCCGGATCGGCCTCGTGCCGCAGGACGAGGCCGTCGATCACCGCTTCGTCCACAAATGCGCCGCCGCAGCGATCCGCCATGCCGCTGTCGTGGTTGCCCGTGATCCACGTCCAGCGCGTCGCCGCAGTCAGCGCGCGGAGCCGCGCCTGTGCCTCCGCGGGCAAGCGATCGCAGCCTTCGTCGTCATGGAAACTGTCGCCGAGACACCAGATCTCGCTCGCCCCGGTCACCGCAACGACCTCTTCGAGCGCTTCGAGCGTGACGAGCGAATCATAGGGCGGGAGCATCTGCCCGCGCTGCGCGAACCAGCTGGCCTTCTCGAAATGCAAATCCGCGACGAGCAGCGCCGATCGGCGCGGCCAGAACAGCGCGCCGCTACGGAGTGCGTGCAAATCGTGACCGGCGAACGAAAAGGGAACCATAGTGCCGTCTATGTCTGAAACACCGGCTTCATGCAACGTTCACGAAACCGCTTGCGCTCTGGTATCACAGGCGTAAAGCGCGCCGTCCTTCCCGGCAGGTCGCCCATCCTATCATGTCTGTAGCCACCGCCACGTCCACTACCGCAAGTCCCCACGGTGCGCCCGCGCACCCGGCGCTGTTTGCGCTGACGATCGGTGCGATCGGGGTCGTGTTCGGCGACATCGGCACCAGCCCGCTCTACGCATTCCGCGAGGCGCTCGAGCTCACCGGCAAGGACGGGCTCGATCCGGGCGAGATCCTCGGCGTATTGAGCCTTGCGATCTGGTCGCTGATCTTGGTCGTCACGATCAAATACGTCGTCTTTCTGATGCGGATGGACAATCAGGGCGAAGGCGGCGTGCTCGCGCTGACCGCGCTGGCGCGGCGTGCGCTCGGCAGGCGGTCACTGATCGCGCTGGTGCTCGGGTCGGCCGGCGCATCACTGTTCTACGGCGATGCGATCATCACGCCGGCGCTGTCGGTGCTGTCTGCGGTCGAGGGGCTGAAGACGATACCGGGCCTGGAGACAGCCATCAGCGAACAGGTCATCCTGTCGATGACGATCGTCATCCTGATCGCGCTGTTCGCGATCCAGAGCCGCGGCACCGCGAGCGTCTCCCGGCTGTTCGGGCCGGTCTGCCTTGTCTGGTTTCTCGTGCTCGGCGGCCTCGGCCTTTGGCACATCGCAGACGAGCCTTCGATCCTGCGCGTCGTGTCACCGCATTACGGTGCGCTGTTCCTGCTCAACCACGGCGTCACCGGGCTGTTCGTGCTCGGCGCGGTGTTCCTGACTGTGACCGGCGCAGAAGCTTTGACCGCGGACATGGGGCATTTCGGGCGGTTGCCGATCCGCATCGGCTGGTTCGCGCTCGTCTTCCCGTGCCTGATCTGCAACTACCTCGGCCAGGGGGCATTCGCGCTCAACGCGCTGGAAGCGGCAAAGGCGGCGGGGCAGCCATTCCACAATCAGGATTGGTTCTTCCTGATGGCACCCGCGTCGATCCGTCCCGGCCTGATCGTCCTTGCTATGGCGGCGACCGTGATCGCAAGCCAGGCGGTGATCACCGGGGCCTATTCGCTGACCCAGCAGGCGATCCAGCTCGGGCTGCTTCCGCGGCTCCGTATCCGTCAGACATCGGCGACGCAGGCCGGGCAGATCTACCTGCCCTCGATCAACTGGTTGCTGCTGTTCGGCGTGCTCGTACTGGTCGTTCAGTTCCGCACATCCTCGTCAATGGCCGCGGCGTACGGGATCGCGGTGACCGGCACGATGGTCGTCACCACGCTGCTTGCCTATATCGTGATACGGCATCGCTGGAACTGGGGGCGTCCGCTCGCCTTTGCCGTGATCCTGCCCTTCCTGACGCTCGACTTGATCTTCTTCGGCGCAAACATCCTGCGCGTGATCGAGGGGGGCTGGGTCCCGCTGGTTGTCGCGAGTGGGATTGGCCTCGTCATCTACACCTGGAACCGCGGCCGCGGGATCGTCCGCGCGTTCGAGGCCCGGCAGAGCGTTCCGCTCGCCGACCTCGCCGCAGCCCTCTCTAAGCGCCCGCCCGAACGGGTCGAGGGCATGGCGGTGTTCCTGACCGCCAACCCCGACAGCGCACCGGGGGCGCTGCTCCACAATCTCAAGCACAACAAGGTGCTCCACGAGAAGAACCTGATCGTCAGCATCCGCACCGCCGACCGCCCATCGGTCGCGCCCGAGGAACGTGCCGAGATCCGGCAGGTCGACGACAATTTCACGATCGTCGTGCTGCAATACGGCTTCATGGAATCGCCCGACGTGCCGCGCGATCTCGGGCTGGAGGCACAGTCGCACAAGAAGGCGCTCAACCCCGCCAAGACGAGCTATTTCATCGGGCGCAACACGATCAAGCCCGCCGCCGACCAGGGGATGCCGATGTGGCAGGACCGGATCTTCATGTTCCTGCAGCGCAACGCCAGCGACCCGACCGACTTCCTGCGCATCCCGCCGGGCAAGGTGCTCGAACTGGGTGAACAGGTTACTGTTTGAGGCGTTCCGAGAGCTTCGGGAAGTACGGAAGGTTAGGGGAGAGTTAGACAAAGTGCGTTCCGCCCGACGGCTGGGGGACGGTCTGCCAGAGCCTTGTGAGGCGGATCGGCGCTGGGTTCAAAAGTGGGTGAACCGTCCAATAGCGACCACCAAATGAACCCACCACCAAACCCGGTCCTTCAGCCAAACTATGCGGCGAACTCCTGAACCCTGGTTCGCGAGAATGGCCAAAAACTGGTGGGTTGACGTTGTAGGAAGACGTCCAGTACGCCTACGATACTTAAGCGTAAGGACTGCCGGCATGATCTATGGATGGTCACCGACGATCGGCGACCCGGGTATACTAGGCTGGGTCACGGTACTACTATTTTGGGACCGCTGCCATCGTATACCTCGCAGCAGTCGATGCTCGACGTCAGGCTCTTACGCGGCCTGGAACCTACTATTACTGGCTTAGAACTCGGCGCTTCTGGATGTTTCTCGCCATTCTTCTGACTGGTTTGGGGATCAACAAGCAGCTCGATCTACAATCACTGCTCACGGCCGTCGGCAGGCACCTTGCAAAGGAGCAAGGCTGGTACGCAGAACGCCATGGTACGCAGCGCGCTTTCATCATCTCGGTAGTTGTGGCTGGTGCGGCACTCACAGCGAGCATGCTGATGATCGTTCGCAAACTTGATCATTGGGTAAAGCTCGCTGGAGCAGGGCTGGTGATCCTGGTCAGCTTCATCATCATCCGAGCCGCCTCTTTCCATCACATCGACGTCGTGTTGCGCGCAGGCTTAGCCGACTTCCGCATCAACCACGTTCTTGAGCTGGGGGGCATCAGCCTTATCGCGGTCGCAGCTATATGTTCGGCAAAACGGGAACCTCGCTAATCGCGGCGCAGGTTTGCACGCTCGGAACGGCAGGTTCCCGCCAAACCACGGCAATCATACATCTACCAGGCTCGTCCCCGCCGACCAGCCGCCTCACCACCACCACCACGACCCACGGCCCTTTGACCGCAACGTCGCGCCGCCATAAGCGCTGCTCCACCGCCGCTCCACAAGGATCGGCCCCGCTTGCAAGGAGGCGTGCATGTCCGAAGAGTACGACCACGGCCGCCGCGACGGCCTGCGCCTCGCGCTCGCCATCCTGTCGGCGGAGGAAGCGAAATGGGCGGCGCTGCTGGGCGAAAGCAAGTCGTGGCGGACCAATCAGATCCGCGAAGTCCGCCATAAGACGCTGCAGGTCGCGCAGAAACGCGTTCAGACCGTGCTTAACCGCCTGTCGCCCAAGCAGGACACGGGGATGAGCGACGAACTTGCCGCCGCGCTCGATATCGCGGGGCTTTGACCGCCGCGTCCGTATACGCGGCGGTCTGCAAGCCCGAACCGCCTACCCCGCATAGGTCTTGACCAGGTCGAACAGATAATCTCGCCCGTCGTACAGCGACTTGACGTTCATCCGCTCGTTGAGCCCGTGCGCGCCGTTGATGTCCGCACCGATGAACATACCCGGCACGCCGTAGACCGGGATTCCCACCGCCTCGAGGAATACGCCATCGGTCGCCCCCGTCGACATCATCGGCAGGATCGGGGTGCCGGGGAAATGCTTCGCCGCGACCGCCTTGGCGGGACCGAGGATCTTGGGGTCGAGCGTCGGCGGGACCGCGGTCGGGCGGATCGGCTGGTTGGCGGTGACTGTCACCTTCGGCCCCGCGAGTTCCTTCAGCTTGGCAAGCGTTGCATCGACCGTCTCGCCGGGGAAGATGCGGCAATTGACGTTGGCGGTCGCGCGCTGCGGGAGGGCGTTCTCGGCGTGACCGGCATCGACCAGCGTCGCGACGCACGTGGTGCGCAGGACCGAGTGGAACGTCTTGTTGCTGCTGACCACGGCGTTTGCCTCGGTATCGGCGGGGTTGGCGAGCAGCCGCTTGATCGCATCGCCCATCGGGCCGGGCTGCGCCGCCGCATTGCCCGCGAAGAAGGCGCGGGTGGTGTCGGTGAAGCGGATCGGGAATTCATACCCCTGCACTGCCTTCAGCGCATCCGACAGTTGGTAGATCGCGTTCTCGGGGGTCGGTTGCGAACTGTGCCCGCCGGGGTTGGTGGCCACCAGCTTGAAGTTCTGCGCGGCTTTCTCCCCCACCTGGAGGAACAGCGTCTTGCGTTCGCCCTGCTCGGTCAGCAGCCCGCCACCGCCTTCGTTAAGCGCGAATTCCGCCGCGATGAGGTCGGGCTTGTTCTTGGCCAGCCACTCCGCGCCGTTGAACGCGAAGGTCGTCTCCTCGCCGCAGGTCAGCGCGAGCTTGATCGTGCGCTTGGGGCGATAATTGCCCGTCTTGAAGCGGATCATCGCGTCGGACCAGATCGCCGCCTGCCCCTTGTCGTCGGTGCTGCCGCGCGCGTAATAATAGCCGCCTTCCTCGACCAGCTTGAACGGATCGCGCGTCCAGTCCTCGCGCTTGGCCTCGACCACGTCGAGATGCGCGAGCAGCAGCATCGGCTTGATCCGGGCATTGCTACCCTTGAGCACCGCGACGAGCCCGCCTTCCTTGGGGTGATCGGGGACCGCAAAATAGGTGATGTCGGTATCGGCATAGCCCGCCGCCTTGAGCCGTGCACCGATCTGCGCCGCCGCCTGCGTGCAACTACCGACGGAGAGCGTGGTGTTGGTCTCGACCAGCTCCTTGTAGATCTCGAAGAACGCCTTCTGGTCGGGGCGCTCCTGTGCGGAGGCGGCAGGGGTCAGCGCGGCGGCGGCCACGGTGCCGAGAAGGATCGTCGAAAGCGTTGCGCGCATGGTGGTGCCCCCACAAGAGTATCCGGGCAAAGCTAGCGCGGCGTGATACGAACGCAACTGCTAGGATGGGCCCGCTACAATGCCGCTGCCGCGGCATGCGGCCGCGCCAGATGCAATTCGCGATTGGCGAAGTCGATCCGCACCTGCCCGAACAGGTGCATCGCATCCATCCCGAGCAACAGCGCGGGCCGATCCGCCAGTCCGAGCCGTGCGAACGGTGCCGCATCCGAGAACGCGATCGGCAGATTGGCGAGCTTGATATCGCCGACCTGAACCCCCGTCACGATACTGTACTGCGCCTCCAGCACCGCGCCGGTGACGCTGAGCAGCCGCACCGCCGTCAGCGGACCGCTGCTCTTGGCGACGAGCCGCTGGAGCGCAATGTTGCCCATGCTGACGACCGATCCGGTATCGATCACGACCCGGATCCGCCGACCGCCATAATGCGCATCGGTGACGACCAGCTGGCCGAACAGGTTCTTCGCGCGGATGACGATGTCGTCGCGGCCAAAGAACTCGCGCCGGGTGCGCCGCGTCGCGGGCGATACGGTCATGACGTTGCGCGCAAAGTCGATCTCGACCGCCTTGCCCTGCAACGTATCGATCCCGATCAGCCCGGACGCGCCGAGATGCTGTTCGAACAGCACCGGCGCTTCGATGCGAGTCCCCGTCAGTTGCGCCCCCGCCTTGGGGGAGCCGACGACGATATGGGGTACAAGGACGGTCGACACGGGCACCGTCCCCGCCATCGCGGTCACGCGTACCCTGCGCCCCGCCGACAGCCCCAGCGTGGCGGCAAGCTCGTGCGACAATACGGTGCGTTCAGAGCCGGTATCAACGATGAAACGGAACGGGCCACCGGCGCCGATCGTGACGGGCACCGTCATCCGCGTATGGTCGATACCGAAACCGAGTTCCTCGGCCAAGGCAGTCTGACCATCTTGCTGCGGCGATTGCTGCGCAGCAACCGGCGGCGTCTGGGGCGGAACGGGCTGTACCACGGTCTGTCCGGGGTCAAGCAAGGCGACCAGCGGGACGGCCAGGAACAGCGCCGGAAACATGGTCGCAAACTACGCTCGTTCCGGCCCCTTCACAAGCGCGATCAGTCGATCCGCATCGCCTCGGCAGCCAGCACTTCGGCTTCCTCGAGCAAGGCATCGTCGGACATGCCCTGCGCGACTTTCTCGCGCCCGATCAGCGTCAGCACCGGCACCGCGAGCGGCGAGATCCGCGGCAGATCGACGTGCAGCATCGTCTCCGCCGCGCGGTCGAGCAGGTTGGCGAGCCGCCCGACATCGGTCATCCGCGCACGCGCGTCCGCCCATGCCGCCTGGAGGAGGATATGCGCGGGCTCGTATTTGCGCAGCACGTCGTAGATCAGATCGGTCGAGAAGGTCACTTGCCGCCCGGTCTTGCGCTTGCCCGGGATCTGCCGCTCGACCAGCCCGCCGATCACCGCGACCTCGCGGAACGCGCGTTTGAGCAGCGCGGATTGCTGCACCCATTCGACAAATTCGCCTTCGAGGATATCGGGCGAGAACAGTGCTTTCGGATCGGTGATCGGATCGAGCCCGAAGCACGCGAGCGCATAGTCGTTCGAGACGAAACCGATCGGCCGCAACCCCTGCGTCTCCATCCGCCGCGTGATCAACATGCCGAGCGACTGATGCGCGTTCCACCCCTCGAAACTGTAAGCGACCATGTAATGCCGCCCCTCACGGGGGAAGGTCTCGACCAGCAACTCGCCCGGGCGTGGCATCGTCGATCGCGCCTGCTGCGCCTCGAGCCATTCGCGCACGTCGTCCGGGAAACGCGCCCATTCGGATGAATCCGCGAGGAATCCGCGCACCCGGTCCGCGAGGTTGGTCGACAAGGGCATCCGCGAACCGCCGTAGCTCGGGATACGGGCCGGGCGGGCGGTCGCGCGGACGACGAGATCCTCGGTGTCGATCCGCTCGACCTCCAGGCTCATGCCCGCGAAGAAGAAGGTGTCGCCGGGGCTCATCGTCGCCGCGAACGCTTCCTCGACTCGACCGAGCGTGCGCCCGTTCTTGAAGCGAACGCTGAGCATCGTCGCCTCGACGATGATCCCGGCGTTGAGCCGATGCTGCGCAATGAAACGCGGGTGGGTAATCCGCCACATCCCGTCGGCGTCCTGCGTCAGCCGCTTGAACTTGTCGTACGCCTGCAGCGCATAGCCACCGTCACGGATGAAGCTCAGCACCTGTTCGAACGTCTCGGCGGTCAACGCGGAATAGGGGAGCGCGGAGCGAACTTCATCGAGCAGTACGGCCTGATCGAACGGGGCTGCGCAGGCACACGCCATCACATGCTGAGCGAGCACGTCGAGCGCGCCCATGCGGAAGATGTCCGCGTCGAGTTCCCCCGCCTCGACCGCGTCGAGCGCAGCGCGCGCCTCGAGATACTCAAAGCGGTTCCCCGGAACGACGATCGCTTCCGACGCTTCGTCCAGCCGGTGGTTCGACCGCCCGATCCGCTGGAGCAATCGCGACGACCCCTTGGGCGCACCCATCTGGATCACACAATCGACGTCGCCCCAGTCGACCCCCAGGTCGAGGCTCGCAGTCGCGACCAGTCCGCGCAACTTGCCGTCCGCCATCGCGCCTTCGACCTTGCGGCGCGCCTCGATACTCAGCGAGCCGTGATGCACGCCGAGCGGCAGGTTCATGGCGTTCGCCTTCCACAGATCCTGGAAGATCAATTCGGCCAGCGCGCGGGTGTTGCAGAAGACGATCGTGGTCTTGTGCGTCTCGATCTCCGCGATCACCTGTTCGGCGGCGTAGCGCCCGGAGTGGCCCGACCACGGGATACGGCCCTCGGGCAGCAGGATCGCGATGTTGGGTGCGGCGCCGGGATCCCCCTTCACCAACTGGACGGTATCGATATCGCCATCGGGCGCGAGCCACGCCCGGTAGCCATCGGGGTCCGCGACCGTCGCCGACAGCGCGACCCGACGTAGGTCGGGCGAGATCGTCTGAAGCCGCGCCATGCCGAGCGACAACAGGTCGCCGCGCTTGCCCGTCGCGAAGGCGTGGACCTCGTCCACCACGATCGTGCGCAACCCGGCGAACATCGTCGCGGCATCGGGGTAGCTGAGCAACAGGCTGAGGGATTCGGGCGTGGTCAGCAGGATCTGCGGCGGGCGGATCCGCTGCCGCGCCTTGCGGTCGCTGGGGGTGTCGCCGGTGCGGGTCTCGATCCGGATGTCGAGCCCCATCTCCTCGACGGGGGCGAGCAGGTTGCGCTGAATATCGACCGCGAGCGCCTTGAGCGGGGAGACGTAGAGCGTGTGGAGCCCTTCGCTGGGGTTTTCGATCAGCTCGGCAAGCGTGGGCAGGAACCCCGCGAGCGTCTTGCCCGCGCCGGTGGTAGCGACGAGCAACCCATGCGCCCCCGATCTTGCGACGGCGAGCATGTCGAGCTGGTGCCGGCGCGGTGCCCAGCCTTTTTCGGCGAACCAGTCGGTCAGGGCGGGCGGGAGGGACGGCACGGGTGGGGGCATGTCCGCCATATGGGGTGTGCTGCACTGCGAGGCCAGAACGCCCCCACTCCTTTCCCGTCCACAAGGCAGACGACAACTCCTTCAGTAAACAATACAAATACTTTGGTTTATGATGATGACCGTTGCACCCTAGTATCATAACATAAAGCGGTTATATCGGTTTTGAGGTTACCACGAGATTCTGCTGGGCATAACGAATGTCTTCAACACGAGTATCGATCGTGATAGCAAGCTGCGGGCGGCCACAGGAACTTTCTCGTTGGGTCGATCATATCGATTATCAGACCCATAAACCCCATGAGGTGGTTTTTTCGATCTCGGGAGACGAGGATATACGCGGCCTTGTTCGTCATTGCAGAGTTTTGATTGCATATGGTCCGCGTGGGTCTTGCGTCCAGCGAAACCACGGCATGGACATTCTGTCTCCCGATACAGATATAATCGCATTTTTCGATGATGATTATGTACCGAGCAAGTATTGTGTTGAGGGGATTGCTCGGCTTTTCGATAATTGCCCGACCGTGGTAGGCGCGTCGGGGCATTTGTTGGCGGACGGGGTCAACGGGCCCGGCATCTCCTACGCCGACGCCGAAGCGGCAATTACCGCGCACGACGCGAACTCACCATCGCACGAGATCCGGCTGACGCCGCTTCATGGTCTCTACGGCTGCAACATGGCGTTTCGCCGCAGCGCGATCGTCGGCATGACCTTCGATGAAGCGCTGCCGCTATACGGCTGGCAGGAGGACATTGATTTTGCCCGCCGCGCGATGGTCCACGGCGAGATTTGCGGTACGAACGCCTTCGTTGGCGTCCATCAAGGCGTGAAGGGAGGACGCTCCTCCGGACGCCAGCTTGGCTATTCGCAAATCGCCAACCCGATCTATCTGACCCGAAAGGGAACAATGTCTATCCCTCTCGCCGCGCGTCTGATGATACGCAACCTCGCGGCAAACACGGCGCGGTCCTTTGCGCCAGAGCCGTGGATCGATCGGAAAGGCCGTTTGATGGGCAATATGATCGCCCTGGCGGACGTAGTCCGGTTCAGGAGCCATCCGTCTAGGATCCTCGATATTTGATCGGACGACGATCGCTGCCGCCCGCGATCGCTTCATCGGTCGGGGGCGACGCCAGCATCGAAGCGGCGTCTTGCGGGGCACTTGCCTGGGGTTGCTTCGCGCCGATCCCGGCGCCGGGTTGGTACGACTTCAGCTACCAGTTCGTCGAAATGATTGACGGGCTTAGTAGTTCCTCCCGCCGACACATGGCACATTTACCCGTCGATATGGCGTGACGGTTGCTACCGGCAAGACAGGAGTAATGTCGGCATCTCCGCTTCGCGAAGACACCGGCATTGGTTTGTCACGAAAAAATCAGCGAACCGCGGCCGCCTGGTTCGCGACGACTTCGCCGCGCTGCTCCGGGGTCATCGCTTGGGCGTTGACGTCCGCCGCGCGGATCGCATCGGCGCGGTCTTCAGCGGTCTCGCGTTCGGCCTTGGCGGCTTCCTGCAAATTCTCCGCCTGCGCCTCCATCGCGTCGGCACGGTTCTCGCCAGCCTTCTCGACTTGCTTGGCAAGCTTGCCGTCGCCATTACCACCGCAGGCGGCGAGCGGCAGTGCGAGCGCCGACAGCGCCACAAACATCGTCTTTTTCATCGGTAGATCCCTGTTACCCCGTGCCAGATACGCGGCACGTCGGGGGAAACTGCCCGACCCGGAGATCGTTCCGCTAGCGGATCGGCATAGGGCAATGATGATGCCCCATGCCGATCCCGCAACCAATCAGACGTGGATCGCCTTGCCGCGAACCGCCATCGACGCTTCCTTCATCGCTTCGGCATGGGTCGGATGCGCGTGGCAGGTGTAGGCGATGTCCTCGCTGGTCGCGCCGAATTCCATTGCGGTGCACGCTTCCGCGATCATCGTGCCAGCGACGCTGGCGATCGCCCACACACCGAGCACGCGATCAGTCTTGGCATCTGCGATCACCTTCACGAAACCGTCGGGCTCGTGGTTGGTCTTGGCGCGGCTGTTGGCGGCCATCGGGAACTTGCCGACCTTGACCTCGGCGACCTTCTCGCGCGCGGCTTCCTCGGTCAGGCCGACGCCGGCGATTTCGGGCCAAGTGTAGACGACCGAGGGGATGACGTCGTGATTGACGATCCCGGTAAGGCCACCAATGTTCTCGGCAACCGCGATACCTTCATCCTCGGCCTTGTGCGCGAGCATCGGGCCGGGGACGACGTCGCCGATCGCCCAGATGCCGGGGACCGACGTCTGGAAGCGGTGATCGGTCTCGACCTGCCCACGCGCGTTGGTCGAGAGACCCGCGGCTTCAAGGTTGAGGCCATCGGTGTTGGGACGCCGCCCGATCGACACGAGCACGGTATCCGCCTCGATCGTCTCAGGTGCACCACCCGCAGCGGGCTCGACCGTGATCGTCGCCTTCTCGCCCTCGACGGTCACGCCGGTGACCTTGGTCGACAGCTTGAACTCGATCCCCTGCTTCTTGAAGATCTTGTTCGATTCCTTGCGGATCTCGCCATCGAAGCCGGGGAGGATCTGGTCGAGATATTCGACGCAGGTGACGCGTGCGCCAAGCCGCTTCCACACCGAGCCGAGCTCGAGCCCGATCACGCCGCCACCGATGACGACCATATGCTCGGGCACCTTCGCCAATTCGAGCGCGCCGGTCGAATCGACCACGACCTTCTGGTCGACGGTGACGCCGGGGAGCTGCGTGACCGACGATCCGGTCGCGATCACGATGTTCTTCGCGCGATACGTCTGGCCCGCGACTTCGACGCTGTCCTTGCCGGTGAAGCTCGCCTGGCCCTTGAGCCATTCGACCTTGTTCTTCTTGAACAGGAAGGCGACACCCGCGGTCAGCTGCTTGACCGCGTCGCGGCGCTGTTCGTGCATCGTCTCGAGATCGAGCGTGACGTTGTCCATCTTGACGCCGAGCTTGGCCATCATGCCGTTCTTCGCGTCGTTGTAGAATTCGGACGCGTGGAGCATCGCCTTGGACGGAATGCAACCGACGTTGAGACAGGTGCCGCCAAGCGTCTCGCGGCTCTCGACGCACGCCGTGCGCAAGCCCAGCTGCGCCGCGCGGATCGCCGCGACGTAGCCGCCGGGTCCGGCACCGATGATCAGAACGTCGAAATCATAGTCAGCCATGGTGTGCTCCAGGGGGAAACGGCTTCGTCCGTGCCCCGTTCTTCGTCAGAGTAATCATCTGGCCCGCCGGTACGCCCGCTTCAAGCAAGGCGATCAGGCGGGCAGCGGTTTGCTCGGCGGCACGATGCGGTAGCCGCGTGTAAAGGATGGTCTTCGGGGCCGGCAGGCCGTGATTGAAGATCAAGTCGCCAAAGTCGCTGTCGTTGGTGATCAGGATGACCTGATCGATATCCGGCCGCGCGAGGATTTCCGGGTCCGATGCGCCGGGGGTCGTGTCGCTGATCCATTCCAGCTCGAACCCGGCATCCCGCAACCGCTCCACGACGATGCGGTGGGCATTCTCGTCGAGCAGGAGCCGCACCGTTCAAGCAGCCTCTCGACTCGCTGCCGAGGCCTGCTTGACCAACAGGTCGTGACTGAAAGCGATCGCCGCCAGCACATCGGCTTCCTTCAGGGAAGGATAGCCATCGAGCACCTCGCCGACCGGCGCACCTTCGGCGAGATACTCGAGGATCAGCTCGACCGATATCCGCGTTCCCCGCACGACGGGCTTGCCGCCGAGAATGTCGGGGTTCGAATGGATATGGTCGCGCCAGTTCATCGCATCCTCACAGGTCGATCAAGATCCGCGTCGGGTCCTCGATAGCATTCTTGAGCGCGACGAGGAACGTCACCGCTTCGCGACCATCGATCAGGCGGTGATCGTAGCTGAGCGCGAGGTACATCATCGGGCGGATCACGATCTGCCCGTCGACCACCACCGGACGCTCGTCGATGCGGTGAAGCCCGAGCACGGCGGACTGCGGCGGGTTGATGATCGGGGTCGACATCAGCGAGCCGAAGACGCCGCCGTTCGAGATGGTGAACGTGCCGCCCTTCATCTCGTCCATCTTGAGCGCGCCGTCCTTGGCGCGCTTGCCGAAGTCGCCGATCGTCTTCTCGATCTGCGCGACCGACATCTGGTCGGCATCGCGGATCACCGGAACGACGAGACCACCGGGCGACGACACCGCGACCGAGATATCGGCGTAATCGTGATAGACGATGTCATCGCCCTCGATCGACGCGTTGACCGACGGGATGTCGCGCAGCGCCATCGTCGCGGCCTTCACGAAGAAGCCCATGAAGCCCAAGCGGACGCCGTGCTTCTTCTCGAACAGATCCTTGTACTTGGCGCGCGCCGCGATCACCGCGGTCATGTCGACGTCGTTGAACGTCGTCAGCATCGCGGCGGTGTTCTGCGCTTCCTTGAGGCGCTTGGCGATCGTCTGGCGCAGGCGCGTCATGCGGACGCGCTCTTCCTTGCGCCCCGTCGACGCGGCGACCGAGGCCGAAACCGGCGCGGCAGCAGCGGCTGGCGCAGGCGCGGGGGTCGAAGCGGCGGCGGCGGCGACGTCGTCCTTGGTCAGGCGGCCATCCTTGCCGGTGCCCTTGACGGTCGAGGGGTCGACACCATGCTCGAGCACCGCACGGCGCACCGACGGGCTGAGCGCGGCAGGGCCATCGCTCGACGACGAGGGAGCCTGCTGGCCGGCGGTCGCGGCGGGGTTGGCCTGCTCGGCAGCGGGTGCGGGCTCGGGCGAAGCAGTGACCGCCGGCTGGGGTGCCGGGGCCGAAGCCGCTGCGCCATCGCCCGAGTCGATCGTCGCGAGCATCGCGCCGACCTGGACCGTCTCGCCGACCTTGACCGCATGTTCGCCCATGATCCCGGCGACCGGCGACGGCACCTCGACCGAGACCTTGTCGGTCTCGAGGCTGGCGATCGGCTCGTCTGCGGCGACCTTGTCGCCGGGCTGCTTGAGCCATTCGCCGAGCGTCGCCTCGGTGATCGATTCGCCGAGTACCGGTACTGTGACTTCGGTTGCCATATCAGCCTCTTTCTCTTCCCCGGCGAAGGCCGGGGCCCAGGTGCGCAACGCTTGCTGATCAAGCCCTGCGCGCAGTTACAAATGCCCCACCACGCCCCCCGGCTTGCGCCGGGGAAGCAGGGGGGATGAAATCAAACCTTCCGCGTGCGGCGGATTTCCTCGCGGACGCTGTGGCCGAGCGCATCGGCAACGAGCGCCGCCTGCTCGGTCTGGTGCCGCTTCATCAAGCCCGTCGCGGGCGAGGCCGAAGCCGCACGACCCGCATAGCGCGCGCGCGTCACCGAACCGCCGACCTCGGTGAGAACCTCCTCGATGAACGGCTCGACGAAGCTCCAGGCACCGTTGTTCTTCGGTTCTTCCTGCGCCCACACCACCGTCTCGAGGTTGGGCATACGCTTCATGCGCTCGACCAGCGGCTCGCCCGGGAAGGGATAGAGCTGCTCGACCCGCACGATCGCCGTGTTGGTGTCGCCTGCCGCGTCGCGTGCTTCGATCAGGTCATAGGCGACCTTGCCCGAGCACAGGACGAGCCGCTTGACGTCGATGTCGGCGGGGGCCGACGGATCGCTCAGCAACCGCTTGAAGTGGCTGTCGCCGAGGAAGTCGTCGATCTGCGACACCGCCATCTTGTGTCGCAGCAGCGACTTGGGCGTGAAGACGATCAGCGGCTTGCGGAACGAACGATGCATCTGCCGGCGCAGCAGGTGGAAATAGTTGGCCGGCGTCGTGCAGTTCGCGACCTGCATATTGTCCTGCGCACACAGCTGGAGGAAGCGCTCGATCCGCGCGGAGCTATGCTCCGGCCCCTGCCCTTCGTAGCCGTGCGGTAGCAGCATCACGAGGCCGTTGGCGCGGAGCCACTTGGCTTCGCCCGACGCGATGAACTGATCGATCATGATCTGCGCACCGTTCATGAAGTCGCCGAACTGCGCTTCCCACATGACCAGCGTCTTGGGGTCCGCGAGCGCGTAACCGTACTCGAAGCCGAGCACGCCATATTCGCTGAGCGGCGAGTCGAGCACCTCGAACCGGCCGTGCGGGATCGTCTCGAGCGGGCGATACTTGTGCTCGTCGGTCTGATCGACCCAGACCGCGTGGCGCTGCGAGAACGTCCCGCGGCCCGAATCCTGCCCCGACAGACGAACGCCATAGCCTTCCGACAACAGCGACCCGAACGCCAAAGCCTCGCCGGTCGCCCAGTCGAAGTTGCGGCCCGACTTGAACATCTCGCGCTTGGCGTCGAGCACGCGGTTGAGCGTCTTGTGGACGGTCAGCCCCTCGGGGATCGTCGTCAGCGTGCGGCCGAGCGAGTCGAACAGCTTCTGTTCCATCCCCGTGTTGACGTTGCGCCGCGCGGTCTCGGCATCGGCAGGGGCATGAAGCCCCGACCAGCGCCCGGCGAACCAGTCCGCCTTGTTGGGCTTGTAGCTCGCGCCCGCCTCGAACTCGCCTTCGAGCAGCGTGGTGTACTGCTTGATGTTCTCGTCGATCCAGGCCGCGTCGATCACCTTCTGGTCGATCAGCTTCTTGCCGTAGATCTCGCTGACCGGCGGGTGATCCTTGATCGCCTTGTACATCAGCGGCTGGGTGAAGCCCGGCTCGTCGCCTTCATTGTGACCGAAGCGGCGGTAGCACCACATGTCGATCACGATGTCGCGGTGGAACTGCTGGCGGAATTCCATCGCCATCTTGGTGGCGAAGGTCACCGCCTCGGGGTCATCCCCGTTGACGTGGAAGATCGGTGCCTGGACGCCCTTGGCGACGTCCGACGGGTAAGGCGACGAGCGCGCGAACTGCGGGCTCGTCGTGAAGCCGACCTGGTTGTTGATGATGAAGTGGACGCAACCGCCGGTGTTATACCCGCGGATACCGGAGAATCCGAGCGTCTCCCACACGATCCCCTGCCCCGCGAACGCCGCGTCGCCGTGGATCAGCACCGGGAGCGATGCCTTATGCTCGGTCAGATCGTTCGCGATCGTCTGGATCGCGCGGGTCTTGCCGAGCACGACCGGATCTTCGGCTTCCAGATGTGACGGGTTTGCAACCAGCGACATATGGACGCTGATCCCGTCGAACTCGCGGTCGGTCGAGGTACCGAGGTGATATTTCACGTCGCCCGAACCCGCGACGTCATCGGGATTGTCCGACCCGCCGCCGAATTCGTGGAAGATGATGCGGAACGGCTTGGCCATCACGTTGGTGAGGACGTTGAGACGCCCGCGATGCGCCATGCCGAAGACGATCTCCTTCACACCGAGCGAACCACCATATTTGATGACCGATTCGAGCGCGGGGATCATGCTCTCGCCACCGTCGAGCCCGAAGCGCTTGGTGCCGACATATTTCTTGCCGCAGAAGCGTTCCCACTGCTCAGCCTCGATCACCTTGTTGAGGATCGCCTTCTTGCCGAGGTCGGTGAACTCGATCGCCTTGTCCTTGCCTTCCATGCGTTCCTGCAGGAAGCGCCGCTCCTCGACGTCGGCGATGTGCATGTATTCCAAGCCGACATTTCCGCAATAATTGGCGCGCAGCGTGTCGACGAGTTCGCGCACGGTCGCCCATTGCAGCCCCATCGTCCCGCCGAGATAGACCGGACGGTCGATGTCGGCATCCGAGAAGCCGTGATATTCGGTCTTGAGATCGGCGGGCATCTCGCGCTTGGAGAGACCCAGCGGATCGAGATTGGCGGCGAGATGGCCGCGCACTCGGTACGTGCGGATCAGCAGCATCGCGCGGATCGAATCGCCTGCCGCCCGGATGATATCATCCTGGCTGACCGCGGGGGCCGCCGCCGGAGCAGGCTTTGCGCCGCCCTTGGCGGGCTTGGGCGCGGGCTCCATCTGGGTCGGGTCGAGCGCGGCGGTCAGATCGTCGGTGGTCGACAGCGGCCATTTGGCCGACTGCCAGCTCGGGCCCGAGGACGTGCCTTCGAGGCCCTCGAAAAAGCCACGCCAAGCCGGCTCGACGCTGTCCGGGGAAGTGCGGAAACGCGCGTAGAGCGTCTCGATGAACGCGGGGCTGACGCCGCCTGCGATATCGCCGAAGTCCTGGTTCTCGTAGCCCATAGCGAGTCCTCGTCACCCCGGAACATTGGGGTCTCTAGTAGTGGGACACCGCCGCGCCCGATCGGATGCGGCGGCCCCGACCAACCGGCCGGGGCGACGTGCCTTTAACCCTTGAGCACTTCCAGCAAGGTCGTGCCCAGTTCGCTCGGCGAAGCGGAAACGCGGATCCCCGCGCGCTCCATCGCCGCAATCTTGTCTTCCGCGCCGCCCTGGCCACCCGAGACGATCGCACCGGCATGACCCATGCGACGACCCGGAGGCGCCGTACGGCCCGCGATGAAGCCGGCCATCGGCTTCTTGCGGCCACGCTTGGCCTCGTCGATCAGGAACTGCGCAGCCTCTTCCTCGGCCGAACCACCGATCTCGCCGATCATGATGATCGACTTGGTCGCGTCGTCCGCGAGGAACAGCTCGAGCACGTCGATAAAGTTCGTGCCGTTGACCGGATCGCCACCGATACCGACCGCGGTCGTCTGACCAAGGCCTGCGTTCGACGTCTGGAACACCGCCTCATAGGTGAGCGTGCCTGAACGACTGACAACGCCGACCGAACCCTGCTTGAAGATGCTGCCGGGCATGATCCCGATCTTGCACTCGCCCGGGGTCAGGACGCCGGGGCAGTTCGGGCCGATCAGCCGCGACTTGGACCCCGACAGCGCGCGCTTGACGCGAACCATGTCGAGCACCGGAATACCCTCGGTGATCGTGACGATCAGCGGAACCTGCGCGTCGATCGCCTCGAGGATCGAATCCGCCGCGAAGGGGGGCGGAACATAGATCACCGACGCGGTCGCACCGGTCATCGCGACCGCCTCGGCGACGGTGTCATACACCGGCAGGTCGAGGTGAGTCGTGCCGCCCTTGCCGGGCGTGACGCCGCCAACCATCTGCGTGCCGTATTCCAGCGCCGCCTTGGTGTGGAAGCTGCCGGTTTCGCCGGTCATGCCCTGGGTGATAACCTTGGTGTTCTTGTCGACGAGGATGCTCATGCAGCACTCTTCCTAAATAAGAGAATGCGGGGATCGCGCTGTCGCGCGCCCCGCAGAGAATATCAGTTGAGCGACCCGTCGATCGCCTTGCACGCGACGAGGAGTTCCTTAACCGCATCGACCGACACGCTGAGGTTCTGCTTCGCTTCGTCGTCGAGCTTGATCTCGATGACTTCCTCGACGCCGCCAGCACCGATCACGACCGGAACACCGACATAGAGATTGTCGATGCCATATTGGCCGGTCAGGTGTGCAGCTGCCGGAAGGACGCGCTTCTGGTCGTACAGATAGGCTTCCGCCATCGCGATGCCGCTGGTGGCAGGCGCATAATAAGCCGAGCCGGTCTTGAGCAGCGCAACGATCTCGCCACCGCCGCCGCGGGTGCGCTTGATGATCGCGTCGATCTTTTCCTGGGTCGAACGGCCCATCGCGACGAGGTCGGGGATCGGAATGCCCGAGACGGTCGAGTAGGAAATGACCGGGACCATCGTATCGCCGTGGCCGCCGAGGACGAAGCTGGTAACGTCCTTGACCGAGACCTTGAACTCGTCGGCGAGGAAGTGGCTGAAGCGCGCCGAATCGAGCACGCCGGCCATGCCGACGACCTTGTTGTGCGGGAGGCCCGAGAATTCGCGCAGCGCCCATACCATCGCGTCGAGCGGGTTGGTGATGCAGATGACGAACGCGTCGGGTGCGTTGGCAGCGATGCCCTCGCCGACGGCCTTCATGACCTTCAGGTTGATACCGAGCAGGTCATCGCGGCTCATGCCGGGCTTGCGCGCGACGCCAGCGGTGACGATGATCACGTCCGCGCCTGCGATGTCCTTGTAATCGTTGGTGCCGGTGATGGTCGCGTCGAAGCCTTCGACGGGGCTGCACTGGCTGAGGTCGAGCGCCTTGCCCTGGGGAACGCCTTCAACGACATCGAACAACACGACATCCCCGAGGCCCTTGAGCGCTGCGAGATGGGCGAGCGTGCCACCAATGTTGCCGGCGCCGATCAGCGCGATCTTCTTGCGAGCCATCCGGGATCCTTTTCGCTTAGGCCCGCCCAGGGCGTTAATAACTCAGGAGCGATCGGGCGAGCTCTGCCGGGCGTCGACTTAGGCGGGTTTTCGCATTTGGGCAACCCGTAAGACACAGACTTTCGCTCCTTATTGCAACTAGTTCGCAAGTGCAATAACGCTTTGCCGTACATCTGCGCAGGCAGGAGCCTAAAGCTACGGGGCGCGGCTCCGGAAACCTCGGCTCCCAACCGTCGCGGGGAAACAGTTCGTTACGACGGGTTGTCGTCAGTCCCCGCCATGTCCCGCCGCGAGATACTCTTCAGAGCGCATCTCTTCCAGCCGGCTGATCGTCCGGTCGAACTCGAACCGCCCGTCCCCGCTTTCATACAGGTCCTGCGGCTCGGCATCCGCCGCCGCGAGCAGCTTGACCTTCTGTTCGTACAGCGCGTCGATCAGCGCGACGAACCGCGCCGCCTCGTTGCGATTGTCCGGCCCGAGCTTGGGAATGCCGACCAAGATCACCGTATGATAGCGCCGCGCGATCGCGATATAGTCCGCGCTCCCGCGTGCCTCTTCACACAGCCGCTTGAAGCTGAACACCGCGACGCCCTTGAGCGCCTTGGGGACATGGACGCTGCGCCCCTGCACCACCAGATCCTCGGACGGGACATGCGCGCGGTCCTCGACCGGGAAATCGGTGAGGCGGAAGAAATCGCCCGAGAGCAATTTGGTCGCCTCGGGGCCATTGGGGACTAGCCACGTATCGATCGACCCCAGCCGGTCGCGGCGATAATCGACCGGCCCGTTGAGCGTGATCACGTCCATCCGCGCTTCGATCAACGCGATGAAGGGGAGGAAATGCTCGCGGTTCAGCCCGTTCTTGTAGAGATCGGCGGGCGGGCGGTTGGAGGTGGTGACGACCGTCACGCCCTCCTCCAGCAGCAACGTGAACAGCCGCGACAGGATCATCGCGTCGGGGCTGTTGGTCACCATCATCTCGTCGAACGCGAGCAGCCGCACCTCTTCCGCGATCGCCTTGGCGAGCGGCGGGATCGGGTCGCCCAATTCCTTGGCGCGCTCGACCGCGAGTCGCTGGTGAACCTCAAGCATAAATTCGGCGAAGTGGACGCGCCGCTTGCGCCGGATGTCGAGCGCATCGAAGAACAGGTCCATCAGCATCGACTTGCCGCGCCCCACCCCGCCCCAGACATACAGGCCGCGCGGTGCCTCCGGCTTACGGCCCAGGACCCGCCACAGCATCGAGCCGCGCTTGGGCGTTGCTTCGAGTGCGGTGGCGAGATCGGCGAGGCGGCGCGCCGCGGCGGCCTGTTCGGGGTCGGGCTTGAGTTCACCCGAGGCGATCAGCGCGTCATAGCGCGCGAGGACATTGGTCATTCTGCAATTATACTCGTTCGGAGGCGCGATCGGGCGGCGGGGTCGATTTGCGCAATGTGCCCGTGAAGCTGGCGATGGTTGGCCTGTCGTCCTGGACGATCAGCCCGCGCAGGAAGAGCATGTTACGTGTTTCGCGCAGCAGCTCGATCCGCGCCTCGAGCGGAACACCGATCGCGCCGCCGCCGATGAATTGCGCCGACAGATCGAGCGTCACCGCCCCGCCCGCCGACAAAACCCCGAACCCACGCGCCGCAGCGAACAGCGCGACGTCCATGAAGCCGAGCAGCGCGCCACCGTGGACATCACCGCGCATATTGGAATGTTCATGCCGCGGGATCATCCGTACGCGGGCAATCTCGCCTTCGACCCTAACCTGCAACGGTTCGAGGAAGGCATTGTAGCGAGTGGCATCGCGAAACTGCCACCGCTTCCATCCCGCCAGATCGGGATCGTCTTCGTAAGTAAAGGGTGCAGTCAAACGCGGCAGGTCCTCGTTTCCATCCCCGCCCGGACAATCCGGGCGGGGTGGCGATGGTCAGACGACGCGTTCGGCTTCCATCAGCTTGATCTCGGCGATCGCCTTGGCGGGGTTGAGACCCTTGGGGCAGACGTTCGCGCAGTTCATGATCGTGTGGCAGCGATACAGGCGGAACGGATCCTCGAGCTCGTCGAGTCGCTCGCCGGTCATCTCGTCGCGGCTGTCCGCGAGCCAGCGATAGGCCTGCAACAGGATCGCCGGGCCGAGGAACTTGTCGCTGTTCCACCAGTAGCTCGGGCACGCGGTCGAGCAGCAAGCACACAGGATGCACTCGTACAGGCCGTCGAGCTTCTCGCGCTCGGCCGGCGACTGGAGCCGCTCCTTACCCGCAGGCGGCGGCGTGACCGTCTGCAGCCACGGCTTGATCGACGAATATTGCGCGTAGAAGTGCGTGAAGTCGGGAACGAGATCCTTGATCACTTCCATGTGCGGCAGCGGCGTGATGCGGATGTCGCCCTTCACATCCTCGATCGCGGTCGTGCACGCCAGGCCGTTGCGACCGTCGATGTTCATCGAGCACGATCCGCAAATTCCTTCGCGGCACGACCGACGGAAGGTGAGCGACGAATCCTGCTCGCCCTTCATCTTGATCAGCGCATCGAGCACCATCGGTCCGCACGAGTCGAGATCGATCTCGAACGTGTCGTAATGCGGGTTCGCGTTCGCATCGGGATCGTACCGATAGATCTTGAACTTCTTGATTCGTTTCGCTTCGGGCGCCGCTTTATGAACCTTGCCACCCGACTTGGGCTTGGAGTTGGCGGGGAGGAAGAATTCGGCCATCGCTTGCTCGCGTTTTCCATCCAGGAGGGCGGGTTACCGCCGGGTTGTGCGGGTAGCCGTACACAAGCAAGGCCTGCCCCGCAAACCCTTGCGGCATCGAATTGCTGCAACTGCGATTGCGGGGGCCGGCATCATCCGATCAGATGACGTCGAGCACGAGCCCACGATCGCGCGCTTCCTCGGCCTCGATATACCAGTTGGACGGCGCCTTCTCGCGCAGTTCCTCGAACGTCACCTGGCTGTCGCGGACGATCGCCTGGAAACCCTCTTCCTCGATCTCGATCGAATGCTCGACTTCGTGCAGCGCCGCCTTGATCGATGCAACGACCATCCGCAGCGGGCCGTTGAGATCAATCTGCTTGGTGATCTGCCGCTCGTGCAGCATCAGCCGGGTATGGCGGGTGAGGAAGCGCCGCGCGACCGGGAAGGCCGACATGAAGGTCGCGCCCGCGGAATAAACCGCGACCTTGCCGAGAAACAGGATCTCGCGCCCGTCATGATCCTCGAGCAGCCGGATATCATCCGCCATCGTCCGCGCGACTTCGGGGTCGCCCCCGAGCGTCGTCAGTGCGATGACGATCGTGCCTTCGGACGGGCAATTGCCTAGCTGCGCCCGAAAATTCTCGTACATCAACTGGTCCACGGTGCCGGACAAGCGGATGTGGGGATTGGCGAGCAGCGGATAGCGCGTGGGATCTGAGGTCTGGGTCATGGCCGCCGAAACCCGCATCCGAAGCCTACGGTTCCTCCCGATTATAATTAACCATGATCCAATACAATCATACCGGGATCACGATGCGGCCAGCGCGGCATTGCGCTTCCGGTCCGCCGCCCTCTGGCGGATTCCCTGCAACGTCATGATGTCGAGCATCGTCCAGGCATGCCGTGCCAGGCGATATCGGAAAAGCTTTCGGCGATAGCGTCGTTCTGTCGGATTGAGCGCGACCGCCCGCGCCATGTGCGCCACGGCCGCTGCGCGTTCCCCGCGCTGCCACAGCATCGTCGCAAACCAGTTCCGCAGATGGCCGACGTCGGGCTCGGCATCCACCACTTCCCCGGCCACCGCGATCGCCTCCTCGCCTTCGCCCGCACTCACCAGGGCATTGGCGAACGGGACGAGATAGATCGGCAGACGATTCACTTTGATGGCGATCTGGCGATGGATCTCCAGCGCTTCGTCATGATGGCCGGTCCGCGTCAGGATGCGCGCGAGGCTGAGCATGCCAAGCGCCGAATCGGGCTTTACCAGCCGTGCCCGGCGGGCAAGCGCGATCGCGGTCCGTGGACGGACCGCCGGTTGCCGTTCCGCCAACGCGCCCAGATAGACCGAACTGGTCGCGCGTCTCGCCCGGATCTCCGTCGTCATCGTGCGCGCATCGAACCGGTCATACAGCAGGTCCTCGAGCAACCCGCGCAGCAGGCTCACTTCGCCGAGGAACGTGCTGGCGGGGTGCAGACAATGCGCCACCGGCAAGAGGTGCGATCCGGTTTGCTCCGCGATCAGCAAGGCATGGCGGCGGTCGAGCTGAAGGTGCGGATCATAGACCAGCACGCTCGACGGGGCGGGGCGCAGCGGTACGGCCATCGTACTCAACCAGCGGATGCGATGCGCGTCCTGCGACCAGCGATTGTCCCAACTCGCGATTGCCGGATCGATCGACCATTGCGGCGAAAGCGCCAGCACGGCATCGGCCCCGATTGCGTCGGCCAGCCGAACCGCGGCATATCCTCCCATGCTGGATCCATAAGCGACCCGGCGCGCCGCACCGCTGGTCGCGGCGCGAACGACCGCGGCCGCCGCAAAGATGTCCTCATATTGATACCAGTCATTGCCACGGCCGAGCACGTGGATCGCCGATATGCCGTTTGCCTGCAGGAAGCTTTCGCCGAAACCCTCGCGGTCGAACCCGTCGCCGATACTATGGTGATCGAACGTGATGACCCACCGGTCACATCCCTCGATCGCCACCTGCCGGACTAGCAGTGTGTCGCTACGATAAAGCTCGATCGGCACTCCATACCCCCCGCCCTTGCCCCGGCCATTCCGGGGGGTCCTAGTCCATTTGAAGGCGCGGTGGAA
This sequence comes from Sphingomonas sp. PsM26, assembly GCA_030433805.1. Lineage (GTDB taxonomy): Bacteria > Pseudomonadota > Alphaproteobacteria > Sphingomonadales > Sphingomonadaceae > Sphingomonas. The sequence continues at coordinate 103,869 of JARUXA010000004.1, read as the reverse complement.
AACCTTCCTTGATCGTCCGCCATCGGGAAATCGTTTGCCGGCAAGGTCATGCGCTGTTCGGCGCTGCGACGACCGGCCGCCTGCCGGCCTCCGATCGTTCCATCGACCCACTACGATCTAGATCAACCATGTTTAACGGAACCTACCCGCCCCGCGTTCGTCGTCTGCCCGAACCCCCAAGAAGGCTCCCCCCATGGCAGATTTCGACACGGTCACCGGCAACGGTGGCGAGACGCATCAACAGGCGCAAGGCGATGCGCCCGTCCTGACGACCAACCACGGCGTCCCCATTTCCGACAACCAGAACAGCTTGAAGAGCGGTTCGCGCGGGCCCACGCTGCTCGAGGACTTTGTCCTGCGCGAGAAGATCTTCCACTTCGACCACGAGCGGATCCCGGAGCGGATCGTTCACGCGCGCGGTTCGGGCGCACATGGCTATTTCGAGGCGACCGACGACATTTCGGACCTGTCGCGCGCGGCAGTGTTCAAGAAGGGCGAGAAGACCGAAGTCTTTGTTCGCTTCTCGACCGTCGCCGGCGGTGCAGGTTCGGTCGACACCCCGCGCGACGTGCGCGGCTTTGCGGTCAAGTTCTACACGACCGAGGGCAATTGGGATCTCGTCGGCAACAACATCCCGGTGTTCTTCATCCAGGACGCGATCAAGTTCCCGGACCTGATCCATTCGGTGAAGATGGAAGCCGATCGCGCCTATCCGCAGGCCGGCAGCGCGCACGACACCTTCTGGGACTGGGCATCGCTGATGCCGGAAGCGACTCACATGCTGATGTGGGCGATGTCGGACCGTACCCTCCCCCGGTCGCTGCGGATGATGGAAGGCTTCGGCGTCCACACCTTCCGCCTGGTGAACGAAGAGGGCAACAGCAGCTTCGTCAAGTTCCACTGGAAGCCCAAGCTCGGCCTCCAGTCGACGATCTGGGACGAGACGCTCAAGCTTCAGGCCGCCGACAACGACTATCATCGCCGCGATCTGTTCGAGGCGATCGACACCGGCGATTTCCCCGAGTGGGAGCTCGGCATCCAGGTGTTCGACCAGGCGTTTGCCGAAGCGCAGCCGTATGACGTGCTCGATTCGACCAAGCTAATCCCGGAAGAGGACGTGCCGGTCCGGATCATCGGGCGGATGGTGCTCGACCGCAACGTCGACAACTTCTTCGCCGAGACCGAGCAAGTCGCCTTCCTGCCGACCAACGTCGTGCCGGGGATCGATTTCTCGAACGATCCGCTGCTCCAGGGCCGCCTGTTCAGCTATCTCGACACGCAGAAGTCGCGTCTGGGGACGACCAACTTCCACCAGATCCCGATCAACAGCCCGCGCTCGCCCGCTGGCAACTTCCAGCGCGACGGGATGATGCAGACCAAGGTCCCCAAGGGCCGCGCGAACTACGAGCCCAACAGCCTTGCCGCGCATGGCGAGGATGGCGGACCGCGCGAAAGCGCAACCAAGGGCTATGTGACGACCAACGCCGCGACCGGCGACAACGAGACGGGCGACAAGCTCCGTGTCCGTTCGGAACTGTTCGCGGATCACTACAGCCAGGCACGGCTGTTCTTTAACTCGGCGACCGAAAACGAGCAGGCGCATATCGCGTCGTCGTTCGTATTCGAGCTGTCGAAGGTCGGCCTGCTCGATCAGGTCCCGCCGCGGATGGTCGCCAATCTGCGCAACGTCGATGAGGGTCTCGCGCAGCGTGTCGCGGACGGCCTAAACATCGATCTGCCTGAAAAGGCGAAGGCTGCGCGCGAGCCGGTCGACATGAAGCCTTCGGACGCATTGTCGATCCAGAAGAACATGAAGGAGACGCTGGAAGGCCGCGTCGTCGGCATTTTGATCGCCGACGGCACAGACGCCGCCGAGCTCGACGCGCTGGTCGCGTCGATCAAGGACGCCAAGGGCAAGGCCGTGCTGGTCGCGCCCAAGGTCGGCGGCGCAACGCTGTCGGACGGCAGCAAGCGCAAGGCCGATGGTCAGCTAGCCGGCACGCCGTCGCAGATCTTCGACGCGGTCGCGATCGCGCTTTCGGCAGAGGGTTGCGCGACGCTTCTCAAGCAGGGCGCGGCGGTCCAGTTCGCAATGGACGCGTTCGGGCATCTCAAGGCGGTGGGTGCGAGCGCAGCGGCACAGCCGTTGCTCGACAAGGCCGGCGTCAAGAAGGACGAAGGCGTGACCGATCTGGGCGCGGGCTTCGTCAAGGCAGCGGCGAAGCGCTTCTGGGCGCGTGAGCCTGACGTGCGCGATCTCGCCTGATCGCTGAGGCGATAGGGTAATGGGAAAGGCCCGGTGCGCTTCGCATCGGGCCTTTTTTTACGTTTGTTGTGATGCCGGGCTGTAAATATTCACCTAGGCCGTAAAGCATAAGCGGTCGTTTCGCTTCCGCTCAACCGCGGGCATACCCGCCTGAGCTACCTTCCGTTTCGAGCATCGATGCAAACGCAGCCGACGTCAGTGTAAGAATTTTTTAGAAGTTCCTGAATACAAACAGAAATAAGCGACAAGAATGTCCCCTTGGTAGGTTCTTGTTGAGGCTCAACGTCGGGGGCGGCGAATCAATAGAGCCCCGAGGGGGGGGGCGCCAATGAAGATTTTTTACATTTCGGCGGGCTCGGCAGATGTCATCACCGCACATCGCGCATGGCGGTCGGGGGAGGATGACCCTTCCCAAATGTCGATTACCTTCTCGAGCCAGATCGCTGAGTTCGTCGAACAGCTAGATGCGCAAGCGCTGTTCATGTCCTTCGGTCGCGACAATGAACGCTTCGTCGATGACCGCTTCACCCTTGAACACCGGCCCTTCCGATCTGGGCGTGGCGCCAGATATTACCTGGCAGAAATGCGCAAGGCTGCGGCCGCTTTATCCGCAGCGAAAAGGTTTGGGGCAGACATCGCTCTGGTGGATTCCGGTGCGCTCGCATGGTTTGCTTTGCCGATATTCCAGATGGCCGGAATACCGGTTGTTCCAATCTTGCATAATGTCCTGTGGCCTGCTGGCTTTCCTCCCCGTGGGATGATAGCCAAGGCAAAAGCTAGCATCAACCTGCCGTTCTGGCGACAGATCAAGGGACCAGCGCTCGGAGTATCCGAAGAAGCGTGCAGGCAAATAAGAATGGTTTCTGGCCGGGAAAGCGGATCGGTATACCGTTTTCTACCGCAATTTCGTCGTGCATATTTTGACGACATACCGCCGCCACCGCCTCGTGATGGTCCGTTCAATGTCCTGTTCGTTGGTCGAGCGGTCGAAGACAAAGGGTTGTTGTTACTCCCGACCATTGCGCAATCCGTCGAACGCCGCAGCCCTGGTGCCGTGCGGTGGACGATCTGCGGCGACGGGCCGGATCTTGGGGCATTGCGCAAGGCTGTGACCGCGATGGGATTGGACAAGATATTTGATATCCGCGGCTGGACGACCCCTGCTGAAATCAAAGTGATCTACAGATCAATCCACGCTGTGATTGTGCCGACGACCAGCGCCTTCCAGGAGGGATTTGCCATGACTGCAGTAGAAGGCATATTGGCTGGTCGTCCGCTGGTGACCAACTCAGTCGTTCCAGCACTCGACGACCTGCGCCCGGCGTCTTTGGCCGCCATTCCCGACGATGCGCAGAGCCACGCAGACGCAGTCCTCACACTGGCGAGTGATCATGAACGTTACGACCGTTTGAAGGCTGCCACATTGAAGCTGGCAGAGCCCTTTTATGATATGGAATACGGGCTGACAGCGATTTTGAAACTCGCTTTCTCCGAGGCTAATTGAACGCAACGCGTGACGGAGCCGCGACCATATCAACCCGCTGCGCTAGATCGCGTGCCCCACCCTCCGCGTAATCCCGGCTCTGTGCCGGGATCCACCTTGCAGCGAACGCAAGCCGCGGGGACGCGCAATAAGGTCGCCCCCCCGTACAAGCCTTCGGTGACTGAGGGTGCAATCGTCGCGCCCCGCTACAATGGCTGAAGCCGCCGCTATCGCAACGCCAGCGCCACCGCCGCCGAGCAGTTCACCGTCGTCGGCGGACGCCCCGCCGCCGAAGTCGGCGTCTTGGTAATCCCCAGCGCCTGCCCGATCGATCGCCCCAACACGCGCAACACCCCACCGGCGTTGGGCTTCTCGGTCGCCCCAAGCCCCGCGACGGTCACCGTCGGCGACCCCAGCGTGCCCCGCACGTGGATCGGGTCCGCGATCCGCAGCAGCGCATTGCTCTTGCTCGCGCCCGCGAGCGTCAGGTCGAGCCGTTCGCCGTCGAGCAATATCCGCCCCGACCCGCGCCCGACCGAAGCGCCCGTATCGATCGCCAGCGGATTGGGCGTCAGCACGCCGCCGCTCGCACGGAAATTGGCGACGAGGCAGCGCAGCGGCACCGTTTCGCTCGGGCCGCCGATCGCATGCGCGACCGCGCCGCTGAGATTCTGCCCGAGCACGTCCGCGACCATCCGCTGGACATGCCCGTCGGTTGCGACGATCGCGGCCTTGCCGCTCGCATGCGCCATCGCCGCGCGCACCGTATCGCCCTGCCCGGTCATCAAGATATGCCCGCGCACCGGCCCCGAGATCATCTTCGGCTGCCCGACCAGCGCATCCAGCGTCAACCCCGCCAGCCGCAGATCGATCGCAAGCTTGGGGGTGCCGCTGCGGTGATCGACCTTGACCGTCCCCGTCATCCGCCCACTCGCCAGCGTCGCAACCACGTTGCTGACCGTGATGACGCGGTGATCGAGCGTCAGCGATCCGGACAGGCTCTTGAACACCGTCCCCCCGCTCGACAGCAGCCGGTGCGCGACGAAGATCAGACGCCCGTCGGTCTTGCCCATCTTCGACAGGTTGATCCGCGTCGGCGGGATCACGCGCGGCCCGAGCGCCGCTTTGCGCGCGGCCGATTTCGCGCGGCCCTCGGCGTCGGCGAGATCGTCGAAGTCGAACTGGCGCGCGTCAACCTTCGCGTCGATGTTGGTCCGCCCGCCGTCCTTGTGGATCGTCGCCACGCCGCTGAACAAGGACCGGCCCATGCTCCCGGCGATCTTGTCGACATACCAGTCGCGCCCGTCGTGGCGGATCTTGCCCGCGAGGTTGATCGGTTGCGACCCGAACAGCCCCGCCTCGATGATCCGGTCGAGGTTCTTGAGCGTCGGCGCGCGGGCGGTGATGTCCGCGCTGAAATGCCGCGTGTCGAGCACCCCGCGCATCTGCCCGTTGACCGCCATCCGCAGCGCGGGCGAAGCGAGCGTCGCCTTGAACGAATAGGGTGCGGTCGGGTCGATCCCGGTGATCTTGCCGCCGGTCAGGTCGAGCGTGGCGGGGGTATCCTGGAACGTCCCCGACGCGGCATAGCGCAGCCCGTTCTGCGCATCGACGCTGAGTGGCCCGCCGACGATCAGCCCGCGCTTCGCGTCGCGGATCACGACCTGGCTGTTGGTGATCGTGAGGTCGGACAGGCTTGGGCGATTGTCCCCTTCACGCTTCGGCTTCTTGCGCTCAGGCTTCCAGTTCTCACGTCCCGACACGTCGCGTACCAGCGCGATCCGTGCGCCGTCGATGCTGACCTTGTCCGGGCGAAATTTGCCGAGCAGCAGCGACAGCACCGGCACGCGCACGCTTGCGGTTGTCACGCGGACGAGATCGCCCGGCCCGACCCACGCCGGTTGCGCGATCTGTACGTCGTGGACCGACACGATTGGCGTGTAGGAAAACACGCTGTCGCGCGTCACCGACCCGACCTTCACCTTCGTATCGAGTGCTGCGGACAACCGGTTTTCGATCGTCCCGCGCAACAGCCCGAACGGAAACGCCCCCAGCGCGACGACCCCGACCACCACCAGCGCGCTCCCCACGACTGCGCTCACCAGAAGCCGCGATCGCAGGCGCGACCGCGGCTTTGGCGTGGGAGAGATCGCGGGCTGTTCGGACGGGGCCGGAACGGGAGGATTGGTCACGCCGGATCAACCCGAAAACCGCCCGATGGTTTCACTCGCGTATCATTATGTGTCCAGCGCTAGCCTGCGTCAGGCAATTACCCGGTCGAGCGCGGTACAGAACGCCTTCATCTCCGCTGTCGACCCCACGGTTACCCGGCTGACCGTCGGCCAGATCGTCCACGACCGACCGATCTCGACGCTATGCTTGCGGAACGCGACCTGCATGTCTTTGGCTTGCTTTGTCTTCCAGTCGACCATGAACATGTTGGCATTGGTCGGCATGACGCTGATCCCCCGCGCCTTGAGATGATCGAGCGTCAGACCGCGCGCGGTCTCCATCTGCCCGCGGCGGGCGGCGATCAGCGGCGCGGCGGTCAGGCTCGCGGTCGCGCAGGCGATGCTCGTCACCGGCAACGCGCCCGATTGCATTCCGCCGTCATAGCGCATCATCTTGCCAATATTGGTCGGGTTGGTGACGATATAGCCCATTCGTAGCCCTGCCATGCCGAACAGCTTGGAGAAAGTCCGCAACACGATCACCTCGGGATGTTTCACCGCGAGATAAGAAGCGACCGGCACACCCGCGAAATGGGTGTACGCCTCGTCGATCAGCACCATCGACCCGGCGGGCTTGTTCGCGATCAGCCATTCGATGTCGGCAAGCGGGGTGATCGTGCCCGTCGGGTTGTTGGGGGTGCAGATGTAATAGAGCCCGGCATTCGGGTCGGCGGCGAGCATCGCCCTGACGTCATGGGTGTACTCCGCGGTCAGCGGCACCGCCTTGACCGGCGCGCCGAGCCACGCCGCAGTGCGCCCGGCGAGCTCGAACGTCGGATCGGCGGTGACGAGCCCCCTGGTCGGCGAACAGAAGCTAACCACCGCGCGACACAAAGGGTCGCTCGATCCGGGCCAGGGCGCGACATGGCCGGCGGGAACGCCTTCCACCGTCACCACCGCCTTGATGAAATCGCCGCGCTGGTCCTGCGGCGAATAGCGGTTGCCCTGCTCGATCATCTGCGCCGCCGCGGCCGCCCCCGGCGCGAGCGGGCCGGTCCAGCATTCGTTCGCGCCGATCCGTACCCTGGGTGGCACTTCCGGAGCGGGTGCAGCAGCGACACCGCTTCCCGCCGCCCACGCCGGACGCCCGAGCGTCGTGGCGGTCGCACCGACCCCGAACACCGCAGCGATTCGCGCAAGATCACGCCGGGCAAACCCGCGGGTCAGCAAATCGTCGTCGGCTTCGTGGTTTAGAACAGCATATTGTGTCATCGGTCGGCCCCCCGTCGTGAACAAGTCCGTCCCGTCCTGGTCAGGCTCGCCGGCCCTTGGTGATAGAGTGTTCCGCACAACGGATGTGCGCGCTATTGGTCAAATGGCGCAGGCGCAAAGGATAGTGGGATTGTACTTTCCTTCCGTCATCCCCGCGCAGGCGATAGGAGGTTGGTCGTCACCCCGCGCCCTAAAGCTGCCGTCATGCTGAACTTGTTTCAGCATCCACCGCGCAACAGGGATAGTCCGGACTCGCGGAGGGCTGGATCCTGAAACGAGTTCAGGATGACGGATGGTTTTGTAGAACTGCCGCCGTCGCGGCAATGACGGCTAGCGGGCAACGCCATCACGCCCCCCGTTGACTTTCCCCCACATCCAGCTATCAGCGCCGCTCTCCCGACCCGAGTTCGCTTGGGGAAGGACCGTCCGAGACAGCAGGTGGCCGAATTCCGTCGGTCTTAATGCCCTGCCGAGACGGGGACAGGATTTCCGCCGATACCGGGTTCGCCCGCGTTCCGGCTTGCCGCCCTCCGCATCGCCCCCGTGGCGAATGAGCGGGCGTCGCTCCCATTCCCCATCGCTGGACACTTCCGGGGTGCATCTGCGCTCTGGTTCGTAACCGGTCGTGCCGTTCGCGGTGCGGCCAAAAAAGTGGAGAATGGCATGGATCGTGCTCAAAAGACCGAGCTCGTTGCAGAGCTGAACCGCACTTTTGCCGAAGTCGGCGTGGTGGTCGTCACCCGCAACCTCGGCATGACCGTTTCGCAGTCGACCAAGCTGCGCAACGCGATGCGGGATGCTGGCGCGAGCTACAAGGTCTCGAAGAACAAGCTTGCCAAGATCGCTCTGGACGGCACCGACTACACCCCGCTGGGCGACATGCTCACGGGTCCGGTCGGTCTCGCCAGTTCCATCGACCCCGTCGCGGCTGCCAAGGTGGCCGTGGAATTCGCGAAGACGAACGACAAGTTCGAAATCGTCGGTGGTGCGATGGGTGCGACCGTCCTCGACGTGGACGGCGTGAAGGCACTCGCGACGATGCCGTCGCTGGACGAACTGCGCGCGAAGATCGTGGGCCTCCTGGTTGCACCTGCAACCAAGCTCGCGACGATCGCCCAGGCGCCTGCGGCTCAGCTCGCTCGTGTGCTTTCGGCCTATGCCGAGAAGGACGCCGAACAGGAAACGGCGGACGCCTGACATCTGTCGGGTATTCGAGATCTTTTGAACTGAAACCATGGGGCGATGCCCCTGTTACTGGAGACTACACATGGCAGACCTCAACGCGCTGGTTGACCAGCTTTCGGCCCTCACCGTCATCGAAGCAGCAGACCTGTCGAAGATGCTCGAAGAGAAGTGGGGCGTTTCGGCCGCAGCAGCAGTCGCAGCAGCTCCGGCAGCTGGCGGCGGCGCAGCAGCACCGGCTGCTGAAGAGCAGACCGAATTCGACGTCATCCTCACCGGCGACGGTGGCAAGAAGATCAACGTCATCAAGGAAGTCCGCGCGATCACCTCGCTCGGCCTGACCGAAGCAAAGACGCTGGTCGAGTCGGCTCCCAAGGCCGTCAAGGAAGGCGTTTCGAAGGACGAAGCAGCCAAGATCAAGGCCCAGCTCGAAGCAGCTGGCGCGACCGTCGAAGTCAAGTAAGGCAAGCGAAGGGCGGCGGGCAACCGGCGCCCTTCCCTTCCGGACCTCGGTTCGAACCGAAAAGGGCGGCCCCTGCGAAGGGGTCGCCCTTTTTGCGTCTGGGGGGTGACGGGCCTGTGCGGGACGAGCCTCAAGCCCCCCCTTCAGGAGCGTCGGGTGAACAGCGCCCCGCGCTATTCAGGTCATGCCGGGGACATGGCCGACCCGAAGCTGGGTTGGGGTGGGGAAGTGCCTCGCAGAGAATAGCGCCCGCATTGCCTCGCGATCCAAACCCTGCCCTTCGAAGGGCCTGCCGACGCCGAATACTACACCATCCGTTCGGGCCTAGATGACAGAAGCAAAGGCGAAGCCGATGTCGCTAGGGAAAGCCTCGCGCAAGGGCACAGCGGCCGGCTCAAGCGCCAAGATTGCAGGCAACCGGACGCCAACGCGCTGCGGTAACATTACCAGCTAGCCGCTCGACGCCATCGCTGCACCGTGGGTCTGTTCCTTGCACGTCACCATCCCGCCCCCATTCTGACAATTAATCACACGACCGACCTCCCGATGGGCTCGTATAGAGTTGCCACGTGCTGCCTTATTGACCTGTCGCTTTGGACTATTGTTGACAGTTCAGAATCACGATACGCTACCGATACGAAATACTGGTCAGCCTGGGAGGAAGGAATGCGTGGAGCTTTTCTTGGTATGATCGCGTCTATTCTCGTTCCGACACCCTCTGCCGAAGCGCAACAAGGGCCTTCAGGACAAGGAAATGGGCCGAACAACAGCGGCACGCGGGATTTCAACCAGCAGCAAAATTTCCGGGATTTCTACGTCGGCGTCGCAGACTCGGACCGATCGACGATGCGTGCGGTCCCGGCGTCGCCCAAGGACATCGTGCAAGGGTTAGAGGTCCATGACGAAAAGGGCCTTCTCGTCGGCAGAATCGAGACGGTCGGCAAAGGCTTTGCGACCGTGGCAAGCGCGGTCGGTAGCGTCGAAGTAGATTTTTCGTCCGTCGCGAAGAACAAGAACGGGCTTTTGATCAACATGCCCAAGAGCAAGATCGACGCGTTGATGACGCCTGCTCATCCAGCACCGTGAGGTTTCGACCGGCTAAGACGCGATCGACGGGACTATCTGTGGTCGCTCGTCCCGGTACGCTGAACCATGCGTCCGTTGCTGACTTTCTGCCGGACCTCCCCATGCCACTCCAAGCGGAGCAAGTGCTCATTTCGTTCCGACCCGTGCCTCACCGCGATCGAAGAGGCGGCGCATTTGCGATGACAGGCCGGGGCTGCTCGGCCAGCATCCGCACCCCCCGCCGTTCCGCGACAAACCGCGCCGCGCGCAGTTGCACCGCCGCGATCATCACCACCATGATGCTGACCAGCACCGCGTCGAGCGCGAGCATTCCCCACGTCACGCCCGCGGACTGCCCCCTCGCGTAGCGATTGAGCCCCTGATGTACGGCACTGAACGGCAACCGAGTGACGAAAACCATCGGCAAGACGGCGAAATACCACCAGCCGGTCGCGCGCGCGGACTCAAGCGGACCGACGCCGGTCGTTCCGATCGCGGCGTTGACGAACCACAGCAGCAGCAGCGGCTCGAGCAGTTGCTGACCAAGCCCGAAGACGAGACGCACCCCCATCACCGGCTGCGCGCCTGGCGCAGCCCCCAGCGCCGCGAGGATCGGCTCGGCATAGATGATCGCCAGCGCCGGGACCAACTGGAACAGCACCACCCCCGCATAGCGCCGCCACGCCAGCGCGGGCACGCGCAGCGCCGCGCCCGCATCCCCCAGCACGAGGAAGCGCACCGCGAAGAACGCTAGGCCCCAGGTCGCGAACATCTTGGGCCAGCCGAGCGCCATCCGCTCCGGTGCCATGCTCGCGGCCTTGCGGACCGCCGGATCGGTCGAGAAAAAGCCGGTGCGGACTTCAATCACGTGCTGCACCAGTTCGATCGCGATCATCCCCGCGACGAGCCACGGCAATGCGCGCATCGCCTTCGTGCCATCGACGAACCCGCCCGCCCAATTCGCGAAAAAGCGCTTCATGCTGTTTCCCCTTCTGTTTCGAACCGCAGGATATCCCCCGGCTGGCAGTCGAGCGCTGCGCAGATCGCCTCGAGCGTCGAGAAACGGATCGCGCGGGCCTTGCCCGTCTTGAGGATCGACAGATTGACGACGGTCAGATCGACCGCGGCGGCGAGCTCGGTGAGCGTCATCCGCCGCTCGTGGAGCATCGCGTCCAATGTGACGACGACCGGCATCAGACCGTCATCGCCAGATCGTCGCGCATTTCTGCGCCGCGCCGGAATACGCGAGCAAGCACGAACAGCATCAGCACGGTGATCCAGCCGCTGAACGACGGGTTCCAGTCGACGAAATCGAACCGCATCAGCCGTGCCCAGCCGGTGAACGCCCCCAGCCCGAGGTCGAGCACTTGCAAAACCAGCATTCCCCAAGCGATGGTCTGGAGCCGTACGGCGTTGGCCTCGGTAAACGGATCGCCTGCACGCACCGTGTCGACGATCGCGAGCAGCGCCAGGAAGATCCGCCGCAGCACGACAGCGGCACCGATCGACGCCAGCATCAGCAGCCGTATCCCCCACACAATCGCCGCGACATCCATCGTCGGCCCGTATTTGTATGTCAGCCGTGCGAGCAGCGCGCCGCTCATCGGAAACGAGACGAGGATCGCGACCGCGAACAACACCCCCGCCGCGACGTTGATCAGGAGAAAGCCGCGCAGGATCAGCCGTGCTGCGCTCAGAACCCGGTCATGTCCCACCATTTGCCACCCATATCGTTTATCGATGTATAGATTATCGATAAACGATATGGGGTCAAGTGGTAACGCCGTCTGTGTACGCGATGATCGCAACGTTCTGGACCATCCGCGCGGCGGCATCGAGCCGGAACGGCTGGAGCCTGCCCCCCGTCCCCGGGTCGACCCCGATGACGAACGGCCGCGCAGTCTGCCCCTCGCCGCCCCCCGTCGCGTCATCGGGCCAGCCATAGCGCAGGTTGACCGAGAGCAGCGGCACTACCATCCGCCGCCCGCCGATCTCGACCGTCTCGATCGTGTCCTTGGGGTGCATCGCCATCCCGCCCAGATCGACCGCGGTCCCCGGCGGCAGGTCGAACGGCGCGGCGATCGACTTCTCGATCGGCATCGCAAACAGCGCGCTCAGCAGCGCATCATGCTGCGTCCCCATCCCGAGCAGCCGGATATCGACCCGGATCCCGGTTGCCAGCGCATCTCCGACGTTACGGACGATAATCCGGTAATCGACCGCCACGCTCAGCAGGTTGGTCCCGCCACGGGTCGCGACGCAATCGATCTCGATCCGCGCGCGTTGCGCCTGGGGGGCATCGGTGCGCGGGGTCGGTACCGCACGCGGGGCGGGAGCGACGTCGACCGGGTCGTGCGCCGCGTCATCGGTTACGATGGCCCCGGCGTCCTCTGAGTTTGAAGCCTTCGGTTCGCCCCTCCGCCGTCGCCACAGAAACAACGCCCCAGCCCCGAGCGCGACCGCAATGCCCCCCGCTACGAGGGCGAACCACGATGACCGCGCATTGCCCTGCCCTGCGGGTTGCGGCGTTGCCGTAGCAACCGGTGTCGAACTGGCCGCGACAGGCTCGGGCGAGGCTACCGGCTGCTGGGTGGAGATTGCGGTTGGGAACGGTTCGGGCGCCGCGGGCGTCGGTAGTGGTTCGGGCGCGACCGGTGTCGGCCTCGGCGCCTGAGCGGGCGTAGCGACCGGCGCAGGGCGTTCGGGCACCGTCACGCGTGGCGCAGTCGCCGGACGCGGTACGGGCGTAACCCGCACGGTCGGTACGACGCGAGGCGGTTGCGCGGGTGCGGCGACCACAGGCGCGGATGGCGTAGGAGTGGGCGCTGGACGCGGCGCGGTGGCACCGGTGGTCGGCTGCGCATCCGGGGCAATCCGCGGCGTCGGACGCGAGGAAGGGAGGCTAAATCCGTCGAGATCGGGAAGCGGGGTCGCAGGCGCAGACGTCTGCGCGACCGCTGCGGGTGCCAGAAGGAGCGCGAACGCGACGGGAGCGGTGCTGGAGATGGTTTTCACGCGATCGCCCATAGCGACAATCGGGCAACCGCCAAAGCGGCGCTTCGAATTGGCCCGCCCAACCCGCCGCACGCGATGTTCCGTTCACCGCCTGGTTAGACATGAAGCCTTGTCACCCCATGATTTGACAGGTTCGGACCCCGTCCCTATATGGCGCACTCCACCACAGTCTTCGGGAAATGACGTGCCGTCGCGCAGCATGTCGATCGTATTGGGATTGTGGTTTCACGAGACGCATGAAAGCTGCTGTCGTTCCACCCCTGTGGAGGACATGCGGCTTTTTGCGTTTTCGGCGTGCCCGCCCGGGCGTTTCCGGGCACGAATTTAGAGCTTGAGGGCAAAAACTCCATGGCGACCAAGGCAACCAACGAGGGCACGGCCAAGCCGCGCGCAGCAGAAAGCGGCACTGCCAAGCGCCGCATCCGCAAGGTTTTCGGCAACATCCACGAAGTCGTGCAGATGCCGAACCTGATCGAGGTCCAGCGCGAGAGCTACGAGCAGTTCCTGCGGTCCGACCCGTCGATCGGTTATGTCTCGGGTCTCGAGAAGACGCTGCGCAGCGTTTTCCCGATCCGCGATTTCGCCGGCACCGCCGAACTCGACTTCGTCAATTACGAGCTCGAGCCCCCCAAGTTCGACACCGACGAGTGCCGCCAGCGTGGTATCACCTATGCGGCACCGATGCGCGTCACGCTGCGCCTGATCGTGTTCGAGGTGGACGCCGACACCGATTCGCGTTCGGTCCTCGATATCAAGGAGCAGGACGTCTACATGGGCGACATGCCCCTGATGACGGGCAACGGCACCTTCATCATCAACGGCACCGAGCGTGTCATCGTCTCGCAGATGCACCGTTCGCCGGGCGTCCTGTTCGACCATGATCGCGGCAAGACCCACGCATCGGGCAAGTATCTGTTCGCTGCGCGCGTCATTCCGTATCGCGGCTCGTGGCTCGATTTCGAGTTCGACGCCAAGGACATCGTCAACGTCCGCATCGATCGCAAGCGCAAGCTGCCGGTGACGGCGCTGCTCTACGCGCTCGGCATGACCGGCGAGGAGATCCTCAACCACTTCTACAACCGCGTGACCTTCGTCCGCGGTCAGGGTGGCTGGATCATCCCGTTCCAGCCCGAGAACTGGCGTGGCCAGAAGCCGATGTACGACATCATCGACGCCAAAACTGGCGAGATCGTGTTTGCCAACGGCCAGAAGATTAGCCCGCGCGCAGCCAACAAGGCAGCCAAGGACGGCCTGACCGACCTGCTGATCCCGACCGAGGAAATCTTCGGTCGCTACAGCGCGTATGACCTGATCAACGACAACACCGGCCAGATCTACATCGAGGCGGGCGACGAAGTGTCGGCCGAGAACCTCGAACTGCTCGACCAGGCCGGGATCGACCGGATCGAACTGCTCGACATTGATCACGTTGCGACGGGTCCGTGGATCCGCAACACGCTCAAGGTCGACAAGGCCGAGGAGCGCGAGCAGGCGCTGTCCGACATCTACCGCGTCATGCGCCCGGGCGAGCCGCCCACGCTCGAGACCGCAGAGTCGCTGTTCAGCGGCCTGTTCTTCGATCCCGACCGGTACGATCTGTCGGCCGTTGGCCGTGTGAAGCTCAACATGCGTCTCGACCTCGACGTCGAGGACACCGTGACCACGCTCCGCACCGAGGACATTCTCGAAGTCGTCAAGACGCTCGTGAACCTCAAGGACGGCAAGGGCGACATCGACGATATCGACAACCTCGGTAACCGTCGTGTCCGTTCGGTCGGCGAACTGCTCGAGAACCAGTATCGCGTCGGTCTGCTCCGCATGGAGCGCGCCGTGAAGGAGCGTATGTCGTCGGTCGACGTGTCGACCGTGATGCCGAACGACCTGATCAACGCGAAGCCCGCGGTTGCCGCGGTCCGCGAATTCTTCGGCTCGTCGCAGCTGTCGCAGTTCATGGATCAGACCAACCCGCTGTCGGAAGTCACCCACAAGCGTCGCGTGTCGGCACTTGGACCAGGTGGTCTGACGCGTGAGCGCGCCGGCTTCGAAGTCCGCGACGTTCACCCGACGCATTATGGACGCATCTGCCCGATCGAGACGCCGGAAGGCCCGAACATCGGTCTGATCAACTCGCTCGCGTCGTTCAGCCGCGTCAACAAGTATGGCTTCATCGAGACGCCATACCGCAAGGTCGTCGACCACAAGGTCACCGACGACGTCGTCTATCTGTCGGCGATGGAAGAGGCCAAGCACACGATCGCGCAGGCCAACGCCGATCTGACCGCGGATGGTGGCTTCACCGAGGAGCTTGTTTCGTCGCGTCAGGCGGGCGAATTCCTGATGGCGATCCCGAACAACATCACCTTGATGGACGTCAGCCCCAAGCAGCTCGTTTCGGTCGCAGCATCGCTCATTCCGTTCCTGGAAAACGATGACGCCAACCGCGCGCTGATGGGCTCGAACATGCAGCGTCAGGCGGTTCCGCTCGTCCAGGCAGAAGCGCCGTTCGTCGGCACCGGCATGGAAGAAACCGTAGCGCGCGACTCGGGTGCTGCGATCTCGGCCAAGCGCGCTGGCATCGTCGACCAGGTCGACGCGGCGCGTATCGTCATCCGCGCAACCGGCGAGATCGATGCCGGCCAGTCGGGCGTCGACATCTACACGCTGATGAAGTTCCAGCGCTCGAACCAGAACACCTGCATCAACCAGCGTCCGCTGGTGAAGGTGGGCGACGTGATCACCGCAGGCGACGTCATCGCCGACGGCCCGTCGACCGAGTTCGGTGAGCTCGCCCTCGGCCGCAACGCGCTCGTCGCGTTCATGCCGTGGAACGGGTATAACTACGAGGATTCGATCCTCATCTCCGAGCGCATCGTCAAGGACGACGTCTTCACCTCGATCCACATCGAGGAATTCGAAGTCATGGCGCGCGACACCAAGCTCGGGCCGGAAGACATCACGCGCGACATCCCCAACGTCGGCGAGGAAGCGCTCCGCAACCTCGACGAGGCTGGCATCGTGTACATTGGCGCAGAGGTCGAGCCGGGCGATATTCTCGCGGGCAAGATCACGCCGAAGGGCGAAAGCCCGATGACGCCGGAAGAAAAGCTGCTCCGCGCGATCTTCGGTGAGAAGGCGTCGGACGTGCGCGATACGTCGCTTCGCCTGCCGCCGGGTGTTGCCGGTACGGTCGTCGAGGTCCGGGTGTTCAACCGCCACGGCATCGACAAGGACGAGCGCGCGATGGCGATCGAGCGCGAGGAAATCGAGCGCCTCAAGAAGGACTCGGACGACGAGCGCACAATTCTCAACCGCGCGACCTGGTCGCGTCTGCGTGAGATGTTGATCGGCCAGACGGCAACTGCCGTTCCCAAGAACGGGCCGAAAAAGGGCGTGGTCATCGACCAGGACGTCCTCGACAGCGTCGATCGTCACGAGTGGTGGAAGTTCGCGGTTGCCGACGACAAGATCCAGAGCGATCTGGAAGCGGTCAAGACGCAGTATGACGATGCCGCCAAGCTGATCCTCGACAAGTTCCACGATCGTCGCGACAAGCTCGAGCGTGGTGACGAGCTGCCGCCAGGCGTGCTCAAGATGGTCAAGGTCTTCGTCGCGGTGAAGCGCAAGCTGCAGCCGGGCGACAAGATGGCCGGCCGTCACGGGAACAAGGGCGTCATCTCGCGGATCCTGCCGGCGGAGGACATGCCGTTCCTCGCCGACGGCACGCCGGTCGATCTCGTGCTCAACCCGCTGGGCGTGCCGTCGCGCATGAACGTCGGTCAGATCTTCGAGACGCATCTCGGCTGGGCTGCCCGTAACCTCGGTCAGCAAGTCCACCGTGCACTCGAGGAATGGCGCGATGCCAACCCCGAACCCAAGGCGGGCGACATGCCCGACGCGGTCAAGGCACGGCTGCTCGAAGTCTACGGCGATCACTATGCCGCAGACATCGAGGCGCGGACTGCCGAGCAGATCATCGAGCTGACGGACAATCTGAAGACCGGCATCCCGATGGGAACGCCCGTGTTCGACGGGGCCCGTGAAGCCGATGTCTCGGCGATGCTGGAACTGGCGGGTCTCGATACGTCGGGTCAGTCGGATCTGTTCGACGGGCGCACCGGGGATCAGTTCGACCGCAAGGTGACCGTGGGCATCATCTACATGCTCAAGCTCCACCATCTGGTCGACGACAAGATCCACGCTCGGTCGATCGGGCCGTACTCGCTCGTCACGCAGCAGCCGCTGGGTGGTAAGGCGCAGTTCGGTGGTCAGCGCTTCGGCGAGATGGAGGTCTGGGCACTTCAGGCATATGGTGCTGCGTACACCTTGCAGGAAATGCTCACGGTCAAGTCGGACGACGTCGTCGGGCGCACCAAGGTCTATGAGGCGATCGTCAAGGGTGACGACACGTTCGAGGCCGGGATTCCGGAGAGCTTCAACGTTCTCGTCAAGGAAATGCGCTCGCTGGGTCTGAACATCGAGCTGACCACGACCGAGCATTTCGACAGCGACGGCGTCGCGATCGCGGCAGAGTAAACGGATAGCTCCCCTCCCCTTCAGGGGAGGGGTTGGGGGTGGGGCCGTGCAGCACACGCCTTCGCCCGAAAAACATAACGGCCCCACCCCAACCCCTCCCCTGAAGGGGAGGGGCTAAGGAGTTCAGATATGAACGAACTGACCAATTTCGCGAACCCGGTCGTCAAGGCCGAGACCTTCGACCAGATCCAGATCGGCATCGCCAGCCCGGACAAGATCCGCAGCTGGTCGTTCGGTGAGATCAAGAAGCCCGAGACCATCAACTATCGCACGTTCAAGCCCGAGCGTGACGGCCTGTTCTGCGCGCGCATCTTCGGTCCGATCAAGGATTACGAGTGCCTGTGCGGCAAGTACAAGCGCATGAAGTACAAGGGCATTGTCTGCGAGAAGTGCGGCGTCGAAGTCACCGTTTCGAAGGTCCGGCGTGAGCGCATGGGCCATATCGAGCTGGCCGCTCCGGTCGCGCACATCTGGTTCTTGAAGTCGCTGCCGTCGCGCATCGGCCTGCTGCTCGACATGCAGCTCAAGCAGCTCGAGCGTGTGCTGTACTTCGAGGCGTATATCGTGATCGAGCCGGGCCTGACCCCGCTCGAAAAGTACCAGCTGATGACCGAGGACGAGCTCCTCGACGCACAGGACGAGTATGGCGAAGACGCCTTCTCGGCTGGCATCGGCGCGGAAGCCGTTCGCATCATGCTGCAGGACTTGGATCTCGAGGGCGAGCGCAAGGAGCTCCTCGAGGAGCTCGCGGTCACCAAGTCCGAGCTCAAGCCTAAGAAGATCATCAAGCGGCTGAAGGTCGTCGAGAGCTTCATTGATTCGGGCAACCGCCCCGAGTGGATGATCCTCGAAGTCGTTCCGGTCATCCCGCCCGAGCTGCGCCCGCTGGTGCCGCTGGACGGTGGTCGTTTCGCGACGTCGGATCTGAACGATCTGTATCGCCGCGTGATCAACCGCAACAATCGCTTGAAGCGTCTGATGGAGCTCCGCGCGCCGGACATCATCGTCCGCAACGAGAAGCGCATGCTCCAGGAGGCCGTCGACGCACTGTTCGACAACGGTCGCCGCGGTCGCACGATCACGGGCGCCAACAAGCGTCCGCTCAAGTCGCTGTCCGACATGCTCAAGGGCAAGCAGGGCCGCTTCCGCCAGAATCTTCTCGGCAAGCGCGTCGACTATTCGGGTCGTTCGGTCATCGTGACCGGGCCGGAACTCAAGCTGCACCAGTGCGGCCTGCCGAAGAAGATGGCGCTCGAGTTGTTCAAGCCGTTCATCTACGCACGTCTCGATGCCAAGGGTCTGTCGATGACCCTGAAGCAGGCGAAGAAGTGGGTCGAGAAGGAGCGCAAGGAAGTCTGGGATATCCTGGACGAGGTGATCCGCGAGCATCCGGTCATGCTGAACCGTGCGCCAACGCTTCACCGTCTCGGCATCCAGGCGTTCGAGCCCGTTCTGATCGAGGGCAAGGCAATCCAGCTTCACCCGCTGGTCTGCTCGGCCTTCAACGCCGATTTCGACGGCGATCAGATGGCGGTCCACGTGCCGCTGTCGCTGGAAGCACAGCTCGAAGCCCGCGTCCTAATGATGTCGACCAACAACATCCTGTCGCCCGCGAACGGCAAGCCGATCATCGTTCCGTCGCAGGACATGGTGCTGGGTCTGTACTATCTGTCGATGCTCAAGGAAGGCGAGCCCGGCGAGGGCATGATGATCTCCGACATGCAGGAGGTGCATCACGCGATCGAGGCTGGCGCGGTCACGCTCCACACGAAGATCATCAGCCGCGTTCCGCAGACCGACGAGGACGGCAAGCAGTATCTCAAGCGCTATGAGACCACCCCCGGTCGCATGCTGCTCGGCGAGTGCCTGCCGCAGAACCACAAGGTGCCGTTCGACATCGTCAACCGCCTTCTGACCAAGAAGGATGTCGGCGACGTGATCGACGAGGTCTATCGCCACGCCGGCCAGAAGGACACGGTGCTGTTCGCCGATGCGATCATGTCGCTGGGCTTCAAGCACGCGTTCAAGGCGGGCATCTCGTTCGGCAAGGACGACATGATCATTCCGGACGCCAAGATCGCATTGGTCGACGAGACCAAGGGCCTGGTGAAGGACTTCGAGCAGCAATATCAGGACGGCCTGATTACGCAGCAGGAGAAGTACAACAAGGTGATCGACGCCTGGAGCCGTTGCGGCGATCAGGTCGCGAACGCGATGATGAACGAGATCAAGGCGGTCAAGCATTACGACGACGGTCCCAACAAGGGCCGCGAGAAGCCGATCAACTCGATCTACATGATGGCCCACTCGGGTGCTCGTGGTTCACAGGCGCAGATCAAGCAGCTTGCCGGTATGCGCGGCCTCATGGCCAAGCCGTCGGGCGAGATCATCGAAACGCCGATCATCTCGAACTTCAAGGAGGGCCTGACCGTCCTTGAGTACTTCAACTCCACCCACGGTGCCCGTAAGGGGCTCGCGGATACGGCATTGAAGACCGCCAACTCGGGCTACCTCACCCGCCGTCTCGTCGATGTGTCGCAGGATTGCGTCATCATCGAGGAGGATTGCGGGACGACCCGTGCGCTGGAAATGCGTGCGATCGTTCAGGGCGGTTCGACCATCGCGTCGCTCGGTGAGCGCATCCTCGGTCGTACGACCGCGGAAGACATCGTGGACAGCAAGACCGGCGAGATCGTGATCCCGTCGGGCACGCTGCTCGACGAGCCGATGGTGGCACGGATCGAGGCAGTCGGGACGCAGTCGTGCAAGATCCGCTCGCCGCTGGTCTGCGAGACCAAAATCGGTGTCTGCGGCAAGTGCTACGGGCGCGATCTCGCCCGCGGTACGCCGGTGAACATCGGTGAAGCGGTCGGCGTCATCGCGGCGCAGTCGATCGGTGAGCCGGGCACGCAGCTGACCATGCGTACCTTCCACATCGGTGGTGCAGCACAGCTCAACGAGCAGTCCAACCTGGAGGCAGTGGCCGACGGCACGATGGAATATCGTGATCTTCGCACCATCACCGACCAGCGTGGTCGTCGCGTCGTGCTCAGCCGCTCGGGTGAAATCGCGATCGTCGACATGGACGGCCGCGAGCGTGCGGTGCACCGCATTCCGTACGGCGCATACGTGCTGTTCGACGATGGCCACATCGTTGAAAAGGGCGATCGTCTGGCGGAGTGGGATCCGTTCACCATGCCGGTGATCACCGAGAACCCGGGTGTCGTGAAGTATCAGGATCTGATCGAGGGCAAGACGCTCACCGAGCAGGCCGATGAAGCGACCGGTATCTCGCAGCGTGTCGTGATCGAGTATCGCGCCACGACCAAGGCCAAGGAGGATCTTCGTCCGCGCCTCACCCTCACCGGTGCAAGCGCAGAAGAAGCCGGCCGTTACATGCTTGTTCCGGGCGCGACGCTCTCGGTCGAGGATGGGGCGACCGTTTCGGGCGGCGACGTTCTGGCCCGTGTCAGCCGTGAAAGCGCCAAGACGCGCGACATCACCGGCGGTCTGCCGCGTGTTGCCGAGCTGTTCGAGGCCCGCAAGCCGAAGGAGAATGCGATCATCGCAAAGGTCTCCGGCCGCGTCGTGTTCGGCAAGGATTACAAGGCGAAGCGCAAGATCGGTATCCAGCCCGAGGACGGCGGTGATGTCGTCGAGTATCTGGTGCCGAAGTCGAAGGTCATCGACGTGCAGGAAGGCGATTACGTCAAGCGTGGCGACAACCTGATCGGCGGCTCGCCTGATCCGCACGACATTCTCGAAGTGCTCGGCATCGAGCCCTTGGCCGAATATCTCGTGTCGGAAATCCAGGAGGTCTATCGTCTCCAGGGCGTGAAGATCAACGACAAGCACATCGAGACGATCGTTCGTCAGATGCTGCAGAAGGTCGAGATCACCGACGGCGGCGACACCACGCTGCTCGCCGGCGAGCAGGTCGATCGCGACGAGATGGACGAGATCAACTCGAAGATCGACAAAAAGGAGCGTCCGGCACAGGGCAAGCCGGTCCTGCTCGGCATCACCAAGGCGTCGCTGCAGACCCGCAGCTTCATCTCGGCGGCGTCGTTCCAAGAGACCACCCGAGTCCTCACCGAGGCTTCGGTGCAGGGCAAGAAGGACACGCTGACCGGTCTCAAGGAGAACGTGATCGTGGGTCGTCTGATCCCGGCGGGTACGGGTGCGGGGATGAACCGCCTGCGTGTCACTGCTTCGTCGCGTGATGCGGCGCTGCGGGTCCAGCAGCGGCGTCTCGCCGAGGTTGCGATCGTCGCGCCGAACTCGGCAAAGGAAGAGCATGACGCAGAGCTCGCGCGGTCCACGCGCGACTCGGGCGGCGTCGGCAGCGATCCGCTCGCGGCCGTCACCACCAGCGGTCATGGCACCGATGCCGACGCGGGCGAGTATCTGAACAAGGAGTAACCTCCGCGTTCGGGTCTCGCGCCTGATCCGAAAAAAAAGCCGCCGTCCGGGACAGCCCCGGGCGGCGGTTTTTTTATGCGCGCCTTGCGCGTAAGGCACGGCGATGGCCCGCCTGATCCTGCTCAACAAACCCTATGACGTCCTGTCGCAATTCACCGACGCGAAGTCCCCCACCCCGCGCGCGACGCTGTCCGACTATGTCGCGGTGCCGGGGGTCTATCCCGCGGGGCGGCTGGACCGTGACAGCGAGGGGCTGATGCTGCTGACCGACGACGGGCGATTGCAGGCGCGAATCGCGGACCCGAAATTCAAGCTGCCCAAAACTTATCTGATCCAGGTCGAGGGCGACCCGGACGACGCTGCGCTGGCGCCGCTGCGCAAGGGGGTGGCGCTCAAGGACGGGATGACGCTGCCGGCCGAGGTCGAGCGGATTGCCGATCCGGCGTTATGGCCGCGCGACCCGCCGGTGCGGTTTCGCAAGAGTGTGCCGGATGGGTGGATCTCGCTGACGATCCGGGAGGGGCGTAACCGGCAGGTGCGCCGCATGACCGCTGCGGTGGGGTTTCCGACTTTGCGGCTGGTGCGGTGGCGGATCGGGGAGTGGACGATCGAGGGGCTGGCGCCGGGAGAGATGCGGGAGGTTATTGCGTGAGGGGCAAGGTTGGTTCTCGGTGAGACACGGCCCCACCCCCAGCCCCTCCCCTGAAGGGGAGGGGAGAATATGTCGCTAAGGCCCTCCCCTGAATCAGAGGGGAGATTCTCTTGTCTTCTTAAGCCCCTCCCCTTCAGGGGAGGGGTTGGGGTGGGGCCGTGCAGCAAAGCCCCCCTCAGCCATCTCAACCAGAAAGCGCCACAGCCCGCTCCCGCAACCGCTCGATCGCAGCAGCATGGATCCCCGGCACACACGTCACCACTCCGAACGCCTGCGCCCGCGGCGTGTTGAACGCGAGCGGCTGCCCCAGCGCATCGGTAACCCGCGCGCCCGCCTCAGCGGCGATCAGCACGGCGGCGGCAACGTCCCATTCCCAGCCCCAGCGCAAGGTCGCGACCAGATCAGCCTCGTCCGCCGCAACCATCGCAATGCGCAGGGCAATCGAATTGGGTTTCGCCACCACGACCAGATCGCGATCGACCTTCGGTAAGGCGTCGGTCGGCACACGCGACCCGCTGAACTCCTGCCGGTCACCGACCGCGATCCGTGCAGCGTTGCGCCACGCCCCCTGCCCCAGCTCAGCACGAAACACCTGCCCGCGCGCGCCCGCGTCGAGCACCCCGATCACCGGACGCCCCGCATCGACCAGCGCGACCGACACCGCCCAACCGTCACGCCCGCGAATATAATCGCGCGTACCATCGATCGGGTCGACCACCCACAGCCGCGTGCAGCCCAGGCGGTCGGCATTGTCCGCCGTTTCTTCGGAAAGCCACCCGGCATCGGGGAGCAGCGCGCTCAGCCGGTCGCGCAACAGCGCATTCACTTCCAGATCGACCGCACACACCGGATCGCCCGGGCTCTTCTCCCAGCGAACGAAATCGGTGCGCCATTGCCGCAGCGCGAGCGCGCTTGCCTCCGCGACGACCGCGGCAACCGCGTCGGTCAGTCCCGCCTCAACCACTGGCGACGGTCATCCCCTCGACCCGGAGTGTGGGGACGTTGGTGCCATAGCGGAACTCGAGATCATTGGCGGGCGTGAGGTTGCGGTACATGTCGCGCAGATTGCCCGCGATCGTGAATTCGGCGACCGGTCCGGCGATCTGCCCGTCGACGATCCGGAACCCGGCAGCGCCGCGCGAATAATCGCCGGTCACGCCGTTGACGCCCATGCCGATCAGCTCGGTGACGAACACACCGCTCGCAATGTCGCCAATCAGCGTCTGCACCGGCATCTTCCCCGCGACCATGTGGAGGTTGCTCGGCGATACACCCGGAGCGCCGCCGACGCCGCGTGCGGCATGGCCGGTCGGCTCGAGCCCCAATTGCCGTGCCGATGCGCTGTCGAGCAGCCACGCTTCCAGCATGCCGTGCTCGATGATCGCGCACGGGCTGACCGGCAGCCCCTCGCCATCAAACGGGCGAGAGCGCAGCCCGTGCGGACGATGCGGATCATCAAGGATCGTCACGCCGGTCGAAAACACCTGGGTGCCCAGCGCGTCTAGCAGGAAGCTCGTCTTGCGCGTGATCGCGCCGCCCGAGATCGCGCCGACCAGATGCCCGAGCAGGCTCGACCCGACACGCGGATCGAACACCACCGACATCGGGCCACTGGCGAGCCGTCCGGGATTGACCCGCGCCACCGCGCGCTCGCCGGCCTTGGTGCCGATCGCTTCCGGGGCTTCGAGCGCGCGCCGGTGCCGCGCCGAGCTGTACGCATAATCGCGCACCATCTCGCCGCCGCCCTCGGTTGCACCCGCCAGGACGCTGGCGGAGAGGCCGTAGCCCGTTGCCGCATAGGCCGCGGCGAACCCGTGGCTGGTCGCGAGCGCCCAGATCGACCGCGATCCGCTGGCCGAGCCGCCTTCGCTATTGGTGACACCGGGCACCGCACGCGCCGCATCTTCCGCCGCACGCGCCGCTTCGCGCAAGCTCTCGGGCGATGCCTCGCCACCGTCGTCGAGGTCCAACATCGGCGGTGCGCCGTGCATCAGGCGTTCCTTGGGCGCGAGTCCGGCCCAGGCGTCTTCGGGGGCTTCCCGCGCCATCGCCACCGCTCGCTCGACCAACGCGCTGATCGAGTCTTCCGAAAGGTCGGAGGTGGA
The DNA here is from genome assembly GCA_030433805.1 of Sphingomonas sp. PsM26. GTDB lineage: Bacteria > Pseudomonadota > Alphaproteobacteria > Sphingomonadales > Sphingomonadaceae > Sphingomonas. The sequence continues at coordinate 79,240 of JARUXA010000004.1, read as the reverse complement.
AACGCTCGCCGAACGCTTGCCGACGAAGACGCGCAACCCAAGGTCCGCGCTTTCAGACCGTCCGACATCCTCGAGCGCACCAAGCCGGACGGATATGTCGAGCGACATATCCGCGGCATAAACGGCGTCGGCGGCGTCAGCGCCCGCAGCAGCGGCGCGGGCAACGATATCGGCAGCGCGATCCTGCGCTTGTTCGGGTGTCAGCATCAGCCGGACTTAAGGTGTCCCACCGCGCGATGCTAGAGCGGTTTCGCGCGACGCCACCCTCCCGTCCCTGCTTCAGACGGTTGTCCCTACGACGACGCAGGCAAGGAACACCAACAACCCCGCGAACCGGTTCGACCGGAACCGCGCAAGCGCACCGGCGCCGTCATCGGGCGACAGCGTCGCCACCTGCCAAACGAAGTGTACCGCCACCGGCAGCAATGCCGCGACCGCAAGCCAGTCCGGGCGCAAGGCCCAGATCGCGCCACCCCACAGCGCGAGTGCGGCCCCATAAAATCCGGCCACGCCTGCGCGCACCTGGCTTCCCATCCGCAAGGCCGACGAGCGGACACCAATCAACGCGTCATCCTCGCGATCCTGCAGCGCGTAGATCGTATCATAGCCGACGACCCAGCAGATCGATCCCGCGTACAGCAGCAGCCCCGGCAGCGAGAGCGTCCGCGTGATCTCCCCCCAGCCAACCAGTGCCGCCCAAGAGAAGACCATCCCGAGCCAGATCTGCGGCCACCACGTGATCCGCTTCATAAAGGGATAGGCAGCAACCGGCGCGAGGCTGCTCAGCGCAATCACTGCCGCGAACCAGTGCAGTTGCAGCAGGACGACCAGCCCGATGAGACACAGCAACACCAGCCAAACCGCCGCCGCCTTGACCGACACGGCCCCGCTGGCCAGCGGCCGACTGCGTGTGCGCGCAACTTGGCGGTCGAGGTCGCGGTCGACGATATCGTTGAACACGCACCCCGCACCGCGCATCGCGATGCTCCCAAGCAGTAACCAGAGGATCAAGTCCCACCGCTCGATCGCCGCGCCAGCCAACGCGATGCTCCACGCACCCGGCCAGAACAGCAGCCACCAGCCGATCGGCCGATCGAACCGCGCGAGTAAAGCGAAGGGTCGTACGCTCGCGGGCAACACCCCGATTATCCCGCTATGTTCGGTGTCGGGGGTCAGATGCGGGGCGGAAGGATCGGGTACGGGCATTGCGCTGCCGTAGCGAAGAGTTCGGGACTGGGAAATGCGTGGCGGCGTCTGTGCCACCACGAAAAAGGCCCCCGACCGAGGGGCGGAGGCCTTTCGTATCCATCAAGCCGTATGGCTTACTTGTTGTCGTCCTTGACGCCGATCGTCGGGACCGAGACGGTCTCCTTCTCGGTCTTGACCTTGGGCACTTCGACGGTCTTCTCCGACGTGCCGACAACGACTTCCTTCGAGTCCATGTCAACCTTCGGCAATTCGCCACCCTTGACCGAAACCTCGGGGAGTGCACCGCTCTTGGTCACGTTCGCGCTCCAGAAGCCGGTCGCGAACAGCAAGCCAATGACGACCGCGATCACCACGAGGATGATGAGGATCGTGCGGCCCGCGCCGCTGCGCTTCTCGATGACAGGGTCGGTGCTGCGGTAGTCGGACATGGTTGGCTCCCTTTGGTAACGTTTTGTAATGACGACACTGAAACGAGATATGCGACGAGTGGTTCCGTGAAACTGACGAACGACCACGCAACCGATCACGCCTACCCCTTGAGCTGACGCGCATTTCTCCCCAAGCCTTGCTGCCCGGGGTGGCGCCGCGGGACATCCGCGGGCAACATGGCGCCTCGCTTTCGCCACCAGCGGTCGCCACAGCGGTCGCACCACGTTGACCGGCTTTCACGTAGTCGCACTCGATTTTACGATCCCGGAGAACCCTGCCCTTGGTCCATCTTTCGGTCGCGATCGGACGCTTTTTCGAAGCGTTGCTATGGGCACTCGCGCGCAGCGTCGGGATGGTCGCGGCATGGGTGGTGCTGGGGGCGATCGCGGTCGCGCTGTTGGTGATGCTAATCCGCGCCGGGCTCAGACGGCGGTAGGGCGCATCCGCTGAATCAGATCCCAGCGATTGCCGTACGGGTCCTCGAACACCGCGACGATGCCGTAAGGCTCGTGTCGCGGGGCCTCGACAAAGCGAACGCCGCGATCGAGATAGGTCTGGTGGTCCCGCGCGAAATCATCGGTTTCGAGAAAGAGGAACACCCGCCCCCCGCTCTGCTCGCCGATGGCCGCACGCTGCCGTTCCGTCGCGGCCCGCGCCAGCAAAAGCCCGCCGCCTCCGCCGGAAGGCGCAACCACGACCCAGCGTTTGTCCGCGCTCAACCGTCGATCCTCGTGCAGGTCGAACCCCAGCAGACCCACGTAAAAAGCGATCGCGCTATCATAATCGTCGACCAGCACGGCGGTCAGTGCGATTCGTTGCGTCATCGAGGCGTCCTTCCATCCGCGTGCATTACGCCAGCGCCGCAAGCCGCGCCGCGCGAACATGGTCCTTGGGCCGCCCAAAGCCGTACAGCAACGCACTCAGTTCCGCCCGATCGAGAACGAAGACGCTTACCCCTACCACGTCCACCGCCACGCGGGTCTGCGGTCGCACCGCTTGCCAGCCATGCGCCGTCCGGTAGCGGAACCCCGCCATCAACTCGACCGGAAGCGGGGCAGCCATCCACGTCCCGAACAGGTCCGACCGGAACTGCGGATGGTCCGCTTGAGGATGCGGTGTAATGTCGAGCGCAGCGAACAGCCGCCTGGCGTCGCCAATGCTCAGCAACACGTCGACATCCGCGACATCGTTCAACTCCACACCGTGAAGCGCCACTGCCGCACTGGCGATCACCCACCACGGATCGTGCGCAGCCTGCATTACCTCGCCGACCGCACGCAGGGTAAGCGTGAGCGCGGAACCGGGCGTCATCGGACGTTCCGGCCCGTCCGTCCGGACGCGACGTACGAAGGCTCCACCGGACCGAACGACAGTGCGAGCAGCGCAAGAGCGACCGCAAAGCCCGCCGCGCCCCAGATGCTCGCCATGCCGAACGACCGATAGGCGACGCTCCCCGCGACCGCACCGCCGACCAGCCCGAGCCATAGCGCAAGATACGGCACCCAGCCCCACCGGTCGCCGCCCATCAGCGCGTCGGCCAGCCGCTGTCCGAATTTGACCAGCGTTCCCGTCATGTAGGTCACCCCGATGCTGACTTCCCCCGCGCGCTGGAAGGTCGTGTTCACACACCCCATCGCCGCCGCCATCAGCAGCGTCGCCCAGCCGTCCGCTTCCAGCAGGTCGACCCATGCCGCAAGCGCAAGCAATCCGCCGACCGCCAGCAGGACGACGGGTTTGCGCCACGATCCCGCCACCCTGGCGATCACCGTTCCGGCTACGACTCCGCCGACGAACGCGGCCAACAGCCAGATCGCCATTCGGGCCACGGCAGGGTCGCCCGCCAAGCCGACCGCGAACCGCGTCGAGTTCCCGCTCATGAACGAAACGAACAACCCGCCGAGCTTTAGGAAGCCGACCGCGTCGACATACCCCGCCATGGCCGACGTAGCGGCCGCCAGCAGCCAGATGCGCGCGCCATAGCGTGTCATGGTCGATTCCTCATCTTCCTCCCCCGGCGATGACCGGACCCCAGTAGCACAGCGTGCCGGTCAGGGCATTTCTCCCGATCTGCCGCACCCCGACTGGGCTCCCGCCCTTGCCGGGAAAGCGCTCGTGCGATGCGAGCGATTGTACTGCCCCCGCAAATCCCTCTACGACGCCGCCATGCCCGCTACGCCCGCCTGGCCCCCGCAATCCACCCCGCGCCTGTTCGTCGAGCATCCGCTCGCGCCCGGCCCTTTGCGCGTCGAGGGCGCGCAGGCGCATTATCTCGCCACCGTGATGCGGATGAAGCCGGGCGATCCGGTCAAGCTGTTCGACGGCACGTCCGGCGAATGGCTTGGCGTCGCGGCAAGCGTAGGGAAGCGCGACCTGCTGCTCGACGTCACCGAACAGCTACGCGAGCGTGAGCACGTTCCCGACCTGTGGCTGTGCGCTGCACCGATCAAGAAGGGGCGGATCGACTGGGTCGCGGAGAAGGCGTGCGAGCTAGGCGTCGCGCGGCTGGTGCCGGTGCTGACTCGCCGGACGATCATCGACCGGTTGAACGGCGAACGCCTGCGCGCACACATGATCGAGGCGGCTGAACAATGCGGGCGCACCGCGGTTCCCGAACTCGTCGAACCCGTCAAACTGACCGCACTGCTACGCGACTGGCCTGTCGGACGGGCGCTGTATTTCGCGGACGAGACGGGCGGCGTGCCCGCTGCGGCAGCCATGCGCAACGGACCGGCAAGCGCCGCGATCCTGATCGGTCCCGAGGGCGGATTCGACGATGCCGAGCGCGAAGCGATCCGCGCCGTGACGGGCGCTGTGGCGATCACGCTCGGCCCCCGCATCCTCCGCGCGGACACCGCTGCGGCGGCCGCAACCGCGTTGTGGATGGCCGCGCGCGGCGATTGGTAGGTGGCGGATCGAAACCCGCTGGCGGGCGGCGCATCCCGGCGCTAAGGCGCGACGATGACGACGCGATCCGACACCATCAAGACCTCGCCTTTGATCGAATCGCGCGACCAGCTCGTCGCCAGTTTCGCAGCCGGGGAAAAGCCGCCCGAACGCTGGCGGATCGGCACCGAACATGAGAAGTTCGTCTACGCCGACAGCGATCATCACGCGCCGAGCTACACCGAAAAGGGCGGCATTCGTGACTTGCTCGATGCGCTGCAGGCGTATGGCTGGAAGCCGGTCGAGGAGAATGGCAACGTCATCGCGATGACCGGCAGCGACGGCTCGATCAGCCTAGAGCCCGCCGGCCAGTTCGAACTGTCGGGTGCGCCGCTCGAGAACCTTCACCAGACCTGCGCCGAGACCGGTCGCCATCTGGAACAGGTCAAGGCGATCGGCGAGAAGTTCGGGATCGGCTTCCTCGGCCTCGGCATGTGGCCGGACAAGACCCGCGCTGAACTGCCGATCATGCCCAAGGGACGCTATGCGATCATGCTGCGCCACATGCCGCGCGTGGGCACGATGGGCCTCGACATGATGCTGCGCACCTGCACGATCCAGGTGAACCTCGATTACCAGTCCGAGGCCGACATGGTGCGCAAGTTCCGCGTCGGGCTCGCGCTGCAACCGCTGGCGACCGCGCTGTTCGCCAACTCGCCCTTCACCGAGGGCAAGCCCAACGGCATGCTCTCCTACCGCAGCCACATCTGGTCGGACACCGACCCGGCGCGCACGGGGATGCTGCCGTTCGTGTTCGAGGATGGCTTCGGCTACGATCGCTACACCGACTATGCACTCGATGTGCCGATGTACTTCGTCTATCGCGAGGGCCGCTACATCGACGCCGCCGGGCTGTCGTTCCGCGACTTCCTCAAGGGGGAACTATCGGTCCTGCCGGGCGAGACGCCGACACTCGACGACTGGAACGATCATCTGTCGACCGCCTTCCCCGAGGTTCGCCTGAAGAGCTTCCTCGAGATGCGCGGCGCGGATGGCGGACCCTGGGGGCGGATCTGCGCACTCCCGGCCTTGTGGGTCGGTCTGTTGTACGACGATCAGGCGCTCGATGCAGCGTGGGATCTGGTCAAGCACTGGACGATCGAAGAGCGCCAGGCATTGCGTGACTCGGTACCGCGGCTGGGGCTCGACGCGCCGATCGCGGGTGGCAGAAAGCTGCGCGACATCGCGGGCGAAGTCCTCGACATCTCGCATGCGGGTCTTGCCGCGCGGGCGCGGCTCGATGCGGGTGGAAGCAACGAGACGGGGTTCCTCGATCCACTGCGCGAGGTCGTCCGCAGCGGCAAAGTGCCCGCGGAAGTGTTGCTCGAAAAGTATCACGGGCCGTGGGGCGGCGACGTGTCGCGAGTCTACGAGGACCTGCGGTTCTAGTCTGTCGTGACGGATCGTTCGCGGATCACCGCGACGATCTGTCGCCAGCTATCCGCGACCGTTGGCTGATCGGGCGTTGCGGCATCGACCTGTGCCTGCGCCAAGGAAAGCGCACGGGCGCCGAAGGTTTCGATCATAACCATGGCCATCGTTGCGATCTTGTCGATGTCAGTGGCAGCATTCCCGTCCGCGCCTGCGTCGGACGCGCCGCGTTCCGGATCGGTATTGGTCCCTCCGGACACGGCGGTGGGCATGGCGTGACACTCCCAACTAGGCGATGCACTGCCGGATACGCGCCGGATCGATGCCGCACCATAGCGCAAAAAGATCTATTAGCGTATTGAATCTGCACCGGAGATTGATGGAAAAAGATGACGTCGCCCTTCTTCGACCCTGTAGCGCCAATGGCGCATGTGCTGACGGATCTGGCGGGCACGTATCTCTCGGTTGATGACGCCTATTGCGAAATCCTGCGACGCGATCGGTGCGAACTGGTCGGCAAGGCCGCTGTCCAGTTCACCAGTCCGGTGGAACAGGCGCGGCACTTGGCCCTGATCGAACAGATGCGGGAAACCGGCGAGTCGGTCACGCTGAACAAGAGCTATGTCCGGTCGGATGGCAAGCTGAAGCGCGTGCAAAACCATGGATCAGTAATCTCGGACGGCATTGGCCCCCGTCGCCTGATCGTGACGGTGCGATCCCTGCGCGATGCTACCCCGATCGGGACGCTGGAGAGCAATTTCATCACAGTTTCGCGCATGTTGCGGGCACGGCGCGGCAGGGAGGCGGCGTTCGGTGCGGACCGGTTCGCGGGCAGCCGATGGGACATCGCACTGGCTTGCTACAAGCTCGAATGCGCCGGTCCGCACATGACCGTGGGCGACATCTGCCGCGAAACCGCGATCGACGTGTCGCGTGGGATGTTGCTGGTGCTCGAAATGGTTGCGCGGGGCGATCTCGACATCGAGCGGGCGGGGCAGACCCTCGAAGACTCATCGATCCGCATGGCACCGCGGCTTCAGCAGGATCTCGGCGCTTACCTCGCACATCATGGCGGTCCGCCCAGCCGGTGCGGCTGAGCGGCGCCATCCCGTATTACCCGCGCAGCAGCTTGATGATCGCGGAGAAGTCCAGGCCGCCTTGCCCGGCGTCCGCGAACCGCTGGTAAAGGTCCGCCGCCTGCGCGCCCATCGGCGTGTTCGCGTCCGCGTCTTTCGCAGCTTCGGCCGCGAGCTTGAGGTCCTTGAGCATCAACGCGGTCGCGAACCCGCCCTGATAGTCATGGTCGGCGGGCGTATCGGGGCCGACGCCCGGCACCGGGCAATAGCGCGTCATCGACCAGCTCTGCCCCGACGACACGCTCGAGATGTCGTAAAAGGTCTGCGCGTCGAGCCCGAGCTTTTCCGCGAGCAGGAACGCCTCGCACGTCGCGACCATCGTCGCACCGAGCAGCATGTTATTGGCGATCTTCGCCGCCTGGCCGGTGCCGTTGGCGCCCGCGTGGATCACCGCCTGCCCCATCGCCTTGAGGATCGGTTGCGCCTTGGAGAAGCCCGCGTCGGTCCCGCCGACCATGAAGGTCAGGGTGCCGGCGTTAGCAGCGCCGATTCCGCCCGACACAGGCGCGTCGACCGCAGTGACTCCGTTAGCGAGCGCGAGCGCCGCGACATGCTTGGCGGTGGCGACGTCGATGGTCGAGCAATCGATCAGGATCGTCGCGGGCGAGACGTTCGCGGCGAACAGTTCGGCATAGACCGCTTCGACATGCCGCCCGGCGGGGAGCATCGTGACGATCGCCTCGGCCCCGTCCGCTGCCGCGGTGGCGGAACCCACCGGCGCGCAGCCCGCCGCCTTCGCGCGATCGAGCGCGTCCGCCGACAGATCGAACGCGCGGACGTCATGCCCCGCCTTCGCGAGGTTCGCGGCCATCCCGCCGCCCATGTTGCCGAGCCCGATGAATGCGATGCGTGCCATTGTCTCTCTCCTACTTCTCATACCCCCCTCCCGTTTGCGGGAGGGGTTGGGGGAGGGCAGTGCCGCATGGCGCACCGCTTGAGGCACGCCCCTCCCCTAGCCCCTCCCGCAAGCGGGAGGGGGATTTTGGGCTACTTCCCCGTCCACACCCCTTGGCGCTTCTCGACGAAGGCGGTCATGCCCTCGCTCTGGTCCTCGGTGCCGAACAACGCGTGGAACAGGCGGCGTTCGAACTGCACGCCCATGCTCAGGCTGGTCTCGAACGCGGCGTTGACCATTTCCTTGTTCGCCAGCACCGCCAGCGGGGCCATGCCCGCGATCGTCGCGGCGACCTTGACCGCTTCCTCGACCAGCTCGGCGGCGGGGATCACGCGCGAGGCGAGCCCCGCACGTTCGGCTTCGTCCGCGTCCATCATCCGGCCGGTGAGGCACATCTCCATCGCCTTGGCCTTGCCGACCGCGCGCGTCAGCCGCTGCGACCCGCCCATGCCGGGCGAGACCGCGAGCTTGATCTCGGGCTGGCCGAACTTTGCGCTGTCGGCGGCGAGGATGAAATCGCACATCATCGCCAGCTCGCACCCGCCACCGAGCGCATAGCCCGCGACCGCGGCGATGATCGGCTTGCGCGTGCGCGTGAAGCGGTCCCATCCGGCGAAGAAGTCATGCGCGTACATGTCGGCGAAGCCCTGCGCCTGCATCTCCTTGATGTCCGCGCCCGCCGCGAACGCCTTCTCGCTGCCGGTGATGACCGCGCAGCCCTGCGACGAATCGGCGTCGAACGCCGCCATCGCCGCGAGCAGATCAGCGAGGATCTGGCTGTTGAGCGCGTTGAGCGCCTTGGGGCGGTTGAGCGTGATCAGCGTGACGCGGTCGCGCTGTTCGACGAGAATCGTTTCGTACGTCATGCCGGGGTCCATTCATCGGCTGGAGAGAGAGGCGCAAAGATCTGGTCGATCACGTGATCGGTCACGTCCTCCGGGTTTGCCGGGTCCCAGCGCGGGGCGTTGTCCTTGTCAACGATCACCGCACGGACGCCTTCGAGGAAATCGTGCCGCTGCACGACGCGCGATCCGATCGCATATTCCTGCCGCATCTCGTCCTCGAACGTCGCCATCATCTTGCCCTCGTGGAGCAGGCGGAGCGACACCTTCATCGTCTGCGGCGACTTGTTGCGGAGCGTGGCGAGCTGCTGCGTCGCCCATTCCCCGCCATCGGCTTTGAGCGCAGCGTAGATGTCCTCGAGCACGTCGGAAGCGAACAGCCGGTCGATCGCCTCGCCCTGCGCTAGGATCTTCGCCTCGGGCGGCGTTTCGCCGATCGCATCGAGCGTCGCCGCGATCCCCTGTGGGTCGGCAGCGATCCGCGCCTTGGCATCGTCCAGCGCCACGCTCGGCAGGTAATGCGTCGCGAGACCCAGCGCGAGGCACTCCGCCCCGTCGAGCCGGTGTCCGGTCAGAGCCAGATACTGCCCGATCCGCCCCGGCAGCCGCGACAGATACCAGCCGCCGCCGACATCGGGGAACAGGCCGATCCCGGTCTCGGGCATCGCGAACTTGGTGTTCTCGGTCGCCACGCGAAAATCACACGGGCAGGCGATCCCCACGCCGCCGCCCATCGTGATCCCGTCCATGCACGCGACAGTCGGCTTGGCGTAGGTGAACAGCCGGTGGTTGAGCCGATATTCGGTATCAAAGAACGCCCGCGCCGCGACGCCATCCGCCGCGCCGCTCTCGGCGAGCATCCGGATGTCGCCACCAGCGCAGAAGCCCCTGCCCTCGGCGTGGTCGAGCAAAACCACCTCGATCGCGGGGTCGGCTCGCCAAGCGTCGAGCGCATCAAGCATCGCGACACACATGTCGGTGGTCAGCGCGTGAAGCGCCTTCGGGCGGTTGAGCCTGATCCGGCCGACAGGCCCTTCAATCGAGGTCAGGACGTCGCTGGTCATGCACGGTCTCTCATCACTGTCTTCGTGTCTTTGTGGCTTTGTGCGCGAAGATCTTTCTCGCACAAAGCCACAAAGCCACGAAGAGGAAGGGGGCTTCGCTTCGCGGGATTTACTGGCGCGTCAGTTCGCGCCCGATGATCATCCGCATCACCTGATTGGTCCCTTCCAGGATCGAATGCACCCGCAGATCGCGCCAGAAGCGTTCGATCGGGTAATCCATCAGATAGCCATAGCCACCATGCAGCTGGAGCGCGCGGTCGGCGACCAGCGAGCCGGTGTCGGTCGACAGCCGCTTCGCCATCGCGGCGAACTTGGTCTTGTCGGGCGCGTTCGCCGTCACCTTCGCTGCCGCCATGTACAGCAACGCACGCGCCGCCTCGAGGTCGGTCGCCATGTCCGCGAGCATGAACTGGGTGTTCTGGAAATCCCCGATCGCCTTGCCGAACTGCTTGCGATCCTTGGTATAACCGATTGATTCATCGAGGCACCGCTGCGCGCCCCCGAGCGAACACGCGCCGATATTGAGCCGCCCGCCATCGAGCCCCATCATCGCGATGCGGAACCCCTCGCCCTCACCGCCCACAAGGTTATCCACAGGGACATGCACATCCTCGAACACCACTTGCGCGGTTGGCTGCGAGTGCCAGCCGAGCTTGCGCTCGTTCGCGCCGAAGCTGACGCCGGGCATGTCCTTCTCGATCACGAGGCAGGAAATGCCCTTGGGGCCTTCCTCACCGGTGCGGACCATCGTGACATAGACTTCGTTCTCGCCGCCGCCCGAGATGAACTGCTTGGTGCCGTTGACGACATAATGATCGCTATCCCGGACCGCGCGGGTCTTGAGCGCGGCGGCGTCCGAGCCCGAGCCCGGCTCGGTCAGGCAATAGCTCGCGATCCGGTCCATCGTGACGAGCGACGGGAGGTACTTGTCCTTTACCCCCTGCGCGCCGAACCGGTCGATCATCCAGCTCGCCATATTGTGGATCGAGATGAACGCCGAGGTCGAGGGGCAGCCATAGGCCATCGCCTCCATGATCAACGCCGCTTCGAGCCGCCCGAGATTGATCCCGCCCGATTCCTCCGAGACATAGATCGCCGCGAACCCCAGCTCCGCCGCCGCCTTGATCGTATCGCGCGGGAAAATGTGTTTCTCGTCCCACTCCGCCGCGAATGGCGTAATTTGGTCGGCGGTGAAGCGGCGCGCGAGTTCTTGGATCTCGCGCTGATCGTCGGTGAGGTCGAACTGGTCGGTCATTGCAGGCTTTCTTGTGCTGTCATCAGGAAGGCGAAGCGCCTTACCCCATCGTCGGAATCACGAACGCATCCTGGATCCGGCTGGGCCCGCCGTCCTCGCTGCCGCCCGGCAGCGCCGAACCGTCGGGCCAGCGCTGCGTCACGGTCTTGACCTTGGTCCAGAACTTGACGCCTTCCATGCCATGCTGGTTGGTATCGCCGAACGCGCTGCGCTTCCACCCGCCGAACGTGTGATAGGCGACCGGTACCGGGATCGGCACGTTGATCCCGACCATCCCAACATTCACTCGCGCCGCGAATTCGCGCGCCGCATGGCCGTTGCGCGTGAAGATCGCGACGCCGTTGCCGTACTGATGCTCGCTCGGCAGGCGGACGGCGTGATCGAAATCATCCGCGCGGACGATTTGGAGGACCGGACCGAAGATCTCCTCCTTGTACGATTCCATCGACGGGGTGACATGGTCGAACAGCGACGGGCCGATGAAGAACCCCTTCTCATGCCCCTGAAGCGCGAACCCGCGCCCGTCGACGACCAACTCCGCGCCTTCGTCGACGCCGGTCTGGATCCACTGCTCGATGCGCGCGCGGTGCGCGGCGTTGACGACCGGACCGTAATGCGCGTCCTTGTCGGTCGAGACCCCGACCCGCAGCGCGGCGATCGCCGGGATCAGCTTCTCGCGCAAAGCGATCGCGGTCTTCTCGCCAACCGGCACCACCACCGGCAGCGCCATGCAGCGCTCACCTGCCGAGCCGAATGCCGCGCCGGATAAATCCGCGACGACCTGATCGAGATCCGCATCGGGCATGACGATCCCGTGGTTCTTCGCCCCACCCATCGCCTGCACGCGCTTCCCCGCCGCGACGCCGCGCTTGTAGACGTAATGTGCGATGTCGGACGAACCGACGAAGCTCACCGCGCTGATCGCGGGATGATCGAGGATCGCGTCGACCATTTCCTTGTCGCCGTGGACGACCTGGAGGATGCCTTCGGGCAACCCCGCCTCGCGGAACAGCTCGGCGAGCCGCACCGGCACCGAGGGGTCACGCTCGGAGGGTTTCAGGATGAACGCATTGCCCGTCGCGATCGCGACGCCCGACATCCACAAGGGGATCATCGCCGGGAAATTGAACGGGGTGATGCCTGCGCCGATGCCGAGCGGCTGGCGCATCGAATAGACGTCGATCCCCGGCCCCGCACCCTGGGTGTACTCGCCCTTGAGCACATGCGGGATTCCGCAGCAGAATTCGATCACCTCGAGCCCGCGCTGGATGTCGCCCTTCGAATCCGCGATCACCTTGCCATGCTCGGACGACAGCAGGTCGGCGAGCTCGTCCATATGCAGTTCGACCAGCCGCTTGAACTCGAACATCACGCGCGCCCGGCGCTGCGGATTGGTCGCGGCCCAGCCAGGCTGCGCCTTCTGCGCGGCAGCGATCGCGGTATCCAGGTCGGCCTGCGTGCCGAGCGTCACGGTCGCCTGGACTTGGCCCGTGTTGGGGTCGAACACGTCGCCGCTACGCGCTGCACCACGGCTGGTGCCGCCATCGGCCCGCCCGGCGATGTGATGATCGATAATACGCATGGCATCCTCTTCGCTTGTTTTCCCGGCCTGTCGCCGATTCCGCAACGCACGCCAAGGGGCTATGACGCCAGAGATGGTTACAGGGGAAACTTTTTGCGATGGGTCGGGAGCGGCGACGGCCAGAACGCGCGCGGGCGCATTCGGCGTCCTTATACCGCGCGCGCCGACATACGACATGATCGTCTCGTTTTGAAGCAAATGGCGGCAACCAATGCTTAACGCTGTATTAACCCGCATTGCGATTCTTACGTGCTCTTATACACTCGGCAACGTTGGAGGGGGTGATGCTCGCATTGCCGATCAACGACGTCGGCGCGCATGTCTTTTGCAGCTGCGACGACGGTGCGCATTCATCGCTCACGTCGAACATCGGCGGAGCGAGGGTCAGTTGTCAGAGTGAGAGGATCGCCGCTTGGTCATGTTGAAACGCGCTGTGGGAACGCTCGAACCCGTTGCGATCGCGCTGGTCGTGATCCTGCTCTTCCTGGTCGCCTTTGCAGGATATTGGCTGGATAATCCCAAGTCGAGCGTCTGATCGGCTGGCACGGCACATCGGCCGACGGCAAGCCGGTACGCACCCGAATGTCACCAAATCGACCGCAGGATATTGACCCGCGGTGCGCGATCATGCGAATGGCCGGTCGGTCGACGATGTGGTGCGCCAGCCAACGCAGCCTCGCCTCAGCCGACACTAGCGCAAGACGCCGGTGCGTCGCGGGTATAGTACAATGGTAGTACAGCAGCCTTCCAAGCTGAATACACGGGTTCGATTCCCGTTACCCGCTCCACCGCCAATAGCCGGTGCTACAGCGTCCGCCGGCCAGGATCACCGGACGCACCAGTGTATCGTTCAAGATCATCCTGCGCCCCTTCGCACCATCGATCTGACTCCAAAAACCGCTTTTATGGTTAATCCAAAAAAGGCATGGTTTTAAGCACATCGCACTGCCTTCGTGGACATAGATGCGAGCGTTGGGGGGAAAGATATGCAGTCGCGATTTCCGTGGCGGAAACTGGACACCATCTACCTGTGGATGGTCGCGCCGCTGATCCTCGCGATGGTGTATATCCTGCCGCCGTTCCAGGCCCCGGACGAAGCCGCCCACTTCTATCGCGCAGTACAGATTTCGCACGGCCAGTTTCGACCGGCAATCGCTCCACCAACCTACCGCCAGGGGGCCGGCGGTTCGGTCGATACCGCGGCATATCAATTGGTCGACCGATATTGCGGGATGCCGAACTGGAACTGCGCACGGCAAGACCGGCCAACCCTTGCTGCGTTAGCAGCCGGATCGCCGCCGGGTCCGTTGCAGACGGTCTCCTTCAGCAATACCGTCGTTTACCTGCCAATAGCGCACGTCGTCCCCGCCGTGGGGATCGCGATCGCGCGAGCGGCTGGTTTGAACCCGCTGGCGTGGCTTTACGCAGGACGGGTCGTAGCCGCTCTTTTCGCCATAGCGATGAGTTGGCTGGCACTGCGTCTGCTGCGCGATCACAGCGCGTCGGCTTTGGTGTTCGCGGTCGCCGCTTTGCCGATGGTATCCTCCATCTCGCCAACGCTTTGCGCCGATTCGGGCGTTGTCAGCTGCAGTCTGCTGTTGTTTGCCTTGTGCGCCACCTTGCTGGAGGGATCGCCGTTTGGCTGGCCGCTATGTCTGGCCCTGGTCATCACGGTCTTCTACGCATCCGCAGCCAAGCTTGCTTACCTGCCGCTGTCCCTCCTGCCGCTGGGATGTGCAATCTCTGGACGACGTTCGAGAACAGCGGTGATCACCACGGCCCTTGTTGCGCTGTGCGCGATCGGAATGACGCTCCTGTGGTCGTCGGCCATAAGAGAGTATGTGTTCCCGATATCGCAGGACCTGAAGGTCGATCCGGAGGGCCAGCTTGTTTATATTCGCGGTCATCCCATCGCGTTTGCCCTGACCATCGGAAAGTCGATGATCGTTCAGGCGCCCTTCGCGGCGATAACGCTGGTTGGGCGAAAGCTGTCTGATCTGCGGGTATTGTTGCCGTGGGCCGTGGTCGCGCTGTCCGCCGTCACTCTTGCGGCGGGGGCCATCACCTCGGGCAGTCGACGCGTACGGCTGCCGTTGCACCTGTTCGCGTTCGTGATCGTCGCCGGGTGCGCAGCGGCGACCTTCCTGTTTCTCTACGTGCAGAACAGTGCAGTCGGCAGCACGCGGGTAGAGGCGTACCAGGGTCGCTACCTCATTCCGCTATTGCCGTTCCTCGCGTTCGTTGTTCCGCCAGTACGGCCATTGGAGTCCATTCGTATAGCGGCACGCTCCTGGGTTGGTTTCGGCGGAACGCTTGCGACTATTTCGGTCGCATTGTTTCTTACCGTACGGACGTGGGGCTGATCGGCTGCGTGATTGCCGCCGGGATCGCGTCCGGTCCCGGACCAACAGCGCACGTCCGCCGGGAAGATGGCGATGCGCCCAAACATCCCGAATGCCTGGACTCACGCTGTCGTAGCCGCGCAGACCTCCGCCACGTCATCCGCCTGCCGCGCGGGTTTCTCCACGCTGCCGACGGGGTGTACCGTCCCCGCCACCAGACGCTCCATCACGCGCGCATACAGCACGTCACCCGTCACCAGTTCGTGATAGAACGGGTTGGCCGGATCCCCCGCAACCCCGTCGCCGGGGAAGTATCCCACCCGGTCCGTCACCACATTGGCACCCTCGCCACGATAGAAGACGACGAGTTGCTCGATCACCAATTTCGCGCGGCCATAAGCGGTGTCGGTGCCGATATGCAGCGAAGAGGGGATGAAGATCCCGGCCAGGCGCCGCCATTCCGCAAGATGCCGCACCGCGCGCTGGACGTGACCCGCCGGATCCTCGTGCTGATATGCGCAGTCGAACAGATAGGCGCGCGCGCCGACCATCGGCCACTCCAGCCGCGCGATCGCATCGCCGGTGACCACCTCAAGGCCGTCCCGCGCAAGGCGTGCCGCAAACGCACTTCCCACGCGACCTTCATGGCCGTGAACAATCGCAATACGGCGCATGTCAATTCCTTGGCAATTGGCCGATCGACCGGGAGTGACGGGCGATGGCGACCTGCCACTTCCCCAGGAGAATAACGCTAGCGGTGAAGGAGCGTAGACAACGCCCTGCTCTTACCTCGGCGAGCATAGGCAAATGCGCGCTACCGTCGCAAGCGGCGCGTGGTGGCCCGTGCCGGCCCGGGGGCGGGTCGAGCAAAACCGCGTCGTGGTGATTGAACGTGCTTCCGGAAACGCCGGAAGACGATGGTGGACAGGGTAGGGTTCGAACCTACGTAGGAGAAACTCCGGCAGATTTACAGTCTGCTGCCTTTAACCACTCGGCCACCTGTCCCCAGGCTCGCTCCCCGAAAGGATCGTCGCTCCGAAAAGCGAGGGCGTCCAATGCCGATCACCGGGCGTGCTGTCAACGCCCCCGATACGCAATTTTGCGCAAACCGCCCGGGCTTGCACGCTCGCCCCGCCCCGCATACCGGTAGACCGTCGTCCGGCCGGACGGCATCAGACAACCGGGGGGTTTATCATGCGTCGAGTCCTGCTTCTGTCCAGCGCGGTCGCGCTCGTCTCCACGCCCGCGTTCGCGCCCGTGTTCGCGCAGAGCGTCGATCGCGTGGCGGTGACCCGCATCATTGACGAAGGCATGGCGCATAGCGACGTCATGCCGATCGCGGCGCACCTGTCCGATGTGATCGGCCCGCGGATGACCAACTCCCCCGCAATGCGGCAGGCCGAGGCGTGGACGCAGGCGAAGTTCAGCGAATGGGGCCTGCGCAACGTCCACAAGGAAGGATTCGATTTCGGTCGCGGATGGTCGATCGTCAGTTCGAGCGTACGCATGCTGACCCCGCGCCCGATCGCGCTGACCGCGATCCCAATCGCATGGACGCCCGCGACCAACGGCCCGCTCCGCGCGCCGGTCATCGTCGCGCCGATGAAACGCGAGCGCGACTTCGCCAAATGGCACGGCCAGCTGACGGGCAAGATCGTCATGGTCACCCTGCCCGACAGCGGATCCGAACCGAAGGAGGCCGCGTTCCAGCGCTACAGCGCGGACGAGCTGCGCAAGCTCGACCAGTATCAGCAGCCGACCTACGATCCCGACGCGATCGACCGGCGGGTCAAGCGGCTCGACTACGCCAAGAAGCTCGATGCGTTCCTCAAGGCGGAAGGCGCAGTCGCGATGGCGACGATGGCGTATCGCGACGGCAAGCTCGTCAGCGGCGAAGGCTACACGTTCGGGGTCGGTGACACGCCGTCGCTCCCCGCGGTGCAGATCGCGGCGGAGGATTATCGCCGGCTCGCACGCCTCGCCAAGGTCGGCCCCGCCCCCACGCTCGAGATCACCAGCGACGTGCGCTTCGATGACGCGGACACGCAGGCGTACAACGTCATCGCCGAAATCCCAGGGACCGACCCCAAGGCGGGCTATGTCATGGCCGGCGCGCACCTCGATTCGTGGGTCGCCGCCGACGGTGCTGCCGACAATGGCGCAGGCTCGGCGATGGTGATGGAAGCCGCGCGGATTATCGCCAAGACCGGCATCCGTCCCAAGCGGACGATCCGCTTTGCGCTTTGGGCAGGCGAGGAACAGGGGCTGCTCGGCTCACTGTCCTATGTCGAGAAGCATCTCGCCACGCGCGGCAACCCGGGCGATCCCAAGCTGACCGGGCTCAAGCTCTACACCGGCTGGTCGAACCGCTGGCCGATCACGCCGCAGTCCGGCTGGGGCGATCTCGCGGCCTATTTCAATCTCGACAATGGCTCGGGCAAAATTCGCGGCATCTATGCCGAGAACAGCCCTGCGGTGGTACCGATCTTCCGCGACTGGCTCGCACCGTTCGCGTCGATGGGCGCGACCGAGGTGGTGATCCGCAAGACCGGCGGGACCGATCATGTCTTCATGCAGGCGGTCGGCGTGCCGGGATTCCAGTTCATCCAGGATCCGCTCGACTATGGCAGCCTGGTGCATCATTCGAGCATCGACACGTTCGATCACCTGAAGGGCGACGACATGCGGCAGGGCGCGACGATCCTTGCATCGTTTCTGGTCAATGCGGCAAATGCGGACAAGGCCTTGCCTCGACCGCCATTGCCGACCAAGCCCGTCGCGACCGACCCCTTCGCTTATTCGGACGAGGAAGAATGACCGTGACTGTAGTGCGTATGATGAAGTTGGAGCAGCGTTGATGGCAGCACGTCGTGGACATCGTCCGTCCCAGGCCCCCGCGGGCCGCCCGCGGTTCTGGGGGCGGCATGCCGTCGCCGCTGCGTTTGAGAACCCCGAGCGCGTCGTCCGCAAGATCTGGGCGACGCGCGAGGCGAGCGCCGCGCTCGACATCCCCGCGGATGTGCCGATCGTGTTCGCCGAAGTGACCGATCTTGCGCGGCTGGTGCCGGGCGACGCGCCGCATCAGGGCATCGTGATCGAAGTCGAACCGCTCGAGGACATGTGGCTCGCCGACCTGTTGCAGCAGGGGCAGGACGACAAGCGCCCGCTGATCGTGCTCGATCAGGTCACCGACCCGCACAATGTCGGCGCGATCATGCGTTCGGCGGCGGCGTTCGATGCGTTGGGCATCGTAACGCCCGACCGGCACGCGCCCCCCGAATCGGGAACGATCGCGCGTGCGGCTTCGGGCGCGCTCGAGATCGTACCGTGGGTGCGCGTGGTCAATCTGGCGCGCGCGCTCGACGAGATCGCGGAAGCGGGGTTCTGGCGGGTCGGGCTGACCGGCGAGGCGACGCAGACGCTCAACCAGGCAATGGGCACACAGCGCGTCGCGCTGGTGCTGGGGGCCGAGGGCGAAGGCATGCGGCAGAATACCGCGTCGCATTGCGATGAACTCGCACGCCTGCCGATTTCGCCGAAGATGGAGAGCCTCAACGTGTCGAACGCAGCGGCGATCGCGCTGTATGCGGCGGCGAGCCGGTAGCAGTTTCTCCTGAAACCCTTCCCCGGCGAAGGCCGGGGCCCAGGAGCGAGCCGATCGTAGTTCGCGCGCTGCGCAAGATTACATCGGCCATCACGACTGGGCCCCGGCCTTCGCCGGGGAAGAGCCTTTATCAGTTACCAATCAATCCTCGGCGGCGATCGTCACCTTGAGGCCATCGAGATCATCGGTGAACGCGACCTGGCACGACAGACGCGACGTTTCGTTGCGATCCGCCGACGAATCGAGCAAATCGTCCTCGTCCGCGCTCATTTTCGGAAGTTTGGCGACAAAGTCCGGGTCGACATGCACGTGGCACGTCGCGCAGGAGCAGCAGCCACCGCATAAAGCGAGCAGTTCATCGATCCCGGCGTCGCGAATGACTTCCATCACCGAAAGGCCGGCCTCTCCCATGATCTCGCGTTCTTCTCCTTCACGAGTCACGACGATAAGCTTGGGCATAGGTGAATCCTTGTATCACTGCGTCACCCTTGCCATGCCCAGCCGGACGCCGCGACGCAAGCGGCAAGCACGGGGTTTCCGATGGGCTTGACGACCGAACAGTTGACCGAGGCGATGGACGTGCTCGCTGCACGCGAGCCTGCGTTCGCGGTGGCGCTGGAGCGCATCGGCTATCCGCCGCCCCGGATCAGCGAGCGCGGCTTCGGCACGCTGCTGCGCACGATCATCGGGCAGCAGGTGAGCGTGACCTCGGCGCAATCGACCTACCGGAAACTCGAGGGGATCGTCGGCAGTCTCGACGACCCGGCGAACATCATCGCCGCCACCGACGAACAGCTTCGCGCCGCCGGCCTGTCGCGCCAGAAGGCAAGCTATGCGCGCAGCCTCTCCACGCTCGTCACCAGCGGGGAGCTCGATCTCGCCAATCTCCCCGAGGATGATGAGGAAGCGATCGCCAAGCTGGTCGCGGTCAAGGGCATCGGGCGATGGTCCGCCGAAATCTATCTGCTGTTTGCCGAAGGGCGCACCGACATCTGGCCCGCAGGGGATCTGGCCGTGCAGATCGAAATCGGGCGGCTGCTCGGTCATGAAGCGCGCCCCAGCGAGAAGCTAGTGCGCGAACTTGCCGAACCCTGGCGACCCCATCGCGGCGCGGCGGCGATCTTTGCCTGGTATCACTACCAAAGCGACATGAAGGTCATCTGATGGCGCGTGCCGACCGCCTCGCTCGGATCGATGCCGACCGCATCGAGCATGAAACCGATTATCGCGCCGCGCTGATCGCGGCGTTGCAGACGACCGCCAAGGGCCGCTGGGGGCTGTTCGGGCATCAGGGCAAGAAGGGCGAGACCCCGACGTCGGTCGCGACCGTCACAGCGTTGATCGAATTGGGCAAGACGATCGACGAACTGCGCGACACGCTGGGAATGGAGCCCTTTGCCTTGCATGCGGACTTCGTTGCGGCGCGCGGACCGGTGCGCTCCGATGCAGTGGGTGAACCCAAGCAGGCGCAGGCGTGGCTTGCGCGTCTGGAACAGGAATCGGGAACGGCATGAGCGGACAGTGGACAATCGGGATCATCGGCGGCTCCGGCCTGTATGCAATCGACCAGTTGGAAAATCCGGAGTGGCGGCGCGTCGACACGCCATGGGGGTCACCGTCGGATGACTTGCTGTTCGGCAATATCGGCGCGGTCGAACTCGTGTTCCTTCCCCGCCACGGTCGCGGGCACCGGATCAGCCCGTCCGAGCTCAACGCGCGTGCCAATATCGATGCGCTGAAGCGGGCGGGCTGCACCGACATTCTGGCGATCTCGTCGATCGGGTCGTTGCGCGAGGAACTGGAGCCGGGACGGTTCGTCGTGGTCGACCAGTTCATCGATCGCACCACGCAGCGCGACCCCAGCTTCTTCGGCACCGGCATGGTCGCGCACGTCTCGATGGCGGAACCGGTCTGCCCGCGCCTGTCCGCCTTTGCCGCGGAAGCCGTGGCAAGCGCGGGCGGCAACGTGACCAAGGGTGCAACCTATCTCGCGATGGAAGGCCCGCAATTCTCGACCCGCGCGGAAAGCCTGATGTATCGCCAATGGGGCGCTGACGTCATCGGCATGACCGCGATGCCCGAGGCGAAACTCGCGCGCGAGGCGGAGATGCCCTACGCGCTGATCGGCATGGTGACCGATTACGATTGCTGGCGCGAGGAAGCGGCGTTCGTCGAGGTCAGCGAGGTCATCAAGCAGATGGGCGCGAACGGCGCGATCGCGCGGCAGACGGTCGCGGCACTGGTCGCGGCGCTTCCTGCCGAGCGCACCCCCTCCCCGCTCGACACGGTGCTCGACCACGCGCTGATCACCGCGCCCGACACCCGCGACCCGGCGGTGCTTGCCAAACTCGACACAGTGGCAGGACGCGTGCTCCGCTAACAGCGCCGCAGGCTTCCGCTACTCTCTTCTACCTTCGTGGCTTTGTGTCTTTGTGCGAAAAAAGACTTTCTCACGCAAAGGCGCAAAGGTAGAAGAAGGGCTGCTGGCTCCGCCGGTTTGGGTCAGGCGCTCGCCACGATCTGCTCGGCTTGTGCAAGATGCAGCCGCTCGACCATTTCGCCGTCGACGCGGATCGCGCCCAGCCGCGCATTCTCGGGCAAGGCGAATGCGGCAATGACCGCCTCCGCCCAGCGCACCTGATCCGCCGACGGCGCGAACGCGCGGTTGGCAGGGGCAATTTGCGCGGGGTGGATCAGTGTCTTGCCATCGAACCCGAACGCCGCGCCTTGCGCGCACTCCGCCGCCAGGTCTGGCGTATCCGCCAGCACGTTCGAAACACCGTCGAGCGCGATCAGCTGATGCGCCCGCGCCGCCGTGACGATCGCGACCAGATGCGGCAGCAACGGCAGCCGATCGCTCCCCGGCGTGCAACGCATGTCCTTCGCCAGATCATTCGTCCCCGCGATCAGGCATGCCAGCCCCGGTGCCGCCGCAATTGCCGGCAGCGCGAGTATCGCCGCACACGTCTCGATCATCGCCCACAGCGGCACATCGCCCAACGTCGCGCGCCCCAGCGCCAGATCGTCGGGGTGCGACACCTTGGGTAACAGCACCGCATCGAAGCCCGCCCCGCGCGCCGCTTCCAGATCCGCCTCGCCCCATTCGGTGTCGAGCGCATTGACGCGCAGCACGAGCAACCGATCGCCGAACCCGCCGGTTCGCGCCGCAACAATTGCCTGCGCACGGGCGTCCACCTTGCTGTCGGGCGCGACCGCGTCTTCCAGGTCGAGGATCACCGCGTCGCAATCGAGCCCGCGTGCTTTCTCGATCGCGCGCGCATTCGACGCGGGCATGAACAAGGCGCTGCGGATCCGCTTCATGGCTGCACCACCGGTTCGCGCCCCACCGGCGCGGGCGCGTCTTCCCAGCCGCCGCCGAGCGCCTTGAACAGACTGATCTGCGCATCCGCCACCGCCGCGTCCGACTGCGCGAGCGCGGCGCGCGCATCGGCGCGGTCGCGTTCGGCCTGGATCAGCAGCAGGAAGCTGTCCGCGCCATAGTCGAACCGCAGTTGCGACAGTTTCGCCGCCGCACTGCTCGATGCCTCCGCGCGCCGCAACGCCGCGTTGCGATCGAGCGCCCCCGAATAGCGCGCCAGCGCCTGTTCGACTTCCTGCAACGCCGTCAGCACGCGCCCGTCGAACGTCGCGAGGCTCGCATCCGCCCCGGCCCGCGCCTGGCGGATCCGCGCGCGCGCGATCGTCTGGTTGGGGAAGCTCCACGAAATGAGTGGCCCGGCGGAGTAGGTGATCGCGCTGCTCTTGAACAACTGGCTCCCGCGTTGCGCGTTGAGGCCGATCGACCCAAGCAGCGAGATCTTGGGATAGAGCTCGGCGGTCGCGATCCCGATCCGCGCGGTGTCGGCGGCGAGCGTGCGCTCGGCCTGCCGCACGTCGGGACGCCGGCGGATCAGCGCCGCGCCGTCGCCGATCGGCAGGATGTCGCGCACCGTCG
Source organism: Sphingomonas sp. PsM26 (assembly GCA_030433805.1). Classification (GTDB taxonomy): domain Bacteria; phylum Pseudomonadota; class Alphaproteobacteria; order Sphingomonadales; family Sphingomonadaceae; genus Sphingomonas. Next base: position 56,613 of record JARUXA010000004.1, on the reverse strand, counting down.
GCGGCGTGGAGCACGCGTTGGCCGCGGCATCGATCTGCTCGGGCGGCAAGCCCGTCAGCACCGCGAGCGCATAGAGCGACGCGCGCCGCTCCGCCTCGAAGCCGGGGATCGTCGCCTGCGTCTGCGCGAGCAGCACGTCCGCGCGATCGACGTCGCGGCGCGTCCCGCGCCCGGCGGTGAACAGCGTGTTGGTCAGCCCGAGCGTGCGTTGCTGGAGCTTGACCGTTTCCTCGGCAACCCCGCGCTGCTGTGCATTGCTACACGCGCTGGCATAGGCGCGCGCCGTCTCAGCGGCGACCGAGACGCGCGAGGCGTCGAGCTGTGCCTGCGCCGCCTGGACGTCGCCACGCGCCGCCTCGATCGCACGGGTAATGCCGCCGAACAGGTCGACCTCATAAGAGGCGTCGAACCCGAGCTTGAAGCTGTTGAAGACGAAGGATTGCGGCGTCACTGCACCGCCAGTCCCCGTACCGGTTCCAGTTCCTGTCCCAGTCCCAGTCCCAGTCCCGGTCCCAGTCCCAGTTCCGACGCCGGTCCCCGCCCCTCCGAAACCGAGGCTCGCGGTATTGATCTGCGCGCGCGTGAAGCTCGCGTTCGGGCCGGTCGTCGGCAGGCGGGCTCCGCGCTGTTCGGACAGGACCGCACGGGCGCGTTCGAGGTTGCCCGCCGCGACGCGCACGTCCGTATTGTGCGCCAGCGCATCTTCGACCAGCCGGTCGACCACGGGGTCGTTGTACAAGCGCCACCAATGGTCAGGGAGCGGCGTCGGGGTGATCCCCTTGCCGATCCCGGCCTCGGCGAACGCGCCACCCGTGGGCGGCACCGGCGTCGTCGGCGTCTTGTAGTTAGGGCCCACCACGCACGCCGAAAGCGCGAACGCCGGGAGGACGGTCAGGATACGCTTCATGCCGGTTTTCCTTCCGGAGCGGGCAGCTGGGCGGGCGCGTGATCGTCCGTCCCCGGCCGCTTCCGGCGCAGTTTCGAGGCGACCCAGTCACCCCCCTTGCGGCTGATGACATAGAAGCTCGGCGTGAACAGCAGGCCGAACGTCGTCACGCCGATCATCCCGAAGAACACCGCCACGCCCAACGCCTTGCGCATTTCTGCGCCAGGCCCGGACCCGAGCACCAGCGGCAACACGCCGAGGATGAACGCGATCGACGTCATCAGGATCGGGCGGAGACGCTGCTCGGCGGCATGTTCCGCTGCCTTGTAGAGCTCCATCCCGGCATCCTCATTGGCGCGTGCGAATTCGACGATCAGGATCGCGTTCTTCGCCGCCAGACCGATCAGCACGACCAGCCCGATCTGGGTCAGGATGTTATTGTCCATCCCCATCAGGTTCACGCCCACGATCGCCGCGAGCAGGCACATCGGCACGATCAGGATAACCGCGAACGGCAGCACCAAGCTCTCGTAATTCGCCGCGAGCAGCAGGAAGACGAACAGCACCGCCAGCCCGAACACCAGCGAGCCGGTATTGCCCGCCTGCTGCTGCTCGAACGCGATTTCGGTCCATTCGTAGCTCATGCCCTTGGGGAGCGTCTCGCCCGCGATCTTGGCCATCGCTTGCAGACTCTGCCCGGAGGAATAGCCGCGCGACGTGTCGCCCTGCAATTCCGCCGACGGGTAGAGGTTGTAGCGCACCACACGGTACGGCCCGGTATCGTTGCGCAGCGTCATCACCGCATCCAGCGGCACCATATTGCCCGCCGCCGAGCGAGTCCGCAAATGCCCGACGTCGGACACCTGATCGCGGTACGGCGCATCCGCCTGCGCGGTCACGCGGTAGGTGCGCCCCAGATAATTGAAGTCGTTGATGTACGACGACCCCAGATAGCTGCCGAGCGTCGAGAACACGTTCGATACGGGTACGCCGAGCTGCTCGGCACGCTCGCGGTCGATGTCCGCGAACAGGCGCGGGGTGCGGTTGTTGAAGGTGGTGAACGCCGCGGTGATCCCCGGCGTCTGGTTCGCCTTCGCCATCATCCCGAACGCAGCGCCTTCCAGCGCCTTGAACCCGAGATTGCCGCGATCCTCGATCAGCATCTTCCAGCCGCCGCCGGTCCCGATCCCGCGCACCGGCGGTGGCGGGATGACGAGCAGCAAGCCCGCACTGAGCGGCGCGAACGCCTGTCGCATCTCGTTGGCGATCGCATCCGCGGCGCCACGGTCGGCATGGGGTTTGAGCGTGATGAACATCGCGCCGCCATTGGACGCGGTCGAGAAGGTCGCACCATCGAGACCCGCGAACGCCACAGTATCCTGCGTCGCAGGGTTCTTGTGCGCGATTTCGGCCGCGCGCCGGATCAGCTCGTCGGTCCGCTGGAGCGACGCGCCTGGCGGCAACTGCGCCGCGACGATCAGATACCCCTGATCCTGCGCGGGAATGAACCCGGTCGGGGTCGCCGTGAAGCGCCACCCGGCCAGCCCGATCAGGATGACATAGGCAATGCCGATGATCGCCAGGCTGCGGATCGCGCGCGCGGTGAACTTGCCGAAGCGATTGCCGAGCCAGTCGAAGCCGCGATTGAACCCGCGTGCGAAGCGAGTCCCGACCCCGCGGATACCCGGCTTGGGCTCGGCATCATGCTTGGGCTTGAGGATCAACGCAGCGAGCGCGGGCGACAGCGTCAGCGAGACGAATGCCGAGATGGCGGTCGCCGATACGATCGTCAGCGCGAACTGCTGATAGAATTGCCCCGAGATGCCCGGAATGAAGCTCGTCGGGATGAACACCCCGCACAGCACCAGCGCGATCGCGATCAGCGCGCCCGACACTTCGTCCATCGTCTTGTGCGCGGCATCGAACGGGGAGAGGCCCTCCTCTTCCATCAGGCGTTCGATATTCTCGACCACGACGATCGCGTCGTCGACCACGATCCCGATCGCGAGCACCATGCCGAACAGCGACAGGTTGTTGAGCGAGAAACCGAATGCCGCGAGCACCGCGAGGCTGCCGAGCAGCGACACCGGGATCGCGATGATCGGGACGAGCGCCGCGCGCCAGCTTTGCAGGAACAGCAGCACGACCAGCGCGACCAGCACCAGTGCCTCGACCAGCGTATGCTCGACCGCCTCGATCGACGCCTGGATATACTCGGTCGGGTTGTACGGGATCGAATACACGAGGCCCGGCGGGAAGGTCTTGGCGACGTTGGCGACTTCCGCCTTCACCGCATCCGCCGTGCTGAGCGCGTTCGAACCCGGCAACTGCGTGATGCCGATCGCGGTCATCGACTTGTTGTTGAGCATCGCGTTGATCGTGTAATCCTGCGCGCCCAGCTCGATCCGCGCGACGTCACGCAGACGCGTCAGACGCCCCTGGGCATCCCGCTTAACGATGATCGCGCCGAATTCCTCGGGCTTGGTCAACCGTCCGGTCGCCTGGATCCCGAGCTGGAACGCGGTCCCGCCCTCGTTGAACGGCGGCTGCCCGACCGAACCCGCGGCGACCTGTGCGTTCTGCGCGCGGACCGCGGCGGTGATCTCGTCGACCGTCAGGTTGCGCGATGCGGCGCGGTCGGGGTCGACCCAGACGCGCATGTTATAGTCGCGCCCACCGAACACGCGCACACCACCCACACCGGGGATTCGCGACAGACGATCGATCAGCTGCGTGGTGGCGTAATTGGAGACGTAGGAGGAACTCAGCGACCCGTCGGGCGACGTCAGTGCGACCACCATCAGGATGTCGGGAGAGTTCTTGCGGACCGTCACGCCGATCTGGCGGACTTCCTCGGGCAGGCGCGGCTCGGCGGTGGAGACGCGGTTCTGCACCAGCACCTGCGCCTGATCGACGTTGGTGCCCTGCTTGAACGTGACGGTGATGGCGAGCGCGCCGTCACCGGTAGCCGAGGAGGACATGTAGATCATGTTCTCGACGCCGTTGATCGATTCCTCGAGCGGCGCGGCGACGGTGGCGGCGAGCGTCTCGGCGTTCGCCCCCGGGAAGGTCGCGTTGACGACCACGGTCGGCGGCGCGATCTCGGGATATTGCGCGACCGGCAGGCCCGGATAGGCGACGACCCCGAACACGATGATGAGGATCGACAGGACCGCCGCGAAGATCGGGCGATCGATGAAGAAATGGGGGAATTTCACGGGCTGCGCCTTAGTTCGCGGTCGCGTCGGAAGCGGGGGGTGCGCTTTCCTGAGTCGACTGCGGCGCGGTGTCCGCGGCCTTGGGCTTCATCTTGACGAGGTTTTCCTTGACCGTCGCGCCTGGCTGCAACGTCGTGATGCCGTCGATCACGACATGCTCGGTCGGGGCCAGCCCCGACTTGACGACGCGTAACCCCTCGACCTGCGGGCCGGTCTCGACCGGGCGGGCGATGACCTTGCCTTCCTTGCCGACGACATAGACGAGCTTGCGCGTCTGGTCGGTGATGACCGCTTCATCGGGCACCAGCATCGCGCGGTAATGGCCCGATCCGAGCAAACGTGCGCGACCGAACAGCCCCGGCGTCAGGAAGCCGTCGGGATTGGCGATGACGGCATGCGCGCGGATCGTCCCCGAATTGGGATCGATCGCATTGTCGACGAATTCCATCTTGCCGTGCCAGCGGAAGCCCTTCTCGTCGGCAAGCTGAACGTCGACCGGATTGTGCGTCGTGCGCGAAGAGCCACGCTCGCCGGTCTTCGCCTGACGCAGATATTTGAGATAGAAGCTTTCCGCGCCTTCGAACGAGAACCAGATCGGGTCGGTCGAGACGACGCGCGTGAGGACGCTGGTGGCCTCAGTCGCGTAATTGCCGGTGCTGACGCGCCGGTCCGACACGATTCCCGTGATCGGCGAGCGGACGGTGGTGAAGCCGAGGTTGAGCTGTGCGGTCGTGACATTGGCGCGCGCCGCGCCCAGGTCTGCCTGCGCGGTGCGCACTGCGGCGAGCTTGGTCTCATATTCCTCGCGCGCGATCGCTTCGGCCTTGAGCAGCACGTTGGCGCGGGTGAGTTCGGATTGCGCATTGGTCACCGACGCCTGCGCCTTGGCGACCTGTGCGCGCGCTTGTGCCAGTGCGGCCTGATACGGGCGCGGGTCGATCGTGAACAGGGCATCGCCCTTCTTCACGCGCTGCCCGTTGGCGAAGAAGATCCGCTCGATCGTGCCCGATACGCGCGGGCGCAGCTCGACGTCCTGGATCGCCTCGAAGCGGCCTACGTATTCATCCCAATCGGTCACGTCGCGCTGCAAGGGTATGGCGACACTGACCTGCGGCATCGGGGGCGGCGGCGGTGCCTTTTGCGAACAGGCCGCAAGCAGACCGAAAGCGGCCGCACCAACAACCGGGCGCAAGATGCGCGCATGTGAACTCGTCAATGTCTGATCCCCATTTGGCGCATCGCTCGGCGGCCGGCCAGTGCGGCTCTGCTCTTCCGGCACGCCGCCGCTATGCAGGGACAAAAGTGCTGCCGCCGATGCTGCAATGCAAGAAGAATATACCGCCCGATCGGTACATATTTGCTAACACACTGTTTAAACGCCGTTATTATTCGGTGCGTGAGACAGCCGGGGCGAGATCGTCTCCTCAGCGCGGCACGACTGCCCCGCCCTTCATCACCCAGTCAACGTGCTGCACCGCCCCTGCATCCCGCATCAGGTCGCCCCGTACCGCGATCAGGTCGGCAAGCAGACCGGGCTTGATGCTGCCGCGATCGGTGAGGTGGAAGGCGCGGGCATTGCCCGATGTCGCAGCGATCAGCACGTCCCCGATCGGCATTCCGGCTTGTGCCAGCAGCACCATTTCGCGCGCACTCTCGCCATGCGCGAACACGCCGACGTCGCCCCCCATGCAGATCGGCACCCCGGCCGACCGCGCCAGCGCAAGCGATGCGCGGTTCTCCGCAACCGCCTGCGGCACCGGATCGCCGCCGCTCCAGCCACGATAGCGCGATACCGCATCGGATGCCGCGAGCGTCGGGCACAAGGCGATCCCCCGCGCCGCCATCGCCCGAAAGATCTCGGCTGTGCCACCATAGCCATGTTCGATCGTGTCCGCCCCGGCGGCGATCGCGCGGCGCATGCCTTCGGGGGTGGAGGTATGGACCGCGACGGTCCGTCCAGCATCATGCGCGGCGGCGACCGCGGCGGTCATTTCGGCTTGCGAGAAGGTCGCGCGGCTGGGCTCGCCCGGCCCCCAGCGATAGTCGCCGTACAGCTTGACCACATCCGCCCCCGCCGCGATCTGGCTGCGGACCACGCGGACCACGTCGTCCACGCCGCTCGCTTCCTCCGCGCCCTGCGGAACGTCGACGCCTGGCTCATATCCCTTGGGTCCATACGCGCCCCTGGCGACGATCGCGCGCGTCGCGACAAGCATCCGCGGCCCCGGCACGATCCCCTGCGCAATCGCCTGCTTTAGACCGACGTCCGCATAGCCCGCCCCCTCGGTCCCGAGATCGCGTTCGGTCGTGAAGCCTGCGAGCAACGTCGCCCGCGCGCTCACCGTGGCACGCGCGGTGCGCATCGCGAGCGGTTCGTGGAGCACCTGATCGTCCCACGACGTCTCGTTGTAAGGATGGAGGAGCAGGTGCCCGTGCCCCTCGATCATCCCCGGCATCAGCGTTTCGCCCGGCAAGTCGATCGTCTCCGCGCCCGCCGGCACGGCGAGCGCAGGGCCGACCGCGACGATCCGTTCGCCCGTCACCAGCACCTGCCATCCGGCATGCGCGACCGGATCGACCCCGTCGAACACCGCCGCGGGCCGCAACAGGATCGTGCGCGTCGGTGCAGGTGCTGCCCCCATCGCCAGCAAGGCCACCCCGATCAGCCACGTCTTCGCGATCCGCCGCATCATCCACCCCAAGAGTTGTCGCGAGGCACGATGCCCGATAGCGTCGCCCCCATGGATACCCCCGCCCCCGCCATGCGCAAGCGCGCTGCTCTCCTTCTGGCGGCAACGCTGCTGTCGACCGCGGCTGCGCCAGCGCCCGCGCCAGCGGACCGGGCCCGCTGGAAGGCGGAAGCCGCCCGCGTCACGATCACGCGCGACACCTGGGGGATCGCGCATGTCCGCGGCACGACCGATGCGGACGCGGTATTCGGTGCGATCTACGCGCAGGCGGAGGACGATTTCGCACGGATCGAGGCCAATTACCTCACCGCACTCGGCCGCACCGCCGAAGCCGAGGGCGAGACCGCCTTGTGGGCAGACCTCCGCCAACGCCTGTTCGCCGACCCGACCGATCTGCAGGCGCGCTATGCCGAGAGCCCGGCCTATCTGCAGGCGCTGATGCGCGCATGGGCGGACGGGCTCAACTATTACCTCGCGACGCACCCCGGGACTCGCGCCAAGGTGCTGACGCGGTTCGAACCGTGGATGGCGCTGTCGTTCACTGAGGGCAGCATCGGCGGCGATATCGAACGCATTTCGCTGACCGACCTCGCCGCTTTTTACGGAGGCCAGCGCATCGCGGTGGCCGAGGAAGACGCCGGCCCGGTCCCCCGCGAGCCGCGCGGATCGAACGGCATCGCGATCGCGCCGCGCAACACGGTCGACGGGCACGCGCTGCTGCTGATCAACCCGCACACCAGCTTCTACTTCCGCGCCGAATTACAGATGACCAGTCGCGAGGGGCTCAACGCCTACGGCGCGTCGACCTGGGGGCAGTTCTTCATCTACCAGGGCTTTAATGAGAAAGCCGGGTGGATGCACACCTCCTCGGGCGTCGACAATGTCGATTCCTTTGCGGAGGACATCACTCGCGCCGGCAACGCGATCACCTACCGCTACGGCAGCGAACAGCGACCGGTCACGACGCGAGCGATTACCCTCGCCTATCGTAAGGCCGACGGCACGCTCGCGCGCCGCAGCTTCACTACCTATGCCACCCACCACGGCCCGATCGTCGCGGCACAGGGCGGCAAGTGGATCGCGCAAGGGTTGATGTGGAAGCCCGTCCCCGCGCTTGAGCAGAGCTGGCTCAGGACCAAGGCGCAGGACCTCGCGAGCTACATGAAGGTCGCCGAGCGCCAAGCCAATTCGTCGAACGACACGCTGTTTGCCGACGCCAAGGGGCAGATCGCCTATCTTCACCCGCAATTCGTGCCCGTTCGCAACGACGGGTACGATTATGCCAAGCCGGTCGACGGCGCGAACCCCGCAACCGACTGGAAGGGCCTGCACACCGTCGCCTCGCTGCCGAATGCCATCGATCCCGGCGTCGGCTGGGTGCGCAACACCAACGACTGGCCGTGGAGCGCTGCTGGCCCCGACAGTCCCAAGGCCAAGGACTATCCCCGCTATATGGACACGTTCGGCGAGAACCCGCGCGGGGTCCATGCCGATCTGCTGCTCACGGGCAAGCACGACTTCACGCCGGAACGGCTGATGGCCGCCGCCTATGACAGCTACCTGCCCGCCTTCGCGCGGCTGATCCCCCCGCTGCTCAAGGCGTATGACGCGCTGCCCGACAAGGACGCGCGCCGCGCGAAACTAGCGGGGCCGATCGGCGTGCTGCGCGGCTGGAACTATCGCTGGGGTGCGGACTCGGTCGCGACCACGCTCGGCGTGCTGTGGGGCGGCAAGATGTGGCGTGAGGCAGGCACCTTCATTCAAGCCGAGCAGATCAATGTCCCCGATTACATCGCCACCCGCGTTCCCGACGCGCGCAAGCTCGACGCGCTGGGCGAAGCCGCCGACCAACTGACCCGCGACTTCGGGACGTGGCAGGTCGGCTGGGGCCAGATCAACCGCTTCCAGCGGCTCGACGACTCGATCCAGCCGCATTTCGACGATGCGAAGCCGAGCATCCCCGTACCCTTCACCTCGGCGCAATGGGGCAGCCTCGCGTCGTTCGGCGCGCGGCCCTACCCCAATACCAAGAAACTGTACGGATCGAGCGGCAACAGCTTCGTCGCGGTGGTCGAGTTCGGACCCAAGGTCCGCGCCTGGGCGGTGACTGCGGGTGGCGAAAGCGGTGATCCTGGGTCCCCGCATTTCCGCGACCAGGCAGAACGTTATGCCGGCGGCGCGCTGCGTCCGGTGTGGTTCTACCCCGCCGACATTACCGCGCATACCGCACGCCAGTACCGCCCGGGGGCAGCAGCACGCAAACGTTGAACAATGCCGCGCGGCACATCCAGCGTGGCAACGTTGTCAGATGCCGCAGCGCAACACACGTTCAATTCCTGCGGTCAAGCTGTATGCTCGCCTTGCAGCGCGGTTGGAAAAGCGGCATGTAACGCACGAAAATTACCCCTCTTGAGGTTGGTGGTTTATTCCTATAACACAGTGTTGCAAGCACGAAGGCTGCTCTCGGGCGGTACGGGCGGGGGGTAGGGTCGCAAGACCCTAAGGATCTGGATTGACTCAGATGAATTACGAGACGCGTGCGATCGGCAATGAGGAGGTACTTGGGCTGCCAAGTCCGGACGCGCCGCGCCGGGGACGGACCGGGCTGATCATCGGGATCATTACCGTCATCGCGATCGTGGCGGCGATCGCGTATTTCACGATGGGGCGCGCAAAGCCGGTCACGAAGGCGGTCGAGCAATTACCGCTCGTGTCGGTCGTGGTGCCGGGGCGGTCGAGCGTCGCCCGCGTCGTCTCGGCGACCGGATCGCTGGCCGCGCGCCGCGAAATGCCGATCGGCGTCGCGGGTGACGGGGGCATGGTGACGCGCGTCCTGGTCGAACCCGGCCAGTGGGTCGCCAAGGGGCAGGTCCTCGCGCTGGTCGACCGCTCGGTCCAGACGCAGACGGCTGCGTCGCTCAACGCGCAGATCGCGGTCGCACGGTCGGATGCCGCGATCGCGCAATCCGAACTCGATCGTGCACAGACGCTGGTGACGCGCGGGTTCCTCTCCAAAGCCGATCTGGAACGCAAGGCAGCGACCCGCGATGCCGCTTTGGCGCGCGTCAAGGTCGCGCAGGCGACGCTCGGCGAGGCCAATGCGCGCACCAACCGGCTCGACATTCGCGCTCCCTCGGCGGGTCTTGTGCTGACCCGCGCAGTCGAGCCGGGTCAGATTGTCGGCCCGGGCACGGGGACGTTGTTCCGACTGGCCGACGGCGGCCAGATGGAAATGCGGGCGCAGATCAGCGAAGCCGATTTGCGCGGCCTGCGGATCGGCGCACGCGCTCAGGTCACGCCGGTCGGCGGCAGCGACAGCTTCACCGGAGAAGTGTGGCAGGTCTCCCCCGTGATCGATCCGACAAGCCGGCAGGGCATCGCGCGCATCGCCCTGTCGTACAATCCCGCGCTCCGCCCCGGCGGGTTTGCCTCGGCTTCGGTCGTCTCGGGCATGACCGACGTGCCGCAGCTGCCCAACTCGGCGATCCAGAGCGACGAAAAGGGCAATTTCGTGTATGTGATGGGTGCTGGCGACAAGATCGTCCGGCGCGCGATCAAGGTTGGCGAAGTGTCGGACAGCGGCGTCTCGATCGTCGAGGGGCTCAACGGCACCGAACAAGTCGTCCTGTCGGCAGGAGCCTTCCTGACGCCGGACCAGAAGGTCAGACCGACGCGCGTCGCGGCGGCCACGGCAAAGCAGGGGTAGCACGATGAGCTTCCGGAACATCTCGGCATGGTCGATCCGCAATCCGGTCCCGTCGCTGGTCCTGTTCTTCATGCTGACGATGGCCGGCATCGTCAGCTTCACGCGGCTCGACGTCAACAACCAGCCCGACATCGATTTTCCGGTCGTCATCGTCGAGATCAGCCAGCCCGGCGCCGCGCCGACCGAGCTCGAGACGCAAGTCACCCAGCGAGTCGAGGCGGCGCTCCGCAGCCTCCAGGGAATCGACGAGATCGATTCGACCGTGACCGAAGGCGATTCGCAAACCGTCGTCCAGCTCGCGATCGGCACGCCGATCGACCGCGCGGTCGAGGACGTCCGCTCGGCGGTCGCGCAAATTCGCAGCAACTTGCCCGACGGTATCCTCGAGCCGCAGATCATGCGCGCCAACACCACCGGCAACGATCTCGCGAGCTATGCCGCGATCGGCACCGACATGACGGTCGAGCAGCTCAGCTGGTACATCGACAACAATGTCGCCAAGGAATTGCTGTCGGTACCGGGCCTTGCTGGCGTCAACCGCAACGGCGGCGTCGATCGCGAGATCCGCGTCATCCTCGATCCCGCCAAGCTCTCCGCCCACGGTCTGACCGCGTCGCAGGTCAATCAGCAGTTGCGCCAGGTCAACCTCAACGCCGCGGGCGGTCGCGCGCAGCTCGCCGGGTCCGAACAGTCGGTCCGCGTGCTCGGCAACGCGCAAAGCGCGTACCAGCTCGGCCAGACGCAGATCGCCACCGGGCTCGGGCAGACGCTCAAGCTCGCAGATCTTGGCCGTGTGCAGGATCTCTACGCCGAGCAACGCTCGTCGTCCGCGCTCAACGGCCAGCAAGTGCTGTCGTTCGATTTCCAGCGTGCCAAGGGTGCGTCGGACGTCACCGTGTTCGAGGAAGCCGAGAAGAAGCTCGCAGCCCTCGAGGCGCGCAACCCCAAGGTGCATTTCAAGCGCATCTCGGACTCGGTCAAATACACCAAGCAGCAATATGATTCGGCGATGGAAGCGATGGTCGAGGGCGCGTTGCTCGCGGTCGTCATCGTGTTCGTCTTCCTGCGCGACTGGCGCTCGACGATCATCTCCGCGCTCGCCATCCCGCTGTCCGCGATCCCGACCTTCTGGGTCATGGATCTGCTCGGCTTCACGCTCAACAACATGACCTTGATGGCGCTCAGCCTCGTTGCGGGCGTGCTGGTGGATGACGCGATCGTCGAGATCGAGAACATCGTCCGCCACATGCGCATGGGCAAATCCGCCTATCAGGCGTCGATCGACGCCGCCGACGAAATCGGTCTCGCGGTGCTCGCGACGACCATGGCGATCGTCGCGGTGTTCCTGCCGGTTGGCCTGATGCCCGGCATTTCGGGCCAGTTCTTCAAGAACTTCGGCCTGACCGTCGTCGCTTCGGTGCTGATGAGCCTTGCGGTCGCGCGTCTCATCACGCCGATGCTCGCCGCCTATTTCCTCAAGGCGCAAGGCGAGGCTTCGCATGGCGAGGGCTGGATCATGGATCGCTACATGGCGATCCTGCGCTGGACGCTGCTCCATCGCTGGTCCGCGATCCTTGCGGGTGCGGTTGCATTCGGGGCGACGATCTATCTGTTCATGTCGATCCCAGCGACGTTCCAGCCGCTGCGTGACAGCGATTCGAGCACTGCGAACGTCGAAATGGTGCCGGGTACGACGCTTGCAGAAACAAAGGCCGTCGTCGCGCAGGTCGCGGACATCCTCCAGAAACAGCCAAGCGTCGAATCGGTCTATTCGCGTGCCTTCGTCGGCAACGGTCGCGTCACCGCGATCTTCAAGCCGAAGAAGGAGCGCACGATGAAGAGCTACGACTTCGAACGTGCGCTCGCCCCGACACTCCAGACGATCCCCGACGCGCGCGTTTCGTTCCGCTCGTCGAGCGGCTGGGGTAGCGGTGGCCGTGCGCTGACCGTTACGCTCGGCAGCGACGATCCCAAGATCCTTGCCGAAACGGGTGCCAAGCTGGTCGAACAGATGAGCAGACTGCCCGATATCGTCGCGCCGCGGATCAGCGGGGACCTCAAGCGTCCCGAGATCGTCATCACGCCGCACATGGACCTTGCCGCGAGCATGGGGGTGACGACCGCCGCCATGTCGAGCGCGATCCGCATCGCGACGCTTGGTGACATCGACCAGAACAGCGCCAAATTCTCGCTGTCCGATCGCCAGATCCCGATCCGCGTCGCGCTCGACCAGGATTCGCGTCAGCGGCTGTCGACGATCCAGAACCTGCCGGTGCAGACCGCGAGCGGAGGATCGGTCCCCTTGAGCGTCGTCGCCGACATCGGCTTCGGTGCAGGCCCGACCAAGATCGAACGCGTCGCGCAGCAGCGCCAGCTGACGATCGGTGCGGATCTCGCGCCCGGCGTCGTCAGCGGCACCGCGCAGAAGGAGATCCACGAACTCCCGCTGTTCAAGACTATGCCGATCGGGGTGAAGGAACTCGTCCTCGGCGAGTCGAAATGGCAGGAAGAGCTGATCCAGAACTTCATCATCGCGCTGGTTGCGGGTATTTTCCTGCTCTTTGCGGTGCTGGTCCTGCTGTATCGCCGCCTGTTGCCGCCGTTTATCAACATAATGTCGCTGCTTGTGGCACCGCTTGGCGGATTGATCGGGCTGGCGGTCACAGGCACGCCGATCTCAATGCCGGTCTATATCGGGTTGATTATGCTGCTCGGAATCGTCGCCAAGAACTCGATCCTGCTGGTCGACTTCGCGCTCGAGGAAATGAACAAGGGCGTCGACGTCGTCACCGCGATCATCGACGCCGGACACAAGCGTGCACAGCCAATCGTGATGACGACCGTCGCGATGGTGATGGGGATGATGCCGACCGCGCTCGCGCTGACCGGTGACGGATCGTCGCGCGTGCCGATGGGGATCACCGTGATCGGCGGGTTGATCCTGTCGACCGTGCTGACGCTGCTGATCGTACCTGCCAGCTTCAGCCTTGCGGTCGGGATCGAAAGCCGGGTGGGACCCGTGTTGCGGCGTCGCCTGCTGACCTATCGTCCCGGCGACGATGGCGGCCCGCTGATCGAACACCGTCCCCCGACCCCGCCGCAGCTGGGTCCGGGTGACCCTGGGCGGATCCCATACAAGCCCGGCGACGACAAGCCGCAACCCGCGGAATGATCTGACGATCCTCCGAACCTCGCGGAAAAAGCGTTCGTTGCACACAGCGACGCTTGAACATTCCGCGACTTCGGGGATTGGTCCCGCAATGCGACGTCCCCCCCCAACCCGTGCGTTCGAAGCACCACCGGCGGGGTTGGTGCGCATGCGCTGGATCGCGGGCGGTCTGCTTGTGGCGATGGCCATCACCTTCTTCGTGGCGCGCACGCTCTACGACCCGCGAACGCCGTTCGGCACGACGATGGGTTTTGTCCGCGCCTTTGCGGAGGCAGCGATGGTCGGCGGGCTGGCGGACTGGTTCGCGGTTACCGCGCTGTTCCGCCACCCCTTCGGGCTCCCCATCCCGCACACTGCGATCATACCGCGGAACAAGGATCGCATCGGCACCACGCTGGCTGCGTTCCTGCGCGACAATTTCCTGATTCCGCGCGTCGTCGCGCGGCGGATGAACGGGCTCGACATCGCGGGCGCGGCAGGACGCTGGCTCGCCAACCCGCCCGGCGGCGATGGTCGCTTGCGGCGCGGCGCATCGCGCCTCGCGGCGCACATGCTCGAAGCGTTCGATCAGCAGCGACTCGGCGGGATGGTCAAGGCCGGAATCGGCCAGCGCCTGCGCGCGCTCGATGCCGCACCGCTGCTCGGTCAAGCGCTGACCGCGGCGATCGCGGAAGACCGTCACCTTCCGCTGCTCGACGGAATTGTGCGCTGGGCCGCGCGCGTGCTGGAGGCCAACGAGCATCTGGTGCGCGCAATGGTGAGCGAACGCTCTGGGTCGATGATGCGCTGGACCGGGCTCGACGAGACGCTTGCGAACAAGATTATCGCCGGGTTGAACGGCCTACTGACCGGAATCGCAGCGGACCCCGATCACCCGCTACGCGAAAAGGCCGAAGAGGGTCTCGCCAAGCTCGCGGATGATCTGATGCACGATCCTCGGATGCGCGAGCGCGTCGCCGCAGTGAAAAGCGAGATCATCGACAATCCCGCGATGCAACGCTGGCTAGACGGTCTGTGGGAACAGGCGCGCACCGGAATGCTCAAGCTTGCACGTGATCCCGACCGGGTGTTGGCGGGGCCGGTCGGCGATGCGCTGCGCCAGTTGGGCGGCACGCTCCAGACCGATCCGCGACTGCGCTTGACGATCAATCGGTTCGTGCGGCGCGCCGTCGTCGGCCTGGCAGCCGATTATGGCGACGGGATCGTCCGACTGGTGTCCGAAACGGTGCAGGGGTGGGATGCGCAGACGATCACGCGGCGGCTGGAGAATGCGGTTGGCAAGGATCTGCAATACATCCGCGTCAATGGAACGCTGGTCGGCGGACTCGTCGGCCTCGCGATCCACGCGGTCGACGTCACGCTGTGACGCCCACCCTTCTCCGGGGGCACTACCGTGTCCAGTCCTCGACAGCCCAGCCGCGCAATGCCGCCATTGCACGAAGCGGCGGATGCGGATTCACCGCAATCCCCACGTCCGCCCACTCCAGCGCAGGCGCGTCCGAGGCATGATCGGAATAGAAGCGGATCACCGCGTCCTCGCGCGCAATCCCCTGCTCTGCCATCCACGCCTCGATCATGCGGAGCTTGGCGGGCCCGTAGCAATTCTCCCCGTCGATCCTGGCGCGAACCCGGCCGTTCTGTCGGACCACGTTGGTCGCGATCACCGCGTCGAACCCGAGTTGCTCACCAATCGCCTCGGCATAGAAGCCGTACGACGCGGTCGCCATGACGATGCGGTAGCCCGCCGCGCGGTCCGCCGCGATCTGGTCGCGCGCCCCGGCATAGACACCCGATTCGGCGACGGTAGCGGCAAAGCGACTCGCGGCGCGCTTCGCCGCGGCCTCGGTCATGTTGCCGCCAAGCAGCAGGCGTTGCGCGATTTCCTTCAGCCGCGCCCGCCCCATCAGGCGAAGTGTATAGCCCAGCCCGGCAACCGCCACGATCGGGAACAAGCCGAGCCGCCACGGCGCATTTGCGCGCGCGGTGGCGACCAGGAACGGCGTCCAGGTCGGTGCATAGGTGAGCGTTTTGTCCATATCGTAGACGGCAAGATGGTGCATGGCAGCGTTCAAACCACACCAACGCTTGCCGATCCACCCCGATTGCAGCAAGGAAGGCGCGCATGACCGATACGGCCGCCTTCTCCCAGGACAGCGACACGGTACGCTTCACCGGCAGCCTCGTGCTTGCCCGGATCGGCGACCTGCCCGAACGCCTCCGTGACTCCACCGAAAAGGTTGCGCATATCGACCTGAGTGGGGTGGAACGGATCGATACGGTCGGTGCCTGGATCGTCCACCGCTTCGCCGCGCAGCACAAGGCCGACATCATCGGGCTCGACGCGGACGGCGAACATCTTCTCGAACAGGTCGCCAACGCTGACCAACCGGTTGCAATGCGCCCTGCCCCCGTCGGCAGCTTCCAGCGAGTCGTCGGGGAACTGGGCGATTCGGTCGTCCAGGCAGGGCACACGCTCTACGGTCTGCTCGGATTCTTCGGCGCGACGCTGATCGCCTTCTGGAATGTCGCGACTCACCCAAAGCGGTTCCGCTTCAACGCGGTGGTCCAACGGTTCGAAGTCGTCGGCGTGACCGCGCTCGGCATCATTGGCCTGATGAGCTTCCTGATTGGGATCGTCATCGCCCAACAGGGCTCGGTCCAGTTGCAGCAATTCGGCTTCGAAGTGTTCACGATCAACCTGGTCGGGCGAATCACGCTGCGCGAATTGGGCGTACTGATGACCGCGATCATGGTCGCTGGCCGCTCCGGCTCGGCCTTTGCGGCGCAATTGGGCACGATGAAGCTGACCGAGGAAATCGATGCGATGCGCACGATCGGCGTATCGCCAATGGAAGCATTGGTGCTCCCTCGCGTGATCGCATCGGTGGTGATGATGCCGTTGCTCGGCATGTACGCCTCGATCATCGCGATCGTTGGCGGCGGATTGCTGTGCTGGGTTTCGCTCGACATTCCCCCCGTGACGTTCGTCCAGCGCATCCGCGAAGTCGTGCCCGTCACCGATCTGTACGTCGGGCTGATCAAGGCACCGTTCTTCGGCCTGATCATCGCGATGGCAGGCTGCTTCCAGGGAATGCTGGTCGAGGGCGATGCCGAACAGGTCGGCACGCGCACGACCGCGGCAGTGGTCCAAGCGATTTTCCTCGTCATCGTGCTGGATGCCTTCTTCGCCGTGTTCTTCACCTCGATCGGGTGGTCGTAATGGAAACCGGTAACGCCAAGGGCAAAGAGAACGACGACGTCATTGTCGTCCGCGATCTGGTCAACGGGTTCGGCGAACAGCTGGTCCATGACGGGGTCAATCTGTCGGTCCGCCGCGGCGAGATCATCGGGGTCGTCGGCGGGTCGGGCACCGGCAAGTCGGTGTTGATGCGCTCGATCATCGGGCTCCAGGCACCAAAGTCGGGATCGATCGAGGTCTTCGGCGAATCCACGCTCAATCGCGAGACGACCGAACTGTCTGACCTGACCAAGCGCTGGGGGGTGCTGTTCCAGGGTGGCGCGCTGTTCTCCACGCTGACGGTTGCCGAAAACGTGCAGGTCCCGCTGCGCGAATTCTATCCGGGGCTCGATCCTGTCCTGCTCGACGAAATTGCCGCCTACAAGGTGGTGATGAGCGGCCTTCCAGCAGACGCCGGCCCCAAGTATCCCTCCGAACTGTCGGGCGGAATGCGCAAGCGTGCTGGCCTGTCGCGCGCGCTGGCGATGGACCCCGAGCTGCTGTTCCTCGACGAACCGACCGCAGGGCTCGACCCGATTGGGGCTGCGGCGTTCGACGAGCTTACGCGCTCGCTCCAGAAAACGCTCGGCCTGACCGTCTTTCTCATTACGCACGATCTCGACACGCTTTACGCCATCTGCGACCGGATCGCGGTGCTGGCGGACAAGAAGGTGATCGCGGTCGGGACGATCGACGAACTGCTCGCGCTGGACCATCCGTGGATCCAGGAATATTTCAAGGGACCGCGCGGCCGCGCCGCGACGGCGACACTCGAGCGCAACGAACATGCTGACGCTGCAGCGGAAGGGCAATAGCTGATGGAAACCCGCTCGAACCATGTGCTGGTCGGATCGGTCGTGCTCATCCTGCTGACGGTGATGCTGCTGTTCCTGGTGTGGATCCTGCGTTGGGGCACCGCCACCGACAAGGAATATGACATCTTCTTCAAACAGTCGGTCGACGGTTTGGCAAAGGGATCTGGCGTCGCCTTCTCAGGCGTGGTGTCGGGTCAGGTGAAGGAAATCGCGCTGTGGAAGCCCGATCCTTCGCTCGTCCGCGTCCGCATCAGCGTCAATCCCGATACGCCGATCCTGATCGGCACGACGGCGTCACTGCAGGGCAGCTTCACCGGCACCAGCACGGTCCAGCTCGACGGCGCGGTCAAGGGCGCCCCGCCGATCACCTGCCCGGCCGAGAATCCGCTCGCGGATTGCCCCAACGGCGTGCCGACGATCCCGACCAAGCCCGGCGGGCTCGGTGCGCTGTTGAGTTCCGCGCCACAGCTGCTCGAGCGGATCTCGACACTGACCGAGCGCCTGTCGGACATGCTGTCGGACAAGAACCAGCAATCGATCGCGGGCATCCTTGCCAACACCAACCGCCTGAGCGCGGCGCTGGCGGATCGCGGGCCTGAAATCGCGGCGACGCTCGCGGAAACGCGCGTCGCGATCCAGAAGGCCGGTGTCGCCGCACAGCAGATCGGACAGCTCGCGGATACGACCAACGGCGTCCTGAAGGACGACGTCAAGCCGGTGATGACGAACCTCAACAAGACGATCGCTTCCGCACAACACAGTGCCGAGACGCTCGACGCGGCGATCGGTGATGCGCGCCCGGGACTCCAGGCCTTCTCCAAGCAGACGATCCCCGAAGTCGGTCAGCTCGTCCACGACCTGCGCCAGATGTCGATGGCGTTGACCTCGGTCGCCGAAAAGGTCGATCGCGGTGGTGCGGGGGCACTGGTCGGCCAATCGAAGCTGCCTGATTACAAGCCCGGAAAGGGACAGTGACCATGATCCGTTCGACCTCCAAATCGCTGCTCGCGCTGGCGGCGCTGGCGTCGCTGTCCGGCTGCATCAGCTTTGCTGCAAAGCCGCCGCCGTTCCTGATGACGCTGACCTCCGCCAACACGCTGCCGGTCAACCAGACGCAGTCGTCGAGCACGTCGCCGACGATCACGATCCAGGTCCCCGCCGTCGCCCAATCGCTGGCGGGCGTGCGCGTGCCGGTGCAGTCGAGCACGACGACGATCGCCTATGTCGCCAATGCGCAATGGGTCGAGCCACCGTCGCGGATGTTCGCTCGGCTGCTGTCAGATACGATCCCGCCGCGCACCGGGAAGATCGTGCTGAGCAGCGCGCAATCCTTCTCGGATCCGGGCGCGGTTCTTTCGGGCGAACTTCGCTCGTTCGGCGTGGATGCGGGCACCAACATGGCGGTCGTCGCCTTCGACGGCTCGTTGATCCGCAGCACCGGCAAGGTCGTCGAGAAGCGCCGCTTCGAAATCCGCGTGCCCGTGAGCAAGGTCGAGGCGGGTCCAGTTGGCGCAGCGCTCAACACCGCTGCCAATCAGGTCGCGGTCGAGGTGGCGGACTGGGTCGGGCGGTAACGAAGCGCCGCCACCTTAACCGGTTGGCACGACTTTCCGTACCGGGCCCATCAGGTTGCACAGGTCCGCCGTCCCCGCTGGGACGGTAAAGAACGGCAGCCCGCGATTGGCGCGCGCTTCCAGCGTGGCGGCAAAGGCGGGCGTGCCGGGGCGCAGATACTGATAGGCGAGTTGCTCGGCGGCCGGCAGATCCGCCGCGATAACGATCCGCTTGATCGGCACGCGCATCTTCGGGTCCTCATACAGCCCAAGCCCCCCGCCGGTCCCGCGCGGCAACGCCGACAGCGCCCCCATTCCGTCGATCACGCGCCCCACCACAGCGATGTTGCGGTCGAGATGCCGCGGTGCATGACCGATCACGGTGTACAGGTCCCCGCCCGTCCCCGTATCCGGCGCCAGATCGCGCGCGACGCCGACCATGCCGTAGCAATGCGGCAGCCACTGCCGCTTGCCGTCCCCCGCCAGCGGCCAGCCGCTCGTGCTGAAACCTGTGCGAGACGCATAGGCGTCGCTATACGGATTGGCGACGATGGAACCGTGCGCGCCCCACGCCCACTCATATTCCGCCGGGGGCCGCATCGTGATCCCGGCGGCGGGCGGCTTCTTTTCGGTCGCATCGCCCCATTGCGTGACGTAATTGTCCTGTACGCGGTACACCGTAGCATCGCCCCACCAGCCGCTGCGCGCGATGGTGCGGATGTTGGCGACGTGGACGGGCGCAAATTCGGGTGCGAGCCAGATGACGCTGCGCTGCCCGTCGGCGAAATCGATCAGCAGCAGATCCTCGGGCTTGATCGCCCCCCACGCCTTGGCGGGTGCCGCCGCGGCGATCTGCGTCGCCGTTTGCTTCGGCGGCGCAGTTGCGGGCGCGGCCTGCGCAGCGGCGAGGATCGAGACGAGCAGCGGGATCATGGTCATTCCGGCATCGTGACATGCGCGTCTGCCCTGATGCAATCCCCACCTGATTTGCGCGCACGGTATCGGCACGCTTGCACAGTGCCCGACGACGCTCTAGGGCCACGTTTCTGTCCAGGACATGCGGAGCGGTGGCCGAGTGGTCGAAGGCGCTCGCCTGGAAAGTGAGTATACGTCAAAAGCGTATCGAGGGTTCGAATCCCTCCCGCTCCGCCAAGTCCCGATCAAGACCGATCCGCATAGGATCGACCCCAGCCCAATCCTCTAGAACTGGAAAACGCGGCGTCCCTGTTTGTTCAGGGTCGTCCGATGCCCCGCAGTGGTCGACGCCGAGTTGCCCGATTGGGTCGACAGGCCGCGTCGGCCGCACACCAGATGCACAGTATTGCATGTTTTCCAGATGCGCTTCTTGTTCGTGCACGTTCTGTGAGCTAGGCGTTGCGGATGCCAAGTGACATTCCCTCGAGCCGTCGCGATACGATCCTTGAGCGTCTCTCTGCCGGCCAACCGGTTCGTTCCGGCGCGCTTGCTGTCGAGTTTGGCCTTTCCGAGGATGCGATCCGGCGGGATCTCCGCAGTCTTGCCGCTAAAGGCCTCTGTCGCCGCGTTTATGGCGGGGCTTTGCCTGTCGTGACCGGGGCCACCCCGATGGCGGAGCGCGTCGGCGAGGATGTGCAGCGCAAGCAGGCGCTCGCGGGCGCCGCCCTTTCCTTGATAGAGCCGAGCAGCTTCGTTTTCGTCGACAACGGCAGTTCCAATCTTGCCCTCGTCGAAAAGCTGCCGCCGTATCTGAACCTTACCATCGCCACGAGTTCGATCACGATCGCTGCAGCGCTACAGCAGCGGGACGACATCGATCTGCTGGTGGTCGGCGGCATGATCGACCGAATGGTCGGCGGCGCGGTCGATGGAACCGCGATCGAGGCGATCCTTCGCCTCAACATCGACCTGTGCGTCCTTGGCGCGTGCGCAGTATCCGTCGCAGGGGGCGTAAGTGCGTACGACCTTGCCGACGCCACCTTCAAACGCGCGTTGACCGCGCGGAGCCGCAGGACGATCGTCCTGGCAACGAACGACAAGCTCGGCCGACGAGCGCCGCACCGCGTGTGTGGCATCGATAAGCTCGCGCAGATCGTGGTCGAGCACGACGCCGATGCCGACTGTGTGCGCGACTTGACGGAAACTGGCGCGACCATTGTGTGCGCCCAGACCTAATCCGAGGATATTACCAGTGAAAAACCCCACTTCCGGCGCGCGCCTCGCGACGCGCTTGGCCTTTCTGGTGTCGGGCTTCGGGCTTGCTTGCTGGGCACCGCTCGTTCCCCTGGCCAAGGACCGGCTGGCGATCGGGGACGGATCGCTCGGGCTGCTGCTTCTGTGTCTCGGACTCGGCTCGGTCGGCGCGATGCAGCTTGCCGGGCCACTCACGTCGAAGCTCGGCGCGCGACCCGCAATTCTCGTCGGCGGCATCGGGCAGGCGATCCTGCTGCCCTTCCTGGCCTTCGCCCCCACGATACCCACCATGGCGGTCGCGCTGCTGCTGTTTGGCGCGTTCCTTGGTGTGATCGAAGTCGGCATGAACGTGCATGCGGTCGAGGTCGAGAAGCAGGCCGGTACGCCGCTGATGTCCGGATTCCACGGCTTGTTCAGCGTCGGCGGCTTCGTCGGATCGGCGCTGCTGACCGCCGTCCTGTCGATGCAGATCAGTCCGGTCGCCGGGGTCGTCACGGCGTCGGTCCTGATGATCGCGACGCTGGCATTGGCCGCACCCCGGCTGATCCCGACCCCCAGGACCGAGGAGACTCCGTTGATCGTGGTCCCGCGCGGGATCGTGGTGCTGCTCGCGGCGCTCGCGGCGATCACCTTCCTGACCGAAGGCGCGATGCTCGACTGGGGGGCGTTGCTGCTGAGCGGCAAGGGCCTGCTGCCGGTCACGCAGGCAGGGCTCGGCTATAGCGTCTTCGCGGTGGCGATGACCGCCGGCCGCCTGACCGGCGATGCGATCGTCGGCAGGCTTGGGGATCGGCGGACGATGCTGTGGGGCGGAATGCTCTCGCTTGTCGGCTATGGCGTCATGCTGCTCGCGCCGGTCGCACCGCTCGCGCTGTTCGGGATCCTGCTGATCGGTCTTGGCGCGTCGAACGTCGTGCCGATCCTGTTCCGCCAGGCCGGCAAGCAGACCGTCATGCCCGCGGGTCTCGCGATCGCTGCGGTCACGACGATCGGCTACGCCGGGATCCTCGCGGGTCCTGCCGCGATTGGCTTTGTCGCGCAGGTGATCGGCCTGCCCGCCGCCTTCTGGCTACTGACCGCGCTCCTGTGTCTCGTCCCGCTCTGCGCGAAGGCCGCCACCGCCAACGGGCGCACATCATGATCCTTCCCGATCTCGCCTCATCGCGCGAATGTCGGCGTGAAGTGTCGGCCCGTCGGGGTTCCAGCCCAGCCGCTCCCGGGTCAGCGTGCTGGACGCCGACATGTCCTTCGACACGAAGGCGGTGAGCCAGCTGAAATGCGCGCCAGCTTCGTCCGCGCGTACCGAACTCACGGGCAGGCCGAAGGTCTCGCCGATCGTCTCGGCGATCTTGCGGAAGCTGATCGCCGCTTCGGCGGTGGCGTGGTAGCGCGCGCCGATCTCGTTCCGCTCGAGCGCGTGCCGGTATAGCCGGGCGGTGTCGGAGACGTGCGCGGCCGACCAACTGTTGCTGCCATCGCCGACATAAGCCGAGACGCCCTTCTCCCATGCAAGCGCAATCACGTCGCTGACGAGGCCCTGTTTGCACGTGTCGTGGATCTGCGAGTTGCGCAGGGTGATGACGTGGATACCGCGCTCGAGCAGCGCCTGCCCCGCCAGTTCGGACGCGACCCGCGGGTTGGGGCTGTGGGTCGCGAAAACGTCCTCCGACGCCGGATCACCCGGCGTTGCCGATCCCATGGCGGTGCTCGACGTGATGACGAACGGCTTGTCGGTCCCCGCGAGTCCGTCGCCGAGCGCCGCGATCGCACGGGCGTCCTTCTGGCAATTGGCGACGAAGGTCGCGAAGTCGTGATCGAATGCCGTATGGATCACGCCATCACACGACGCGGCTCCGCGCGTCAGGCTCGCGAGATCGTCGAGGTCGCCCCGATGCGGCTCGGCCCTTGCCGCGACCAGTGCTGCGGCTCCTGCATCCGAACGGGTCAGGCCCACCACATGATGACCGGCCGCCAGCAATTCGGGGACGATATGCGAGCCGATGAAGCCGGTCGCTCCTGTCAGAAATACGCGCATCGAAATTCTCCCTTGATGGTCGATGCCGGATCGGCGCATTCGCTATCCGGGAAAAGCCGTGAGCTTTTCCTAGTATAATCGCTAACAGGCTCATGATGACGACGCCCCCCGACAACCCCCTCGGCCTGTATCTCCGCGACCGCCGCACTCGGCTCGATCCCGGCGCATTCGGGTTTCCGATCCAACGGCGCCGCACGCCGGGACTGCGCCGCGAAGAGGTCGCACAACGCGCCAACATCAGCCCGACCTGGTACACCTGGCTCGAACAGGGGCGCGGCGGCGCGCCATCCCCCGATGTGCTGAACCGCATCGCGGGCGGCCTGATGCTGACCGAAGCCGAGCGCGAGCATCTGTTCATGCTCGCGCTCGGGCGTCCGCCCGAGGTCCGCTACAAGGCCGCGGACGGCGTGACCCCGCGGCTCCAGCGCCTGCTCGACGGCATGCTCGCCAGCCCCGCGATCATCAAGACCCCGACCTGGGACGTCGTGGCGTGGAACCGCGCAGCCGCGCTCGTGCTCACCGATTACGGCACGCTGCGCCCCGAGGAGCGCAACATCTTGCGGCTCGTCTTCGCCAACGACCGGGTGCGGGGGGCACAGGAAGATTGGGAAAGCACCGCCCGCTTCGTGGTCGGCGCGTTCCGGGCCGACGCGGTCCGGGCGGGTGCGGTGTCCGAAGTCGACCAACTCGTCACCGAGCTGTGCGCGACCAGTTCCGAATTCGCGGCGTTATGGGCGGACAATGACGTGCGCTTCCACGGAGAGGGCACCAAGCGGCTGCGCCATCCCGTTCTGGGCGCGATCGAGCTCGAATATTCGGGCTTCGCGGTCGATGGTCGTCCAGACCTCGGGATGATCGTCTACAACCCGGTCGATCCAGACGTGGCCGATCGTATCCGTGCGCTGCTTGCGGGGTAGTCCCGAGCCGGCGCGGTTTGGGAAGATCGATACGAGGGCCTGGAAAGTTCGGCCACACACCACGCCTCCCAACGGTTTCGCAGATTGCCCTGCAGCTTCGGGAGAGGCAAGCTCGCACCCGCAGCGATGCTTGCCTCTCCTTCCCTGTCGCTTCCGACCTAGAAGCGCATGGACGCGCCTAACGATACCGTCCGCCCGCTGACCGTATTCGTCATTACCCGCTTTGCGGTCCCGTCGGCATATTGGACGATCGGCTGATCGGTGAGGTTGATCGCCTCCACCATGACCTTGAACCGCGGCGTCAGGTTGAGATAGGCCGACGCGTCGACGTTGGCCGATCCCTGGATATACTCGCCGATATTGCCGTTGCCGCCATCGCCCCAGCGATAGCGCGAGCGGGTCGCCACCGATCCGCGAATGCCCCAGCGGTCGGTGTCGTAATAGAGCGTCGCGTTGGACGACAGTTTCGACAGCGTGGGCAATGGCAAACGCTTCGCAACGCCCGAATAATACACCGCGGTCGTGCCATCGGCGGCAGTGATGTTGCCGAGGACGCCCAATTTGTCGAACGGGGCGGGCAGGAAGTCGAAATCGCGTTTCGCGGCGATCTCGATCCCCTTGATCGACGCGCCGGGGCCGTTGATCGGGCGCGTGTAGTTGACCAGCACCGACGGATCGACGCCGACGGGCAGCAGTGCATCCGGGTAGCCGGTGGTGTTGTAGGCGACCAGCCGCGTTTCCGAGGTGATGTACGAGTCCATGTGCTTGTAGAAAGCACCGATCGCCAGCGAACCGCGTTGCCCGTCATAATATTCGAGCGATCCCTCGACCGAATCCGCAATGAACGGTTTCAGGTTCGGGTTGCCGCCGGAGATGGTGCCGCCGAACGACGCAAGGTTGAGCGTGCTCGCCGCGCGCATGTCGCTCAGCGCGGGACGGCTCAGATTGCGGTTGCCGCTTACGCGGAAGACGAGCGAAGGGGTGAGGTCGAACGCCAGGTTCGCGGCGGGCAGGAACCCGTGATAGCTGTTGGTCACATCGACCGGAACCAGCACCCCGCCGACCAGTGCCGTGCCCGATGAGCCGAGATCGGTGTGATAATAGCGCACACCGAAATTGGCGCGCAGCCCGATACCGCCGAGCCGCGTCTTCAGGTCATATTGCAGATACGCCGCGTAGGTCTTCTCGAGCAGATCATAAGCGGTCCCCGTGACCGTATTGCTCGCATTCACCGTCGTGCTCTGGCCCAGCAGGGCATAGGTCCCCGGCACGTCGCCGATGACATAGGGGGCGAGACTGCGGTCCGACAGCACGCTGGTCGGCACGCGCGGGATGCCCGGCTTGTCCTCATAGCTTGGCGCAGCCTTTTGCTGCTGGCCGCTGTTGGTGAACCGCTTGAAGCCGCCGCCCGCCTTGATCGTTGAGCCCGTCCCGACCTGCCACGCGAGTTCGGCCTTCGTGTTGTAAAATTCGCTGGCGATATGATCGGCGCGGGTTTCGAGGCCTTGCAGCGCCCATTGCGACGGGTCGGTGATGTCGAAGCCGTAAGTGGTCCGTGGCGACCCCGTATTCAGCCCCGAGAAGGCATAGCTCTTGTTGACCGATTCCAAATAGACTTCGGCGTAACGCGAGTCGAAAATGGAGCGCGACCAACCTGCCAGCACCGTGGCGGTGAGGGTGTCGGTCAGGTCGGTATGGCCGTTCAGTGCCGCCTGCCAGAAGGTCGTCTGGTCCTGCGTGTCCTTGGATTCGGTGCGCATGTCGACGTGGTCGAACGACGCTCCGACGATGTCGTTATACTGGTCGAAAGCAACGCCGGTCAGCACTTGCGTGCCGGTCACGTTGTTGGCGGAAACACCATTGGTCCCCGCCGCGCCGATCACGCCCGAGCGACGATCGTTGTTCAGCTTGCCGTAGAGCAGGTCGAGCGTCACGTCGGTGCGCGCATTGGGGTGATATTGCAGCGCGGTGGTGAGGCCGAGCCGTTCGCGCTTGTTGAAGAAGGTCGCATAGGTTTGCGCGCGGCTGTTCCAGATGCGGTTGGCGCCGGTCGCATTGACCAGCAGCGCACGGTCGGCGGCGGAGACAGCGGGGCCGACATTGGCCGCACCGAAAGTAATCTGCGACCAGTTCCAGTTACGATAGCCGAATTCGATCGTGTCGGCGGTGCTGTACGCCGCCGATGCGAGGAAGCCGAAATCGCCCCAGCGTTGCGACACCAGCCCGACCAGTCGTGGTGTGACCGTCTTGCTATATTGGTTCGACTGCCCCTTGGCCGACGCCACGATCGTGCGGCCCTTATAGTCGAACGGCTTTGCCGTATGCAGGCCGACGGTGCCGCCGATGCCGCCCTCGTCCTGTTCCGCGGCGTAGGATTTCTCGACCACGACCTTGTTGAACAATTCGGACGCAAAGATGCTGTAGTCGAACGCGCGCGAGCGGCTGACAGACGACCGGCTGTCGAGCCCCGACGAGGTGTTGGTGAGGACTTCCATGCCGTTCAACTGCGTGCGGGTGAAATCCGCGCCCAGGCCGCGCAGCGAAATCTGCCGGCCCTCGCCGCTGTCGCGGGTCAGCGCGACACCGGGAACGCGCTGGAGCGCTTCCGCGAGGTTCTGGTCGGGGAACGCTGCAATGTCCTGCGCCAGGATCACGTCCTGCGATCCGGTCGCCGCCCGCTTGACCTGCTGCGCCTTGGCAACGCTTTCACGATAACCGGTGACGACGATGTCGGTTGGCTGTTCGAGCCGCGCCTCCGCGCCGGTCTGGCCCTGTGCTTCTGCCCCGGCGGCAACCGCCGGGGCGAGCGCGTCAGCCGTGGCATACCGCGCGGGCCGCGCGACCGTCACCGTGTCGCCGACGATCCTGCCCTCCAGATCATTCCCCGCGATGAGCTGTGCAAGTGCCGCTTCGGCGGTCATCCGCGCGTGGAGACGCTGACTGTGCGCACCTTTCAACAGCGTCGGCGATGCGGCCAGTTGCAGCCCGGTCAGCCGCGAGAAGGCGAGCAGTGCTTCTGCAAGGTCCTGCGCCGGGACGTCGAACGTGAACTGTCGCTCTGCCGGTGCCGCATGGGCCGTGGCGGGCAAACTGATCAGGCCGGACACCGCCGCCGAGCTCAGTAGAAGATGCGACATTGGAATTTTGCGGAACATGTTTTCCCCCCAGTGGTTCGGGGGCAAGACGACGTTACATGGCAAAACCCGACAAAGTTTTGTCGACTTTCAGCATGTTACAGTATCGCTGCATTATTGTTACAACTGTGCTGCAGAACTTGTGATTTCTATAATCCCTCTAGTCTCATTTATTCTGCTGAAGATTACGCGATGCAGCCAAGTCGTTTTCCGTCATATCGGCAGGTATCTGCGGCACCTCCAACCGTTAGCCTCGGCATCACCGAGCGAAACTGTCACAAACACGCCGTAGGAGCGGGGCTCCACAATCCGGACGTCCAATGCCCGCGCCGTTGCACCACATTGAGGATATTGCCGGCGCGGCACCCGAAGCGGACTGGCGCACGGTCGCGGTGACCTTAAGCCGTTACGTCCGGGCGCGCACCAACCGCGTCGATCTAGTCGAGGATGTCGTGCAGGAGACGCTGTCGCGGCTGGTGCAGCAGAGCCGCGTGCAGAAACTGGTGAGCGTCTACGCGCTCGGGTTCCGGATCGCCGCAAACCTGCTGGTCGATCATCATCGCCGCGACCGGCGGTATGTCGCCGAACGCGAGGAGGAGCCCGCCAGCCAGGCCCCCCTGCCCGATCGAGTGCTTGCCGGGCGGCAGGAACTTGCGGTGCTTCAACAGGCGCTGGCGACGATGCCGCCGCTGCGCCGCGACGTGCTTGTCCGCCGTCGCTTGCAGGGGCAAAGCTGTGCCGCGATAGCGAGGGAGCTGGGGTTGAGCCCGAAAGCCGTCGAGAAACACATCACGCGCGGATTGGCCGATCTCCACAAGGCGATGGGTGGCGATGCCTTCGCGCGGGGTGCGGAGCAATGAAGCGCGACACGCAGATCGCCGAGGAAGCGGCCGGCTGGATCGACCGGCTCAACCAGCCGGTGTTCGACGCGGCGGCGGGCCCCGAATTCGACGCCTGGATGGCGGCGTCCCCGCGCCACCGCGAGACTTTCGCCGATCTCCAAGCGCTATGGCAGTCGGAGGCGCTGGCCGAGGCACTGCGCCCGCCCGAAGCGGTGGTGGAATTGCCGCCGATGTCGCGTGTTGGCGTCCCCCGGCGGCGATATGTCGTTCCCGGGTTGGCGGCGGCGGCCTGCGCTGCGCTGGCGGCGGTGGTGATCCTGCCGTTCGCGACCACCACCGCCTATCGCACCGGCGTCGGCGGCGGCAAGGCGGTCGTGCTGGCGGACGGGTCGCGCATCGATCTCAGCGGCGACAGCGAGCTGCGGGTGCAGATCCTGCCCTGGGCGCGCAAGGCGGAGCTCGTGCGCGGGGAGGCCTTCTTCGACGTTCGCCATGAAAACGCCCGGACGTTCGAGGTCGCGAGCGGAGGCACCGCGGTGCGCGTTCTCGGCACCGCGTTCAACGTCGATCGGCAGGGCCCCGCACGGACCGTCGTCGCGGTCTATCGCGGCGCGGTGGACGTTGCCGTTGCGGGTGAGCACGATCTGGTGCTGCGCAAGGGCGACGCTGCGCACGTCGTCGATGGTCATATCGCCGCGCAACCGCGCACCGCGGAAACCGCGCCCGCGTGGAAATCGGGGTGGTTCGAGGCATCGAACGTCCCGCTGGGCGTGTTGATCGACAAGCTGCAACGCTATTCGGCGCGGCCGATCCTGGTCGAGGATCGCGCGCTGCTCGCGCTGCCGATCAGCGGGCGATTCCGCATTTCGGATACCGGTCGGGCGCTGCAGGCGGTGCAGGTCGCGTACGGCGTCGCGGTATCCTATGATCGCAAAGCCATCTCGATCCGCCCCACCGATCCCGTCGCGAACCGCTAAGGGAATCGTGCCGGTTTTACTGTCGGGTTTTGGGTGCCTGTTCCGTCTTGCCCGCATTGCCCGGTCGCGCAGGCCGGTGGCGGAGGTCGTCCGTCACGCTGCCCACGCCGTGCCTGATGGAGTATCGCCGTGGCCCAGCTCGACCGCCGAACGCTGATCAAGACCGGGCTTACGCTGGCGCTTTCGACCGGGATCGATGCGCCCGCGCTGCTTGCGCGAACGCGGTTCACGCGCGATCCCTTCACCCTCGGCGTCGCGGCGGGCGAGCCCTGGCCGGACGGGTTCGTGATCTGGACTCGGCTGGCACCCGAACCGCAGACGCCCGACGGTGGCATGCCCCCGCACGACGTGCCGGTTGGCTGGGAAGTCGCCGAAGATCCCGCCTTCCGCAAGATCGTCCGCGCGGGTGCAGCGGTGGCCATCGCCACGCTCGCGCATTCGGTCCATGTCGAGGTCGACGGTCTTCGCGCGCATCGGCCCTATTGGTATCGCTTCCTCGTCGCAGGCGCAGGCACGAGCCCGGTCGGCACCGCGCGCACCGCGCCCGCCGCGGGGGCGGCGCTCGATCGGGTACGGCTCGCCATGCTGGGGTGCCAGGATTTCGAGATGGGCCTGTTTACGGGCTATGCGCATCTCGCGCGCGAGCCCGATCTCGACGCGGTCTATCATTACGGCGACTATATCTACGAGATGGCACCGCGCGCCGGACCGACCCCGCGCAAGCATCTGGGCGGCGAATGCTACACCCTCGACCAGTACCGCCGCCGCTACGCGCAATATAAAGAGGATCCCGATCTCCAGGCGGCGCATGCCGCGGTCGCCTTCATCATGTCCTTCGACGATCACGAAATCGACGACAATTGGGCCGGAGCCTTCGACAAGGACGGCAACCCGCCAGCCGTCTTCGCGCTGCGCAAGGCCGCCGCACTGCAGGCGTGGTACGAACATGTCCCGGTGCGCCGTGCGCAGCGACCGGGGCCAAATGGCGTGCGCGCCTATCGCCGACTTGATTACGGCAATCTGGTGCGCCTCCACGTGCTCGATACGCGATCTGATCGCAGCGATCAGCTGTGCGAACGTCCCGGGATCGGGCGCGAGGAACTCGACGCGTGTCAGCTGATCGACCGAGCCGAGCGGACAATGATGGGCGCGGCGCAAGAGGCGTGGTTCGACCGCGGGCTGGACAATGCCGCGCACTGGAACCTCATCGCGCAACAGGTCATGCTGATGCCCTATGATGCGCGCAAGGACGGCGGGACGGCACCGGTCGTCGCCAAGGACAATTGGAACGGCTACCCCATGGCGCGCCAGCGCTTGGTCGACACGATCGTCCGCCGCGATCTGACCAACGTCGTGATCGGCAGCGGGGACCTGCACCAGAATGTCGTCGGATCCGTGCCGGCCCGCGCGGAAGACGTCGAAGGGCCGGCGATTGCCAGCGAATTCCTCGCGACGTCGATATCGTCGAGCGGGACGGGCGGCGCGCGCTATGCGGGCGAAGACCATGCGCTGGACCACAACCCGAACGTCGCGCTGCTCAACAACCAGCGCGGCTATCACCTTTTCACCGTCACGCCGGATCTCTGGCATGCCCAGGTGAAGGTGCTCGACCAGGTTGATCGGCCCGGCGGAAGCATTGCCACGCTCGCCAAATTCGTCGTGGATCCGAAGCGACCCGGTCCACAAGCCGCCTGACATCCGTCTGCATCCGGTTTGTGTGTGAGGCGATATGGTCCGACGCCTGGGCGTTCCCCGCCGTCACCCGGTGTGTGGGCAACATCGCTGCGGCAGCGCGACCACGGCCTTGGTCATGACCGACCACCGGATTTACGGCCAAGTCGAGTTGCGCAATACCGTCGGACCTGTCGGATCGCCAGACACATTGTGCCAAAATGTTTCCATCGACCGGTATTTGGCATCAAAGCAGACAATTCAGAGAGATAGCGCTTTTGTCCAAAACGGACAGGCGATGGCCGGTTTTCTTAATAACCTTGAACAAACTTTTGTTTTTCAAAACTCTCTCTGCATGGGGCCGCCAAATGCGCTGATGCACAGTTCGGGAGCATCGATCATCCACTTCCAACTTTAGTATTAAGTACCTGAAAAACCGACTGTCGACCTGCTTTACGACTCCTTTCTGCTACCGGTCCCAAGGCTGACGCAACCTGCGTCTGGCATGGCTTTTGCTCGTTAACCATCGCCATCGTTGGCGTGTCGTCTGGGAAGACTGTCATCCTGTGCTGCCCGTTCGCGTTGGTCGGAGACGGATCGTCGTCTCCGTTCATTCGCATGCGCAAGACCTCGGTCCGTCATCGACATCTTGGCATGCCAAGCAGGGGATGTTCTGTCATGAAGACGCTTTACCGCTGTTTATCCGGGCTGGCTGTTGCGGCCCTCGCCACGACCCTTGGCGCGACGACGGCCAATGCCGTCGCCTTTACCGATACGATTCAGGCACCGACGGGCTTTTTCCTGCCCGCCGGGGTCGATCCGTTCGCGGCACCCTATTATCGCGAGGCGGATCAGGACTGGGGCTGGCGGCACAATCCGATCACCACGCCGTTCAGCACCGCGACGTTGAACATCAGCGCGTTCGACGTCGACTCGCCGTTCGAGATCGATACCATCTATGCCTATGACAATGGTGTTCGCACGCGGATCGGAAACCTGACCGGCCTGGACGATACCTATTCGTTCGCGAGCTTCACACTTGGCGCGACGTTCTTCGACGACATTGCGAACGGGCTGCGCGTCGAGGTCGATATCGACGCAGAGGACGACGGCTGGGTCCTAACGCTGGTCAAGTCCGCCGTCTCGGTAGACGGCGGCGCTTTGCCGCCCCCAACGCCGGGTGCGGTTCCCGAGCCGGGGACATGGGCGATGTTTCTCGGCGGGTTCGGCCTGATGGGTGCCGCCATCCGCCGCCGCAAGCGGCAAGCGTCGACCCTCCAGACGACGCTCGCCTGAGACCTGCCACCCCTGCGCCGCGGGGGCGGCGCGGGGGTGTACGCCCCCGGGACCGTTCAGGCGATCGTGGCTGCCGGAACCGTGGCGCGATCCTGCCCGAACGCGGTGAGATCGAGGATCCCTGCCCGCTTGGCGACGATCGTCGGTACCAGCGCCTGCCCCGCGACGTTGACGGCGGTGCGCCCCATGTCGAGGATCGGGTCGATCGCGAGCAACAGCCCCGCTCCCTCCAGCGGCAGCCCCAGCGTCGAGAGCGTCAGCGTGAGCATCACGGTCGCGCCGGTGAGCCCCGCGGTTGCTGCCGATCCGATCACCGAGACGAACGCGATCAGCCCGTAGTCCGAGGCGTGGAGCTGCAACCCGAAGAATTGCGCGACGAAGATCGCCGACAGCGCGGGATAGATCGCCGCACAGCCGTCCATCTTGGTGGTCGCGCCAAGCGGCACCGCGAAGGCGGCATAAGCGCGCGGCACGCCAAGCCCGTGTTCGGTCACTTGCTCGGTCATCGGCAGCGTGCCGACCGACGAGCGCGACACGAACCCCAACTGGATCGCGGGCCATGCATGGCCAAAGAAGCGCAGCGGGCTGAGCCCGTTCGCGAGCAGCAGCAGCGGATAAACCACGAACAGCACCAGCGCGAGCCCGAGGTACACCGCGCCTGCGAACGATCCGAGCGCGGACAGCGAACTCCAGCCGTAGCGGATCACCGCATCGCCGATCAGCGCGGCGGTACCGATCGGCGTCAGCGCAATGACCCAGCGCAGCAACCGGCGGAAGACGACGAGCGCGGAGGCGTTGAACGCGAGGAACCCCGCCCCGCCCTCACCGCTGCGCACCGCCGCCGCGCCGATCGCGATTGCCGCGACGATGATCTGGAGCACGTTGAACGACACCGCGGTCTTTGCCACGCCGTCCTCGATCGTGGTCGACGCGCCGATCCCGAAGACATTGGCGGGGACCAGGCCCTTGAGGAAATCGAGCCACGATCCGCTGCTCGACGGCAGCTTGGCGGCGGCGCGGTCGATCCCGGCGTGGAGCCCCGGTTCGATCACCAGCCCGAGCACGATCCCGATCGTCACCGCGATCAGCGCGGTCAGCGCGAACCACAGCAGCGTCTGCACCACCAGCTTCGCGGCATTCTCGAGATCACGCAGCGCCGCGATCGACGCGACGATCGCGGTGAACACCAATGGCGGGACAAGCGCCTTGAGCAACTGCACAAAGATCTGCCCGGTGGTGTGCAACGCTTCCCCGAGGATCGCCGCCGAGGGGCCGTCGAACGCGCGTCCGGCAAAACCCAGCGCAAGGCCGATCGCCATGCCAAGCAAGACTTGCGCGCCAAACGGCAGGCGCAAGGCGGGGCGCGAAGCCGGCGCGGATAAGGACATGGACGAACTCCGATTGCGTAAGACGTCCCGTCGCGCGGGCGCGCAGGACGCGATCCTTGTGGACCAAGCCGGCCGTAACGTCCGCAAAGGCATGCTTGCGCCAACCGAAGCAATTCTTTCATATCATACCACCGTAGTGGGATATGATCGGGGCTGGAGGTTCCGATGACGACCCACGCCGCTTTCGCCAAGCACCCGCACCCCACCACCCCACCGTCCCCCGTTTATGCGGCGGTCGCGGATCTGCGCGCGGCGCGCGATGCGTGGCGCCGTCGCCAGGACGAGGCCCGCGACGTCGCGAGCTTTCCGTCGCGCAGCGCGCTGGAACAGGTCGTCGCGTTGCTGTCGGCGACACTGTATCCGCGGCGTCTCGGGCATTTCCGCGGGTCTGCGCTGGAGGAGGACCAGTTCGTCGTCGCGCGTCTGCTCGCCGCGCTGACCGAACTCGAACGCGAGATCGGCGCCGAACTCGGCTATTGGCAACATGAGGCAGGACCGTTCGACCCAGATCATGCCGCGACGATCACCCGGCTGTTCACCGCGACGCTGGGCGACATCCGCCGCCTGGTCGACAGCGACGTGGACGCCGCGTTCCTCGGCGACCCTGCTGCGCGCAGCGTCGACGAGATCCTCGTCTGCTATCCCGGCGCGATCGCCAGCTTGCACCACCGGATCGCGCACGAGCTCCACAATCTCGGCGCGCCGATCGTCGCGCGCGTCATCTCCGAGATCGCCAACGAGCATACCGGGATCGACATCCACCCCGGCGCGACGATCGGCAAAAGCTTCTTCATCGATCACGGCACCGGCGTGGTGATCGGCGAAACCGCGATCGTCGGCGCGCGGGTACGGCTGTACCAGCACGTCACGCTCGGCGCGCGAAGCCCGGTCGGGCTGACCCGCGACGACGTGCGCGAACGCCATGCGCGGCATCCGATCATCGGGGACGACGTGGTGATCTATGCCGGGACAACGATCCTCGGCCGTGTGGAGATCGGCGCGCGGTCGACCATCGGCGGCAACGTCTGGCTGTTGTCGGACGTGCCCGCGGACAGCGTCGTCGTCCAGCCCGAAGCGATCCGCCTCGACGATGCAGCCGGGCTCGACCTGCGTGACGTTCTCCAGCGGGCGGCGACGCAATGATCGACGCGCGCTTCCGGAAGTCCGCGACCCCGCCGGGCCGGACCGCCCGCCCGGTGATCGGCGTCTTGTGCTGTAATGAGACGAGCGCACGCCCGGTGCAGGCAGTCGCCACGCGCTTCATCACGCCCTTGTCGCAATATTCGGAAGCCGCGGTGGTGCTCATCCCCGCCGTCCGCGACGACGCCAACATCGCCGCGCTGACGCTCTTGCTCGACGGATTGCTGCTGACGGGATCGCGTTCCAACGTCGCGCCCGAATGCTATGGTGGTGCGCCTCTGCCCGCGGGTCAGCGCTGCGATCCCGACCGCGACGCGGTCGCGCTCGCGCTGGCGGGGGGGATGATCGAGGCGGGCAAACCGGTGTTCGGAATCTGCAGGGGTTTACAGGAAATCAACGTGCTGTTCGGCGGAACGCTGTCCGCCGCGACGTGTGCGGAACGCCATCATCGCGGGTCTTGGGACGGATGTTATCAGGACCTGTTCGGGCATTGCCACGATGTCGAGCTCGGCGCTGGCGGATTGCTCGCGAAGTCGACCGGACGGCGGCGGATGCGCGTCAATTCGGTCCACGAACAGGGAATCGACCGACTTGGCAACGGCCTCGCGATTGAGGCGGTGGCGGCGGACGACGGGCTGATCGAGGCGGTCCGTGCGCGCCCGTGCGGTGCGGACGTGCTGGGCGTCCAGTGGCACCCCGAATGGGATGCCGATCGTTCTGCGGAAAGCCGCGCGTTCTTCGGTTTGATCGGCCAGTCGCTGCGCACCGCGGCGGCGGCACGATGACGGTTCACCACCACGAAAGGGTAATGATGCTGAAAACTGTTCGCACCGCGGCGGCGCTCGCCACCACCGCACTCACGATCTCCGCCTGCACCAAGCAGGACGAAGCGGCCAACACCGTGGTCATCAACGAAACCGTGCCGAACGACCCAGCGGCGGCTGACGGAAACGCCACCGCGGTGGATACTGTCGGCAACGATCTGACGGTGGCCAACGATTCCGCCACGCTCAACACCGCTGACGGTGTCGGCAACGCGCAATAGCCTTTCGATCCGACGGGTCGATCCCGAACACGCTGGGTAAGCTCCCGCGTCCCCTTGGCCTGGCACCCAGCGTGCCGGGCCAATTTTTTCGAGATGGCCGCATGGGATTTCTTTGCGTCGCAATCCGTAGCGATCTGCCACGGGGCCGTCATAAACGTGGGCCAGCCTATTGCGCCCGCATGGATATTCCAAAGGGACCGCTTCCATGATCACCCACCGGGCGCTGTTCGCCGTTGCCGTTTCGACGCTTGCGCTGGCGGTTTCGACCAACGCACAAGCGCAAGTCGCGACCGCACCCGCGGATGCCACCGACGCGGCAGCAGCCAGCACGCCGGACGCTCCCGCCGAGCCGACCGACATCGTCGTGACCGGCACGCGCACGGTCGGCCGCTCGCGGCTCGACAGCGCGGCACCCGTCGACGTGCTCAGCGCCGCCACGCTCCAGCGGCAGGGCACGACCGAACTCGCCAGCGCCCTCGCCGCCGTGGTCCCGTCGATCGATTTCCCGCGCTCGTCCGCGGTCGACGGCACCGACTCGGTCCGCCCCGCGACGCTGCGTGGCCTGTCGCCGGACCAGACGCTGGTGCTCATCAACGGCGTGCGCGCGCATACCTCGGCCCTTATCAACACCAACGGGTCGGTCGGGCGCGGCGCGGCGGCGGTCGATCTCAACACCATCCCCTCGGTCGCGCTCGACCGGATCGAAGTGCTGCGCGATGGCGCGGCGGCGCAATATGGTTCGGACGCGATCGCGGGTGTCGTCAACCTGCGCTTGCGCGAAGCGCGGCACGGCGGCGGCGCGACCGTGACCTACGGCCAGTATATCACCGACGTGACCACCGCGCGCGGCAACCGCAACGAGCGCGACGGCGAGACCGTCACGGTCGCGGGCTGGCAGGGCATCGGGCTCGGGTCGGACGGGTTCCTGACCGTGTCGGGCGAATATCTCGACCGTAACCCGACCAGCCGCGGCGACTTCGATCCGCGCAAGACCCCGGTCCGCATCCGCTCGCGCTACGGTGACCCGGACGTGCAGCAGTACAGCGGCTATATCAACGCAGGTAAACCGCTCGGCGACACTGGCTGGACGCTCTACGGCTTCGGCGGATACCAGTATCGCGACAGCACCAGCGCCGCGACCCCGCGCGTCAACGGCGGCACCGACAACAACGCCAACGCCGCCGCGCTCGCCAGCCTGTATCCCGACGGGTTCACCCCGCTGATCAACGTCGTCTCGAACGATCTGACCGCGACCGGCGGTATCCGTGGCGAACTGTCCGGCTGGAAGGTCGATTTCAACGTGTCCTATGGGCGCAACCAGCTGAACTTCGGGACGCGCAACTCGGGCAACTCGACCTATGGCGCGGCATCGCAGACCAGTTTTTACGACGGCAAGCTGACCTACGACCAGTTGGTCGGCGGGATCGACGTCTCGCGCGAGCAGCCGCTCGGTGCGGGTACGATCAACATCGCCTGGGGTCTCGAATATCGCCGCGAAGGCTTCAAGATCGGCGCGGGCGAGCCGACCTCGTACAACCGCGCGCCGAATACGAGCACCGCACTGGGTTCGGGCGCGCAAGGGTTCCCAGGGTTCCAGCCGTCCAACGTCGTCAACGAACATCGCGACAACGTGTCGGGCTATGTAGACCTCGAAGCCAAGCCGATCGACGGGCTGACGCTCGGTGCGGCGGTGCGCGGGGAAAGCTATTCCGACTTCGGCGAGACCGCGACCGGCAAGCTGACCGCGCGCTATGATTTCACGCCCTGGTTCGCGCTGCGCGGCACCGCCTCGACCGGTTTCCGCGCGCCGTCGCTCCAGCAGCAGTTCTTCACCACCACCTCGTCGGTGCTGACGAGCGGCGTCATCGTCGAAACCGGGCTGTTCCCCTCGACCAGTCCGGTCGGCCTCGCGCTCGGCGGGCAGGCCCTGAAGCCGGAACGCGCGCGCAACCTGTCGGCCGGGTTCGTGATCCGCTCGGGCGGGTTCGATCTGTCGGTCGATGCGTATCACATCAAGATCCGCGACCAGATCGCGCTGTCCGAAAACCTTAGTGGCGGGGTCGTGATCGGGCGGTTGCGCGACGAGGGGATCACCGCGGTGACCGCGGGGCGCTATTTCCTCAACGGCATTCGCTCGACCACCAAGGGGATCGACGTGGTCGCGCATTACCGCAAGGCGACCGGGGCGGCAGGCACGTTCGACCTGACCGCCGCGACCAACATCAACGACATCAAGGTCACGCGCGCGCCCGCCGCGGCGACGATCACCTCGTCGGCGGGGACGACCACGCTCCCGATCTTCAGCCGCCAGCGGATCGTGTCGTTCGAACAGGGCACCCCGCGCGAGAAGGTCGTCGGCACGATCGACTGGTCGCTCGACCAGCTCGGCGCGACTGCGCGCGCGTCTTATTACGGCGACGTCAACCAGCCGAGCAGCACCGGCTTCGCGGCGGACGACATCCACACCGGCCGCCACACGATCTTCGACCTCGAGCTGCGCTACAAGGTAATGCGCAACCTCAACCTCGCGGTGGGCGCGAACAACCTGCTCGATACCTATCCCGACTTCGTCCGGCTGGCATCGTCGCGCGGGACGGTGCTCAACGGCAGCGGTCTGGTCGCGTTTCCCTATTACTCGCCGTTCGGGTTCAACGGCCGCTATGTTTACGGACGCGTCGGGCTGAACTGGTAACACCCCACGCCCGGTACGAGGGCACGCAGGGCTGGGCGCGTTTCGATTGACATCGTTACGCGACTGGTATGATTCACACGGAATGATCGCGCCGGTTCGCCTGTCGATGCTCTACCTCGGCGCCGCGCTGCTGTGCCTGTCCGGTGCGGGAGCGGCGCTCGTC
Organism: Sphingomonas sp. PsM26; assembly: GCA_030433805.1. Lineage (GTDB taxonomy): Bacteria > Pseudomonadota > Alphaproteobacteria > Sphingomonadales > Sphingomonadaceae > Sphingomonas. The sequence goes on along the minus strand of JARUXA010000004.1, from coordinate 17,869 downwards.
TATCTCGCGATCGCCGACCACCCGGATGCGCTGGCGATCGGCGACGTTCCGGCGCGACCATCGGATGGCGCGGATGCATCGGCGGCACCCGACGATCTGCCGCTCGAGACGTATCTGCCGCAACAGAAGCAAGCGCTGGGACCGGTGCAGGCGCTCGCCGAAAACTACGCGCGCGCGTTGACCGCGGTCAATCCGATGCCCCCGCCGTTCGTCGCCACCACCCTGTCCGCGACGGATCGCAGCGCGGCAGCGACCTGTCTCGCGACCGCGATCTATTATGAAGCAAACGGCGAACCGCCGTCGGGCCAGCGCGCCGTGGCGCAAGTCGTGCTCAACCGGGTGCGCAACCCGCATTACCCCAAGACGGTCTGCGGCGTGATCTATCAAGGCGCGGAACGCCCGACCGGGTGCCAGTTCACCTTCGCCTGCGACGGATCGCTGGCCCGGCGACCGGCGGCGGCAGGACTAGCCCGCGCGCGGGCGGTCGCCGATGCCGCGCTGAGCGGCGCGGTCTCGCTGACGGCGGGACAGGCGACACATTATCATTCGGTATGGATCGTGCCGCGCTGGGCGGGGGAATTGGCCAAGGTCGCGATCATCGGACATCACGTCTTCTATCGTCCGCCCCGGCCCTATGGCGGCTATCCGACGACATATTCGCTGGCCACCGATCCGACGCCGATCGCCAGCATATCGCCCGAGCCTGCCACCCGTCCGGTCGATCCGGCTTCCGGCGCGGGTCCGATCCCTTCCGCCGCGACATCCCCGACCGTGACGACGATCGCCGCGCCGGAGAGCCCGTTGCACGGCACGACTCCCCCCGGCGAAGCAGTCGTCCCGCGCGCCACGCCATCCCCGCGCTCGTCACCGGTCGTCTACTTCCCCCATCCCCGCCGCACACCGCCGGCGCTGGCGATTCCTACGCAGTAAGGGAATCGCATCGGTCGTGCGGGTCAGCCATCGCCGGGCGAAGGCGATACCGCCAAATGATGGTCGAGACATACCGCAAACGGCGTATAAATGCTGTTTTATCAGCACCTTGGCTCTGATTTGTTTGTCGCGGGCAAATCATTGCGATACGCTAACGACATTCTTCGGCACCCCGCCCGATCGTATCCAGGGCCTTTCCTCGAAGACTGTACCGCGGACCAGCACAGACCTTGGCAACATCGGGGAGACTATGGTTCAGCTCGCTACGACCGCCGCCCCAACGATCGATTGGCCCACCATTCCGCGCGATGCGATGCGCATCCTGGATATCGTCATCACGCTTCTATTACTGATGTTCTTCGGGCCATTGTGCCTTGCGGTAGCGATCTGCATCAAGGCGACCAGCCACGGCCCAGTCATCTATCGACAACGTCGCATCGGCTATCTCGGGCAGGAGTTCTACTGCCTCAAGTTCCGGACGATGCGCCACGATGCTGACGCGCGGCTAGCGGCGTTGCTGCAACACGACCTGCTCGCGCGGATACAATGGTCATACGACCACAAACTGCGCCACGATCCGCGCATCACCCCGCTCGGCAAGTTCCTGCGGCGCTCTAGCATCGACGAACTGCCGCAACTCATCAACGTGCTGCAGGGATCGATGAGCCTCGTCGGTCCACGCCCGATCGTCGCGGCGGAGATCCCGCGTTATGGTCGACGGTTCGTGCACTACACCGCGATGCGCCCGGGGATCACCGGGCTGTGGCAGGTCAGCGGGCGCAACGACACGACCTACCGTCGCCGGATCGCGCTCGACGTCGTGTTTGCCCGCCGCCGCAGCCTCGGGCTGTACGGGCGGATCATGATGCTGACGGTGCCCGCGGTGCTGCTGCAACGTGGATCGCGCTGACACCGACCCTTGGCGACGACGTTCGCGGGTCCGATCCGCGCGCCTGTCGAACGGGCTGGCGCGCAGTCTCGCGGTGATCCTGATCCTGCCGTTCGCGCTTGGCGGTGCCAACACTGCGGTGCTGACCGCGGCTACGGCGATCGTGTATCTCGGCTGGGCGGCGCTGGCCCTGGCGCTGGTGCCGAGCGACGCCCGGTTGGTCGCGCGCATGGCACCGGTCGTGTTGCCGCTGATCCTGCTGCTGGGCTGGACTGCGCTCCCGTTCCGTCCCGACCTCGCGCCGCGGCTGATCGCCCCCCCCGCCGCACCGGATCTGCTCGGGGTCGCGTGGTGCCATGCCTTCTCGCTTATAGCGCTGCTGATCGGATGCGCCGGCGCCGCGCGACTTCCCGGCTTCACGCGAACGACCGCGACATGGCTGTGCCTGTGCGCCGTCGCGCTCATCACCGCGACCCTCGCGCTGCGCGCGTTCGGCACAGCCGAGCAGATCCAGCGGCTCGTCGTGGATCATCGCCATCACCGCTTTGCCGGGCTGATCGGCAACGCCAACGCGGCAGGCATCTTCTACGGGATGCTCAGCCTGCTGTTGCACGGCATCGCGCGCATGCGATGGCGCGACTGGCAGACCCGCCCACGCGGGGACTTGCCGACCGGCGCAATACTCGCCGCGTTCGGCGTGATCGTGACGCTCGTGCTCGTCGCCCTGTCGCAATCGCGGACCGCGCTTGCAGCGACACTGGCGGCGCACATCGCCTGCGGCATCGGCTACCGGTCGCAGCGACGCAGCGGACCTGCGCTCGTCCGGTGGAGCATCCCTGCGCTGCTATTGATCGCCACGGGCGTGGCCTTGTGGGCGTCGGCAGGGGCGGTGCTCGGCCGGTACGGCGCGCTGGGCGCAAACGGGTCGGGCCGCATCGCGATCCTGCGGCACGCCATCGCCCTCGCCAGCCAGGCACCGCTGACGGGTTACGGTCTGGGCGGGTTCAACACCGTCAACCAGCGCCGGCTGACACCCGATACCGTGCTGCTGGTCGGCGACTTCGGTGCGGCCCATAACGCACCGCTACAGCTCGCGATCGAGGCCGGATGGCCCGGTCTCGCGCTGGTCGCGCTGGCCCTCGCCACCCTGCTCTGGCGCATTGCGCGCGCGCCCTCGACCCCCGCAAACCGGTCCGACACGATCGGTCGCACGATGCTGTTGGCGGTCGCGGTCGCCGCGACGGGATCGCTGGTCGACATCGCGCTCAACGTGCCCGCGATCGCGGCATTGAGCGCGGCGCTGCTGGGGATCACCTGGGGCCGCACGCTCCGCGAAAGCGCGACATACCCCGCCCGCCACCACGCGACTCACCCCAATCCGTGGCCGACCGCCGCCATGCGCAACGCAAAGGCGACCCCCGCGGGCGTATCCCCCAGCAACCGCTCGATCGCGCCGCGCTGACCGTTGTCATAGCGGACTTGCCAGACCGCCTCCTCGATCGCCGCACGCCGCGTCGCCGGATCGAGCGCAGTCCAATACACCCGCGCGAACGCGATCCGCCAGATCGCGGCGGCGTTGTGGAACGGCCGTTCGCGATAGCTTGCCGAAAACGCATCGATCGCGGCGGGCGTGGCCGTCGCGTGGACCAGCAGCTCGCGCTGGGCGACCAGCAGCAAGGTCGCATCCCAGCCGGGGCGGACATCCCGGAGATGGCGGATCAGCCCCTCCGCACGATCCGCATCCAGCGCGCGCAACGCACGGGTTGCGCCTGCGCGCGCGCCGTCGAGCGCAAGTTGTGCCAACGGGGCCGCGGCGCGGACCGGAAGGTTCGCGGGCGCACGGTCACCATAGGCTTCCAGCACCGCGTCGCGCGCCGTCGCCGATCGATCGGTCGCCGCCCGGGTGATGACCACCGCCAGCCACTCGTCCTGCAGCATGTGTCCGGCAAGGACACATCCCGCCAGACACGCGGCGCTCGCCAGCATCGCAACCGGCGAGACACGCCGCCCTCCGTCGCCGTGTTGCCAATTCCGGCGCAGGCGGCGCGTCACGGGTTGTAATAGCGGCTGTACTGCGCCGAATAATATTGCCCGCCCAGTGCTTCGGAATGTGGATCGACCATCGTCAGGACCCCGCCGAGAACGACCGCGCCGTCCTGCTCCAGCCCCGCAAGCGCGCTGTCGATCGCCGATACGGGTGTGGCGTTCCATTTGACCAGCAGCAGCACGCCGTCGGCAAGCTTCGCCAGCGTCCGCGCATCCGCGACGCCGAGCAACGGCGGCGTGTCGAGCAGGATATGATCATAGCGTTCGCGCGCATGATCGAGCAGGGTCGCCATCGCACCGGTATCAAACAGGTCCACCGGCGTGAACGTCGGCGTCCGCACGCACAGCAGGGCGAGCCCCGGAATATCGTCCGGGACGATCGCCGCATCGAGCGTCATAGTGCCCGCCAGCACCTCGATTGTCCCCGCGGCCGGAGTCAGTCCGACACCGTCCGCCAGCCCCGCACGACGGACGTCGCAATCGATCAACAGGACGCGATCCCCCGACAGCGCCATGACCCGCGCGAGCGACAGCGCACTGGTCGTCTTGCCCTCCGACGGAAGCGTCGAGCCGATCGCGATCACCTTCACCCCACCGGGGCGGATGACGGTACGGATCGTCCGGAATGCTTCGGAATAAGCCGAGACCGGCCGGTGCAGCAACGTGTCGGCAGGCGCGCAACGCCGTCCCGCGGGGTCGCGCAATCGGCGCGCCGTCAATTGCGGGATCGCTGCGATGTGCGGTACCCCCAGCATCGTCTCGATCTCCTCGGGGGTGCGGATCGTGCTTTGCACCGCCTCCGCCACCGCCGCGGCACCGATTCCCAGAACGAACCCGACGAGCATTCCCGCGACGCCGATCGCAGGGCGATTGGGATAGGTCGGCCGCGCGAGCACCACCGCGCTTTCGAGAACGCGTGCCTGGGGCTGGCTGCTGCGCTGTGCCTGCGCGGCCTGCTGCACCGTCCCCGCCATGCGATTGTACGCGGTCGTCGCCGCATCCGCCTTGCGTTGCAGACCGTCGGCGCGAACCGCCGCCTGATTGTTGAGCGCGATCTCCTGTTTGAGCGCGGTGAGCTGCTGCGCGAGATCGGTTGCCTTGGCGCTGGCGGACCGGGCCTCGCTGCGCAGCCCCTCGATGATCCGCGTCTGCTCCAGCCGGATCTGCTGGTCGAGCGCCTCGATCTGCTGCTTGCTCTGGACCAGTGCGGGAAACTTCTCGCCGTAGCGCGCGGCAAGCTGCGCGCGCTGGCGCTCGGCTTCGGTCCGCTGGCGGCGCAGATCGGTGATGACGGGGGCGGACAGGACCGCGGACACCGCATCCGATCCACCCGCGGCGATCTGCCGCTCGGCCGCGGCGACGTTCGACCGGAGCGCCGCCGCCTCCGCCTTGGCGGACGCAAGCTGTTGCGAGATCGGGCCGACCTGCTGGTCGTTGATCGTGCCGACTCCGCCGCCCTGCACGATCCCGCTATCCGCACGATAGCGCGCGACGCTCGCCGCGGCGGCTTCGGCTTCGCGGCTCAATCGGAGCAATGCGGTCTGCCCGGTTTCGGTTTGGCGCGTGGCGGTGCTCGCCTGGAAATCCGCGGTGCTGTCGATGTAGGCGAGCGCGACTGCATTCGCGATCCGCGCCGCCTTGGCCGCGTCGCGCGCACGGAACCCGATCGCGAGGACGTAGCTGCGTTCCTGTTGCGTCACCGTCAAACGTTGCACCACCGCCGACGTCGCGGTTTCGATCCGGTGGGCGATCGCGACCGCGCTTGCCGGTGCCGGATTGCCCTCAGGGGTGAACTCCGGATCCCCTTGCAGGCCGAACCGCGTCACGACGCGGCGCGCGACGTCACGCGACCGGATCGTCGCGATCTCGCTGTTGACCAGCGCCTGGTCGAGCGGCTGGTCCTTCGCCGTCTCGAAATCGAGCGGGGCCAGTTTCGCAGGCGTGATCCGGATGCGCGCCACGGCATCATATTGCGGGGTGATGAGCAATGCCGCCGCAACCGCCGCCAGCACCGTCAGCAGCATCGTCGCGCCGATCACGCGCCAGCGGCGACGGAAGACGCCGCCCAGCGACGCCAGCGTGACCGGCTTGGCCCCGATATGCCGGCTCTGATCGAGACGACTGCTCTGGCTCCCCATGCGGGCTTCGGTCTTCATGTCCATGCGGGATCTCTCACCATGATGGCCGCTATCGCTGCACGACAAGGGACAGGACGAACCGGGTTTCGTGATAGGACGGCCCCGATCCCGTTCCCTTCGCCGACCGAAGATCGTGCAGGACCGATGCACCGATCCCGATCGCACGCGTCAGGATATAGCGTGCACCGCCGCTCGCACGGACGATGTCGAGCGTGGCGTCCGTGCCCTTGAACACGTCATGCTCGTAACCGATCTGCGCGTTGAGCAGGACGTAGCGCAGCAGTTCGTGATCCAGTCGCAATGCGACGGTGTTGTTCACGAACCCGCCCGAATTGATGAACGACGCGTCCTCGATCAGGCGTCGCCCGGTCAGCGTCACGGTCGTGATCGGCGTCGGGAAATACTCGACGCGCGCTTCCGCGGTCACCCCGCCGATCGGACGGTAGAGGGCTGCATCATACCGTCGCCGGATGTATCCCACGCCCAATGACCCGCGCAACAACGTGCTGAGATCGAACGTCGCCCCGCCCAGCGCGCGGAACGTGTCGGAACTCCGGTTGGGAATGCCGGTCGCGAGCGGCCTGGCATAGTCGATCCGGTCGTAACTCCCTTGCGCGAACATCGACGTATCCGGGCTGATCGCATATTCGACCCGGCCCGATCCGCTCATCGTGTGCGAATTGCGGTTGTTCTGGCTGATGACCCCGTTGCCGAACGTCAGCACGTCATCGAACCCGAGCGCAGCGAAAGTGAATCCCCCCTGCACCCGCAGACGCCCGGGGGCGTAGCCCGCATTGAGCTGGACCTGCGTACTCTGATATTGCGACGCCGCCGCGGCGGCACTCGGATAGGCGGCAGAGGTCGGCGGCTCGGTCGCGCGTGCGGTGCGGGCCGAACCCGATAGGATCATCTGCCCGCCGATGTCATAGCGTCCGGATCCGACCACGCGCCAGCCATCCTGGTTGCGCCGCGCCTCGGTCAGAAACCGCTTGATGTCCGCGCCCGCCTCGATCGTCAGCGAATGGCGGGACCAGTTGCTCGCGAACCGGGCGTTCGGCGCGATCGTCGCCGTCGCATCGGCCTTTCGGTCCGACGAGGTCTGGTAGACGTTATCCTCATACCCGATCGCCGTCTCGACGCGCGGAAACAGCGTGAAACCGCCGATCTTGATCCCCAATGCGTCGAATTCGGGACGCGACCGGTCGAGCACGCCGGTGTTGCGCCCGCGATCATATTCGATCGGCAAATTGGGGACGACGAAACTGTCCCCGACACTTTGCGCGGCCACCGGCGTGGCCACGACCGTCCCCGCCAGACCGATCGCCGCGCTCAGGACGATCGGGGGGACCCGTACGGACCGGGTCACGCGCCCGGCCCGCCAGCCGTCGCAGTCTGGGGCGGGGTGTAGTTCGAGCTTCCCCCCGAAAGGCCAAGCGTCGTTCCCTGGTCGACGATGGTCTGCGCATTCGCGAGCGCCGCGGTACCCTCGATCTCGCAGCGTTCCAGCGCGCCCGAGATGTTCTTGAGCGCGACCGCCGCGGCATCGCTCAACTGCCCCGCCTGGGTCAATGCCGCCTTCGAATCGCCGCAGCCCGACTGTGCCTGGCTGATCAACAGCGACAATTGCGCCTCGATCTGCCCGGATTGCGTACCGCCCGCCTTCAACGCGGCGATCAGCGTCGCCGCGAGCGATTCGATCTGCCGATCGCGGTCGGGCTGTGCCGGCGGGTTAGCTGGGGCCGGCGGGTTAGCCGGGGCCGGCGTCGGTGTGGGCGCGGTCTGCGCCGCGCCGGTTGCCGCCTGCGCGGGCCTGTCCCCCGCGAGCCAGGCACCCGCGAGCGTCATCATCAAGATCCGGATCGCAGCTGAATCGATCACATTGCCCTCCACCGACGATTGTCGTCCCCAATGCCAACGCGGTTACAAATAGCGTTCCCCGACCCTGATCGTGTCGCCGGGACGGACTCTCAGATCCGGCGTGATGCGGGCTTTCGCCGACTCCGCTTCGCCCGAATGCTTGATGAAGACTTTCCGCTTGTCCGCGCGGTAGGTGTACCCCTGCGCCGTCGCCACCGCCCCATCGATGGTGAGGCCGGATGAGTAGGGATATTCACCAGGCTTGTTGACCTCGCCGAGGATGTAGAACGGCCGGAACGTCAGGATGTCGATGCTGACCCGCGGCTGAAGCACATACCCGTCCATCAGGTGCCGCCGGATCACCGCCGCAACTTCGGTGGCGGTCTGCCCGACCGCGCGCACATCGCCGATCAGCGGCAGCGACAATGCGCCGTTCGCGTTGACCGTGAATTCGCCCGACAGCGACGGTTCGTCGAACACGATGATGCGCACCTTGTCCGCCACGCCAAGCGGGTAATCGGTGTCCGCCGGGTCCTGCTGCGCCATGGTCTGCGCCGCCACCGGTAGCGCCAGCATCCCGCCGGGCACGAACGTCGCGCCGGACCATACCAATATTGATGCAATAACTTTCCAGGCTATCCGCACGTCGCATCGCCCCATCGATCAACTGCCGTACACCATTTTACGTATGTCTACTTGGCCATATCAAGTATCGTTCAAGACGATTCCGGTTATGCCGTAATATTACTACTCCTATGATGCACCAATTTCCAATGTTGTTTTCGACGCGACCTGCGGGACCGAGGCCAACATGCTCGATCGAAAGCCTGACATTCGAAAGGACGAACGCGGGCCCCTGTACCAAAAACGGTGCAGTCGTTACGGTTGCGAGCCGTTAACCAGGAATCGCAATGCACGCGCAAAGCCTAAGCCCCGGACAGAAAGAGGCCCCCTACGAGGTGAGCGGACAAGCGCCGGCGCGGGCTGGCGCGCGCGACATGCGCGACCGTTCCTGCGACACGCATCCCCCTCTCCAGGACGACCGCTGGCCGCCGCTCGTCCGTGTCTGCGTGACGGTCGGATGCGGCGTGCTCGCCTGGGCCACGCTGCTCGCGCCGGCGTGGTATCTGCTCTCATACTAAAGCCTATCCTCTCGTTATTTCGCACTATTTTGCGACCGACTATAACCTTTCGCTAACACCCCCACGGCCAAGGCTCCGCGACTTTCATCGCGGAGCGGATCGTGGCGAGATTTCTTGGGGTGTTCTTGGCGTGTCTGATGGTCGGCATGCACGGTGCAGAGGCAAAGCCGGCGCAGCAGCCGTTCGTACCATCCGGCACTGCGACCGACATGCCCACCGGCCTCGCCGAGCTGTGCCGCGCGCAACCGGCGACATGCGACCGGCTTGCCGCCACCCCGCCCCCAACCGTGAGCACGGCCGTCAGCACGACCGGGCCGGACGCGCCCGATGCCGACAAGACCCGACTTCGCCTGCTCAAGCGGATCGACGGCATGGTCAACGCGCGCGTACGCCAGCAAAGCGACATGCTGAGCTACGGCGTGGGCGAATTGTGGCGCCCGAGCGGCTCGGGGCGAAACGCGGTGGGCGATTGCGAGGATCTGGCGATCGAGAAGCGGCTGGAACTGATCGACGCGGGTTTCCCGCCCGAACGCCTGTTCTTCGCGGTCGTCTATCAATCCGGCATCGGGCTCCATACGGTGCTGGTCGCACGGCTGGATGGCGGCGACATGGTGCTCGACAGCCGTTCGAGTTTCGTCGAGCCATGGCAGGACACGCGGTACCAATGGCTGATCGCGGAACACCCCGGAATGCCGACCCGCTGGACCACGGCTTCCTGAATCGCGCCGTTGGGACAAGGACGCCGACCTGATTCATCGCGCCAATCTGGACTTCATCCCCTAATTGCCGCACCACCGGCGCAATTGGGGTGGAGAAGAGATTGCGTATCGCAATCGTTCATTACTGGCTGGTCGGCATGCGGGGTGGGGAACGCGTGCTCGAACATCTTTGCCAGATGTATCCGGATGCAGATATCTTTACGCATGTCGTGGACCCGGAAAGAATATCATCGATCATCCTGCGGCATGACATTCATACGACCTTCATCGCCCGACTACCCTTCGCAAAGCGGCAGTATCAAAAATACCTTCCGCTCATGCCGCGCGCGCTCGAGCTGCTCGACCTCGAGGCCTATGATCTTGTCATCAGTTGCGAGGCGGGGCCCGCGAAAGGCGTCATCACGCGCCCCGATGCGATCCACCTGACCTATTGCCATTCACCGATGCGCTATCTGTGGGATCAATATCCGCAATATCACGCCGCCGGTGGCTTCGGCGCCCGCGTGATGATGCCGCTGTTTGCACCGTCACTACGGCAATGGGACATGACGAGCGCGGCACGCCCCGATCGGATCATGGCCAACAGCGCGTACATCAAGGCCCGCATTGCCAAGAGCTGGAGGCGCGACGCAACGGTCGTCTATCCGCCGGTCGACACCACGCTCTTTACGCCCGCCGGGGACGCAAGCGACGAATATCTGTGGGTCGGCCAGCTCGTCCCGTACAAGCGACCCGATCTCGCGGTCGACGCCTTCACCCGCAGCGGCCGCAAGCTGCACGTGATCGGGGAAGGCACGATGCTCGGCCAATTGCAGGCACGTGCTGGCCCGACGATCCGGTTTACGCGCCATGCCGACTTCGCAAGCCTGCGCGCGGCCTATGCGTCCGCACGCGCGCTCGTCTTTACTGCGGAGGAAGATTTTGGGCTGATCCCGGTCGAGGTGATGGCGTCCGGCCGCCCCGTTCTTGCCTTCGCGCGCGGGGGCGCGATGGAAACGGTCGTCGGCGGCGAGACCGGCCTGTTCTTTGACCACAAGACGATCGAATCGCTGCTGGACGGCCTCGACCGGTTCGAGGCGTGGCTGCCGCGCTTCGACCCGCTTGCTGCGGTCGCGCGCGCGCAGGCGTTCAGCCCGGAACGCTTCCGCCGCGCCTTCACCGCCGTACTGGACGAGGCGATCGCCGATCGCCTCTAGCGTCGCTCCCGCGCGACGTCGCGCAGCACCTCCATCAGCGAGTCGCCCGCGCGGGCCCAGGTGAAGTGGGCGGCACGCAACCGTCCCATCGCCGCATATCGCGCGCGCAGCTCGGGATCGTCCGCCATCGCGCGGATCGCGCCAATCCAGTCCGCGGGTCGGTCGGGATCGGCATAGAGTGCCGCATCGCCACAAACCTCGGGCAGCGCGCCCCGATCGCTCACGACCGCGGGACATCCCGAGAGCATCGCCTCCAGCGGCGGCAGGCCGAAGCCCTCGGTGCGCGACGGCATCGCATAGCACAGCGCGTTTTGGGTCAGCGCGCGCAATGCACCGTCGGACACACGCCCCGCAAACACGACGTTGGGCGGAACCGCCAGCCCCGCCGCGATCGCAGCCGGTCGCCCCTCGGTGCCGAACAGCACGAGCGTGAGATCGGCGAGCCGTTCCGAAGCGAACGCTTCGAGCAGTACTTTCAGGTTCTTGTGCGCCTGCACGCTCGACAGCGCGAGGACGTAGCGCGCCGCGCCTAGCCCCAGCTTGGGCAGAACCGATAGATCCGCGACAGTCTGCACCGCATGATCGACGCCGTTGTGGATCACGCGAATGCGATCGGCCGGGGCCACGTTCCATCGCACCAGTTGTTCGGCAGAGTAGCGGGAAACCGTGAGGATCCGCAGCGCGCGGGCACCGATCACCGGCTGCACGGTACGATAGAAGTGCACGAAGGCGCGCGAGTAGGACTGCGGACTGGTAAAGACCTGCGTGTCATGGATCATCGTGATCGACGTTGCCGACGCCACCGGGGCAAGGTTGCACAAGTTGAGCAAAAGCTTGCCGCGCGTCTTGGCGGGAAGCTCCAGCTGTTCCCACCATTGCCCCGCCAGAACGCCTTTGCGATCGATCGGCATCCGCGGCAGCCGATCGGTCAGCGCCACCGTATGCGGTGCCGCGATCGAGGCCGGTTTTCCGAACAGATCCTCGATCTCCGGCTGATAGCAGATCAGCTGCTCGACCAGGCCGAACGCCACCCGGTGCACCCCCGTCATCGCCGCCGACAGGAATTTTCCGTTGATGACGACTTCACTTCGCATGCAAACCCCGCCGATTATCGCCAACGACAAAAATCAAACGTGCACGCGCCACCGCCATTACTACGATGACCGCAATGCGACATGGGGCATACTTCACGCCACACCTTCATCTGTTCTGTATTTACAGGTTACGCAACCGGGTCATATGGAGTATTGCTCTATCCATCGAAGATCTTTTACCTGCTGATGTAATACTGCATATGGGGAACGACGAGCCTTGCCCGATCCGATCCGGCGACCGTGACGACACCGACGCTCCGGACCCGCCTGGTCGCGGCAGCGCCGACAACGATCCGCAGCGCATGACTTCCCGCGCGCAAAGCGACATCGCCACCCGCATTGCCGCCGGGACTGCATGGTTGGTCGCAGCGCGCCTGGCGGCGCGCGCGATCGATTTCCTCGGCCTGTTGATCCTCGCCAATCTGCTCCTGCCCGCCGACTTCGGCTTGGTCGCGGTGGCGCTGACCGTCGTGCAGATCGCCGAAGCGGTGTTCGAACTGCCGGTCGGTCAGGTTCTCGTCCGGTCCGAGATGATCACGCGCGATTTGCTCGACACGGCGTTCACGGTCGGACTCCTGCGGGGCGCGCTGCTCGCGGCGCTGATGATCGCCGCCGCCGAACCGTTCGCAATCCTCTATCGTGATCCACGCCTGGCGGCGCTGCTGTGCCTGCTTGTCATTGCCCCGGCTTCGCGCGCGGTGGTCAGCCCCGCGATGACGCACTTCGCAAAGGCAATCGATTTCCGTCGTGACCTGCTGATCGAGCTCGTCGGCAAGGGGATGGCGCTCGGCTGTTCGATCTGGCTCGCGCTGGTGTCGCGCAGCTACTGGGCCATTGCGATCGGCACGATCGTCAATCCGGTGACGATGGCCGCCGCGTCCTATGCGGTCGCTCCATACCGGCCACGTCTGTCGCTGACGCGGTGGGGCGAGTTTGCCCATTTCGTCGGATGGTCCACCGCATCCCAACTGATCAGCGCGATCAACTGGCAGATCGATCGCCTGCTGCTCGGCCGACTGGTCCCGTCAGCAGCCCTGGGGGCCTATGTCCTCGCGGGGGACATCGCAGCGGTGCCGGAACAGGCGTTCGTCAAACCGATCGGCCGTCCGCTGATCGCCGCCTTTACCCAGCTGAGGCAGGATCCGCCCCGCCTGATGGCGGCCTATTTGCGGACCGTGACGTCCGTCCTCACCGTGGGGCTTCCGGTGATGCTCGGGCTGAGTATCCTGGCCCAGCCCGCGGTCCATCTGGCGCTCGGGCCGAAGTGGCAGTCGAGCTGGCCGATCCTGCAATGGCTCGCCGTATCGCTGATACCGCCGCTGTTGACCGCGCCGCTCGGCGCGCTTGCGGTCACGCTGGGCAGGACCGACATCTTCCTCCGGCGCAACCTGATCGAATTGGCGGTGACGGTGCCGTCGATCATCGCCGGCGCGTATGTCTATGGAATTGCAGGCGTCATCGCCACGCGGCTCGGGCTTTCGCTGCTCATGGCGCTGGTCGCGGCCATCTTCGTCCGCCAGCTCCTCGGAGCTTCGATCCCGCGTCAATGCGCCGGTCTCTGGCGTCCGGTCGTTGCGGCTGCGGGATTGGCGCTGGCGCTGTTCCTGTTGCGCGGTCGCCTGCAGGGTCTGGACGATTTGCCGCTGGCACTGGGGATTATCGCCTGCGCTGCGGTCGGCCTGGCCGTCTACGGTACGATCCTGCTGCTGTCATGGGAGTGGAGCGGTCGGCCGAAAGGGATCGAGACGCTGCTTGCCGGATGGGTTACATCGTCATGGGCGCGGTTTCGGCCACGGGTTTGACGGCATGGAGCCCTGCTCCGACGAATGTCCTTGTCGAACCCTGCTGGTAGCGCTACCTTTCAATCAACCCGCGCCGGCGAGCGCGAGATTCGGGAGATGTTGCGATGAACAAGGGCATGTTTTTGGCCGCTGCAGGTGGCCTGGCCGCGATCGGCCTGGCGTCAGGCGCGGCGCTGATGGCGCAGGAGCATTCCGCCCCTACCCCGTCCGACCCCAAACTTTTCCTGTCGCAGCCGCTGGTCAGCTCGATCTACACCGCCGATCCTTCGGCGCACGTGTTCGGCGGAAAGATCTACGTCTATCCCAGCCACGACATTCCGGCCCCGATCGCGGACGACGATCTCGGCAACCAATATGCGATGCGCGACTATCGCGTGCTGCGGATGGACAAGGTCGGCGCCAAGGTCACGATCGGCCCGGTCGCGCTCGACGTCAGCCAAGTCCCCTGGGCCTCGCAGCAGATGTGGGCACCCGACGCCGCCTATAAGAACGGCACCTACTATCTGTACTTCCCGGCGCGCGACAAGACCAAGGACAAGAACGGCCTTGGCAAGTTCATGATCGGCGTCGCGACCTCCAAGAACCCGATGGGCCCGTTCAAGGCCGACCCCAAGCCGATCGCGGGCGCGTTCTCGATGGACCCCGCCGTATTCACCGACGCGGACGGCAAGAGCTACATGTACTTCGGCGGGATCTGGGGCGGCCAGCTCCAGCGCTGGAAGGACGGCAAGTTCGACCCCAACGGCAGCGACACCGATCTGATGCAGGACACGCAGCCTGCCCTCAGCGGCAAGGTCGCGCGGATGAACCCTGACATGAAGAGCCTCGCCGAGACCCCGCGCGACGCGGTGATTCTTGATGAGGGCGGCAAGCCGGTCCTCGGTGGAGACCATGAGAAGCGCTTCTTCGAGGCGTCGTGGATGTTCACGCGCGGCGGCAAATATTATTACACCTACTCGACCGGCGACACGCACTTTTTGAACTACGCGACCGGCACTAGCCCCTACGGCCCGTTCACCTATCGCGGGCATATCCTGAAGCCGGTGCAGGGCTGGACGTCGCATCACTCGATCATCCAGCATGACGGCAAGTGGTGGCTGTTCTATGCCGACACGCAGCTCAGCAACAAGAACCACTTGCGCAACGTCAAGGTGACCGAGCTCAACTTCAACGCCGACGGGACGATCAAGCTGATCGATCCGATGGTCAAGTAAGGCAGCCGATGTTTCTCGGAATCGATATCGGCACGTCGGGCGTCAAGGCCGTCGTCCTCGACACACACGGCGCGGTCGTCGGTCAGGGCGTCGCCGCGCTCACCGTCCAGCGTCCCCAGCCCTTGTGGTCCGAACAGGACCCCGAGGACTGGTGGAAGGCCACCAGCGCAGCGGTCCTTGCGATCGACCCGAGCGTTCGCCGCGCAGTGCGCGGGATCGGACTTGCCGGGCAGATGCACGGCGCGACCCTGCTCGGCGCGGACGACAAACCCTTGCGCCCCGCGATCCTGTGGAACGACGGACGCTCCTTCGCCGAATGCGCCGCGCTGGAAGCGACGACGGGTGACTTCCGCACCGTCGGCGGCAACATCGTGATGCCGGGCTTCACCGCCCCCAAGCTCGAATGGGTCCGCCGCCACGAGCCCGAAATCTTCGCGCAGGTTACGACGGTGCTGCTCCCCAAGGACTATGTCCGGTTGCGGATGACCGGCGAGAAGGCGTCCGACATGTCGGATTCGGCGGGCACGCTGTGGCTCGACGTCGCGGGCCGCCGCTGGAGCGAGACGCTCCTCGCCGCCTGTGGCCTCACCGAAGCGCAGATGCCGCGGCTGGTCGAGGGTACCGACGTCGCGGGCACGCTCCGCGCCGACATCGCCGAGGCCTGGGGCATTCCGCAGGTTCCGGTCGCGGGTGGTGCTGGCGACAATGCCGGTGGTGCTGCCGGCGTCGGTGTCGTCACCGATGGCAAGGCGCTGCTGTCGCTCGGCACGTCGGGCGTGATCTTCGTCGCGAACGATCAATTCCGCCCCAACCCAGCGCGCGCCGTCCACGCGTTCTGCCACTGCCTGCCCGACATGTGGCACCAGATGTCGGTCCACCTGAGCGCTGCCTCGTGCATCGACTGGGTCGCCCGGCTGACCGGCGCGACCGGTGCCGCCGAACTGTTCCAGCGTGCCGAGGCGGCTGGCGTCGCGAACGGCCCCGAGGGTTTCCTCCCCTATCTCTCGGGCGAACGCACGCCGCACAACGATGCGCAGGTCCGCGGCGCGTTCTACGGGCTCGATAATGACACCGACGCCAACCGGCTCGCGCAGGCGGTGCTCGAAGGCGTCGCCTTCGCGCTGGCGGACGGGCTCGACGTGCTGCGCGAAGCGGGCACCGAAGTCGCCGAACTCGCGGTCATCGGTGGCGGCGCACGCTCGCGCTACTGGGGCGAGACGCTGGCGGCGGCGATGGACGTCCCCCTCGTCTACCTCCAGGGCGGCGAAGTCGGTCCCGCGCTCGGCGCAGCCCGGCTTGCGCAGATCGCGGTCGACGGCGGGACCCCGGCTGAAGTCTGCGTCGCCCCACCCGTTTCGCACCGCATCACCCCCAATGCGGAATTGACCGCACGGCTCGCACCCAAGAAAGCTGCGTTCCGTGCCGCCTACGCTGCGATCTCCCCCCTCACCGCATCCAACTGACCCTTTGAAGGAGCGCCCCAATGGCCAATGATTTCTTTGCCGACATCCCCCAGATCAGCTTCAAGGGGCCCGAGACCGACGACGAGCTCGCCTATCGCTATTACGACAAGGACCGGGTCGTCATGGGCAAGCGGATGGAAGACCATCTGCGCTTCGCCGCCTGCTTCTGGCACACCTTCTGCTGGCCGGGTTCGGACGTGTTCGGTGGCGGCACGTTCAACCGCCCGTGGCATGCGGGTGCAAACGACGCGGCAGCCGCTGCGGCAAAGCGTGAAGTTGCATTCGACTTCTTCACCAAGCTCGACATCCCCTTCTACGCGTTCCACGACGTCGACGTGATGGCGGATGCCGCCAACATCACCGAGCATCGCCGCAACTTCGCAGAAGCGGTCGATCATCTCGAGAAGCTCCAGGCCTCGTCGGGCCGCAAGCTGTTGTGGGGCACCGCCAACCTGTTCAGCCACCCGCGCTTCGCCGCCGGTGGTGCTACCAACCCCAACCCGGAAGTGTACGCGTTCGGCGCGATGCAGGTCCGTGACGCGCTCGAGGCAACGCATCGCCTCGGCGGCGCGAACTACGTGCTGTGGGGCGGTCGCGAGGGCTATGAGACGCTGCTCAACACCGACATGAAGCGCGAGCTCGACAATTTCGGGCGCTTCCTGTCGCTCGTCGTCGAGCACAAGCACAAGATCGGCTTCACCGGCACGATCCTGATCGAGCCGAAGCCGTTCGAGCCGACCAAGCACCAGTATGATTTCGACACCGCAACGGTGTACGGCTTCCTCAAGCGCTACGGCCTCGAGAATGAAGTGAAGGTCAACATCGAGGCGAACCACGCGACCCTCGCCAGCCACACGTTCGAGCATGAGATCGCGACCGCCGCGGCGCTCGGCATCTTCGGCTCGATCGACGCGAACCGCGGCGATCCGCAGAATGGCTGGGATACCGACCAGTTCCCCAACTCGGTCGAGGAACTCACGCTCGCCAATCTCGAGATCATCCGGGCTGGCGGCTTCACCACCGGCGGGTTCAACTTCGACGCCAAGGTCCGCCGCCAGTCGATGGACGCGGTCGATCTGTTCCACGGCCATGTCGGCGCGATCGACGTCGTTGCGAAGGGCCTGCTCAACGCAGCAGCGCTGATCGAGGACGGTCGCCTCGATGCGATCAAGACCGAGCGTTATGCCGGTTGGGATGCGGACTTCGGCCAGAAGGTTGGTGGTCTCGATCTGGCGGGGATCGCGGATCTTGCGGTCGAGCACAGCATCGACCCGCAGCCGCGCTCGGGCCGTCAGGAGCGGATCGAGAACCTGATCAACCGCTTCATCTGATCGGTCGCCCAACGGGCAAACGAAAAGGGCCGCGAGCAAACATGCTCG
>JARUXA010000049.1 GCA_030433805.1 Sphingomonas sp. PsM26 | reverse complement strand
TTCATCTGATCATGAATGCGGTAATCCGCCTGATTCAGTTGTTCCCATTCCGGGGCGACGATCACATCGCACTCGCTGAACGCTTCAACGCGCAGTCGCGCCACGAGTGGGAGCATGTGCGTGACTTTATTATCCTTCATTACCATTTGACCCAACGTGACGACTCTTCGTTCTGGCGCGACTGCGCTCAGATGACGATCCCTGCTAGCCTCGCCGAACGGATCGCATTCTTCACGAAGACCGCCGGCGCCTGGCAAGAACAAGATGACCTCTTCAGGATTGATTCTTGGGTGTCAGTCATGCTCGGGCAAGGCATCGTGCCGCGCACGCATCATCGCATCGCGAGCATCATCAAGAAGCACGAGTTGCAAACCTCGTTCGAAGATCTTTCCAGAGGAATAGCGAATACAGTGCGGGCGCTACCGCGACATTGCGACTTCCTAGCGCGGTATTGCCGGGCTGACGGCTGATACGTCATGTAGCCGTTTGTCGGGACGGATATCTCGCGAGAAAGGAATACTTTACTTGTAGGAGCATCTGCTTTTTAGAAACAGTGTTCAAATCCACAAGTCACTAAATTCTACAAGTCATCCGCGCTGGGTGCGGCATAGGTGCCGGTGCAACCGGCAACGCGACAATTGATCGAGGTCGAGGGTGCAATTGTCTTCGTTCGCGAGAAGACGGAGTTACATGCCATGCTTGCCGCTTTCGGCTGACCAAAAGACGTGGAGCGTGCCAAGCGTCATTCGGCCGTTGCGTGAACCATTCCTACTTTCTCATCCTTTTCGGGACAGCGGGCGGGGCACGGAGAGAGCCGAGGCTCGGTATGTCCTTTGCCGCCAACATGAATGAATGGCAGAAGCTGGGGAGTGAAAAAGAGGTCACGAATGTCCACTTATGGGTCTTTTCCACGATTGCGGATATCCTTGCGGAAAGAATGCTGTGACCGGCAACCGTTCGTTCCTTCAACTCGGATGGCGAGCGTCGATGAATCTGGCGGCCTCGTCGACTCCGTTAACATCGCGACGATGCTGCTCAGCGTACAATTCCTGCAGTCGAAGTGTTAAGCGCTCGATCGCGCCGGTAAGCATGGCATCTGCCCTAGCACCCTCCTCGCCATTTAGCGACGTGCGAACCCGCTTGTAGCGAGTGATCGCATGGACGAAGTGGCGCTCGACGATCGCGCTATTCTCATCAGCCAGATCCGGGTCGAACTTGGTGCGGGATACATTTTGAAGCTCCCTACCGTAGCGGTGTAGAGCCACGACGAGCGGCTCGCAGTCGGTAATCGCGGCAAGCGCGGACAAATCCGCGACCTGATCTTCAAACTTCGACGCCGCATTAGTGATAGGTGACATCGACACGTGTGCGGGCGATCGTTTGGCTAAGGGCGAAGTTGTCAGCAGATCACTCTGCAAAGGAGCGCTCGAGCGCCCCCGTCGGCGCCATTTCCACACGGCAAATGCGCCAAGCCCAACCCATAGGAGCCACCTCAACATGATCACGTTGCTCGATCCTCGCCGCTCGCTAGCTTCAGATGATAGGGATGACCCGGGTGTTGCCGACGTTCGGCTGGCGGTCGATGGCGACGATGCACGTCCGCCCTCATCGCGGACCACCTCGCCAGCATCATTCCATTCTACAATCCGAAGCCTAGAGCTGCCATTCAAAGTATCTTCGGCTAAGGGAAGATATCTCATCTGAGCCCTACTGGCGGGATCGTCCGCTGTGATCAGCGGTACTGCAGACTTGATATCCGAATAGTCTTCGCCAGCAACCGCTGCGGTGCTTGGACCGTCCACATCGAGCTGGCTAATGCTGTAGTTGCCGTAGAAGGCGCGCGGGTACGCGCCGACCGCTAGCTTTATGTCCGTCGCGATCTTCTGGATGTCGTCGGTTCTGTCGTAGGCATAGCCGACATGGGCGCACGTCTCGGAGCCATTAAACTTTCCGACCGAGCTTGAGAAGCGCACAGGCACGTCGGACTTTACGCCCCTGACTGCCTGGGGATAATAGCCTGAGGCGACTACGGCTTTAACCCGATCACTGACCTGAGACAGGTCCCAAAGGATGGGTTCGTACGCTGAAACGACGAGAACGATTGGCCCTTTTTCCCTGCCGGTGACGGTAAGCGTGTGGACGGCATTGTTGTTGCTGCCGGCCAGCATGAACGGCATCACGCGGCCTTCGCTGCTCTGATGGGCACTGAGCGCGACGATTTTCGCGCCCTGTGTGGTTCCTGGTGGCAGACAAGACAGTGAGCTCGATGCAGCCTGCGGCGCGGCAATCTCGGTGGCGGGAAGAACGGCCGAGCCGACCGCGAGAAATAGTAGAAGCAACATAAGCCCGGATCATGCGCGTTCCAAGTTAAGACGCGGTCACCAAAACCTGCTTCCTGCCCCTCTCCGGACCGCCGTCGGTGCATCGCCTAAGCCGAAACGGGTCGATCAGGGGCCACCTGCCGCGACTCCCTTCGCTGCCAGCACTGGCTTCACAAGACTTGAGGAACGGGCCCGATCGCCCGGTCAATCAATTTTCTTGGCGTTCTTATCGGCCCATTCTTTGCCCTCATCACCACCCCAGAGCAGCCAGGCGATGTAACCGGCAGAGGGATCGGTATCGGATCACCACTCATGCGTTTTAATGTCTTTATCGACTTTGTGACGCGCAAAATAGCTGTGCATCGATGTCAAATCATCTGCGGAAAGATCCTCCTGTGCCGAAAGCTGCTTAGCCCGATTGACGCCAACGTCAGTACCACCGCGCCCAAATTCCTTGCGCAGTTTCAGCCCCTTTTCGGCGTTGCTAGCCATCTTGGCAGTCGGTTTGAACGCGTCGGACATCCTGCTCTCCTATCACAATATCTGAAACGCCCGGATTCCCGAACATATCCTCCGGGGGGTGTAGCTACTAGGACCGATGCTCCCAATCGACATGGATGAGCGTCTGAAGTTGGTGAGCAGGGAAGGGCATCCGAATGGCCGACTATGGGGCGCCTCAGCCCAAATAGGTTTGGCAGGTGAGAACAGCGTCTGGGACACAGCCCCTCCAGTGAAACGCATTTCTCATTGGATACCAATCCGTAGCTATTTCGACATGACAGTCCCGGCTTTGATATTTCTTCCGGCGCGACTACATTCCCGATTGTTGCGGCCCGGTAATGCTGCGGATACGTTGAGAGGCCAGTAATCGTGGCATGCACGACATCGCACTAGCCCACCAGGACATGATGGATCTCTCCACGCGCCTCCTCATCGTCGATGACGACCCGGGCATTCGCGAGCTGACAACCCAGTTTCTTATCCAACATGGTTTCGTGGTGGATGCCGTACCGGACGGTTCCGCGATGCGCGCTGCTCTGGGGCGCGACCATTATGACCTCATTGTTCTCGATGTGATGATGCCTGGCGAAGATGGATTGTCGATCCTTCGCTCGCTCGATCGAACGAACGGACCCGCCGTCATCATGCATTCGGTGATCGGTCAGGAAATCGATCGTATCGTTGGGCTTGAACTAGGGGCCGATGACTATCTGGCAAAGCCCGCCAACCCGCGAGAGCTTCTCGCGCGCATTCGCGCGGTCCTCCGCCGGGGCGGAAATGCTCTAGCGCCCCTCGCTCGAGGCAGGGCGCTTCTTCGTTTCTCAGGCTGGCGCGTCGATCCTGCGGCGCGCGAACTGTTCGATCCCGACGACGTCCTCATCAACCTGACCGACGGCGAGTTTCGTCTCCTGCTGACCCTGATCGAGCATCCGCGGCGTGTCCTCACCCGTGACTTCATGCTCGATCATTCGCGCGGCATGGACGCAGAACAATTCGACCGCGCTATCGACGTCCAGGTCAGTCGGCTGCGCCGAAAGCTCGCGCGCGATGATGGGCGCGGGGGCGAAGAGCTGATCCGGACTGTCCGCAACGAAGGATATATGTTTACCGCCGATGTCGAGCGGCGCTGACATGCCGACCAGGCGCGCAGCATCAATCGCGCAACCGATCTTTCTGTTGGTGATCGCCGCGATCGTGTTCGCGACGGCCGTTACGTTCGCAATCACGTTCAACGGTCCCCCGCCCCGCCCGCGGCCGGTTTCCGACACGGATATCGTGATGGCGCTGCGCGGTGCGACCGTGCCGGACCTCATCGTACTGCCGGGTCGACAGTCCGCGCGGAACGGTGAAAGTCCATACCCCGAACATGACGCATCCCTTGCCTTGGCCCTGGGCGGCCCCGTCTCCGGTTCCTACGCCGAGCGCGAACGGGGCCAGTCGGGAGAGGTCCGGGGTGACTTCACCGTGTCCGGCCGTACAACGAACGGCTGGCGAACTGTTCGCAGCCCCGACCGGCCGCTCCTTACAAACTGGCTCATCGTAACCTTTGGCGGGATGGGGTTCGCCCTTGTCCTGTTGTCAATTGCCGCGTGGATCATCACGCGCCGTATCTCGCGTCCCCTCGAACAGTTGGCTGGCATGGCCCAGGGTGCGCGGGTCGGGCTGCCGTTGGCGCTGCCACAAGAAGGCTCGCGAGAGGTACGCGAACTGGCCATTGCGCTCAGCGACATGCACACCCGCATCGGCCAACACGCCGAAGGGCGAACGACCATGCTCGCTGCGATCGCGCACGATCTTGGCACGCCTTTGTCGCGGCTTGCCTTTCATATCGAAGGCTTGCCCGAAGTCGCCCGCGAGCGCGCCGCTGCCGACGTTGACGAAATGCGCGCGATGATCGGCGCTGCGATCGGATATGCGCGTGACGAGCTCATGGATAGCGCAACCCTGCGCGTCGATCTGGGAAGCCTGCTCGACAGCCTAGTCGAAGACACACGCGCGACGGGCGACGATGTGACGATCACACCTGGTCCGCGCATAGTGGTTACAGGTGATCCGGCTGCGCTTCGGCGACTGTTCGCCAATGTGATCGGCAACGCCGTCCGTTATGGTGACCGGGCACGCGTTGAATGGCACGCGCTCGATGGCGCTGTCACCGTAACGGTCGATGACGATGGCCCTGGCGTTGATCCTGAAACAGCCGAAAGCCTTTTCGAGCCGTTCGTTCGCGGCGACCCGTCACGCAATCGCGAGACAGGGGGCACTGGCCTTGGTCTGGCTATCGTTCGCGCGATCGTGTCTCGGCACGGGGGCCAGGTGGCCTTCGAGCCGAGCGCGCACGGTGCGCGGATTCGCGTGCTGCTGCCCCGCTGAAACATACAGCAACAATTCGCGTCGATCCTGAAATACGGGTGCGTGATACCTCGTCGAGAAGGCTCGCCGAAGCACGAGGAGGGATGTATGACCGGACAGCACATGATCGACGAACCGGACCACGGCCACAGTCTGGCGGAGGATTTGGTCCTGATGAATCGTCTCGCCGATCGTCGTCGCGCGCTTAAGTGGTTCGTAGGTGCCGGCACCGCCGCGCTGGTCGCAGGCTGCGGTGAGAGCGGGAGCGACACGTCTGATACCGTTGCTGTCGTTTCAGGCGGGACGGCCACCGCGACGCCGACGCCGACGCCGACGACAACAGTGACGCCTACGCCGATCCCGACATCGTCCAGCACTACCGCGTGCATTGCCGATCCAACCGAAACCGCGGGGCCATACCCGGCCGATGGTACTAACACGTCGAACGGCTCGACCTCCAACGCACTGACCGTCAGCGGCATCGTCCGCTCGGATATTCGTGCCAGCTTTATTAGTTCGACGACGGTGGCAACCGGCGTGAAGGTGGTGCTTACGCTGCGGGTCGTGAACGTCAACGCGACCTGCGCCTCGCTCGCGGGGTATTCCGTTTACCTCTGGCATTGTGATCGGACGGGCAACTACTCGCTCTACGGAACATCGACCGCAGCCGAGTCCTATCTGCGTGGTGTTCAGGTAACCGACGCCAATGGCGAAGTGACCTTCACCACCATATTCCCAGCTGCTTACTCGGGCCGCTATCCCCACATGCATTTCGAGGTCTTCTCAAGCCTCGCCAACGCGACCGGCGGACGCTACTCGGTACTTACATCTCAACTTGCTATGCCCGCAGCCGCATGTACGGCCGTGTTCGCTGATACGACGACTTACCCCGGCAGCGCCACACGTTTCACCCAGACTACAATCAGCAACGATAACGTCTTTGGCGACAACACGGCCGCGCAGATCGCGCAGCAAACGCCAACGATGACGGGCGATCCAACAAACGGATATGTTGCGACCGCGGTTATTGGCATCGCTAGGTAGGAGGTCATTGATGTCCCGCCTATCAACGACGGGATGTCTGCGATTCTTCAGCTGATGACGTTCACGAAGGGCCGCCGGAGAGCGTCGCGTTGACGTTCGCTCGTATCGTTCGTGATCCGCGCCACGAGGCGATCGAGATAGCCGACGACAGCGTCGCCACCGAACGGGTGTTTGGCGATTGGACAATGGCCAATCTGGCCGGAGGGGCGGACGAGGACAACCGGGAACGGCTCATGGCAGCACTACGCGACGCGCCTGCGTCCGTCCGGCGGACATTCGATGAGGCCGCGACCTGATCTATGTTCCACAAACGAAAGTTCGCGCGCGTGCGCTGTAGGCCGTCAATCCTTCCGGCATGATCCACTGCTTGCCCGTCGCTAGCGCGGGAGCGCAGGCGTGTCGTCTGCATGCCACTAGCCACGGGACCCGATGCGCCAACCCTCCCGCCCCGAACGCTAAGGCCGTTCCGGAGCGCGAGCGCACGTTCAAGATGGCGCGTTCCACCCAAGCGTACGTCCGTGGCAACACGTGGTCAGGCGATCAAGGCGTCGCACTACCTTGCCTTCGTAGGTAGCATGACGCACGCCCGCCAGATGGACAAGGCCGCACAGTGATTGTGAGCGGCCTGATCGATACGCCGACTTGCCTGTGGAAGAGCATCGTCTCGCTCGCGGGCAGACATGAGGCAGGCTAGTTGGGTCATCGCCGGCGCTACGCAATGGGCGGCTGATCGCTTCCTGAACGAGCGACCGCTTCTGGGAGAACGCCAAGTGGTGGCGAACGACCGTTCATGGGTCAAAAAGCGCGGCGGTGCGGGTCAGGGTTCGGCACCGAGGCCACTTCTCGCTTCTGCGCCATAGCAGATAGCGGCATCGCCGCCCTCGGCAATGGTATCGATGAGGGCCGAGCACAGGAACCCGTGACAGTGCCAACATCGGTGCCTAGGCTGCTCGCCACGGCCCGAAACGCGGCCAGATGAGGAGAGGCCGCCATGACCCGTCGTATTGCAGTCCTGGCCTGTGCAACTGTCGCTCTGCTCGGAGCCAAGGCGCCGCCCGGTCCGCGTCCAGGCATCACCGGCATCTCGCACCTCGCCGTCTATGCTCAGGACATGGCGAAGTCCGAGCACTTCTACACGCACGTGCTGGGCGCCCGGAAGGGCACGGACCCTGAGAACCCGGCTGGCGTCCGCTACTATCTGAGCCCGCGCCAGTTCGTCGAGGTGCTACCCGCACCCGCCGGGCAGGGGCGCAGCATGCTGGCGCACGTCGCCTACGCGACAACGGACGCGGCGTGGCTGCGGGCCTGGCTGGCCGCGTCAGGCGTCTCTGGCCTCGGCACGATGCAGCGCTCCGCGGAAGGGGATCGTTGGTTTGCCCTGCGCGATCCGGAAGGCAACGGGATCCAGTTCGTGCAATCCGCGAGCGCTGACGCCAACCCCGTTCCCGGCGCCATTAGCGGGCGCATCATCCACGTCGGCTACGCCGTTCATAATCGGGCCAAGCAGGACGAGCTGTACCGCCGCCTGCTCGGCTTCCGGCCGTACTGGTATGGTGCATTCGAGCCCGACAAGGTTGACTGGGTGTCGCAGCAGGTGCCTGACGGTCGGGACTGGCTGGAATACATGATGGTCGGTCCGGGCTCTGATGTGCCGCTGACCAAAGTCGACGCCCGCCAACTGGGCGTACTTAACCACCTGTCCCTAGGCGTTTCTAACATGCAGGCCGCCGTCACGATGCTGCACCGGGAAGATCGCCTGAGCCCGCGTCACGACGGCCCTCAAATGGGCCTGGACGGCAAGTGGCAGGCCAACCTCTACGATCCGGACGGCACGCGCGTCGAGTTGATGGTGTTTCAGCCTGTGACGAAGCCGTGCTGCTCACCCTTCACGGCCGAGAGTCCGACTGGGTAGGTGCTGGCGACGTCAAATGAACGGCAGAAAGGCGGAGCTGGGGACGGGGTTAGAATGACCGCTTCGGGGTCCTCGCCACAAGAGCGATAAGGCCCGACCGCTCACTATGTCATGGACGGAAAGATTTCGTCTTTGAGACGCTCAGCCGGTCCTTCGTACCTCAGTGATAGCCGGCTTAGCCATACAACCGTTCATCCCACCATACGGGCTCGGGCAGCTCGTAGGTAATCTGCGCAGCGTCGGGGTGACGAGGGTTGATCAGGACGTTGCGCTCAACTCTGGCTGGGATGGACGGCACGAGGAGGAGGGCGCTCCGCTGCTCTTCGTACCAATCCATTCCGAACACCTTGCAGAGGCTTTCGTCTTTTCCGTCCCATCCAGGATGCGCTGCGGGCTGGAAAGCCTCGTAGCTGGTTCCGTTTGGGATCGTGATGCGGATGTAATGCTGATTGGGCGGCAACACGCTGTTAGCGTGTACCAGCTTCTCCAGCATGGCCGTCGAGTAATGCTCGGACGCGTAGATGATGGGGCTGGCCGGCGTGTTCCAGCGTCCAGGGTAAAGCCTGGCACCCTCGCTATCGTATATCGGGTGAGCGCCGTCCGGGTCTCCGATGCGGAAAGCGGTGAGGACGCGATCCGTCCGGCCCCCTCTCACGCACCCCCACCATAGGCCGCTCGCCCGAGAAGATTGATAACTACGTCGGCGCCTGGACCCGTGGCGAGCGCCACGTCCAGCGGCGGCTTGCCGTCGAGCATGGCATGCGGGCGGCTGAGGAACTCGCGTGCTTTCTCAGGTGTCTGGTAAATCTCAAGCGCGAAGCTGAACACCTTTGCGAGCCGAGCCAACCGATCCCCTTCCTCGCTCGTCAACCGTTGTGCAGGTGCCTTCCGGCGCCGTTCCAACGTTGCCTTTGGGATCAAACGAAATTTGAACCGGGCATCGTCAGGTGCCACGGTGTCGGCTAGCCGGTCTAGCGCTGCTACCGGCAAGCCACTCTCAATTGAGTTAGACAAGGCGAGGCGCGATAATTGCCGCCCAGCATTCACGCCAAGGAGCGCCTCAATCGATGCAGGCTGCGATGCCATGACAACTCCATTCCATTTGGTGTCCATGTAAGCCTCACATGAGGCTATGACAAGGCCGCAGCGGCTGTGTCGCTTTGGCGATCACACGCTGGATAGAACTCCGCTTGCTTCCTTAAAGCAGGCTGATCGGACAGCTGCGCGGATCAGTCGGATGTCTCGAAGGCCAAGATGAATGAGTGTCCGAACTTGGGGAGCAGGCAAGAGCCTCTGGGTGACCGCATGTGGGTCGTCGCGGCCGCATAGCTGCCGGTCGGTTCCCGCCCACTCCCGGACATCCATTGCACGCATCGTCCGTCTTGAAAGCGGACATCGATAGTCACCGCAAGGCGGAGCAACGATGCCCGTAATCTGCTAGGCATGCCCCATGAACGATGCGCCGCCTGAGAAGATAGAAGCGTCTGACGAAGACCTACGCTCCCTATGCCACGGGCTCGTCGGCTACGGGGTGAGCGGGCAGCAAGACAAGGCATGGGGCGTTTGGTTGCTGCGCCGGAACCGACCGCCTTTATTGGCCGTAAGTGACAGCCGAGACATCGTGTTCAAGTTCGAGGTTTTCACCTTGGCGCTGCGAGCGCCGGAGGAAGTTCTATCCGCTGCATCGGAGTATCGCAGCAGGATGGCTGATACCCTTTCTAAGCTGAACAATATCGGCATGACGGTGCTTCCCTTAGAGGCGCTGCCGGAGCACTTGCGCCCGGACGAGACACGCGCCTGGCCGTTCACGCATTGGCAAGTTGAAGTGTTGTGGCAACGAGACTGGACGATTCCGGTCGAGAAAGTTTCAGACGATTGGTGGGCTAACCCAGATACAGCATCTGGGGCAGTTCCTATTGGTGCGGATCATGCCTGTCTCGTAGCCAAGGGCTTGCTATTTACAGGCACCAACGGAAGCCAATTGCTTGTCAGTCAGGGCGAGATGGCTCTTGATTTGCTCGTGACACAGGACCCGGAAAGTATCCTAGCCGCAACGGTTGGGACACTCGCAGTCGGGGTTGAACAATATCTTACCGGGCCCGATCCAAGCTTCTGACCATTCGTCTATCAAGTTCGATACGCCGCTTTTCACATTTCGTCGCGCAAAAGCCGCCGTTCCGCTCATCACCACATCGCGGCGTTTGAAACGGCAAAAGATGGTGGTGAGCGGACCGTCCGCTTTGTGGCAAGCCGGGTCAATGAGAAGACGCTACTTGCCAGCGAAAGGTTCAAACCCCACTAATCCCGGGGGCAGCAAGTGTCGGCGTTTCATTGGGATTTAGCGGTGAAAGCCCGCAAAGTAAAATCAGGAGCTAAGCGCGTCAGTGACCGTTGATGTTCATCACACGAAGGGATTCACGATGATCTTAAACGAACTGCTGCCAAACGGTGGCATTGAAGCGCTCGCTAGCCAACTGGGAGTGCCCCCCGAGCAAGCCCTGCGCGGAGTTGAAGCGCTGCTACCCTCTGTTCTTGGCGGAATGGGAGATAACGCAGCGAACCTGGACACCCACGTTAACGCACCCGGCGGTGCAGAACTTGCTGAGAATGTGGTTGGTGCCGAGCCGACGAAGATCGATCGCGGTAATCAGCTGCTCGGTAGCATTTTTGGGTCCAAGGATGTTAGCCGCGAGGTGGCCGGACATGCTGCACAAAACAGTGGTCTCGACCCAGCGCTTTTAAAGCAGATGCTGCCAATCCTGGTAATGCTAGTGGCTGGCCATCTGTCGGGGCGATCCGGTGGTCAGCAAGGCGGTCTCGGTGGGATCCTGGGCAGCGTGCTTAGTAGCTTCGGTGGGAGTGCTGGAGCCGGAGGCGGCGTACCCGGCGGAGGTCTTGGTGGCGGTCTCGGAAACATTCTGGGCTCAATACTAGGTGGGCGGAGATAGACGCGAATGCATTAGTAGTCCTGATGCATTTATGTCTTCGTTTTACCGACTAGGACGGCTAGCAACAGCCGTTCAATCGACGCGTTACTGCATCGCTGGCGCACTGGAATGGCAGAGCGTACATGGAAACGACGAGCATCCGAGGGTTCCAACGCGCTCGCAATCTGGTGCACGGGACGGGCTTGAGCGTAGCGTGTTCCGCGCCACCACCGTTGTCCTGGCAACGACCGCGGCGGCTTACGTTATCTGGCTGCTGGTCGACCTGCTATTGCTGCTGTTTGCCTGTGCACTTGTCTCGCTCATTCTGTTGACGATCACGAATGTGATCCGCAGGAGGAGCGGTCTGCCCTTCGGGGTCGCTCTGATGCTGACAGTCGTAGGTTTGCTAGCGCTGGTTGGCGGAGCCGTTTTCTTCTTTGGCACGACCATGCGGAGTGAATTTGCCGAACTCGCGACCCGACTGCCTGCCGCCTGGGCTGGCCTTCAAGCGCGACTTCAGCATTCGCCGGTAGGTGCCAGCATGTTAGTGCGCGCGCGGGAGTTCGCTCCGAGTGGCCAGACGATCGTAAGCGCCGCAACGACGGCGTTGGCCGCGGTCGGTGGTGCACTGTCGGGGCTCGCAATCGTTCTGGTTGGCGGGCTTTATCTCGCAGCGCAGCCGACGCTCTACAGAAACGGCGTGCTCCGACTTTTCTAACACGCGCCCGTGGCTCTGCGGAAGAGACATTGGAAGCGGTAGCGGTATCTCTCCGCAACTGGCTTAAAGGTCAGGCGCTGGGCATGCTCTGGGAGTCGGCACCGGTCTCGGGTTGTGGCTCGTCGGCGTGCCCGCTGCCTGGGCCATTGGCTTGGTCGCTGGTCTTGCTGAGTTCGTGCCCTACGCCGGCATCATACTGGCGGGCGTCCCGGCGGTTGTTCTTGCATTCGGGCAGGGGACGAGCACCGGGCTCTGGACCATTGGCGTGCTGCTCATCGTCCAGCAGCTGCAGGGTAATCTCGTAATGCCGCTGTTGCACAACCGGATGGTCGATCTACCGCCAGCGATCACGATCTTCGGCATCATCGCGGCTGGCATTCTGTTCGGCGTCGCCGGCGTGCTGCTCGCGACGCCGCTCACGATCGTCGTCCTGGTCCTTGTCCGTCGCTTGTATCTCGACGAGGACAAGCATGAAGTGCTCGCGAGCGGAGTTGGATCGTCACCGCAACCTTCAACCACGCCGCCCGGCCAATGATGCACGTGTTGCGCCGCAAGGAACGGACATGAGCATCGACGCCCGTCAGGAGTCTGACCTACAGAACCTCCAGCAGATCGTCGCGGGGTTGACCGAAGGCGTGATCCTGATCGATCCGGACCAGACGCTCCGGTGGGCAAACGATGCGGCCCTTAGGGCTCACGGGGTTCATGCGATCGAGGAACTCGGCCACGACGTCACTGAGTATCGACATAGGTTCCACCTGCACTACCGCAACAAGACCACGATCAATCATGGGCAATATCCGATTGATCGCGTCGTCGCAGGCGAAACCTTCGCCGAAGTCATCGTTGAAGTAACGCCCGACGGGGCCGATGAGGCAAAGTGGGTTCATCAGGTCCGCAGCATGGTTATGACCGACGAGGACGGCGGGCCTGAGCGGTTGGTGCTGATTGTCCAGGATGTGTCGGATCGCTTCGAAGCGGAGGACCGCTTTGAGCAGACCTTCAACGCCAACCCTGCGCCAGCGCTCATCTGTCGTTTAGCGGATCAGCGCTTCATCAAGGTCAACAAGGGCTTCCTCGACCTGACCGGCTTTGAGTGCAACGAGGTCATCGGCCGTACGGTGTACGAGATCGACCTATTTAACGGTGCGGACCAGCGCGACGTAGCCAAGCAGTGTCTTCATGGCGGGGTCACTATCCCCCAGATGGAGGCGGAACTGGGCATGTCGGGCGGGGGCACCAGGTTGGTCATCATTGCGGGTCAGCCGATCGAGCTAGACGATCAAGACTGCATGCTTTTCACGTTGGCCGACCTCGAACGGCGGCGCCTCGCTGAAACAGCCCTCGTTCATAGCGAGGAACGGTTCGACCGTACGTTTCAGATGGCACCGGCTGCGATGATGATAACGTCGCGCGAGAACCTTAATCTTATCGATATCAACCCTGCGTTCGAGCAGCTGACCGGCTACGACCAGGACGCCACTACCGATCAGTGCGCAGCCAAGCTAGATCTATGGGAAACCGCGGCTTTACGCCGCTCAATAGAGGCAGAACTCCATAGCAATGGAAACATCGCGAATCGCGATGCACGGCTACGCGGTCGCGATGGTGCGCTAATTGACTGTCTAGGTGTTTAGTCCCGGCATCTGGTGGATCGGATCGACGATGAACCTGTCAGGC
>JARUXA010000497.1 GCA_030433805.1 Sphingomonas sp. PsM26 | reverse complement strand
TTATGTACCGTGAATGTGTTGCTACACATAGTCCTGTTTCATTCCTAAGAGAACTCTCTAAAAGTACTAGCGAATCCGGGTTTTCGCCAATACTCAAGACAGAGACTGGTTCTTCAACATCTGCTTGATCCGCCTTGTCATTTAACTACGTTAGAAAATTGCAGATAGTCTCGAACGCAGTTTTTGAATGCCATTCAAACCTTCATGA
>JARUXA010000496.1 GCA_030433805.1 Sphingomonas sp. PsM26 | reverse complement strand
TACATGAACAGTAAAACACTTTAATGGGGGGGTATTTTGCTAATTTTTTTACATTTTTTTCAACTCCCCGAAAAAATAACCATTTTTATCTTTCTCTCGTTTGATTTCGTCTCTCTCAAGCCTAGCATGGCAACGCCAGCAAACGCTCATGAGATTGTCGAGTTGATACGCTCGCTCATCGCCAGCGCTTTGTTTCAATCCTACAATG
>JARUXA010000495.1 GCA_030433805.1 Sphingomonas sp. PsM26 | reverse complement strand
ATCGCTCGCAACGTCGAGTCAGATGTGGCCATTTTAAAACTCAAAAGTGGGCCAACTTTAACACAGATTGCTAGTGTGATCGGACTTGAAAAGGCTGAAGATATAAAGGGTCTCCCCCTGGCTCATTCCATAGAAGACGACCTGGGGGTTCTCCGAATTTTTGGCTATCCAGTAGGCCTAAAAGGCCAACTAGACGAGAGGCATGGAG
>JARUXA010000494.1 GCA_030433805.1 Sphingomonas sp. PsM26 | reverse complement strand
TCCTGGGGTTGCTCACGAGCAAATAAAAGCTAGGAATTTAAAACTTAACCCAAGCTCAGAGCAAGGAATAAGTCACTTATCTAGTGAGCATTCAGGCGGTTTACCTTTTAGGTTTTTTACTTTTGCAGAGTATGACTTTCATGGTTCTAAGATTGCTAAGTATGAGAAGTTTTCAAACACAGACATGATTGAATGGACTGTTGATTCA
>JARUXA010000493.1 GCA_030433805.1 Sphingomonas sp. PsM26 | reverse complement strand
GTCTGCCTGCGCCTTGTCCGCCCGAATCAGCTCGGCCAGATAGTCGCTGCCGCTTGGGTAGTTTCCATCCGCAACGCGCTGTGCCACCCAGGAAAGCATGTCTTCGGAAACAGAGACCGTCATCTGTGCCAAGGCGCGATCCTACTAAAATGCGGACCGCGCCACAAGCAAGCCTTACCGCAGCAGCACCAGCTCCACCGCCATCGACG
>JARUXA010000492.1 GCA_030433805.1 Sphingomonas sp. PsM26 | reverse complement strand
GTCCACGCCCGCTCGTCGCGGCGGAGATCCCGCGGTATGGTCGCCGGTTCGTGCACTACACCGCGATGCGCCCGGGGATCACCGGGCTGTGGCTGGTCAGCGGGCGCAACGACACGACCTACCGTCGCCGGTTCGCGCTCGACGTCGTGTTTGCCCGCCGCCGCAGCCTCGGGCTGTAGGGGCGGATCATGATGCTGACGGTGCCCGCG
>JARUXA010000491.1 GCA_030433805.1 Sphingomonas sp. PsM26 | reverse complement strand
GATGATCACCAACCCCAACACCTGCGGCCTGGTCGAGCGCGACATGCGCACGATCTCGGTCGCGGTCCAGGCGGCGGGCGGCTACGTCTATTGCGCCGGCGCGAACTTCAACGCGATCGTCGGGCGCGTGCGGCCGGGGGAGCTCGGCAGCGATGCAATGCACATCACCCTGCACAAGACCTTCTCGACCCCGCATGGCGGCGGCGGAC
>JARUXA010000490.1 GCA_030433805.1 Sphingomonas sp. PsM26 | reverse complement strand
TATCAGCAGCGCAGCCGTGAAAAAGCCGAGATCGGACAAGCTGTCGGCGTAGTCGTCTGAATATTTAATGGTTCAATCCCCTTCAATCGAAAAGATACTTTTCTTGCCGCGCTAGGATAGCGCCTTCATAGTCCGGAGCGTAACCGTTCATTGCCTCATACAATGCTTGCATGTTCATCTTTGCAGGCTGGCGAGGGCTGAGATAAGGG
>JARUXA010000489.1 GCA_030433805.1 Sphingomonas sp. PsM26 | reverse complement strand
CGTGTGATGGTGAAAGCTGGCACTGTCCGAGGCTCACAGTCGACAGAAGAACACACCCCTGCGTGCTACCGTCGTTACGGGGCGCGCGTTGCCACAGTGTGTGCGCTGAACGAATCCTTGTGCATCGTCGTGCCCGAGGTGCTTCAGCAAAATATGGAATCTCTCAAGCCTGCCCAAATTGCCCTGTGGTGGTTGAGCGTGGACAACGC
>JARUXA010000488.1 GCA_030433805.1 Sphingomonas sp. PsM26 | reverse complement strand
AATTATAGCATTTGCTGGCATTCCAGAAGTTGTTCCTCCAATTCTAAAATTATCCCAATCGTATCCAGAAGCGGTAAAATAATAATTTTTCGTCCCATAAAGAGTATTTGTTGAACTTCCGCTTAATTGCGTTGAAGCCCCACTACAAATTGAAACATCATTTCCAGCATTTACATTTGTTGGAGACGGAGTAACATTAATTGTTGTGG
>JARUXA010000048.1 GCA_030433805.1 Sphingomonas sp. PsM26 | reverse complement strand
GAACGGCAGTCGGCCTCGTACACGAAAAAGCCAAAGCCCCATGACGAACGGGAAGGACAGGCGGACGGGTGCCATCCATAAGCTGTCCCAGGCCGAGCCCTGATCCATACTGCCAAGTCGGAGCCCGCAGGCGACGAGGCCGAGCCCGCTTGCGATCGCGATCGCAAGCAGCGCGCGCGCGGACAAGCGACGAAGCAGCAGCGCGTAGGCGACATTGCCGATATATTCCTGAAGCAGACTCCAGCACGGCCCGTTGAACGGGTGCGTGTCGCTCCAACGATTAGGGAGCGGTCCGGCAGGCAGCAGCAACAGCCCAAGAGCAAACGCGCCAAGCGGCACGGCTTGCGCGCTACCGGCAAATGGGTCGAACAGATAGCTTACGAAGCCCAGCACAACGCCAAAGATCACGAGCGGGTGCAGGCGGATCAGTCGCAAGGTCAGAAAATGGCGGGCCGACATACGGTCCCAGCGTTCGTCATAGGCGTAACCGATCACGAAACCCGATAGCAGGAAAAAGAAGTCGACGGCCAGGACCGCGTGGTGAAGAATGACCTTGGAGGCATCCCACATCACCGTGATGCCCTGAATGTGGAACAGCACAACGAGCATGGCAGCGGTGCCGCGTAGACCGTCGAGCACCTCGAAATGCTCCTTGCCCGTCGCTGTCTGGTCCGGTGCCGCATTAGGAACGCCGGGCGGCGAAGTTGGCATATCCGCCCCTGTCAATCGCAACACTTCCAACAAGCTCGCCCTCCCGCCGTACCTCAACGCCACGCTGGCCGATGGACCGTTTAACCGCAACTATGGATCGCGGTTACGATGCTGCCTCGCGCAGCAGCGACCCCGTCGGCCTGATGTGTGACCTTTGCTAATCTTTTAGAGGATCGCCCAGATGGTCGATGCTCAATCAGGCGGTCTGTAAGGTCTCGGTCGCGCCTTCATCCGCCCTGAGCGCGGAGAATTGTTGGTTGAGGGTGCGTAACCGCCGCCAGCTTTTTGCTCTTGGTTGGACTGCGCCGAAGCCAAAGTGGCCGCGCCTCGATGCAACGCGCTTGCCGTTTTCCGCGCTTATGAAGCTGATCCAGACCCATAAGGACCCGCTCGCCGTTGAACGGCTGCGCTTGAGCGGGCCCGCCGTGAAGCCATTGGAGAAACCCCGTGATCAACCTTTCCTATCGGCCCCGCCTGAGCGACCTGCGGCCCATCACGTTGACGAACCAACGCTTGCTTGCGCCAGAGGCGACCAGCGTCCGGATATCTCCGGCATTGTCATTCACAGGCCGGGAGGGCTATCACGCCGAACACCTTGGCGAGTTTGTCGTGCCGCTGCCCGACACCTCTACGATCGCGGCCGATGTTCTGCCCGTCGATGGCAGGACAGATGCACGGCTCGACTATGAGCACTTCACGGTCGTCATGTCGAAGAGCCGGCGCCTCGCGCTCTTCACCGGCGTCAATATCGACGGCAGCGCCAGCGTCTCCGTTCCCCGCGGCGGTGATCCATGGGCCTTTGACGGACGTATCCCCGAGGAGGCGCAGGCTGGGGACGAGCTCTACGCCAACAACGACTTTGACCGGGGCCATCTCGTCCGCCGCGAAGATCCGAACTGGGGACCGAGCGCCAGCATCGCCAATCGCGACACCTTCCACTTCACCAATTGCGCACCGCAGCTCTCTGTCTTTAACCAGCGCACCTGGCTCAGCCTCGAGGACTACATCCTCAGCAACACGCGCAGGGTTGGCGAGCGCGCGACTGTGTTCACGGGGCCGGTCTTTAGAACGGACGACCCGGTCTACCGCGGTGTTGCGATCCCACTCGCCTATTGGAAGGTTGTCGCCTTCATACATGATGATGGCCGACCGTCGGCCTCCGCCTACCTCATCGATCAAGATGTCGATCTGAATGAGCACAGGCTGCTATTCGGTGCGTTCAAGACCTATCAGCGATCCGTTGCCGCGATCGCAGGCCTGACGGCTCTCAACTTCGGGGAGCTGCCCCTCTTCGACGGCTTCTCGAACGAGGAGGCCGTAACCGGCACGACGGTCCGCCGACTGATTGCGGGGCCGCAGGACATTCTGCTCTGACCCTGAATTTAAACCTGTCCTACAAAGAACAAAGGTGGAACATAGGCCGTCGGATCAATATGGAGTTGGGAGACATGACCGATATGATCGACGGCCCGATACTGGTGGGTGTCGCCGCGCTCATCACTAGTATCGTCAATGCCATCACCACCCTGCGGCGCCACGAGCGACTGCCGGAGCGACCAAGGCCTCCGTGCATGCCCAGGCGCAGAAAGGGGAGGGAAATTCGGAGTTCACGGGCATGATGTCCGAAGGCTGAAGGAGACCGCCATGTGCCGCTGCGCCAATGCCGTTCTACCATTGATGTTGGTTCCACTGGTTCTCACTGGATGCGCCACCAACGCACTCAGGCTAGAGGCAGCAGGGGCAGTGCAAACCCGAAGTCGCGAGGCCGTGACGGCAACAACCAGCTACTTCGATGCGATCGAGCAACGTCGCCGCGAGGCTGCAGCGGCGCTAGTCGCGAGCGATCCGAGTTGCCTGCCAGCGACACCGCTGCGGATCCAGGTGCCTATCACGCCATCGGCCCCGGCAGCGCCGCTGTGCCTGTCCGGCGAAGCACCAACGCCGGGCTACACAGCGTTCGAGATCGACATCGGAAGCAGTCCGCGCGCCGTACTAGAGCCGCGCATCGCGCTTATCGTTGCGATCAGCGATTATGCCGATGCACTGGCGGCAATCCTCAACGCGCCCAAGACGGACGTTTCGGCCGAGATAACCGCCTTCGCCGACCAGGCAGACCGCCTTGCCCGCTTCAGCAACTTCGTCGCCGGCACGGACTTGCCCAACGTCAACGCGGCGATTGCCAGTGAGCAGGGCAAGAGCCTTGTCGCGCTGATCGCCTTTGCCGACGAGCTCGCACGCGAGGCGCGGCAGACACGCGACGTGCGTGCTCTCGTTGTCGAGCGCGGGGCCGTTGTCGACCGCGCGCTTGCGTCCCTTTCGGCGCAGGTGACGACCTGGGGCAGGGGAGCTGCGCGCAACGCCGACGACCTCTATGGCAATGCCCTGTTCCGGACGTACATTCGCAACCGGACAAGCCTGTCAGCTGACCAGCGCGAGCAGCTCGCCGGGCGTGTGTTCGCCGCTCGTGAGGCCGCGAAGGACGGACCGACCCGCGCTGCACAGGTTACCGACGCCATCGACCTCGCCGCCAAGGCACAGGCAAGCCTGCGCGACGCGCTCGCCGCCCGGCTGACACCGGCGCAGCGCAGCGCCGCAGCCCGCCTCAATATCGACCGCATCACTCGCGCGCTTGGCCTGATCGCCTCGCTCGCAAGCCCCGCCTGAGGAGAATTTCGATGACGACCTTCACTCAGGCCATGGAAGCAGCCGACTCCCTAATCGACCAGCTGCAGGCGTTTACCGTCGATCGGCGCTTCCTACCGCGCTTCTTCGACACCATTTTCGGGCTTCGGACGGCCCTTGGCAGTGCCAGCGACCGGTTTGCCACTCAGCATAGCGGCGACGACGGTGATCGGCCGGTGTTTGCTACGGTTCTCGACCGCTGCGAACAGGCCAAGGCGATCGGCACCGCGCTCGCCCCCAGCGAAGCGACGGTGATGCGCTATGCCGAAGCCGTGCAGCGAGCGATTGCGGCGTT
The DNA here is from genome assembly GCA_030433805.1 of Sphingomonas sp. PsM26. Classification (GTDB taxonomy): domain Bacteria; phylum Pseudomonadota; class Alphaproteobacteria; order Sphingomonadales; family Sphingomonadaceae; genus Sphingomonas. The sequence continues at coordinate 10,479 of JARUXA010000048.1, read as the reverse complement.
GGACGGGCAGGGCAGCACATCGGCAAGGCCTGCCTTGCGCGGCACGCTGCGACTGCGCAGCGGATTCGCGGCGTCGGTGAGGGGAGGGAGTCGCCCAACTACAGCGTTGTCGTCCGAACCCTACTATGCCAGCCTCATAAAGCTGTTCCCGGTCGAGGCGGTGACACTCTACCCGCTGGCGATAGGCATCGCAGCCGGCGACGTCGCCATCCGCCTGATACTGATCGCCGTCATAACCCTTTTTATCATCGTGCTCCGTTGGTTCGGAACGCAGGAGGAAAGAGGGGGAGATGCCGATGTGGTGGCGATCGGGGTCTCGGTAATCTCGTTCGAGCTCTACGCGGCCTCACTCGGCGGGTTTGGCTACCTACCGGGTGGACCCGAGCAGACCGGCCAGGTCCTCGCCTTCATCACCATCATGTGGGTCGCACTCGTCCCCTTTGTCCTACGCCGCGCCCGCCGCTGACCCAAACTCACCTAGGAGATACGACCATGTGCAGTTCCACCCACCGTCATTCGCTTCACTGCATCCTGCCGCCCTACATCCTGTCGCAGATTGCTGAAAACGGCTCGCCCGAACTGCGTTCAATGGCGATCCGCAGCCTGCTCGTTGATCCGACTATGCGGCTCGTCCGCGCCAGCACCGCTGGACCTGTCACTGGCGCGGTCGCACGGCGTCGCGCCGCGGCGGGCAACATCCTGACCCCGAGCCCGCTCCGGACGATCCGCGACGCGGGCGGTGAGCCCGAGGCACCGGGTGCGACCGTGGTGCGGCGCGAGGGCGACGCCCCCACCGGCGATATTGCCGTCGATGAGGCTTATGACGGGCTTGGCGCAACGTTCGCGCTGTTCTGGGAAGCCTATCAGCGCAACTCGATCGACGATGCCGGCATGCCGCTCGATGCCACGGTCCATTACGACCAGGACTATGACAACGCCTTCTGGGACGGCACCCAGATGGTGTTCGGCGACGGCGATGGTGAGCTGTTCAACCGCTTCACCATTTCGCTCGACGTGATCGGTCACGAGCTGACCCACGGCGTGACCGAGAAGGAGGCTGGCCTGGCCTACTTCAACCAGTCGGGAGCGCTCAACGAGAGCATCTCAGACGTGTTTGGCAGCCTCGTAAAGCAGCACCTATTAGGGCAAACCGCTGACCAGGCCGACTGGCTGATCGGCGCGGAGCTTCTGACCGCCAAGGTCAAGGGCGTTGGTCTGCGCTCGATGAAGGCGCCCGGCACTGCCTACGACGATCCCGTGCTCGGTAAGGATCCGCAGCCGGGACACATGGACGATTTCGTTCGCACAAATCAGGATAATGGCGGCGTCCACATCAACTCCGGCATCCCGAACCGAGCGTTCTATCTTGCGGCGATTGCGCTTGGTGGAAATGCATGGGACCGCGCCGGCCAAATCTGGTACAACGCGTTGCTGGACCCCAATACGAGGGCCAACACGGACTTCGCCGGCTTCGCCCGCGTCACCATCGACGTCGCGATGCGTTTGCACGGCTCAGGCAGTGCCGAGGTGACCGCAGTTACCGAGGCTTGGAGCGCAGTTGGAGTGATCTGATGCAGACGGGCAAGGCATGCGACGAGACGGTTACGGGCGAGGCCCGCTTGCGGATCGAGGGCGGCCTTGCCCATTTTCCCGGGTTAGCGAAGGACCAGACAATTTCGTTCGACGATCTCGCAACCCCGGAGCGCCAGGAGATCGCCAGCCTTGCCGATCAAACAGACTTTTTCAGCTGCGCGGCATCGAACGACACGGCGAGGCCGGACGCTCGAACCTACACAGTGGGCCTGACGATCGACGGCCGTAGTCGAGAGCTGCAGCTTGCCGATCCGATCCGAGATCCGGCAATGGCTAAGCTCGTCTCAGTGGTTCGCCGCCTTACCAAAAAACATATCCCCGTACTGTAGTTGCACGGCAGAGCCACTGTTGCTGCCCGTCAGTTAGAATTGCACCGTTCTGGGAACAGCGGCGTCAGCGTGGGGCTATCCACAGATGCGGTGCTGGCCCTGCTAATGCGGCCAACCAAAGGCTCCATCCCTTTGGACCCGCGTTGCTAGCCGGATGCTCGGTGAATCCAACTTCGCGTCTGGAAAGGGTGGAAAGCGGCCCGTCCACTTTCGGGAGGCGAACGGCGTAAGCGGACGTTCGTTCAGATAGCTGGGCAGGCGGCTGCATTGCCGTTTTGGGTGGGAAGCTGCCTGTCCGCTTACGCGCGGAGATTGCTCTAAGCATCCGTTCGTTCATTTTGATGGGGCAGTAGGCTAATCAGCCGGTTTCCGGTGGAAAGCTCCCTGGTAGCTTTGGGCCTGCCAGACGAAGTAAAAAGACCGTTCGTTCACAATACTGGGTCGGCAGCTACCCCCCATTTCGTCGCATGGATTGACTATCTCATTGCCAGCGGTGACCCAGCGGACCAGGCGCTGGCAACCGAATTTCGAATTTAGAACTGGGCGATGCGAGAGCTCGTCGAGACAACTGCGTCCGAAATGACGGTTAGGCATTTCCGGGAGGGCTGCCTCGAGAAAATAGAGTCCCGGCGGCGCGCGTGCGATGAACGCACGAAGCGGCCCTATGAGCGAGCACAGGTTCTTGTAGCCGCCGGGGCGCCACCGGCCGGCGAGGTCGCGGCCGAAAGAGAGGGTCAGCGGGTCGCCATTGTTATTAATGCCGCGAAAGCCTTCGATCGCGATTTGAGTGAGGAAGTAGCGGCTCATTCCGCCTGTTCCGCCGTAGGCAGGGCGTCGAGCGTCGCGTTCACCTTCGCGTTAAACCGGGTTCGTGCGTCGCGGTCCGCGCCGTACATGATCAAGATGTCGATATTCTCGAAGAGAATTTGGGCACATTCGGTATCAAGTTCATCGGAGGATCTCGCGCTCGCGAGGGGTGAGATCGGATGGTGGCGCTTGGGTCTGTGTTCGTCGCAGGGTCGCGAGCTTGTCGCGGATCGACCGACTGAGCCAGTTGGTGTCATTCATCACTTCCTCGATCGCGTCAGCGAATTCCGTCTCATCGCGGCGCCGTTCGGTGATGTCTTCATAGGCTCACAGGATGCAGCCTTGACCATCGACATCGATCGTCTCCGCGGAAACCAGGCAATCGACTACGTCACCGTCCTTTCGTCGAAGCTGGACGTCCCCCTGACGCAGGCGTCCCCGACTTGCCACGTCAGCATAGCGTGTTGCTCGTCGAACTGCCACAGGCCCAGTTCCGCAATAGTTCGTCCGATGGCCGCCGCATCGTCATAGCCGGTAAGTTCAGGGAACACGGCATTGACGGGGATATCCGCCATCATCTCGGTCAGTGTGACCGACACGATCTCCCATATCCCGGCCTCGCTCCAGCGCCTAAACCGCCGACAGATAGTGTTCCACTTGCCGTACTTCTCCGGCACGTCGCGCCAGGGCGCCCCGCAGCTTAGCCACCAGAGAATACCGTTCAGAACTGCCCGTTTCTCGGCCGGACGCCGTCCGCGACCACGAATCGATGGGTCGATCGTAACAGATCTTTTAGGTTCAGGACTCATAACCACCAGGTGACGGCTGCCACGAGGTAGATCGCGCCGAGGAAGTTTGTGGCGAGCTTGTCGTAGCGAGTGGCGATGCGGCGATAATCCTTGAGGCGGCAGAACATGCGCTCGACCGCGTTTCGGCCTTTGTAGAGTGAGCGCGAGAAGCATCTTTTCCAGCGCCGGTTCGCCTTGGAGGGGATGTTGGGCACGGCACCCTGGCGCTCGATCAGGTCGCGGATCGCGTTGCTGTCATACGCTTTGTCCGCCAAAACGATGGTGCGCGGCGGGAGATCGTCGAGCAAGACATCGGCAGCACGGCAGTCGGCAACGTTGCCGCCGGTCAGCAGGAAGCGGAGCGGGCGACCTTCGCAGTCGGTAAGGGCGTGGAGCTTGGTGTTGCGTCCGCCGCGGCTGATCCCGATCGCTTGGACGAGCGCCCCCCTTTTCCGCCGCCCGCCGAGCGGTGCGCCTTCATATGCGTGCTGTCGATCAGGACTTCGGCAGGCGGTCCACCCGCTGCCGCCAGCGTGACGAACATCTCTTGCCAGATGCCTTTCGCCGCCCACCGCACGAACCGGTTGTACAGCGTCTTTCTCGGACCGTAGCAGGCCGGTGCATCGACCCAGCGACCGCCCGATCTCACCACATGGATGATGCCGCTGATCACACGCCGGTCATCAACCCGCGCAACCCCTCGAACCTTGTCCGGCAGCAACGGCCGAAGCCGCTCGAACTGCTCTTCACTTAACCAGAACTCGCTCAAAACCACGCTCCTGCTGCCGCAGAGCCTGAATCACATTCGCGCCGCCAAGGGAATCCGGTTTATGGGGCCTGACCCTAAGACCCGCCACTCCGCCTCGCTCAGATCGCCCCGGCTCAATCACGCCTCCAAAAGGAAGCCTTGAGTCAAACGCTCGATCCAGTGTCAACCAATTCGTCTGCGTCGCCTAGAAAATACTCGCCGCCTGATCCGCAAGCAATCTGAACGGCTTCCTCCGTGTGTGTTGATAATCTATGAGTAGTTCGAGACGGATCACCTTCACGGGGAGGGGTGTCCATCTGCTGGAAAAAGGACGTTTGGCTCTATGCACGTTCGTGACGATCTTGATCGATTGAACGTCGACTTCCGATCACTTTTTGATGCATCGCCAACACCATTTCTGGTTGTTCGGCCTCCCGAATGGATCATCGTTGCGGTCAATGACGCCCGGCTGGCAGTCGTGGGCGGTACCTGAGAGGATCAGGTGGGCCGGCGGCTTTTCGACGTGTTCCCGGATGATCCCAATGATCCGTCAGCGAATGGGGTTCGAAATCTCTCGGCATCCTTCGAGCGTGTAGTCGCGACCCGCGAAGCAGATAAGATGCCGGTGCAGCGATATTCGCTGCGAGCCGCCAATGGGAGCTTCACCGAACGTTGGTGGAGCCCGCTCAATACGCCGGTGCTGGACGATGACGGCAACGTCACGTTGATCATTCACCGGGTGGAGGAGGTGACCGAACTCGTCCGCCTGCGTGGGGCAGCCGATATCAGTGAGCAGCTCGCCTACGACCAGCAAGCGGTGATCGCACGTCTGCTAAAATCGGAGGCGGCGTTGCGTGAGAGCGAAACACGCTTCCGCAACGTGGCGGACCACGCTCCCGTTATGATGTGGGTCACCGATCCCACGGGTTATTGCACGTATCTCAATGATCGTTGGTATGAGTTCACCGGCCAACCGGCTGGGACCGGCGAGGGCTACGGATGGTTCGACGTCATACATCCTGAAGATCGTCCCATGGCTGAACAGGCGTTCTTGGCGGCTAATGTGGAGCATCGTGACTACCGCGTCGACTTTCGGCTACGGCGGGCTGATGGCGTCTTTCGCTGGACGATCGATGCCGCAGCTGCGCGGTTCGACGAAAACGGTGAGTACCTCGGCTACGTCGGCTCCGTAATAGACATCGATGATCGGCGGGAGGCAGAGGATCGACTGGCACTCAGCCAAGAGCAGCTGCGCCTTGCCACCGACGTCGGCGAGATCGGTGAGTGGGACGTCGACCAACTGACCGGAACGATGTTTTGGCCTCCCCGCGTCAAAGCGATGTTCGGCATCTCACCCGATGTGCCTGTCACACTGGAAGACTTCCACAACGGTGTTCACCTGGACGATCAGGAGACAACACGGATCGCATATGAAGCGGCGAGCGATCCTGCACTTCGGGCACTGTACGATGTCGAGTACCGGACAGTTGGTAAGGAGGATGGCGTCATCCGCTGGGTTGCGGCTAAGGGACGCGGTCTGTTCGACCCGGACGGCCACTGCATGCGAGTTATCGGTACCGCCATCGACATCACAGCCCGCAAGGCTGACGAGTTGCGGCTGCGCGACCTGAATGAGCGGCTTGAGCAGGAAGTTACTGCTCAAACTGCACAGCGCAACCGGGTCTGGGAGCTAAGCCGGGAGCTGCTGGCGATTATCGGCTTCGACGGCCGTCTGAAGGCGATCAATCCAGCCTGGACAACGACCCTTGGGCACATATCAGGCACTCTCCTTAGTACTCCACCTCGTGAGCAGGTCCATCCCGATGACCTGCCAAGGGTGCGAGCCATGTTCGAACAGCTGATCGGAGGCGAAACCGTAGAACGCTTTGAGGGGCGGCTGCGGCACGCAGACGGATCCTGGCGCTGGATATCCTGGACGCTCGTACCGGAAGGGGACGCGTTCTACGCCGTTGGCCGTGATATAACCTCTGAGAAACAGGCAGCCGCTGAACTTGAGCAGGCGCAGGAGGCGCTAAGGCAGAGCCAGAAAATGGAAGCGATGGGCAGCCTCACCGGTGGCGTTGCTCACGACTTCAACAATCTGCTCACGCCCATAGTCGGTGCCCTGGATCTTTTGCAGCGCAAAGGTGTCGGAGGTGAGCGCGAGCAACGCTTGATTGCGGGCGCCATCCAGGCCGCAGACCGAGCCAGAACGTTAGTGCAGCGCCTACTTGCCTTTGCTCGCAGACAGCCACTTCAGCCGGTTGCAGTTGACGTGGGCGAGCTTGTCAGGAGTATGGCTGACTTGCTTACCAGCACCACCGGACCGCAGGTTCGGGTCGTCGTTGATGTTGCAGACGACCTTCCAGCTGCCAAAGCCGATGCAAACCAACTTGAGATGGCACTCCTGAACCTTGGTGTGAACGCGCGTGACGCAATGCCTGATGGTGGCACCCTTAGGATCAGCGCCACGCGTCAAAGTGTCCGTTCTCCCAATAACGCCTTGAAGATCGGACATTATGTCCGGCTGTCGGTCGCCGACACAGGGGTAGGCATGGACGAGGTGACGCTTGCCCGGTCGATCGAACCCTTCTTCTCGACCAAAGGCATTGGCAAAGGGACCGGTTTAGGGCTGTCGATGGCACACGGACTAGCTGCGCAGCTTGGCGGTGCGCTTACCATTCAAAGTCGGCCAGATCTCGGCACCAACGTCGAACTCTGGCTGCCGCTGAGTGCCATGGTGGTCGACCCGAAGGGAGCTGAGTTAACAAATGAGGACGTCAGTCATGCGCGGGGGATAGTACTGTTGGTTGACGATGAAGACGTGGTGCGGGAAAGCACTGCGGATATGCTGGAAGAGTTTAGATTCGAAGTGAGGCAGGCGTCTTCTGCCGAAGCCGCACTTGCGCTTGTTGCAAAGGGAATGACCCTTGACCTTCTAGTCACCGACCACCTCATGCCCGGCATGACAGGGGTTGATCTGATTGAAGCTCTGCGAAGAGTACTGCCTAAGCTGCCAGCAATGATTGTCTCTGGATACTCGGATGTCGAGGGGATCGCTCGAAATATCCCGCGTCTAACAAAACCATTCCGAAGTGCCGAACTAGCCGTCGTAATCAGCCAAATTCATCCTGGAAATGGCGCCGTATAATTCCTCGAGTAGCTTGCTGATCACATTTCAATGGAACATCGAGGCGGCTTTATGAGATATGACTATGACCACCGGCGCTTTCTATAATTATGAGTTTAGATCGTCATGTTTGCAATCGCCCCGAACTATCCTGCAACAACCAAAACCGGGTATAGCGCTGTAATCGCGGGAGGATGATCCACTGTAATGTCGCTGTGAGAAGGAGTGATGAAGGCAGGAGTTGCAGTGGTAACGGCGCATCCTTCATAGCCGTGCTCACAACCAAGCTGATAATAAGCAGGACTCGGAATACCGTCAGCCATGTCGTCACGAAACGTTTCCATTTGCTCGCGCTCGCGTCGCTGGGCAGTTCGAAAGTAACGCCGTCGCCAGCGTCGGTCTGGCGGAGCGCCATGGAGAAGCGGTCCGCGATGGCGACATGCTCGCCCAGTTCCGCATCTTTCTACCACGCCTCAGCCGCCTTCCGATCGTCGAAGCGAAAAGTAGATGTTGGAAACCAGCGGTTTGACCCAGCCGGATCGTCGCCCGATACCCTAGCGCAGCACGAGCAAGACGGCCCAGCTCCTCTACCCACCGTTCAAACTCCGCCTCGTAGCCGGCACGAATCGCGCGGCTGGTGACGATGGTGGTTGTCTGGGCTGGATCAACGGGCATGACAGTGCGAACGTGCGAAGCGGTTGTCACGTGCCGACTTGCCGCCCGCACGTTCAGTTAGTGCCGCCCGCGTCAGCCTAAATTGCCTACCGCGATATGGGCAAAAGGCTTTGAATTAAGGCTCTTGCGACCTTTTCGGAAATGGCTGAACGAATGTCTGAAGTTGGTGAGGGCAGGAGGCCTTGCGAATGACCGCTTGTGGGTCACTTCCCGGCCGGCAGCTTTGCCCTCACGTGTCGTGTGGGAAGGACGGTCCCGCACCGATTGGCAGAAAACCTGATCAGCGGTACCCTCGGTCGGGGCTTTTCATTCACGCCGTTCCAAAGGTCCTCGACCAGATCAATGAGCTGCGCGAGCATAGGCACCCACGAACGTAACTGGGATCAGGCGCAGATGATCGAGCACAAGCCAGCTGCGGCTAGGCACAGAAACGCAAGACCGATAATAATAGTTATGTTAAACTCTATCGATTCTTTAGGTTGGTGCGCCGGGTTATCGTGAGCCGTTATTTCGTCAATCAGTCCTATCCACCGCCAATCAGATAACGCCTAGAAATTGCCCGACAACGCCAAACGCACATCTGGTGCTATAGTGTAGACGGCCTCGCGCTGCGCACCCCTGTTGGGATGATCGACACGGTACCCTTGGTAATGGCGATGCAGCAATCCAGCGCGCACAAGATCGGATACCGCTCGGCTAACGTTTGTCCGACCGGATCGCAGGATGCGCGCTTGGATTTCCTGCTCCTGCTGCTGAGCCAGATCTGCCGCGTTCTTAAAGGCGCCAGCTTTTGCCATGAGTTCCGACCGGACCGCGGAAATCATAGCCGTCCGGCGACAGTCCCGGTCGGCCAGCGGCGCCAGTGCTCGGCAGAGCCAGTCGCGCACCGGAACATGGTCGGCTTCGCTTCGGACATAAGGTCCGAGACTGCCATCCTTCCCTGCGGCCCTCGCAATCAGATTAAGGATCAGCAGCGCATATCGAGGACGCTTTGATACCTGCGAAACACGCTCGACAAGATCTGGCAGCGCTACGGCTGAAGGCCGCATAACGAGCGGGGCTTGTTCGATACGGTCAAAGAGGTCGGCTTGGTGGAACATAGCAGGAATCTAGCACAGACGATTCCGTTGTGAATCCCCCTAAGTTTTAGGCCTCAACAAAAATCACCAGTGTCACTTTACCGTTTGGGTAAAGTGACACTGGTGATTTTTCGAACGGCTTGGTTAGGAGAGACGTCGGAAAGAGATCGCCACTAGACAGCAGGTCTTACCTTAAGCGGTTGTTACACGCTTACCGGCAGCCGAAGTGCTGTCGCTGACCCATACGCTCTCAATCGGCTTATTAGAGACTGCGCAAGAGTTCTCCAAGGCGGTGAATCGTAGCTACTCCAGCAGCGCGTTGGGAGACGCCGTGTCCTTTCGACTCCCGCGGGACGCACTCATGAGTTTGAGGTGCATCTACGAGAAGGAAACGGTAGAGTCGGCTTCGGAAAAAGGCTGCTTCTATGTTCCTGAATAAGCCGCCTTCCCTTGCGACAAAGGCGGCTTCGCAGGCAGGCCTCGGCGAGCAGGAACGGCGACAATTGGGCGCTAACTGCCGGTCCCCTTTGCGGCCGGCAAGGCTCAAACCCCGCCATTCCCAGTGCTTATTCGCCTCCCCGACTTCCGACATTCATTCAGCTTTTAATATGGCGTGTTCTCGACCGCCGACCTACGCTTGCGTCCTGGTCGTCATCGCGCGGACACGGTGAGCGCGGAGATCAGCCAAATGTGTTGATTAGGTGTTTAGTCCCGGCATCTGGTGGATCGGGTCAACGATGAACCGGTCTGGTTCTGAAGTCCAGATTTTGGCGATGTATTCGTAGGGTGTGAGACCGCTGAGCGTCTTAAGCCGGCGGGCAAAATTATACGCAGCCATGAAGTCGGCGAGGTGCGTCTGTAGCTGCTCGTGGCTCTCGTAATGGAAGCGTTTAACGGTCGCCTCCTTGATGGTGCGGTTCATCCGCTCGACCTGACCATTAGTCCAAGGGTGGTTCGGCTTTGTGAGCCGGTGCTCGATGTCGTTCGCCTCACAGATCATGTCGAAGCGCATCTGCCGCGACCAGGCGGTGTTGCGGTTGCGCGGCTGCTCAGCGAACTGGATGCCGTTGTCGGTCAGGATCGTGTGGATCCGGTACGGCACCGCTTTCAGCAGGTGTTCCAGGAATTCCCAAGCGGTCCGCCTGTCAGCTTTGTCGACCAACCGGGTGACGGCGAACTTGCTGGTGCGGTCGATGCCGACGAACAGGTAGAGCTTGCCTTCGGCAGTCTGAACCTCGGCGATATCCATGTGGAAGAAGCCGATCGGGTAGCGCTTGAAGCGCTGCCGCTTCGGCTTGTCGCCTTCGATGTCCGGCAGACGTGAGATGCC
>JARUXA010000487.1 GCA_030433805.1 Sphingomonas sp. PsM26 | reverse complement strand
GAGGTCACCCACAGCAAGGGGAAGGGCGTCGCCTGCACCCGCTGCGACGCGCCGCCCCAGCGCGTCACCACCACCCTTGAGCTGATCGCGTTCCTGACGCGTCACCTCGACTGCCGGCCCGCTTGGGCCAAGGACAAGAAGCCATGAAGCGACTCGAAGCCCGAGGCAGCAGCGACGACACGTTCGGCGTCTACGGCGCCGGTCCATCC
>JARUXA010000486.1 GCA_030433805.1 Sphingomonas sp. PsM26 | reverse complement strand
ACTTGGCCCTCAGCAACGACAAGCTCGACGCCATCAACGACACGATCATCCTGCCAAACGGCAATACCTGTGCCATCACCGAGGTGGTGATCATCGACGGCCGCAGCATCTCGGCCGCCACTTGTCCGGCCAACTCCGTGCGCCATCCCACCAACAAGAAACTCTGTGTCTGCGACGTGGGCTTCTTGCCCGACGCCGACGGCATCGCC
>JARUXA010000485.1 GCA_030433805.1 Sphingomonas sp. PsM26 | reverse complement strand
GAACTACGACACAAGTTACAACCGTGGCTGAATCAATCAGCTTGCCGTTTGAATTTATTTGGGCATCTTCTGAATCTGAGCGTATGATGACTTGGCTCGACACTCGTGGTTTATCATCTTGTGAATTGCGCTTGTCGCAGAATGCTTACTCGTCTTTGTTATCGCAAGCTAACACTGCTCCAGTAGTATTTTCAGCAAGTACTTTGCAA
>JARUXA010000484.1 GCA_030433805.1 Sphingomonas sp. PsM26 | reverse complement strand
AACCCCGGTTGCACTGGTGGGCACCAGCTACAGCGCCAACCCCAACTGGAATTTCGTCGGCGCCCTCAAGCAGGCCTTGGGCAGCGACGTCATCAACTACTCCGAGGATGGCCACGGCCCGATCCTGCCGATGCTCAGCTACCTGAAAAGTGATGACTTCAAGAACAGCCCGCCACAGGTGCTGATCTGGGAGTTTCCTGAACGTTATC
>JARUXA010000483.1 GCA_030433805.1 Sphingomonas sp. PsM26 | reverse complement strand
ACAATGATGTGTTAGAAATAGGACCTGGAATGGGTGTTTTGACCAAATATTTATTGGACAAACCCACCACTACTTACGTAATTGAAATCGATACGGAATCGGTGGCGTATTTGGACTCGAATTATCCGAAATTGAAAGATAAAATCATTTCGAAGGACTTTCTACGTTACGATTGTAATGAGGTTTTTGAAGGAAAACAATACGCTATC
>JARUXA010000482.1 GCA_030433805.1 Sphingomonas sp. PsM26 | reverse complement strand
GGGGGGGGGGGCCCCAAATAAAACAAAAAAAAATAATAAGTAAAACAAAAAAAAATAAATATTTATAAAAAAAAAAAAAAAAAAACAAAAAAAAAAAAAAAAAAAAAAAAAACAAAAAAACACAACCAAAAAAAAAAAAAACCAAAAAACAAAAAAAAAAAAAAAAAACCCCAAAAAACACAAAAAAAAAAGAAACACAAAACAACACCA
>JARUXA010000481.1 GCA_030433805.1 Sphingomonas sp. PsM26 | reverse complement strand
GGGCTCGGAGATTTGTATAAGTGACTGTAGCTTGCCTACCTATGTTAGTTGTGATCAGGGTTATGCTTTGAACAAGGCTGCTTATTTAGTTGTCTCTCGCGTGAGGGAGGCTTGGCTCCTTGCGTTGGTCGAGGGCATGCCACAGATGATTTGGGGCTCAGTGGGGCAAGGGTCGTGGACTTGGTCCAGCCCACAATGGGCTCGATTTAC
>JARUXA010000480.1 GCA_030433805.1 Sphingomonas sp. PsM26 | reverse complement strand
CCCCGGGGCCAAGAGCTTGCTGGCGCACCGAAAGAAATCGAAGATTATTCACGCCGCAGCCGAAGCGTACGACGATCTCGTGGATCGCAAGACTTTCTGGTGTTAGGGTAGGAGGATTAGCGCCCGGTCGGACGATCGAGCGTCCGCGAGATCTGCTGATAGCCCCTTCAAAGTCCGATGATGAGGCGGCACAGGTTGGGCCGTTCGACG
>JARUXA010000479.1 GCA_030433805.1 Sphingomonas sp. PsM26 | reverse complement strand
GGGGGGGGGGCCCCCCGCCGGGGCGGCGAACCGCGGGGTGGGGATGGGGCCCCCGGCGCCCCCGCGCCCGGGGGCGACGCCGCCGCGGATGTCGCTGCCGCTGACCTGCGACACGCCCTCCCTGCCGTTGATGCGGACGCGGGTGAATTGCGCGCCGAGACCGCGGACCGACATGTTGCGGCCCTCGCCGCCGTCGCCGCGGGACAATGC
>JARUXA010000478.1 GCA_030433805.1 Sphingomonas sp. PsM26 | reverse complement strand
GACGCCGGTGCGCGGCGTCGCGGGGAACTGGGCGGCGCTGGTCATGGTCGTGTTGAGGACCTGGGTCGCCACCAGGGTCGCCACGCCGAGCGCGATGCTGGCGATGATTGCGAGCGATCGGAACCAACGGCGGCGCAGGTAGCGACCGCTCAACACACGATAGAGGGAGAGGTTTGCCATGATTTACAAGGTCGTCGCCTTGATCGCCTC
>JARUXA010000047.1 GCA_030433805.1 Sphingomonas sp. PsM26 | reverse complement strand
CCTTCCATTCCAACGAAAGGATCGCACCATCAAACCGTGGGATCAAACACCTAGAACCCGGTTCTCTTGCGATCGTCGATATCGATGTTCATGCGTAGCCATCGAACGATCGAACCGTCACTGTCGCGCAAAGGTACCGCATGCACCTGCATCCATGGGTACGTGCCATCCCAGCGTGTAAGCCGGTACTGTGCCTCAACCGAATGCGGCGCGCTGACTGTTCCTTAACGCCCAAGGCATAAGCTTCGATCGGTAACTACTGTCAGATGAAGACGGTTACAGGACTTATGTAATCCGGGGTCAGGTTTTTGGCTGAGCCAATTTCAAGTATGCAGCCAATTTCGCAAAGGCATCGTATCCTCGCCCGGACGTTCCATCGGAGGTCAAGCTCTTACCTGATCCAGCCAGATTAAGGTCAATCCCCCTGACTATCATATGACCGCTACTACGATATCGATCACCTTTTAGTCCTAGCGACGAGCTGGCGGTAACGAGTAGTGATGTAGCGAAAGCCCCGTAGGTGATCGGACACTGCCCTAGCCTCCGCTTTGAAGGTTGCAGAGGCTATTGGAGCACAACCGACACGTTATCCACCGCAGATTAGTACCGCCGCGGTCCGATAGAATTGTGCAGTATAGGACAGCAGCATTATCGTAATTTTTTCCTTGTATTACGATAGTGTCCACCATAGCATCCTACTGCCCTTACATGTTTCTTTCCGAAACATTGGGGCAGGGAGATGACCATGAACCACAACGTTCTTGAAATCGAAGACCTCGAAGTCGAAGTCGCACCCACCGCCGGCGGTACGAACCGGGTCGATCTTTTTACCCTCGCAGTTATCGTTCTCTGGTAGCAATTGCTTACTCCCGAAGTTGGGCTTGAGGATTTCCAAAATAGCCTACGCGGAAACTTGGGCTGCCCAGCAAAGCTGGGCAGCCTTCTTCTAGAGTTTGTTTCCTCCGGAGGTCTTACCAAAGAGATAAATGGCATACTGACGTCACTTCTAAACCGAGAAGCTGCTGTTCTTAGCCGGATTGGCACCGACATGATTATGTTATTGGAAAACAATGACTTTGTTCTTCAATTAAAACGGTTTAGTGGTCATGATCAGTCTAACGTTTTAGTCTCCCCCGAGTCTTTCCTATGCACACCGGCCAGCAACGCGGTCCTTCTGTTGAAGGGGGGTGGGACAATAAAGACTAGGCGTTACAAGATTGACCAGAATGTAGATCTAGACGTATTTTCTCCAAGCGCCAAAATCGTGCTTGTGGAAGAACTTACGTATGACGGGTCTGTTTGTCACGAACAAGTATCTCCACCAATGGTGTACGAGTACGTGTCTGAAGATAGCTTTGTGATGATCCGCCTTGCTTACAGGCCATTTGCTGACCAGTGTTGGCATTTTAATAGTGCGTCACACATCGCGGCGTTTCCGTCCGCCGGATTGATGGATCAGTCTGCGCTTGTTAATACAGCTAAGGTTCTTGGTGCTATAGGTGACGTAGGGGCGTTACCGCACTTAGTTGAACTTGGCACGCATCCTTCGCATTTTGTGCGATGGGCGTCGATACAAGCTTCAGGGCAAATCGATCGTGATGTAGCGATTCGTCTATTGATGACCGCTACTAATGACGCTCATCCTCATATTCGCGCAATGTCCACAAAGACCCTGATTAAGTTAGGTCATGTACATGGCTAAGGTTTTCAGTTTCCTCGACGCCAGCCCGCTGTCGGTCGACCGGTTCTTCAGCGAGCTTGACAACATACCATACGAAAAAGGGTCTGATGAATTTATAGAGGAATGCGCGAGACTGCTTTCTAATCTTAACAGTGACCCATTCCTGATCAGACGCCATATAGAGGGGCACGGAGGCATTCTATCGGCGATTTCTACGTTTGCGTCCCCACAGTATTTTGTACTTGGACGGCACCATAGCAAGTTTGGCCCGATAGGTTTGAGGGTAAACTTCTGGCTACCCATAAGCGGCGGCAAGTTCTATGCACGCGAAAAGGAAATGTACTCTTACGAGCTTGGTCATAATCATGACTTCAGGTTTTTCACGGTAGGGCATTTTGGGCCTGGATACGTGACTGATCTTTGCGAAATTGACCCGGATGGAATTGCTGGCATTCCAGGTGAACACGTAGACTTGATGAACAGATCGACTGAGCAATTAACACCCGGAAAAGTTATTTATTTTGACACCTTCTCAGACGTGCATGTTCAACACCCACCAGACCAGATGTCGGTTTCGATCAACCTTATTATTGGGGTAGAAAACTGGAAAAGAGAACAGTACGAAATCGACTTGACTAGCTCTAAGTTGGTTGGTGGTGTAATGCAAAGCCCTATTGGTCGTACAATGGCTTGCCTAGACTTTGCGAGTTACTTTGCAGACAGCGAAACACAAAGTTTGTTTGGTGAATTTGCGAAGGACAAAGTGTTCGAGCGTGTTCGAACCGCGGCTCGAGGCGCCATCGAAAACAGTGCCAGTTTCTTTGGAACTGCAAGATGAGGATTCGATGACCTTTAAAGGTAAAACAGTTTTAGTGACCGGCGCGACCGGTTTCGTAGGGTCTAGTGTTGTTGCTCGTCTTATTGAGGAGGGCGCTTATGTTCGGGCGTTTGTTCGTGCTTCAAGCAACCTAGCGTCTTTAAACAATATTATTAACGTTAATATATTTGTTGGTGAGTTTGGCAACAAGATTGACGTGCAGGCTGCCGTAAAGGGTGTACAGGTGGTAATCCATTGCGCAGCAACAGGATCTCCTGATCGAGAAGAGGCATACTCTGTCAACTTAGACGCATCGACGAATATGTTTGACGCAGCACTATCGGAGGGTTGTAGGCGGTTTATCCATATTTCGACCACCGGGGTTTATAAATTATCCGGTCAGGCGGTCATCGACGAGACAGACTGTGCTCTTTCGACGGAATCTGTATATGCCGATAGTAAATCAAAGGCCGACGTGGCAGCAATTGAGTATTTTAGTCGGGGTTTACCGGTAGTCATTCTGCGTCCGGCACTTGTTCTTGGTACACACTTTTCATCAGTCTGGGGCAGCAAGGTCCCCCGTGCGATAAGGCAGGGAAAGTTCCCCATTGCAGGGGATGGAATGGGCATATTTCCGTATGTCCACATCCGCAGTCTTGTTAAAAGTATACTGACTGCGGCATTGGTTGACTCTGCTCCTGGAGAGATCATAAATGTAGTAGACGGACATTCGACATGGATGGAGTATGTTGAACCGATCGCTCATCGTCCGATCCCCTCGATACCATTGGATAAGGCACCACCAATATTTTTAAATAAGGCAAGGTTTTCTGCTGAAAAGGCCTCCGTACTATTAGGCCACACTGCCGTTTGCACTTTTGAAGACGCGGTAGGCGAGATTAATAGGTTCATAGACAACTAGCTATAACTTTTTTAGAGAACGTTTTCCTGTTGGTTTTGCCTGTTTCTCAAGCGTCCGAGATTACTTGAATTCTCGTGTTCCTCCAAATAATTGACAGGCTTCTGCCGGTTGTTGTTCGCCCTGTCACGATCGTGAACACGATGGCATTGGACTTGTTGCTCCTCTGTGATATCGCCGATTGGCTGACGCGGATGGACTAAATAGCGATCGCATTTAAAGCCGTTCTAAGCGGTGTCACGTGCAACTAGATAAGAGCTATGAGATTGAACAGTCCACTGTCCCAGGCGGAAGCGTTACCTTCGTGCTGACTTTCGTCGTTCATGCACTCATATTCTGCCAGGTGCTGCAATACGCCAAGACTCTAAAAGGTGCGGTCTGATGGGTGAGGATGGCAAAAACATCACTATAAACCTCGACGACCTGTTGCACGAGCGGCGCATGACCTTGACGCAGTTAAGCGAGCGAGTTGGCATTACGATCGCCAATCTGTCGATCATAAAGAGCGGCAGGGCCAAAGCGATCCGTTTTTCCACGTTGCAGGCGATCTGCCGCGAGCTGGACTGCCAACCGGGCGATCTGCTGGCCTACGATCCGCATTGACCGTAGGCGGGCTCGCCGTGCTTTCAGGCCATTCTAATAACAGAGTGTCGATGGGAGAGGGGCTGCGACTGATAGGGGATACATCCACCAACCTTGACCGCTCTCCCAAGGCTACTTCCCAATACCCCAAAGTCTAAGTGCGAACAGGGGAATAAGAAGTCGTTCTTCGAAAACGGACGTCCGAGTGTGAACGCTAACTAGAGCTTCGCTTGCCCATAGCGGAACTAGTGTTGGACATTCGAGGCCAGCTTTCGGCTCCCAACTTCGGTCATCCACTCATATAAGCGGCAGGGCTGTGTAGATGTCATAGCCCTGCCCTTCCACCATTCTTTTCCCAAAAGGTTTCGACAACGAGACGCTAAGTGCCGACGCCAGTCAGGCGGTCCCAATTGCGATACGCGATCCCTTCACGGGCGGCATCGTCAAGCCTGCAGCCCTCAAGAAAGCGGCGCGGGGCCCCGCCTTCCCGGTATTGATAGGGGGAGTCGGTCGAGAACAGCAGCCGCTCAGGCCCGACGATCTCAAGGCAGCGCTGCAGATAGGTCTCGCTCCACATGCCGCTGCCGGTCACATACAAATTGCCGCGCGCATAGTCCGCGAGGCGACGACGCAGGTCGAGCGCACGCTCGAAGACGGTCGAGGTCCGCTCGAGATAGAATAACACACTTCCCCCAATGACGGAGAACGATCTGCAGATCGGGCAGTTCGTCGAACACGCCAGCTGCAGCCATGCGGACCCATTGCAGTCCCGCCTCATAATGCCAGCCAAGGCCGAAGGCGGCCAGCGCGGGGTCGGCGCGCTCGTTGATTCCGGAATAGTTGGCGTCGCGCACAGAAGGCAGCGGGGTCTGCGGATGGATAAAGAGCGGCACGCGCAGTTCCGCCGCTTTAGCCAGCATCGGGCGGAAGGAGGAATGGTCGAGGTGCCGGTCGCGCGTTCGACCGCACAGCAGCGCGCCCTTCAGACCAAGGTCACGGACAGGGCGCTCAAGTTCGCGCGGCGCGGCCTCGGGATCGAGCATGGGCAGCGCCGTGAACCCTTGGAAGCGATCAGGATAGCCAGCGCAGGTCTCGGCGATCCGATCGTTTACGCTGTACGCCAATTCGACGGCGACGGCGGGAGCCAGATTATGGAGCCCGGGCGTGGTGAGTGACAGGACCTGAATGTAGACGCCTTGCTCATCCATCAGCGCGAGACGGCCCTCGCCAAGACCGGCAAGGCGGTCTCCATTGTCGCCGCCGTCCGCAAAGGCCGACACCGGATCATGCGGCAGCGGCGCTCCATGCGTCGCGCACCTCCTGCGGAAGGATATGTTCTTCGATTGCGATCAGGCGCATGGATATGCTCTCCGAACGGTGACGACACGGGAACTGGCCGAACACGAGTTAGGTCAATTCGCGTTTAAGCCGTACCAGTTACGGAGCGCGATCTGGAACGCGGCCAGCCTCTTTCGCGCCTCTTACGGCGGCCTGGAATGACCCAATAGACGACATTCAGTCGTCGTTACGCATTCCCCAACTTCAGACATCCGTTCATCTTGGTAGAACACGTCTTCAAGCCTCGGTGGAAGGGGTTGGGGCGGGTCGTACCAGAGTTAGATATTCAGACCGCCCTGCCCGCTTCCCGACTTTGGCCGTGTATCCACTATGATGAGTGGCGGCCCTCATGTTGGTACAAAGTCATCGTTGGACGGCAAATCACTCATCGTACGACTGTCGTTGAGCGAAGCTCCTGAGGAGTACTCCGGCTCTGTAAATTCACTTGATGCGCATCCGGGTCGCGCTGTACGGGTCAGTTCAATGACAGCTCCTACGCCGGACCGGTCGCGGGATCGCCGGATCGAGGATCCGACAAACCTCTGGATCATACATCCTGCAGCACATCTGCTGCTGCCGTGGTTTATCGCACGTGGAATTTCAGCCAATGCCGTTTCGCTGAGTGGGCTTGCCGTTGGCGGGTTAGCAGCGCTGGCCTACGCACATTGGCAGAGCTGGGCGTTCGTGATGCTGGGCCTGCTGCTGTCGATTGCATGGCTTGTTGCGGACGGACTCGATGGCATGGTCGCGCGGGCTACCGGCACCAGCAGCCCGCTTGGCCGTGTGCTGGACGGCCTGTGCGACCACGGAGTGTTCACGTTGATTTACGTCGTGCTCGCGTGCTCGATCGGGACGGCTGCGGTCTGGGCGTTGACGCTGGCAGCGGGTGCAGCACATGCGGTGCAATCGAACCTATATGAAAGCGAGCGCGCCCGCTTCCACCGCCGCTGCATGGGCGTGGCAGTAGCCACGCGGCCGACACCGAACCGCAATCCGCTCGTCCGGCTCTACGATTACGTCGCAGGTACGCTGGAACGTTCTGCCGGTCGCTTCGATGCGGTCCTCGGCGCACAGTCGAACCCTGCAAAGCTGGCGACTGCATATGGCGCGGCAGCGGTCGGGCCGATGCGCCTGATGACCCTTCTCAGCGCCAACGTGCGGGTCTACGCGATCGGTGTCGCCTGCCTTGCTCACGATCCGCGCTGGTTCTGGTGGTTCGAGCTTGGGCCACTTTCCTCGGTCTTGCTGGTTGGAATTTTCTGGCACCGTAGGGTCGAAGCGCGACTATCTGGTTCCGCCGCGATCGTAACGCCCTCATCTACCCGAAGGACCTGAAGAACCAATGACGAGTATCAACGTCGCCGTGATCGGCATCGGCAATTGTGCAAGCTCCCTAGTTCAAGGCCTGTCGTATTACCGCGAGGGGGCGAACGAGACGATCGGGCTTATGCACCACGACCTGGGAGGCTACCGACCGAGCGACATTCGCGTCGTGGCGGCATGGGACGTTGACCGGCGCAAGGTCGGCAAGGATGTTGCCGAGGCGATCTTCGCCAAGCCCAACTGCACCACGGTCTTTTGCGCGTCGGTCGAACCGACGGGCACCACCGTGCAGATGGGTAAGGTTCTGGACGGTGTTGCCGAACATATGGCGGACTATGCGGACGACCGTACCTTCCTCCTCGCCGAGGCGCCGGAACCGACAAAGGAAGAGGTTGTCGCCGCGCTCCGTTGTACGAAAACCGATGTTCTGATGAACTATCTCCCGGTCGGATCGCAAGCGGCCAGCGAGTTCTACGCCGAATGCGCGCTTGAGGCAGGCGTGGCATTCGTCAACAACATCCCGGTATTCATCGCCAGTAACCCCGAATGGGCTAACCGCTTTGCGGAGGCCGGCGTCCCGATCATCGGCGACGATATCAAGGCACAACTGGGGGCGACGATCGTCCACCGCGTGCTGACTGATCTGTTCGCGAAGCGCGGCGTCAAGCTGGAGCGCACCTACCAACTTAACACCGGCGGCAATACCGACTTTCTCAACATGTCGAACCATCGCCGGCTAGCCTCCAAGAAGATCTCCAAGACCGAGGCGGTGCAGTCGGTCGCTGCTGAACGGCTCGAGGCCGACAATGTGCACATCGGCCCATCGGACTACGTGCCTTGGCAGAACGACAACAAGGTCTGCTTCCTGCGCATGGAAGGTACGATGTTCGGCGGGGTTCCAATGAACCTTGAGCTTCGTCTCTCTGTGGAGGACAGTCCCAACAGCGCGGGCGTTGCGATCGACATGATCCGTTGCGCCAAGCTGGCGCAGGATCGCGGACTGGCTGGTCCGATCGATGCCGCATCCGCCTACTTCTGCAAGCATCCGCGCACGCAGATGACCGACGACCTCGCAGCACAGGCGGTGGAAGACTTCATCATGCAGCAGGAATGATCGACACCGCGATTCTGCTGGCGGCGGGCGAAGGCAGTCGCCTGCGTTCCGCCGCCCCGCTCAAGCCTCTTTGCCCGGTCGGCGGTAGACCGCTCATTGATCATGCGATCACCGGTCTGGCTGATGCTGGACTGAAGAATGTGATTGTGGTGCTGGGTTACGGTGCCGAACAGATCAAGGCGCATATTGCGGCGATGACGTGGCCGATCACTGTCCAGACGGTGCGAACCGACGATTACCGCAAGCCAAACGGTGTTTCGCTCCTTGCGGCGGAAGGGCATGCCGCCGGTCAGCAGGCGCTGCTGGCAATGTGCGATCATCTGGTCGACCCCGAACTCTACCGCCGCACTGCCGAAGCTGGCGCTGCCGGCATGGCGAGATTGGCGATCGACCGTCGGATCGGCAGCGACTGGGTCGACCTGAACGATGTCACATGCGTCCGGACCGAAGGCGAGCAGATCGTGGAGATCGGCAAGGGTCTCATTTCCTACGACTGTTTCGATACAGGCGTATTTGCGATCGGGGCTGGATTATTTGCCGCGCTGCACGGACTGGACGATCCCTCCATCACCGAGGGCATGCGTGTACTCGCGCAAGAGGGGTGTGCGTTAACCCTCGATTGCAGCGATCTAGCCTGGATCGATGTCGATGATCAGGCGGCGCTAGACACGGCGGAGGCGTGGCTACGTCGAGGGGGTGGTGTCGAAAAACCACGTTGACGTTGCGGCCGCATCTTAATCCAACATTGGCCAGCTCACTTTGCCGCCTGTCTAAGTGGCAAGGGCTGGCTATGTCCCAAGCATTAACCGACATAACGGCACTGGCCGCAACGACCCAAAACCCGCCATTCCGCGACTAATACCTGCTCGCCGACTTCCGCCGTTCATTCAGCTGGAGGGCAGGCCAATTGCCGGCCCCCCTTG
The DNA here is from genome assembly GCA_030433805.1 of Sphingomonas sp. PsM26. Lineage (GTDB taxonomy): Bacteria > Pseudomonadota > Alphaproteobacteria > Sphingomonadales > Sphingomonadaceae > Sphingomonas. Next base: position 6,521 of record JARUXA010000047.1, on the reverse strand, counting down.
CGCTTGATTTTTCATTCTTCGGAGTACGCCGCTACCCGACGCATTGTCGGGGCCCGCTGAAGCGCCCTAGCTGTGAATGAAATCAAGAAACGCGCGCAGCGGCGGGGGCACAAGGCGGCGGCCAGAATAGTATAGGAACGGGCCCGAGAAGGACTGCCACCATTCCGGCAGCACCGCTTCAAGTGCGCTGCGGTCGAGCGCCGGCCGAAGCCAGTCCTCGAATAGCGAGACTATCCCACCTCCCGCGACGGCGATATCAACCAGCAAATCCGCCGCGCCAGCCACGCTGGCGATCAGCGGCCCCTGTGGTTCGATTCGCACGATCTCGCCCGAGCGCTCGAACTCCCATGGGCTGGTCAGCGCCCCGCTTGTGAACCGGCCACGCAAACAGGCATGATGCAGTAGGTCGCGCGGATGGCCGGGCCGCCCATGTGCGTCGAGATAGGTTGGAGACGCCGCCGTCGCGAAACGCTGGATACGTGGGCCGATCGGCACCGCGATCATGTCCTGCTCCAGCCGTTCGTCATAGCGGATGCCGGCGTCGCAACCCGATGCCACCATGTCGACGAATCCGTCCTCGGCGACGATCTCGACCTGGATGTCGGGATAGGCGGCGAGGAAGCCGGGCAGGATCGCCGGCATCACCAACCGCGCCGCACTGACCGGCACGTTGAGCCTGAGCGCACCTGCCGGCCGGTCGCGGAACAAGTTGACGACATCGAGCGCCGCCTCGACCTCGCCCAGCGCCGGCGCCAGTCGCTCGAGCAGCCGCGTCCCGGCCTCGGTCGGCACGACGCTGCGCGTGGTGCGATGGAGCAGTCGGACGCCCAGCCGCGCCTCCAGTCGGCGTACCGCCTCGCTTAGCGTCGACGCGCTCGAACCGGCGACCCGCGCCGCATCGCGGAATCCGCGCGCTTGCGCGACCGCCAGGAAGGCGTTGAGATCGGCAAGGTCGGCCTTCATCGTTCGGTTTTCCGTACAACCCGTGCGGATCACTCCGGCTTATCGCGATGATCTGCAAGCCGTATCTCGGGGCCAGCACAGGAGAACAGTGATGACGATCGATCAAGCGGGCACCTATTCCTTCGCCGGCCGCGATGTGAAGCGGCTCGGATACGGCGCGATGCAGCTCGCCGGGCCCGGGGTGTTCGGCCCGCCGCGCGACCAAGATGCGGCGCTTGCCGTCCTTCGCGCTGCCGTCGAGGCTGGGGTCAACCACATCGACACCAGCGACTTTTACGGCCCACACGTCACCAATCGGCTGATCCGAAAAGCGCTGGCCCCCTACCCCGACGACCTGCTGATCGTGACCAAGATCGGTGCGCGGCGTGGCGATGATGCATCCTGGCTGCCCGCGTTCGAGCCGAACGAACTGACCCGCGCGGTCGAAGACAATCTGACGAACCTCGGGCTAGAGACGCTCGACGTCGTCAACCTGCGCCTGATGTTCGACGTCCACGGCCCGGCCGAGGGATCGCTCGCCGCGCCGCTCAAGGCGGTGGCGAATCTCCAGCGCCAGGGGCTGGTGCGCCATATCGGCCTCAGCAACGTGACGCCGACCCAGTTCGAGGAAGCCCGCGACATCGCCGAAATCGTTGGCGTCCAGAACCAGTACAACCTTGCCCATCGCGACGACGATGCTTTCATCGACGCGCTGGCAGCGGAGGGCATCGCCTATGTCCCCTTCTTCCCGCTCGGCGGGTTCAGCCCGCTCCAGTCGGCGGCGCTCTCCGCCGTGGCGGCACGGCTGGACGCAACACCGCTGCGGGTGGCGCTGGCCTGGCTGCTCCAGCGCTCGCCAAACATCCTGCTTATCCCCGGCACCTCGTCGGTCGCGCACCTCAACGAGAACCTCGCCGCTGCCTCGCTGACGCTGCCCGAGGACGCGGTGGCCGAACTCGACGCGATCGGCCGATAATCAGGCCGGCCGATTGGCGAGCACTGCGTCGAGCAGACCGGGAAAACGCTGGTCGAATTCGGCGCGGCGCAGCGTGTTGATCATCTCGCGCCCAGCCTGCGTGGTCTCAATCAGTCCCGCCGCGCGCAGCAGCTTCAGATGGTTGGACAGCGTGCTTTTCGGGATGGACTCGCACGGCGCGGCGTCGGTGCAGCTCAGCCGCTCGGTCGCGGCGAGCCGCGCCACCATGCCTAGCCGATTGGGATCGGTCAGCGCGTGGAGCGCCAGATCGAGCGGCACGTCCTCCAGCCGCGGATGGGTAAAGCGAGGCATGCGACGAACATAGGGCAAGATGACAGATTTAATAGTTCGGGTTTATTGAACTGTTGAAGCATCACCCCATTTCCTGCCTGCCGACAGCGCACGACGCCGTGATCGCGGGCCAGCATTTTTGGAGAATACATATGTCGATTCAGGGCAAGAACGCGCTCGTCACCGGCGGATCGCGCGGTATCGGCTCGGCCATCGCCAAGCGGCTGGCGGCCGATGGCGCCACCGTGGCGATCACTTATGCCGGCAACAAGGCGGCGGCCGACGCCACCGTGGCGGCGATCGAAAGTGCGGGCGGCACCGCTTTTGCCTTCCAGGCCGATGCCGCCGACCCGGCCTCGCAGCGGGCGGGCGTCGAACAGGCCGCCGCCGCCCTTGGTGGCATCGACATACTCGTGCACAATGCCGGTGTGGCCGAGTTTTCCGCCGTGACCGAAGACACCGACGAGACGTACGACCGTCAGTTCGGCGTCAACGTGAAGGGCGTGCACGTCGGCACCCGCGCCGCCCTGCCACACCTTCGCGATGGCGGGCGGATCATCCTGATCGGCAGCATCTCAGGCGAAATGGCCTTCCCTGCGACCACCGTCTACAGTTCGACCAAGGCAGCAGTGGCGGCACTGGCGCGCGGCTGGGCCAAGGACCTTGCGTCGCGCAACATACTGGTTAACACCGTACAGCCGGGGCCGATCGATACCGATATGAACCCTGCCGACAGCGAATTCGCCGGGCAGGTGCTGCAAGCGATCCCGCTCGGCCGCTACGGCAAGGTCGAGGAGATTGCCGGCGCGGTCGTGTTCCTCGCTGGCCCCGATGCGAGCTACATCACCGGCACCACGCTCAACATTGATGGTGGCGCGACCGCGTGAGTTATGGCCATCGTCCCTTCAACTTAACCGGAGGGGCGATGGCGTTCGCCGCATGCGGTAAGGAGGACCCATAAAGCGACATTCAGCGCTTGCTCGGCGATCCCCAAAACCGGACGCCCGTTCATTGTTTGGATGCTGCCGCCAAGTACGATTATGGCTCGAGACGCGCTAAGCGGCGTTAAGAATGATACTCAACGTATATCTTCAGCAGAACGCTGCTTTGTCTCCCCCTATTGGGGGGCCCTATCCTCTATCCGAAGGCCTTCCAACCGATGTCGACCATAGCATACCTAGTCGCGTTGGTTACTCATGCGCTGCCCGGGGTCACGGTCGCGCTCGCTCCCGATGCCGGCTCCCCACCGCCATTGACAGAGCATGTCGGCGGCAGAATAGCTACCGCACCGGGTGATCCTCGGGCGCTCGTGCGGCAATGGCCAGGCTCGTACTTCGAGACTGCGTTCAAAGGTCGAGCCGCGCTCTTCCGCATTGGACCGGGCGAGGTCAGGCTAAACGTCTTCGTTGACGGCGCCCAAGTTAGCACGCTGGTGAAACCGCAGCCCGGCATGTACCGGGTCACCGGCCTTGCACATGGTCGGCATAAACTGCGAGTGGAAGTGGCGTCCGAGAGCCAAGCGAAGCCGACGATGTTCGGGGGCTTCTTTGCCGACGCTGGCACTAAAGCCTTGCCGCTCACAACTTCGGCACGTGCGATCGAATTCATCGGCGACTCTCACACGGTTGGTTACGGCAACACGTCAACCAAGACGGATTGCACGCAGGACGAAGTCTGGGAGACCACCGACACGTCCAAAGCGTTCGGCCCTGCCCTCGCACGTAAATACGGCGCCGAATACGAGGTGAACGCAATCTCAGGCCGTGGCGTGGTGCGCAACTACAATGGTTTCGCGGCGGACAAGCTGCCAGAGGCTTACCCGTTCACGCTGTTCGACAAGCGCACGTTTGTGAACGAGCCCGGCTGGCAGCCACAGGTCATCGTCATTGCTCTGGGCACGAACGACTTCACGACGCCGCTCAACCACGGAGAAAGGTGGGCGACCCGTGACGTGCTGCATGCCGACTTCGAGACGACTTATGTCCGCTTCATAAAGCGCCTCCGCGCGGGCAACTCAAACGCGCTGATCGTGATCTGGGCAACGGACATGGCGAAAGGTGAGATCCAGACGGAGGCGGCCAAAGTCGCGGCGACGCTGCGTGCTTCGGGCGACAAACTGGTCGACTATGTGCCGGTGAACGGGCTATCGTTCACCGGCTGCCACGCCCATCCCTCACTCGTAGACGAAACGGTGATTGCCGGTAGAATCGCCGCTGCTATTGATGCGCACGGCGACGTCTGGAGTTTTGGCCGACCCCGACCTGCCTACTGAACATAGCAGGGGCGATTGACCCAGTTGCGGCCATTCGCGACCCCTTTTCGTGTTTTCAACTTCGGCCATTGGTTCATCTCGATAGTACGGTCGCATTCCGTACGCTGGACGGTCTGCATAGACGGCTTCGAGTGGGGAAACGCCAGTCCGATCAAGGAATGTCGCGCTCAATAAAGCCTCTAATCCGTCGCGATTCGAGTTCCTTTCGCAGCACCCCGACCAAGGCTGCTGCTGGCATGGCACGAGACAGTGGCGCACCTTGCCCTGCCCATTGCGCCCCAAAACCGTGTTGCCCTTGCGCCTTGGCAGCCGCGTGCAGCGCCTTTCCCGCATCATAGGCAATAGGATAATCAGGCGGTCGGCGTTCATCGACCAACTGACTCAGAGCCGTGAACCGGTTGGCCAGCGCACGCGCGGGTCGACCAGAAATAAGCGACGTGAGGACGGTGTGGTAAGCGCCCGCACCGGTGAGAGCCGCCCGGTATGCATCGTCTGCGGCCGACTCCGGGCACGCGACAAAGGCAGTTCCCAATTGCGCTGCCGATGCGCCGAGGTCGAGCGCCGCGGCGATGCCGGCACCGTCCATCATCCCGCCAGCAGCGATGACTGGTAGGTTGTTTTTGCGCACCAGCAGCCGGGTCAGCTCGAATACGCCGAGCGCGTCGTCGGGCGCGGTGGGGTCGAAGACACCCCGATGCCCGCCAGCCTCGATTCCTTGAGCGACTACCGCGTCGATCCCCGCCGCCTCGATCGCGTGTGCTTCGTCGATGCTGGTCGCGGTCGCCATGAGGTAGATACCGCGCGTTCGCAACGCCGAGATCACGTCGGTGGACGGCAACCCGAAGTGGAAGCTGACCACTGGCGGCGCGAGATCGAGCAGTACCGCCACCATGTCGGGATCATCTGCGAAGCTCTTGTAGATGGTCCTGAGCGCCCTTGGGGGTTCTGCGCCGTACTCGGCGAACACCGGGGCAAGCCATTCCAGCCATTGCGCTTCCCGCGAAAGATCAGCCTTTGCGCCAGCGTGGACGAAGACGTTGACGTTGAACGCGCGGGTCGTGCGGCTGCGCACCTCCTCGATCATCGCCCGTGCGCCGGCGGCGTCGGTCGCACCCACTCCGATCGACCCCAAGGCTCCCGCCTCGGATACCGCTGCCGCCAGCGAAGGTGTGGCGACGCCCGCCATCGGCGCCTGGATCAAGGGCACCGAGAGTTCGAACCGATCGATGAGAGACATACCTTCGCGGGATCCGGTTATGAACGATTGTCCGCTTATGGCTACGCCAGCGCATTAAGTGAATGGTGCCAGGTTGGCGGATGCGCATCCTGTGCCCTTCAACCGCTACGACCCACTTCCGGACATTCCGGTGCCCATTTTCGCTTTCCGACTTCGGACGCTCGTTCATATTGAGAGAGAGTGCGGCACCGCCTTTTGAAACGGGAGCGCGGATGGCTGATAGAAATTAGTGACCTGTGGATATCGAAACTCTTTCTAGAGAACACCTTCTCCTCACATTAGAGTATTCCCCTCATGTGAGATATCTGCCCAGACAAGCGGCTACGTGATGCATCAGCCGTCAGCCGGGCAATACCGGGCTAGGAAATCGCAATGTCGCGGTAGCAGCTGCACCGTACTTGCTATTCTTATGGAAAGATCTTCGAAGGAGGTTCGCAACTCCTGTCCCTTGATGATGCTGGCGATACGATGATGCGCGCGGGGCACGACGCCTTGCCCGAGCATGACCGAGACCCAGGAATCGATCCTGAACAGATCATCCTGTCCCTGCCAAGCGCCCGCTGTTCGGGTAAAAAGAGAGAGACGCTCAGCCAGACTGTCAGGAGTTGTCATGCTTGCGCAGTCACGCCAGAACAATGAGTCGTCGCGTTCGTTGACGTGGTAATGAAGGATGATGAAGTCGCGCACATGCTCCCACTCGTGTCGAGACTGCGAATTGTAGCGCGAAGCGAGTGCGACGTGATCATCACCCCGGAATGGGAACAACTGAATCAGGCGGATTACCGCATTCATGATCAGATGAA
>JARUXA010000477.1 GCA_030433805.1 Sphingomonas sp. PsM26 | reverse complement strand
TTCTTATATAATAAAGATGATTTGTTCTTTATTTAGGAGTACTTTTAATGGATTATGGGCAGCTACCAAATAGAGTCATTATTTGCATAGACATGAAATCGTTTTTTGCTTCGGTTTCCTCAGTCATACGAGGGTTAGATCCGTTAAAAACTAAGCTTGCGGTTGTAGGAGATATCAAACGGTCGGGATCTGTTGTGTTAGCTGCCACAC
>JARUXA010000476.1 GCA_030433805.1 Sphingomonas sp. PsM26 | reverse complement strand
GCGCGGGGGGTAAATTTTTTTATAAAAAAAAAAAAAAGGGGTTGTTTGAAAAAAAAAAAAAAAAGGCGGTGGGGGGAAAAAAAAAAATTAAATAAAAAAAAAAAAAAATAAAAATAAAAAATTAAATAAAAAAAAAAAAAAAAAACAAAAAATATTTGGTAAAATTTAAAAAAAAAAAAATTTTATAAGCCGATAAACCCAAGAAAATAAA
>JARUXA010000475.1 GCA_030433805.1 Sphingomonas sp. PsM26 | reverse complement strand
GCGTACGCAGCCTGGAACGCCGACAAGGATGCGGGTCGGAGCAGTCTGCTGCTGGCCGCGACTCGTGACACTGTCCGAGAGCTCAATCAGCGTGCCCGGCAGGACCGTCTCGACGCCACCGTGAGCACCCCAGGACAAGAGGTTCCCCTCGCCGACGGCACCCGTGCCAGCGCCGGCGACACCATCCTGACCCGACGCAACGACCGAAATC
>JARUXA010000474.1 GCA_030433805.1 Sphingomonas sp. PsM26 | reverse complement strand
GATTACGATCGGATCGTAGAGCTGGCCGCTGAGATATTCGACGTTCCGATATGTGTCGGGACCCTCGTGGGCGAGGCCAGCCAATGGTTGCTCGGTCGGAAGGGTTTTAACGTATCCTCGACTCCCCGCGACATCGCGTTCTGCACCCATACGAATTTCACCGATCAACCGCTGATCTATCCTGATCCGACAGGAGACTCCAGTATCCGCG
>JARUXA010000473.1 GCA_030433805.1 Sphingomonas sp. PsM26 | reverse complement strand
AATAGCCTCGAACGATCAGCCCCGGGATCTGCTGGAGCAACGTCTGCAGCGACAGCCGCACTGGATAATAGTCTTCCACGACATAAAAGCTTCGCATCATCGCTGTTTGCCCCCAGGCTTGATGACGACACGCGGGACGGAGAATCAGAATGCAGCACCCCCCGGGGCGCGAATTACAGCTGAAAAGATAACACAAAACAGCGGCACCCCG
>JARUXA010000472.1 GCA_030433805.1 Sphingomonas sp. PsM26 | reverse complement strand
CGACTTGGACATCTTTGCACCGTCTGGCGCGCGGACAAGACCGTGTAAATACAGTGTCTTGAACGGCACATCGCCCATGAAGTGCAAACCCTGCATCATCTTGCGGGCATCCCAGAAGAACAGGATGTCGACGCCGGAGTTGAGCACGTCATTGGGGTAACGACCGCCAAGGCTGTTATTAAGCCCCTCCCCTTCAGGGGAGGGGTTGGGG
>JARUXA010000471.1 GCA_030433805.1 Sphingomonas sp. PsM26 | reverse complement strand
GCCGAGTTCCACTTCGCGTTCGACCGGCTGGCCGTTCTCCAGCACGAACACCTTTCGGGCAGTGCCCATGTCGGACGAGCCGACCACCGCTTGCAGCGGGACGGTCAGCACCTTCGTGTCGCCGGGGTCCACCTGAATCGTCACCTCGGCGCTGTAGTCGGGTTTCAGCCCGGCCACGTCGGTGTCTTCGATGCTGACGATGGTGGGGAAC
>JARUXA010000470.1 GCA_030433805.1 Sphingomonas sp. PsM26 | reverse complement strand
GCGGGTGCCAGTCGAGCGGCCCGGTCCGCCCAACCGCGTCGGCCATGTCGATCCGCCACGCAAGCTGCGCGCCCGCCGCGATCCGCGCGGGGCGCCCCGCACCGGCGCTGTGGCGCCCCGGCCCGGGGGAGACCCCGCCCCGCCCGGGGGGCGCGGCCCGGCGCGCGGCGGGCGCGGCCCGCGGGCAGCAACAGGGGGAGCGCCCGCCGTCG
>JARUXA010000469.1 GCA_030433805.1 Sphingomonas sp. PsM26 | reverse complement strand
CCCCCCCCCCCCCCCCCCCCCCCCCCCCCCCCCCCCCCCAGCCTTTTTTTTTCAAGCAGAAGAGGGCATACGAGATATAGGTATTCGTCTCGTGGGCTCGGAGATGTGTATATGAGTCAGGATGTCTGGCTGGTCGACGGTGATCGTCAAGGTTCTGGGGCCGCTGCGTTCGCTGCCCGTGCCCAAGCCGGTCGTCTTCCCGGCATAGCTTG
>JARUXA010000468.1 GCA_030433805.1 Sphingomonas sp. PsM26 | reverse complement strand
TTCGTCGCCAGCGTAAGATGTTTATAAGAGACACAAAAAACGCAATCGCCAGACCTGCCGCGTCGGCGTCCAACTGGCCTTCTGACGCTACTCCCCCCGCCGCCCCAGGCGGCGGGGGGATCGTTCCTCCATCAGCGCTTCATCGCCACGATCAGTGCCTTGACCTCCTGGCTCCGCCCGCGCGGGCGGATCAGGATGTCCTTGCCCAGTAT
>JARUXA010000046.1 GCA_030433805.1 Sphingomonas sp. PsM26 | reverse complement strand
CATCATTTTGATAACGCTCCTGAACTAGAACAGAACCTTGTAGAAAAGGAAAAGTTCGAACTTCTAGAAAAAGTGCGTCAATCAGCAAATGTAGAAATTCACTACATTCGTCAAAAAGAGCCAAAAGGATTAGGACATGCGGTTTGGTGTGCGCGCAAATTTATCGGAGATGAGCCGTTTGCTGTACTGCTAGGAGACGACATCGTTCAAGCAGAAACGCCTTGCTTGCGTCAGTTAATGAATCAGTATGACGAAACGCTATCTTCAGTGATCGGTGTGCAGACGGTTCCAGAAAACGAAACGAACCGTTACGGAATTGTAGATCCTATTTCAAGCAATGGCCGTCGTTATCAAGTGGATACATTCGTTGAAAAGCCATCATTAGGAACAGCACCTTCTAATCTAGCTATTATGGGACGCTATATCTTCACGCCTGAAATCTTCAAGTTTTTAGAACAGCAGGAAGTAGGCGCGGGTGGAGAAATTCAATTAACGGATGCGATTCAAAAGCTGAACGAAATTCAGCGCGTATTTGCTTACGACTTTGAAGGCAAACGTTACGACGTTGGTGAAAAGCTAGGATTTATTCAGACTTCGCTAGAATTTGCTCTTCAACATGAAGATTTACGTGATGATTTACTTACATTTATGGATGAGCTATTACAGAGAGAAAACGTAAAAGCTTAATTGATGTTTCACTAGTTCGCTTGGCGAGCTAGTGAAATTGTATTGGAGTGAAGTTGCTTTGACAAAAAGGGTACTTGTGATTTCTCAACATTTTTATCCTGAAATCGGTAGTGCAGGAAATCGTATAAAAAATATATATAAACTCTTAAAAGATGAAAATTATGACGTAAATGTACTGACGACTGAGCCCACATATCCAAATAAAAAGATCTATCATGACGAACAGTTTTGGGATGATGAGTCTATTGATGAAGAAAATGATGTAACGCGCATTGGTGTGAAAAATCGCAAGTATTCTAGAAGTATTATCAATCGTTTAATGTATTATTTAGAAATTGCTTTTAAAATGATGCTATTCATTTTAACTGACCGAAAACAGTACGATGTGGTTTTCGTTACGTCTCCGCCTATTTTTATTGCTGTCGTCGGGCTGCTTGCCAAATACCGCTATCGAAGGCCGCTTATTTTGGACATTCGAGATTTATGGCCTGAATCGTTAAAAGGCGTAGGGGTGTTCAATTATCCGGTGGTCATTTCTGTTTTCAGTCGCTTAGAGAAAATTCTCTATGTGAAAGCTGATCATATTATCGTAAACAGCGAAGGCTTTATTCGGTTTATGACAGAGAAATATACTATTCCGTTAAATAAAATTCATTTTATGCCTAATGCTGCAAATCGTAATGAAATTTCAATGATTGAATCTGGAAGCGACGTATTTAAAGTTATGTATGCAGGCAATATTGGTTTAGCACAAGATGTAACGGTTCTAATGGACCTTGCAAAAGAATTACATGAGTATAATATTGAATTGACAGTTATGGGATATGGGTTTAAAAAGAAAGAATTTGTACGTTTTACAAAAGAGCATAAGTTAACAAATGTTCGATTTATTAAGCCAACTACCCGTCAAGAGTGCTTACATATTATTTCTGAACATCATATTGGAATTGTGACGTTGAACGGTAAGCAAGTATTTGAAACGGTTCTTCCTGGCAAGATCATTGATTATATGACGTGTGGAATCCCGATTGTCGCATCGGTTTCTGGCTATGCCAAAGACGTGATTGTTTCACATGAAGCTGGAATTGTATCAGAGACAAATACAGCAGATGAGATGCTTAGACATATCCTGTATTTGTATCAGCACCCTTCTAAAAGAAGTGAAATGTCTCGCAACAGCTTAAATTATGTAAAAAAGCATTTCTTCTGGGAGAAAAATATTGAAGTATTAATACGTTTAATTGAGAATAAAAGTTCTGAACCGCTGCATGTGGAGCAGACAGAATCAGTGGATAAGGTTGAAGTATTATGAGAAAAAATGTCTGTATGTTTGTATGGAATCATTTTACCAATGATGCGCGCGTCCTGCGCGAATGTACGGCTTTATCAGAGAATGGTTACGCCGTTGATTTAATTTGTATTCATGATCCGAACAATCCGGATTTAAAACAGTATGAAGAAGTAAATGAACATTTTCACGTTCATCGCGTAAAGCGTTATCCTTCTTCGCTGCTTTTTATGAAAAAAGCGTATGGTGCACTTCTAAAATATAAAGTGCTCGCTCTGATCGCTTTTTTGCTGTGGTTAGGGGCAGCATACGTAGCTCCTTATGTAGTTCTTCCTGTTACAATCGTAGCCGCTCTGTTATTAAAAACGAAGCTGCAAGTGGTCTGGGTAAGAGGAAGCATTATCTTAAGGATGATTTTAAAAGGCAGGAAGAAGAAATACGAGATTTATCACTCGAATGATTTAAATACGCTTCCTCAAGGATTTATCTGTTCAAAGCTTCGCTTTAAGCGTAAGTATCTTGTCTATGATTCTCACGAGGTGCAAACGAGCAGAACGGGCTATGACAGCGGCGTATACGCAAAAATGGAGTCGTTCTTTATTAATAAAATTGACTCTATGATTGTAGAAAATCATACGCGTGCCAAATACAATGAAGATTTATATGGCTTCTATCCAAACGTTGTCTATAACTATCCGTTTCGACCAAAAAAGAAGCAGCAGCAACAAGTTAATTTGCACGAGCGTTTAGGGCTTCCTGAAAATGAAAAAATTCTGTTGTATCAAGGCGGCATCCAAACGGGACGAGGTCTTGAAAAGCTTGTTCAAGCAGCACCGTTATTTAAAGAAGGAACACTGGTCTTTATTGGAGACGGACGCATCAAGCCAGAGCTAGAGCGTATGGTAGCTGAAATGAAGTTAGAAGATAAAGTGAAGTTTATTCCAAAAGTGCCGCTGCAGGACTTACCGAAGTATACAAAAAATGCGTACTTAGGTTTTCAAGTATTAAATAATGTGTGCTTCAATCACTATTCGGCTTCTTCAAATAAGTTATTTGAATACATTATGAGCGATGTACCGGTAGTAGCATGCGATTTTCCAGAGATTAAAAAAGTAGTAGAAGGCGAGCATATTGGATTATGTGTAGATTCGCATGATTACAAAGAGATTGCGAGTGCTGTCAATCAGTTATTACGAGATCCTGTGCTGCGTACGACGATGAGTAACAACTGTAAAACAGCGAAGTTCAAGTACAACTGGGAAAGTGAACAAGTACAGTTTTTGAAAGTCTATCAAGCAATATAACGTAAAAGGAGGAACTTACGCGTATGGGTGTCAAACTCCATAGCCATGTATCTGTAGAAGTCCTGGAAAAAGAACTTCAAGTGGTTAAATCGGAACTAATCGAACAATTAAACATAAGAGAAAAAGAATTAAAAGAGTACCAGGATTTGCAAAAGCGTTATACGATGCTAGAAAAAAGATATGCGGCTATCAGCCGTTCTTTTCTAGGAAAGTTAACGCTAAAGTATTGGACGCTTCGAAAGCGAATGGGTACAAATAAAGCAACAAAGGGGCATAGATAATGATCAGTGATATTCAAAAGCGTATGAAGTCGATTACGCAAAAAAGAGATTGGGCAAAGGCACATCGCATTCCGAGTCTAGAGTTTTCAGAAGTCGAAGCAAATAGCGGCTGGTTTAAAAAGCATCAAGTTGCTGTTTCATTTAATGAAGACGACCGAAGTTTTACTGTTGATTTGAATTCTAACAACTATACGTATCTAACTTATCGCGAGCAGAATATCGACTTTCAACAAGCTCCTGTAGAAGAGAATATTGCATTTGACTTTTCTAGTCAGCAAACGCTTGTCTTCAAAGGGACAAAAAGTGAAAGTGTCTCCGTCGAGTTATTCATTATTGAATATAAAAATCGTCGAAAAGTAGGTATACATAGATTTGAAATGAACAGTGAAGGTATTATACCGTTCTCTCAATCTACTGATTCTATCCGCTTAGCGCTGCGCGTGAAAGGGCAGGGAACGTTTAAAATTGAGAGCATGTTAATTAATGACCGAGGATTCTGGAATCAAAGCGAGCTTTTGACAGAAGGAAATTATATTGTTTTAGAACAAAATCAGTGGTACATGCCTAAGTCCGATCAATTATACTATGATCCATTTAACAAAAAGTTCAACGTAAGTTTTGAAGATAAGCAATTCGCATATGTAACGCACAGAGAAGGAAATGCTGCTTTCTCTGCTCAGCCTGCAAGTCCAGTGGCTGTTCATGACGATACACTATCGGTTTGCTTCCAAGGCGAGAAAGAGAATTCTGTTGATGTACGTCTTGCTATTGTTTTCTATCAAGACGGAAAAAAAGTAGGAACAGATGAATTAAAGTTAAACAATAAAAAACTGATTCATTTCCAAGAAGAATATAACTCTATTCGTCTAGCAGTGAGAGTATCTGGTAAAGGTGAATTTAAGCTTGACGATATCATCATTAACAACGTGTCTTATTGGTGGGTTCATGACGTTGAAGTAGCGGTTCCTAAAATGACGGTTGACGCACCTATTAAATACGCTCTTAACGAACACTCTCTTAAAGGATGGCAAGAGTCGAATAACGGTGTCATTTATCATCCTTGGAATCAACTGTTTCAATCGAAGTTAAAAGGACAGGAATTCATTCATTTAACAGCTCAGCACTTTAATACAAGTGAAAATATCTCAGTAGCTGTTGATCATGATTCCACGTATGTGATTACGCCAGCAGGTGAAGTGTATGAAGGTATTGAGTTAGTGGTATATGCCGTAGGATATAAAAACAACAAGCAAAATGAAATTCATCAGCTTGAGCTGAATGAAAAAGCTGAACTGCGTTTCAAAAAAGATACGGAACATGTTGAGTTTTTAATACGTGTGACGGAAAGCGGATTCTTTAAAGGACTGCAAATTAACATTCAAGAAAAGCCAATTGAAATTACCAACAGTGCACAGCTAGAGCTGCAAGCTTCAGATTGGTTTGCAAGCGCGAAGAAATTAGTACAGCTTTCTGCGTCAGACAAAGGGCTGCACGGTTCAGTAAATATTGAAGCTGGAAAAAACAGCTATATTTCGTATAAAGAAACAAATAACAGTTTTAAAATGCTTCCGACTCATCATATCATGACGATGCAAAAAGGATTTGAATATGAGTTCACTGTAAAAGGGAAAGCAGATGAAGATGTAGCTGTGATTCCAATGTTTATTGGGTATTCAGATGAAGAAAAGCTTCAAGTGCTGCAGTTAAAATTTAACTCAATGACAAAAGTTCAAATTCATCCTGATATTACACAGTTCCGAATTGCTTTACGCGTGTCTGGAAAAGGTGAATTTGACGTTCATACGATTTCTATTAATGAAATGAAAAGCATTGAACGAGAGCAGTCATTAGATTACGTAGCAAAACAAGAAGTAGATGCATTTAACATGCTTCCTCCAAAGCCGATCAAAGAAATGAAGATGGCGGTTATTTTTGACGAATTTACGACGGCTTCTTATGAACATGAGTGTAAATTAATTAAAATGACGCCGGATAACTGGCTTGAGGTTATGACAAAGGAACAGCCCGACTTGTTAATGGTTGAATCTGCTTGGCGTGGTAACGGAGGCGTTTGGAATAAGCGTGTTGGTTACTACGGAGAAGAGAATATGAAACCTCTTTACTCACTGTTAGCTTGGTGTAAAGAGCATAATGTGCCAACCGTATTTTGGAACAAGGAAGATCCTGTTCACTTTAATCGTTTTATTGAAACAGCTAGACGATTTGATTATATTTTCACAACGGATGAAAACATGGTTCCTTACTACCAAGAAAGAGCTGGACATCAAAACGCATTTGCGCTACCGTTTGCTGCGCAGCCGGCTATTCATAACCCGATTAAGATCGTGGATGAACGCGAAAACAAAGCGTGTTTTGCTGGATCTTATTATCGTCATCATGAAGAAAGATGTATTGATATGGACCGATTATTAGATGCTGCGGCTAAAGTGGGATTAGATATTTACGATCGAAACTATATTCAAAACTTAAAAGGGCTTATGCCAAATCATCAATTCCCAGATCGCTTTGTTCCTTATGTAAAAGGAAACTTAAAGTATTACGAAATTGATAAAGCATATAAAGGCTACAAAGTTATGATTAACGTAAATACAGTAAAAGAATCTCCGACGATGTTCTCTCGCCGTGTATATGAAGGGTTAGCATGCGGAACGCCTGTTATTAGTACGTACGCACAGGGAATTGGAGAAATTTTCGGTGATCTTGTTTATATGTCTGAAGATCCAACGAGTTTGCATGAAGAATTCAAGCAGTTGTTAGAAGATGAACGTTATTACGAAGAAAAAGCATTAACGGGTATTCGAGATGTATTAACTAAGCATACGTATACGCATCGCTTAGAGTACATTATTGAGAAAGTGGGCTTAAACTTTGCTTTTGAACTGCCGACAGTTACGGTAGTTGCGATTGCTAATACGCGTCAAGAGTTTGAGAACATCATTGATCAATTTAACCGTCAAGCTTATGAAAATAAGCAATTATATATTCTAGTAGATACATTCGATGGCTATTTAGACCTTTACAATAAGTACAACACAAAAAACATTCACACATTTGTTCGCAGTTATATGCACAACTACTTAAACATTCGCGATTGGATTTCAAGTGAGTATGTAACGTACTTTGGCCAAGACAGCTATTATGGGCAAAATTATTTACTAGACTTAATGCTGAGCACAACGTTTACAGACAGTGATTTTATTGGTAAAACAACTCACTACAGTGTGGAAAACGGAAAGCTTGAAGAGAAAAATGCAGGTCAGGAATACGAGTTTGTAAGAGAGTTATCGTCACAGAGCTCTGTTGCTAAAACAAATGTATACAGCAATCTTTCACTTGAGCAAGTAATTAATCTCTTTGAACAAGATCAAAGTCTTGCGTCATATGCTAAATACGGCAAGCAGTTCTTTAGTAATGACAAATTTAATTACTTGAAATTAGAAGATAGCAGCAAGGACGACATCACTGCTATGGTAAATAAAATAGAGCTGTGAGGTTACAAAAATGAAAAAGATATTATTTGCAGGACATGATTTGAAATTTGCACGTATCATTATGGACCGTTTGGCAAGCCGTCCTGGGTTTGAAATTAAAACGGACGAGTGGAGTGGCCATAATGCTCATGATGAAGAACATAGTCAAGCTTGCTTAGAGTGGGCAGACGTTATTGTTTGTGAATGGGGACTTGGAAATGCAGTGTGGTACTCTCATCATAAAAAGCCTCATCAGCAGTTAATTGTACGCATGCATCTTCAAGAGCGTGATACGATTTATCCTCATAGTTTTAACATGGAAAATATCGATAAAATTATCGCGATTTCTCCATACGTATATGAAGAATTTTATCGAACGTTTAATTTTCCGCGTGAAAAGATGACGATGATTTATAACGTAGTCGATACAGAAAAAGTGGATGGTTCTAAAACGGAAGACGCTAAGTATCATTTAGGCATCATCGGAATTTGTCCGCAGCGAAAGCGTCTAGACTTGGCTGTAGATATGCTAGATAAGTTATGGCATCAAGATAACCGCTATAAGCTGTTTGTTAAAGGAAAAATGCCGCAGGAATATTCTTGGCTGTGGAATAAAGAAGAAGAGCGTGAATATTACGAAGCAATTTTTAATCGTATCGAAAAAGCTCCGTGGAAAGACGCTGTTATTTTTGAAGGGTTCGGCGATATTTCTGAATGGCTTTCAAAGGTAGGAATTATTCTATCAACAAGTGATTTTGAAAGTTTCCACCTTTCACCAAGTGAAGGGATGGCTTCAGGTGCTTATCCAATCATTCTCAACTGGGATGGCAGTGATACGATCTATCCGAAAGAGTACCTTCTATCCGATGTTGAGGAAGCAGTAGCGCGTATTCTAGACCTGAACTCAAAAGAAACAGATGCAGAGCTTCAAGCTTCTTTAAAAGAGTATGTAAAGCAGCACTTTGGAGCTGAAAAAGTAGCGAATCAATGGGAAGAGTTAATTGTGAACGTTGCGGAACCTGTTTTAAGTTAATCTATAAGTTCCTTTTGAAATTTATAGTTTGTATGCGTACAGCGCGCATATGAGAAAGTGGGAAATGACTGAATGATAAATACAAAAAAAGCATTAACGGCATTGGATGAAGAAAAAATTCAAAAGCTAATGAGGATCTTACCGAAAAGTCGGAATAAAGATCCTCTAGCAGCTGCTAAAAACATTATGGGTAATAAATATCCGCTTCCGCCTTTTGGGGTCATTCGATACCCAAAAGGAATTCTATGGAACGAAGATAAATCTAGAAGTTTTTTACGCTTGATTCATGGTCATACTTTTTTAGGATGTTTGACGGATGCTTACGAAGAAACAAAAGAAGAGCAGTACAAAGATAAAGCTATTGGTTTAGTCAAAGATTGGATTCAAAAAAATCCATATCCTAATGGTTCAAATGAAATGGCTTTTCACGATGAAACAACGGCAATGCGTTTGCAGTATTGGTTGAGATTATACATCTTAGCAAAGGACAAGCTTGCTTCATCGGATGAACAGCTTCTCTTAGAGAATATGGCTAAAACAGCTAATTTACTGTCTCAAGATGATTTCCATTCAACAAATACAAATCACGGCATGTTCCAAGATATTTCTTTGCTTGCTTACGCGATGTATTTCGAAGAGGCAGATAATGAGTCGGATCGTTATCGTGATATTGCATTAAAGCGTCTCGTTGATTACTTTACCTATGTGTATACAGAAGAAGGCGTACATAAGGAACATTCACCGTCTTATCATTTTCTTGTATCCAATTATTTGAATAAATTGGTTGTATGGCTGAAGGATTTGAGCCCTAACCACGCAAAGTTTTTCGTGGATTTATTTAAAAAGACGGAAAAATACGCAACCTATATTATTCGACCAGACGGATTATTCCCGCCTCTTTGTGATACAGAGTCTAAGCCTGTTGTAAACAGCAGCTACCGAAGCTTGTACAAAAGTGAAGAGTTTTTATATGCAGTTCATCAAGGTAAAGCTGGCAGAATGCCTGTAGAAAAAGATGCGGTATTCAAAGACTCGGGTTATGCGATTTTCAGAAGCGGATGGGAAAGAAAAGAAAAAGAAACGTACGTATTGTTTTCCGCGGCTTATCACACTAGTTACCATAAGCACAGTGATGACTTAAATATGCACATTTATTCAAACGGTGATATCATTACAGAAGCTGGGCCAAATGGATATAATTACAAAGATAAGTTTACGAAATATGCATATTCTTCATTTGGACACAACACGCTAATCGTGGACGGACGCGGTCTTCCTCGAGTGGATCATCAGCACGAGAAAGTATATATAAAAGATTATCAGCTAACTGAGGACTACTCAGAAGCAACGGGAGTGAATAAACGTTATAGTGGAGTTACTCACACACGTAACGTACGCTATAATAAGCAGCTAGAGCATATCACTGTACGTGATCAAGTTGCTTCACAAGATACTCATCAATACAAGCTGTTTTGGCATGTGGCTCCAGACTTAGAAGTTCACGTAAGAGATCAAATTGTGGAGTTGTTTAGAAACAATAACAAAGTAGCTGAACTTGAAATTACATCTACTACAGATGTGAATATACGAGCTGTGCGCGAACAAACAGTTCCGCACGTGCAAGGATGGGTATTTCCTAAAATGGAATCGAAAAAACCTGCTACTGTGCTTGAGCTGGATTTCAGCAGCGGCAAAGAGTCGGTTGAAGTAGTGACAGAGTTCCGCTTAGCGAATTATAAAATCGCAGCAAGAGATCAAGGACCATTTGAATTAGAGTCACATTATCAATCTATGAATGGCGTGAAGTATCACTTCGTTCCAGCGGCTGACGAGACATTACAGGATAAATTGGTTATTGTCTTTTCTGCTTTAGCTAATAAATATCATTATGTATATAATTATATGAAAACGTTAGATGAAGTTGGAGCAAATAAACTTTTCATTTTAGATGATTTTGGTGAACAAGGCTCTTATTATTTAGGTAAAAATAGAAATCATGTCATTGAAACAAGCGTATCTTCGCTTATTCAATATATTATGTCCAAGCACGGTTTTACGCACAAAAATGTCATGACCGTAGGTTCGTCTAAAGGCGGCTATGCGGCGTTATACTATGGAATTAAGTATCATTTTGGACAAGTAATTGCCGGTGCTCCTCAAAGTAAATTAGGAGACTTTTTGATTGATCAGGCAGAGCATGTCAATATTGCAGAGTATATTTCAGGCACGGATAATGTAAACAAAGAATACTTAAATCAAATTCTATTTAACTTACTAGATCAGCCTGTAGATAGCGCACCAGACATCCGTTTGTATGTAGGAACGTGGGATTATCATCACAAAAGTCATGTTCTTCCGCTGTATCACCAGCTAAAAGACAGAGGGTATAAAGTAACGCTAGATTTAGAAGATCGAGCAAATCATAAAGACTTAAAAGGTTATTTTCCTCTGTATCTTGGCCGAACGATTAGCGAAATTTTAGATGTGGATTATGTCGAACATGTGCCATTTAAAATTAAAAGAGCTCTTTTAAAAGATAACAAGAGCTACTTTATTGCAAGATGTGATACAGAAGGCCACGGCAATTTGGAGTACGCATACTACATTTACAAAGACGATAAAATCGTTCATAAAACGTCTTATATCGAGGAAGAAATTTTCCGCTATAAGCCAAGAGCTAAAGGCGAATACAGATGTAGAATTTTTGTAAGAAATCAATACAAACAAAAAGCGGTTAGAGACACGAATAGTGTCTTTATATAAAACATTATTAAGCAGTTAACACAGGAGGAAATAAAATGAAACTTTGTACAGTAGGATTAGGATATATTGGATTACCAACATCTATCATGTTTGCAAAACATGATGTGGACGTTGTGGGTGTCGACGTAAGTCAACGCGTAATTGAATCATTAAACAATGGAAAAATCCATTTAGAAGAGCCTGGTCTGCAGGAAGCCTTAAATGAAGTAATTGAAAAAGGTACATTCCGCGCAGCATTACAGCCGGAAAAAGCAGATGCATTCATCGTAGCTGTACCAACACCAAACCATGATGACCAACACAAATCTTGTGATTTATCATATGTATTAAGCGCTGTAAGCAACGTCATTCCTTACTTAGAAAAAGGAAACGTATTAATCGTAGAATCTACAATCGCACCGCGCAGCATGGATGACCATGTAAAACCGTTAGTAGAAGCAGCTGGCTTTGAAGTTGGAAAAGACGTGTTCTTAGTACATTGTCCAGAACGTGTACTTCCAGGACAAATTCTTCATGAACTAATCCACAACAACCGTATTGTTGGAGGACTTACGCCAAATTGTACAGAAGCTGGTGCAATGGTATACAGCACATTTGTACAAGGTGAAATCATTAAAACAGATGCAAAAACAGCAGAAATGTCAAAACTAATGGAAAACACATTCCGTGACGTAAACATTGCGTTAGCAAACGAATTAACAAAAGTATGTAACGAATTAGAAATCGATGCGCTAGAAGTGGTTCAAATGGCTAACAAGCATCCGCGTGTAAACCTTCATACACCAGGACCAGGTGTAGGTGGACACTGCTTGGCTGTAGATCCATATTTCATCGTTGCGAAAGCACCTAAAACAGCTCAGCTTATTAATCTAGCAAGAACAATTAACACGTCTATGCCTCAATACGTAGTAGACAACACAAATGCTCTAATGGAAAAAGTAGACGGCCGCGTTGTGACAGTATTCGGTTTAACGTATAAAGGAAACGTAGACGATATCCGTGAAAGTCCAGCAATGGAAATCTATGATTTATTAAAAGCAGAAGGCAAATACGAAATTCGCGCATTTGATCCTCACGTGGAACAAGATTGGGTTGAACAAGATATCAAGGAAGCTGTACGCAACTCTGACTTAGTTCTTGTGTTAACAGACCATAACGAATTCAAAGAATTAAACTGGAGCGAATTAGAAGGTATGGCAACAAAACGTATTTTCGATACGAAAAACGTGGTAGCTAACCGTTCTGACGATTTCAGCTACATTAACTATGGTAACCTACATGCATTCCTTAAGAAGGAAGAAGTAATGGCATGAATTCTGTAGGGAGGATTTTGAAAGAACAATCCTCGAATTTTCATTTAATATTGAGATTATCTCTTTATGATGCAAAAAGTAAATACCAAATGCACTATCTTGGAGCTGTATGGCAGTTTTTAGGACCTGCCATACAGATTCTTCTATACTGGCTTGTTTTTGGATTAGGAATTCGTGGAGGAGCACCCGTACACGGAATTCCATTCTTTGTATGGCTAATTGCAGGGTTAATCCCTTGGTTTTTTATTAGTCCTTCCATTACCCAAGGTTCAAACAGTGTGTATGCAAGGGTAAGTTTGGTTTCAAAAATGAAGTTTCCAGTCAGTGTACTGCCAACTGTCACAATTGTCAGCAACAGTTTTCAGTTTATCATTATGATGCTGGTTATGGGAGTTATCTTCGTTATTTATGGAATTAATCCAGGATGGTATTTACTTCAATTGCCATATTATTTAGTAGCGTTATTTGTGTTTTTATTTGCGCTTACGCTGTTAACATCAACTATTTCAACGTTAATAAGAGATTTTCAGCAAATATTACAATCATTAATGAGAATGGTGCTTTACTTATTGCCTATTTTATGGGATACGTCTAAATTGTCACATGTATATGAAACGATTTTAAAATTAAATCCTCTCTTTTACATCGTGCAAGGATTTAGATATTCATTGTTAGGTTACGGTTGGTTTTATGAGGATTGGATATATACATTATATTTTTGGGTTATCACATTATTAATACTAACAGTAGGATCAATCCTGCATTTAAAATTCAGAAATAAATTCATCGATTACTTGTAATCTAGGAGCGTAATCTATGGCACTAAAAGTTCAGTTTGAGAACGTTAGTAAAAAGTATGTTTTATATAAAAAAAGATCCGATAAACTGCTTGAAATTTTCTTTCCAAAAAAGAAAAATGAAAGCTTTTATGCACTAAGAAACATTTCTTTTTCTGTAAATGAAGGAGAAACAATTGGTGTTGTCGGAATTAACGGATCGGGAAAATCCACTCTTTCTAACTTGCTGTCGCAAGTTGTGCCTCAGACGTCAGGTGATATTAAAATTAATGGTGAAACATCATTAATTGCTATTTCGGTAGGGTTAAATAATAACTTAAATGGATTAGAAAATATCGAATTGAAGTGTCTGATGCATGGACTAACGAAAGAAGAGATTAAAAAAATCACTCCTGATATCATCGAATTTGCTGATATCGGAAAATTTATTACTCAGCCTGTTAAAAACTATTCGAGCGGTATGAAATCGAGGCTTGGATTTGCCATTTCGGTTCATACTAATCCTGACATACTGGTAGTCGATGAGGCTTTATCAGTAGGAGATCAAACATTTTACGATAAGTGTTTGAAAAAGATTAATGAATTTAAAGAACAAGGTAAAACTATTTTCTTTATCAGTCATTCGTTGACTCAAATCCGCAGTGTGTGCAACAAGGTCATGTGGATTCACTTTGGAGAGTTAAAGCAATTTGGCGGCACTCGTGTTGTTTTAGAAAAATATAAAGAGTTTGTTAAATGGTTTAATGGATTAACTGATGAAGAGAAAAAGCAGTATAAACTAGATATGCTGGCTAATCAGGCAAAAGATGAATATGCCTTGATGAATGAAAAGAGTGAGTATACTCAGCCATTATACTCGTTAGAGCAGCGCACGAAGCGACGTGAACGGAAAAAAGAAAGACGAAAAACGTTCAAGCTTTATTTTCAAGTAGGCGTTTTATCTATGCTGTCTTTGTTTTTAGCGATTTTAATGTTTTATACATAAGGTTTATAAAGCATTTTAATAATATTGAGAATAGATATGTAGATTGATATATCTACTATTCAAGGAGGATCTCTAATGAAAGCAAAAGTATTAATTCCAATCGTAGCAGGTGCACTATTATTCACAGGCTGCAGCAATGACAAAGAAACTGCAAGCAAGCCAACTAAAACGGAACAAACTCAACAAGAAAAAACAGCATTAAACAAGGTCTCTATTAAAAACATAGGAGACAAACGCTTAGAAGTAAAAACAACAGCGG
Organism: Sphingomonas sp. PsM26; assembly: GCA_030433805.1. Taxonomy (GTDB): domain Bacteria; phylum Pseudomonadota; class Alphaproteobacteria; order Sphingomonadales; family Sphingomonadaceae; genus Sphingomonas. Next base: position 1,359 of record JARUXA010000046.1, on the reverse strand, counting down.
AAGGGAAAGACCTTAAATACGCTTATTCTGTTTATAAAGACGGAAAGCTATTCCAAAAAATTCCTTACTCATCAAAAAAAGAGTTGGCTTATAAGCTAACGAAGTCTGGCGACTATCGTGTACGCGTATACGTGAAAGCTGGAAAAGAAAAAGCTGTTGCTAAGAGCACAGAATTAGTAAAAGTAACGAAATCATAATAAATAAAAAGATCACGGGATATCTCCCGCGATCTTTTTTTATTTTAGATTTAAACTTTCTTTTAATTCAGCAGATAGTTGGTTACGCGTGTCATCAGATACGGCATAGTAATAGATACCGTTAATCTTTTCGCCTTTTCCATCTATTTGAAGCTGTTCTGAATGTTTACGTGCGTCTTTATAGTTTGATTGAATTTGCTGCATATCATCAAACGTAAGGTTTGTTTTTACATTTTGGCCAATTGCATCTAGAATTGTACCGTAGTTTGTTAAAGACTGAACGCTAGCTCCTTCGTCAATAACGCCTTCAATTACTTGACGCTGACGTTGTTGACGTCCAAAGTCACCGCGAGGGTCTTGTTTACGCATACGTGTATATGCTAGTGCTTCTTTGCCATCTAACGTTAAAGGTCCTTTTTGGAAGCTGTAGCCGTCATAATCAAATGCAAGAGTATTATTTACAGTTACCCCGCCAACAGCGTCTACAATGTCTTTAAAGCTTTCCATATTCACTTGAACATAATAGTCTACAGGAACGTCTAAGAATTTTTCTACAGTATTTACAGCCATATCTACGCCACCAAAAGCGTAAGCGTGGTTAATTTTATCTTGTGTTCCTTTTCCTACAATTTCAGTTCGCGTATCACGTGGAATACTGACCATCTTCATAGACTTTGTCTTTGGGTTTACCGTCATTAAAATAGTAGAATCTGAACGTCCCCGGTCACCGGCACGCTGATCTACTCCTAATAGTAAAATAGAAATAGGGTCCCCATTTTCCAAGCTCACTTTATTTGAACGTTTTTCAGATACATCACGTTTTAACGGTTCGTGAGTTTGTGTGAATGTCTTTTCAACGGAATGCCATATGCTATATGCATAGCCTGCTACACCTAGAATTAATACTAAAATAATACCAAGAATAATTTTAAACGCGCGTTTCTTTTTCGGTTTTTTTCGTTTGCGTCTGCGCGCATTTGAAGGTTGTACTTGTTCTTCCATGTGGAACCTCTCTTCCTTTTCCTTATGTATTGATAAAATAAATGTCTTCTATGTAAGCCATTATTCTTATCTTATTCATCAGAAAACACGTCAAAATGATTAAAAAAATGACAAATTTAATCAAATTTCTTCATGTACTTTAAAATTATATTATAATAAA
>JARUXA010000467.1 GCA_030433805.1 Sphingomonas sp. PsM26 | reverse complement strand
CTTCACGTTTAGCACGTTTTTAACCCCTTTACCCTTAACACACCAGTGCACTCACGTCCACTGCGTTGCTACCAGTAATTCAGCCGCGATCAACTTTTGTCATTTTACAAACTTCAATGGCCGCCATCGCCCATTAGATGGGCGAATCACAGCATATGAGATGGGCGAATCACAGCATATGAGATGGGCGAATCACAGCATATGAGATGGGC
>JARUXA010000466.1 GCA_030433805.1 Sphingomonas sp. PsM26 | reverse complement strand
AGCTGCCATCGTGGAAGTGGGTCGCGGGTGAAGCTCCCATGCCACCCCTGCCGGCGCTCCCGGAACCCGCTGGGGGCATGGATCGCCCTGCCCCGCTCTGACCATCAACCAACCAAGAACAAACGGAGTGCTCCATGAATCGTCAAGACTTGATCGACGCCATTGCCGAACAAACAGAATCCTCCAAGGCCGCCACCGGCCGCTTCCTCGAC
>JARUXA010000465.1 GCA_030433805.1 Sphingomonas sp. PsM26 | reverse complement strand
GAGGGCAACTTTGGGGCCGTTCCTTGTCTATGTTCCTTGGAACAGGACGTCATAGAGGGTGAGAATCCCGTGTGGCGAGGAGTGCGGTTCTTTGTAAAGTGCCTTCGAAGAGTCGAGTTGTTTGGGAATGCAGCTCTAAGTGGGTGGTAAATTCCATCTAAAGCTAAATATTGGCGAGAGACCGATAGCGAACAAGTACAGTGATGGAAAGA
>JARUXA010000464.1 GCA_030433805.1 Sphingomonas sp. PsM26 | reverse complement strand
TGGAACAATATTCGTTTCCTCTAAACCATTCACACTTCGTAACTGATTGATAGGGGAACCATATTTGTTACTTATTAAGAATAGAGTTTCACCAGGTTGAACTACATGAACAAACATATTTGCCCCTCCTACTTATCTTTTATACACTCATGTTTTGTTACATAATAATTTTAAAAAACCCATTAAATAAATATATATAGATACAAGCTTGT
>JARUXA010000463.1 GCA_030433805.1 Sphingomonas sp. PsM26 | reverse complement strand
TATTCGTCTCGTGGGCTCGGAGATGTGTATAAGTGACTGGTCATGCCGCTTACCGATTGGATCGAGGCCGCGATGCTCATGGCTATCTCTGCGGAAAACAACCTCAGCGAGACCGCCTTCTTCGTTCCCGACACGACCGGCGCTAGCGATTTCGAACTCCGCTGGTTCACTCCGACGTCGGAGGTCGTGCTGTGCAGCCATGCGACGCTGGCG
>JARUXA010000462.1 GCA_030433805.1 Sphingomonas sp. PsM26 | reverse complement strand
ATATTACCCACTCGGCAGAAAATCGTGGATCTCGTTTAGTTCGGCAGAATCTCCAGAGAGAACTTTCATCGCCGAAAACGCCATGAGCACTGGCGACTTTGGCGGCGGCCGAATCACGGTGCTGCGGGTGAGTGGGCCGACCGTCTATGAAGCGCATCTTGCGGACACGGCGCCGTCCCTCTTCCTTAAATGGATGGCCGACGATCATTTGCT
>JARUXA010000461.1 GCA_030433805.1 Sphingomonas sp. PsM26 | reverse complement strand
CGTGCCGGTGCCCTGGTTGGTCTTGCCGGCCTCGCCCTGCACCGGCGCGGCAAAGGCAATCTTGCTCGGGTCGGTGAGCACGGTGCCGATTTCCTTGGCGCCATTGGCAGTCGGGCTGACTTTGAAACTGTCGCCAGCCTTCACCCCTGCTGAGCCGCTGTTGACGGCCAGGGTGAACCCGTCGATGACCGGAGGGGGCGTAGTGCTCAGGTC
>JARUXA010000460.1 GCA_030433805.1 Sphingomonas sp. PsM26 | reverse complement strand
GGATTGGGTAATTTGCGCGCCTGCTGCCTTCCTTGGATGTGGTAGCCGTTTCTCAGGCTCCCTCTCCGGAATCGAACCCTTATTCCCCGTTACCCGTTGAAACCATGGTAGGCCACTATCCTACCATCGAAAGTTGATAGGGCAGAAATTTGAATGAACCATCGCCAGCACAAGGCCATGCGATTCGAAAAGTTATTATGAATCATCAAAGAG
>JARUXA010000459.1 GCA_030433805.1 Sphingomonas sp. PsM26 | reverse complement strand
CCGGGGGTAAAGCTCGGTGCCCGCGTTGTAATGTTGATCGCGCCGGCCGTGCTGTTCTTACCAAACAGGGGCCCTTGTGGCCCGCGCAGCACCTCGATCTGCTGGATATCGCTAAAGTCGACCGCGGCGGTGGCCGGGCGGGCATGATATACCTGATCGCCATAGAAGCCCACGCCGGGCTCAAGTCCGGCATGGGCCTGGCTGCCTGCAACG
>JARUXA010000458.1 GCA_030433805.1 Sphingomonas sp. PsM26 | reverse complement strand
CCGCCCGGTACATGCGGACGTCACCGGCCGCGGTGACGATCTCTTCGTTGATGTCATATTGCCGCGGCGCGGCGTTGAACTGGACCTGGTCCTCATTGGCGGGGGCGGCGGCCGCGGCTGCGGGGGGGGGCGGCGGGGCGGTGCGCGTCTGAAGATCCAGCGCGCCCGCGGGGGGGGCGGGCAGCGCGAACGGCGCGGCACAACGGGCGAGGAA
>JARUXA010000045.1 GCA_030433805.1 Sphingomonas sp. PsM26 | reverse complement strand
TTTAAAGGCAGCCCTTTGGCTGCCTTTTTTTACTTCAAGCCAGAAAATAATTTTAAAATTCACTGATAGCTATCCCGTACAACACAACATCAAACAAAAACGCTGAATTTATATATGTAATAGATTTGAGATATTTCCACCCAACACTCTGTCTGCAACTTCTCCACTAGATGTATGACGCTTAACGGCCTGTAGATTTAAATATGGATCTCCATATGGAAAGTCCGAACTAAATAACGTTCTTTCAGGTATTTCTTTTATAGCTAAAGACAAGGCGTATGTTGTATAAAATGCAGATATATCTAAGTAAGCATTTTTAGTGTCTTTTATCATTTCTATCGTTTGTAGCCAATGAATTCCGCCCATATGCCCGTATATAACCGGCATATTTTCATATTTTTGAGTGAGAAGAAATAACTCTTGAATATCCTTTAAGTTCAAAGGATAAAAAGTATGTACCCAGATAGGCAAAGACGTATAGTCACTTGCTGCTTTAAATATAGGTTCTAACAATGGAATTTGACCTGGGCCAAGAGTAAATTCTCCGAGACCTTTCATCTTTTGCTCTTTGACAAGTTTTTCTACCCAGTCGTTTAAGGTGACATCACCAGAAGAAAAAGAAAGTGGAACCGAACCAAATCCAACAAACCGATTCGGGTGCTGCTTAATCGCAACGATTACTTCTTCTAGCGCCTTTAAGCGTGCTTGTACGGGATTCACCTCATTATTTAGAATTTGATTTAGTTTGTTCATTTCCGTGGTGAATTCTTTAACGTTGCTGCTTTTTTCTGGATGAACAAGAGTAGAAAACAATACGGTTTTATCTATTCCACTTTCATCCATCATTTTAATATGATTCTCTATAGGTAAAACCACATGTGCGTGACTATCAATAATCATTTTGTTTCTCCTTTTCATTTCTTTCTGTTCTTTCAGAAAAGACTTCATTGGCTACTGTTAAAATCGTATTTAAAGCTACAGGGAATCCAGCATAAATGACCATTTGTAACATTGCTTCTAAAATTTCTTCCTGTGTCCACCCACCATTCAAAGCCCCGTTTATGTAAAATTTCAGCTGTTTCGTATTGCCTAATGCAGTTAGGCCAGCCACTGCGGCAAGAAGGCGTGACTTTAAGTCTAAGCCTGGTCTCGAGAAAATTTGTCCATAATTAAACTCTACAGCTAACGTTCCTAAATCAGGGAGAGCTGACTGTTCAAAGCCTGCCATTATGTCCTTATAGTTCTCTGGATCAATCTTAGCTAATATATCTAATCCTCGTTGAAAGTTATCTGTGTGTGTTCTCATTACGTATTACTTCCTTTCTTATTCATGAAATTCCCTATCGTTTTTTTAGGGATGCTTATTGGAATTAAAGAACAAAAGCTAATGGCTATCATCAATATGGCTATGGCACACACTCCATGCCACTCCCATTTACTCCATGCAAGTAAACCCACATAAGATCCTAGGGACCCTCCTAAAAATGTGGAAACCATATATAATCCATTTAATCGACTTCTTTTTTCTTCTCCTAATTGGAAAATAGTAAACTGACAGGCAACTTGGTTTGCTTGAGTTCCTATCGTTATGAGAAGAGCTCCTAAAATTAACCCAGGCAACCAGTACCCTCCCCTTATAAGACCTATAAAGGCAAGTAAAGATATGGACATACACAAAAGACTTGCAAACTTTGCCCCTTTTGTATCAATTAAACGTCCGATAATCGGCGTAGCAAACGCTCCCGCTATCCCGACTAACCCTATTACCCCCACCATGTCACTTCCATAGAAGTAGGGATCTGTATCTAATAAAAAGACAAGCGTGGTCCAAAATGCACTAAAAGAAGCAAACATCATTCCCTGACTTACGCATGCTTGTTGCAGGGCTCTTTCTTTTATAAACAGCGGACCTAACGACATGATTAAGTGTTTATAACTGGGTGCATTCGCTCCCTTACTTTTTGGAAAATAGACGTAAACTAACAAAATCATAAAAAGTGTAGCCACAGCAGACGTCCAATACACCATTCGCCACCCAAAATGAACATCAATAAAACCACTAACAAGTCGAGCGCCTAAAATACCACAAACTAATCCAATGGCGACATTTCCCAAAACTTTTCCTCTATTATGACCTGAAGCTATATTCGCAGCCAACGGAACAATAATTTGAGGAACAACCGTTACGATTCCTAAAGCTAAACTTGTAACCAGCATCCACGTTTTGTTGATAGATAAAGCGTTTAAAGCGAGAACGATACATATAGCGAATAATAAAAACAAAATCAATTTTTTTCGTTCAAAGATGTCTCCCAACGGTACTATCAAAAGATTTCCTAGTGCGTATCCAATTTGAGCTAAAGTAGCTATAATGCCTATGCTGGCCGCTGAAACATGAAAACTGGCGGACATGCTTACTAAAAGGGTTTGGTTCAAGTAGACGTTAGCCACTGTAAACCCGCAAACTGTAGCCATTAAAAGAACTAATCCTTTTGATATATCAGACGTCTTTTCTCTATCTTTTACTATCATCTGTTTCACCTCCCTTACCTAGATCATAAAATAAGGATTATAATGGTAATAGGAGTCTAGTTATACTAGCAGTAAAAGTACTACCTACACAAAGGAGTAAAATAATGGTAAGCGATAAAGAAAGAAGAAAAGAATTAGGAGATTTTCTAAAGATAAGACGAGAACGATTGTCTCCAAAAGATTTTAATTTGCCTATTGGACCGAGGAGAAGAGCTAAAGGATTACGCAGAGAAGAAGTGTCTCAACTAGCAGGAGTCGGCATAACTTGGTATACGTGGCTAGAACAAGGACGAGATATACAAGTATCTTCCGAAGTATTAGAAGCCATATCTCGTATTTTTAAATTAAACAAAGAAGAAATGGAGCATTTATTTTCATTAGGCAATCAGCCGCTTCCGTCTGCAACCGTGCAGAATGAAAGAGAAAATATAGATCGTGTTATAAAAAACCTATTAAGTCAATTAGGTCACTGCCCTGCCTATGTAACAGATGAAAAACTTAATATCGTAGACTGGAATAAAGCTGCTGTGGTGGTATTTGGGGACTTTAACGAGATGGACGAGCGAAACCGCAATGCAGTGTGGCGCTGTTTTACTTCCAAAGAATATCAAAACCTTTTTCAAAATTGGGAAGATCATGCTCAACGACTAATTGCCCAATTTCGCCTAGCTTACACACGCTTTGTCGGAGATGAGTGGTTTAAAGCTATGATTAGTGAACTTAGCGAGAAAAGCCCTCAGTTTTACAAGTGGTGGTCTAATCATGAAGTTTTAGGTATGCCTTGTGGAAAGAAGACAATTATTCATCCTGTGGTAGGAGAAATGATTATGGATCATATCACACTCCAAGTGTATGATGCACCTGAATTAAAAGTAACCATTTATCAACCTTGCCAAGAAAAAGAAACAGAAGAAAAGATGAAGCATTTACTGAGATAATAATATTAGTACTATACGTATCATTAATGTTAATTACTAGAAGCCTATGTAATCTTGATAAGTACATAGGCTTCTTTGCGTTTTTCTTCTAACTTATTTCATCAAAAACGTTCGTAAAAGTATGTGTGTTTTAGAATACGTTCGTAATTAATTTCCGAACTTAAATGAACGGTAAAAATGATAGTTTTATTATCTAAATGAAAAGTCCGTAAAAGTATACTTTTACGGACTTTTATTGGTTCTTGTAATACTTATTATGGTAACTACGATTATATATGATGTTTACACTGATAAAATCTTAATTTATGGTAATATTTTCTATAAAGGAGGTTAGGTCAATTGAAAACAATAGGCTTATTAGGTGGAATGAGTTGGGAATCATCAAGCGAGTATTACAGAATTATCAATCAAACAGTAAATAGAAAGTTAGGAGGACATCACTCTGCTAAAAGTGTGATGTATTCTGTAGACTTTGAAGAAATAAAGAAATTGCAACATAGTGATAGATGGGATGAAGCAACAGAGTTAATGATTAAAGGAGCTCAATATATCGAAAAAGGTGGAGCCGACTTTTTAGTTATCTGTACAAACACTATGCATAAAATGGCAAGTGATATTCAGCAACACATTGGTATTCCTATTTTACATATTGCAGATGCCACAGCTAAGAAAATAAAAGACCAAGGGATTAATAGAGTCGGGTTGCTTGGCACGAAGTTTACGATGGAAGAGGATTTTTATAAAGGTCGACTTATGGCTAATCATAATCTTGAAGTTAATATCCCCAGCGAAAAAGAGCGCCAAATTGTACATGATATTATTTACAAAGAATTATGTTTAGGGAAGATTGACTTAGGTTCCAAAAGTGCATATCAAAAAATTATAAATGGTTTAATCAACGATGGAATAGAAGGAGCTATATTAGGTTGTACTGAAATCTCCTTACTAATTAATCAGAATGATATCTGGATACCTATATTCGATACCACAGAAATACATGCACAAACAGCAGTTGATTGGGCATTGGGGATCTCCTAAGAAAATAAGTAGATGAAAAAGAGACTAAGTACCATATTCCTCAGAACAAAGGCTTCCTAGAAAATCACATTATGGTAACTACAAATGTATACCATATATAGCGCTCCTCGAAGAATTATTATGATAGAATGGCATAAAAAGGTAGTTAATTAAGGGGATGTCTTTTTGATTGCAATAAGTTCATGTTTAGCAGGAATAGAGTGTAGATATAACGGATCGCATAGTTTAGTGGGGAAGATTAAGGAATTAGTCGAGCAAGACAGAGTATTATTAATATGCCCTGAACTCTTAGGGGGCTTTTTAACTCCACGTGAATCGGCAGAAATTGTAGGTGGTACTGGAGAAGATGTATTAGATGGAAATGCTAAGGTAATAGAAAAATCTAGAAAAGACGTAACAAAATTATATATAGAAGGAGCCTATAAAGCATTAAACACTATTCAAGAGGCCAATGTTAGGTATGTTGTATTAAAAGAAAGTAGTCCTTCTTGTGGAAGTACTATGATTTATAATGGAGAATTTTCTAATACAAAGATAGCTGGTGAAGGAGTTACAACTGCTTTATTTAAGAGGGCTGGAATGCAGGTGATTTCTGAAAAACAGTTTTTAGATACTAACTTCTTTTAAGTTCGGGTAAGGTACATCATAATAACTAGATTTGTAAATAGTATACAATTAAGATAAAAAGCAAGCAGAGGAGGATACGTATATCAGAGAGTATTTCTTAAAGACTGAAAGGTTAGGATTTTCTATTTGGAATAGCGATGATATAAAATATGCAAATTCTCTTTGGGGAGATGAAAATGTAACGAAATTCATTGTTGCAAATGGAAAAATGTCTGTAAATCAAATACAGGAGAGACTCAATAAAGAAATAGAAATGTATCTTCAGGATAATATTCAGTATTGGCCTGTCTTTTTACTTCAGACAAATGAACATGTGGGTTGTTGTGGCGTACGTCCTTATAATACTCAAGATAAAACTCTTGAGTTCGGAATACATTTAAAGCCTCTCTATTGGGGACAAGGAATAGCTCAAGAAGCATCTCAAGCAGTCATAGGTTATTCTTTTAATAACATTGGGATAAATAGTTTATTCGCTGGACATAATCCTAAAAATAAAGACTCTGCAAGATTACTTAAAAAACTAGGATTTAAGTATACACATGACGAGTTTTATAAGCCAACTGGGTTACAACATCCTTCTTATTTACTTACTAAAGAAGGTTATAGCAGCAGCTAACTTTACATTATTTCCGATAATTGGTTTTATGATAACTCTCTACTAAAGCAGGGATTTCTGAAAAATTATGTTGAATACTACTATTTAGTGCTATATCCATATAAAAAAGTAAAAAGAAAGTATTGAGCTGGATTTACAACCCGACTCATACTTTCTTTTCATTAAAACTGATATATCGTAAGTTTTATATTTAATTTTATGAATTTCTATCTACAATTCTACTAAACACAATCGGTTTTGTACTCAACATGGGTGGTAAATGCATTTTAAACTGTGATAACCTTCCTTCTACGTCCATCTCATAGGCAATTAATACATTCATTTCTGTATGAGAAAGATTCCACTTCGTTGTGTACATGTTGTAATGATGATGCTTCATCTCTACATCAACTGATTCCCATTTTAAATATAACGTATCATTTTGTTTATACACTTCCATTTTCCCATATGCAGGATGCTCAAATATCCCTGTATACTCTTCTACTGCATGTGTAAAGGTTGTCTCTTTTACTTGTGGGAGAGACTTATCTAATTCTTTCATTATTTCTTTAAATTTAGCTGTATCCTCTATACCTCTTTTATGCCAGTCAATTGCATCTAGTTCCAGAAGCTCATCATAAATTTGATTCGCAAGATAAGATGGTAATAACGTTGTTCCAGTGTTTGTTAATATAACAAGTCCCATATTTTGCTTTGGTATAAAAGATACGAGTGCTGAAAATCCGTCAATATTCCCACCGTGATGGATTACCTTATAACCGCGATATGCACTAATAAACCAGCCAAGTCCATAACAATTTAGTGTTGTTTCTGATGGAGATAAAAGTGGTTCATCTGGAATTGGAATATGCGGTTGATACATCTGCTGTAACATATCCGGTGTAATAAGCTCATGTTCGCCCACTTTCCCTTGATTTAAATGGAATAGCACCCATTTAGCCATATCCTCTATATTTGAGTTTATGCATCCCGCAGCGCCAACTGTATCGATGTTACGAAATGGGACTTTGACTATATCTTCATTTTTTTCAATATATGGAAGTGCGTGATCATCTTTTTCTTGTGAAGTAGTAACCGAGAAATTTGTATCTTCCATCTGAAGAGGTTGCAGAATATGTTCGGTTACATACTGTTCCCATGTCTGATTTGTGATTTCTTCTACCATATAGCTGATGGTTGCAAACATTAAATTATTATATAAAAAGCTTGTACGAAATGGTGCATCTAGCTCCAAATATTGAATTTTTTCCGCAATGTCTTTTCGTGTTAATGAAGAGCCATACCATAGTAGTTCATGACGACTAACACCAGAACGATGAGAGGCCAAATCACGAGCTGTAGTTTGTGAGCTTACCAGAGGATCATGGAGTGAAAAAGTAGGAATATAAGTTTGAACAGATTTATCCCAATTAAACTTTTGTTGCTGGGCAAGTAAACTTAGAGAAAGTGTACCAAATGCTTTTGTAGATGAACCAATTGCGAACAGTGTATTTGGTGTAACAGGTTTTTTATTTTCAATGTCACGATATCCAAATCCCTCAGAAAGAATAATTTCTCCATCTTTTATGATTGCGACTGCTGCCCCTGGTACATTTAGATCTTTCATCATTTCCTTTGTATAACCACGTAGGCGACCTGAAAGAGAGGATTTCATTTTTTGCATAAGACTTTGTCTCCTTTACCATTTTTTTCTACAAATAGGTTATTTCGAGATAAAGAAGAGAAAGACCTTGTTGTTAACAAAGATGTCATATTTTTTTAACCGTTTTTTCTGTTACTTCTTTAAATGAAATAATATAAGGTCTTAATTTTAACAAAAAACGCTCCGCGCCAAGCTTCTCCTTTATTTCAATAAATGAATTTAATAAATCCATTTGTTGCTTATCAATATCTGGAAATAAATTTAGGGTTTTGTCTTGTGAACTATACCTTAGTGCCTTAAGAACTGCTTCATCGTTAACTGAAGCATGTCCATTAACCCAATTTTGAGTTTGCATTTCGATAAAATTAAATTGATAACTTTTAATAAATGGTTCCACTTTTATCCCCTCTACTTTAAATTAATGTCATGTGAAATCAAATAGGCCTACGTTTATTCATGTCCTCTTTAAATTTTAAAATAGTCTCCACTGCCCGTTTATATCCACCGGCTTCTCGTAAAGACTTTCCAACTCTTTTACTATTCTCTTTAAACGAAGGGTTTAATAGTACTTGTTCGGTCGTATTTCGTAATGTAAGAGCATCTAGTTCATAGCGATTGAGTTGTAACCCAGCTCCTAATTCTTCAATTCTTTTAGCTACTATCGGCTGATCGCCCATAACAGGAATCACGAGAAGAGGAACACCAAAATAAAGCCCTTCACTGGAACTATTCATTCCTCCATGGGTAATGAACATATCTGCTTGTTTTAAAATTTCTAATTGGTTTACATAAGCCTGGACTATAAAATTAGAAGGAACATTATTAAATTGTTCAATATCTGTCTGCCTTCCTACTGCTAACACCACAGTATATGGACTATCCCTAAATGCTTCAAAACATGCTGTATATAACTCGGGCTGATGGTTAAATACCGTTCCCATGGAGATGAAAATGAGTTTCTTATCCCGATTTGTCTCCAAACGAATGCTTTCTGTATCATGACGTTTTGCAATAGATGGACCAACAAAAACAAAGGACTCATCAAATTTTTCAGCATCAGGTTGGTAGAGCGTTGAGGTATATACAAGGGTGAGATCTCCGGGACATGTCATCAGATTCTTATTATTAGTAAGAATTACACCATATTGGTCCCTCCATTTTGTTGTAATCTCTTCAATCTCTTGATGTTTGGAGGAGTTTTTATCTATTTCTCCTCTGATGTTCATAAGGGTAGAAAAAATCTCGTCATTAATGGCAAATGTCGTACAAGAAGAAATTTTAGGGAGCTTTAAAAAGTCTGCAATAATCCACCCTGCAGCAAAGTTATTATCATAAATTACGTAGTCATATTTCTCATCCTTTATTTCATTTAAAATATCCTCTATGACCTTATCCATGGACCTTCCCATATGTAACAAAGCTTCAAGTGGATCTATTTTCTTCTCTACCCTTTTGGCTATATGGGAAGGGTTTAGGAAATTTTCATAGGGACGAAATAAAGCACCTGTTTTTTCGATTTTGCCTCTATATTCTTCTACACAGTAATACACCACTTCTTCACCTTGCCTTACTAACTCTTCTACTAGTGCAATTGTAGGGTTAACATGACCTTCTCCAGGAAAATTAAAAAATAGAACTCTTCCCATTTAACTGCCTCCCTCTTTAAAAGGTACTTACCTTCTTTGCATTTATTGTAAATTTTAATAAGGATTATGTTATTTTATCTTATTTAAAACATGCCTTCCTCTTTAGTGTACGAACAGAATTACATTTATTAAATAGATAAAATAAATATGAAATAAACTCTACATGTTTTTACTCTTTATTACACCTTGAGGAAATCTTCACCTACCAAACGACATAGTTAGTCCTTAGTTGGTTTCAAAGATAACATAGCTCCAAAGTATTGCGAAGCTGTAGTAAAGCTGATAAATGCACACAACTCACTAATTTCACGATCCGTTAGGACTTCCTTTAACACGTGAAAAAAGGATTCGTTTATTTCCCCTCTTTGTTTTAAAAAAACTTCTGCAAAACCTACCGCGAGAGATGTTTTTTCATCAAATTCATCTGGATTAGGCTTTCCTTTGGCTTTACAATATTCGCACCCATTTTTTTGAGCTAATGTTCGTCTAACTTGCTCTTTCAAAGAAGCTGATAAACTGTTATCCCCTCCCAAAACGTCCCCTAGATTGTTCCAAGCGCTCATTATATTAGTGTTATGACCTAATAGTTGCTGAAAAGGTGTACTTCCATTCCTTGATAAAGAAATATTTGTCATCTCATTAATCCTCCCTTATTATTTGTCATCCTTTATTCTAAAAGTTCTCGATTCCTTTGAGAATTTAGTTCAAAACAAATAACAGTAAAATAAGATGCAAATAGAACTCAAGATTCGTTTTTTGATTACAAATGTAATGTAGAGAACTTGTATATATCTAAGAATCTATCTTTATTAGGTCTGTTAACATATTGACTAGTTGATACATTGTATATTATTTAGAATATTTAGATGTTTACTACCCGATATTTTGTCCCCTCTTTATTTCTATTTAGGAACTTGTAATCTATCAAGTATCTTCTTATCATGACAAAGTCTTCAAATACATCTTTTAATATCTCGTTTACTTCCTTTTCTGTATAATACGTATTCTTTTGAAATTTTCGTGAGATGTATAGTAAAATGATGACTCTTTTTTTCTCTTTCTTAGGTATTTGGATTAAGCGTTCCTCTTTAAAATATATATTTAATACTTTTTTTATTTCCTCTTCACTTATTTAATATTTATCAATATACATGGTAGTGCTCCTATATGTTAATATGGTTACTTTCTATTCAATTAATAATTGTTTTAGCTTGTCTAAATTACTTTGGGGAATATTACAGGCCACCCGAAGGTAAGTTTCAATGCTTCCGTATTCTTCTATAATTTTTGTATATACCTCTTCTAAGTAATCACGTTGAACTTCTAACATGGGTTTTATACGTTCTGAAGAAACTTGAAACAAACTCATCCATCGAATAAAAGTTTCGACTTTCTTCATACGAGTAGCAATTAACTGATTAGATACTAGGTAGTCGTTTATAACTGACTCATATGGTACACCCACAAATAATTGAATAATCGCTGATACAAAGCCGGTGCGATCCTTTCCTCCTGTGCAATGAATAAGGGCAGGAATATTAGTTTCGTTTGAAAGAAAGAGGATAATTTCACGAATTTCCTTATGACAGCCAAATGCCATATGTTCATACATTTCTTTCATTATTTTTTCGAAATCAATGGTATTAGACTTGCTAACGAGAAATTTAAAGAATTCAAGATGGGTAAATTCTCGGCTTTTATCATGAATTGATATATTTAATAACTGAATTCCTTTCCCCGTCTGGATACGACTGACCTTTGATTTTTGTTCATTAGGCGTTCTTAGATCACAAATGGCTTTTATATTTAACTTGTAGAAAGTTTCCATATCTTTTTTAGATAACCTAGACAATTCTTCTGAACGAAATAAAACACCAGCTTTCATTTTATGACCGTCTCTGGTTGTGAAGCCTCCAATATCACGAAAATTATATAATTTTTCAAATTCAAATATTTTTTCTGAGGTTTTCATTATCATTTCTCCATTATTGTTTATTAGGGTTTCCATACGTTTTCCATTATTGAAAGGATGTTATAAAAGGTTTAACAATAGCTAATACTTCTTCTTTATCTTCTAAATGGAGAGTATGGCCAGCATTTTTCACCTTTTTATGTTGTAAATTAGATGACATCTTCAATGCTTTCTGTGCTTCTTTATCGCTTATTACCCCTCCTAGCTTAGGGTTACCTTGTAAAAGCAACATCGGACATTGAATTCTAGGGAGTAGGTCATCTACTTTATATCCTGCATATGTGTCTTCAAAACGATCAATCATTGCTGTCAATACATCTGGATCCATATATGTTAAATTTTCCATCATTTCATTAATCAGACCTTCTCTTGCGTTTGAGGATTTAAATTCGGTCTCCTTTGCCGTTTTAGTTTCAATCCCGTCCATGTGATAATACTGAATCCTATTTTTCCATTTTGTTAACTCGTTGGATCCCTTTTTTAAAACTTCTCTAGTTAAAGGTGCATCACCTATAATTAATCCTTTTACAAGTAGAGGATGCTTAGCTGCTATCATAAGAGCAATCATTCCACCAAGTGAATGACCGAATATAAGAGCCGGCTTAGTAATGCATTTTTCAAGAAAAGCAGTCATATCTTCAACATAGTCCCTTAATCTATAATTCTTATTTGTTCTTCCGGAAAGCCCATGCCCTCGTAAATCTACTGCATAGACGTGGACTACCTCTCCTAAATCAGAAATTATAGTCTCGAAAGTGTTCCACCTAGCAGTTCCTCCATGAATTAGTAAAAGAGGTATGTTAGATAAACTGAGGTTTGTTTCAACATAATTTAAACGAACATTTCCCAAATCGAAAATCTTTTCCTTCATTTCCCCACTCCTATACTTATTTATATATGACTAAAACAGAACTTATAGTCATATAAATTCTAAAAAAATATACTTTGTTCCTTATTTACTTTTATTTACATGAAGATTAAGATAAGTATAAACACATTGTGACTAAATGTCCATAAAAAGTCATAAAATTCCTAAAAGGAGATTTACCATGCCTAAATTTACAAAACAAGAAAAAGAACATATTCATCATTCTCTTATGGAAAAAGGGAGAGAGATTTTTATCCAGTATGGACTGGCTAAAACAACTATTGACGATATTGTACAGGCATGCGGCATTGCTAAAGGCTCATTTTACAAGTTTTTTCAATCTAAAGAAGAGCTTTATTTTGAAATTCTAAAAAATGAGGAGGAAGTACGAGAGACTGTTCTCAATGAACTATTTCGTGAAAATCTTCCCCCAAAAGAGTTACTTGCTTCGTTTTTTCATACATCTTTTAAGTTTGTTGAAGACAACCCCTTTCTTCAACGTGTTTTCCAAAGTGATGAGCATGAAAGACTTACAAGAAAGTTACCTGAACAGATGGCAGAGTTCTCTCGGGTACATACTCAAAGAGGCATCAATGCTGTCAAAATTCTAATGGAGCGTGGAGTCTTACCTAAAGAGAATCCTGAATTAACTGTAGGAGTTATCCAAGCAATTATGATGATAAGATTGCACAAAGATGAAATAGGTACAGATCTTTTTCCTAAAGTAATGGATAAAATAGTTGATTATATAGCTACAGGATTAGTGAAATAAAGTTTTATTGCTAGAGAAATCAGTAAAGAATTCTTATTCGAGATTATATATAGTAAGCTCAGTACACTTTTTCATTATGACTAAACTACTCTAGACATTGTGAAACTTCTATTTGGAAATCCTTATACCTTCATGTATAAGGGTTTTTTAGTACCTATAAGATAAATTATGTTAACTAAACCTATATAGCGTAACAGTTAATTTGTAGTCGAAATAATAAAAAAAGCACTAACTAATTCGTCAAGGCGATTTAGTTAGTGCTTTTTTTTGCGAAGTATTCTCGAGTATCTGTTCTTTGCTTCTCAGGTAAAACATGGTTGAGTTCCTTATCTAACCATGCAAGAGTTTTATGACGAAGAAATTCACGCATCTGCTCTTCTGCCTCAAGCATGACCAAATTAATTGTACAAGTAGAATTGCTGGATTCACAGGAACTACAGTCCTTGTCTCGATATAATATACCGTTTTGTACAATATTTTTACATTGGAAAATAGGTTTGGGTCCTTCGACAGCTTCTATTACATCCCAAAAAGAAACCTCTTCTGGAGACTTAGCTAACCTATATCCTCCCTTTACACCAGGAACGGAACTTACAATACCAGCCTTAGATAATTTACCGAAAACTTTCGAAAGAAATGTCTCCGAAAGCCCTTGGAATTCTGCTAAATCTTTTATTCCAACACTTTCTTTTGAAGGCGTATCAATTAAATAAACAAGACAATGTAATGCATATTCAACCCCGACGCTATACTGCATATAAACTCACCTGCTTTTGGTTTTAAGGGTTATCAAATTGTATCTTAGGAGTATTTTGAGTGTTTGTCAAATAGAAGAAATCTGTTTCAGTATATTATTTTTTTCAATTGACAAAAATAATCATAGGATTTATATTAAAGATCGAGTTAATCGACGATTAGTTTAGTCTTTAATTCAGAATTAAAATGCAGATTAAAGGAGAAATACAAATGAATAAAACACTTATAATTAATGCACATCCAAAAGTAGATGATACTTCTTCATATAGCTTGAAGGTTTTTCATCACTTTTTAACAGCTTATAAAGAATTAATTCCTGATAGCGAGACAATTGAACAGATTGATCTATACAGTGATGTAGTACCAATAGTAGATAAAACAGTATTAAGTGCATGGGAAAAACAACGAAATGAACAAGAGCTAACGAGCCAAGAAAAAGAAGTAACGGACCGTATGTCTGAGGTTTTACACCAATTTAAAAGTGCAGATACGTATGTGATTGTTTTACCTTTGCATAATTTTAATATTCCATCGAAGTTAAAAGATTATATGGATAATATTATGATCGCACGTGAGACGTTTAAATATACGGAAACTGGATCAGTGGGTCTACTTAAAGACGGACGAAGAATGCTTGTTATTCAAGCAAGTGGATCAATCTATACAAATAATGATTGGTATACAGAAGTTGAATATTCTCACAAATACCTGAAATCAATGTTCAATTTCCTTGGGATTGAAGATTATCAAATCATTCGCGCACAAGGAACTGCTTTATTAGAGCCAAATGAGGTAGTAGAAAAAGCATATAAAGAAGTGGAAGAAGCTGCTTCAAGATTGGCTGCAAAATAAAAAACACTTCATTAAAGGAACTGTCAAATAAATGATTCATTTGACAGTTCCTTAATTTAATAAAGGGAGAGTTGGGTTTAACATGGGGAAAGTCCTATACATTACTGCGAATCCAAAATCAATTGAAAACTCAGTTAGTCATCGAGTAGGGCAAGCTTTTCTGCAAGCTTATCGCCATTCTCATACAAATGACGAGATTAGAGAAATAAATTTATACGAAGAAGACTTTCCAACAATAGATAATGATATCCTTAACGGTTGGGGAAAAATGCGTAAAAACGGAATTTCCTTCTCAGAATTAAATGAAGTAGAACAACAAAAAATAAATGCTTTAAATACATTTACAGACATGATAGCGAGTGCTGACAAATATGTATTTGTATCTCCTATGTGGAACTGGGGAATTCCACCACGATTAAAGGCGTTTATCGATTCTTTTGTAGTAGTAGGAAAAACATTTCATTACACAGAAAATGGCCCTGTTGGACATTTACAAGTTAAAAAAGCTATTCACATTCAAGTAAGTGGCGGAATTTACTCACAAGAACCTTTTGCGAAAATGGATTATAGTCATCCATATTTAAAACAAGTACTTAATATCATTGGTATAGATGATGTGGAAGTATTGTATGTGGAAGGATATGAATTTGACCTTGAGAGAGCAGATGATATTATTCGCAAAGGTATAGATGATGCAGAAAAACATGCGTTGGCTTTCTAACTTTACTCCCTCTTAGTAGGAGTGATGTGGAAAGTCAAAACAATTTTTTGTTATGGGAGAGAAGTTATAATGGCTACCGTTAGAAAAGCTGAACCGAAAGATATTAATCCATTAACTGAACTAATGTATGAGTATATCGTTGACTTTTATGAAAGACCAGAACCACCTAAGGAAAAAGTTCATCAACTTTTTATACACTCCTTAATCAAAAGGAAGGAGCCCAATTTGTTGTCGAAAGCAATGAAGAATTAGTTGGTTTTGCTACATTATACTTTACATTCGATACCCTATTTGCACACAAAGTAGCGATATTAAATGATTTATATGTAACAGAAGAAGCAAGGGGTACAAATATTGCTCATGAGCTTTTCCAAGCATGTCATCATTTTGCTGAAGAAAATAATTATGCTTATATGTCATGGTTGACTGCAAATGATAATAAATGTGCCCAACTTTTTTATGAAAAGATAGGTGGTATTTCTGAGGGTTGGGTACATTATTCAATACAAACGAATAAAATGGCCTCATCGCTAGTTAAATAAAAAAGTAGTATTAAGTGATTAGTAATGATTACGTAAACTTACATATAATAAATTTTGTAATCGACTCTACTTAGAAAAAAACATTTTTTCTTCCACCTATGTTTCACGATTCATTAAGTAAATAGTAAAGTATTTTTAACCAAAATACTTTACTATTTACTTAAAAGAATTAACCTATGCTCCTACTAGAAAC
>JARUXA010000457.1 GCA_030433805.1 Sphingomonas sp. PsM26 | reverse complement strand
ATGATACAGTTACCGGGACAGGCCGATTTGAGTGGGTACGGCATGGCGAGGGAACAAAAACACATGACTGGGTCAACGGCAAAACAGCGTCGGCTGCCAGCTATACCAAGATTAAACATTGGTATTCTTACGATGGGGAAATGTTTGTGCCGGAAGATCGAACTAGCTCAGCGATCACCTTAGGTGCTGCCGCGACGTGGGATGATGTTGAAGC
>JARUXA010000456.1 GCA_030433805.1 Sphingomonas sp. PsM26 | reverse complement strand
GAGCGCGACGGCGGCAATGCTGTCGCCTGCGGCACCCAGCACGGCGGCCAGCTTCTCTTGGATCTGCTCGCCGGTCAGGCCCTTCAGGTCGATCTTGCCGATGTCAACGATGAAGGAATCGAGGCGCGCGGTGACGTCCGACAGGGCCGCATCGAGCGGGGTGCTGGCGAGCTTGATGGCGTCGTAGAAGTTCTTGAAGACCAGGCCGAACTGC
>JARUXA010000455.1 GCA_030433805.1 Sphingomonas sp. PsM26 | reverse complement strand
GCAATGACCGTAACCACGAGCATCGCAGATGGCGCGGTCCTCACAAGCGCGCCAACCTCGCTACGCGTCACATTTCCCCATGCCATGCGCCTGACCAGCGCGCGATTGAGCGTGGCTTCAGGCGAAACAATCCCTGTGCGCTTGCCAGCGGGAACGGCACCGGCCACCACCGCAGATATTATGTTCCCTCGGCTGGACGCTGATAGCTATAGCC
>JARUXA010000454.1 GCA_030433805.1 Sphingomonas sp. PsM26 | reverse complement strand
AATGAACCTCGCCTGATCGAACATTACCTCAACGAGGGTCGATACCTGGCGTGCTGCACCGCCACCCATCCGTGGACGATCGCCGAAACGTCATTCCGCCTGCTGATCGACACCGCGAGCGATATCGCTTTGCCATGGCATTGGCGGTCCACCTGCCTTGACCAGGCCTGGCGCCCATTGCGCGACCTGGAAAAACTCTCCCACTGTGCCTGCC
>JARUXA010000453.1 GCA_030433805.1 Sphingomonas sp. PsM26 | reverse complement strand
ATTCATGGGAACATGAGCAAACTGCCAGGGTTTAAAGACTTCCGGATAAACAGCTTCTACCACTTGAAAAGGGGATTGGCCGAAAAGGGAAAAGACACCTCCTAGGCTATGTTGATTAAAAAAGTGAATATTAACCTGATTAGGAATCTCTTTAAGAGGGATTTTTAGTTTTTCCTCTATTACATACTTTACTGCTTCAATAGCTCTTCTCTTT
>JARUXA010000452.1 GCA_030433805.1 Sphingomonas sp. PsM26 | reverse complement strand
CGCTGCAGCGGGGGGACGTCACCAGTGTTGACGTTCATCTGGAAAGTGCGTTTATCCAAGTATCCCGCGTGCCGGTGAACATCGAATGGGGCGACCTTAGAGTGGAAGCTGAAAAGCTTCGTAAGCGACCCCGCAGAGAGTGGTTCTAAACCAAGTTCAACCATGCCGCACCGCCCTGCGCGCGGCGCGTGCTGGTCTGGACGTTTGCGGATCG
>JARUXA010000451.1 GCA_030433805.1 Sphingomonas sp. PsM26 | reverse complement strand
GCCGCAGTTGCGCGTTGGAGTCTGATCGCGGCTTCCGTGCTCGCGTGCACGCCCTTCGCGTTCGGTCTCGTGCGCGGATCGCGACGACTGGCGATGTTGGCGGCCGATCAAGCATTGCCTTCGGCTGCGCAAGGCACGCTGGACATGGCGGTCGCTCCGAGGCGGACGCTCATGGCGGCGGTGCAACTCGCGACTCTGCTCGCGTTCGGCGTGCC
>JARUXA010000450.1 GCA_030433805.1 Sphingomonas sp. PsM26 | reverse complement strand
AATCAATACTATTCAATTTGAAAGCACGCAACGCATATTCGTCATAGGCTGTTGTGAAAATAACGGCACTTTTGATATCGATTTTTTCGAAAATTTCAAACGACAAACCATCCGATAATTGGATATCCAAAAAAATCAAATCGGGATGGGGATTGTTTTGAAACCAAAGTAATGATTCCTCCACCGAATGCAATAAAGCGGTGGTAGAATAGCCT
>JARUXA010000449.1 GCA_030433805.1 Sphingomonas sp. PsM26 | reverse complement strand
ATGATAGTCCGAAGGGCGGTGCTGTCCATAGCGTGTCAAACAAAGAGTACCTGATCATGTCCCCTTCAAATCTAATATTAAACATGACAAAAGCAAGTCTAATAACCATATATTAAATATGTCAAGTAAATAAAGTGATAAGAAAACGGCTTGCGTAATCGACATAAAATATGCCAATGTACTTTACAGATTATACACGAAACGCACGTTAATAC
>JARUXA010000448.1 GCA_030433805.1 Sphingomonas sp. PsM26 | reverse complement strand
GAGTTATTAACTCTATCAGCTCAAACAAATATATCAGCCGAAACACTCCAAAAATGGGATTACGCATCTAAATTTATAGATACAGATGTATCTACCATGACTGGTGCGATGGCCAAGATGACAAAAGGTCTTGAATCTAACGAAGATAAGTTTAAAAAACTAGGCGTAGCAGTAAAAGATAGCTCGGGCGAGTTTAGATCTCAAGAAGATATATTC
>JARUXA010000044.1 GCA_030433805.1 Sphingomonas sp. PsM26 | reverse complement strand
ACTTAACACAATCAGCTATAGGGGAGGAAAAACCTCAGGTTTTACTTGTTTCTACCAATGAAAAAGGACAAAAACAAGCCTATGAAAGTGAAACAACACTTGATTTTTTGAGAAGTCATGACGTAAGCCCTGTTTTAGAGAAAGATCGAGAAACACAGCTTAAAACAAGCTATATTACGTTTTTAGAGGCTCATGAAAAAGAAGAGCCTCAAGATATTGATAGTATGTTAGCCCGTGTGAATGCAGAAAACGATTATGTGATGTTAAAATCTAGTGCTTTAAAGGAAAATACGTTTACTCATGACCAATTAAAAGTCATGGAGAATGAGCTTTCTCATCAGTTTCAAGCACGAAAACAGTCACAAGAAAAGGAACAATATCAAGAAGATTACAAACGAGAAGTACTAGAAGCTATGCAGCAGCCTAGTGAAGAGACACAGTATAAGCAGCTGTTTAAACAAAGCTTACTAGCTCAATTAGGCATATCAGATGAAAAAGATTCTTCTAAAGAAGAGAAAAAAGAGGCTAAAGTAGAAAAAGCTCCTGTCGAAAAGCAGTTGAAGCAAGAGACACGTCAAGAGAAAGAGCAGCGTTTGGCCAAAATGAAGGAGTTTGAACAAAAGCATTCCTTTGATAAAGTGTACAAATTGAAAAAAGAAGTGCTACAGGAATTAAAAGAGCTGAATTTGACTGATTCTCAACGTGAGAAATTAACAAAGCTTGAAAAAGCGTTAGATACGGAGAAAAAGGATCATGACAAGCAGAAAAAAGAAGAGAAATCACAAAATGGATTCACGAAGTTTTTTGCACGGAATAATGGAGCATTTTCTTCAAAGAAACGGCAAGAGCAGCAAGAAATAGAACGCTAAAAATGGCAAAAGATTGGAAAAGAATGAGGGGGCTGAAAAGCTCCCTTTTTGCATAGGGTGAAGTGAGGGAGGGATTAGATGGGAGAACGAAAACACGTCAAGGAGGAGGAGATTATGAAAGCGCGAGATATTGATTTGTTGTCGTATCTGGAAGCAAAAGGCGAAACCTTTGTAAAAGAAGGAAAGTATTATCGTCATACGGAACATGATAGCTTACTCATCAAAGGGAACATGTACGCTTGGAATAGCCGAAATGAAAAAGGATACGGAGCGATCAGTTTCGCTCAAATGTATTATGGGATGTCGTTCCCACAAGCCGTATTAGATATTAACAAAGGGGAGTATAAAGAAGTTTCTCTTTCACATGAACAATCGTCGGTTTCACCATCAAAAGAGCCTTTTCGCTACCCAAAAGAGTTAGAAGTAAAGGATCAGAGCAAAGTAAAAGACTATCTCATAAAAAAACGTAAAATAGATCCTCGATTAGTTGACTGGCTCCTTCAAAAAGATTTAATCGCCCAGGACAAACGGAACAATGTGGTGTTTAAATGGCGTGAACATGGAGGTAAAGGAAAAGTGATTGGGGCAGATCGACAAGGGACAGCTTCAATAAAAAATAAACGAGGTTCTTTTAAACAAGTCTTACCGAACGATAACCCACATACAGGCTTTTCAGTTGATGTTGGTCGCCCAAACAAGATTCATTTCTTTGAAAGCCCAATTGATCTTCTTTCTTATTGGAGTATACAGGAAAATCAATGTGCGTCCATAAGGGCATGATTAAGATTGTACCTTTAGCAAGGTACTAGGCTAAGTTACAAGCCTATCGCCAACCAATTTATCCGGAGAGGAAACTCGATGGGGAGTGTAGCATATTGGGAAAGCCGTTAGTTGGATAGCCACAGAATTCAAGACTGGACGGCAAGGCGAAATTTATAGATAAGGATGAAAGCTAAACTGCTTGAAGTTTGACAACCTGAACTAGGGTACTCTTGCTTATGACGAAAGTGGCTGAAACGTCATATAACCTGGGAAAGAGAGTTCAATTGGTGCTCTCAATCAGTAACTCGATGGTTAAGTAATTCCGATAAGGAATAAAAGGTGAACGTCCCATCCGAAACTATAAAGCTATGTCTAATCATTTCTAAATGGAGATTGCCTAAGTTGGAATGCCTCCAAAGAGGCTATGGTAAATATGTACCTTGAATATCCAATATGGTAACGGAGCTCTCATAGTAGTCTGAGCTAGGGAAAGCCTAGTACATGGCCAAGGGGAGCAGCTTATCAGGTCAATACAAAATAGTGAAGGAGCGAGAGGCTCTATGAGAAATCCTAGAATTGTATTAGACAATCTAGCTTCAAAATCCCGTAAAGAAAATTATGAATTTAATAGACTTTACCGAAATTTGTACAATAAGGAGTTTTACTTACTAGCATATTCCAACATATATGCCAAAGAAGGAAACATGACAAAAGGTACAGATGGAAAAACAATTGATGGATTCAGCATAGAGAGAATAAATAAACTTATAGAAAAGCTCAAAGATGAATCCTATCAACCAAGCCCATCAAGAAGAAAAATGATTCCTAAAACCAATGGAGGGAAAAGACCTCTTGGGATACCGCCTTTTAACGACAAGTTAATACAAGAAATTATTAGAATGATACTTGAAGCAATCTATGAGGGGAAGTTCCATAAAAACTCGCATGGTTTTCGTCCAAAACGAAGTTGTCACACGGCCTTAGAACAGATTCAATTAACTTTTACAGCTACTAGGTGGTTTATAGAAGGGGATATTAAAAGCTTCTTCGATAATATTAATCACCACAAACTAATAGAAATATTAGAGAGACACATAAAAGACAAGAAGTTTATTAGGCTGATTTGGAAATTCCTTAGAGCAGGATATATGGATAATTGGGTATACCGGGGAACCTATAGTGGAACTCCACAGGGTGGAATAATTAGTCCACTATTGTCCAACATATATTTAAATGAGCTAGATAAATTTGTTGTAAGCCTACAGAAGGAGTTTTCAACGGGTAAAGCCAGGAAGCGAAATCCTCAGTTTAGGAGGCTAGAACATCGGGTTAGAGTACAGAAGAAATGGCTTAAGAATCACTGGGGAACTTTGAATGAAGAAGATAAAAGGGAAGGCATCAAAAAATATAAAGAGTTGAGAAAAGAGATGCTAAAAATTGATTATCTTAACCCTATGGATCCGGACTTTAAGAGAATTAAGTACGTTAGATATGCAGATGACTTTCTAATTGGGATAATTGGCAGCAAATCAGACTGCATAAAACTCAAGAAGAGAATAACTGAGTTCCTTTGGAGTGGGTTAAAGCTTGAGCTATCTCAGGAAAAGACTCTAATAACTAATAGTAAAAAATGTGCGAGATTTCTTGGATACGATATAAAGATTCGACGAGATCTAAGCACGAAGAAAACAAAAACAGGAAATACCCAAAGGGTATTCAATTATCAATGTGTTCTTTATCTCCCACAGGAAAAATGGGTTAAAAAGTTAAAAGAACTAAAGGCTATTGTGATGCAAAAGGACGGTAAATGGAAACCCATTCATAGAACAACACTCATTAATAACGAGCCACTGGAGATACAAAGTATATATAATGCCGAAATAAAAGGCTTATATAATTACTATAAAATGGCCATCAATGTAAGTTCATTGCATAACTTTAATTTCTTCATGAAATTCAGCTACCTTAAAACGATGGCAAAAAAGTATAAATCCAGTGTCAAAAAGATTTACAAAAAATACTCGGTTGATGGGAAATTGGCTATAAAATATGAGACGGTAAAAGGAACGAAAATAAGCTTCTTTTA
The DNA here is from genome assembly GCA_030433805.1 of Sphingomonas sp. PsM26. Classification (GTDB taxonomy): domain Bacteria; phylum Pseudomonadota; class Alphaproteobacteria; order Sphingomonadales; family Sphingomonadaceae; genus Sphingomonas. Next base: position 12,046 of record JARUXA010000044.1, on the reverse strand, counting down.
TAACGATGGGTTTAGGAGAGGTAAAGTAGATAAAAAGAACGTTGACAGACTTCCCCTTACAGAAAAATATTCTAGTAAATCAAGTATTGTACAGAGATTACTAGCAAACAATTGTGAGCACTGCGGAGAGCAAAAAGAAAAGATGGAAGTACATCATGTAAGAAAACTTAAAGATTTAAAGGGGAAGAAAAAATGGGAACGGTTTATGATAACTAGGAGAAGAAAGACAATAGTTCTCTGCCATAAATGTCACGTTAATTTACATGCGGGTAAGCTCGACTAACTAGATTGATAGGTGGAGAGCCGGATACATGGAGACATGTAAGTCCGGTTCGGAGGAGAGTGTTTGGAAACCTGTTTTAGAAATAGAATAAGGCGCTGGACACTTATCCTACTGCAGAATACACGCCTTATTAGTATGAATGGCTTAAAACCTAAAACTGTTGCTCAGTCTTATATCGAAGCTCGTAGAGAAGGCTTAAGCATTCAAGAAATGGTGTTAGCTGTCGATAATGACCAAGGGGGAAAAGAATTTATTGACAAAATGAACCAAATCGTTAATGCTGATTTAATAAAAGTAGATATTCCAAAGGGAGCGAAAGATTGGAACGAAGAATTAAAGAAGAATGGAAAAAGCATTCAACCTGTAGCATCACGTCTCCGGAATAAACAAACAGAACAGGAGCTTTCAATGAATGGATAACGTGTTTCAAAGTGTGTTTTATCTTTTTCTTATCATCCTTTTATTTAAGCTTTCTCAATTTGCTTACCGTGTCATTCGTGAACGCAAGTATAGGAAAGAGCTAGCCCAATCAGGCATGCCTTATATTGATAAAATGGATGGGAGGCAGTTCGAATTTTACTTGCAGGCTCTTTTCCAACAGTTAGGATACAAGATACAAGTAACACCATCGTCTGGTGATTTTGGAGCTGACTTGGTGATGAAAGAAAAAGAAAAGATTGTGATTCAGGCCAAACGGTATAGTGTGAAAAATAGAGTTAGTCTTTCAGCCGTACAAGAAGTATACGCAGCAAAAGCCTATTACAAAGCGAATCAAGCATGGGTTGTGACCAATAGTTATTTTACGAAACAAGCCAAAGAGCTTGCAGCTGCATGTGATGTAACCTTAGTGGATCGTGCGGACCTTCAAAAGTTTATTAATGAAGTCAATCCTGTTTTCAAGGCACGAGAAATCTTTGAAAATATCACACCAGAACCTCGTAAGTGTCCGAAATGTGGGCAGGATTTAGTCGTACGAGATGGGAATGGTACTCGTTTTTTTGGCTGTTCCTCTTTCCCTTCTTGTCGTCATACAGAGAAACTTAATAAGGAAGTAAGTAAGAGCAGACCTTCACTATAGTAAGGTCTGTTTTTTCTTTTCTAAAAAGGAGCCGATGTTATAAGTTCATATACCATTTATAAAACGTTATGTGATGTAATCGATGAAGCTTACCTCTTGGAAAATTACAAAACAATTAATTGATTGGCTGGCCCTCAAAAACTATTTTCCTGAATTATCCAATAAGCGATGTCCAGAGTCTTGAATGTGATTAATAATTGCCATTTCAGCTCTATATATGTCGCGTGTTCGAATAGCTTCAATAATTTCCATATGTTCTGCTGGTGCTTGCTTCTGATCAACTTTACCTTTAACATGATAAAAACGAGCTATGTGAAGGTGACAATGCATACCTTCATAAGCTTCAGATAGAAAAGGATTTCCTGCAGCGTTAAGCAAAGTATAATGAAATTGTTCATCTAAATGAGTAAATTCGAGAACCTTCTTATAGGAAGAGCCTATGACCATTGAAGACATTTGTTCGGTTAGTTGGGCCATTTTTTCTGTAACGCTTATATGATTATTTCTAATAATATTTCGCACAGCATGAGTTTCCATTAAAATTCTAGCTTCTAACATTTTAATCATATTGTCATTATCTAGAATATCACTTACACGATAACCTTTATTTGGTTCTAAAATCACTAGCTTTTCTGAATGAAGACGAGACAAGGCTTCTCTTAAAGGGATTGCACTAATATTAATTTCTCGAGTTAAATGGCTAATATTAATTTTTTCTCCAGGAGATAACCGCCATTGAACAATCATTTCCTTCAGCAAATTGTATACATACTCTGTGGTTTCTCCTCTTTCTTTTTCCTTTATCATCTATATCACCCTTCACCTTACAATTTTGTACTATCTTTTACTTTTTAAAATTCAAAAAAAATTTATACAATATTAAGTAATGGAAATTTACGTAATATTGTAACGATAAACAATGTACTTTATTTCTCATAATAATCTATACAGATAATTATGAGAAATGTTTTCTGTATAGATTGTTTAAAGAACATGTACTGTTTGTGAACAGACATATATAAGTTGAATTTTTAGAACTGAATACCCCATCAATATTGATTTTTAGGATTCATTTGGTGGATAGATAAAAATGTTCTTGTAGATAATCCCTAATTTTTAAAATCATTTAAATCGTATCTTAACAATTCAATAAACTTATCATTTCGTAAAACATTTATATATCCATTTTTTGAAACGAAAATTCTTATTAATTTATGAATGAGGAGTTATAAAAATCAAAAACTTATACTTCCATTACAATCTCTTCCTGAAATTATGAATACTTCTATTATAACCTACGAGGTAATAATAATATATTATTTTAATGTTTTTAATTTAAAATAATATATAAAAACTCTTCCTTTAGGACCTTCATTCTAATTGTAATTTCTATAAATTAATAAACAAACCCTTTAAAATCAACGTTTTATAAAAAAGTAAATTTTTTTACTATTTTGATATTTACAATAAAATATATTCTATGATATATTTTATTAGAAAATAATATATTATTTTTAAGTGTTTGAAGAACTTTTTATCAAACGATTCGATTGATATGGCTGTATGGATAGCTACCAATTGCAATGGGAATAGAGAAGAAAATCTATCTAAAAAAGAAGCCGCAATGGCTGCTCCAACAGATATATTGAACTTGCTATCGGACATTTGGATTAAAAAAGAGGATATTCCTGAAATTACTGAGAAGACCTTGAGGATTGATCGTTTGATTCGAGATAATCTCAGACGCCCTATAAGAGGTTAGAAAATGCGCATTCAAAAGAATCGTTCGAATAAGAGAAAATATATGATGAAGGGAATTACAAATTATGTCTTTGATGCCTTTTACATATTTTATGCCTACAAGAGTGGAAAGTGGTAATAGAATATCCGAAAAAACAGGAGAAATGATTAAAGAGTTGGGCGCTGCTAGAGTACTTATTGTAACGGATAAAGGAGTTAGAGCAGCCAAACTGTTAGAAGGAATTGAAAAGTCTTTGGAACATGTAGATTTAGATTATGAAATTTATGATCAGGTAGAGCCGAATCCTTCAGCTGAAACAATTCATAGAGGTCTTGAGTATCTTAAGCAACACAAAAGTGAAGCTGTACTGGCTATAGGTGGTGGAAGTAGTATTGATACGGCAAAGGGCATAGCAACAATGGCAACGAATGCTGGTCATATATTGGATTATGAGGGAGTAGGAAGAATTAAAAATACTCCAATTCCAATCATTGTAATTCCAACTACGGCAGGAACAGGAAGTGAAACAACAAATTCGACAGTTGTAACAAATAAAGAAACATCTTTTAAATTAGGAGTGCTTAGTTCCAAATTGTTTCCAAATCTAGCTATACTCGATCCGTCGCTTACTGTAAGACTACCTCAAGAAATTACAGCAGCAACAGGAATGGATGCTTTAACTCATGCAATCGAGTCTTATACATCTAAAGCAGCTAGCCCTGTTAGCCAGGCGTTTGCTATGCAAGCTATTAAAATGATTGGCAAGAACTTAACAAAAACATACTTTGTAGGAACAGATATAGAAAGTAGAGAACAAATGCTTGTAGCTTCTATGCTCGCTGGCGTAGCGTTTTCTCAATCGCGCCTGGGGAATGTGCATGCTATATCTCACACCTTTGGTGGAGTCTTTAATATTCCCCATGGAATTGCTAACGCAGTACTTTTACCATTTGTTATGAAATTTAACCTAAGAGCGTGTACTGATCAGTACAAAGATATCGCTATCGCTTTAGGAAAGAGTGTTAGTGGATTGTCAACGATTGAGGCTGCTGAAAAAGCAATTGAAGCTGTTATCGAAATGAATCAAGCAATGAAAATTCCTCTTAATATTAAAGAGCTAGGAGTGTCTATAGAATTTTTACCAAAATTGGTAGAGGATTCAATGCGAAGTGGAAATGTATTCGTCAATCCTAGGCTTACAAATTCTTCTGATATTAAATTGATTATTGAAAAGGCTTACAAAGGTGATTTAGGAGATTGCTAGTCATAACAAGATGAAATAGTAGGAGGGCATTGTAAAAATAAGAAACTTAATCAATAGTTCTTCTAATAATATCTAAAGAAAATTAAAGTATCCTATCAAGTGGACACCTTTAACAGATTAATGAAAGCGCTTAAAATTGATTATATTTTAACATTTGTACCTTTAATTACCTTATATTTACTGTTTTAACTATTAAAAAAGAATTTATTCACGGAACATTTAAATCTGTAATTGCCATTATTAATAATTGGTTCCATGTGAATTTTCAAAATGCTTTTTATCTGCGAATTTCTTTTAATTGTAAATATTAAAAATGAGGTGAATGTATGAAGAAAACAAATGGAAGATGGATTGTAGTTACACTCCTTTTTGTTGCAACAACAATCAATTATATGGATCGGGCTATCCTTGGGGTTGCAGGTCCCTCTATGATGAAAGACCTTTCGCTTTCAACTGTTGAGTTTGGAATATTAGGATCTGCATTCTTTTGGTCTTATGCATTGATGCAAATTCCGATTGGAGTTATTGTTGATAAATTAGGAGCCCGATTAACGTATTCCATCGCTATTGTATGGTGGTCTTTATGTACAGTGTTCACGGGATTTAGTCGCTCCCTTGGTGCACTTATAGGAGTTCGCGTTTTAATGGGGATAGGAGAAGCACCAGCTTTCCCAACAAATACACGAGTCATATCAGATTGGTTACCCTCCCATGAACGAGGAGTAGCTAATGGAATATTTAATTCTGGGACTGCTATTGGAATTGGAATGACAACACCTATATTAGCTTGGATTATAGAAAAATGGGGATGGCAAGCTTCTTTTATAATAATTGGATTTTTAGGTTTTGTGTGGCTTGCCTTCTGGTTGTTCTTTTTCAAAAATCGTCCCAGTCAAAGTAGGATAACTAATAAAGTGGAAGTAGAATACATTGAGGATGGACAATCTGATACAAAAAATGTACCAGCAGTAAACATTTCTCCTTTTAAATTTTTAAAATATAGAAGTGTATGGTCATTGTTGTATGGACTATTTGCACATAACTACCTTATTTACTTAATGATGACATGGTTACCAACCTATCTTGTTGTTGAAAGGGGAATGACTCTTTTAAAAGCTGGTTTTTTTACAATGCTTCCTTGGATTATGTCTTTTCTTGGAAATATATTAGGAGGATTATTATCAGATTATTTAATTAAAAGAGGCTGGAATTCTATTAAAGCAAGGAAGACGATTTTAGCCATCGGTATGCTGTTTCCATTAGCTATTCTTCCAACTATCTATACAGAAAGTGCCACGGCTTCCCTCATGTTCATTTCTCTTGCTATAGGTGGTGAGGGCTTGGCAGCAGGTATTCTATGGGCGACGGTTTCTGATGTCGCACCCAAAGGCGCCGAAGGAAAGCTTGCTGGTCTGCAAAATTTTGTAGGTAATCTAGCTGGATGGATTGCGCCTGTAGCAACAGGAATTTTAATAGCTAAGTTTCATAACTTTACAATTGCACTCATCATACCAGTAGTGTTTTGTTGCATTGCATCGTTATCTTATACATTCCTTATTAAGAATGAGAGGATATTAATCCAAAAAACAGACATTGACAAAGGAAATAAAGTCGCAGGCTGACTATAAAGTTTTTTTCTAAACTTCATAGGACTATTTTTAGAAGCAAATAATAGATAACTGTTGGGGTTATAAACTATAAAAAATTTTACTTGACTAATCTATATAAAGGGGAATTCATAATGATAAAAAGTGAAATTAAATCTTTAGTTAATTTAAACGAACTAAAAATGTATGTAAATGGCGAATGGACAGATGCAAGAGAAAGAAATACATTTTCAGTTATTAATCCGTCAACAGGTCAAGTGATAGCACATGTTCCTAATGGCGGACGTTATGAGACGCAACAGGCTATTGAAGCTGCAGAACAAGCGTTCAAATCTTGGTCAACTTTAACGGCTAATGAACGTGCTAAATATCTACTTAAGTTAAGAGATCTTATGCACGAATATAAAGATCAATTAGCAAAAATTATGAGTTTAGAAATGGGGAAACCTTTTACAGAATCACAAGCCGAAGTGATATTTGCCGCTAGTTATTTGGAATGGTTTGCTGAAGAAGGCCGTCGAATTTATGGTGAAACCATTCCTGCTTCTGCATCTAATAAAAGATTAATGGTAATTCGTCAGCCTATCGGGGTAGTTGCAGCCATTACTCCTTGGAATTTTCCACTAGCTATGATGACACGAAAAATTGGTCCTGCTATGGCAGCTGGATGTACAGGTATTGTAAAGCCAGCTAAACAATCTCCAATTAGTGCAATAGCATTTGGGAAATTAGTCGAAATGGCGGGAGTTCCACGTGGAGTAGTGAATGTAGTAACAGGCAAGTCTGGACCTATCTCTGATGAAATTTTTGAAAATCCAGTTGTTAGAAAGATATCATTTACTGGATCCACAGAAGTAGGAAAGTTATTGGTTACAAAGTCTGCTTCTCAGTTAAAACGATTATCGTTAGAACTTGGTGGACATGCCCCTTTTATTGTCTTTGAAGATGCTGATCTAGAAGCAGCCGCTATCGGTGCTGTTGCAAGTAAATTTAGAAACACAGGACAAACTTGCGTTTCCGCAAATCGAATCTATGTCCAACGTTCAGTTATCGAAAAATTCTCTGAAATTTTCGTAAAAAAGGTAAAAGCTCTTAAAATTGGTAATAGTATAAATCCAAATGTTCAAGTAGGACCCCTTGTCAGTCATGATAGTTTAGAGAAGGTAGAGGAACATGTAAATGATGCCTTAACTAAAGGAGCACATATCCTTTGTGGTGGAAAAAGGGTAGAAGGCGAACTAGCAGGTGGGTTGTTCTATGAACCTACTGTATTAGCCGAAGTAAATACAGATATGCTTATTACAAATGAAGAAACTTTTGGACCAGTAGCGCCAATTATCCCATTTGATACAGAGGAAGAAGTTATTCAACGTGCCAATCATTCCGAGTATGGGTTAGCAGCCTATTTTTACACACAAAATATTAGTCGTTCTGTACGAGTTTCCGAAGCTTTAGAGTTTGGAATCATTGGCATGAATGATTCCATTCCTACTGTAGCTCAAGCTCCTTTTGGAGGTATGAAAGAAAGTGGTGTAGGACGGGAAGGTGGACACCAAGGGTTGGATGAATACTTAGAGGATAAATATATCTCAATGGGAATTGAAATAAAATAAGTAAATAGACAAAGGAAAGTCCCTTAGGGACTTTGGCTCTATACCATTCATTAAAACAAGGTTAAATATTATGATTAAAGTGTGTATTTTATATAAAGATAGCAAGATATTCACATTAATTTAATATAAAGGAGGGATTGTGTGTACGATTTTGCAATTGTAGGTGGCGGAATTGTTGGATTATCTACAGGCATGGCACTCACTAAACAGTATCCGGGTGCAAAAATTGTTATGATTGAAAAAGAGAGAAATTTGGCTCATCATCAAACAGGGCATAATAGTGGAGTTATCCATTCCGGCATTTATTATAAACCAGGCAGTTATAAGGCACGATTTGCACGTGAGGGTAATGCAGGTATGGTCCAATTTTGTGAAGAACATGGAATTAAATATGATGTATGCGGAAAAGTTATTGTTGCTACTGAACCAGAAGAATTGCCTTTAATGGATAAACTCTATGAGCGTGGTCTGCAAAATGAGTTGTATGTTACGAAAATTGGTCCTGAGGAATTGAATGAGATTGAACCTCATGTAAGGGGATTAGGGGCAATTCGTGTGTCGAGCTGTGGTATCGCAGATTATAAAGGAGTATCTTATACATTTGCCCGTATCATTCAAGAAGGGGGTGGAGATATTCGTCTTGGGACAAAAGTGGAAAACATTGCTGAAGAAACGGACCGTGTCACCATTGAGACGAACACTGGTACAATAAAAGCTAGGTTTCTTGTTAACTGTGCAGGTTTGCACAGTGACCGTATAGCGAAAATGACGGGTATGAATACCCGCATGAAAATTGTACCTTTCCGTGGTGAATATTACGAGTTGGTACCGGAAAAGCGTCATCTGGTAAAACACTTGATTTATCCGGTCCCAAATCCAGATTTTCCGTTCCTAGGAGTACATTTTACCCGCATGATCAATGGAGAAGTTCATGCAGGACCAAATGCAGTATTGGCTTTTAAGCGTGAAGGATATACCAAAAGAGATATAAACGTAAAAGATCTTTTAGAGGTATTAACCTATCCTGGTTTCTGGAAGATGGCAATGCCGAATATGAAAGAAGGCATGAAAGAATATATTCGCTCTTTTAGTAAGCAAGCATTTTTACAAAGTTTACAACGTCTGATTCCTGAATTAACGGAGAAAGATATTATTCCTACTCATGCAGGAGTCCGAGCACAGGCGCTTATGCATGACGGGAATATGGTAGATGACTTTGCTATTTTTGCAGGAAAACGCTCTCTACATGTATGTAATGCTCCTTCCCCTGCAGCTACAGCTTCAATTCAAATTGGCAATGCAATTGCCAATCGAATTAATGATCATGTTGAGCTTAAAAATCGATTAGCCTAATAGATAAATCGAAATATAAAACATGGAACATATCTAAAAAACTTTTTTAGAAGGATAAAAAAACTAGAAGGTTGGGTTAAAATATTTAACTAATTAAGTTTTTTTGATAATTTTAGGAAACTAAATAAAAAGGCTTCCTCCTTGCTCATTTTATGATTCTTCTTAGTAGCAATATAAAACAATTGTTAATTTCATTTGAGATTTGGGGGAAGCATACTATGGAGATAACAATCATTTTATCTTCTGTAACGATTATGGCAATTATTATTTTAATTGGAATGCTTATTGCCGGAAACTATAAAATTACTGATGAATCAAAACAATTATTAGTAACCATAATTATGAATATCTCGGTTCCATCTATTATATTAAATGGAGTTTTTAACACGCATATCAATGATCAATTACTTTCAAAAATGTTCGTTATTTTTTTACTTTCAATTACATTCAATGCTGTAGGAATAGGATTAGGATGGTTAAGTGCTATTATTTTTGGTTTTCGTACAATAGTTGCAAAAAAAATAGCGATCCTAGCAGGATTAGGAAACACAGGATTTATTGGCATACCTGTTTGCACAACCTTATTTGGATCAAATGGAGGTTTATTGGCCGCTATATATGATGCCGGTCTTGATGTGATTGTTTTTACACTTGTTACGATATTATTAAAAACAGAGCGAAAATTCTCTTTTAGAAATTTCAAAGCTAGTATTAATATCCCTGTAATAGCAATTATGATTGGGGTATTAGTAGCAATTACTGGTTATAAACCACCTTTAGTAATCAAAAGTTTAGTAGATATATTATCTAATTTAGCAGCGCCATTAGCTATGCTTTACGTGGGTTTGTTAATACCCCCATTTTTTATAGAAAATAAGAAAATATCTATACGTTTTATCAGTATTTCCTTATTAATGAAATTATTGGTTATTCCAACTCTTATGGTAGCAGTTTTACACACTATGTCCATTACAACGGATGTTAAGTTGGTAGTGTTAATTCAATTATCGATGCCTACGTTTATGCTCGCCACTGTCTTATTTACAAAATATGATGGGGATGACAAAACTGCGGTAATGACGACGATTTTCTCTACTATTTTTTCATTAATGACAATTCCATTGATTGCTTATATAGGAGGTTTACTTTTATAAATTACTATTACAGCGCATGACTCTATGTTCAGGAGATATTATTCTTACAGAACCTACTGAAGGAGTTATCACCGGATATCTCAAGGATAAATGTATTTGGCTAAAAGCAGGAGATGAAATTTTATATTTCTTGAGGTTATTTTCAATATATTTATAAGAAAAATGGTTTTATCATAGTATTTAAATAAATGCTATTGCTCCAACTGTTGTGCAGGCTCTACTAACAATATATACCTTAGATGCCAAAGGTTTTTATGAAGATGTTATGCGAAGAAGGCCAATGGGAAAACTAGCAAAGCCTGACGAAATTATATCTTGCCTCAAACTTATCCAATTTTGTAACAGGGCATACCCTTTCTGGTGATGGGGGGTGGGTTGCATGGCGATATAACTAAATTTTCTTTCAACTATAGTTTTGTATCTTACTAGAAAAGCATTTATATCAAATTATCTTTTAAGAATAAACTAATCTAATGTGATAAAAGGAGAGAAAAAAATATGACAGATATCGTTGTGGAATATAAAAAATTAAAAGAACTTTGCTCAAATAAATTACAAGAAGCTGGAGTACCTGCGGATCACGCAGATATTGTGGCAAATGTTCTAGTTCACGCGGATTCTCGTGGGGTAAGTTCGCATGGAGTCCTACGTACTGAACATTATGTAAAACGTGTAAAGGAAGGTGGCATAAATGTTAATCCTAATTTTTCTATTAAAGAGTCAGGTCCGGTAACTGCTATTTTTAATGGGGATGATGGATTTGGACATGTTGTCTCTAAGCACGCAATGGATCATGCAATTATGTTGGCCCAAAAAAATGGAGTTGGAATGGTTGGTGTAATTAACAGTAGCCATTGTGGTGCGTTATCCTATTTTGTTAATCAAGCTGCACAAACAAACCTTATTGGTATGGCCATGACCCATACTGATAAATTGGTTGTCCCCTTTGGTGGTGCAGAACCTTTTTTTGGTACTAATCCAATTGCCTATGGTTTTCCAGCAAAGAAAAATAAGCCTATAATTTTAGATATGGCTACAAGTAATGCAGCTTTAGGGAAAATTTTGCATGCACGCGAGAAAGGAAAAGAGATTCCGAAAGACTGGGGCGTAGATAAAAATGGTAACCCCTCTAGTAATCCTAATGATGTAGTATCTCTTCTTCCGTTTGGAGGACCAAAAGGATATGGTCTAGCAATGGTTGTTGATATTCTATCGGGCATAATGACTGGCTCAGCCTTCGGTCCACATATTAACCCAATGTATGGTGACTATAATAAAATGAGAAAGCTGGGACACTTTTATTGTGTGATTAATCCAGCTATGTTTACAGATCAAACTACGTTTTTAGAGAGTATAGATGATATGATCCATGAGATTCATAAGATTCAGCCTGTAGAAGGATTCAACCGTGTTATGGTTCCAGGTGAGCCGGAGCAATTAAGAGAAGAGGAAAGTATTCAAAATGGAGTATCCATACCAGAAACTGTTTACGAATATCTAACTCAAATCACAACAGTTAGTTAAAATACAATGAATTCATTACTTGTTTTCATTCTATACACCCTCCTTTCATTTTTTCCATAGGGTTTATTGAACTTTCTGTAACTTTCGCAAGAACTAAGTGAAAAAGAAACATGTAAAATATATTCGACACAGAGGAATAAATTTACTTCTTTCTCGAATGGATATATAATTTAAAGTTTAAAAATTAATTATTATGTATTAAAAGATATCTGTTCATTTGTTTGGGAGAAATGTCTAAGGAGTTATATAAATAATGATTTAACAATTCAATGTATAGAGACTGAAAAGTAAGTTGGTTTTATTATTCATATCAGAGTAGTAGATAATGTATTTTATTTATAAATACGGTATCTATTATTTATATTGTAGTCAAAGGTTGTGTTGGACTAAATAAAAAAATAATTGACTTTTCTAAATAGTCAGTATTAT
>JARUXA010000447.1 GCA_030433805.1 Sphingomonas sp. PsM26 | reverse complement strand
GGTCTACACCATCGACCGGGCGCTCAAGCGTGCCGGGCATGCGGGGCTGGTGGCCTGATGGCACTTACCAGCTACCTCAGCGTCACCGCGAAAGTCGACTGGAACGCGGACGGAGATTTCAGTGATTCGGGCGAGGACGTTTCGAGCGACGTTCGTTACCCGATTACCACCAGGCGCGGACGCGACAACGTCTCCGACGCGGTCAAGGCCGGCACC
>JARUXA010000446.1 GCA_030433805.1 Sphingomonas sp. PsM26 | reverse complement strand
GTATCAATATGTCCCGTTATTAATAAAACAACTAACATAATAATGATCCCTACTATTCCTAGTAAGGCAATCTTTAGCATTGATTTTACGGAAATACCTGAACATAAAACAATAGCTCCAACTGTCCCTAAAATAAGTAAAATCCCGCCGTAATCGGGTTGCAAAGCAATTAAGAAACAAATAAACAATACAACAAGGGTAGGTGGAATAATAGCG
>JARUXA010000445.1 GCA_030433805.1 Sphingomonas sp. PsM26 | reverse complement strand
CGATCGCGGCCGCGCGCCTCATGGGTGCCGATTGCATCGTGTCCGGCATCCGGCCTCAGATCGCGCAGACAATGGTGCATCTGGGCGTCGAACTCGACGTCGTGTCGAAGGCGACGCTCGCCGATGCCTTGGCGCTGGCATTCCAGCGCACCGGACGAACCGTCGTCCGCAAGGCCGTCGCGAAGGGCTGAGCGACATGGACCGTATCCCCATCCT
>JARUXA010000444.1 GCA_030433805.1 Sphingomonas sp. PsM26 | reverse complement strand
GAGTTACTACCGATGAAAACAAAAGACCTTTAGATCATATCCCTCCTTATTTTGGAAAATTAGGCATTAATTATACGCCTAAATGGGCGAATTTTGAAGCTTATATGCTGTTTAACGGGAAAAAACACTTAAGTGATTATTCTACAAGTGGTGAAGACAACTTAAATTATGCCCCTGCAAATGGAATGCCCGCTTGGGAGACGTATAATTTTAAAGC
>JARUXA010000443.1 GCA_030433805.1 Sphingomonas sp. PsM26 | reverse complement strand
GAGCAAACTAAAAAGAGTAACGGGTTCGGTTGATACGGAAAAAATGCTAAAATAGATGCAAATGAAAACATAATTAGCATCTATTTTAATAGTGAATTAGCAATATGAATGGTAATGAATAACGCTCAGATTTTTTCTGAGCGTTATTCGTATATTACTTTAATGTCCTAAATTTAATTAAACGCCCGTTGGTTTGATTAATGAACATTTAGTATAT
>JARUXA010000442.1 GCA_030433805.1 Sphingomonas sp. PsM26 | reverse complement strand
TCCACAGCGAGGACGGCCGCCGCCGCATCGCGCAAAGCGACGAGCGCGCGGTCGAAGTGCATTTCGCGCGGCGCATGGCAAACCGCAGAAACCAGCGCCACGACGCCGTGCGATGCGACGGCCCCGGCACCGCGCGGGATAACGCGGCTGGCAAGCCACGCGAAACTTGCAAGAGCCTCGTGGCTTATGGCCGAGCCCAACTCCACCGTCACAATCCG
>JARUXA010000441.1 GCA_030433805.1 Sphingomonas sp. PsM26 | reverse complement strand
CGCATTTGGTAAGCCAACGGATAATATCAATCTTAAAGGGGAGTTAAACCATACAGCGCAATACGATATGAGCAAATTAGACACTAACACGCTCAAAAACCTAGTTAATGCAGCTACCACCGATAAATCAAGTTAGGGCGGAATTGTACAAGCGATCATTCTACGAGTTCGTTCAATACTTTTGGGATACGATTATAGCCGAAGAACCAATTTGGAAC
>JARUXA010000440.1 GCA_030433805.1 Sphingomonas sp. PsM26 | reverse complement strand
GCTAGATTTGGATCGATAACTTTAACAATAAAATAATCCGATCTTTCTGTTACATAATCAATAAGTTGATCATATGCATGTTTTTCTGGTTCACAATATAGTCTCATATGTTCATCCTTTCATTGGTCGATTTTAATTATATAAGATACTAAAGTCGTCTATTACGCACTCTTCGAAAATAGAGTACTATGCTTATTGCTATCGTCATACCAATGAAA
>JARUXA010000439.1 GCA_030433805.1 Sphingomonas sp. PsM26 | reverse complement strand
GTCCTTCCCGGTAGAAGGCGATCGTACCTGCCACGAAGACGAGAAACAGGATCCACCCGAGCAACAGCCCGGACCATGTATGCAGGAACCCCTGCGATTGTCGGAACCCCTTGCTCATGCCCGGCCCGTCACGGTGATGGAAAGCCAGGTAATCGCCGCCGCTACGCCGCCGGCAACGCTGATCGTCCAGACCGCCCGCCACCCGCTGCGGGCGGCAA
>JARUXA010000438.1 GCA_030433805.1 Sphingomonas sp. PsM26 | reverse complement strand
CGATGGGCTTGTCCGGCGCATTGATGCTGACACATCGCGTCAGCGCCATCGTCAGGGCCGTCATCGATATAGTCCATTTCATGCGTGTCGTGGTCGGTCGTCCCATGTCCGTCGTCTATCCTGTTTCGCTCATGGCACGATCCTGCTTTCCGGAGTCTGAATTACAGGCGGCCCGACCGTGGTGGATTTCGCCTGCTTGTCCTGTTCGAGCATCAAGCT
>JARUXA010000043.1 GCA_030433805.1 Sphingomonas sp. PsM26 | reverse complement strand
GAGATTTCTCTTGAACTTGACCATTGATGATCCCCTTCTCATTTTTAGTGATGTTCGAGTCGATCTGATGCTCAAGTTTCACGACTTCCTCCTTTGTCATCCATCCATTTTTGATCGCTTGTGTTTTGGTTGAATAATATTTTTCTTCAGCCGTGACACGATCTAAAATACTGTCTACATCTTGCACGGATTCCTTTTGCTGTTTTTGCTTATAGTCCTCATAGCCTTCTTTCATTTTCCCCTGCACATTTTGAGGAGAAAGAGGATCTGCTTGCTGCTGTTTTTCATTGTTTTTTTCCGGCGACTGATTTTTTTCCCGTTCTTTCACTAAGGTATCTTCGATTGTTTCAATAAATCCAACTGACGTTTCCTGTACTTCCTTTAAAAGTTTGGTTTTATCTTCAAAGGTCTTTCCTTTCGTCCAGTATGACAGGTATCCTAGAGAATACTCACTCGTATCAATACCAAAATAAGACGAAACCGTATAGGCTGTCATTTCCGCCTGAAACTCTCTTTCTGCATTAGTATAGTTTGCCCGTGACTCCTCCGTATGAAGCTTGGCATGGTAGGGTAGATACCCAGTGCCTTGCCATATCACTATGGTAGGTTCCCAAGCATCCCCCCCAGAACCGTACGTACACGTCTCCATGTATACGGCTCGCCATTAACTTACTTCAATCTAACAGTCCAGCATGGAGTTTGCGATGACAGTCATTCCCTTTTCCTAAAGCACAAAGTGCTATTGTCTTGCGGTTTCTGGCTATCATTGATTTTTCCCATAGCTTTTTACCTTTTAAGTCCTTCAATTTTTTCACATGATGAATTTCTAATTCAACGTTTTCTTTATGACACCATTCACATCGCTCTGCCTTTAACCTTGAAATAAGGCTAGTTCTACCAAAATCAAATTTACTGATAGGCAGGTCTGTGTTAATATGGTCTATCTTTATGGAATTATTTCGTTTAAATCCATCATTATACAAGTATTGAGTTCTATGATCTCTCTTCGTTTTGTACCTAACCGCAAAGACTCCGTTAATGCAGTATTTATTTTTTATTTTACGTATGGTTGTTTTATATTTATTGGCAAAGGTTTTGTATAAACTGTATTCCATAAAATATTTAAACTTATTAAGTCCACTTACATTTAGAGCTAGCCTATAATAGTTGTACATGCCCCTAATTTCAGCGTTATAACGAGTGAGAATCTCCAAATCATCGTTATTGACCAGTACCCTACGATGCATTGGTTTCCAGTTAGGTCCCTTCATTTTTATAACCCTGTATTCTATAAGTTTACTAACCCAAGCCTCTTTTGGCATGTAAATGGAGACTGTTCCAGAGTGAGAACGTGAAAGAACCTTCTTTTGTTCCCCTGCAGGTCTTGAAGTCGGTTTTGGTTGTTGATTTCTGCTGATGGAAATGTCATAGCCTAGAAATCTAGCAAACTTCCTACTGTTTGTGATAAGTGTCTTTTCTTGTGAAAGTTCGAGTTTCAATTTGTTCCTGATAAACTCAGTTAGCTCTTCTTTGATTCTGACCGCATCTTCCTTGCTGCCAATAATGCCAATTAGCCAATCGTCCGCATACCTGACGTATTTCAGTCTTCTGTAGTTTTGATCCATCGGATCTTTCGAAGGTAATTTTATTTTTCTACTATTAGCTTCTTTGATGGAACCAATAATTTCATCACGTTCGCCTTCTTTGAGAGTTCCTTTAGCGACTTTGTCCTTTAATTTCTTTTTAAGACGCATGCTTTTTTGATGCAGTTTTGTATAGTCAAGGTTTTGCGCCTTATTTTTACCTTTATTGAATTTATGTTGGAAATCTTCGATGAATTTATCTAGTTCGTTAAGGTAAATATTAGATAAGATAGGACTGATAATACCCCCTTGAGGTACACCACTATAGGAATTGTGATATTTCCAATCATCTACATATCCTGCCTTAAGAAATTTCCGAATAAGCCTTAGGAACTTCTCATCTTTGATTCTTTTACGAAGTAAGTCAATTAAAATAGAGTGATCTATGTTATCAAAGAAGCCCTTTATATCTCCTTCTATAAACCACTTTACTCCATTAAATGTGTCGGCGATTTGCTTAATAGCCGTGTGACAGCTTTTGTTTGGTCGATATCCATGAGATTTGTTACTGAACGAACTTTCATAAATACTTTCCAGAATATATTTGACAACAGTTTGTAACAGTTTGTCATCAAATGATGGAATACCAAGTGGTCTTTTGCCATTACCACGTTTTTTTTCAATATAGGTTCTTCTTACTGGAGTCGGTTGATACTTTTCATCTCTTAGAGAATCAATAATATTAGTGATTCTCTTCATACTCATGCCATCGATTGTTTTATTATCAGACCCTTTAGTCATGTTACCAGGGTTAGGATAAATATCATCATATGCCATAAGGTAAAATTCAGGATTGTATAAGTTTCTATAAACTCTTTGATACTTGTAGGTTTCATCATTGGACTTGTTTGTTAGATTGTCCAATACCACTTGAGGATTTCTCATAGAGCCTCTCGCTCCTTCTTCTTATAATATTGGATTCAGTTAACTGTCTTCCTTCGCCATCCTAGCTTCACAGCTATGACCTAACATACGTTATCTGATGTTAGCGTGATAGGCTTTCCCTATCTCAGACTAGTACGAAGACTCCGTTGTCATATCAATTTTTCAGTTCCCAATGAACATAGCCCGTGAGGGCTTATTGACTTAGACAATCTCCATTTAGATTATGCAGGGAAGCTTGTAATAGTATCGGATGCGACTTTCGCCATTTATCATCTTATTGATGTTGGTCAGTGGGAGGTCATATTTCAACGTATCACCCATCCGTTGAAATTCCCACTTGCATAGCATTTCACGTGTTGTTTGCTATGGTCCACGATATAACTCCTCTGGCTATCGTTCAAGCAGTGTAGCTTTCATCCTTGTCTATTACTTTGATCTTGCCATCCAGTCGTACTGTAACACGCCAGTAACTTGTGGCTTTATAGGCATGCTATTGTCCCCTTGTTGGTTTCCCAACACGAGTGTCTTGATATTTTAGGAATATCAATAAGCCTCTGACCTTATGATGTTATGACCACATCAGCTGTTTGCTAGGACAGCAATCCCAAACACATCCTTATGGACGCACTGTGATTTCATGAAGGAGCGTCTTTACATTTTGACGTTCGGAGTTACGAGGATTCAATGCAACTTCCTTTGTTAACGGATAGCAGGCACCTTTTGCGCTGCCCAGTTCTTCTTTAGGAGCAATGATGGAAATACCATTCTTTTCAGCAATGGCTTCCATCCCTTTATAAAGCGCCTTGTAATCCTCCACATTGCCTTCTAACCAACGATTCGGAAAGATCTTAGGTAAATCACTTGCTTTCGCATTCGTCTGACTAATATCGAAAGTATGGCCGACTGAAAAATACAGTCGGCCTTGAGTGACTTCTTTTTCCCCCTCTTGAATCAGCTTTTTTTCTTGAGAAGTGGCTTTATTAATCGACTTCCATTTCCCTTTTTCATCCTTGAATTTTGGGACTGTTTTGTTTGGCACAAGAATCTTAATTCCTTTCTCTCCTTTATTGACGGAGAACCCTTTATCTTTCCAAAACTTAAATGAACCAACAGCTTGAGCACCCCTAAACTGTTTTTGAATGAGAGCCGTGTTCGACATCGAGTATTGATAAAACTTACCCATAAAAGATAAATAGTGTTTTAAATCTTTGACGGAATGAAAATGCTGCTCTACTTTCTCTTCCATACCTTTCGTTAACTCTTCAACCTCTTTACGCTTATCTTCGACGGATTTCTTTGCATACGTTTTACTCATTGTAATCCTCCTCTACTTGATAGGAGATCCCCTTTAATTCTTCTAATTCCTGTTCATACCACGGTTCCTCTAAATCCACAAAAAGCTTCTGTGTTTTAATATTCATTGGCACCAACATATTCTCTTGATGTACGACATATTGATGAAACTCCTTAGCTTCTTCTGGACTTAAATTCACCTCTACCTTTTTGTCTTGATACTGGACAATGGCATGATCCTCTCCTACAGCTTTAATCGAAGCTAACACTAAATCTTTGTTAAAAAACATATTTCGTTCCTCCTCTACATTTTTCAAACTATCTTTATATAAATCCATCAATGAGATGGTTGTTTCCCTTTGGACTCTTCCCAATCAATCCGTTTTTGACGCTGATTTGCAATACGCTTCTCAACAGCTTCCTTCGCCACCTTTGTGCTATCTAACTCTTGTAAATCGGTTGTCATTAATCCATCAAAACCGTGATGGAAGAAAAGACCGTTCATATATTCAATTAAAATTTGTGTATTTTTATCAGCACTATTTGCCCCAAGACGAATCTTTGTTAATTCATCTTTTAAAACCTGATGTAAGTTATTGCTGACCACCTCCGAAATATATTGTAATGACCATTCATTACTTTTAGTTTTTTTATGCTCCATACAGATCTGAGCAATAGCTTCACCCGTAAATCCGATATTGTTTTCTTCCATATACGCTTGAATATATTGTTTTGTTTCCTCATCCAGTGATAATTTCATACGTTGTTTATTCATTTAATAACTCCTCTCTTCCTGACGATTATGTTCAATTTCTTTTTGTAATCGTTCATAATGCTGTTGGTTTTTCCAACTTTCATATTCTGATTTAAACGCTCGCTCCATCTTTTTTAATGCAAAATGCATAGAGACCTTTTGGTTAAAACTTGCAGGACGTTTTGATTGTTTCTTACTTTCTATCATTCTTTTAATCTGTTGCTGCTGCTTATCATAATCTTTCATTTCTTTTAAAAAGGCATTGCCCATTCGCTTATAAAGATCATCTATTTTTGTTTGCTTATAATTCTTATATCGTTTCTCATCAACCTTTCCTTCTCCATATGCTTTCTTTAATTCCTCTACTTCTTTATCTAACTTTTTAAGTAATTGTTGATACTCATGGTTATGATACTTTTCAATGTATTTGTGACTCAACACATCAATAAATGGCTTCATTGGCTTTAATGTTCGATAGCTATATTGCCACTGCCTTTTATCTTCTGGAAGATGATTATAAATTTGGAGAAACAGTGGTTGAATATCACGATTCTTCCACCTTAACGAAGAATCCTGTTTCTTTTTGCCGACCATCTCCTTTCGAATTAAGTCATTTATTTTCTGCTGCTGCTCACCTCGATTTAAAATTTGATTCACGACTGTTGATTTCATTGCATCCAATGTTTTAGGTTTCCTTTTTCCTCGCTCACGAGTAGGTTGTGGTTCTACTGTTGCAATATGAATATGAAATAGTGATAGGTAAACTTTTGAGGTTATCTCTGGTTTTTCCCCCACCTCGCACCGTGCATGCAACTTTCATCGCACACGGCGCTCCATCTATTGTTTCTTATTGAAGTTTTTCTAAGTTACACACCTTACGGTACTGATTAATTTTCTTGATGAGTTTCTCATCAATCTGTATTGGGGTTGTGAGATTATTTATGATTTGTTTGTTTTTAGAATGTATAAGACGGTGTATATCCCTATGGACTATTCGAAGATTATCGAATTCATCTCCCCCTCCAAGGTGTCTTGGCCTATAGTGATGGCAATGAACATCTTCTGCCGGTAAGAATATACCTGTAACTTCACATTTACCACTTTTCATGCTGTATCGTGAGATACGGTTATCAAGATATTCAACATTTCTGTCAGGAATATATGACTTCATAAGTTTGTTAATTTCTATAGCTACACTCTTAGAGAGACGTTTGTAAATTTCCATTCTTCCTCGTGGTGTATATGGCGTAGTATCTTGTTTGAAACAAAGGTTGTTTCGTGTTTGTACATCTGTCATTGGATAGAGCCACGTTTTTGCCACTCTGAATGTTTTGTGATTAGACTGATAGAACTTCCTGAAAGAGTATGTTGTATTAATAGGTTTGCCGTAATATGCTTTCTGCCTGAGTCGGTTATACATAGTGCGGGAGATGTCATAGTATATTCTATTAAAATCTAGATTAACGAGAGTGGCCTTTTTGAAGTAGTTATGGATTCCAAGTATAAACCCGTTCCACTTAAGTGCATTCTGTGTTGTTGGCTCTTTTTGAATTGCTTTTATGATTGTTTTAGCCTGTTGTTTAATTTGCTTTTTCTTCTTTTCAGATATACCTGTTTGTGCCACTCTTCTGCCGTTTTTTCCTTTTCTTTCAGCCTTTATCGTAAATCCAAGAAATTCTGACCTTCTCTTTCGTAGGTTAGTAATTTGGGATTTCTCCTCAGAGATCTCAAGTTTGAGTCTGTCCTTTAAATAAAGTCTAACTGCATGAAACCATTTAACTGCCGTTTGATAATCTCGACAGAGAATTTTAAAATCGTCGGCATATCTGACGATATATCCTTCTTTTAGGTTAGTCCTTTTCAGTGCAGCATTCCGATTACAAATATTATGATAGTTAAAGTCAGGCTCAAACTTTTCCCACTGCCTTGCGATCCATTGATCAAGATCATTTAAGACGACATTGGAAAGGAGTGGAGATAATATACCACCTTGAGGCACTCCTTTTGTAGAGGTACCTTCCCTTTGGATTTCCGCCTTGAGCATTTTACTTATAATAGCGAGCACTTTCCTATCACGGATACCAATATTCCATAGCTGTTTCATTAGCTTAGTGTGATTGATATTATCAAAGAATCCTTTAATATCAATGTCTACGACATAATGTAATTTTCCTTTATTAATCAAATATTGTACTCTTGCAAGAGCATGGTGAGTACTTCTCATTGGTCGGAAACCGTAGCTATGATTATAGAAGCGTGCTTCTGTGATAGGCTCTAAAATCTGTTTGAAACATTGTTGAATTAATCTATCTTCAATGGTTGGTATACCTAAGGGCCTGAACTCTTCGTTTGGTTTTGGTATCATCTTCCGCCTTACTTTATCAGGTTTATAGCTAATTAACTTATTTCTCACAAGTCCCACAATTTGTTCATCTTTTAGATTTTTGAGATACGATATCGTTTTACCATCTATTCCAGGAGTTTTAGCCCCTGAGTTCCTTTTGATGTTTCTATATGCCAGGAGAATATTTTCTCTTGATGTAATTAAGTCGTATAGTCGAGTAAAGTTTTTTCCTGTTTTACTCCTTTCATATAGTTCGTCAAATGTACTTGTAAGATTATAATAATCAGCATATCGTAGTCGTGTTTGCACGTTGGATCACTTCCCTTTTTAGGCTTGGTGACATTCCCAACATCTTACCTGACCCTTGCAACTCACTTAGAAAAACTTTCAATCTTTAAGAACAATAGACTTAGGCCTGTTCCTCCACACCCATTACAGATGTTTCATCGGTCATGACCTTACTCTCACCAAACTAAATCTATTTCGGAGCTATAACTTCCTTATAAGAACCGTCAAGAGAATAGTCTTTTATATGACGTGTTTGGCTTTCCTTGTTCCATCAACCTTAGCTATCCTTTATACTTTTAGGTGCAACCTTTAGGCCTGCGGGCCTTACGACGCCGTTGTCCGTCGTGCGAATTTCATAGCAACAAATCTTACTTTTCGGTATCCCGCCCTGCGTTTTTATGCAGTTTGAGTGTTTCCATCTCAATCACCGTTTAGACCTGTACATTCAGTTGTTCGTCAGTACCAACCGGTACATTCTCACCATGAGTATCTTTTCAGCCGACCGAGCTATCAGTAACCGTATCTTTAATTATTGACTTAGGTTACCTTCACCCGACTTCACCTAGCTTCGCACCCTACATCCTATTCGATGTAACGCACGTAGGAGTATTATCGAGGATGTTTTTACTAGACATGTTAGTATCATTCCATCCTTCAGGTTGATAGTTTCACCCTTATTCAAGGGCTATCTCTTTTCATCAAAACAATCATCGATTTATAGAGAAGCAAGTCGCACTGTTCCCAGTGTTGTAGTGAATGGCAGCCGACCAAACAGCCGACTCATTTAACCTTTCCCTTTTAAGCATTTCCTTCATGGACTGACGGGTAATGTCCATTAACTTTTTCTCATCCACTGTATGAGTATCAGCATCATATAAACCATTTTCTTGGAGCCACGGATTATGAAATGTGATGACATCTTGCCACATGATGCTGTTATTTTTTTGTGCTGTTTCAAACAATTTTTTTAGTTGTTTTTTTTCTTCTTTATTCAATCGATTGGATTGTTGAGTAAATAAAGAAGACGTTTTATTAGGGTTATCCATATAATCTTGATAAAGGGTAAACAGTTTTTCATTTGCTCCCTGTTCTTTTTTTGCTTCCTCACGATCTACATAATCTACATAATCTTGAAAAGCTTTCTTATCAGACGTGATAAATTTTGTTTTGAGCACGACTCCTGGTATAACAGAGGACGGCTTCATTTTTTGTACCCCTCTACAATGGCAGCCATCAACTTACCATTTTTTGCGATTCTATAATCCTCAACTTCTTTAAAATTTTTCATGGTTGACCTTTGGATACTTTTTTCTGTACAACACAATGCATTTATAATATGACGACGTTCTCTTTCCAAAAGACTATCCATATTTTGAGTAACAGACTTCACCATTCTTTGTATTGAGTCATCATCACGTTTCTGAGCCTCTTTATGCTCTTTACATATTTGAGAAATGGCATCAGCCGGAAAGCGCAAGTGATTTTCTTCCATGTAACTTTGAATATACTGATCTGTTTCAGTATCAAATGAAATTTTACGTCTTTGCTTCATCATTCTTCATCCTCTCCCATCATTTCTTGAATGAATCCATTAACTGTTTCAATTGCAACTGCACATTTTTCCATCATCTTTATATTTTTATAGATGATATTTTCGAGTTCTGCTTCACGATCTTTTTGTTCTTGAAAAACAGCCAGTGTTTCAACCTGACCTTTTAAGAATTCTTGACGAGAAATCTTTTTTACTTTTGCAATCTCATCTATTTTTTTTACGGCAGTTGGATCAATATCTCGTAAAAGAATATCCATAACATTCGTTCCTTTCCTGTAAATTGTGGTTCCCCACTACAAAAGAGAGAAGAGCATAAGGGGTTTTTGCTATCACACGGGGTGATAGGCTAGGCAGAGCCTAGCAAAACCGTGATATCACGAAAACCTCTAAAGTGTGAACCTGCTGTTGACCTAAACTCCTCTATGTGAACCTACTGTGAACATGAAAAACTAATGATGTGAACCTACTGTGAACCTCAAAAAAACACATGTTGACCTACTGTTGACATGTGTTTTTTCACTTCATGGCTAAATCTTGTTGCTTTTCATTCAACTTTTGGAGCTTTTCTTGTAAACTTTTTTGTTCATCTTCATAGAGCTGAATGCTTTCATCACTCGACTGAATGGCATCCTTTTTCATCGCAATTTTTGATTCCGTATCGGCTTTTTCCTCATTCACTTGGTACTTCATATCACGTTGTAATTCGTTCATTTCTTGTTGCGTTTGGCGTTTATGTTTGGCTTCTACTGTGATTGCTTTTTCATAGTTTTTCATTTTCTTTTTGACAAACTGTTTCTCTAAATCATTGATCAAAAGCGCATATTCTTGTTTGTTTTTGTTTCCTTTTCCTCTGAGAACAAAGAAAGTTAGCATCACCACGTAAGTTTTAGGATAACCATCTTTTATAAGTGGGAAAGAAAACTACATACCGGGATTTCATATCCCTTAGATTTACAACCGCACTCTGATTTTTTTGCGTTTCATTTGAAGCAGAACTTAAAATACTTAAGTAAAGTTCCTGTTGTTTAAACTTCTAATTTACATAAAATTATGATTAACACATTTCTGTATTGTGTTTATTTTAAAAATGGGCATGTACTTTCCTATTAATATTAAAAATACAAGAGATGTTTTGATTCATAGTGAATATCTATCAAAACTGATATTAAAATACTCAAAAGATAAAAAGAACTTGAAGTAGTTAAAACACAGATTGTTATTAAACCTAATAAATATAATAAAATACCTCTTATAAAAATCCCCTTTGCAGATTACCTACACTATTAATAATCCACCATGGTATCAACCGATAATAAGTTAAACCTAAGTTCATCTTATTATCGGTTGATATTGATTGTAAGATTAGTAGTTCTATTCAAGTTGGACTAAAGTTAAACTTATTAACTTTAGTCCAAAAGATTCTTCTACTTAGTTAGATGATCGGTAGATAGATGGATACAAGAAAAACACATGAATTCCAATATTTTTTTAAATATTACTCACACTAAATAGCATAACTATCCCAAATGCATATCGACTAATATATTTAAGCTACTTAAGTGGTCGATAGATGGATAGATGGATGTTATTTTCATCTTGTTTTATTGTATTTTTCATTTATTATTATAAGAAACAAAGGTACAATAGTGATATATGGAGAATTATCATTATTAAACAGATAGTGAGCAGATAGATAGAAAGATACTATTAATTGAGATCATCTTAAAATATCTACCTGGAAAATTGGTTAAAACTCATTATGCTTTTGTGTAAATATCACCTTATATTGACCATCTATACAACTTAGACAGGTGGATAATAGATAGGTAGATAGAATGTTTTATTTGAAATTGAAAAATATAAATATTCTCTTATTCTATGGATAGATGGTAAATTGATAGATGAACAGAAAAAGAAGGTGAGATTGATGGAAGAAGTACAAGAATGGTTCGCTGTAAGTGATTTAGTTAGTAAATTTGAAGTATCTGAAAACACTTTAAAACGCTATATTAGACGACATGAAGATTTTCTTGTAGTGAAACAGGGGAATAGAGGAAAATACTACGTATATCATGATTCTTTAAAAGTCCTTAAACTTATTAAAAAACTTTATAGCGACAATAAAAATGAAATTGAAGTAAATGAGTATCTTGAAGAAAATGGAATAGCTATGGTTATCAATGTTTCTGACGAAGAAAACACTGATAATAGGGATGAAACGTTATCTGTAAATATGGTAGACATGGTAAAAACATGGAACGAACGGTTTGATCAGCTAGAAAAAATCAATCATGAACAGAATGAAGAATTAAAGCTATTAAAAGAAGTAGTTCAAAAACAGACTGAATACATTGATCATCGTCTAAATGAACGCGATAGAAATTTTATGGAATCTATAAGAGCATTACAAGAAGAAAGAAAATCAATGATTGAAACTGTAGGGACCTTAGAGCAAGCTATGGAAGAACAAAAAAAAGAGAATAAGAAATGGTGGAAGTTCTGGTAGTCCACTACAAATAAAAAGGACGTTTCTATGTGTATAGGAACGTCCTTTTTATTTGAACCTTTAAATATCATAAGAGAATAGAATTAAATACAAATAATTTTTATATGATAATGATAATGAAAAACAATAATTATATCATATGATTCATATATTAAATAAAAGACATAGTTAAAAATAATTGTTTTAACATATATTTTTAATTTTTATTGAATTATGAGAACAATTAACGCTATAATGTAACTAACAAAAATGATCGGAATAGAAAAAAGACTTCAACTGTTTAAGAAGTGCGGCTAACACTCTTAAACCGTCTCCCCTAACTACAGTAGGGAAAACACCTGTCGAAGTCCTTTGATTCTACATTAATTTTTTAGATAAAATAAATCTATAGGTTTATTTTATCCCAAAATGTAATGTATTTCAAGGGCTTAGTTCATCAAAAATACAGACATTGTTTTCCTTTTTCCAGGGAAACAGTGTCTTTTTTTGTTCCTAAAAGGAGAAGATGAACAAATGACAAAGATATTAACTTGCTATTTAAAAGATGTAGATACCTTCAATGGACGGTTCAAATGGTTATGGACCAATAAATCCATACTTCGTAAAAAGAAAGAAGAGTTCTTAGACATTCTTCGTACCCACTTTAAACAACAACAATCTGCTATACATAAAGAATTTCCTAAAAAGAGAATGGAAATGCTCGATCATGTCATCTATAACCTAGTGGCTACGGGCATTCAAGCGATCCGTTCTGAAACGCTTATGAAGAAATTTAATGTGTCTAAAAGTACCGTTTCTCGTTTTGTACGCTCGTTAAAAGCGACACCGTTTATCATTATCGCTCGTTACATTAAAGAAGATACAACAGGTTCTCATCCGGACAGTTATGTATTTATCCTTAAAAGTCATAAGAACTTTCATCACATTTGCGACGAAATCTTTTTCGCTCATGATACAACAGGGATACAAACGCTTCAACAAGAAGAAATGACCACTCCTGTGACACGTCCTGTGACACATCCAGAAAGTTCTGAAAACGTTGGTACAGCAAGCTTAGAGGCCGATAAATCATCTGATGCCTTTATTAACCTTGATTTACCTGTAAATCATATAAATAATCATTTAATATCTGTTTCACAGTCATTCAGCTATATCAAAGGTGTGCCTAAGAAAGTCAATCAAGTCTATGCAGGTAAATATGGGCATCAACTACAAGACTTCTATGTTCGTATTCAAAATGCTGCAAAAGCTGTGAAACGAGATACAGAGATTGTGATTAAAAAAGAACAAGTACATGAAATTGCGTATACATCTATTGTGGGATTAGACAAATATGTCCATGAAGCCAATCAACAAGGCAATCCTTTATCCCTACGGGATATGTGTCGATTAATCTATCAAATTGCGAAAAATCAATTCTATGATTTAACAAGGCCTAAAAGTCAGGATTATTCATCAGTATACGCAAATCAACAAGAAGTTATACATAACGAAAGTCAAACAACAACATTGGCTACACCAAAACGGATTATCCGTAAAGAAGTAGTTCCAGATTGGTTAAAAGCTGAACAGAAACAAGAAAAGTGTACACAAAAAGCAGAGGTTTCTCTGGATCAACAGCTTGAAATGATCCAGTTAAAGCAAGATTTAGGTCAAGAACTCACGCTAGAAGAAGAAAACTTGCTGGAGGAGCACAGCTCTACGTATAGCTTGTTGGAGATAGCTCAGGTAAAACAAGATCTAGGACAAGCTTTAACGCCAGAAGAACAAGAATGTTTGCGTCAACACAATCAGTTAAAAGACACAGCTTCCTAATCAAAAAAAGCAGAAATTCCTTAGAAGCTGATGTTTTAATAGAATATGTTTATTTAGAACTGTGTTCTAAATAAACAATGGCTAAGAATCTACGCAGGAGGAGAACATTATGCCACATAAAATTACGTTAACTGGTTCAGCCACAGGACCACTACGAGAATATGATCGCTACGTTGCCTTTGATATGCGTGAAAAAGGGTCACCATCTGCACCTAAAGGGTTAAAGAAGAGTACCTTTATTTCGTATACCGTGTTTGTTGCGAAGAAAGCCTTTAATAAAACAGGCCTCACGAAGAAAAACATCATGCATGAAAAGATTTTAATTCAAGGGGAACCAACGTTAGACATTCCGATTGATGAATGCCCTGGTGAAATAGGGGTCATTTGTTTCCAGATCACCGTTCTCCCGAATAAAAGTGACAAAGAGAAGAATGATTCAGATGCGAAAAAAGAACCTAAACAAGAGGCATCTGCACCTTCTCTGGAACAAAAAAACATGGAACCTACTCAACAAGAAAAAGAAGAAGTATCTGTTTCTCAACCTATAGAAAAAGAAGTAAAACCTATTCAGCCAGAAGTACAACAATCTCCTACAGAAGAGAAAAAGACTGAGGAAAAAAAGACAACACTATCCAACCAACCGAAGGGAACTCAGGATCTATTGAACTTTGATGACATTATCGTACCGGAAGAGTTCTTAAAGACACGACCAAACCCTGAAAAAACGCAAAAGGTGATCGATTTTGTGAAGCGTACGGGGCGTTTAGATGAGCCGTTGACGATCGAAAAAGGGTCAAAGATCTTAAAAGATGGATACCGTCGTTATGTGGTGGCCAAAACAGTCAAAATGAATCAAGTTCCTGTTGTATATGAGTATCAAAAGTAAGAACTCAAAGAAAAAGTAACGATTGTTTATCGTTTCACTGACAAATTAGACAAAAACAGACTAAATAAAGTGATAGCCTGTGTCCAAGGGATAAAAAGGTAAATGAAACAGGATTTAATCTCTGTTGAGGAAAGATGAACATCTCCACTACTATTCTCTATACGTAGCTTTCTATACATCTAAGTCGCGAATTGGAGGGAGATATAATGACTAAAAATCAAAAACTGTGGACAGAGGAAGAAGATTTATTTCTAAAAGAACAATATGGGCGGATGACACTCCAAAAAATTGGTGAATGTTTAAATCGTAGTAAAGAATCGGTTAATAAACGGGTCTCACGACTACAACTTCGCAACAACCAGAATGGCATACGCAAAAAATGGTCCCCTGATCAAGATACGTTCTTAAAAGTAAATATTAATAGGATGAACAATCGAGAGATTGGAAAACATTTAGGCAAGAGCTCTTCTTCTGTTGCGAATCGAATTAGACTGTTAAAATTAGTACGAAAAACGTCATTACGTAGATGGACAAAGAAAGAAGATGAATACTTGGTAAAATGGTATGGAGTCAAGTCACTTGACCAAATATCTAGACGCTTACAGCGAAGTACACAAGCATTAGAATCTAGGTTATATCGTTTAGGTATACGTGGCGTAAGAGCTCATCTGGGAAATGTTACAGTATATGAACTAGCAGAGTGTCTGCAAGTTGATGTTCATACCATTTATAACTGGATTCAGAAAAGAGAATTGCCCTATAACATCTTGAGAGCAAACACACGAACATTTTTAGGAATTGACGTAGCAGCCTTTTGGAAATGGGCACAACAGAATAAGGAATTGATTAATTTTTCTAAGGTAGCCCCAAATACTCTTATTCCAGAACCCGACTGGGTAAAGGAACAAAGAAAATATGATTATTTTAATCGGCCTAAATATGAAA
Organism: Sphingomonas sp. PsM26; assembly: GCA_030433805.1. GTDB lineage: Bacteria > Pseudomonadota > Alphaproteobacteria > Sphingomonadales > Sphingomonadaceae > Sphingomonas. The sequence goes on along the minus strand of JARUXA010000043.1, from coordinate 1,267 downwards.
ATAAAAAGTGGACGGAAGAGGAAGATGCCCGTCTATGGTACATGTTTTATCAAGAAGGTCGTACTCAACAAGAAATTGGCCAACTAATCGGTAGATCAGCTCATGGAATTCAACGGAGATTACACCGACTACGGAAAAAGAAGTTACCTCAATAAATCCTACCTTTTTGTGATTGTTTTTACTGGTCCCACATCTTAGTCTTTTCCATTGCACATTCATTCTGTGAAACAGCCTTTTTTATAAGAAAGGTAGCTCTATAGAAGCATAGAAATTTAGGTTATGCTTGAAAATGTTATATTTTACACTTTACTATTATCTATTGTTTTATTTCATAAAGGAGAGGACTCTATAAGGATAGATGGGGTTCTCTTTTCTCATCCACTGATTAAATTATGTTTTCTGGCCTGATAATTCATGAATTGTTGTTGTTAGCAATGTTCTTACTTTCTCTTAGGCAGACTGCTTTATGACAGGTTGTTTTTTATTTTCTATGATATTCAAAAACTATTCATACCTATAACAAAGACCGCCCATTATGTATCAGTGTATAAGGCGGTCTTAACTGTATTCATGCTATATGATTATGACAAAAATATCGACATTATTCTAAACAAATTTATTAAGCCTATATATTTTTCTGGCTCTGTACTTTAGCATATGAAGAATGCTTGTCTATCTTTCCTATTTTTCTTTGAAAAGATGAATATTTTTAAGAAATTCAGTCAAACCTGCTTAAAAAGGAGGTTTTTATCTTGTGGAGTAAAGGGAAGAAGCGAAGCAAATTAGGTAGGTTTCTAGATAAAGAAGGATATTCTCAAACTGAGTTAAGTGAAATTACTAAAATAAACAAAAATACGATAAGTAAAATTTGTAATGACTCTAATTATGTACCATCAGGTACTACAATAAAAAAAATTATGAAGGCCTTAAGGAAACTTGATTCGAGATTAAAGCCAGATGACTTTTTTGACTTATAAAAAGTAAATAAAGAGACAGTTGTTCGATATGATAAATTCTTTGTCGTAATCCAGTTACATATTTTTGTGCAATATTCTAATTAATAGATTACGAACCTTTACCCGGGACGCACTCTGACGCTTACGAACCTTCACTTTCGTTTACTATAACTATCTTCCCTCAGTAGTATTCTGGAGCATGCCTCTCTCCTCTGTTTTCCATTTCCACATGCAACCGACAGGCTCGTTACCAAACATGCCTTTTCATACGGAGATCATCTTCGCGTCTAGATGAGTAGCGTTAGCTACAC
>JARUXA010000437.1 GCA_030433805.1 Sphingomonas sp. PsM26 | reverse complement strand
CCCGTAGCTAGTTCGCCAGCGGCATCCATTGCGGTCGAGATCCAATCGTTCGCGTCTTTCTCTGCCGCCAGTCTTCGTGCGGTGGCTGAATTGCCCCGAACAGCGTCAAAGGTCCGTTGCTTTTCAGTGATTACTTTCAGCTTGTTTTGGAAAGCGGCGTATTCTTTCGGATCGTTAAATAGCGCCTTCATCTTCCGTTCCATTGCGGGAGTGCGGAAG
>JARUXA010000436.1 GCA_030433805.1 Sphingomonas sp. PsM26 | reverse complement strand
CAGTTTAGCTGCATAAGGTATAAAATACTTCTATTTCTACATATTTGTACCATACCTCTATAGATGATGACATTTGTACGGTTGCACTCTAGGTAGATAAATGGTATTTCTATGCAAAACAATTTTCAGGTAAAAAATAAATGTACTTCCCTGAACCCCTGAATACAAGGTCGACAAGCCGTATGCGTTGGCATGACAGAACGGGACATGCTTATGGCA
>JARUXA010000435.1 GCA_030433805.1 Sphingomonas sp. PsM26 | reverse complement strand
CTTTGATAGTGCCAGTGAAGCCTTAGAAGCTAAAAGAGCTAAAGAAAGCCAAAAGAACAAAAATTTTGTACAAATTAGTAAAGGTGTAGGAACACAAGCTTTAGCGTACATTATCTCTAATAATGCAGTTGCAGGGGAGCTTTACATGTTCTTTATGGAGAATATGGATGTTAATAGTAACAGCATCATGGTTTCTCAAAAGATTTTAGAAGAATATAC
>JARUXA010000434.1 GCA_030433805.1 Sphingomonas sp. PsM26 | reverse complement strand
GGTGAAACGCGGCAAGAAAAAAACCCCATACACCCCCCTTAAACACCAAAAAAAAGGCCCCAAATAAAAACACAACCAACCCCTGAATTTTGAAAAACCACCCCAAACCGCAAAAAAAAAACAAACCCCCCCCCCCCCCCCCCCCCAAAAGCGGGAAGGGAAAACCCCAAAAAACCCCCCCCAAAAACACAACGAAACAACGCGGGGGTATACCACACCC
>JARUXA010000433.1 GCA_030433805.1 Sphingomonas sp. PsM26 | reverse complement strand
GATAATTATCATGATCTTTTTCAGATGGAGTTCAAGCCATGATCCGTTAGGTGAAAAAGCTCTTAAAATGTAACAATATTATCTAACTGATATTTTCAACTTATATGAACAGCCTGTCACTAATACACATCTCAGAGCCCACGAGACTAAAACCTAAATCAAGTATGACCTATTATGCTTTAAAAAAAAACGGGGGGCGGGGCGGGGGGGGCGGTTGGGG
>JARUXA010000432.1 GCA_030433805.1 Sphingomonas sp. PsM26 | reverse complement strand
GCGTGGCGCCCGCGGCGAGATAGGCGCGCACCGTCGGGTAGAGCGCGAGCGGCGTTCCACCCGTATCCTGCAGCAGGCCCCGCGCCCGCGGCGGGCCATCTCCTGGGATCACCAACAATTCGGCGCTGCGGTCGGCGCGGGCGCGCGTCGTCTCGGTCAGCCGCGACCTGCCGCTGCCCAGGGCGGATACGCCGGTGAACGGTGGCAGCGTGCCCTCGGG
>JARUXA010000431.1 GCA_030433805.1 Sphingomonas sp. PsM26 | reverse complement strand
GCTCTCGGCGCGATTGTCCGGGTGACTGTCACGCTAGGGGGTCGATTGTAGGAACCGGAATCGGCTCAACGTCATTTCACCAACAGAGGTTGCACGAGCTTGGGAACGGCGCTGCCAGCGGGAGGATCGAGTACGAAGCGGGGATAGTAAAGGATCAGACCCGTGTTCGGAAGGGTGACGCTTCGCACGCCGCCTGATTGATGGGTGCGTGCGGCGCCGC
>JARUXA010000430.1 GCA_030433805.1 Sphingomonas sp. PsM26 | reverse complement strand
GGATTATACCGAGGGCAATGCGTGGCAATATAGCTGGTTCGTGCACCAGTATCAGGCCGCGCTGTTCAGCGCTCTCGGCGGCGACGCGGCGACCGTCACAAAGCTCGACGCTATGTTCGACTACGCCAATTCGAAACTGTACTACAGCCATGCCGAGGACATTGCCGGGCGGATCGGCCAGTACATCCACGGCAACGAACCGAGCCACCATGTCGCCTAT
>JARUXA010000429.1 GCA_030433805.1 Sphingomonas sp. PsM26 | reverse complement strand
GCATTGGATAAACCATACACTCCAGGACTCAGCGCTTGTTCGGGGAATACTTTTCTGGGGCGAATACTTTGACCCATCATGAGGCGATTGCTTACCCAATGCATCTCAGCGTTTTCTGGATCACTGAGATCTGCCATCAGCAGGTTAAATCCGTTGTAGAGCTCAAACCGTTTTGTATTTTCTTGGATGTAAGCTTGCGGTTTGTGCTGGCCCGTAAGAT
>JARUXA010000428.1 GCA_030433805.1 Sphingomonas sp. PsM26 | reverse complement strand
CATGACGCACCTGACCTCGGGCATGCCCGCCGATGTCGCGCTCCGGATCGGCGACCAGGTGAGGTTCGTGGTCCAGGCATCGGACGGCAAGAAGGGGCTGGGCCTGGCTCTTGCGCTCGCCCTCGCGATCTTCGGTGCGCGCAACGGTGCGGGGGCGATCATCACCGCTCTCAACGTCGCCTACGAGGAACAGGAGAAGCGCGGGTTCATCCACGTCAAT
>JARUXA010000042.1 GCA_030433805.1 Sphingomonas sp. PsM26 | reverse complement strand
CGGCGACGCCGCAGAGTGCTGTTATCCCTGCAAGGCGTTTAGTCCTGATGGTCGATGCCCAGCTGATCTGGCGATCAGTGCCGGTCAAAAGTGGAAGGTCGAGGTGCGCGACAGCGGCACTGCTGAGCGCTGAAGCAGCGGCCTCCTCGGCTCTCTTCTCAGCAACAAAGCAGTCTCGACATGTCGTCGTCTTTAACCACCGAGCCTTACGCTCCTGCTGGCTATCATAGCCGGTGAGAAAATGAGTCTGCTCATGACCGCAGGCATGAATGATCCGCTGTTCCATGGCCGTGAGGATGCCTGTTCGTGTTTCATGCGCAACGCCAATGAGTCAGGTTGAATCAGAAATACGCTCAGAGGGTGACGGTCGAGCCGGAGGCATCCTTGACCTTCTAGGCTGGCGCAACGCCGTCAGCGTTGACGAGATTAGGGCCAACCAACGTGCCGATCAGCCGTACGCGCTTTTCTACCAGATCGACCGGGGTGCGATGCAGTTCGAGGTGGTAGCGCCCATCGTGCGCGCGGAGGGCGCGAAGCTTTGGCCAAGCCGTTAGGGCGTTCGACCATCGGTCGACGGCTGTCGGCAATAGTCTTTGCGCACCGTGCAGCGGGGTTCGATCCACCGACGCAGCAGCCAGACGGCGCGCGGTTGGAAAAAGCCATGCGTGCCATCCGCCGCGACAAGCGCGACGATCCATCGGGTAAGAAGCGCCCGGCGGATGGCGACGTGTTGCGTGACATGTTGCGGACAATCGATGGCGAGGATCTGCGGTCGTATCGTGACCGGGCATTGTTGGCGATCGGTATGGCCGGGGCGTTTCGTCGCTCTGAGCTAGTGGCGATTACCGTAGCCCGGGTGTCGGACGATACGCGCGGGTTGCTGGTCCGCGTTCCAACGTCGAAGACCGACCAGGAGGGCAGAGGGCATAGTGTCGCCATTCCTGATGGTCGGCGCCTCGAGCCCGTCCGGCATTATCGCGCATGGCTTGAGAAAGCCGCGATTGACAGCGGTCCGGTGTTTCGCAAATTGACGCCGCAAGGGCGGCTCACCGAGCGGCCGATGAGCGCGCAGGGTGTGGCGCTTGTCGTGAAAGCCGCTGCCCGATCCGCGGGCTATCCGGAGACCTTATTCTCCGGTCACTCGCTGCGGGCTGGGTTCCTGACGGAGGCGGGGCGACAAAATGCCAATCTGTTCAAGATGCGTGAGCATAGCCGCCACGTCTCGATCGACATGGTTGCCGAGTATGTGCGCGATCATGAACGCTTTCGCGAGCATGCCGGAGAGGGGTTTTTATGACAGCAGACTCCAGCTTGCGAACGGGTGATCATCGCCGCTTGAGCCGCGGCCCGATTTGAATGACGTGCGGTCTAAGGATGTCGGCATCTGCTATGATTGCGCTAAGTGACGTGCTCCCGGCGTTGATTGAGCTGGAACCACGGACCGGCGGTCGATTTGGCTTGGTGCCGTGCTTCTTAGTCTCGGGACAAGTCGGCAGCGGACATAGCCGAGCGAAGAGTGCGTCAGCGTGATCCTGTAGTTGTCCGCCGAGGTCTGGGTGGCGGCGCTGGCATGTGCAAAGTTGAAGCAGAAATGCTTTCCGTTAGCCTTGTACGTAGCTTTTACGGTGCCGTTTGAATGGGTGCCCTATGGTATTTCTTGGTTAAGGCCCCAGGCGGATCAGGCGGGCAAATCGGTCAGAAATTTACTCGTCATTCTTTGACGTAAAACCAACCAGCCTAAACGGGTACTGTGGAGGTATACGTAAAACGTACCGGCGAAAAATCAAGCATATAGAGAGGGGGGTAGGGCGGTATTCGTCTGAAAAGCGGACGGGCGGGAAGTGCTTAGAGTCGAACATACAGATCGCGGTTGAGGCACCCTCCGCGCTCCGTGACTATTCGCTGATGCTAGCCCGTGTTACCTAGGCGGTATGGCCGATATTAAAGACGTAACCGCTGTCGTCGCCTCGGCGCTGACCGAAGTGAACCTAGGCGGTTCGCTCGACGTAATGATGGACGATGGCGAGGTGGTTGAGGCGATTGGTGAAGCTGGAGGCGACGCGGTAGAGGTGGTGGTCATTGTTTGTCGCATCGACGATCAGGCACCCACACCGCCTATTGCCGATCGCCCCTGATTTAGGCGGAGGCACCCTCCGCCCTGGTCAGGCACCGCCGCCTGCGGGATCGATCGCGGTGCCCCTTCCGCCCCTATGACCGCTAACGCCCATTCTCAGTCATCACTGAAACGTCCCACGAATTTTGGAAGCGGACGTTTCCGGTAAGGCTTTAACTGTTGGATCGACATAAACGAATGAAGGAAGTTGAGAGTCGGGAAGGACGCTCTGAACGTCTAGTTCCGGTCTGCTCCTAGAAATCGTTAAGGCCGACCTTGCTGTTTGGCAAAGTGGAGGGGCGCATTTGAGAAAGAGCGTCTAGCAGAAAGTGCGATGGCAGCGGCCGTTTTGCCCTCGGCCGAGAAAGGCAATCGGTCGTGTGAGCACCGGCCAATCATTAGCGAGGTGTGCAAGAATATGTAAAGGTTGTGAGAGATATGCAGAACCTTGGATATGAACGGAGAAGGACGTGACTCATCCTAGGAGGCGTACCGACCGCATCGCAACCAAGGTGGATGTCGTTGTGGCTACGGTACTCACGAGGGAGTCTGCGACCATCATAGACATCTCAGAAGAAGGTGCGCAGGTCACGGGGTCGGTTTTGGCAAAGGGAACCCGCTTTATGATCGAGTTTGGGCACGACGTTGTCTATGGGGCTGTCGCTTGGGAGGAAGGGGACCGCATGGGTGTACGATTCGATCATACGCTCCAGACGGGGCCACTGTATGAACTGGCTCAGCGAGCCAAGGTCTTCGCTGGAATCGAAGAGAGCAAGCAAACTGCAAGAGCGGTCACCGTGCATTCTGCAGTCGAGATGGTTGGCCCCCTAATCCGTCCGGGCAGACGCGTATTTGGAAGAAAAGTCGCTTGATCGTCAGAACATGACGGGAAACATTCCGGCGTTTCCGTTTGAAAAGCCCCAACGGCTTAAAAGCAGTCCTACTGGCGTTGTCTTATGCCGAAACATAGAAGTGTTCGGGAAGGCACGGTGGAAGGATTGCCGCGGTAGCAGCACCACGTCGGACCACAACAATAACGGACGACTACCGGGCGCAATTACGACGAGCGCCGTGACGCCTACCGTGGCGCACTGGGGCCTGCCTCAAGCGATGCGCTATACCGACCGGCCGCCAACCGCGCCGCCATGCGGTCGAGAACGGCCTCGTTCTCCAGGCGCGAAACGCGGCGGAATGACCGAGTACAGCGCGATCTCAGCGCGCACGCTTTGCAGGCATCGCGGTTGGCATAGTCGACCTTCACATTGTCGCGTGATTTGCCCCGGTAGCGCGGCAAGAGCGCTGCTCCAGCCGGGCAAACGAAGACGTCTCGGTCAGGCTCGTAGCGGAACCCGTCCTTGCCGAAGAAGCCCTCGCGCACGGCGGGGCCGCGGACTGGCTTAGGCACATAAGCGGTGACCCCGGCCGCCTCGCAGGCCTCGATATCCTCGATCTTGAAGTAGCCTCGGTCTGCGACCGCTTCGATCCGCTCGACGCCCAGCGCTTCCATCGCCGCGGTCGCGGTCTGCGCGAGCAGGCCCAGGTCGAGAACCTGGTTGCTCACTGTCTGCTCGGCGATCAGCCTGTGCTTCACGTCGACGGCGAGCTGGATGTTGTAGCCGACCCCCACTTTGCTCATGGGCGCCATCGCGCGGGCATCTGGATCGGTAAGCGAGATTCGGTCGGCGCCGGTGCGATCCAGTTCGGCGAGCATCTCCTTGTGACGAACGCGCTTGCCCTGGATGGCGGCGATCTTGTCGGCCAGTTTGCCTTCACCGCCGCCCGGACCGCGGCTGGAACCGGCGGTAGCGTGCGGTCTTCGTCGGCATCTCCCTCGTCGAGCCGTTTCATGTAGCCCGCGAGCTTCTCGTCGGCGTCCTGGATGAACCTGGCGAGCGATGCCTGGGTGAAGTTCCGGGTCTTGTTGTTGACCGCCTTGATGCGCGTGCCGTCCACCGCCACAAGCTCACGCCCGAACAGGTCGAGCTGTCGACACAGCACCACGAACTCGCGGAACACCGTCTTGAAGGCGGCACGGTTGTCGTGGCGGAAGTCCGCGATGGTCTTGAAGTCCGGCTTGAGGTGCCAGAGCAGCCAGATGACCTCGATATTGCGGTGGGTCTCGGTTTCCAAGTGCCGGCTCGACCGGACACGTTTCAGATAGCCATAGATGTAGAGCTTGAGCAGATCAGCCGGATCGTAGCCCGGGCGACCCGTTGCCTTTGGCTGTACGCAGACGAACCCGGCCGCGCCAAGTTCGAGCCCGTCGACAAAGGCCTCGATGAACCGGACCGGATTATCCGGTCCGACATAATCATCCACCGCTTATGGCAGCAGCAGGAGCTGCGAGCGGACCGTTCCAGACAGATGCGCCATGCCACAAACATACCATGCGCCGCGATCCACGGGAATCCTCAGGCCAAGTTTTCACACGGTCTGTAGAAGATGCGCGACAACGGGATGGACACCGGCGTTGTTAAAACTGGAGCGACCGTGCTCAAAACCTGTTAAACGGTAACAGGCGGGCAAAGCTCGACGAGCCATCATCCATATTGCGGACGTAGCGTCGATTTTGCCTCAGGGTTGTTCAACTAGCAGCGACACGGCGTTAGCGTCCAGGTCGACGGTGTTGTCATATGCAGCGCGCGATCATCTGAGTTTCAATCAAAACGTTGATGATGGCGAAGAAGAAGATAACTAACGACTAGGTATGGCCGCCACCTACCCCGACGACGAGGACCACAGGAATATACGTAGACGCACCATTTCCATCTGCTTCACGGACTACAAATGCTTTTTTGCGGGCACAACCGTGAGCAAAAACGGCCCGCCTCATGATTTGGTTTCGCTTGAAGTTATTGTCTGTTTAGACTCTTTAAATCGACAGTTTGTGCGGGTCATTTCCGATTCGTTCACGACAACTGGTGTTCCAATAGAATTGTCGCGACTTTTCTACACAGAGACCTCATATATCGCCTTTGCTGGACATTAAGTGGCGCTCTGGGTTTTGTGTCCAAAACACATAAAGCCCCAACTGGGTAACCGTTATGTGGTATTATTGGAATTCCGCAATAGAAGCGCAGTGATGCGATACCGGTAACAAGCGGGCTTCTACAATAGCGGCTATGGTTGGAGGCGTCGAGGATCTCAATACCTGCTGGAGTTCTAATGGCATCTGAACAGAACGAGATTGATCTCCGGACCTGCTGAATGCCAAGGCCAACAGAGGCCGTCAGCCATACGCGCTCCGCCTCAACAAGAGATACCATGGCGATAGATGAGTTCGTCATCAAACACAAGTCGTGGGTTACTTTATCAAACCTCCTATCGCGATTTATGTTCATCACGCTAAGGTTCCTAACGTACTTCAGTCGTTCTTGCTCCTGTGTCGTTGTGCGGCGCATATGTTCACACTTTTCATTTGTTATCGCATCAAGGCTATACTACAAATTGTTACGAAAGTGTTAACATTACTATTGCATATTGTCCCATGTTAATGTGCCAAAAATGTTGATGTTTTGATATAAGGCTATCCTGAAGCTGGGCTTTCGTGGCTAGTGGCCTCGGCGCAAAACCGCATCGAGGCGTTATCAACTTATTCAATAATTTCGACGATGCCCTCCTCAACGGCCTGCGAGAAACCGCGCAGCTGTAAATTTCGAGAAGGGTCCGACCATGCTCAGCTGGTTTTCAAAAACCGCACCTATCCGAACAAAATTTAAGGTGTTGGTGTGCGTCTACACCGCTGTTGCGTTAGGCGGGATGGCAACAACATACTTTGCGGAGATCACCCCGCCTGATCTGGCTGGGCGCTATACGATCATCGGCGGTGTCATTGTACTGCTTACTATCGTAACTACGCTATGGAGTGCGAAAGCGATCAGCGATCCGTACGTGACGACTGTCGTGCGGATGGAGGGACTAGCTGCGGGCGATCTGACCAGTCCTATTCAGTACGCCGATCACCGCGATTGCATAGGCAGAATGACGGTTGCCATGAACGCCTTCCGCGATAATGCACAGCAAGTCGCAGATGCACGGTCGGCTCAGGCAATCATCGTATCTGCACTGGGCAGCGGTCTTAGTCGGCTTGCGAGGGGGGATCTGGGCAGTCACATCGAGGAAGTATTTCCGCCAGAATACGACCAGTTGCGTCGCGACTATAATGCGGCTGTCGATGCGCTTAGTGACGCATTGGTAGCAGTCAACCGCTCGACGTCCAGCATAAGGACGGCCTCCTCCGAGATCAGCGCCGCATCCGACGATCTGTCGCATCGCACCGAACAGCAGGCTGCCAGCCTTGAGGAAACTGCAGCGTCGATGGACGAAATTACCTCGACCGTTCGTGAGACGGCGCAGGGAGCAGCACGTGTTAATGCTGTGGTAGGCGAGGCCAAGAGCGACGCCGAAGCGAGCGGTCGTGTTGTTCGTCAGGCAGTGACTGCGATGGGAGGCATCGAAAAGTCGAGCCAAGAAATCTCCGAAATTATCAGTGTGATCGATGGTATCGCGTTTCAGACCAATCTTCTGGCGCTCAACGCTGGCGTTGAAGCAGCACGCGCGGGTGATGCCGGTAGGGGGTTCGCGGTAGTTGCCTCCGAAGTACGTGCATTGGCACAGCGCTCGGCAGACGCGGCGAAAGACGTCAAAACCAAGATCCTCGCCAGTTCCGAGCAGGTCGATAACGGCGTCGAACTTGTTGGCGAAACCGGCAAGTCTTTGGAACGTATTGTCGCACGTATCAGCGAGATCAGCGCGCTCGTCTCCACCATCGCTGCTTCGGCCGAGCAACAAGCCTCGGGTCTTCAACAGGTCAACACTGCGGTTGGCGAAATGGACAACGTCACCCAGCAGAACGCGGCCATGGTCGAAGAATCGACCGCTGCTGCCCGTAGTTTGGCAGGTGAGGCGGACGAGTTGGCTCGTCACGTAGCACGCTTCCGTCTCGCTGCGGGCGATCACGCGAGTGCACACCATGAACCAGTAGAGCAGGCTCCTCACCGGGCGGCACCGATGAGGCTTGTAGCCAAACGACCTCAATCTCGTGGCGCATTGGCGCTCGCGGTCGAGCCCGACGAAAATGACTGGTCGAAGTTCTAAGCAAGAAAGTTGCGCCTATGGGCGCGCTTTTCGACTGGCGATTTGGCCTGTGAAAGGAGACACCATGACGCGGCTAACCCTCCCCAGCACGCTCGACCTTCCGGCTGTGATCCGCCTTGCTGATGCGTTGCGCTCGACCACGGGACCTGTTTTGCTGAACGGAGCTGCTGTCGAGCGGATCGGCGTCGCGGCACTCCAACTTTTTTTAAGCGCTCAAGCCACTGCCAAGGCGGGCGGACAGATGTTTAAAATAGAGCAGGCAAGTGATGCGTTCAGCTCTGCAGCGCACGTTGCGGGCGCGGACGCCCTTTTGCAATCGAACGTTGAAAGCTTCTCTTGATGCAGCTCGATGAAATTCAGGCGATTTTCTTCCAAGAATGCGAGGAAGGGTTAGCCGCGATTGAGACCAACTTGGCTGAGATCCGTGATGCCGGGCCCAATCCCGAGGCGATCAACACTATTTTTCGCGCGGTTCATTCGATCAAGGGCGGTGCCGGCGCGTTCGGGTTGGAAGCGCTCCAAGGCTTCGCTCACCATCTCGAAACAGTTCTTGATTTATTGCGTACGGGTGAGTTGACGCCGGCGTCCGATCTCGTTGCACTGTTGTTTGCTGCGTTTGATGTCCTAAGCGATCATGTCGCGAGCGCACAGGGTGGAACCGGTGGGCCTGAGGACGCCAATGTGTTGGCACGACTAGGAGCAATTGCGACGATCGTCGAAGACGGAGGCGAAGCCGAAGCCAACGAAATCCAAACGGCACCGGCCTGCAAAGACGCGGGCGAAGTAATGGATTTCGATCTTGATTCGCTGCTCGCGGCGATTGAGATGCCCGTAGCGGCACAAACTCCCTGGTGGGTAGCGATCCGTCCCGATCGCAATGCGTTTGACAATGGTAGCGACCCCCTGCCACTGCTCCGCGAGATAGAGGCGTTGGGCGGATTAATAGTATCGCTCGACACTAGTGCACTGCCGTTACTAGACGCGCTGGCAGTTGACGAATGCTGGATCGGCTGGACGATACAGGTACCCGGTTCGGTGTCGCGTGATGATATCGAGGCGGTGTTCGACTTCGTGTCGAATAGTTACCATATTACTATCTCACACGAACCGCCAACAGTTTCGGCGCTGATACCGGAACCTCCCGCTACTACTCCGCCAGTACCGGCTGCGCCCATGACGCCGCCAGTGCTGACGCCTACTGCCGTGCCTACCGATGATACAGGCAAGGCTCTAGGTGGTTCCGCCACAATTCGCGTCGAACTCGAGAAGCTTGACCGTCTCGTCAATTTGGTTGGCGAGCTCGTCATTACTCAAGCGATGCTGGCGCAGCAGTTGTCTGTGCGAGGGGTTGGTACAGTAGACGAATTGTCGGACCTTGATCACCTGACGCGCGAACTACAGGAAAGTGCGATGTCGATCCGCGCGCAGCCGGTCAAGTCGGTCTTCAGCCGTGTGCCGCGCATCATCCGTGAACTAGAAGCTGGGACCGGCAAGCGCGTCCGTCTAGAGGTTGAAGGGGAGATGACCGAGGTCGACAAGACCGTGGTCGAACGTATTGGAGAGCCACTGACGCACATGATCCGCAATGCGGTCGATCACGGGCTCGAAACACCTGACGAACGTGTCGCGGTAGGTAAGGCTGCGGAAGGCGTGGTTCGTCTAACCGCCGAGCACCGCTCCGGCCAAATCGTGATTTCGGTCTCGGACGATGGCAAAGGTATCGACCTATCGCGCGTGCGCGCCAAGGCTGTAGAGCGCGGCATTATCGCCCCGGACGCAAATCTGTCCGACGAGGAGATCGAAAATCTGATTTTCTCGCCCGGCTTCTCGACCGCGGCTAGCGTGTCCAACATCTCCGGTCGCGGCGTTGGCATGGACGTGGTTCGTCGCAACGTCCAGGCGTTAGGCGGGCGTATCAGCATCTCATCTAAGTTTGGAAAGGGATCGACCTTTACCCTCACTCTGCCGCTGACACTTGCCATTCTCGACGGCATGGTGGTTGGCGTCGGTGACCAGACCTATGTCATACCGCTTGCGCATATCGTTGAAAGCTTACGCCCCCAAAGCGGAGAAGTCCGTGCATTCGGCCCTGATGCGGGCGTGCTAGACGTACGCGGGGCCTATCTGCCAATCCTCCCTGTGGGACGACTACTCAACGTACCGGAGGCGGGTACCGAACCCACCAAGGCGGTGCTGGTAGTGGTAGAGACCGATGCGGGGCAAGCCATTCTGATGGTCGACGGTATTCAAGATCAGCGCCAAGTAGTCGTAAAAAGCTTGGAAGCGAACTACGCGCCTGTTCAAGGTCTTGCTGGGGCAACCGTGCTGGGTGACGGTCGGGTGGCGTTGATTCTTGACGTTGAGACGTTGGTCCAATGCTATCGCGGCGAGTATAATCGGGCGTTGGCAGCTTGAGCGCGCTTCGCCCCCAGACCGGTGAGTTCGTGTTAAGCGATGCTGATTTCGCAATTATTTCGCGGATAACGCATGCCCATTCAGGCATTGTGCTCAATGATGGCAAACGTCATCTGGTATACTCGCGTCTGGCTAAGCAAGTCCGACGGCGTGGCTTGGCAGGCTTCGCACCTTATGTCGCGCTGCTGCAGAGCGATGCGGACGCTCGACGCGAGGCAATTTTTGCGCTTACCACCAATCACACAAAGTTTTTCCGCGAGGACCATCATTTTGAGCACTTTGCTCATGTGGTCCGACCCGGCTTGGTGGCAAAACTTGAACGCGGTAAACCGGTGCGTCTATGGTCTTCGGCCAGTTCAAGCGGTGAGGAGCCTTATTCCCTAGGGATGACGCTTCTAGGCGACGACCGCGCGGCGGGTATACGCCTGGCGCAGCGGGACGTTGCCATGCTGGCCACCGATCTTGCGCCACACGTGCTCGCGACTGCGGCAGCAGGCCGCTATCCCGTCGATATGAGTAAGGATGTGCCTGAGCGCTTACGTCGGGCCTGGACACAAATCGAATCCGACGAAATGGTTATGGCACCCGAACTCAAGCGAGTTGTCAGCTACCGTCCGCTCAATCTTCTTGGTCCTTGGCCGATGCGGGGCAAGTTCGACGCGATTTTTTGCCGCAACGTCATGATTTATTTCGACGAACCAACCAAAGCCCGCCTGATCGCACGCTTTGCTGATCTGCTTGAACCCGGCAGTCACCTTTATATCGGACATTCGGAGCGCGTGATCGGTCCTGCAATCGACGCTTTCGAACCTGTCGGCCAAACGATCTACCGGAGACGTACGTGATGCGTCGGGTCCGATTGCTTGTCGTCGATGACTCCGCAACAATGCGCAGCGCGCTCCGCGCGATGATGCGGCATGATCCCTTGATAGAAGTGGTGGGCGAAGCCTGCGACGCGATTGAGGCACGTCGTCTTATCAAAGAACTCGATCCTGATGTTGTCACACTTGACATCGAAATGCCAGGAATGAACGGGCTCGACTTTTTAGACAAGATCATGGCGCTACGTCCTATGCCAGTTGTGATTGTGTCGTCATTGACGGAGCGAGGTGCGGCAGCAACGATACGAGCATTAGGTGCTGGCGCGTTCGAATGCTTCCCTAAGCCCACGTCAGCTGCCGCTATCCGCGACGACGACACTCTCGCGCGACTAGTTCGTACGGCTGCGAGTTGCCCCAACCGGGCAATTCGAAATCGGTCGCCTCGTCCAGATAGCCGGGGGACGTCCAATGGCTGTGGTATCGACGTGGTAGCGATTGGCGCCTCCACGGGAGGCGTAGAGGCGCTGCTTGAGGTCATCGGGGGCTTTGCAATTGACTGTCCGCCGACCGTGGTCGTGCAGCATATGCCCGGAACGTTCACTAAGAGCTTTGCGGATCGGCTAAACCGTTTTTGCCCACCAAACGTAGTTGAGGCGCGCAGTGGAACGTTTCTTAAGAGAGGAAATGTTTACCTGGCACCAGGTGGAGCACAGCACTTGGAGGTGCTCGGTGCCAACACACCTCGTATCCGGTTATATGAAGCTGAGAAGGTGAGTGGTCACCGCCCCTCAGTAGACGTAATGTTCCGTTCGGTGGCCAAGTTGGGTGTCACGTCTGTTGGAATCTTGCTGACGGGCATGGGCTGCGATGGTGCTGCCGGGCTGTTAGAAATGCGGCAAAGCGGTGCGCGGACGATTGGGCAGGATCAGGCGACCAGCGTCGTATATGGCATGCCGCAGAGTGCCTTCACTCTTGGGGCAGTTGGCCGGCAACTGCCGCTTCAACGAATTGCTGCTGCGGCCATGGAGTTGGCGGCATGAGCGCGCCCGCACCACGAACCATTTCACCACCGCGGCCTCTGCCCACAGTCCGTGCTGACGGCTTTCGCCATACTAGCATTGTGCAGGGCGAACGTGGCGTTTCGGCCGATCCCCAGGTACTGTTTAGCACGATCCTTGGCAGTTGCATCGCTGCCTGCTTGTTCGATCCCGAAGCCAAACTCGGCGGTATCAACCACTTTTTACTCGGTGAGCCGCAACCGGGACAAACCGTCGATTCTGCCGCTCAGCACCGTTACGGCGTCCACGCGATGGAGCTGCTCATAAACGATATGCTTCGCTACGGTGCACGTCGCAGTCGACTGCGTGCGCATCTTTACGGCGGTGCCAACCTGAACCCCGGTATGCGCGCGATCGGGACTGATAATGCTGCATTCGCAGTCCGCTTCCTGCAACAAGACGGCATCCCCCTGCTCGTGCAGGATCTGGGCGGCCGCTCTGCACGGCGTGTCGAGTTTGTAGCTGCGCAAGGTCGCTCACGAGTCAAGGTTGTCCGTGACGCCGTCGTTGCTGCCCCGGTCCACCGTATTTCCACGCCCACCGCCATCGACAGCGGTGAGCTTGATCTTTTCTGAAGGAAGGTTGCATGCCTAGGACTATTCTGACCGTGGACGATTCACCCAGCATGCGAGCGCTGCTACGCCATGCTTTGGTGGGCGAAGGGTATACGGTGGCCGCTGCTGAGGATGGTGTCGATGCGCTGGCACGGATCGACGAGGCCGCACCCGATCTTGTTATTACTGACATCAACATGCCACGCATGGATGGCTTCGGGCTGATTGCAGCGGTGCGCCAAACCGAGCGGTGGTGCCATGTGCCAATCCTCGTCCTTTCTACCGAATTTTCTGATGAGAAAAAGGCACGTGCCCGCTCCGCAGGTGCAACGGGTTGGATCGTCAAGCCGTTCGATCCCACCAAGCTGTCTTCGGCTGTACGCCGCGTGCTTATCTGATTTCTCGAAAGGCTTGCTCATGACACGTCAGCTCATCACCTTTGAACTCGGCGATCAGTCGCTGGGCATCGACATCATGGCCATCCGGGAAATCCGCGCTTGGTCGCCCGCCACGCCGCTCCCCAACGTGCCCGCGTATATTCGCGGCGTCGTCAATTTACGTGGTATTGTGTTACCCGTACTCGATCTGCGCATGCGGCTCGGCTGGGGGCTCACTAATCCTACGACGCGCCACGTCATAATCGTTGTGCGGATTGGCGAGCAGTTGCAGGGCGTGATCGTAGATGCCGTCAACGATATCGTCACGATCAAAGCCGAGGATATGCAGCCGTTGCCCGATGTGGGATCGAGCCAAGCGGCTGCGCTGCTGGAAGGTCTCGCGACCGTGGACGACCGTATGATCCTTGTTCTCGACCTGGACCGGCTTGCTCCGCCCTCGCTTGCCGAGGCAGCTTAATCCCCTCCGTTTGAAGGATTATCCGTATGGCGAAAGCTAAGGTACTCGTCGTCGATGACTCACTCACGATGCGCGCGCTTGTCGCGGGCATGTTGGAGAAGGATAAGGACATCCAGGTTGTTGGCCTTGCCGACGGCGCCGAGGAAGCGCGCCGAATGGTGCGTGAATTGAAGCCCGCAGTGATGACGCTCGACATCGAAATGCCTGGCATGAATGGCATTGACTATCTTGCCGAGATCATGGGCTCCGCCCCGATGCCAGTCATCATGTTCTCGACGCTGACAGCTAAGGGCGCAGAAAGCTCAATTGAGGCACTCCGGCTTGGCGCGCTCGACTGCTACCCTAAACCCACTCGGGTGACGCCCGACGAGATGGAGGCGGCAATGGGCAAGCTTGCGAAAACCGTCAAGGAAGCTCCAAAGCGTTTCGCTGCACTGAACGATGGGCAATCGGGTAAGAGCGCGAAAGCAACGTCGAATGGCCCGTTCGCTTGGAATGGCAAACTCGTCGTAGTCGGCGCCGATGTGGGTAGCACCAAACCCCTCTTTGATTTGCTTGGAAACTGGCCTGCTGACGGTCCTCCTGTGGTGGTAATCCAACACATGAGACCCGAACTCGCTGATGGGATGATTGCCAAACTGTCAGATGCGGTCGCGCCGCGCGTAGTTGAGGCCAGTGAGGGGTTGAAGCTTGAACCTGGCATGATCGTATTTGCCCGGCCCGGCCCGCATCATATTTATGTCGACCAATGGCCCGGGGGCACGATCCGTCTGCTAGACAAGCCCCCCTTTGCGGGCCAACGCCCTTCAATCTCTCTGATGATGGCGACGCTCGCTAAAAGCGCAGCAGAGCAAACTATCGGAGTTTTGCTAGCGGGTGGCGAGGATGGTGGACAAGGTGCTGCAGCTCTTCGAGCAGCTCGAGGCTATGCGATTGCCCCGTCAGACGATGGTTCGGGTCAGCTTGAGCTTGGGCGTGGCATGGTAGTCCAGCCGATCAAGACCAGCGAAATATCAAAATCGGTTTTGGAAATGTGTCGTGGATGAGTCAAACCTATCCAATATTGATGCGCGATTGGCCCAAGAGTTAGATGACGCGAAGGCGGGAATAGAGGAACTCGCCCTAACTCTATGCATCGATCCTATGATGGCTCAGCGACACAGCGCTTCACTTCAGCAATTTGATTACCTTGCTCAGATAATTGGCGAAGTATCTAACGTCCTTAGAGAGCGTCACGTCTCACCCCTATCTCTACAAACTATACGACTTGACGCAATGCTAAGTAGAGTTTGCGATAATACCTAAGAGGCAAGACTGAGCTAATTCCATAAGCGATGGCACAGAAGGGACGCGCTGGCGTCGAGCCGCAAGCTGGTTGCGGGCGTCCGGACTACCGTTCGGCGCCTACAAACCAGCGAAACCGTGTGCAAGCTCGGTTCTGAGGTTTTACGCATTCTATGGGTGTTCAAAGCCAACTGTATGTGCAGGTTGGCGGCGAAAGCGTGCTGTAGCTACAAGAGTGTCGCGGTCAGACTGGCATACTTATGACGTCCTTGTAGGCGGACAATATCTTATTCCTAACTTGCAACGCGGCCTCGAACCCGACACTGGCCTGCTGGCGAGCGAGCATCACTTTAGCAATATCAACGGTCTCGCCACGTTCGTAGCTTTCAGACAGTTTGGCAGCTTGGGTCTGACCTTCGTTGACACTTTTGATCGCACCGTCGAGCGTATCGACAAAGCTGGTCGGATTGCTGGCAGTCGTGGTCGGCGTCAACGCCGAACCCGCACGGGCCAACGCTTGATTGCGCTCAATGATCTGAGCGCGAAGCTGCATGAAGCGGTTTATTTCCATCGCTCCACCGACGCTCATGTAGGCACCACCTGGGCAAGATCATAACCCTGCTCTCTTGCCTTGGCAATCCGATAGCGCAGCGTTCGCTCGGAAATGCCCAGACGACGGGCAGTTTCAATACGGCTGCCGTTGCACGCCGCGAGCGTATCGCGGATAGCTTGGAATTCCCCGGTCTGCACGACGTTGCTGAGCGTATCAGCGGGTGCCGCCACGACCGTTGTCTCACCTAGGTGAAACGAACGAGCAATGGGGCGATCGAACATGACATGGTCAACGTCGATCCGCTCGTCGGATGCCAACACCATGGCGCGCTGCACGACGTTTTCTAGTTCGCGGACATTGCCCGGCCAATCATGGCACAGCAATGCGTCCAATGCGGCACGCGTCGGCCAGGGGATCAACGCACGGTAGCCGGCATGGCGCATAATCATCGTTGCGACGAGGGCTATGATATCATCGGGGCGCTCGGCCAGCCGCTTAGTAGTGAGCGGGAAGACTGCCAGCCGATAATAGAGATCGGCGCGGAAACGCCCTGCGGCGACCTCGACCTGCAAGTCGCGATTTGCGCAGGCGACAACGCGCACGTTAGTCGGCTGTGGCACGGAAGCTCCGATCGGCACCACCTCGCGCTCTTGCAGCACGCGCAGTAGTTTGGCCTGCATTGGCAGCGGCATCTCGGCAATCTCGTCGAGCAGGATGGTGCCGCCATCGGCAGCCCGAAAGAAACCCTCGCCGCTTGACGACGCACCAGTAAAGGCTCCTTTCTCGTGGCCAAACAATAATGCTTCCAGCATTGTTTCAGGCAACGCGGCGCAGTTGATGGCGATGAACGGTTTGCCCGCCCGCTGCGAGTGGGTGTGGATCAAGCGAGCCAGCACCTCTTTGCCGGTCCCGGTCGGTCCGTTGATCAAGACACTAATATCGGTCTGCGCCACCCACTCGGCTAGCGCGAATAACGCCAGCGTGTCGGAGTCTGCGGCAGTAGGCAAATCGGGGCCGCCGACCAGCACGCGGACGAAGGCGTCGCCGATCGCGGCATCCGCCCGATCGAAAGTGATACGGTGTGGGCAGCCGTCGCGACCGGGTACGATCGAGGGCTTACCGGTGGCGACGATTATAGTGCGCGCAGGTAACAACACCGGTTCGCCCTCTGCGATCAGAAACAAGTCGCCTGGTCGCGGTGCTGCGGAAGTCGTTCCAATCGTAAAACCTTGGTCACGCAGGGTCGATATCAACGCCTCTCGCTGGCTGAATATCGTTACCGAAGGAAAGATCGATCGCATACAATGTCCTGCCTGAAGCAGGAACTATTATGTTGTAACAATGAACGATGCGTAAAATCCTCAAGAGTGTTATGTATATCTTATCGATAAAGATCACGCTGCCATTTATTTGGGTTGGATCCTAAGCGAAATTTCCTGCTGGTGCGAATGTGATTCAGTCTCGGCGATAGCAGATCGAGCGGCTTCGGTCGTTCTTGCCGGACAAGGTCCGAGGGGTTGCGCGGGTTGATGACCGTCGGGTGACCAGCGGCATCATCCACGTGGTGAGATCGAGCGGCGGTTGGTTCGATACACCGGCCTGCTACGGTCCGAGGAAGACGCTCTACAATTGGTTCGTGCGGTGGGCGGCAAAAGGCATCGGGCGAGATACGTTCGTCACGCTGGTGACAGCGGGTAGACCACCCGGCAATTTCGTGATCGACGCTACACATACTAAGGCTCACGGTTCTGCAGGCTGAGAAAAAGGGAGGGATCGTCTAGGTGTTTGATCCCACGGTTTGATGGTGCGATCCTTTCGTTGGAATGGAAGGA
>JARUXA010000427.1 GCA_030433805.1 Sphingomonas sp. PsM26 | reverse complement strand
ACTTCGCGAGTGATGCAAGGCCCTGGGCAGCAGTTGCGCCGCCAGCCGCCGGACCAGCAACGGGCGCAGCGGCAGGAACCGGCAGACCTGGGCGGGCTACGGGGGGAGCGGCCACAGGTCCACCGGCCCGCGGAGGAGCGGGGATAACTTTTTGAATGTCAACGTTTACGTTCGGCTTGCCACTGACCGGATCGATCGCAGGCGCAGCCGGGGCGGAAAC
>JARUXA010000426.1 GCA_030433805.1 Sphingomonas sp. PsM26 | reverse complement strand
CCAGAACTCGATGTAGCGGGCGATGTCGGCGCGTGCGTGTGCGCGGGTCGGGTAGACGGTGCGGTGGACGCGTTCGTTCTTCAAGGCGGCGAAGAACGATTCGGCCATGGCGTTATCGTAGCAGATCCCGGTTCGACCGACGGACTGGCGCATGCCGATTTCGGTGACGGTGGTCGCGTACTCCCGAGACGTGTAGTTGCTGCCGCGATCGGAATGGAAG
>JARUXA010000425.1 GCA_030433805.1 Sphingomonas sp. PsM26 | reverse complement strand
CTTTAGAAGGGGTGACCGTGTAGTTAGCGATATCGCCCGTCATGCCCAAACCTTTGGACGATTGGGTAGCCAAGCTGTTGGGCTTGATGCTGCTGATGGTCACACTCGAGCTGTCGCCGGTGGTACCCGACTTGAACACAAAACCACCCTTGACCGCGTCGTACTCGACCTTGGCACCAAAACGCTGGTCGTTGACAGCGCGGTAAGAACCTGCCGAAGC
>JARUXA010000424.1 GCA_030433805.1 Sphingomonas sp. PsM26 | reverse complement strand
TTATAATACAAAATGCATTTGCGTAAACTATCTATGATGCTATAATGCATTAAATTGTGACCGTCAAGACTTCGTGAACACTCCGTGCTAATTATTCGTGAACACTTATTGATCCAAAGATAGTAGAGCGATTTTTCATTCGATAACTGTCTCCATTTAAATGAATGACTTCTACTCGATGGATAATCCTATACATAAATATAATGAATATTTTAAATGT
>JARUXA010000423.1 GCA_030433805.1 Sphingomonas sp. PsM26 | reverse complement strand
GTATTGCGTCAGTAACGCACTATGGATCACGCGCCCGCTATCGCCCCTTCCGGTCAGCCGCTCGACGACGAGGGTGAACTGACGAAACTGCATCCCGGTTACGCCCACGCGTTGCGGGTGCGGACGACGCTGACCGCGATCCCGTTCCTGATCGGTGCGCTGGTGCTGGAGACGGTGTTTCTTGGCCAAGGTCTCTTTCCCAGCGGAGTGATCGCCGGGAC
>JARUXA010000422.1 GCA_030433805.1 Sphingomonas sp. PsM26 | reverse complement strand
CGATGACGGGTTACCGCGAAGACCTTGGCAGTGAAGCCTGGAAGCTGCGCCCCTGGATCCAGGGCTACTTCGTCACGCGCCAGGACATGCAAGACCAGATCGACGCCGTCTTCGACTCCGGCGCGTGCGGCTTTACCGTTTGGAATGCCAGTAATAACTACGAGCCGACATTCGCGGCCATCGACACCTGGGACGCCCCGGTTGATTGTGTGCCCAAGGGC
>JARUXA010000421.1 GCA_030433805.1 Sphingomonas sp. PsM26 | reverse complement strand
AGAGCGTATCAAGCGAAGAGCAACGGGCCGCCTCGAAAAAGTAGGTTCAATTTGGGTGTAATGTGACTAGGGTAATGGTTTGGTTGGTTTTCCATGCCCTAGTTTTTTAAAATCTATGTTATGGAATTTAAGTTAGTACGTCTCACGTCGAACGTCTCAGCCGTTTATGGTGTGCTTTCGATCGTCGAAGGTGATAAGATATTATTCACCTGTCATACGAT
>JARUXA010000420.1 GCA_030433805.1 Sphingomonas sp. PsM26 | reverse complement strand
CTGTAATTTCAAAAGGAAGTTTTTCTCTTGTAGTTTCATAGGGCGTAATTTGATAACCAATATTTCTAAATGATAATCCGTAATTAATATCATTTTTATCATCAATATATAAAAATCCAATATCTGTGGCTATACCAAATGAATTATAAGATTCTAATGCTGACGTAATTAATTTCACATTAGTTCCTGCATAAAAATTTGTCCATGGTAAATTATAAGAA
>JARUXA010000419.1 GCA_030433805.1 Sphingomonas sp. PsM26 | reverse complement strand
GGGTGGCGTTTGTTGCGAAAGACTCGCGAAACAGCGTTACTTCTTGATTTCAACCTTGGGTTCGTCAATGGTCAATTTCTTGTCCTTTTCGACGATCTTGCCGGTCACGGTCGCTTTCACATCGGCGGTGCAGCAAGCTGCGTGGTACGATTCTTTGCCGCCTTTGTCGTTCAGGTAATACTTCACTTCTTTGTCGCCTTGCTTCACAATCAACGCGTGAC
>JARUXA010000418.1 GCA_030433805.1 Sphingomonas sp. PsM26 | reverse complement strand
TCACATCAAATAGACTTTCGCTTAGGCTGTTCTTGTGGAATAGTCACAGGGATATTTGGAAGCCCTTAGAGGCCTATGGTGAAAAAGGAAATATCTTCCGTTCAAAACTGGTAAGAAGCTTTCTGAGAAACTGCTCTGTGTTCTGTTAATTCATTTCACAGAGTTACATCTTTCCCTTCAAGAAGCCTTTCGCTAAGGCTGTTCTTGTGGAATTGGCAAAG
>JARUXA010000041.1 GCA_030433805.1 Sphingomonas sp. PsM26 | reverse complement strand
TCCTGGATGAACGAAGGTCCGGTTTTGGAAGGCGCCAACGATCGTCCGATCGTCCGAACGTCCACTTGTGGGTCGATTCTACCGGCGCTCAGCCCCCCGAAGCGTCGGGCGCTGCATCGGTAAGGCGCCCGCCGGCCGATGCCGGCGGGCGTGGCATCAGGCGTCTTCCGCCTGCAAGTTGACGGTGGATTCCGCGAGCTTGGTCATATATTCGTCGCCGCCATAGATGTCCTTGGTGGCGTCCTTGAGCTTTTTGGTATCGGCCTTGAGGCCGAGTGCCTCTGCATAGGCCGCCGCGGT
Organism: Sphingomonas sp. PsM26; assembly: GCA_030433805.1. Taxonomy (GTDB): domain Bacteria; phylum Pseudomonadota; class Alphaproteobacteria; order Sphingomonadales; family Sphingomonadaceae; genus Sphingomonas. The sequence continues at coordinate 17,425 of JARUXA010000041.1, read as the reverse complement.
GCCGAAGCCGGCGATGCCGTAGTGCGTCATCCGCTGATATTGCGCGATGATCATGACGTCGAGCAACGGACCCTTGTCAGGTCCCTCTTCGAGCACGTGCTTGGTCGCCTCGGCCACTAGGCCTTCCATGCCCTTGCAATGCTCCTTCGAGACCTTCTCATCGTTCGCGGCGATCAATTCCTTCAACACGTCGGTGTGCTTTTCGATGTCGGACCGCAGTATTGACTAGGATAACCCATGAGGACCGCGGCTGATAAGTGAGCCGGACGCGTCCATTTCCCCCTATTGCAAAATACAAAGGGCCAGCTTGCGCGATCCTGGATCGGGATGCCGCCACTCGTCCCAGCTTTCAATTCCACCTCGCGGCGTCCGGCGTGCCGTCCGCCCGCTTAATTTGGCGAGTGGTGACGGATGAAACTGTCAAACCCTCGGAATGAGGACGCCAGTTGGCTTGACGCTCCTATATGTTTGCCTTGTCGATCACAGCACGCACTGCTGACGCCAAGTCGATGTAGTTGAATGGTTTGGACAACAGAATAACGCCTTCATCAAGGCGGGCATTGTGAGTGATGGCTTCCCGGGCGTAGTCGATGCTGAGGCGGTATTGCTGATCGACGGGCGCTTCAGCATCATTGCCGGCAGCAGCGTTCAAAATCTCAACAGGCAGAGTCGACCTTCAGAGTGACGGCTCAGACCCACTTCCGGTCATTCGCACGCCCTTCCCCGCTTCCCAACTTCAGACACTTATTCGTCGCCACATTATGGGATAAAATGCGGAGTGAACCATCCCGATCAAGCGTCGCGCTCTGACGGTGCATGCCATCTTTTTAAACCATAATGACCTTGTCTCAGAATTGGCAATCGATGCTCGGTAATGACGGAGGGCATCGCAAATTTGGCGCCTCGACACGGTGATCGCCGTGCACGGGCCTATGAACGCGCTGAACAAGTAACCCAGTACATCCAGGATGCTATCACCGCCTATCGCCACGACAGTGCCGATAGCGACGGCCGGCCTACAATCAGCCAGTCGATCGCTGCATGTGACGCATGCGGCATGGCTGCCGCCCGTAGCGGGTCAGTGACCCGCTATACGATCGGGTCGGCCATGAGGCTGATGGGCCTGTAGTAGTCGTTACCTAACCCAGACCCAGACGTCCGCGGCGATTTGGAGTCCTGAACTTTAGTCACTCGTTTAGCATGGACACCATGGCGGGTTGAACGAATGGTTGGGCTCAGTGCTGCTGTACCTTTCCAGCCATGGCGGAGTTACCCTGATCAGCTGCCACAGAACTCGCCGATCGCCCCGCTGCATCCTGGATTGACCGATCAGCCCCAGCAGCCAGCAAAATGTTGACTTGCGCCTGGCGATTGAACAGCGATGCCATCATCAGCGCAGTCTGCCCCGCTTTGTTGCGGGCGTTGACGTCGCATCCTGCCTTGAGCAGTCGCGCCGCAATACCATCTTCGCCCTTGAAGGCGACGCCCATCTGCGCAGTATTGCCCTGATCGCGATCCGGGCGACAGGCGTCAGCGCCCTTGTTGATCAGTGCCTCCACGGTAGCAAGCTGCCCATTGTAGGCCGCCAAGATCAGCGGCGTGAAGCCTCGATCGTCATAGGCATTGATGTCCGCACCTGCCTTGAGCAGCGGATCGATCATATCGGTACGACCAAGCCGGGCGGCCTCGAACAGCAACTGCTGACGCCGCTCAGGCGATGGCAGGGCGGTGGGTACAGGCGGAGTGCGCTGCTCTACGGCGGGAACTCGTGGAACAGCAGTCGCGAGGAGCACAGCAAAAAGGGTTAGCATCGTCGATCTCGATCTTTTGGCAGCTTGTGGGTCCGGAGGCGTCAGCGACGCCACGCCTCCGGACCGGGCAGTTAGCGGGCGTTCTGACCCGGATTGGCGGCGCGATAGTCCGCCACAGCGCGTGACACCTCTGTCATCGGCACATTGACCGCGGCTGCCAAACGCATGCCGAAATCCCTGTCTGCCTGGTAGAAGTAGCTGACCATGATCGTCTTGGTCCGCGCCGACGTCACGACATTGAGGTCGCCCGCCAGGTTGGTGACGAGGTCCGCCTTGTCCTGCGCCTTCAGCGCCCGGTAAAACTCGCCCGCCTGCGCAAAGTTGTTGGTCTTCGCGATCGGCTTGGCATCGACCGTCGCATCGACTGCATAGGGCGCTACGCGGAAGCGGGCATCGGTCGACTTCGCCGCAGTCGCCGCGGGGAAGTAGTTCACATCCGACGTACGCGTTGCATGGTCGAGTTGGCCGTCCTGGTTGTTGTTGACGACGCTTCCCAACGGCCGGTTCACCGGCAGCTGCATGACGTTGACGCCGATGCGGTAGCGCTGCGTATCTGAATAGGAGAACAAGCGGCCCTGCAGCATGCGGTCAGGCGACGCCTCGATCCCCGGCACCAGATTGGCTGGCGCGAACGCCGACTGCTCGGTGTATTCGAAGAAGTTAGTCGGCACCTTGTTGAGCGTCATCTCACCAATCTTGCGGAACGGCACGTCCAGCCACTCCTTGGTGTCGTCGAACGGGTTGTAGTCTAGCTTGGCGAACTCGGACGCCTTCATGGTCTGCACCATCAGGTCCCAGACAGGGAAGTTACCTTTGGCGATCTCGCCATAGAGATCGTCGGTCAGGTAGTTCCACGTTGCGGTCGCCACCTGTGCGCCGTTGAGGTTGCGCACACCCTGGTGGCTGATCCAGCGGAACTTGGCGAAGATCGTTTCGCCCTTGGCATTGACCAGCTTGAAGGCATGGACGCCGTTGCCGTCCATCGTCCGGTAGGACGCGGGCGTGCCGAGGTTCGAGTAGACATGCGCAAGCATGTTGGTTGCCTCGGGCGTCGCCGAGAAGAAGTCGAAGAAGCGGTTGGGGTCCTGCTTGTTGGTGACCGGCGAGGGCTTCAGCGAATGGATCATGTCCGGGAACTGGATCGCATCGCGGATAAAGAAGATCGGCAGGTTGTTGCCAACCAGATCCCAGTTGCCCTGATCGGTGTAGAACTTCGTCGCAAAGCCGCGGGGATCGCGCATTCCCTCTGGACTGCCCGATGGGTGGATCACGGTGGAGAAGCGAACGAACACTGGCGTCTGCTTGCCGGGTACGAAGAGCGATGCGTCGGTGATACCGGAGATGTCGGCCGTCGCAGTGAACACGCCGTGGGCGCCGGTTCCGCGGGCATGGACGACGCGCTCTGGCACACGCTCGCGGTCGAAGCGTGCGAGCTTCTCGATCAGCGTGGTGTCCTCGAGCAGCACGGGGCCCAGGTCGCCCGCCGCCTTGGAGTCCCGGTTTTCGCCGATTGGCGCGCCATTGTCGCGGGTCATCTGCGGCGCGGCAGCGCTACCTGCGTCCCCCTTGGCATCGACGGTGCCGGCGACGCCGGCCTGCGCCAGTACGGGCTTGCCAATGCTAACGGGTGCAGCTGCCGTCGTCATACGAGTTTCCGCCTGCGTCTCGACCGGCGTCATCTTCTGTGCCCCAGCGGGCTGGACGACTGCAGTAGCCGAAGCCGCAGCAAGTAGCATGGCCGTCACCGCCTGACGGCTATTCGAGTTTTTCATCTGGACCCCTTGTTCTTGCATGCCACCCTTGGCGGCATGCCCGCACAGGATGTGCGGCAGCGGATCCCCCTGAACGACTCACGACTCCGCGCCAAACCGGAGTTTTCCATCACCGCAATCGAGTGATCCGATGGGAACCGTCTTCGCACATCGTCAGGTCGGACCGAACGCGGGCGGGTTGCGAACAGGCTCAGGCTCTCAGACGATGGCGATGAAGGACGCCTGCTCAGGATCCGTTTCAAGCCAAGGAACGGCCTGAGAACCGAAAGCCGGGACTGAATGGCGTATGATGCTTCAAGATGCGGCGCCCATGTTAGCCCCATTCCATCCGGGTCCGCGAGCTTGAGCGGCCTTCGTTGGCGACGAGCGCTCCTAGAGACATAGCTGAACGAACGTCTGCTTACGCCGATCGCCTCTCGAAACCGGCCATTCCGTTATCCACCAGAGCTGCCTAAAATACGGACGTTCCGAAATCCGTTTGTCGCCGCTGCCATGAGCCACTGAAGCGTGGCGCCGTCGAGCAGATTGCAATCATTCCGTAAGGTAAGTGATATATTGCAGCGCAGCAATCTTCGGGTGATATCGTACCATGATCGAAACCGTTGCACAGGTATGGCAAGAAACTGGCGGCCTTGCGCTCGCGGTGTTTGGGATGACGATCAGCAAGCTTTGTACTCGACGACAACCGTGACATGAGCTCGCATCGGCGGAGCCAAGACCGCCGCGGGGAACGTCCAGTCTGCCAACCGGCAGACCGAACGATCGGAATTTAGCCGATCAAATCACCGTTAAACGCTTGGGTTAGTGAGGTGCGGCTTGTTGAAGCGCAGCGAGAATGCCTGCTTCCTGACCTATTGAGATGTCGTTGACGGTGACCGGGGGATGGAATGATGCCGCAGCGATGGTAGCGATTGGGACACGGATCGATGAGGTGGGCACTCTGATCCGCGATGGCGGTGCCTTCTATCTGCGTCGGGATGTTGGTGGGCGCTACCAGCTCGAACTGCATCGCACCCCGGTCGATCTGGCAGAAAAGCGCGTACGGCTGGTCGGCACGTTGGTTGGCCCTAATCTGGTCAACGCTGACGGCGTTGCGCCAGCCTAGAAGGTCAAGGATACCTCCAGCTCAGTCGTCACCCACTGAACGTATTTTTGATTCAACCTGACTCATTGGCGTTGCGTACAAAACACGAACAGGCATTATCACGGCCATGGAACAGCGGATCATTCATGCCTGCGGTCATGAGCAGGCTCATTATCTCTCCGGCTATGATAGCCAGCAGGAGCGTAAGGCTCGGTGGTTGAAGACGACAACATGTCGAGACTGCTTTGTTGCTGAGAAGAGAGCCGAAGAGGCCGCTGCTGCAGCGCTCAGCAGTGCCGCTGTCGCGCACCTCGACCTTCCACGTCTAACCGGCACTGATCGCCAGATCAGCTGGGCCTCGACCATCAGGACTAAACGCCTTGCAGGGATAACAGCACTCTGCGGCGTCGCCGATTATTATGCATGCCTCCAGGTGACAGATGCCAAATGGTGGATCGATCACCGCGATCGGACGGACGTCGATCTGATGGAGGCAGCGACGCAGGCGCCGGACATGCGGAGCGCCGCGGCGGTCACGGTGTTGATTACGGATATGCCTCAGACGGCATGATCAATCCACTGACGCCATCACGACGGCCAACGTTGCGAAGACGGTGTCATCAATAGCACGAACTTTGACGCGATATCGCGTGCATGCTCCACTGCTCGAGATTTGAGCCGGTGCGAAACCTATGTCTGCAGCACAGTGCTTTTAAGGTATGCCCTTAGCTCACCGCTTCGGGCTGGTCTGTTTTACGTTAAAAAACGGCGTATCAAGTTTTAGTCAATTTGCTCGCCTAGTCCGGCTGAAGCCCTAACCAAAGAGGACCATACGGCACCCATTCAAACAGCACCTGAAGTGCCTCCCTAAATGACCTGACAGGGCCCCGCTCTCAGATAAGGCTAAGGCACGTGACTGATGGCACGACTAGGCGTTAGAACGATGTCGAGGTTCGCTCCGGTGTTCAGTGCCAAAGGCGGTGGATACCGGAGGAAAAGGTCCGGATCGTCGAGGAGACGCATCAGCCCGGGATGAGCGTGTCGCTCGTCGCCCGCCAGCACGACATTGGTGGCAATCAGATCTTCACCTGGCGGTGCCTGATGGCAGAGGGTGCGTTGACCGCCGCGGCAGCTGGCGAGGGAGTGGTGCCGGCGTCCGACTACCGTGCGCTCGAGGCAAAGGTGCGCGAACTACACCGACTGCTCGGCAAGGCTATGGAGAACGAGCTGCTCCGCGAGGCCGTGTCCCGGGCCGCGGGGCCAAAAAACTACTGTTGCGCTCGACCTCGTTGCCGCGGGATGGACGGTGAGCGCGGTTGCAGAACTAAAGGGTGGCTTCAAGACTAAGCCTGCTCACAATGGAGATCAAAAGATGCTGGAAATCCGGACTTACACCTTGGCCTCGCAAGACTCCCTGAATCGATATGCGAGCATCCACTGGACCCGCCATATTGCCAGTCTTGCCCAGTTCGGCATCACTACCCGTCACGTCTGGAAGCAGGTCAGGAGCGATGCACCGCGGCTGATCGCGCTCGTCGAATATCCCGAAGGCGCCGATCCGCAGGAGGTTACCGCGCGCTACATGGGCAGCGCGGAGTTCCGGGCGGACATGGACGGTTTCAACATGGCCGACATCCTTGGCGTGTCGTCAGTCTTCGTCGAACCGGGCCTTGCCGATCCTACCGATTGATACGACGGATTGCCGGACAGGGGGCCTGCCCGAGCCCCGATCACCTGCCGCCTCGGCATCAGGCGTTCGCGAAGCATGAAGGTGGTAATTCCAACTCGAGGTTGTACGGGTCAGGTGGCCAGTCACCTCGATCTGCCTGTCCGACGAGTTGCTTTCATCCGTCGCAGCTTTTCCGATTGGGAACGGCGCGCGAGACGGCGCGGGCGTTCTCGGAATCGATCGAATATCGAAGAGGCGGCGGGCCAATCGCTACCCGACCGTATATACATTCTAAACGATGCATTTCGACTCTCGGTAGGTTCTAAAATCTTCTCGGGACAAATCGTAGGATGCGCGGGCGGCTGCGTTGACGCGATCGTCCGACGCACCTATTTGCAATAATAGACGAGCGGTCGACACGACTTCTCGCGTAAGCGTTAACGTCAACCGACGCACCATAATCACGAAGCCGCTCCGATGGGATGTGCTTCGTGTTGTGCCGGGTTGATCGATGCTGCCTCCCCCTGAATCTTCCGTTCGTCGTTCGAGCTTTGTCCTTGCTACGGGCATCGTCCTGATCGGCGCGAACCTGCGTGCGCCGATTACCGTGCTGGGACCGGTGCTTACCGATATCCAGACCACGTTGCATCTGGACGGCGCGGCTGCCGGCTTGCTGAACGCGCTCCCGTTGCTGCTTTTTGCGGTACTTTCACTGATCGCGCCCGGCATCGGCCGTCGCTACGGGCTCGAACGCATCCTCGCTGCGGCGCTCGGTGCTATCCTGGTGGGTACATTGCTCCGCTCACTATGGCTGCCCGCCGGTTTGTGGATCGGCACGATCCTGCTCAGCGCCGGCATCGCTTTCGGCAACGTCCTGCTGCCCGGTCTCGTCAAGCGCGACTTCCCCGACCGTGCCGCCGGCATGATCGGCCTCTACGCCGCGGCGATGGCGGGCATGGCGGGCCTGTCCGCAGGACTCGCAGTGCCGATCGCGCGACTGCCCTTTGCAGACTGGCGCTGGTCGCTCGGTGCCTGGGCATTGCTGTCGCTAGTGACACTGATCGTGTGGTTACCGCAGACGCGCCGACAGCAGCGCCAATTCGCTGCGGCTTCGTCCAGCACTCCTGCCGTGTCGCCTTGGCGACATCCGATCGGCTGGCAGGTATCGCTGTTCTTTGCGCTTCACTCGCTGGTGTTCTACGCGATCGTCGACTGGTTCGCCTCCTATGTGGGTGAAGCCGGCGTCTCCGCGGGCACCGCCGGTGTTTATTTGCTCGCCTATCAGGTGGTCGCGGTCGCGACTAATCTCGGCAGTGCCTCGCTGATCCGGCGCTTCGCCGACCAGCGACTGCTCGGCTTTGTATGCGGCGTCTGCCTTCTTGTCGGCACCGCGGGCCTGCTCGTCTGGCCTGACCTGTCGCTCCCCTGGCTCATCGCGGCGGGGCTTGGAGCCGGCATCGCGATGGTAACGAGCCTGTCGCTGTTCGCGCTGCGCACACGCGATCATCATCAGGCAGGTGCCCTGTCTGGCATGGCACAGTTCATCGGCTATGCCGGTGCTGCCACCGGACCGCTGCTGGTCGGCGTGCTGCACGATGCGACCGGCGGTTGGACCGCACCGATGACGCTGCTCATTGTCGCAAGTGCGCTCGTGATCGTGTTCGCGACGCTCGCGGGACGCGATCGGACCATCTAGCCCAATGAGCGAGCATCAATCCCCAGGAGAAAACGAGTGATGCAATCCCAACAGCCGATAGGTGTCGGGCTGATCGGCTACGGCTTCGTTGGAAAGACATTCCATGCGCCACTGATCGGTGCCGTGGACGGTCTGGGCCTGCGCGCGGTGGTGTCCGGTGATGCGGCGAAGGTTCACGCCGACCTGCCCGGCGTGACGGTCTATCCAACGTTGGAGGCGATGCTGGCCGATCCGGCCATCGACCTCGTGGTGATCGCCACCCCCAACGAGACGCACGCGCCGCTGGCGATGGCCGCGCTGGCGGCGGGCAAGCATGTCGTTCTCGACAAGCCATTCGCGCTCGATTTGGCTGAGGCGCGCGCGGTGACGCAGGCGGCAGGCGACGCCGATCGCCTCCTCTGCGTCTTCCATAACCGGCGTTGGGACAGCGATTACCTGACTGTTCGCGCCGCGATCGAAGCGCGCCTGGTCGGCGACGTCGTGCATTTCGAGTCCCACATCGATCGCTTCCGTCCCGACGTGCGCGACCGCTGGCGTGAGCGTGCCGGCCCCGGCGCGGGCATTTGGTTCGATCTCGGCCCGCACCTGATCGATCAGGCGCTGCAGCTTTTCGGTTTGCCCGATCGGGCCCTTGCCTCACTGGCGACGCAGCGTCCGGGCGCTCAGGTCGACGACTGGGCGCATGTGATCCTCTTCTATGGCGAGCGCCGCGTGATCCTGCACGCCGGCATGCTGGTTGCAGGCGGCACGCACCGCTTCGTCGTGCACGGCACGCATGGCACCCTCATCAAACACGCAGTCGACCAGCAGGAGCCGCAGCTTCTCGCCGGCATGACGCCGGGCGCGGCAGGCTGGGGAGGCGATCTCGATCCCCTCGTCGTCTACGACGGGGTCGGCGCCCCGCGCGAGCATCCCTCGCTGCCGGGCGATCAGCGGCAGTTCTACGTCGGTAGAATGGCCGCACTCGCGGGCGCAGCACTTCCCCCCGTTTCCACGTTGGAGGCGCTCGCGGTTATGGCGGTGCTCGACGCGGCGAAACAGTCGTCCGGCGAGGGCCGGGCGGTGGAACTGCCGCTCACTGCCGAGGAGCGCGGGCAATGGCGTTGAGCGCGCTCCTTGAACGATCGCGCGTCAGGAGGAGACGTTGGTTCTCGACCGCTTGGACGAGGGCATCGCTTGGCGGCTCGGCTCGCTGAAGAAGCAAGAGATTAACCAGACGTAGAGTTCTCAGCGTCATGGGCCTTGTGAGGCGCTGGAGAGGCCGCGCGGGGGACTATACGTGTTGAAGCCTTGGACGTTGACGGTCGGCCTTATCGCGCTTGGTTGTGCGACGCCGTTGGCGGCGGAACTCAATGTACCCATTGCGGTGCGCGTCGTCTCGTTTATCCAGCCAAGTCCGACAGGAGTGGTTACGGCGGCGATCCTCTATGATCCTGGCGATACGGCTTCGGAAGGAGAAGCTGCGTCGATCGAGCGTGCGGTTGGGTCAGGGTTGTCTGTTGGCCGCAGCATCATCCGGACCCGCCGGGTGCCGGTCTTGGCAATGGGCATGTTGTCCGGATACCGGGTAGCATTCGTAACCGTAGGCTTGCGTGCTGAGCAGGACAGCATTGCCACAGCCGCTAACCGCTCCTCGGTTCTTACCATCTCTTCAGATCGCTCATGTGTGCAAAGTGGCCATTGCGTGGTCGGTGTTACCGCTTCGCCCAAGGTTCAGATCACCGTCAACCGGGCCGCGGCCCGAGCCGCCAACATCCGTTTTGGATCAGCATTCCTGATGCTGATCAAGGAAATCTGACAATGAGCGTTTCTGTTTCCCGCATGAGCCTGCGTCTGCTTCTGCTGACCGGCGTTGCGCTGTATCCTGTTACCGCGCTCGCCCAGGCCGTTGACTATCAGGCGTTACAGGAGACGGTTGGCGAGCCGGTTACGACCAGTGTCACCGGCAAGCCGCAACGGGCTTCCGAACTGCCCGCGTCCACCGTCATCATTACGCGCGACGATATCGTCCGTTCGCCGGCCCGCGATGTACCCGGGTTGCTGAAGACCTATGCCGGCGTCGATGTGAACCGCTGGACAGCCGGTCAGAGCGATGTCGCCGTTCGCGGTGGCGTGCAGACCTACAACGCGCGCCTGCTCGTGCTGGTCGACGGCCGTCAGGTCTATCTCGATCACTACGGCATGACCGACTGGAACCTACTGGGCGTCCAGTTGGAGGAGATTCAGCAGATCGAGCTGGTACGTGGGCCTGCCAATGCCCTATTTGGGTTCAACGCTGCCAGCGGTGTCGTCAACATCATCACCCGGCGGGTCGGGGACGCGCCGTCAGCAGCCGCAACGGCGGAACTGGGCAATCATGGGATCGGCAAACTGGCAGGATCGGTGACGTTGCCCATCGCTCCAATGATAGGGATCCGCTTGGCTGGCGCCCATACGCGTGAGGACGAACGTGATATTCCGTCGAGGCTCTTGCAGCCCGCCCAGATCTTCGACGTCGCCAGTGACCAGATCTCTGGCGACGTCACCGGCTCATTCGACGGACTCGAAGCGGTTATCGGCGGTGGCCATGCTACCAACAGCCAGATCGAGTATTTGCCAAGCCAGCTGCTGTCCAACCAGGATTATCGCAGCAGCAACGTCCATGGCTCGGTTGCGCGCGACACAAGCTGGGGCGGCCTTACCCTGAACGGCTACGTTAACTGGCTTAATGCCGAATATGGGGTTGGCACAACTGCAAACACCACTGATCCGATCGTGCTCAGAAACAGGATCATTGTCACACAGGCATCTAGTTTGGTGCGTTTGGATAGTGACAACACACTGCGATTAGGCGTTGAGTACCGCAACAATCGCTTGTTGTCGGCTTACCAATTTGCCGAGCGTATCGCCTATGATGTCGTGTCGGGCAATGCGATGCTCGACCTGCATCCAGATGATCGTTTCGCACTGACCGTGGCCGGGCGGCTTGATCGGCTTTGGCTCCATCAGTCCGGTGTGATCACCCAGCCTGCCTATGATGATCCGCGTGATTTCGACCGGGCCTTCACCCGGTTCAGCTTCAATGCCGCGTTCCTTATTCATACCAGCGAGCAGGGCTTGCTGCGCATCAACGGCGGCCGTGGCTACCAACTACCGTCTCTCGCAACATTCGGAAGCCGCCTGCCGATCGTCACGCCGTCGCCAATTCCAGTCTTTGTTGCCGGCTCGCCACGTCTCTCGCCGGTGCTGATGTGGAGCGGGGAGATCGGCTATAGCCACCGGCTTGGCGCCATGCACCTCGATGCCACCGCGTTTGTTACAAGGACAGAGAATGCCATCGCCTCACCAGGTGATGGCCTGCAAACCGAGTTGTTCCTGTCGCCGCAGCCCTCGCTCGTTGCGCGGTTCCGGACAACCGGCAATTACACCACTTATGGAACCGAGCTGTCCGCCTCCGGCGCGATCGGAAGTTTTACATGGCGTGGCAACTACACCTGGACGCATACCGAAGAGCAGTTGACATCACTGACCCTTCCGATCCCCTACGCCTTATCACCTCGATCAACGACGCCGGTCCATAAGGCCAATGTCACGCTCGGCTATAACGTCGGGCGTCTGTCGATTACAGGCGTGGCGCGTTACACATCCGCCACTCGCCAGTTCGCTTTCTCCTCGACGCCGCAGCTTCTCCTCTACCACGTCGATGATGCCCTCGGCCTGGATGCCCGCGTCGGCTTTCGCCTTACCCCCGCGATTGAAGCGTTTGTCGCCGGCGAGAATCTGTCCCTAACCGGCGGCGCAGCGGTGTCCCCGATTCCTGCGGATCGACGTGTGCGCACAGGCCTGCAGCTCGCATTCTAAGGTAAAGGCATAGACGGTTCGGGTTTGCCACCTGCTATCTCATCCGGGCCTGATTCTCAGCTCCGGCTGCCTCTTACAGTAGATCCTGGATGATTATGCGGCGACGTGATGGGGTAGGCTGAGCAGTAGTTTGGCAACCTCATCAAACGATGCCGGCTTGCCGAAGAAGTAGCCCTGCCCCTGCGTACATCCCTTTCGCGTCAGCATTGCGGCTGCTGCGGCGTCCTCTATGCCCTCAGCCGTCACCTTCATTCCGAAGCTGAGCGCGAGCGCGATGATTGCGTCAACGAGCTTCTCGCTCTCGACGCTATCGGTAAGCGATTTGACGAAACTCTGGTCAATCTTGATCTTATCGAACCGGAGGCGGCGCAGGTTGGACAGGCTGGAGTAGCCGGTGCCGAAATCGTCCAGTGCAACCGATATCCCGCTCCTGCGGAAGGTCGCCAGTACGCGTTCGGCAGCGACGATGTCGTCCATCACCGCATCCTCGGTGATCTCGATCTCGAAACGTGATGGCGCGACGCCTTCGGCAAGAATGATGGCGATAAGCGCCTCGGCCAGTCCTGGCTCTTCAAACTGGGTTGGTGAAATGTTCAACGCCAGCCGCAAGTGAGCTGGGATCTGTCGTGCATCGATACATGCCTGTCGCAAGATCGACTTGGTCATCGCCGTGATCTGGCCGGTGCTGTCAGCCAGCCGAATAAAGGCGTCAGGTGTCAGCAGACCGAGACGGGGATGCTGCCAACGTGCCAGAATCTCGTAACCACATAGGCCACCATCCGAGAATCGAACGATTGACTGGTAGAATGGCTTTACTTCATCACGAGCGATACCATCGCGTAGTTCCTGCTCCATGCGGCGCCGCTCAGACCGCTCGGCTTCCATTGATGGGGAGAACAGGCAGACGCCGCCCTTGCTGCCGCGCTTGGCCTCATACATCGCGATGTCGGCGGCATGCAGCAGCTCTCCGGCACCAACTCCATCATTTGGAAAGCGGGAAACGCCGACGCTGGCACCAACCGTGATCATGTTGCTGCGCCACGCGAGCGGCTGATGAAGCACACCGCTCGCCTGTTGGGCCAAGGCCATGGCATCGCTTATGCCCCCCTCGTCCGGCACGAGAATAGCGAACTCGTCTCCGCCCAGCCGCGCAATGGTACTGCCCGCGCCACACAAGCTATGCAGCCGGTGCGCAACCGTCTTGAGAACAGTGTCACCGGCAGCATGGCCATGCGTGTCATTGGCGTTTTTGAAGCCATCCAGGTCGATCAACACGATCGACAATCCACTGCCAGCGGTCATCGCGGCCTCTATGGCGCTTTCAAGCGCACTACCGAACGCACGCCGGTTGACGAGGCCAGTCAGGACATCAGTGCGCGCTAGCAGTAGCGCTTCCTGCTCGGCTTCGCCGCGGCGCTTGATCTCCGTTCGCAGCTGCACACCACGTTCGGCCGCCAGTGCAAGCCAGACATAGGAGAGACCAGCCACAAGCAACACTGCGACCGTAACTAAGGCGACGAGCCAGCGCGTCCTCCAGGCAGCGGCTTGAGCGTGATGGTGAGCATCCGCAATGCCGGACGCCGCGATCGTCTTGATCTCAACCAGCACCCGATCCGCATTGGCACGAAACGGGCGTAGCATGGCAACGCTGGCAGTAAAGTCGACTTCCAGCATCGACGATACCACCCCAACCGCTTCATCATATTTCTCAAGCTCTACAACGACCCGAGCAGCACGAGCGCTGTCTTGCGGGTCAAGCGCTTGCCGCTGCCCAGCCAGGTCGGTACCGATCTGGCTAATCCTGTGGCGGATATCGTCCAGGCGCTTGCCACTATTGGCGGCGCGGCCGTTAGCCGACGCATCGACCAGCAGGCGGTACAGATTGCCATCTTCGTGATCGAAGCGCGCGGCGATCTCGCTAAATCTGACCGCCGTCCGCATGTCATGGTCGACGATGATGCTGTTGGCATGCTGGACGTAAATAAGCGTACCCAGGCAGAGCGTCACCGCCAACACGAGCAATACGATGACAGCTTTTGGGCCGGCAACGTACCGGGGTAATCGCGGTTCTCGTGCGATTCGAGAAGTCGTATTCGAGATGACCGTCGGATCAGCTAGTGGAACTGACCCGACGAAGGACTGCGTCCAGCCTTTGTATAAGGCAAATCGCGGCGTCCGTTCCTTTTTGCGCCCGGCAAATTGCGAGGCACGCCGACCAACGCGTAGGGCCGCGCCTCGGATGGTCCGTCGATCAAGCATGTTCGGCTACATGCCTATGGAAAACCTAACAAACCCTTTTGCTATCGCTGAAAAACCGATGTTCGAAATCGGTCTGGTGTCGCGGGTCCGGCATTGGCCTTATCGCTCAAAACCGTCGACGCGATCATCAGCGGAAAAATTATGTGTATGCCGCAAAATGCAACATTCGAGACGCTCTAAAGTGCGTTACGACGTGGTTGATGGCGTGCAGCCACCCAACCCCGCCATCTAGAGCGTTAAGGGAGTTGTAGAGATTACGGCGACATACTTGCTGCGATGACCAGAACAGGATTTTCGATTGATCCCGACGTGGCCCGCGGGTTTGTCCGGATCCGCCTTTTCGGCTTCTTCACTTTTGACGATATCGAGCGCTTTGAGGCCGAACTTTTATCGGTTCATGAGCGGGTGGGCTGTGGAGGCCGAGGTGGGCCTTTGACAGTCACTGACGTGACCGACATGGCTATCCAAAGTCAGGAAGTAGTCCGCCGTTGGGGCGAGTTCCTTGCAAATCCAGCGCACCGCTCGCGGCGTCTCGCATTCGTCACCGGTTCCACGCTTGCCCGGATGCAGCTTGAACGTGCATCTGTAGGACGAGGCGCGCGAGTGTTCACCGATGCAGCGAAAGCAGAACGTTGGTTGTTCGCCGTCGAGGCACCTACTCCGGCTTGACCTTCGAGCAGGCATGCGAGCTGGACTAGCTATCCCTACTCTGCATCGTCAACGCATGGCAAGGCTCGCGCATTCGCTTTGTATTAGCCAACGACGATGAAATTTCGGCAATGCGCGAGTAGCTAGATTGGCTCGGGCTTAGGTGAGCCAGTCTCCTCCGCCCTACTTAGTGCGGGTATCTACAATGTCGATTGATCGGTTTGCCCATGTGCGTTTTGGGAGTGATTTAGGAGGACCAAGCTGTACGCGACCGAAGTGTCGTCGAAAGCACGAACTTGGTGTCGATTGCGCTCGTCCTTACCTCTCAACGGCTGACCGAGTCACAAAAACCCCTCGCCCGCATGTTCCCGGAAGCGCTCGTGATCGCGGACATACTCAGCGACCATATCGATCGAGGCATGCCGGCTATGCTCACGCATCTTGAATAGATTGGCATTTTGCCGCCCCGCCTCGGTCAGAAATCCGGCCCGCAGCGAGTGGCCTGAGAATAAAGCCTCCGGATAGCCAGCCGATCGAGCGGCAGCTTTCACCACGAGTGCAACACCCTGCGAGCTCATTGGCTGCTCAGTGAGCCGACCTTGCGGGGTCAACTTGCGAAACACGGGACCGGTCTCGATCGCGGCTTTCTCCAACCAGGCGCGATAATGCCGCACCGGCGCGAGGCGCCGGCCATCAGGAATAGCGACGCTGTGGCCCCTGCCCTCCTGGTCAGTCTTTGAGGTCGGGACGCGGACCAGCAACCCACGCGTATCATCTGACACGCGGCCGACGGTAATCGCCACCAGCTCCGAGCGCCGGAACGCCCCCGCCATCCCGATCGCCAACAACGCTCGGTCACGATACGACCGCAGATCGTCGCCGTCGATCGTCCGCAACATATCACGCAACACGTCACCATCCGCGGGGCGCTTCTTACCTGACGGATCGTCGCGCTTATCGCGCCGGATGGCACGCATGGCTTTTTCCAACCGCGCGCCGTCTGGCTGCTGCGTCGGTGGATCGAACCCCGCTGCGCGGTGCGCAAAGACTATTGCCGACAGCCGTCGACCGATGGTCGAACGCCCTAACGGCTTGGCCAAAGCTTCGCGCCCTCCGCGCGCACGATGCGGCGTCCGTGGGGCGAACCCGCGCTCCGCCAGTAGCGTCAGGAAGGCGGCGACGATCGCCGGCGTCGCGGGCAGCGATTGATATCCGCTTTCCTCGCACCAGGCGCAAAAGAGCCGCCAGTCTGATTGGTAGGCGCGCAACGTCGCTTCCGCCGACGCGCGAGCGACATAGCCATCGACCCGCTCGCGATCATCCCGTGCGAGATCGGGTAGGTATGCGGCGAACGCGCTGACCTGATCGGCCACGACGAGGTCGCCGGCCAAGCTTATGTCAATTTCAGCGTCGTGTGACACGTTGGTTCGCTCGATTACCAAAATAGGCCGGCTGCCACATTTTGCGGCATCCGATGGGTACACGATGGGCCAATTTCGCGCCAGCATGTTTCTAGCGGGAATCAGCCTTATCGCTAGAATGATTTGCCGGATATCCCGCTCCCGTGCTATTGCCCCGATTACCCCGCTACCACGAGTTATCCTATTAATATGTGTTTTGACGGTTATCCGCACTTTCCCTATTTCACGTGTATTGGCTTTAAGCCGGTCGTGCTTCTTTTAAGGTCCGCACGTGCAGGCTCAGCCGCACTCGCGATCGAGCCCCCCCGCGTACAGGTAGCAGCCTGCATGCGATCGAGATCCCGCCGCGCAGGTAATAGCTTGCAACGCATCCAGCACAGGAACACCCGCTCATGGCGACGAGCATGGAAATCGTACCCTCGGGCGAATTGCAAAAGCAGTTCGGCCGCTATTCCGACGAGGCGATGATCCGCCCGGTCGGCGTTAGTCGGAACGGCCGCGTGCGCTTCGTCATGGTCCCCGTTGATGAATACGAACGCCTGCGCCGTCGTGAACGGATCGCTGGCCGCGTAGAGGATCTTGATGACGAAACCCTCGAAGCCATCCGCGGCGTCGAACCCGGCCGCGGTGCCCAAGACGCCGAAAAAAGGCTCAACGCTGCCGCAACCGAGTGAAGTCCTCAACTACAGCTATCTGTGGGAATACGAGTACGTAAAAGGTCGCGATGAAGGTATAAAGGACCGACCCGTCGCCGTCGTTCTGGTGACCCGTCAGAAGGATGGGATCGATCAGGTTCACGTTGTGCCGCTCACCACCAAGGCCCCTGGCCGCTATCAGTTGGCGATTGAAGTGCCCGAGGCCGTGCGACGTGATCTTGGTTTGTCAGGCGATCGGTCGTGGATCATCATCACCGAGTGGAACCGGTTCGCATGGCCAGGCTATGACATCCGACCGATCCCGGGGCGCGAGCCCGCTGTCAGTTATGGCTACCTGCCAGCGAACTTCTTTCGGCGGGTTCGTGATGCGATCATCGCTGCTGGCATCGGCCGTCCAGTGGATCGCGACTGACGCAACCGCCGATGACCGAAGTCCAACGTTCATCGCCCTCGGAATTCGTGCTTTCGACGACACTGGGTTTGATAGCTACGGACATCTAATCGACCCACAAGTGGACGATCGGACGATCGTTGGCGCCTTCCAAAACCGGACCTTCGTTCATCCAGGA
>JARUXA010000417.1 GCA_030433805.1 Sphingomonas sp. PsM26 | reverse complement strand
CGGCCGGGGGCTGGCGCCGCCAGGATTGTGGGGCGGGCGGGGGCAATTGGTGCGGGGGTGGTGGGGGGGGTGTTTTGCGGGGGGGGCGTTCTTGGGGGGCGGGTTGGGGATTTAGGCGCCGCTCCTTGGCGGGGCGTTCCGCCGGGCGAGGGTGTCTAAATGGCCGACCAGGTTATCTTGGCGGGGGAGTTGCGCCGCTATACAAGGGGGGGTAATATGGCC
>JARUXA010000416.1 GCA_030433805.1 Sphingomonas sp. PsM26 | reverse complement strand
CCGCTGCCTGGAGGACGCGCTGGCTCGTCGCCTTAGTTACGGTCGAAGTGTTGCTTGTGGCTGGTCTCTCCTATGTCTGGCTTGCACTGGCGTCCGAACGTGGTGTGCAGCTGCGAACGGAGATCAAGCGCCGCGGCGAAGACGAGCTGGAAGCGCTACTGCTAGAGCGCACTGATGTCCTGACTGTCCTCGTCAACCGGCGTGCGTTCGGTAGTGCGCTTG
>JARUXA010000415.1 GCA_030433805.1 Sphingomonas sp. PsM26 | reverse complement strand
CGCGTACATCGTAATCAACTCCAGTAGCACGCAAGTTTGGACCGGTGAAACCATAATCCAACGCACGTTCAGCTCTCATAGGACCAGCACCAATCGTACGGTCCATAAATATTCTATTGCGTAATAACAAGCTATCGAATTCCTCAAAATGTTTCGGGAATTCTTTTAAGAATTTCTCTAATTTTTCGTGAAAACGTGGTGAAAAATCACGCTCAAATCCAC
>JARUXA010000414.1 GCA_030433805.1 Sphingomonas sp. PsM26 | reverse complement strand
CCAGTCCACTCCCAGCACTCCCCCTTCACTGTGCACTTACGAAGGAACGCGATGCGAGCCTTACGGACGGCCAGCCATTCTTGAGTGGTCATTCAGCACTTCTTGCCTTTACCGGGCTTCATAGGAGGCTTGGGCTTGGGTTTCATGGCCATGGGAGTTGCCTTTAAGCTGCAGTAGTTTAATGGCAATTCGAGCGATGATGCGTCGTGCACCATGCCTCGC
>JARUXA010000413.1 GCA_030433805.1 Sphingomonas sp. PsM26 | reverse complement strand
AGATTTCAACATAAAAGACAACTTTTCTAAACCTACATTTCCGCCACCCACAATCAACACATTCAATTGATGTAGTTTTAAAAACACCGGATATAGTTCGTTTCTTTCTTCCATGATTAGCCTCTCCCCAGCCCTCTCCAAAGGAGAGGGAGCCGAGTCTTGAAAATGTTTTTTATATTTTATTTACTAAAAAATCGTGATAAAAATCTTTTAGTTTATTGC
>JARUXA010000412.1 GCA_030433805.1 Sphingomonas sp. PsM26 | reverse complement strand
GACCTTGAAGACGAACGGTCGCGTGAACGAGCTTGAGGCGTGGCGGGACAAGGTGCGCGGCATGTGGCTCGCCGTCAGTGTCCTCGGTCCGGTCATCACCGGAATCGTCATCGCGGCAGCGATGCGCGCCCTCGGCTAGATCATCTTCGCGGCCATCCTTGGATCATGTCCAAGGCACGCACTCCCAGGGGCCGCACCCTCCGCTGGCTCACGAACCACCGC
>JARUXA010000411.1 GCA_030433805.1 Sphingomonas sp. PsM26 | reverse complement strand
TATTTTGTATGTAAAATAGAGCAGACCTTTTCGACCCTAAAAGAAAGCGTCATGTATATCAAAGAAAAGGCCTATGAAAATAATGTCACCTTTGATTTCACCCAGACAGGTGTAGATTATGACTCATTTCCTTTTGCAATATTTCGGAAAATATCTAATGATCTATTAAAGGATGGAAATGAACACTTATTAAGGATAGGTCACCCTCAGGGAGAATATGAA
>JARUXA010000410.1 GCA_030433805.1 Sphingomonas sp. PsM26 | reverse complement strand
GAGGTGCCCTGATGCCCGCGTCCATCAATGACTATGGCGGCGCTTCGCCGGACACTCTCGAGTCTCCTCCGCAGGGTGGGCCGGAGGGATGGGCTGCCGCAGTACCAGCAGCTCTCAACCTGAGCGACACCACGGTGGTTCAGGGCATCGTCAATCACAAGGCCGAGTCCGATCCGGACCCGAACTACATGACGCCGGCCGAGCATGCGGCGACGAACCACGC
>JARUXA010000409.1 GCA_030433805.1 Sphingomonas sp. PsM26 | reverse complement strand
AGCCCACGGCCTGCCAACAGGCCGACGCCGGCCGTCAGAACGCCCGTGGCGAGGATCCGCCGACTCCATCGCCGGCCTGAGTTCGTGTGCATGGTGTTGCCCCCTTCGCGCGAAAAAATGGACTGGATTCGGTTCGGGGGAATACCGAGAAGTCGAACGCGACGCAAGGGAGACTTGAGCGGAAAAATCAGGAACTAACCACAGAGACACGGAGACACAGAGA
>JARUXA010000408.1 GCA_030433805.1 Sphingomonas sp. PsM26 | reverse complement strand
ACAATAAGCAGCTGCCATTTTTTCCGTATTGTCTAAATTATTTGCTTTTTTGCGTTCTTCAATCATTTCGTCAATATTACGATTGATGCCTTCTATATGTGCTGAAATTTCTTTGATCAACTCAATTTGTTCCTTTGCAATTTTTGTAAAGTCTTTTTCAAAAATATCTTTTAATCCTTTTACGTTTTCAATTAACGTATTTTGATATTTAATAGCTGTAG
Source organism: Sphingomonas sp. PsM26 (assembly GCA_030433805.1). Lineage (GTDB taxonomy): Bacteria > Pseudomonadota > Alphaproteobacteria > Sphingomonadales > Sphingomonadaceae > Sphingomonas. Next base: position 2 of record JARUXA010000408.1, on the reverse strand, counting down.
GA
>JARUXA010000040.1 GCA_030433805.1 Sphingomonas sp. PsM26 | reverse complement strand
ACGTCTTGTGCAAATGGCAGAACAACAACTTGGCGGCAGTAACATCCGATAATGTAATCATTCTAGCTAAACGTGTATGCAAAGAAGAAATGGATTTCCATTTCTTCTTTTTTTATTGGTATGTATTTCCCTCTACTTCCATATAAAAAGAACATATGTTTGTACTTTTCTCAAAACATATGATATATTCTTACTCTACATACCCTATAAAAAGAGATGAGGTAGTTACATATGAAAAAAGCTGAATTCATTGAGGCAGTTGCTTCAAAGTCAGAGTTAACAAAACAAGATACAAAAAAAGCTGTAGACGCGTTATTTGAAACAATTTCTACAACGCTTGCAAAAGGCGAAAAAATTCAACTGGTAGGATTGGGAACATTCGAAGTACGTGAACGTTCAGAGCGTACAGGACGTAATCCTCAAACAGGTGAAGAAATGACAATTCCAGCAACGAAGGTCCCAGGTTTTAAAGCAGGAAAAGAGTTTAAAGAAGCTGTTAAATAAAGAGTACTTATATAAAGCCTCTGGAAATCCATACTGGAGGCTTTACATAATGTCTATCTTAATCTTATTAAATTTGTAGTTTCTTACCTCGTTTACATAAGCAACACATCTAGGAATCAAGAAAAAACGTATGAATTTCTACGTAAATTAAGACTTACTACCAAATCTACATTCTATCTCTTGCTTGAGAATTTCTGCACCTCTTGGGCTTAACACAACTCCTTTTGCGTATTCACGATTATGTGGACTTATTTCACCTGTAATAATGCATTTATTATGGGGGATGTAATTCTTCAAAATAATGTGGTCTCCATCAACAAAAATTTCTATAGGGTCTTTTTCTTTAATAGACAGAACCTTTCTAAGCTCCACTGGAATAACGACACGTCCTAATTCATCTACTTTTCGGACAATACCTGTTGATTTCATATGATTCGTCTCCTCCATTTTGACTAGTTATGTTTCATTATCCAAACATCCCTACATCCTAGCAGTTTGTGTGCAAATAAACAGGCTCCATCTTATCTATATAGCCTCAAGGATACCAGCTATAAACTCTGTTCATTTTGTGATCCACCTGCTATCGTTTCTTCCACTATTTTCTTATTCTTACGAATAAATGAAGGGATTTTACTAAAGTAGTGTTTCTCCACTTCATCATAAGGAATCCAAATTTCTTTTTTCTGAATAAGGTCATATACCTCATCTAAAATTTTGTCTCGCTTCTTAGAACGTAATTTAGTATAAGGATAATTAATAGCACTTATATAACGTTGCCTTAGCTCATTCGTAATCCATTCTTTTTGCTTTTGTTTTAATACAGAAAATTTCTTATTAGTTTGGATCAGCCGCCCATTTTCATACACATGATTCTTCACAACATGTCTTGCCTTTCCCTTTAAGCTTTTCTTCTAATTTGTTCTTGGACGTACTCACAACTCCGTTCATGGTCACGAGAAAAGAAATGATTTTGTTGATAATACACTTTCACTCCGCAAGAAGGACAAGCAAAAAAACCAACCCTGATATCCTCCGTAACTTCATGTGCATAAACCTCACCAATCGATTGAAACATGACCACACGGTTTGCCTTCTCAGTTTTTGCTCTCATCTTGGCTAGACCCTCCTTATTTTTGTTCTAATTCCATAATAAGGGTTAAAATACGCCATTGTAAAAGAAAACAAGTAGATTAATGGTTTATTCGCACAAAAAAGCCGCATGTATCGCCATACGTACCGTTTTCTTTTAACCCTAACCAACGTTTCCCCTTGATTGACCCCATATAATGCGACCATTAGTAATGTGAGAACGGCCATGATTTCATAAAAACTCTCCTCTTTCTTATAGGAAACGAAAATGCAGATTTCAGTCCCTAAAAAAAGAGTCATTTCTTTGCTGCTACAGATACTTTAATATTAGACAGCTTAAGAAGTTTTTCTTTTTCTGATTTCAAGGATTAGGAAGGAACCTTTTTAACTCAATTTTTTCATTCTAATAGGTGTTACAAGTAACGGATGAAAAATCTTATAGAAAGTCTTTGAGTGACTACCTGTTTCACATGAATAACTGTTGATTTTAGGGATTATTTCCTTTAAACTAAATACAAGTCACTCAAATGAGTGACTTGTATTTAAAGAGTGTGAGGGATTGTATGACTAAAACACCGTCTGGATTTAAGCGTTTAAATGCTGATATCCCAGAAGAATTGTTCAAAGAATTTGCAAAGAGATGTATTGAAGAGGGTGTGAGCAAAAAAGAATTTCTTGTTCAACTTTTGGAGAAAGAACTCTTTAAAGATTCAAAGAAGTAAGGAAAAAAACAAAATAAAAGGGCACTTTCCCTGCCAGGAAAGCACCCCATGTAGAACTCGTAAGGACCTCTATTATAACATGGGTTGCCCTCAAAAAACAGGAGGGTCTTATTATGGAACAAAGCGAAAAACTTTTAATGGGAATTGAACATATTTTGAGTGTAGCATCTGATTTAGTTGATGAAGTTGCTCGACTAAAACGTGTAGAAGAAGAATGCAAAATCCTGAAAGAAAAAGTATTTCTTAATCAATTTACCGTTGCTGAACAACAAGTTTTTGCGCTTGCTTTAGATGGATATTCTGGACGGGAAATGCAGTTAATTCTGTCTAAAGAAGAAGCCACAATCAAATCACAAAGACAAACGATTATACGCAAATTAGGTGTATCCTCCATGAAAGAAGCTGTTAAAAAATTTCAACATTTAGAGTACGAATCATCAAGAAAACTTCTTCAATCCCAATAAACTGACGTGACCTGCAGAGGGACTTCATATCGTCAGAATATACACAAAGAGTCACCTGTAAAGGAGACTTTATATCCACACTATATACCCAGAAAGGAACCTTAAGGTGTGCACCTAAGCAACTTTCGTGGTATCACGGTGAAGCTAGGCTCTGCCTAGCCCCACACACCCTGTGGGGGCAAAAACCCCTTATGCTCTTCAAGATGTTTTTTACGCTTTTTATGTTGATGCAATAAAAACACAGAAAAGGAGAACAAACATGGAGATTAAAGTGAGAAATGTATGTCCGGTTGCTGTAAGTAAAGTAGATCGTTTAGCCAAAGAAAAAGGTCTTTCTCGACAAGCTTTTTTGAAAGAACAAATTGAAACATTATCGATTATGGAAGAAGTAGAAAAGAGAGAACAAGCGATTGATGATTTGTATGATCGAACGATAGATACAATGCAAAGATGCTCAGATGCGATGACAAATATGGATCGTACATTCAATAAACTCTTTGGGGAGGATGAAGAATAATGACAGCAAGCAAACACAGAAGAATGATCTCTTTGAGTGAAGAGGCTGATGAATATCTTCATAAACATATGAAGGAAAGAGGCTATCGTTTTCCAGGGGATGCCATTGCAGATATCATTCGAAAATATGAACGATTAAAAAATAATGAACCTGATGAAACATTTTTAGATGCTGCTACAATTGACGCAATAGGTCAAGCTTACCTGAAAAGAGCAAGTGGATTTTACCAGTACTTAGACGATGAGTTAAGTGAGATAAAAGAAACGACAAAGAACACAGAAATAGACACTCGGGTATTAATGGAACTCGTTAATAATTTATATGACCATTTAAATATTCAAAAGTTTAAGTCCACACAGTTCGGTGAAACAGAGGCTACTAAGAAGGCCAAAAGAGTTGCACTACACAAGATTCAAGAAGAAAAAATGCAGTTCAGGGAAAAAAGAAAACGAGAAGCTGCAGAAGAAATGGACCATTTATTTGAAGATTAATCGTAGCGTTTATAAAAGCAGGCTTTAGCCTGCTTTTTCTGTTTTTATAATATAATGAGATGCAGATTTGTAGTAGCTACGTTTAATAAGGCCATTAATGAGTAAAAATAGCTTTCTTACCTATGCCTTGATAGATACATTACGTTTGTTTTATCAGAAACAAACTGTATAGTTCATTGCTGACACTTTTAACAGCCGTTGTGAGCTTCTAAGGATAAAGAAGGTGTAAAACTATTCAGAAGACATTAAAGAAGCTTATACAAAGCATAAGAACTTCCTGTACGATCTTTGAAGCCAGAACTATCCCTCTGCCTTTATAGTTAAAAGCTACCCCTATCATATTATGAGCATATTGAATAGGGTGATTTTTTCTCACCCCGTCTACCAAAAAAGGACTAGAAAAAATCACCCTACCCAGAATAGCTATTTACCCTTATCATTAAAAGTATACAAATTACCAGATCTTTAACGTTATAAAAATGGAGCATTATATCACACTTTTAACTATTTAGGGAGGGGTAAAAAAATACCCCTCCCCAGATTCCACAAATTCAGCTATGATGAAGTCGACTCCTAAAGAAATAACAAACGGATCGTAGCTAAAAATACTTGTTTTGATATATTTTGCTAATTTTTATTGAATTATGAGACTAGTTAACGCTATAATAAAACTAACAAAAACGTGCGGATAGAAAAAAGACTTCAACTGTTTAAGTAGTGTATCAGCACTCTTAAACCGTTCCCCCTAGAAACGGTAGGGAAAACACTTGTCGAAGTCTCTTGTTAATAGAGTTAGTTTTGTACAAAATAAAACTTATGGTTTTATTTTATACGAAATTGACATCTATTTCAAGGGCTTAGTTTATCTTAATTGAGGCATTGTTTTCCTTTTACAAGGGAGATAATGTCTTTTTTGTGTTCCTTAAAGGAGAAGATGAACAAATGAACAAGATATTAACTTGCTATTTACCAGATGTAAATAGCTTTAACGGACGATTCAAATGGTTATGGAAAGAAAAGCCGACCCTTCGTAAAAAGAAAGAAGTTTTTTTAGAAACCCTTCGTACTTATTTTAAACAACAACAAGAAGCCCTACATAAAGTATTCCCTAAAAAACGGATGGAAATGTTAGATTACGTGATTTATAACCTTGTTGCTACAGGCATTCAAGCGATTCACTCCAAAACACTGATGGAAAAGTTTGATGTATCCCAAAGTACCGTTTCTCGTTTTGTGAAATCGTTAAAAGCAACACCGTTTATGATCGTGGCCCGTTATATCAAAGAAGATACAACAGGTGCTCATCCCGATAGCTATGTGTTTATCCTTAAAAGCCATACGAATTTTAATCAAATTTGTGAGGAAATCTTTTTTGCACACGATACAACAGGTATTCAAACACTTCAACAAGAAGAAATGACAACTCCTGTGACAACTCCTGTGACAAGTCCAGAAAGTGCCGAAAACGTTGATACACCAAGCTTTGAGGACGAAAAAACGTCGTCCCCCTTTATTAACCTTGATTTACCTAAAAAGCATTTAAATAATCATTTAATATCTGCTTCACAGTCATTTACTTATATCGTAGGTGTTCCTAAGAAAGTAAATAATGTGTATGCAGGGAAATATGGTCATCAACTAAAAGACTTTTATGCTCGTATTCAAAATGCTGCAAAAGCCGTAAAACGAGATACAAAGATTGAGATTGTCAAAGAACAAGTACATGAGGTTGCTTATACAGCCATTGTTGGTTTAGATAAATATGTCCATGTAGCGAATCACAAGGGTACTCCCCTATCACTGGATGACATGTGCCGTCTTGTTTATCAAATTGCATTCAATCAATTTACAAATCTACTAAAAGGGAATACAGAACAACAAACATCTGAGTCAGACATACATACTGAAGCTAAGACAGCTTTATTTACGCCTAAACATATTATCCGCAAGGAATTGGTTCCTGCTTGGTTAAAAGCTGAACAGGAACAAAATGAGTGTACACAAGAAGAAATTATTTCTTTGGATCAACAGCTTGAAATGATCCAATTAAAGCAAGATTTAGGGCAAGAACTAACGCCAGAAGAAGAAAAAGTACTCAAAGAGCACAGTTCTACGTACAGTTCGTTCGAAATGGCGCAACTTAAACAGGATCTAGGACAAGCCTTAACACCACAGGAACAAGCTTTATTGCACCAACAGGACCAGTTAACAGGGTCAGTTTCCTAATTCAAAAGCGAAGAAATCCCTTAGAAGCTGATGTTTAGTAAGAATATTATTATTTAGAACATATTTCTAAATAATCAATATATAAATCTATGTAGGAGGAGATCACCATGCCACATAAAATGACAATAACAGGATCTGCGACAGGACCACTACGAGAATACGATCGCTACGTTGCCCTTGATATGCGTGAAAAAGGTTCACCTGCTGCGCCTAAAGGACTGAAGAAGAGTACGTTTATTTCGTATACCGTGTTTGTTGCCAAGAAAGCCTTCAATAAAACCGGACTGACAAAAAAGAGTATTATGCATGAAAAGATCTTAGTTCAAGGGGAACCAACGTTAGATATTCCCATTGACGAGTGCCCTGGAGAAATTGGTATCATTTGCTTCCAGATTACCGTTCTCCCGAATAAAAACGATAAAGAAGCCAATGAGTCAAAAGATAAAAAAGAAGCGAAACAGGAGGCTTCTAAGGTTCAACAAGAGGTTGCAGCTACTAAGCAGGAAGAAAAACAAGAGCCTGTAGCAAAAGAAGCGAAAACGGTACAGCCGGAAGTGAACGAAACACCTGTTCAAGAGAAAAACGCTGCGTCACAAAAGAAGCAGCAACCTATTCAGCCAAAAGGGACAAAGGATGTCGTGAGTTTTGAGGACATTATCGTTCCTGAAGCCTTCTTAAATACACGTCCAAACCCTGTGAAAACAGAGGAAGTCATTGAATTTGTGAAGCGTACAGGACACCTTGACAAGCCGTTAACGATTGAGAAAGAATCGAAGACCTTGAAAGATGGCTATCGTCGTTATGTTGTGGCCAAAACCATGAAAATGGATAAAGTGCCTGTTGTCTATGACTATCAAAAATAAACAGGTTCTTTTTTTATCAAGGGGTGTTTAAAATAAAGAGTTTTAAAGATCTAATTGGAACTATTGATTTAGCGTTTATTTTAACTGCTATCACAATTATGGGTTACGCTTTATGTTATTGTTATTCATTAGGTCAAAATGATTATTATAGATTGCCATTCTCGTTTGTAGAGCTTGATATAAAAGGATTGGCTGCAACTGCGATAAAATTTCCTTTTGCTGTAATTTTACTGTTTATCGCCAGTCCGTATCTAAGAAGAATTAAAGAAGAAGAGGAAAAAAAACGATATGAAGAAGAAAAGAAGTCTAGAGAAAACAAAAGACTAAACAAGAAGAAAAAAAAGCAAATAATATATATATATTCAGCTTTTGGTTTAGTTTTTTTATACATTTGTATAGTAAGTGTTAAATGGGATTCTATTGATTTAATAAAAATCATAAGTGGGACGCTTTTCCTTATTGTTATAGGTTTATTTCTTTTCTTAACACTAGTATCTAAAAAAATCCGACCTTTTATTATCAGTTTAACGTTGATTTCTTCGTTGGGATATGCATATTTTTTAGGAGTATCCGAAGCCCAGGAGTTAGAAAGACATTATATTATTACAACAGAAAAAATAGAAAGCACCGAAAAAACACAAAAACTTAAAAAAAACGAAGAAGCACAAACATATATCTTGATAAAGGTATATAAAGATCAATTCATCGTAGCCCCTGTTAATTTTAAAAAGAAAATTATTATACCTAGCTATCAAATTATTGATACTAAATCAAATAAGGATGATAAAACTAAACTTGAACAAGTAGATACAGGAAAGCTAAAGATTGATGAAATCAATAAGAGTGATATAAAGTAATGTACGTACTTTTATTTTTGCAAACTTATACTACAGGCCTATTGTTAATTTTCACAATAGGCCTTTTCATTGTTACTAACAAAATAAAACACTACTCTATATAGTTGTTATTTTGTTATGATAGAAAGGATTGTACTACTGCTATAGCGAATCAAACAACAAGTGAAACCAAAGGAGGGTCGCTATGTCGAGTGAAGATAATTATTCAAAAGTGTATTATTCACCAAGCGATTTGACTGCTATGCTAGCTATAAAAGAATCTACTTTACGAAAGTATGCATATCAGCTTGAAAGAGCCGGCTGGAGTTTTGGTAAAAACGATCAAGGTCATAGACAATATAATGATAAAGACATTATGGCGATTCGAAGATTAATTAGTGCTAAAGTTAACACTAGCATGACGCTAGAACAAGCTGCAAACGAACTCGTACCAATACTTAAAGGAGAAGGTATAGCAGTACCCGTTACAGCAAATCAAACACAAAATGACCAGCATAATGGTGATATGGCAGCGTTGTCCAAACGTATAGATGAACAAACAGAACTGATTAACAAACAGACTGAGTTCATTAAGTTATTATCAGAACGTCTTGAAGAACGTGATACATATATACAAAAGAAATTTGAAGAACAGGATAAAAGGTTAATGGATCGCGATAATCGGCTTATGGAAGGTATAAGAATGCTTCAAGAGCAACGGGAAGAACAGAATGAATCCATGAAACTTATCGCAGCTGCTACAGATAAATTAGAAGAGCAAAAGAAACAAGGTTTTATCGCTCGTTTGTTTGGGAGAACATAAGGGAACGTTAAAACCTCTTTTGTTACTTGCATAGTAAAACATAAAATCTAAAATGCGTTTCATAAACCCTTTTTAAATCTCAGAGGCAATCTGAGGTTTTTTGTTTTTTATACTAGCACAATCTTCTTTTAAGCGTTATAGCGATTAAAAGGTGTTTTTTTGATGAAGATTACTCGTTATAGCGATGTGTCGGTTAATGAAGTTTGTTAAAATAACGTTTAATGATATTTTGTAGCATAACCCGTTACAACCATTATAGCGTTATACACATAGCATAACGATGATATATCACCGTTTTAGTTGACCTTTAGTTCAACTTGAGTTAGATTAAACAAAGATTTTGCTATTGTTAGTTAAACCCATTAATCTATTAAGTTCACTTATTCGATATCAAAATGTGCTTCTTATAACTCAAGTTTAACTTGCGATTTATTAGGTTCAACTTGAGTTGTTAATCAAATTTGTGTGTATATTTGGTATGATTACTTGGAATAAATATAAAAAATAAAAAAAATAATATTCCAATATAAAGATAGCTTTTTAATCATTTTTCATCATTGTACAGAAGGTGATTCTCCTTTAAGTAAAATTTTCTATCTTTTAAATAGTTAAAAATCAAAACATAACCATAACAAAGACCGCCCATTATGTATTAGTGTATAAGGCGGTCTTAACTGTATTCATGCTATATGATTATTCCAAAAATATCGACAAGATACACAAATTGGCTTAATTTCTTCTATTCTATTCAAAATTTGCCTCTTTATGCCCACTTTTTGCTTCACCTAGATGATAGCAGGTTAAAGTAGGTGAAAATTGGACAGGATAATAGAAAAGGAGTGATGTAGAAATGTTACCATGGAATAATCCAAAACGTAGCAAATTTGGCAAGTGGCTAGACAGAGAAGGTATTGAGCAAACAGAGTTTGCAGAACGGGCAAAGGTTTCACGTAATACCGTTTGGCGCTTGTGTAATAAGAAAGATTACATACCGACACCTAAAATACTAAAAAAAATCATTGATACGGTGAAAAAAATTGATAAAAACAAAGATATCAACGACTTTTTCAATTAAAAAGCCCCATGTTATTTAGTTATAACATGAGGTTATGGTTCGCTTGAAAAAGTAAACTTCGTTCCAATGGTGCTATTTAAACGTTAATCTTCTAATCTTTTTTAGGAGTATAATCTTAATCTTCGTACTTTCTAATGTAGCCGTGATAATTATGTTAATTTGATCTTAACTCCACCAGAAGAAACATTCGTTCTTGATCTTGCTTCTTTTTGCGATTTTGCAGGACTCTTGTATTTCTCCATTAGTTCATGAATACTTGTTACCTGTATAATGCGGATATGGTCTGAAGATACCGCATACCGAACGGGTGTAATCAAAATGATGGAAGGGAAAATAGCTGATCGGTCCTGAGGCTGCCAATGTAATGCCTGCCATTCATCCGAAAAGAAAAACTCTTCATAGAGGTTAATCTTTGCTTGCATTTTCTGTTCTGAATACTGATTTCGTTGAATTTCAATCCAAAAAGGAGATCCTTTAAAAATACAAAATAGATCCGGTTCAATTCCTCCTTTTCGTCCGGTTGGCTTATCTTCGACAATGACCTGTTTAGGTGTGCTATACATACACATTTGTTTATAGACATCTAAGATAGAAAGGAAATGTAATATTTTTTGAGAGTTCTTTTTTATCTTTGCATCCACAGGTAAATAGACCGTCGGAGAATACTGCTGTGTGCGTTCAACGAGTCCTAATCGATATAAACGTACCATGACACTATTACAGGCATTTACGGGCGATTTAAGCTGTTTAAAGAAGAGGTCAACTAATGAGTCTCGATCCACGGCTCTAAATTGATTAATAAACGCTATAATGTTTTTATCACGTTGAGATAAACGGAAACTCATCGCTGCTCCTCCTTCTCTAATAACCCAAAGATGGACTGTGATACCACTTCTAGTTCTGGTTCAGGATCTTTCACGAGCGTTTTATAAGGTGAAAGTATTTCCTTACAAGCTCCTTCATCTAAGAAATAAGCTTGAAACTCTTTGACCTCATCAATTTTAATTTTCATGCGCCCCCTGGCTGCAGCATCAATTTCTTCGGCACCGATTACTCCGGCTACTTTTGCATTTATTGCATCGGCCTGCCTTCCAGAGATCCGAACCCGTAGGTTTGCTTTTAGTGCTGAATTTAATAAATCTGAATCAGGACGCTGCATGGCAATAATCGTATGAACACCTAACGCACGACCTTGACTCGCAAACTGTTGAATCATCTCTACAAGATCCGTTTCTCTCTTCACGATGGACATTTCATCAATTACCACAACGATACGAGGCAGCTTAAAAGGTAGCCTGCTGATATGAGTGACCCCATGCTCTAACAATAAATCGCCTCTTCGATACATTTCAGCTCGTAATAAAGCAAAAGGTTTTCACATATCCTTGGCCTCAAAGCAAAGCGCATCCACATGCTCAATCCCATGAAATAACCCCAAATCAGCTCGTTTAAGATCCACTAACACTAAGCGTAAGTCTTTAGGAGAGGCATATTTCACCCACGTTGTGAGAATCACACGCATGAGACTGCTTTTTCCTGCTCCAATTTCACCTGATATTAGCAAGGTTTCCAGATCCGCAAAGTCCCACGAAATGAAGTTCCCATAGATTTCTTGACCAATACAGACAGGCAGCTCCATCTTCTCAATGTGAGGATGGATCGTTTCATAATCATATTTAAGCAGTGTTGGTAAGTCTTTGTGATGAACGGTAATACTAAAATTTTTTAAGCTGCCATTTATCTCGATATTGCTGCCTAATACTTGTCGTAATGCCCATCTTTTTTTCGTTAAGAGTTCAGGGTCAATGCCATTAAGTAAAGAAAAGGCATACCGAGTATAGTTATTATGGTGATCGATCTTATGAATTTTAGGAAATTGATAGGAGGTACGATCCCCATGCTTTATGACCCTATAAATTTCTGCTGTACGAAATGCTTTAATAAGCTTTCCACGCAATTTTAGTTTCTCAAACATCTAACCCCTCCTCAAAACATAAATGTCGCAAAGAAGTAAAGTAAGGATCCATAAAAGGTGACGGGCAAGATAAACCGCATCACTTTTTCAAACTGACCGGCAAGATCCATCGCACCCCATCGATTTAGTACCTGTTCAATTAAGGCAATTCCTAAAACAATCCCTCCTACGGTTAGAATGGTAGGATCAAGCATAGCAATTGGACTAAAAGGAACAAACGAATAAGCGTTAAAAGGACGAGGTTTTATTGAGGAGGTTAAAGAAGGCTTATAAAAGAAGTTTCGAAAGTCAAACCATTGTGTTTTTCTCATGTTGGTACCTACTTTCATTCTTTTTATTTTTTCGCTTTTCATGTCTCAGTTATTTCAGCTCACCACATCCGGTCGCCCCCTTTGCCTCTTCGGCTCAGCTCCCTTACAGATTCCACGAAGGGCCTCGCTAGGCGTATACAGCTTGTATAACCGAGGTAACGATACTGAACTAGATACTAATTAGGGAATGGAGTTACAATTCTTTAGATACTATGTAGCTACTTCAGTATGCTTGCCTGTCCAGTCGAAAAATAAAAAAGAACCCTTACTGCAGTAGGGAAGGAGTAAGTAGTGATGGAAGATATGATTTTTTGAAAATTTAAAATTAATGTTGTTAGGTTATTAAAGACAGTCTTATAATGGAAATCACAGCAATGAAATTTATTACTTAGGGGATAGGACATGCAGCAATATAATAAATGGATTGATCGATTGAAGGGAATAGGAATTATTACTGTTGTATTAGGGCACACAGGCAATGAATTTACCCATCATTATTTCTTTTGGTTTCATATGCCACTATTCTTTATAATAAGTGGCTATCTCTTCGCCCCAACTCTCGAATTTAAAAAGTTACTTAACTGGTCTTTTAAAAAAGTAAATAGGTTAATGATTCCTTATATTTTCTTTGGTTTATGTATCCTTGGAATTATCATTATACAGAATCAAGATTGGTCTATTGAATCTCTGTTATATGGGGGACGAAAACTTGGTTATTACTATGGAGTTTTCTGGTTCGTAACGTGCTTACTTGTCACACAGTTAACGTTTGCATTAACAACGTATATGTTTCGTTCACAAATTCTAATAATTTTTATAATGGCCGTTTTTTATGGGTTAGCACACGTAAGGGGGATCAGTCAGCTCATGTTACCTTGGAGCATAAACACTGTCCTAATTGCTTTACCATACTATGCTATTGGGTATTATAGTCGCAATATGGTCCATATACTAAAGAAAAAATTAATATTATCACTAGGAATAGTTGTATTTTGTGTAATCGTTATTCTAGAGCAAATGCAGAAGCTTAATTACGAATTGGACCTAAAAGCTGGTGTATACAATCATTTGTACCTTGATATAATTATACCGATTTCATGTATTGTTCTTCTGTATCATTTAAGTAATAACTTAAAGTATAGATGGTTAGAGAAAATTACGGAGAGTATTGGAATGGCTTCAATGAGCATTATGTTCTTACATATCCCTATATACATATTAGGTCTGAAATATACCAATAACGGGTTTTTATTAGGAATTATAGGCATCTTAATTTCATATAGTATTCATCAGTTATTCAAGCTTTCGTTTATTACAAGATTTATGTTTTTGGGTATGACTACAAAGAGAAGTTCTCTAAAGTTACAAGGAACAGATCAAACCATAGCTGATAGCCCTAAATAAGCTATAGTAAACAAATACGTTTATATACTTTTGGAAAATAACCCATTACTAGTTGAATTCCGTTTATCTTAACGCATAAAAAATAAAAGAAGCTCTTCTAGGTTAAGAAGAGCTTCTTTTATTTAGTTACTACTTTTTACTTTTTTACGTCTTTTTATTAAGTATACAACCACTATCCCGATAGCTGTGAATATAGAAATGGCAGTTGACTCTTTAAAATAAGGCGTCACGTAGTGCATGGAAATGTCATGTTTACCTTTAGATAATCTAACACCTATAAACGTTCCGTTTACTTGTTCAAAATCAGTATCTTTCCCATCTACTTTAATATGCCACCCTTTACTATATGGAACAGATAGGAATAACAACCCTGATTTTCTAACGTTAACTTTACCTTGCAATGAATTTTCATCATAGTGAACATTTTTTAATTCAGATTGCTTTAGCTCATTAACTGAGTCAGTGTATTTTTCATAAGAATTAAACAGGACTTCAACATCTTTAATACTATACTGGCCAGGAGACAAACTAATATTGATCATTCTATTGCTCTGTAAGTTTTGAACATTAAATGCATAATTGTCTTTTGGATAAGAATAAATGTTATTTACTGAACGCTTTTCGAAGTTAGTTCCATTAATATTAAGCATCAATGAGCCCGTTGTTAGGTTCTTTAAATTCATCTTTAGAATTGTCTCTCCAGCTTTTACTTGTTTATTATTTAACGGAATTTGAATAGAAGCGTTAGGCCTTGCTGTATATACATCGCCATTTTTATCAATATTCTCAAGCTTTACATTATCCATTCCTTTGAAAAGAACTTCACTTTTTAGTTTTTTAGTATTGAACTTTTCTAAACTTCCTGCCTGTTCTACAATTGCAGCTTGCAACATAAGCTGATCTTTTTGTACTTCGTCCAATTGGTTAAACTGCTCAACTGATACAGCCTGATCGTACATAAATCCAACAGGAAGATAATGATCATTTTTATAAATCTTATATCCATTTAACTCTTTTAATAATGTAAAACCGTATGGGCTAAATGAATCACCACTTCTTACTATATAGTATTTATTCATTAAAGCTGTTTCCAAGTAGAGACGATGATCTAAATTGCTATAACGACTCGGCGAATCCATTTGAGCTATGTTATAAGTTTCTTTAAAGAAGCTGTGTACATTATTAGGAATAAGACTTTGATAACTGCTAAACCCATTGTAATTGTAATATAATGGGATATTTTCTTTGTTGATTTGATTCCACATAATCCGATAAAAAGAAGAATCTGATTGTTGGATATATTGAATTACCTGTTTGTCTGCTTCATTGTCGTAACCACTTCCTGAAAAGGTTTGAAGTGTCGAAGCCTTCTGAGTCTGATAATCGCCTAAATCTTGAGTAAACATCATAAAGTTATTGTATCCAATACTACAAATGGCTACGATACTGATGCACATAAGAAAAAATAACCGTTTAATTTTAAAGCGAAGTAGAAAAGCACCTATCAACACAGTAAAAAAGACGATTTGTAATTTATCATAGAGTAAGTCTTTAGGCGATGGCACGTAGGTTACATATAATAAAAAGGCAGCAAATATCAGTATTAAATAGAAGTTGCGATATTTTGAATCCTTTTTATCGAAATCAATTGCATATGCAGCAACCATTCCACACGTAAAGATGAGCATGTAAATCCATCTAGGCTGCATAGCAGATAAACCGTTAAAAAATGAATAAGCATACGGACAGAAATATAAGCAGATCATGAAAATTAATAGGCATAACCTTACAAGCATTTCTTTTTGTTTAATATAAAGCACGCTTAATAAAATAGCTACTAACCCTACGATTGACATACCAAGCGTTTGTGAAGCCGAATATGGATAAAAAAAGTTATACACGACGTTATGGTAAAAAATATTCGTGTAAAACAATGGAATATCATAATCTTTATCGAATCTTCCTGCATGAAGAAAGGAATAAACTGTAGGGAAAAATGCAAATGCTGATAATGAAAATCCCACGATATAGTATTTAATTAACTTTACATAATATTTTATAAAACTTTTAAGAGAATACGATCGAGACGCGAGGAAATACTTAAACACTGCATAAATATTTAAGTAAACGCTACTCATAAATCCAAAATAGAAATTAGTTGTGATTACTATAAACACCATAAAGATGAAGAAACCTTTTTTATTTTGATCCACAAAACGATCATAGGCTAAAATTAATAGGGGAAGCCATACAAAAGCTTCAGCCATAAAATCAAATCGTTCTGAGTAACCTGCAAAAAAAGTAGAGCCTCCGTAAATTAATGCGCCCAAAATAGACGCAACATATGAACGCTTATTATATTGGAGTAAAGCATACATAAAAATCATGGCACTAAATAGCTTCAAAGAACTAATAATTATATTTAAATGTAGTATCTCTTTTAACGTGTCAAGCTTTAAAAATAAAGTAATAAGGAAAAATATAGACGTTGAATAATAATAGCTGAAATTTGAAAAAACATCTCCGCCTAATCCATATTTCCAGGACCAAAAGAAATCCCCATTCAAGAATTGATGATGTAAAAAATAACGGAAAAATAATAGCTGTACAGTTGCATCTGTATTTCTCGTGGTCATGTAGCCACCTGATAAATAGAAATAAAAATGAACGCTAAATATTGCTAAGATAAAAATCAGCGCTGCAAAAAAATGCATCCCTTTTTTCTTATAATCGAACATAAATACGTAACCTGCCTTTAACTTTTCTCGATTGATCACAATATAAAAATCTGACAAAAGGATGAATTGTCAGATTCTACATTTACTTATATTAGTTTGCTACCTTATTAACCAAGATTTTTTTTGAAATAACGAAAGTAAAAGGAATAGCAATTACAGACGCTAGGATAGGGGATACCGTTTCATTCATATGCATTAGATCTACTAATAGATAAAGAGCACCCGTTGACACTGTTATATTTACCACATATGTCAAAGGGAATTGAAAGAATTGTCGAAGGGTTGGTTTAACTTTATAAGTAAAGTAGGAATTTAAAAAGAAAGAACCAACCATGCTAATTAAAAAACCAATAATATGAGAAACTAAGTATTCTAAATGAAAAAGATAATTGCAAATTAAATAAATAACATAGTAATTGAATGTGTTAAGAAAGCCTACAATTACAAAACGTACAAACTGAGTATTAAGCATGGGTATGCCACTTTTGATGTATTTCATGTTTAGATGTCAAACTCTCCTCTTCAATAACGTAATGCGGACGTTTTTTGGACTCATAATAGATACGGCCAATGTACTCACCGACAATTCCCAAAAAGGTCAACTGTAAACCACCAATAATTAAAACAGCAGAAATTAGAGTAAAGTAGCCCGGAACGTCTATACCTGCAAACCAAATTTTAATAAGCATTGTAAGTATATATATAAAACCTAATAATGTAACGCTTAATCCCATATAAATTGATATACGTAAAGGTTTATTATTAAATGAAATAACACCATCTATTCCGTAGTTAAACAGTTTACCGAGTGTCCATTTACTTTCTCCCTCTTCACGTACAACGTTATCGTAGTTAATCGTATATTCTTTAAAGCCAATCCAAGAAAATAACCCCTTTGAAAAGCGATTGTATTCGTTCAGGGAAAGCAAAGCATTGAGTGCTTTTCTACTTAACAAACGGAAATCTCCTACTCCATTTACTAAAGAAACATCTACGAATTTGTTCATAAGCTTATAATAAAGCTTAGATAAAGATGATTTTACAAGCGCATCACCTTTTCTGTTTCGCTTCGCGATTACTTGATGATATCCAAGATTATAATAATGAACCATTTGAGGAATTAATTCTGGTGGATGCTGTAAGTCTCCATCCATTAAAATTACAGCGTCTCCTCCTGCATAGCTTAAACCAGCTAACATGGCCGATTCTTTACCAAAATTTCTGCTGAAAGAAATATAAGAAACTTCTTCATGCTTTTCGGAGAGTTCTTTCAAACAATCAATTGTATTATCAGAACTTCCATCGTTTACAAAGATTAATTCATAATTGAAATTTTCCATTGCTAAAATTTTAGTCGTATATTCATAAAAAGAATGAACATTTTTCTCTTCATTAAAGCAAGGAACCACAACTGACAAAAGCATACCATTCCACCTAACATACTTATTTAAATTACCACTAGTTCACAGAAGTTCACAGAAAAAAATAATACTTTCATTTGTATTTTTGAAATCTTTTAATCAACGATTGACGAAAGAATAATTATTATGATTAACAGACAAATTTTTCAGATTCCCCTTATATATTTGTTAGAAAATACCGAAATAGTTATATAGATCCATTAAACCTAATACATGTATTAAAAGAACTATTTTTGAAAGCCCGTTATCATTTTACTATTTATTAATTATTATTCAATATAAAAAAATGTTTAATTATACATTTTATTACATTTATACGATATAAATTTACTAAAAATGAAATATTATTGGAAAAAGAATAAACAAAAGGTATTTTATTACTTGTGTTATTTTCTATTTTAATAAATATTTGTATTTATCTTCAGATTATAAAATACAAAGATAACTATGCTTTTGTTTTAAAATCAAATAGAATTATAAAAAAGCAGCCTTAAAGGCTGCTCAATTCATTGGAATAATTAGTTTTATGGCTAGAAATAATGCGCAAATAAATGCGATTACTATCCAGAGATTTTCTACCTCTTAATACTCTTTACCTTCAACTTGGTGACAAGGCTGACATTTTTGCTACCATCGGTAGCCGTAACCTCTACTACTGTTCCTGCTTTCTGTAAAGGAATAGTAACACTGAATGCGCCTT
>JARUXA010000407.1 GCA_030433805.1 Sphingomonas sp. PsM26 | reverse complement strand
AATAAGAGTTAATGCTATTGCGCCATCGCTTATTGATACTCCTTTAGCCGCTGGAATTTTACGTTCAGACCAAATTAGAGAAAATATGATTGCGAAACATCCATTAAAACGAATTTTAAATCCAATTGACGTTTCTAAAACCGCTTGTTTTCTTTTAACAGAGAGCTCGAATGGGATTACGGGTCAAATTATCGTTCAAGATAACGGTTTGGTAAGTTTAAGT
>JARUXA010000406.1 GCA_030433805.1 Sphingomonas sp. PsM26 | reverse complement strand
ATCCCGCTGATGAATGCTATGGTATTTGATTTTTGTTGTATTTGGAATTGTACTATAAAATTACTTTTTTTATGGCCTGGGGGTTTTTTGGGGGGTTAAAGGTTGGTATTTTTGTAATTTTAAAATAAGGAAAAGTATTAAATTTTATTATATTAATAATAACAATGTTATATTTAATTTAAATCATTAGATTATACAAATGTTAAGCTTACTCGAAAAAGATT
>JARUXA010000405.1 GCA_030433805.1 Sphingomonas sp. PsM26 | reverse complement strand
GGATTAAGACGCCGAACGCTACCAGCGGGCTCTTGGAGGACGGGTTCCTTGTCCCCACGGTGTATGGCGCCCCGGCGCGCAACCTGAACGCTCCGAAGATCACGCGCATTGTCCGCGTATCGCGCGCGGCGCACGTCGGAAAAAACACCCTCAACATCCTCAACGCCGACACGACGCTCACGCCCGTCGGCCAGTATTTTTCCAACGACACGGAGCCCCAATAT
>JARUXA010000404.1 GCA_030433805.1 Sphingomonas sp. PsM26 | reverse complement strand
GATCAGAAATCAAATATTTGCTTATTTTTGCTACTTTTATCAGTGCATCTACGTTTTTGACTATGTCATGAAAAGATCTTGCTTTATTGTTTGAGAGGCACTCGGTACCGTCCTTTCCAAGGTTTTAGAGGTGGAATAAGAGGCAGGAACGCTGTTCGTTCGTGCTGGTGTCGGTTTGCAACCAGGTGTGTTCGGAGAGGTTCGGCTACCCATGGGAGAAAGGG
>JARUXA010000403.1 GCA_030433805.1 Sphingomonas sp. PsM26 | reverse complement strand
CAATTGTTGTCGTCGGCAGGTTCTGAGGTGTATAAGAGACAGGACGTTTCCCTCATACTCGACCCCGCCGAACGGCGCAGCCCCGGAAGCATTCGCGCCGGCGGCACACAGCATGGCCGCCGCCGCCAGCGCGAGACGCACGGCTCTGGTCGTAGTCGAAATCGGTCGGGACATGGCTGCATCCTCTGTCTCGCCTTGCGAATGGCGTCTCCAAACCCTATTAT
>JARUXA010000402.1 GCA_030433805.1 Sphingomonas sp. PsM26 | reverse complement strand
AGGCTGCCTCTGCGTCTGCCGCCCCCAAGGCCTGAGCCAACACAGAAGCTCTTACATGTCTCTGGCCCACGCACTCAAAACCTTGGCACTGAACGCCATCGGTGACCGTGTGCGTGCCATCACTGGCTCTACAGCGTCACTGGACGATTTCGCTAAGCCTAAGGGCGATGCCGGTTTGTTTGGCCCCGATTCTGTAGCTTGGCAGGTGCATGCCAACTTCACCG
>JARUXA010000401.1 GCA_030433805.1 Sphingomonas sp. PsM26 | reverse complement strand
CTGTTGGTTACTGTTGTTTAGCCGACCACCTGATCAACCGTGACCACGTCTGCCGCCAGGGCGTCGAGCTCCTTGCGAAGCGCAACGATTCGTTCCTGACAGCCGGCAATGGACTTGTTGTAGCCGTCGATTTCCGAGACGTGCGACTTGCTGTTGCTCTCGATGCACTTGGCCTTCTCCTCGTTCCGCTTGGCAATCGCCTTGAGGATGGTGACCTCGGAAAC
>JARUXA010000400.1 GCA_030433805.1 Sphingomonas sp. PsM26 | reverse complement strand
ATAAAAAGAATCACATTTAAAAATTTGACAAAACTACTAAAAATTTAAAAAAGCATCAAAAATAAATTATAAATATCAAACCCAAAAAACTACTGGTCCCCGATGAGCCGGTAGTTTTTTCTGTTTTTTAATGTGTATATGATATATATTTTTAGTTAACATAAAACCATTTTTCGGAACACTTTTAGTCTAATAACCCTTTTTCCTTAAACACTTTTCTAAGA
>JARUXA010000399.1 GCA_030433805.1 Sphingomonas sp. PsM26 | reverse complement strand
GGCACCTAATGACACAAGATGCCGTTTGCAGTTAGTCTCGACTAACCTTGCTGGGCTTACGTGATGCGGTTTAACAGGCGAGACGGCATACCTGAAACGAAGGTTGCCGCAGTTAGCAATTGTGTCATTGATGACATTAAAAACTGTCTATGACACAGGCTCCAGAAAAAAGCGCTGTAAGTCCTTGAATTTGGCGCGCCCGGAGAGATTCGAACTCCCTACCCC
>JARUXA010000398.1 GCA_030433805.1 Sphingomonas sp. PsM26 | reverse complement strand
GGTTCACCTTGATCAAGTGTAATGTCAATCAATAGATCAGGAAAACGAGTTTCATTTTCTTCAACAAATTGCTTAACTGCATTAACAACAGTTACTGTATTAGCATCCTGTGTTTTTGTTACTTGAATAGAGATCGCATCTTCACCATTCGTACGAGAGATCGATTTAACTTTACCTACAAGCTCAATTTTAGCTAAATCACTTAGCTTTGCTACAGGCATTGGA
>JARUXA010000003.1 GCA_030433805.1 Sphingomonas sp. PsM26 | reverse complement strand
GGGGGGGGGGGGGGGGCGCGGGGGCCGGGGCCCCCCCCCTCCCCCGCCGGGTGTTTTTGCTGCTCCCCCCCCCCCCCCCGGGGGGGGGGGGGGGGGGGGGCCCCCAGTTCAGCAAAACCAACGTTTGTGGATCTGTACTGCCCCACCCCCAGCCCCTCCCCTGAAGGGGAGGGGAGTTTCGGGTTAGTGGACGAAACGCGCCACGACATCGCGATAGCTGCGCGACACCTTCACCTGTGCGTTCGACTGAAGCACCAGGAAGCATTCGCCGTTGGTGTGCGGCTTGACCTCTTTCACCAGGTCGAGGTTGACGATCGTCGAGCGATGCACGCGCTGGAACCGGCGCGGATCGAGGCGCTTCTCGAGATCCTTCATCGTCTCGCGCAGGATCAGCGTGTTGTCGCCGGTGTAGATGCACATGTAATCGCCCGCGGCATCGATCCGCTCGATCGTGTCGACGTCGACGCGGAAGATCTGCCCACGGTCCTTGATGTTGATGAGCTTCTCGAAGCGGTTGGACGAGACCTGTTCGCCGCCGTCGGTGAGATTCTCGACCGAATCGGGTGCGATCTCGGCGATCACTTCCTTGAGGCGGTCGACCTCGACCGCGCCGCGCTTCTCGGACAGGCGCTGGCGGACACGGTCGAGCGTGTCGGCGAGGCGGCTCTCCTCGACCGGCTTCATCAGATAATCCACGGCATCCGTCTCGAACGCCTTCAGCGCGTGGTCGGAATAAGCGGTGACGAAGACGAACAGCGGGGGCTCGACCTCCATCAATCCCTGGACGACCGAGAAGCCGTCGAACCCGGGCATCTGAATGTCGAGGAAAACCAGGTCGGGCTTGTGGGTCTTGATACTGCGGATCGCCTCGCGGCCGTTCTGGCAGGTGTCGATGATCTCGATGTCTTCATGCGCCTGGAGGCGGAGCTGAAGCCCCTGGGTGGCGAGTTTCTCGTCGTCGACGAGGATGGTTCGGATCGTCATGCGGCCTCTTTCTTCGGTTCCTCGAGCTGGAACGGGATTTCAATTTCGACCCCGAATCCGCCCCCCGGGATCGATCGTGTCTCGAACTTGTGATCCGGCCCGTACGCTTGGGCCAGTCTCTCCCTGATATTGGCAAGCCCGACCCCAGTGGAAAGGGGCTGGCTCTGGGAAACGCTCGTCCGCGCCTTCGCTTCGTTCAAGCCGGGACCGGTGTCGGATACGACGATCTGCACCCGATCCCCGTTGAGCCGCGCGCTGACACGGATGTCGGCACCGTCTTCCTGCGGCGTCACCGCGTATTTGATCGCATTCTCGACCAGTGGTTGCAACAGCAGCGACGGCAGCCTGGCGCGTGCAGCGCGCGGGTCGACCTCGAACTCGGTGCGGAGGCGTTCCTCGAAGCGCATCTTCTCGATTTCGAGATACAGTTTGAGCGTCTCGAACTCCTGCTGGACCGTGACGTGCGCGGTCGGCTCGTTTGCGAGCGTGTAGCGCAGGAACGACGACAGCCGCCCGAGCATCGCATTGGCACGCTCGGTCTCCTTGAGCAGCACCAGCGTCGAGATCGAGTTGAGCGTGTTGAACAGGAAATGCGGGTTAAGCTGATAGCGCAGCATCGCGAGCTGTGCCGAGGACGCAGTGTTCTCCAACGTGGCGAGCTGGTCGATCTGTTCCTCGACGATCAGGTAGAAGTTGATCCCGAAATACAGCGCGGTCCAGCCGGCGAGCACGGTGAAATTGAGGAAGATCGTGCCGAGCACGAGGCTGACCGTCAGCCCGGGCGTCGACAGCTTGATGAACGAGAAGGAGAAAGCGTCGAGCACCGAATAGAGCAACGTCGCGACCGCGAGCGTGACGATCGTCAGCAGCGCCATCGCGAGCCGCGGCTGGCGGCGGTACATCTGGTACAACGTCGAGAGCAGCAGCGTGATGCTGTAGCCGACGATCGATTCGATCACGACCGGGATGATGACCGACAGCTCGCTTGCGTTCGAGACGCTCGAGACACCGCGCAGGATGAGATAGCCGGTCCAGCCGGCCGCCTGCAGCGTCCAGAAGGCGCGGCTCTTGTCCTCGAAGAACGGCCGCGAGAAGAGGGTGGGCTTGGTGGTCAGCGGCATGGCGCGCGTTCTAGCCCGCACTGGCGGGAAGCGCAAAGCGCGCTATGATCGCGGCTTGCCGAGCCGCACGTCACGATGCGGCCGGGCAGAGTGGAGAGGTTGCCATGAACGACATGCCCGACCGTGCGCAGTTCACTGCGATGGAGCACGGCACCCAGGCCGACTGGCGCATCATCGGCGCGCATTTCGGCGATTTCGCGAAGACCTTGCCGGGGCGGGTGCTGACGCATCTCAAGCTGCTCGACGGCGACTACGGCGGGTTTCCGGTCGATCGGCTCGAGCATTCGCTGCAGACTGCGACGCGCGCGCATCTCGACGGACGCGACGAGGCGTATGTCGTGATGGCGCTGTTGCACGACATTGGCGACACGCTGGGGACGTATAACCATCCCGAGATCGCCGCCGCCATGCTGCGGCCGTTCGTGTCGGAGGAACTCCACTGGATCGCCAACACGCATGGCGTTTTCCAGGGCTATTATTTCTTCCACTACATCGGTGCGGATCGCGACTTGCGCGAGGCGTATTGCGGGCACCCGCATTTTGAGGCGTGCGCGGAATTCTGCGAAAAATACGACCAGGCGGCGTTCGACCCGGCGTTCGAGAGTGCGCCGCTTGCGTTCTTCGAGCCGATGGTCGGGCGGGTGTTCTCGCGGCCGATCAACTCGATTTACGCGAAGGCGGCGGCTGAGGCGGCTGGAGCATAGCGGGCGTGCGCAACTTCCGTTCGGGCTGAGCGAAGTCGAAGCCCTCGCGCAGCGCCGGCCCTTCGACTTCGCTCAGGGTGAACGGGGAGGGCAAGGATAAAAAATGGCCGCCGCTCCCCGAAGGAAACGACGGCCAGGTGTCTAGGAAGCTTTCCGCGGCGCTTAGAAGGTGAAGCGCGCGCCGATGCGGATCGAGTAGAGCGACTGGTTGGTGTAAACCTGGTCGGTCGGCTGCGTGAAGTTCGCACCACCGCCGGTCGGCGAGTAGCGATACTGTGCGCAGGCCTGGCCAGCATTCGCCGCGACCGTGCCCGCGCCGTCGGCGTTGCCGGCGGTGGTCAGGCACTGCACGCGAACCACGGCGGCGTTGTACGGGAAGGTGTATTCGCGGGTCTGGCCCCACTTCGGGTTGAGGAAGTTGGTGAAGTTCTCGATGTCCGCGAACAGCGTGATGCGGGACTTGCCGACGTAGGTCGGCAGTTCCTGCGCCAGATGGAGATCGAGACGCGTGAACCACTTGGAGTGGAAGGCGTTGCGTGGCGCGACCTGCCCGCGATACTTGCCGAGGCCCGAAGCGTCGATGAACGCGTTGACCGCGTTGCGCGTCGCGGCGTTGCTGTACGACACCAGGGGATCGTTCACCGTCGGCACATACATCAGGTAACGGTTGCCGCCGGCACCCGTGCCCGAGCTGACACCCGTCGTCCCGAAGACCGCCGAGCGCGTGCCGCCGAAGTCCTGGAAGGTGTAGCTGTACGGATGGCCGATGCGCGATTCACCGAACAGCGCGAAGGTCGTCTTATAGTCGCCGAAGAAGGCATGATCGTAGGTCAGGCTGTACTTGAAGAAGTACTTAACCTGATCGTTCGAGATGCCGTAGGCGACGTTGTTCGGATCGACGAACGCACCGTTGCTGTAGTTCGAACCCGCGGTCGACGAGGTTGCCGGCGCGGCGTCCTTGACGTCCTGATAGGTGAAGCTGCCGTTGACGTTGAGCCCGAAGTCGAACGTCTTGTCGAGGCGCGCGACCGCGATGTACGACCGGCCCTTCTTGGTGTTGGTCAGCAGGATGTCGGTGTTGGTGTCGGTGAACGCGTTCGCCCCGCCCAGGATGTTCTGGTAGCGCTGGCGGCCATCCGGCGTCAGCGATCCAGCGATCGGCTGCGAGCGGATGTCGGTGAAATACACCTGGTTGCGAACCTTCGAGTACAGGAAGTCCGCGCCGAGCGTCCAGTTGTCGCCCAGCGGTCCGAGGTTGGCGGTGTATTCGGTGCTGAGCGTTGCGCGCCACTGCGACGGGATCTTGAAGTTCGGATCGAGCGCGTTGGTGGTCGACGCTGGCGCCGCGTTGGTGCCGGCGAGATAGCCGTTGACCGCGCCGGGGATGCTCGTGCCGGTCACGCCGTTGAGCGCCGCGTTGCACTGCGCTGCACTTGCCAGAACGGTACAACCGTTGGCGTTGGTCGCACGGGCGACGCTGATCGAGTTGGTCAGGATGCCGGTGTTGGAGAAGCTGTTCGACACATAGACGTCGGGGGTGCCGCCGCCGAAGATGCCGCCGCCGCCACGGATGCTCAGGCGATCGAACGGCTTCCAGTCGAAGCCGACGCGCGGCTGGAAGAGACCGAAGCCCGAGATGTTGGCGGTGTTCGCACCGATCGTCTTGCGCTCGCCGTTGACGACCGCGCCATTGGCGTAGCGTGCCAGATAGTTGGGGTTGAGCGCAGGCGTGCTGTGCATCGAATAGAGGTCATAGCGCATGCCGTAGCTGAGGTTCAGCGTCGGGGTGATCTTCCACGCATCCATGATGCCGAAGTTCATGCTCTGGTAACGGAACTTGGCGGCTGCATCTTCCGGCACGAGCGAGGGGACCGCATTGCCGTAGGCGAACTGGTTCGCCTGGCGGTTGGTGAAGTCCGCGATCGAGTCGAAGTAATAGTTGCCTGCGCTGTTCTGCAGGAACGAGTTGAACACCGAGACGTCCTGGACTTCGGTGTACAGGCGCAGATCGTGGTTGTTGAGCGTCAGGCGCGTCTGGACGAGGCCGCCCCACGTCTCGGTGCGCAGCGCGTTGGTCTGGCGCGAGCTGTCCGGACCGAACGAGACGACCGGCGCGTTGCCGTCGCACCCGGTGATGTTGTTGCCGGCCTGCGTGTTGGTCGGGTTGGTGCAGACACGGAACTGCGCGAAGCCGCGTCCGAGCAACGGCTCCTGGATCCGCGTGTAGTTCTTGTAGAACGCACGGACTTCGGTCGAGAAGCTGTCCGACCAGGTCGAGTTCAGCTGTGCGACGCCGGTGTGCAGGCGGTTGCCCTGGATATAGGCGTTCGACGCGAGACCGAGGCCGGGGCTGCCGGTCGCCGAGTTGATGAACGTGTTGTTGAGCAGGTTGATCGCGTCATTGGCGTAAGTGTAGGTCAGCGACAGGCGCTGATCGTCGGTGATGTTCGCATCGATCTTGGCGACGACGCGGTCGTCCTTGTCGCCGAGGTTCCGCTGCACGCCGCCGGTGTCGTAATTATAGACGCTCTTGGCGATCGCCGAGATGTTGTCGACGGTTGCCTGGCTCAGGCCCTGGACGGGGTTGCCGGCGTTATTCTCGATCGTGCCTTCGGTGATCGGACGACCACCGCGCAGCCGCTCGCCCGCGACCATGAAGAACAGCTTGTCCTTGATGATCGGGCCGCTCAGCTCGGCGCCGTAGTTCTCGACCTTGAAGCTCGGGATCGCGACCTTGATGTCCTTGGTGCGGTTGCCGACGAAATCGTCGCCCGACAGCGCGTAGAAGCCCGTGCCGTGGAAGTTGTTGGTGCCGCTCTTGAGCACGATGTTGATCGCGCCGCCCTGGAAGTTGCCCTGGCGGACATCATAGGGAGCGACCTGCGCCTGGAACTGGCCGATCGCGTCGAGCGGGATCGGCGAACGGCGGCTGGGGAGGCCATCGCTGTTGAGGCCGAAGTTGTCGGTGACCGCGACGCCGTCGACCGAGAAGCGGTTGAAGCGGGCGTTCTGGCCCGCGAACGACACCGAGCGGCCGCCCGAGGGGCTGTCGTCGAGGCGCGCGAACGGATCGCGGCGCATCAGGTCGCGGATGTCGCGGTTGACGGTCGCGATGTTGGCGATCTGGCGCGCGTTGAGCACGGTCGCGGGACCCTGCGAGATGGTGCGCGCGCGCGGCAGGCTGGACGCGGTGACGACGATGTCGGGACCGCCTTCCGACGTTGCGGCAGCGAGCTCGATCGGCAGGTCATAGGCCTGGGCGACGATCGTGTTGACGTCGGTGACCTGTGCGGTCGAGTAGCCGGCCGCGGTGACTGAAACCGTGAACGGGCCACCGGCACGCAGGCCGCTGGCATTGTAGCTGCCATCGGCGCTGGTCGTGGTGGTCGACCGCGTGCCGGAAGCGACGTCGACGATCTCGACGCTGGCATTCGGTACCGGAACACCGGCGGCGGTAACGACACCGCGAATCGTTGCGGTGGTTTCCTGCGCACTTGCGGCAGCGGGAATGATCAGCGCCGCTACGGCCGCGCCAAGGAGCAGATTGTGTCGCATTGGGGTCCCCCTACAGGATCTCGAAAAACAGCGATCCCGGCGGGCTTGATTCCCCTGTCCGCATCGTCTGGCCGAGCCACTGCACGTGAAATATTTCGGTTGGATGACACTAGCAATGGAACTTATCGGCGAATGACAATCCGTTCATGGTGCGTTGCAAAATAGCATCACACCGAGGTTGCGACGATCTCCGCCCAGGCCGCCTCGTCGATCACGGAAATGCCTAGATCGGCTGCTTTCTTCAGTTTGGATCCGGCCCCCGGACCCGCCACGACGAGGTCGGTCTTGGCTGAAACCGATCCTGAAACCCGCGCGCCGAGCGCCTCGGCCTGGGCCTTGGCCTCATCGCGACTCATCGTTTCAAGGCTGCCGGTGAAGACCACGGTCTTGCCGGTGACCGGCGACTCGCGGGTCTGGTGGACGACGTCGAGCGGCTTCACTTCGCGCAGCAACGCCGCGACGACCGCGCGATTGTGCTGCTCGGCGAAGAATTCGAGTAGCGCGTCGGCAACTTCGGGGCCGATGCCGGCGGTCTCGATCGCGGCGGCGAGCGTCTTGCCGCGACGGAGCACGAACTTGGCGTCCGTTTCGCCAAGGACAGGCTTCGTTGCACGGCGGACGCGGAGCGCGCTGCGCACGATTGCCGCGAATCCGCGGGCGGACACATAACGCCGGGCAAGGTCGCGCGCGGTGATCTCGCCGACATGGCGAATGCCGAGCGCGAACAGGAAGCGATCGAGCCCGATCTCGCGGCGCAGGTCGATCGCGGCGATCAGCTTGTCGACGACGAGTTCGGACATGCGCTCGCGCGTGATGAGTGCCGCGCGGTGGGTGTGGAGGCGGAAGATGTCGGCGGGGGAGGCGATCAGCCCGTCGCGGAAGAACTCCTCGATCCGGACCAGCCCCAGTCCGCTGATGTCGAACGCGTGGCGCGAGACGAAGTGGATCAGCCGTTCGACGCGCTGCGCGGGGCAGATGAGTCCGCCGGTGCAGCGCACGACGACTTCGCCCTCGCCACGCTCGGCAAGCGAGCCGCACTCGGGGCAGGCCGACGGGAAGGCAAAGGCGGGGCGCTCCTCGTCGCGCGTGAGCACCTCGACGATCTGCGGGATGACGTCGCCGGCGCGCTGCAGCACGACCCGGTCGCCGACGCGTGCGCCGAGCCGCTCGATCTCGTCGGCATTGTGGAGCGTCGCGTTGGTGACGACGACTCCGCCGACCGTGACGGGCGCGAGCCGTGCCACCGGGGTGAGCGCGCCAGTGCGCCCGACCTGGATGTCGATTGCGGTCAGCGTGGTCTCGGCGCGTTCGGCGGGGAATTTGTGCGCGATCGCCCAGCGTGGGGTGCGGCCGACGGTGCCGAGGCGCGACTGCCAGTCGAGGCGGTCGAGCTTGTAGACCACGCCGTCGATGTCGAACGGCAGGTCGGCACGACGGTGTTCGATGCCGCGATAGACGGCAAGCGCGGCGTCGGTCGTCGTCGCATGCGCAAAGCCTTCGGCGATCGGAAAGCCCCAACTGCGGATCGCCTCGACGATCTCCGCCTGCGTGTCGCCGGGAAGCGCGCTCGTTTCTCCCCAGCCCCAGGCAAAGAAGCGCAAAGGGCGCGTCGCTGTAACGGCGGCGTCCTTCTGGCGCAGCGAGCCGGCGGCGGCATTGCGGGGATTGGCGAACCGACGGGCTTCCTTGCCGGTGACCTCGGCCTCGGCAAGCAGGCGGGCATTGAGCGCGGCAAAATCGGCTTTCGCCATATACACTTCGCCGCGCACCTCGAACACATCGGGCGCTCCCTCGGGCAGCGTATCGGGGATGTCGGGGATGTGACGGACGTTGGCGGTGACGTCCTCGCCGACCTGGCCATCGCCGCGCGTCAGCGCCTGAACGAGCTGGCCGCGTTCGTAGCGCAGCGAACAGGACAGACCGTCGATCTTGGGTTCGGCGGTGAGATCGACCGGCGTTTCCGCGGGAAGCGCGAGGAAGCGGCGGACACGCCCGACGAAATCGGCGACGTCCTCGTCGGTGAAGGCATTGTCGAGGCTGGTCATCGCCCGCGCGTGCGCGACCTTGGCGAGATGCGCTGCGGGGGCGGCACCGACTTGCGTATTGGGCGAGTCGCTGCGGACCAGATGCGGGAAGGCGGCCTCGAGCGCGGAGTTGCGGCGGACGAGCGCGTCATAGGCGGCATCCGAAAGTTCGGGCGCGTCCTGCGTGTGATAAAGGGCGTTGTGACGGGCGATCTCAGCGGCGAGGTGCGCGAGTTCAGCCGCGGCGTCGTTTTCGGAGTTGGGGGTGTCGGAGGCGGGAAGGGGAGGCGTGGCGGGCATGGCCCTGCGCTAGCGGAGGGCCGTGCCGGACATCAAGCTAATCGTCTTCGCTGGCGTCCATTTCGGCGAGGTGCTTGGCCTCTTCGTTGGTCGAACGGCGTTCCGCGGTCTTTTCGGCGCGGGTGGCCATTTCGTGCCAGGCCTTGGCAGCGCGAAGCCAGCGGCTGCGGACATTGTCGAGCGTCGCGGACGCTGCATCGGTTTCGGCCTGGATGGCGCGATCACGATAGAACAGGGCGGTGGTGTTCGTAGGATGTCTCCACGCATGAAAGAAACGCGCTCGCCGGGGGAAGCGAGCAAGGGTGCCGCCATGACGGCGACACCCCCGGATCGTGAACCGATCAGGCCTGGGCGAGCTTTACAGCCGAGACCTTGCCGCGACGATCTTCTTCCAGCTCGTACGAAACGCGCTGATCGCGATCGAGCGTCGCCATGCCGGCAGCTTCCACTGCGCTGATGTGGACGAACGCATCACCACCGCCGCCCTCAGGCGCGATGAAACCATAACCCTTGTCGGCGTTGAAGAACTTAACTGTGCCGATAGCCATAACGTATTCCTTAAGCCCGGACGGTACCCCTTTTGGGCAGCATCCGGATGGGGCCGAGATCGAAGACGAATGCGACGTCCGGCCCCGGCCGGCGCATCCGATGGCGTTTGATCAGCCGCGCGCGGAAAAACCGCTGCGGACAGGCTGACCTGAAAAGGATAATTCGAGAAACACGCGACGCGTCCGGGAGGTACAAGCGGGAGCGCGGGACGTCTCTCAGCCGCGCGATGCTTGGGAGCGGTGTCGCGCGATTTGGGTTGTCTAGCAGGTTATTACGGGGTTGTCGCGGTATTTGCGGCACGGGTGATTGTGCAGGGCTGTATTCTACCATAGCCTCGGCACAATTCGCCGCGTGGAGAACGGTTTATGATCCTGCCGATCCTTGCCGTGTTGCAACTGGCGGTACCGTCCGCCCCGCCCGCGGATTCGCACAAGAGCGTCGAACTGCCACCGCCATGGCGCCCCGCGGCGTGTCCCACCGATGCCCCGGGAAGTGACATCGTTGTGTGTGGCAAGCGTGGTGCCGCCGAGCAATACCGACTGAGACCTTTGCCTGAGCGCTATGCAAAGGTGGGTGGGCCCGGGGTCGGGGTCGATCTTGGCAAGGGCGCGCGGGCGAATGTGTATACGGCACCGGGCCGCCTCAACGACAAGCGCGTCATGATGACGGTGACGATTCCGTTCTGACGACGTGTGGGGGGCGTACGCTGCCGGTTGGGTTTGGTGGCGTTCTCCGGCAAACGACCATCTTGCTCGCGCTAAACGCTTTCCAGCAATCGGTTCGCCTGTGCGCGCGCTTCGGGCGTGATCTCCGCGCCGGACAGCATTCGCGCGATTTCCTCACGGCGGTCAGTGTCGTCGAGCGGCGTCACGCCAGTGCGCGTGACGATACCGTCGTGCCGCTTGGCGATCAGCAGATGCTGCGCACCGCGCGCGGCGACCTGCGGGCTGTGCGTGACGACGAGCACTTGCGTGCCACCTGCAAGCCGCGCGAGTCGGTCGCCGATCGCACTGGCGACCGCGCCGCCGACGCCGCGGTCGATTTCGTCGAAGATCATCGTCGCCGCACTGCCCTGTTCGGCCAGCGCGACCTTGAGCGCGAGGATGAAGCGCGACAGTTCGCCGCCACTGGCGATCTTGACGAGCGGCGCGAATGGCGCGCCGGGGTTGGTCGAGATCTCGAACTCGACCCGGTCCTTGCCCGCGGACGACCACGCATCGGCGGGTGCAGGCGCAACGACGGTGCGGAAGCGCGCTGCGTCGAGCTTGAGCGGCGCGAGTTCGCCGCGCACTGCCGCGTCGAGTCGTTCGGCGGCGGCCGTCCGCGCCTTGGTCAATTGTGTGGCGGCGCGATCGAAGTCGGCGCGCGCGGTGGCGAGTTTGCGTTCCAGCGCAGCAATGCCTTCCTCGCCCGCGTCGAGCGCGGCAAGCTTAGCCTCGAGGTCGGCGGCGAGGCCGGCGAGATCGTCGGGCTGGACGCGGTGCTTGCGGGCCATGCCGCGCAATTCGAACAGTCGCGTCTCGTCATCCTCGAGCGCGGACGGATCGAACCACAGGTCGGTCTTGGCGATGCGCAACTGCTCCTCGGCAACCGCGCCCTCGATCACCGCGCGATCAATCGCGGCGAGCGCTTCGGCGAGCGACTCGTGATCCTCCGCGACTCGTTCCAACACGCGCGCGGCCTGGCGGAGTTGCGCCAATCCGCCATCCGAGCCTTCGAGCCACTGCTCGATGGCGGACAGGTCGGCGGCGATCTTTTCGGACCGTTGCATCGACCGGCGGCGTTCGGCGAGCGCTTCTTCCTCACCCGTTTCGGGCGCGAGCGCACGCAATTCGGCGACGCTGTGCTCAAGCCATTCGCGGTCGCGTGCGGCGCTCTCGATCGTCGCGTGCGCGGTCGCGAGCGCACCCTCGGCGGCGCGCCACGCCTTGTAGGCACCCGCCGCGGGGCTGGCGTCGACTCGCCCGAACGCGTCTAGCAAGGCACGGTGCCCGCGCGCGTTGAGCAGACCGCGGTCGTCATGCTGGCCGTGGATCTCGACCAGATGTTGCGCCATCTCGCGCAGCAGCCCTGCCGACGCTGGCTGATCATTGACGAAGGCGCGGCTGCCGCCGTCCGCCTTGACGATGCGCCGGATCATCAACGGCTCGCCCGGTTCGGCATCGAAGCCGTTCTCGGCGAGCAGCGCCGCGATCGCGCCATCGGGGGCGGGTGTGTCGAAGGTCGCGGTGACGACCGCCTGCGTAGCGCCCTGTCGCACCAGCCCCGCCTCACCGCGTCCGCCGAGCGCAAGCCCCAGCGCGTCGAGCAGGATCGACTTGCCCGCACCGGTTTCCCCGGTGAGCACACCAAGCCCTGCGACGAAGTGCAAGTCGAGCGCTTCGATCAGAACAACGTCGCGAATGGCCAGCGAGATCAGCATCGTGCCGTCGCCTCTAGCCTATCCCGCGGCGTTCTGGAATTGTTCTTTGTGCCCAATCCCGACGGGCCCGATCGGGGCGAGCGGACGGCACGTCGGTTACTGGCCCGGATTGGGGTTGCCCGGGTTGGTGCGCGATCCGTTGGTAGCCGGCGCCGCGCGCGTGTCGCGTTCGATGTCCTTCGACTTGGTCGGGATGCTCAAAGCGCTGGTCAGCGGGACAATCTGCTGGCCGGTCGGGATCGCCGCGACCGCGACCGGGGGATGCTCTTCCGACAGCTTGTACGCGCGCTGATACCAGGTCGTACCCGGATAGTTGGCGCCGAGGACGGCGGCGGCCTTGCGCGCTTCGTCCGGCACGCCGAGCGCGAGCGACGTCTCGGTCAGCCGCATCAGCGCCTCGGGGACGTGCGTGGTGGTCTGGTAATCGTCGACGACGTGGCGGAACCGCCCGTTCGCCGCGAGCCACAGCCCGCGCCGTTCGTAGAACCGCCCGATTTCCATCTCCTTGCCCGCGAGGTGATCGCGCACGAGATCGACCTTGAGCCGCGCGTCGGCGGCATATTTGCTGTTCGGATACCGCCGCATCAGTTCGCCGAGCGCATCGAGCGCCTGCTGCGTGATCTTCTGGTCACGGGTCACGTCGCTGATCTGCTCGTAATAGCCGAGCGAGACGAGGTAATAAGCGTAGGGCGCATCGCGGTTGCCCGGATGCACCGACAGGAAGCGCTGCGCCGACTGGATCGACGCGGTATAGTCGTGCGCGAGATAATAGCTGAACGCGCTCATCAACTGCGCGCGGCGGGCCCAGACCGAATAAGGATGCTGGCGCTCGACCTCGTCGAACAAGGCTGCGGCGATCTTGTAATCGCCATTGTCGAGCCGCTGCCGTGCGGTCGTGTACAGCGTGCCCACATCGCGCGCGACATACGGAATGTCGGACTTGCCACGCTTCGCGCAGCCTGCGGTGGTGAAGGCGCTGGCGGCGATCAGCGCGAGCGCTGTGGCACGAAACAGGGGCGAGCGGGCATGGGGGGTACGCATCGGGGCCGGTCTTAGCCGAAGCGTCGATCCCCGAACAATCCTTTTCACCGTGGTTTCCCGTAAGCACCCTTCCAGCTGGCGCTTTTCACTTGATCGTTTCATTGCGGGAGCGGATCACAACGCCCGAATGCTGCGTTTGCGACATTACCCCCTTCAGGAGAAACAATCCCGTGACCGCTACTCTGCTTGCCACGAAACGCGTCGAAAAGCCTTGGGGTCGCCATACCTTGTGGCCCGGTTTTGCCAATCCGCCGGCGGATGGCGAGAAGATCGGGGAGGTGTGGTTCCAGACGCCGCACGCCGGCGAACCCGACCTTCTTGTGAAGTATCTTTTCACGAGCGAAAAATTGTCGGTGCAGGTCCATCCGGACGACGCTGCGGCGCAGGCGGCGGGCTATCCGCGCGGCAAGGACGAGGCGTGGATCATCCTGGCGGCCGAACCTGATTCGACGATCGCGCTCGGGACGCTCGAGCCGATGACCAGCGAGGCGCTCCGCGCCGCATCGCTGGACGGGTCGATCGAGCATCTGCTCGACTGGAAGCCGGTCAAGGCGGGTGACTTCTTCTATTCCGAAGCGGGCACCGTCCACGCAATCGGTGCGGGCGTCACGCTGGTCGAGATTCAGCAGAACGTCGACCTGACGTATCGCCTCTATGATTACGGCAGCGACCGTGAACTTCACCTCGACGCGGGCGTGAAGGTCTCGGACCCGGTGCCGTTCGTGCCGTTGCCCACCCCGCCGCAGGACGGGAGCGACCGTATTGTCCTCGCAGAAGGCCCCAAGTTCGTCATCGAGCGCCTCGCGGGCGGTGAGCATGTGGTGGATTTGCCTGCCGGTCTGACCGGATGGCTGGTGCCGCTGACCGGCGCCGGCGTCGTCGACGGCGTCGCGTTCAAGGCGGGCGAATGCCTGACGCTCGAAGGGCGCTCCGAGATCAAGGCCGAGGCAGGCACCGATCTCGCCCTTGCCTATCCGGGCGCCAAGCGCGTCTAAGCCAAGCGCCGCCGCTTCGGGCCTGTCCCGAAGCGGTGGCGCTCAGACTTGCAAACCGACCGCGCGCTGTGCCGCCGCCAATGTGGGGGCCGCCAGCGTCGCGGCGCGGGCCGCTCCGTCCGCGAGCACTGCGCCGACCGCGGCGCGATCCTCGAGCAAGGCGGTCAGCCGGTCGCGGATCGGCGCAAGCGTCGCAACCGCAAGATCCGCGAGCGCCGGCTTGAATGCCCCGAACCCCTGACCGGCATAGCGGGCGAGCACCGCGTCGGGCGTGGTGCCTTCCAGCGCCGCATAGATCGTCACCAGATTGCGCGCCTCGGCACGGTCCGCCAGACCTGCGACCTCACCGGGGAGCGCATCCGCATCGCTCTTGGCCTTGCGGATCTTGCTCGAGATCAGATCGTCGCTGTCGACCAGATTGATCCGCGAGGCATCCGACGGATCGGACTTGGACATCTTCGCGGTCGCATCGCGCAAGCTCATGATGCGGGGCGCTGCCTTGGAGATCAACGGCTCCGGTAGGACGAAGGTGTCACCGTAATCGCCGTTGAACTTGACCGCGATGTCGCGCGCGAGTTCGAGATGCTGCTTCTGGTCCTCGCCGACGGGGACATGCGTTGCCTGGTAGAGCAGCACGTCGGCAGCCTGGAGGACCGGATAGGTGAACAGGCCAACGCTCTGCGTCTCCCCCTTCTTGCCCGCCTTGTCCTTCCACTGCGTCATGCGGCTGAGCCACCCCATCCGCGCGGTCCCGCCGAGAATCCAGTGCAGCGCGCTATGGGCCGGTACGCGCGCCTGGTTGAACAGGATCGAGCGCTTCGGATCGATCCCGCACGCCAGAAGCGTCGCCGCCATCTCGGTGGTGTTCGCATCGAGTTCCGCAGGGACCACCGGCTGCGACAAGGCGTGGAGATCGGCGAGGAAGAACAGGCAATCGTCGCCCGCGGGGATCGAGTCCTGCAGCGCGACCCACTGCCGGATCGCGCCGAGATAGTTGCCGAGGTGGAGGTTGCCGGTTGGCTGGATGCCGGAGACGACGCGCATGATAAGGTCTCGTAGGTCAGGCGCGCTTGCGCCGCAGGAAGGATAGATCGTCGCGGCTGAACGCCCCGAGCACGAAGGTCATGATCGCATAGACCAGCCCGCCAGCGCCGACCAGCACGACCATCGCGCCCGTCCGGATCAGCCAGCTGCCGTGCGTATAGGGCGCGAACAGCCCCTGCAGCAGCCACAGGATCACCCCCATTGCAAGCGCCGCGAGCGCGAGCCGCCACGCGCGCCGCCGCAACCGCGCGTCGGGCTCGAAATGCCCGCGCAGCCGCAGCGTGCGATACAGCAGGGCGACGTTGAAAGTCGATGCGAGCGCGGTCGCCAGCGGCGGGCCCATGTGCTTGAGCGGGACGATCAGCGCGAGGTTGAGCAACAGGTTCACCCCCATCGACATGGTCGCGAAGCGCACCGGCGTTTTCGTGTCCGACCGCGCGTAGAAACCCGGCGTCAGCACCTTGACCAGAATGTAGCTGGGGAGGCCGACCGAAAAGGCGGCGAGCGCCTGCGCCGTATATAAGGTGTCGAGCGCGCTGTATTTGCCATGCTCGAACAGCGCCGCGACGATCGGTGCGCCGCACAGCACCAGCGCGACGGTCGCGGGGAGGGTGAGCAGCAACGCCAGTTCCAGCCCGCGGTTCTGCGTCGTCATTGCGGTCGCATCCTCGCCCGCCGCGAGTTGACGCGAGATCAGCGGGAGCAGCACGGTGCCCAGCCCGATCCCGATCAGCCCGAGCGGAAGCTGATTCACCCGGTCCGCCAGATAGATATAGGTGACCGAGCCATGCGGGAGCAGCGACGCGGCAAGCGCGGTCGAGACGACGAGGTTGATCTGCACTGCGCCCGCGCCCGCCGCCGCCGGCAGGATCAGCGACAACATCTTCTTCACGTCCGCGGTGAGGCGCGGTGCCTTGAACCCGAGGCGAACGCCATTGGCGCGGCACGCCCAGATCAGCCAAGCGAGCTGCAAAACACCCGATACGCTCACCGCGATCGCCTGGTTGCGCGCGGTGCCGGCCGGGTCACTCGCGTGGAACAGTAGCAACGCGGCGATCAGGGTCAGGTTGAGCAGGATCGGTGCTGCGGCATTGACCCAGAACTTCTGGAGCGAATTGAGGATTCCGCCCAGCAGCGACACGACGCTGATGAGCATCAGATACGGGATCGTCAGCCGCGACAGCATCACCGCAAAATCGAATCGTTCGGGGCCGACGTCGTTGAACCCGCCGCCTGACAGCACGTACGTCACCGGCCATGCGGCGAGTTCGAGCACGACGGTCATTACGATCAGGATCGGCAGCAGCACCGACAGCACGTCGCGTGCGAAGGCGAGGCCGGTGGGCAAGCCGTCGCCCGCCTTGTCGCCGACCTTCTGGTTGAACATCGGAATGAACGCCGCCGAAAACGCGCCCTCCGCGAACAGCGCGCGGAACAGGTTGGGGAGGCGGAAGGCGACGAGGAACGCGTCGGAGGCAAAGCCTGCGCCGACATAGCGCGCGAACAGCGAGTCGCGGACGAGGCCGAGGATCCGGCTCGCGAGCGTCAGGCTGCCGATCGATCCGAGCGCGCGGGTTAGGTTCATCGAGTCGGGCCGCTTTCCAAGATCAAATGTTCGCGCGGCCCGGTGGCCCCCCGGCGTGACGCCGGGGGACGATCAACGGTTCAGGCCGAGCCGAGCGGGTTTGCCGTCGCGCCGGCTTCCTGCTGTGCAAGGAAGATGCCGCTGAAATCGATCGGCTCGAGCAGCAGCGGCGGGAAGCCGCCGTCGCGAATCGCATCCGCGAGAACGCGGCGCGCGAACGGGAACATGAGTCGCGGTGCCTCTGCCAGCAGGAACGGCTGGAGATGCTCGGCAGGAAAATTGCGCAGGCCGAACAGCCCGGCGTAGGAAAGATCGACGAGGAATGCGACCTGTCCGTCGGAATCCGCCTTCACTTCGATCCGCAGTACGATCTCGTACACGTCCTCGCCGACCTGCGCCGACGCGATGTTGAACTGCACGTCGATCGCGGGCGGCGTCTGGTTCTGGAAGATCGCCGGGGCGTTCGGGTTCTCGAAGGAGAAGTCCTTGATATACTGCGAAATCATCCCTGCGGCGGGGGCTGTGTCCGCCCCGTTGGCGAGAGGCTCGCCGGCAATCCCGGTCGAAGTGATGAAGCCGTCATCCTGCTCGCTCATGCAACGCGTCCTTAATGTCCGTACTATAGATATCGCCATGGGTGGCGCAGTCGAAGCCGCGCGCGTAGCAGGGGGGCGAGCCGAGTTCAACGGGCGCCGGTTGTCGCGCACGTGGCGCATCATTTGAAACCTTCGTGCGTTGCGCCTATGTATCCCTGTCTGCCAACCCGCCGGAGGCCGCGTGTTCCTATTAGTTATTCTCGCGATGATCGCCGGTTTCATGGCGCTCCAACTGTATCGTGTCCTGGGCAAGCGCACCGGACATGAGCAACCTCTGCCCAAGCCGGCTGAGGATCGGACGCCCTTGACCCTGGTCCCGCGTACCGTCGAAACGATCGCCGAGTCGCGCGAACCCGCGAGCCGCCTGGTTGAACCCAGGGCCGAAGCGGGAGTGCGTACGATCATCGCTGCCGATTCGAATTTCGATGTCGCTCAGTTCCTCCAGGGCGCGCAGGCCGCGTACCGGATGATCCTGGAGGCCTATTGGCAGGGGGACGAGGAGCAGCTCGACTGGCTGACCCAGGCTGAGGTTCGCGACGCGTTCGTAGCCGCGATCGCAGAGCGTAAGGAAGCGGGCCACACGCTCGAGAACCGGGTCGTCTCGATCGAGAAGGCCGTGATTTCCGATGCGGCACTGGAAGGCAAGGTCGCGCGCATCACCGTTCGCTTCGATGCGGACATCGTGGCGATCACGCGCGATGCTGATTCGGTCGTGATTGCCGGTTCGATGACCGATGCGGTCGATACGCATGACGTGTGGACGTTTACCCGGACGCTCAAGAGCAGCGATCCGAACTGGAAGCTCGCCGACACCGACGAGGCGTGACGGTCGTGCTTGAGGGGGGAAGGGCAAAATCGCTGTCGCCGCGCGTGCTGGCAGTGTGCGCTGCGTTACTGTTGTCCGCGTGCGGCGGACAGGTTGAACGCCCAGCGGCGGTTTCTCGCCCGGCACCGGTTGCGCGCCCCGTACCTGCAACGCCGATTTCGCCGGTTCCGTCACTCGCGGTTCAGACCGGTAGCAACGCGGCCGGGACGGGATTTGTTCTCGGGCCGCCCGTCGCCAGCCTGCCGCTGCGCGAGGAAGACGCCGTTCGCGCGGTTGCGGCGTTCCGTATGTCTTGTGCATCGCTCCAGCGCCGTACCGATACATCGGGGCTGACCCGCGGGGCTGACTGGCAGGCGGCGTGCAGTGCTGCTCCCGCGGTAGCATCCGGCGGGGCGCGCGCCTTCTTTGCGCAATATTTCGAGGCAGTGCAGATCGCCGACGGCAAGGCCTTCGCGACCGGCTATTATGAACCCGAGATCGCCGCGTCCCGTCAGCCAATGGCGGGGTACACGGTACCGATCTACGGCCGTCCGGGTGATCTGATCGATGTCGATCTCAGCCTGTTCAGCGAGACGCTCAAGGGTCGAAAGATCCGCGGGCGCGTCTCCGGCTCCAACTTCGTTCCCTACGACGATCGCACCGCGATTGAGCAGGGCACGCTTAACGGTCGCGCGCCGATCATCGCTTATGCGGCCGATCCCGTGGCGCTGTTCTTCCTGCAGGTGCAGGGGTCGGGCCGGTTGCGTATGCCGGACGGATCGGTCGTGCGGATCGGATACACCTCGCAGAACGGTCGCGATTACACCGGGATTGGCGCGTTGATGAAGCGGCGTGGGTTGCTCGGGCCGGGGCAGACGTCGATGCAGGGGATCGTCGCCTGGCTGCATGCGCACCCCGACGAAGCCACCGCGATCATGCGCGAGAACAAGAGCTATGTGTTCTTCCGCGAACAGGCGAGTGCGCCGCAAGGGGCGCTTGGCGTCACCGTGACGGGCGGCGTCAGTGCGGCGGCGGACCCGAAGTTCGTGCCCTTGGGGGCGCCCGTCCTGCTGTCGATGGACCGCGCCGACGCAAGCCGACTGTGGATCGCGCAGGATACCGGAGGCGCGATCAAGGGGCCGAACCGGCTCGACACCTTCTGGGGTGCCGGCCCGGACGCGGAGGCGACCGCAGGCGGCATGTCGGCGCGCGGTACGGCGTTCCTGCTGTTGCCGACGGGGACGGTCGCACGCCTGACGCAGGAGAGGGCCAATGGGACACCGATCCCTCAGCCCTGACGAAGCCGCGCTGTGGGTCCGGGTTATGGCAGGCGTGCGGCCGATCGCCCGCCGCCCGGCCGAGCCCGCGCCTGTGCCGTTGCAGGGCAGCGCCAAACCCAAGGCTCCGCCGCCGCCCGCCGCTATGCCAAAAACCTCGCGGACGGCCTTGCCCGCCGCAAAGCCGTCATCGTCGATCAAGCCGCTCGCGGTGGCGCGGGCTGCTCGCGTTCAGCCGCCGATCGTCGCGAACACGTTGGATGGATCGTGGGACCGGCGATTGTCGCGGGGTCTGGTATCGCCGGATCGCACGGTCGATCTGCACGGCCACACGCTCGCCAGCGCCTATGACATGCTCGATGCGGCACTCGCGGCGGCGATCCGCGCGGGGGATCGCACGATCCTGCTGGTGACGGGCAAGCCGCCGCGTCCTGCCAGCGAGCGTCCGCATGCGCGGGGCGCGATCCGGGCAGCGACGGGGGACTGGTTGGCGGGATCGCGCCATTCGTCGGCGATTGCCGCGGTCCGCGCAGCGCATCCGCGGCATGGCGGCGCGGGCGCGCTGTACATCGTGCTCAAGCGACCGCGAACACTCTGACGACATCATATGCGTGTACAGAATGCGCCGCTTGGCGCAGACGATCTGCCATGCGACACAGCAATGGACGACAAAGCGTCGACCGAATGACGAAAAGGATCGGTGAAATGGCGTCATGCGGGTAATATTGGTCACCGGCTCTGCTGGTTTCATCGGATATCATCTTTGCAAGATCCTGCTGGCGGACGGCTTCAAGGTCATCGGGGTCGATTCGATGTCCGATTATTATGACGTCGGCCTGAAGCGCGCGCGCCATGCGGATCTGATGCGCAGCAACGCTTTCTCCGCGGAGGAATTCGACATTCTCGATGCGGATCGGTTGATGGCCTATGCCGAGCGTGCGCAGCCGGACGTGATCGTCCACCTCGCGGCGCAGGCAGGGGTCCGGTACAGCCTTGAGAACCCGCGTGCCTATGTCGACACGAATGTAACCGGCACGTTCAACGTCATGGAAGTCGCGCGCACGCTGAAGGTGTCGCACCTGCTGATGGCGTCGACCTCATCAGTTTACGGTGCGAACGAAGCGATGCCCTTCGCCGAAACCGACAAGAGCGACCTGCCGCTGACGATCTATGCCGCCACCAAGAAGGCAAACGAGGCGATGGCGCACAGCTATGCGCACGTCTGGGATATTCCGACGACGATGTTCCGCTTCTTCACGGTTTACGGTCCGTGGGGACGTCCGGACATGGCGCTGTTCAAGTTCACCAAGGGGATCATCGAAGGCACGCCGATCGACGTCTACAACCACGGCGATATGTGGCGCGATTTCACCTATGTCGAAGACCTCGCGCGGGGCATCCGGTTGCTGATCGACGTGGCACCCGACCGCCCAGCCGGCCCGCAGGACATTGCCCCGGGGGACAGCCTGTCGCCGGTCGCGCCGTACCGGATCGTCAACATCGGCAATTCGGACAAGGTTCGGCTGGAGGACTTCATCGACGCGATCGAGGCGGAGGTCGGCAAGCCGGCCGTGCGCAACTATCTCCCGATGCAGCCCGGCGACGTTCCGGCGACGTGGGCGAATGCGGAGCTTCTCCGGCGATTGACCGGTTACGTCCCGCAAACGGACGTCCGTGCCGGAATCAAACACTTTGTGGCATGGTATCGCGGCTATTACGGCACGGCTCGTCAATAACGCCTAGGAACGGACGCCTAACTTGGATAGGCGACAGAAAGGCACGCCTATGGTTCGAATGACGCGTTCCAGGGCACGAAAATAAGAGATTGATCATGACGGTTGAACGATGCGGGATCATCCTGGCAGGCGGGTCGGGAACACGGTTGCACCCTTTGACCCAGGCGGCGTCAAAGCAGTTGATGCCCGTTTACGACAAGCCGATGATCTATTACCCGCTGTCGACGCTGATGCTCGCCGGGATCCGACGCGTCTTGATCATCACGACGCCGCACGAGCAAAGCGCTTTCCAGCGTTTGCTTGGCGACGGTAGCCGTCTCGGTATCTCGATCACCTACGCAGTGCAGCCCGAGCCAAACGGCTTGGCGCAGGCCTATCTGATCGGCGCCGAGTTCGTTGACGGCAAGCCTTCCGCGCTCGTGCTCGGCGACAACATCTTCTACGGCCACGGTCTGGCGGACCTGGTCGATGCCGCCCATGCGCGTCAGACCGGTGCGACGGTGTTCGCATATTATGTCCGCGATCCGTCTGCCTATGGCGTAGTCGCGTTCGATCCCAAGACCCGCGCGGCGATCGACCTCGAGGAAAAGCCGAAGAACCCCAAGTCGAACTATGCGGTCACCGGCCTGTATTTCTACGATGAGCGCGCCGTCGATTTTGCGCACCAGCTCAAGCCGTCGCCCCGCGGCGAGCTCGAGATCACCGATCTCAACCGCATGTATCTCGATGCGGGCGATCTCAATGTCGAGATCATGGGGCGCGGCTATGCCTGGCTTGATACCGGCACGCACAATTCGCTGATCGACGCAGGCAATTATGTCCGCATCATCGAGGAGCGTCAGGGCCTCAAGATCTGCTGCCCCGAGGAAATCGCGTGGCGCAAGGGCTTCATCGACCGGCCGCAGCTGGAACGTCTCGGCGGCGAACTGCGCAAGAGCGGATATGGCGACTACCTGCTCGGCCTGCTCGACGAGGATCATGTCCAATGGTGAAGGTCATCGAAACGCCGATCAAGGACGTCCTGATCCTTGAACCCAAGGTGTTCGGCGACGATCGCGGCTTCTTCCTCGAGAGCTGGAACGATGCGACGTTCAAGGAGCTCGGGCTGGGCTGGACCTTCGTTCAGGACAACCACAGCCGCTCGGCCAAGGGCGTCCTGCGCGGCCTGCATTATCAGAACCCCAATCCGCAGGGTAAACTCGTGCGCGTGGTGGCGGGATCGGTGTTCGATGTCGCGGTCGACATCCGCAAGGGGTCTCCCACATTCGGTCAGTGGACCGGTGTGCATCTGAGCGCCGCCAACAAGCGGATGTTCTGGGTTGGACCGGGTCTGGCCCACGGCTTCCTCAGCCTCGAGGACAACACCGACTTCCTGTACAAGTGCACCAGCATCTACTCGCCCAAGGATGAGCAGGCATTGATGTGGAACGACCCGCAGGTCGGGATCGAATGGCCGCTCGACGGAATCGAACCCACGTTGTCCGCCAAGGACCAGGTCGCACAGACCCTCGACCAGATCGCCGCATCATGAAGGCGTTGATCGTAGGGGCTGGCGGACAGCTCGGCCACGGCCTGATCGCCACGGCCCCCGCAGGCGTCGAGATCGTCTCGTGCGACCAGGACGCGCTCGACATCACCGACGTCGCGCGGGTCCAGGCGTATGTGGAGCAGGTCGCGCCCGACGTGATCTTTAACGCGGCCGCATACACCGCAGTCGACAAGGCCGAAGGCGATGCCGAACGGGCACAGGCGGTGAACGGCGACGCGGTCGGATATCTTGCCGCCGCCGCGCGATCGGTCGGTGCCAAGCTGGTTCATGTCTCGACCGACTTCGTTTTCGACGGCAGTGCCACCAGTCCCTATGCGCCCGACGCCGCCACCGGGCCGCTCGGCGTCTATGGCAGCACCAAGCGGGCGGGCGAGCAGGCGGCGGGTCCGGACATGCTCGTGGTACGCACGGCGTGGCTGTACGGCCCGGTCGGTGCCAATTTCGTCCGCACGATGCTGCGGCTGATGCAGGCGCACCCACAAGTGCGTGTCGTCGGTGACCAGGTCGGTTGCCCGACCTATGCCCCGGCGCTGGCCGCGGCATTGTGGCAGCTGGCCGAGCGCGGCGCGACCGGTGTGTTTCACTTCAGCGATGGCGGGCAGGCGAGCTGGTACGATTTCGCGGTCGCGATTCAAGAAGAGGCGCTGAGCGCCGGATTGCTCGAAAAGCCCGTCCCGATCGTGCCGATCACCACCGCAGACTATCCGACGCCCGCCCGGCGTCCGGCCTATTCGGTGCTCGACTGCTCGGCGACCTATGCCGCGCTCGACCGTGCGCCGACGCCGTGGCGCGACAATCTCCACATCATGATCGAAGAGATCCAGAAAAATGGCTAATCTGCTCGTTACCGGCGGCGCCGGCTTCATCGGCGCGAACTTTGTGCATTACTGGCGCGCCAACCACGCTGACGACGCAATCGTCGTGCTCGATGCGCTGACCTATGCGGGCAACCGCGCGAACCTCGATGGCGTCGACGCGGTCGACTTCGTTCACGGCAACATCCTCGACACCGATCTGGTCACCACGCTGTTGCGCGACCATGCGATCGATACCGTGGTGCACTTCGCGGCCGAAAGCCACGTCGACCGCTCGATCCTCGATCCCGACGCGTTCGTCACGACCAACGTGCTCGGAACGCACAGCCTGCTGCGCGCTGCACGGACGGTGTGGCTCGACAGCGGCAGCGGCGTGCCGCATCGTTTCCACAACGTCTCGACCGATGAAGTCTATGGCTCGCTTGGCCCCAACGATCCCGCGTTCAGCGAGACCACGCCTTATGCGCCCAATTCCCCCTATTCGGCGTCAAAGGCCGGGGCGGACCATCTGGTGCGCGCCTATCACCACACCTTCGGGCTGGACGTCACGACGACCAATTGCTCGAACAACTACGGGCCGTTCCAGTTTCCCGAGAAGCTGATCCCGCTGTTTCTGATCAACGCGCTCAACGGACGCAACCTGCCGATCTACGGCGACGGGATGAACGTGCGCGACTGGCTCCATACCTCGGACCATTGCCGCGGGATCGAGGCCGCGCTGCAGCGTGGCACGTCGGGCGAAGTCTATAACATTGGCGGCGGGGAAGAAGTCCCCAACCTTACCGTGATCGATGAGATCTGCCGCAGCGTCGACGCTGCGTTCGCTGCCGACCCGTCGCTGGCCGAGCGCTATCCCAATTCGCCCGCCGCACGTGGCGAGGCGACCGCGACGCTCAAGACCTTCGTCGAGGATCGCAAGGGTCATGACCGCCGCTATGCGATCGACGAGCGCAAGGCGCGCGCCGAGATCGGCTATACCCCGGCACGCGATTTCGCGGGCGGCCTCGCCGATACGCTTGCCTGGTAT
The DNA here is from genome assembly GCA_030433805.1 of Sphingomonas sp. PsM26. Taxonomy (GTDB): domain Bacteria; phylum Pseudomonadota; class Alphaproteobacteria; order Sphingomonadales; family Sphingomonadaceae; genus Sphingomonas. The sequence goes on along the minus strand of JARUXA010000003.1, from coordinate 302,784 downwards.
CTTGCCAACGAAGCGTGGTGGCAGCCGATGCTCGAGCGCGCCAAGCTGACCAGCCGGTAAGAGGCAGGGTCGTGCTCGGCACGACCCCCCGATGACCGCTTCCCCGGCATGTGCCAGGGAAGCGGTCACACTCTCTAGTTCTTCGCCATGCCATAGGTGTTGAGCAGATCGTAGAGCATCGGCCGCGAGATATTGAGATCACGCGCCGCCGCCGACAGATTGCCGTCGTTGAGCGCAATTGCCGCCGCGATCGCCGACCGATCCGCCCGTTCGCGGGCCACGCGCAATTCGGTGCGTTCCATCGTCTGGCTGGTCTGCTCGAAATCGAGATCCTGCGCAGTGATCATCGATCCCTCCGCCATGATCGTCGCGCGTCGGATGCGATTCTCCAGTTCCCGAACGTTGCCGGTCCACGGCCAGTTGTTGATCGCGGTCAACGCGTCGGGCGCGAAACCCTTGATCCGCGCCTGTTTGCCGGTGTTCATCTTGCGCAAGAAGAACCGCGCCAGCAGCACCGCGTCCCCAGGTCGTTCGGCCAGCGAGGGAATGCGGATGACCATTTCGGCAAGCCGGAAGTACAAATCCTCGCGGAATTTCCCTTCCTGCATCAGCGTCGTCAGATCCTGATGCGTTGCGGTCACGACACGGGCATCGATCGGGATCGGCTTGCGCCCACCGACTCGCTCGATCACGCGTTCCTGCAGGAAGCGGAGCAGCTTGACCTGCATCGCGAAGGGCACGTCGCCGATTTCGTCGAGGAACAGGGTGCCGCCGTTCGCCATTTCGATCTTGCCGACCGTCGCCTTGACCGCGCCGGTGAACGCACCCTTTTCGTGACCGAACAGTTCGGATTCGAGCAGCGTTTCGGGGATCGCCGCGCAATTGATCGCGACGAAATTCCCACGCGCGCGCGCGCTCTTGGTGTGGATCGCCTTGGCCAGCAATTCCTTGCCGGTGCCGGATGCACCCAGCAGCATCACTGACGCATCGACATCCGCGACTTTCTCGATCGTACGGAGCACCGTCAGCATCTGGGGCGCGCCGGTGATGATTCCCTCGGCGCTGGCGAGCTGATCGGCCTGTTCGGCAAGCCGGCGGTTCTCTGCCTCGATCTGCGCCAGGTGAAAGGCACGCCCGACGATCAGGCTGAGGTCGGTGATGTTGATTGGTTTGGAGTAGAAATCATACGCCCCCAGCGCGATCGCCTTCTGCGCGCTTTCACGCGCTTCGTGCCCCGACGCGACGATTACCTTGACCGTGGGGTTATGCGCGATCAGTTCGCGAAGCGTAGCGAACCCTTCCGACGTGCCGTCCGGGTCTGGCGGCAGGCCAAGATCCAGCGTGATGACCGCCGGATTCTCGGTGCGTTGCGCGGTCAGTGCGGCCGCGCGATCGCCGGCGGTCACCACCTCGTAATCGGTGAATGCCCACTCCAGCTGCGCCTGAAGATCGAGATCGTCCTCGACGATCAGCAGTTTTGGTTTTTCGATGTTGTCGACCATGTCCGCCATTACCTAATCACGCACGTCGCTGAGCGGAAGTTCGATCGAGAAGATGCTGCCATGCCCTTCGGTGCTGGTCACGCGCAGGGTCCCCCCCATGCCCGCAACCAGCGCTTTCGCTTCCGCAGCGCCGATGCCGAAGCCACCGCCCTTTGTAGAGACAAAAGGCTTAAACAAGCCCTTCCGAATGAAGTCCGCCGACATGCCCACGCCGTTGTCGGCGACGGTAATCACGCAGTGGGGGCCGACCGACGTAGCGGAGACGACGACGGGCTGATCCACTGGGCTTGCCTCGATCGCGTTCTGCACCAGATGATCGAGTGCGAGCTTCAGCTTCTCCAGATCACCCCGCGCGCGCGCGCCCGAGCGTGGCCCGATCGACAGCGAGCGCTGATCGACGCGCCCTGTCACGACCGTGTCGATCAGGCGGTCGACGTCGATGCTTTCAGGCGTTGCCGATTGGAGCACGCGATCCGGCGACAGGCGCGACAGCAGCACGTTCATCTTCTGCACCGCGCTGGTGAGGCTGCGGCTCATCTCTGCCTGGAACTTTGGGTTGGAGCCATGCTGTTGCGCGTTGCTGGCGAGTAGCGACAACTGGCTGACGACGTTCTTGATATCGTGGATGATGTAGGCGAACCGGCGATTGAATTCCTCGAAGCGACGCGCTTCCTCAAGTTCCAGCTGCTTGTGGGCGTCGGACAGATGCACCGCCGCCTGCTGGCCAATCACCTTCAACAGGTCGAAGTCTTCCCAGTCGAGCGCGCGTTGTAGCCGCGGTTTTGCGAGGATGACGACCCCGATCATCGTCGACAGCCAGATCAGCGGAACCGCCACCCACGCGTCGCCGATTGTCTCGACGATCTCGGGTGGTTCCTGCGTGTGGGCGTCGTGCTGTGCGTGTTGCGCGAACGTCGCGATCAATCCCTGCTGGAGTTGCTCGCGTTGCGCTTCCGGGAAAAGGATAGGGCTGGTGGGCGGCGTTGCGCGATGGCCCCAGCACCATGCGGCGGCAACGTCAAACGTCTGCTGATCGGTCGTCATCAACAGCAGGCCGGCAGGCGACTCGGTCACGTCGGCGACCGCCTTCACCACGCGTTCCTCAAGCGAGAGCGCCGATCCGCCCGAATCGGAGATCGTCGCGCTGAACCGCAACCATTCGGCGCGGTAATCATAGCGGTGGCGGAACAGGTTCTTGATGATGACGACCTTGAGCCACGCACGCGCACGGGTCGAAAACAGCAGGAACGCCCCGATCGCGGACAGCCCCAGCACCGCGCCGATCGCAAGGGTGGGGCCTGCCGATCCGGCGAACACCGTTTCGGATCGTGCCACGATCGACATGCTGACGAAGTACAGGCCGATCGCGACCAGCGACAGCGACTGGAACGTCGCCTTGCGCGACAAAGCGATCTTCCAATGCTCGCGACGGCGCGCGGCGACGAGGAAGAGCGGGGCCAGCAAGAGCGCAAGCACCGGGCGTCCGATGCTCAGCGGTTCGGCGACCTGATACCCGAGCAACCCGACGGTGTAGAGATTCAGGTCGTAGGCGGACAGCATGCCGAGCGCGAACAGGATCAGGCGGAAGCCTGTCCCGCTGCTGCTGGTCAGTCCGTTGTACAGGTTGTGGAGATAGATGATCCCGCCGATCGCAAAGATCAGGCGACACCCGATGGTGACCACCGCCCAGGTCGTCGCGGCTGGCGTGTCAGGAATCTGGAGGATCCCCATGACCGCGGAAGCCGCGGCCAGCACGGCCATGACGCCCAGGATCGTCGCACTATGCGAGCGACGTTCTGACGAGTCCGCGGAGGGCTGCGTCGCATTTGCCAGATAGACCAACCACGCAATGTTCCGGAGCAATTGCGCTGCGATGATGAGCAGCAGGTTCTGCGTGAGGCCGGAATACGCCCAGGCTGCCATGCCGACGAACGCGATGACGAGGGTCGGGGCACGATCTCGTCCCGTTCCGAGGGAAATACGCCATGCCGCCAACAGCGCGTAAGCGGTGCCGGTCGATATCAGGATCCAGAACAATAACACCCCCGCTGTGTACACCGTTGTCACCGCTTTGACGTAGGGAATTGTGGCGGCCCGCTGCCCGAAAACGAAACGCCCTCGCTTCGGTCGAAGCGAGGGCGTGCCAGACGTCATGCGATCAATCGGTGATCATATGCTCAGAGGGCTAGCTGGACCATTCGGGCGCGTTTGCGGATGGCAATTCCAAGCATGGTGAAACCGGTGATCATCATCACCCAGCTTACCGGCTCCGGAACGATGCCCACGACCATTGGCGCAGGGTCGGAGGAAAATTGTCCCCCGGCGGTCGCCCGGAACGACGATACCGAATTGTTGCCCGAGGCCGATGTTGATGCAATCTGCAGCAGTGTCGACATGGCGCTGAAGGTCGTCGACAGGTCGGCGTTGCTGACCTCGTCGAAATCCAGGAAATCGGACGTGAATTCGACGACAGAGCCCCCTTCGGTCGACCCGCTCAACGTGGATGTGCTCCCGTTCTTGCTGCCAATCATGCCCGTGCTGAAGGTCACCGTCAGCAGATTTGCACCGGCGGCGAACGTCGTAGGCGCGAAGTAGGGGCTGTCGAGGGTTATTGGCGTAGTGGACTTGAACGTCATGGTGCCGGTGACGATCGGCTGGATCACATATCCCACGGCGACTGAGGCCGTGTCACCCTTGGCTACCGCGGCGGTCAGCGTGTAGTCGGCAACGACGTTGTTGATGAACTTGCTCAGGCCTGTCTGCAGAAAGCTGAAATACACTTTCGTCGCGCCCGCGGAGTCCGCGGTGGCGGTCGACGTTGTAAAGATCTGGGCATCGTCGACGCGGCTGGGACTGGTTCCAGAATTCACGAAGCGAATGTTCTTGATTGGAGAAATCGAGGTGAACGTCGCAAATGTTAGGACATCGGCGGTGGCTGGCGAAGCACTCAGCAACAGTGCGGCAGCACCCAGAGCCGGTACCAGGTTCACAAATGTAACAAGTCGCATGGTGGCGATATCCTTGCACGAGAACAACCAAAGCCTACTCGTACTCACCAGCTCGAGAAGCAGCCGGATGCACTCTATTACTAATGCAGGATGTGTGCCAACCAAAGCAAATATGTGAATACAGCAGGATAGAGATATGCCCTAATCGCCGATGTAAGATAATATTACAGATTCCAGTAATCGGGACCAATACTGGAGTCGATACCGAAGGAGTTGTAGTAGACATTGTTGATCAAATAAGCGCGTAGTAGGCAGGTGTCCTAGCTAGTGGGATAGTGAAAAGCCGGCGCACCGCAGCTTGAACTGCGATACACCGACCTTTTCAAATATTCTTTCCGTGCAATTGAAAGCGCGGGTTTAGATCTTTGGGGTCGCGCTAAACGTGCCGTTCTTCCGTCCCTGCCGAAGCGCTGCGCCGAGCATCATGAACCCGGTTAGCATCAGCGCCCAGCTTGCTGGTTCCGGGACGGTGCTGACCAATATCGGGGCCGGATCAGAGGAGAATGAGCCGCCGATCGAGGCAAAGAAGCTGTCGAAACTACCGTTTTTAGCCAATAACAGTTCAGGCGTAATCGCGTTCATCGTGGTTGCGTAGTCACGCTTGGTGACCTGGCTGAAATCCAGAAAGTCGGATGTGAAAAAGACGGTGTCGCCAGCGCCGGTCGACCCGTTGAAGTTCGCCGTGCTGCCGCCATTGCTGCCGAAGATCGCCCCGTTAAAACGGACTGTCAGGAGGTTTGCGCCGGCTTCAAAGGTTTTGGTTTCGTACAAAGGACTTGTCAGCTGGATCGCGGTGGTGGTCTTGAACGACATTGTTCCCGTGAAAACAGGCTGGACCAAAAGCGACCCCACCGTAGACACCGCTGGTTCTGTGATGCTTCCCTCCAACATGAAGTCTGCAATGATGTTGCTTACAGAGGTACTCAACCCGTTTTGCAAGAATCCGAAATGGACCTTGACGGCCCCGGGGGCGTTCGCCGCGCCGGAGCTTATCGAATAGATCGTGGCACCGATCGTACCTTCGCCCGCATTGACCAAAGAAACGTTCTTCACCTGATCGATAGACGTGAACGTTGCGAATGTGGCCATTTCGGCATGTGCTGCGCCTGTTGTCAGCAAAAACGCCGACGCGCCAATGGCGGCTCTGACGATTCCGTATGTCGATCTTTTACGTGCCATTAAGATAATCCCTTGCGCGAGAACAGCTACCAACGCTCAACTCGAGCCTGGCAGCAACTGCGCCGGGGACATCACTTGGGCCATACGCAAGACGTATGCCAATAACGGAAGGTGAGCAAATTCAACAAGGTGCAGTTAGTAAAGTGTTAGACCTGTAATAATTAGCGACACGTACACAATATGTGCAGAGTCGGCAGTTCTTCTCCGTGAATATTACAGGAATGTCTCCAAGCTGTAGACAATAGCAGTCCACAACAAGACGTTCACGCATAGCAGGATTGCGATCCGCCCGAGCCTGGAGACCTGCGCGTCATGCCGATCCGTCAGCAAGGTTTCCGAGTCGGAGGAGAATCGGCCGTTCAATACGGTCCCGGCATCCAGCGCCGACGCCAGTTCGCGCATGTCGAACGGTGCCAGGAATTCGCAACCGTAACTCAGACCCAACCGTCGTACGACGCGTGCCTCTCGGGGTTCGATCCCGGCAAGTTGCAGGCTGACGCGTTCGCCGCGTGCGAAATTCGTGGTGGTCGACATGCCGAAGCCATCCGCCGACAAATTCTCGATAAAAATATCGATCGGCTGCCGCTGTGCGTCCCGCAGCGTCGCGGGGCGTGCCGTGGGGATGCGCGGCGTCGCGCGTCCTGCGTTCGATAGCGTGGCGGCCATCATCATGATCTCACTCACTCTCCTAAAGGTCTGTTCGCTGGCGCATCGTTAATCGTGTGCCTTAAATCGATCGTGGCATATCCCGATCCAATCCGGAAGGGTTTTGACGCCAATATGTCATTTTTCGAAAAACCGGTTTGGCGGTGGCAGCCCCGATCTGCGCAATCGCGACCCAAATCGTTGCCGGAAATCGCTTTTTGATCCGCAGATGGGACCTTTCGGAAAGTGTCGTTACCCTAATCTTTACCATTGTCGGGCACATCTGCGGCATCCCGAGATTGTCAGGTCCGCATCCATGAAATTGCACGAAAGCGCCGAGCGTCGGCTGTCCGAGGCGTTCGGCCCGGAAGACAGGAGAACGGTAGATCCGGAAACGGGGCCGCGCGCGCTGGCGCTGCTGTTCGCAATCCAGAACGTATCGGTCGATCCGGCACAGATGCGGCACGAACTCGGTCATTCCGATCCGCTCGGCGCGCGCGACATCGTGCGCCTCGCGCGGCGACAGGACGGAGCCAAGGTCAAGGCCGTCACGGTCGAACCCGGACGCCTGTCACGCCAGCCGCTCCCGGCGCTCGCCAACGGCCCGGCAGGATGGTTCGTAATCGGGCGGCTGGTCGAGGACGGCGTGCTGATTCAGCGCCCCGGCAGCCAGGTCGAGAAGGTTGACCGTGCCGCGCTCGACGCGCTGTGGGACGGCGAGCTGATCCTGCTCACCACCCGCGAGGCACGCGGGGCAGGGAAGGGGCGTTTCGACCTTAGCTGGTTCGTGCCGCAGATCATCCGCTACCGCCGCCTGATCGGCGAGGTGCTGCTGATCACCTTTGCGCTCAACCTGCTTGGGCTGGCGGCGCCTTTGCTGTTCCAGAACGTGATCGACAAGGTGCTGGCGCACAATGCGCAGACGACGCTCAACGTCCTCGCGATCGGCTTTGTCGCGGTATCGGTATGGGAAACGATGTTCGGCTGGATTCGCAGCCGCGTCTATGCCGAGACCAGCCAGAAGATCGACGTCGAGCTGGGCGCACGCCTGTTCCGCCACCTGCTCGCGCTGCCGCTCAGCTATTTCGAGAAGCGCCGCGTCGGCGACACCGTCACGCGCGTTCGCCAGCTCGAGACGATCCGCGAATTCCTGACAACCGCGTCGCTCAGCGTGCTGGTCGATCCGCTGTTCGTCGGGGTCTTCATGGTCGCGATGCTGCTCTATTCGCCCGCGCTGTTCGGGATCGTCGCGGTCAGCTTGGTCGGTTATGTCATCGTCTCGGTCAGCGTGACGGGCACACTGCGCCAACGGATCGAGGAGAAATTCGAACGCGGCGCCGCTAGCAACGCATTGCTCGTGGAGAGCGTCAGCGGCATTCAGACGGTCAAGGCCGCCGCGGTCGAGCCGCAATGGCAGGATCGCTGGGAGCGACAGCTCGCCGCCACCAGCGCCGCGTCGCTTCGCGTCACCAACATCGGCAGCACCGGCAGCCAGGCGGTCGAACTGATCTCCAAGCTGACCTTCGCGGCGATCCTGTTCTTCGGCGCGAAGTCGGTGATGGGGGGGACGCTGACGCTGGGTGGTCTGGTCGCGTTCAACATGTTCGCGCAGCGTGTCTCGGGACCGGTCATCCGCCTCGCGCAGCTGTGGCAGGACTTCCAGCAAGTCCGCATCTCCGTCGAGCGACTGGGTGACATCCTCAACCACCCGGTCGAGCCGCAGGCGACCTCGCGCGTCACGCTCCCGGCGATGAAAGGCGCGATCACCTTCGACGCGGTGCGCTTCCGCTATGCGGTCGACAGTCCCCCTGCGCTCGACGGCATTTCGCTCGAGATCGGGGCGGGGGAGTCGATCGGGATCGTGGGCTCGTCCGGATCGGGCAAGTCGACGCTGACCAAGCTGCTCCAGCGTCTGTATCTCGCCGAAAGCGGCCGAGTGCTGATCGACGGGATGGACATCGCGCAAGTCGATCCGACATGGCTGCGCCGCCAGATCGGCGTGGTGCTGCAGGAGAACATCCTGTTCAACCGCTCGATCCGAGAGAATATCGCGCTGGTCAATCCAGCGATGCCGCTCGACCGCGTCATGCGCGCGGCAAACCTGGCGGGCGCGCACGGCTTCATTCTGCAACAGCCGCAGGGTTACGACACGCCGATCGTCGAGCGTGGCGTCAACCTGTCGGGCGGCCAGCGCCAGCGCATCGCGATCGCGCGCGCGCTCGTCACCGATCCGCGCATCCTGATCCTCGACGAAGCGACCTCCGCGCTGGATGCCGAGAGCGAGGAGATCATCCGCAACAATCTGAGCGCGATCGCCAAGGGGCGGACCGTCGTCGTGATCGCGCATCGGCTGTCCGCGGTGCGCGACTGCAACCGCATCATCGCGCTCGAAAAGGGCAAGATCGTCGAGGTCGGGACGCATGACGAGCTGATCAGACTGGGCGGTCGCTACGCCGAACTCCACCGCCGCCAATCGGGCCTCAAGGATATCGCCGCATGAACGCGCTGACGACCAACTGGCGGATGATCACCGCCTCGATCGCCGAGGACAAGGCCCGCAACGTCGGGCGGCTGCGGATCGACGATGCCGCGTTCCTGCCCGCCGCGCTCGAAGTGATCGAGCGCCCGGTGTCGCCGACCGCGCGCGTCACGGCAAAGGTGCTGCTGGCCGGCGTCGCCGCGCTCGGCCTTTGGCTGACGCTCGGGCGGACCGACATCATTGCCTCCGCGCAAGGCAAGATCGTGCCGACGGGCGCGGTCCAGCTCGTCCAGCCCGCCGAGGCGGGGGTGGTGCGGCGGATCCTGGTCCATGACGGCGATCACGTCACCAAGGGGCAGGTCCTCGTGCTGCTCGACCCGACCGTTTCAACCGCGGAAGCCGCGCAGGCGCGAAAGTCGCTCGATAGCGTGTCGTTCGAAGTCGCACGGACGCAAGCGGTGGTCGATGCGCTTGACGGCAAGGGCTTCCGCTTTGCCGCGCCCGCAGGCACCGACCCCGCGACCGCGGCACTGCAGGAATCGCTGGCTCGCGCCAAGCTCGCCGAGGTCAACGCGTCAATTCAGGCGCAGCAGGCGGGCAATGCGGTCGCCAGCGCCGAGATCGGATCGGCGCGTGCCGAAGTCGCCAAGCTGACCGAGACGCTGCCGCTGCTGGACGAACAGATTTCGGCGAACGAGCAATTGCTCGCCAAGGGGTTCGTATCGAAGATGAAGGTGCTCGAGATGCGGCGCCAGCGGATCGCACAGGTCCGCGACCGGGATTCCGCGCTCCAGTCGATCCGTCGCGCGACCGCGCAGGCGGGCGGTGCGGCAAGCAACTCGGTCAAGGCGCGCGCGGATGCCCGGTCGGCCTTGCTCGACGAACTGGTCAAGGCGACCGCGGAGATGCGGCTGCGGCAGGACGAACTCGTCAAGACGACGCAGCGTGCCACGCTTCAGGCGCTGCGTGCGCCGGTCACGGGGACGGTCGGGCAATTGTCGGTCCATACCGAAGGCGGCGTCGTCGAAGCGGCCAAGCCGATCATGACGGTCGTGCCGGGGGATGGGAAGCTCGTTGCCGAAGTCAAGCTGCTCAACCGCGATGCCGGGTTCGTCAGCGTAGGACAGAAGGTCGGCGTCAAGCTCGATGCGTTCCCGTTCACGCGCTACGGGCTGATCCAGGGGCACGTGCTGGGGGTCAGTCCCGATGCGGTCGACGACGAGAAACTCGGGCCGGTCTATGTGTTACGCGTCGCGCTCGACCGCACCCGTATCGCGCGCGGCGACCGCGACGTGGCGGTGACCCCGGGCATGATGGTCACCGCCGACATCGTGACGGGCGATCGCAGCTTCTTCAGTTACCTGACGAGCCCGATCGACGAGGCGCGCAAGACGGCGTTGCGGGAGCGGTAGGGGTGATCAGGCGGCGCGAGGGCGTGCGACAATGCCTTCGAGCCATTGCCGCAGTGCAGCGCCAACGTCGGTCCAGTTTTGCTGTTTGGCGCGGGCATGCGCGCGATCGGACAGGGCACGCCATTCGGAATCAGGCATCGCTGCGATGCGCAGGATTGCATCAGCCATGCCGACCCAATCCTCGTTCTCCAGCAGGATTCCGCTCCCATCGCCGAGAAGGTCGGCAGCGGCTCCTGCGTTGAGGCCCACCACAGGTGTCCGGCATGCCATCGCTTCGAGGATCGGCAAACCGAATCCTTCCAGGCGGCTGCCGAAGAGCCAGGCATCGCAACTCGCGTAGATGTGGCGTATCGTCTGCTGCTCAGGGGCCGTCGTATACTCAACCCAAGGTGGAAGTGGCAGCGACGCAGCCGGCCGATGATGGCCGAACGCAATCACTTGCAGCTCGGGCAGGATGTTTCGCACGCGCTCTAGCGCTTTCAGGACCAGATCCGTCCCTTTCCGCGGGTCATGCGAATAGACAAAGCCGACTTTCATAACGGTGTTCTTGGGACGCGGGTCTGCATGAAACAGCGTATGATCGACCGCATTTGGGAGAAGCAGGACGTCCTTCTGGCCAAATTGCTTGGTCAGGAGCGCGTGTAAAAAGCTCGAGATGGCAACTTTGGGTCCGGGCGTTCGCAGGACCCGGTCAATGTCGTCCTTCGTTCCGCCCCAGACTTCATAGTCCTGCACGAGATGCACAGGGATCCCTTTCGCTGCAGGCAAATCCTGTACCCAGTTCATCGTATCCCACCACGTGGCAATGATCAGGTCTGCATCGGGTAGATCGTTTGCCACAAGGGGCGCGCCATGCGGTACAACGGTGGTGTGGTCAGCCAGGGTACCAAGATGGTCACTGTGCTGATGTTTCGACCATAGCGCCTGACGATGCCACCAAGCGCGCAACCTTCTCCGGAGATCAGGACGATCTCGCTTTGGCGCAATGATGCGAACGTCGTGGCCTTCAGCCAACAACCTCTGCCCTAGCGCCGCGACGACGCGAAAGCCCCCACTATTGTCGATCGAGACCGAAAGGATGGTAATCCGCATGCAGGGCAATCCCCTCATTGCTCGGAAGTCATATTCCATCAGTTGCGCGGTTTGTTCGCGGCAAGCAATGCCCGGTACTTCGGTGCGTTCGCATTGGGTTCGGCATAGCTGCTCTTGGCACCCCAGCTCCCGTAACGGGATCCTTGTCCGCCCACACTGCTGAAGGCACAGAATAACGAGCAGCCTAGATGGACCTGGCCCCGCAAATTCTCGAGGTAGAGGTCGTACATCTCAGGCTTGGTTTGAGCGGCACCCAATGCCGGATTATACGGCAGTTCGGCCTGGCCCTTCGGTTGCAGATGCTGGCCACCTTCGTAGACGACGTACCGCAGACCCAGTTTCTGGGCGCGTTGCGCGGCGGTCAGGGCCACACCCGGCTTGGCCTGGAAGTCGATCACGCCCCGCATGTCCTTAATGACATCGTCAGCCGTCAGTGCCGCCCCACGCGCGGCCCAGCGGTCGTATTCTTCCGTGCGGGGTCCGAAATAACCGCTCTGTGCAACCGCGTCGCAGCCGCCATTCGACATGGTCGCGTCGATCGTTCGAAGCGCGACGTCCAGCCATGCGGTCTGCGTTGCGCAGATACGCACTGTCCGTTTGCGGTCTGCAGCGGGCCAGTTGTTTTGCCAAATGCCAAACACGTGACCGAAGAGCGCTCCAATGCGTTCGGGGTGGTTCGCACCCTTGGTTTTGGCAGAATCGTCCCAAGCCTTGCCACCTTTGGCTTCGACCATATCGCCAAGTCGGCGCGATTGAAGCATCCAGCCGGCCTGGGCGAACTGCCAGTTCCAGATTTCGTTGGAAACCTCGACGTAGGCGGTCAATTTGGGGTCGAGTTTTGCGTGCACGAGCTTGGCCATTTCGGCCACGTATTCGTCCGTGGCGCGATGGGGGATGCAGAACCAGGGATCGATTCCCAGGGTGTTTGCCAAAGCAATCATCACCTCGTGCGCCACCGCGCCGGAAAACTTCCGTCCAAACGCGTCCGGTGCGTGGCCATTCGTATCGTCCGGATTGCCGGTCACACCAACCATAGTGTAAAATGTTGGCGAACGACGGCTTGCCCACGCTTCTTCAATCGAATTGTTCGTCGCTCCCCAGTCCATGAAACGCAACGCGTGAAATGGTCGGCAGAACTCTAGAAATTCCGGCAGGAACGGCGTTGCCGCGAGGTCTACGTTTTCATTTGCGAGCGCAACGATCCGCATGTTTCGAACCGGATTTGCGGGGTTCGATCGCTCAATCGACAATCCCTCGACCAGTTTCCCGTTTTGGGTCATCTGCAACAGTGCGCGCCCACGGCCTTGGCTAATTACTCGCGTACCCATGACGCCGGCAAACACGCCTTCGCCGTCGTGCAACAGGACGTACTTGCCGGGCTTCAGTGTATTCGGAAGAAGCGTATAGATGGATTGCGGCGGCAGCGTTCCGTTGACTTTTACGGGCACTTCGCGGGGATAGCCGTCGGCATCGAACGCGAACGCATCCTGCTGATGCGTGTCCCATTCGCCGCCGCCGCCAGCGTTATGGGTCATCCATGGCCGCGCGCCCCACATGAGATTGTAAAAGGGGAAGCCTGCTCCGTAATCAGAAACCTGTGCCAGGTTCATACCGATGGGCAATTGCGGCACCTGGGATGGCGGAACGACTGGTCCCGGCCACGTCGCGTCCTGCGGCGCTCCGCGCGCGCAGGACCCAAACATCAGTGCGCCGATACCGGCGCCCGACCATCGCAGTAGATTTCGTCTATCGATCAGCATTCGGCGGCTATATACGCGACCCGCCTCGCTGGCCATCCTTGGCGGACTTAACGCCAAGGATGGCCGCGGCGCGGACGACGCGAATGTTAGGTAACGTCCCTCGAGTTCAGCGTTGATCCATCACGGTGAGATTTTGCATGGTCATGAAGCGGTTGACGGTATTCTTTTCAAGCGCGGATACTTTGCGCCAACGGGCGACGCTTGCCAGCATGTGGGCGGTCGCCGGCTTTGGCATGCAACGTGTCATGCAATTGGCCTCGAATCTTGTTCTGACTAGGTTGCTGTTTCCGGAGGCATTCGGCCTCATGACGCTGGCAAACGTGATTCTGATTGGATTGCAGATGTTCAGCGACGTCGGGATCAAGCCCGCGATCGTTCAAAGCGAGCACGGCGCCAAGGAACACTATCTCAATACGGCATGGACCGTTCAGGTCATTCGCGGCTTCGTTCTGTGGGGCGTATGCTGCTTGATCGCCTGGCCGGCCTCGATCCTGTACCGCCAGCCTATCCTCCTTCCTCTAATGTGCATCCTGGGTTCAACCGCCGCAATCAACGGTTTCGGCTCCCTGACCTTGGCGCTGCGGGAGAAGCGCTTGCATCTGGGCGCACTTGTGTCGGTGCAGGTTGCTGGTCAGTTCATGGCGCTGGTGATCACCGCCTTGTTCGCGTGGTGGCTCGGGACCGTTTGGGCGCTCGCCTACGGCGGTGTTGCAGGTGCGTTGGTCACCACCGCTCTGGGTTTCGTGGCGCTGCCGGGGCATCGCCATCGGTTTCATCTCGATCCGGTTGCAGCACGCAGTTTGCTGAGCTTCGGGCGCTGGATCTTCGTCTCGACAATGGTTACCTACCTCGGTGGCCAGGGCATTCGCGCAATCCAGGGCGGCCTCATCCCAATCGAGACGCTTGGTATCCTGGGCATTGCGACGACCTTCGCGACGATGCCTGCTGAACTGGCGAGCCAAGTGCAGAATCTTGTCGGTTTCCCAGCCCTGTCGGAAGCGCGTGTGCACGGCCAGGAACGGTTCCTGAGCACTTTCGCAAAAATTCGAACGCGCATTCTCCTGAGTTCGCTACCGATGTTCTTCGTATTGGGGTTGGCATCCGGGCCGCTGATCTGGGGGCTTTACGATAACCGGTATCACGCCGCGGCCGGCTATATGGCACTACTGTGCGTCACCGGGCCAATCGGTATCGTCTCGGCGGGATATCAGAGCGCCTTCATGGCGCTTGGCAAGGTTCGGCTGCATGCCAATCTGATGGCGGTGTTCATGGTTACGCGCATCGTGGGAACGGTCGCCGGCTTCTACGCAGGCGGAACGATCGGGATGTTGATCGGGGGCGGTGTCGCGACCTTCGTAGGATATGCCTACGTTGCCTACATGGCGGCGAAGGATGGCCTGTTCTCCATCAAGGTCGACGCGATCTGTCTTGGACTGATCGTTGTGATGTCGATCTTTATCAAATTCCTCTACTTCTAGGAAGCGCAGGGCCCGTAGCGAGCTTTGGCAACGGATCACCTGACGTCGTGACGCCGACCGTAGTGCGCTGCGAGCTCCGCCGCGGCGGCCGCAATCCGAGCGACGCTCCGGCGATTACTAGTGTTACGATGATTGGGCGTTGCGGAATGGATGTGAAGGCCAGCATCACACCCGCAGCAATCAGCGAACCGAACGCAAAGCCCGCGAAAGTACCTGTCGGTATGTGCCGGTTGAGTCGTGCACGCTGAAGATACAGCCTCGCCGCCGGGTAATAGAGCACGATGCAAAACAACAGGACGCCGATCGCCCCCAACGCGAGTCCGAAGTAGAGGTAGCTATTGACGAAATCGATGATACCTTCGCCCTGACGCATATCCTCCATGCGGGATGTGACGCGGTCCATCGTGTCTCCGACCACAGGGCTCTTCCAGAATTCCTGCATGCCGCGGGTAAACAGCTGTTGACGGTAGTCCGCTGTATCCTGCGCATCGGTGATCGCCGCAGTTTTTGATGATGCCCGCAGAAAGTACACCGCTGCAAACGGTGTCAAGAACGCGACCGTCTTTGCCAGGCCAGCGGTTCCATGGCGATAGAATGCATAACACAGCAAGACGGCGATCGCGCCAATCATCCCCCCGCGCGACTGCGGTGCGAGAATGCCAAGCCCGATCAATGCGGGAACCGCATATCGCACGAGTCCGCTGCGGAATTCGCGATGACAAGCCAACGCGGCCGCAAAAGCGATGACCAGCGCAAACCCCGCGCCGGTAGCTTCGTCGAGTGGTCCATATGCGCGCATGGTGCCTTCACGGAATTTGACGGTGAAGCCCAACATCACGATCTGGAATTTGGTATAGAGCGATGAGTAGAGCGGCCAATGGACGCGTGCTTCATACGATAGAACGACCGCCAGCATGCTGCCGACGCCAGCCAGGGTGATGAGAAAGGTTCGCCGGTTCGCCACGGATCGAAGGCAGTGACCGATGACCATTACCGGTACGCCATAGGCCGTTACCAATGCGAGCGTTTGGCGGATCCAGTTGGTCGGGCTAGTTCCGCGGACCGCAATGACGGTCAACAAAAGCAGGAATGCCGCTAACGGGATGTTCCACCGTCCCGGTTCATCGTCGCGTTCCGGTTTTGCGGCTGCCAGGGCGGCCAGTCCACCAAGCCCCAATGTTCCCTGCATCGTCCAAGAGAAGAGATCGATGCCTGCGGCGTTCAGGTGCACGGCCAAAGCTGGCGTACACAGGCATCCGACGACCATGACCATCAGCAGGGTCTTCCTAGTCCTACCCAAAGCGATAGGGATAAGAAATATCGCAAGATGCGCGATGGCGTAATTGGGGCTGAAAAACAACGCCACGTTGAATGCCGTAACGGCAATGAACGGGAAATGTGCGGTTACTTTATTACCCTGTTTGTTCAGGCAGTAAAAGTATATCGCCCATCCCATCGCCAAGGCAATCTCGAGATACGCAAAATTCTTGACGAGTGCTAGCATGATTGGCTCGAAACTGGCTGCCTGTCAGCGGCGGCGAGGGTGGTGCGAAGGCCTTCTCCTAAGGGCATTCGGTTGGCGAGGAAAGTGCGTGAGTGGCGGGGCAGCGACAAGCAAATCGGCCTGACGACGAGGCTGATATGGTTTCGCCAAAATTAACTATAGAAGCTAGCGATTCTCATACGTCACGTGCGGTAACACGATGGTCAAAGCACTGACGTTGGGGAATAAAGATGACCGACACACCCGCTATTGGCATGAATCTCGCTGGCGTGAACTATTACAGCAACCAGTTCCCGTTCCTCGATCGCTTCAAGACGATCGGTAACTGGACGGTACGCGATAGTAAATATACCCCGATGGGCGCTCCGCCGATGGACGCCAACGGATATCCGAATGCAATACCCTCGGGTGGTGCACACATGTACGCTATGATCGAGCTGGACCCGGCATCGCTTCCGATGCCCGATGTCTACGTTTTGCGCTATAAGGGCGAGGCAAATTTTTCGATTTCCTCCAGCCAAATTATCAGTCAAAAACCTGGCGAAATCACTTTCCGATATAGTGGAACCAGCCAGGCGCAGCTGACCATCAACGCTATCAATTCGGCAAACCCACCTACCAGCATTCAGATCGTCCGTCAGGATCAACTGGCGATGTTCGATGCTGGCGAAATCTTCAATCCAGCTTTTGTCGAAAAGATCGATCCGTTCTCGACGCTGCGCTTTATGGACTGGAGCGGTACCAACGATTCCAAGGTAACGGGTTGGGACACGCGCAGGACGCTGGATAGTGCGTCCTGGTCAGGCAACGTGCCCATCGAAGTGATGGTTGCGCTTGCAAACAAGACCAAGAACAACATGTGGCTGAACATTCCGGCGCAGGCAGACGACGATTACGTCAAAAAAACGCTGCAATATGTTCATGACAACCTCGATCCGTCGCTGCAGGTCAAGGTCGAGTATTCGAACGAAGTCTGGAACTGGCAGTTTTCGCAAGCGCATTATGCGCTGGAGATGGGCAACAAGCTGTTTGGCAAGGATGTCAACGGCGATGGCGTCGTCGATGCCAAGAATCCCGCCGAGCATGTCGGGGACGGGTACACGCAGTTCTACGGTTATCGTTCAGCCCAGATCGCGACGATCGCGAAGGCGATATTCGCGGATGCACCGAGCCGTCAGGAAAGCGTTCTGTCGACCCAGACCGCATGGCTTGGACTCGAAGGCGGTATCCTGAAGGGCGTCGCGCGGGTCGGCGATGTCTCCAAGCTGTTCGACGACTATGCGGTCACGACGTATTTTGATCTGGACAAGGTCAGCGAAGCCGATTTGTTGTCGTGGGCAAGAGCCGGCGAAGCTGGACTTGTTTCGGGGATCGAAGCGTTCAAGGCATCGCTGGCGCGCGTCCAGGCTCAAAGCGTGTATCAGGCGGCCGTCGCGAAGAAGTTGGGGTTGGAGCTGGTAGCCTATGAAGGCGGCGTCAGCACGACGTCGTTTCGTTATTCTTCGGCGGCCCAGCCGGAGATCCAGGCATTCTTGGAGAAGATCAGCACCGATCCGCGCATGGCGGACTTGTACAAGCAGATGGCGGAAGGCTTTGCCGCTGCCGGCGGCACCGAAATCAACGCGTTCAACAACGTCGGCTGGCCGTCGAAGTGGGGCGAGTGGGGTGCGTTGACCAGTACCTACGATACCGGCAGCGTCAAGTATGACGCGCTGATCGCGCTGGCCAAGGCGGGGAACGTCGCACCGGTCAAGGAAGATACGGTCTTCTCGAAGGACCGGTTGGATGCTGCAACCACGCTCAACCAATATGCGATGGATGCGACCACGCGGAACCTTGGCTTCGCCGGGACCGGAGCGTTCATCGGAACGGGCAATGCGCTCGACAATGTGATCGTCGGCGGCAACGGCAAGAACACGCTCAGCGGCGGCGCCGGCCAGGACCGGTTGATCGGTGGTAGCAGCGACGATTATCTCGACGGTGGCACGGGCGCCGACACGATGATCGGCGGCGCGGGCAACGATGTCTATATCGTCGACGACGCAGGCGATGTCGTCACCGAACTTGCCGACGGCGGGGTCGATGAGGTGCGCACTACGCTCGGCACTTACGCGCTGGGCGATAACGTCGAGAACCTGACCTATGCCGGCGCCGCGGCGTTCACGGGCACGGGCAATGCGCTCGACAACGTCATCACCGGCGGGGCGTACGGCAACACCTTGTCGGGAGGCGCGGGGAATGACACGCTGATCGGCGGAGCGGGGAAGGATGTGCTCGACGGAGGGGAAGGCGATGACTTTCTCGACGGTAAAGAAGGCGCGGACACGATGCGCGGCGGGGCTGGCAACGACACGTATGTCGTCGACACTGCGGGCGACGTCGTCACTGAACTCGCCAACGAAGGGATCGACGAGGTTCGCACCACGCTCGGCAGTTACACGCTCGGGGCCAATCTCGAGAACCTCACCTATCTCGGCAGCACCGCCTTCATCGGTACGGGCAATGCGCTCGACAACGTCATCACCGGTGGGGCTGGCAACGATACGCTGTCGGGTGGCGCGGGGAATGACCGGCTGCTCGGCGGTGCCGGTAACGACACGCTGCTCGGCGGCGACGGCAACGACTATCTCGATGGCGGCGCAGGGGCCGACAGCATGAACGGTGGTGCCGGCGACGACACCTATGTGGTCGATAACTACGCCGACCAGGTGATCGAGCTCGCCAACGGCGGGAACGACACGGTCAACACCACGCTGTCGATGTACATGCTTTCCACCAACGTCGAGAACCTGCGGTATCTGGGGTCGTCCAACTTCATCGGCATGGGCACCGCGAGCGCCAACGTCATGACGGGTGGTTCGGGCAACGACTATCTGTGGGGCGGCGCCGGCAACGACACGCTGTACGGCAACGCCGGGGACGACGTGCTCGACGGCGGCATCGGTGCGGACACGATGTACGGCGGCGCGGGGAACGACACCTATACGGTCGACGACGTCAACGACAAGGTGATCGAACTTCCCGGGGAAGGGACCAATGACGTGGTTCGCGCGACCGTCAGTTACACGCTGTCCGACAATGTCGAGACGCTGTGGCTGGACGGCAATGCGGCGATCAACGGGACGGGCAACGCCGGGAATAACACGATCACTGGCAACAATGCCGCGAACATCCTGCGTGGCGGTGGCGGCAATGACACCCTGCGCGGGGGTGGTGGCAACGATACGCTGTACGGCGGCACCGGGGACGACCAGCTGTTCGGCGATGCCGGCAACGACATCCTGTACGGCGGCGGCGGCAAGGACTTGCTCGACGGTGGCGCCGGCGCGGACATCTATCGCTTCCTCCCTGGCGACCTCGGCAAGACGGTCGCAACTTCGGCGACGGTAGTGCTGGGCGCAGGGCAGGGCGACAAGATCGACCTCAGCGCGATCGATGCGAACAGCGCCACGACGACGCGGGACGCGTTCCGCTTCGTCGGCACGGCGGACTTCACCAAGAAGGCAGGCGAACTGCGCGTGCAGGCGAGCGGCAGCGACTGGACCGTGTCCGCCGACACCAATGGCGACGGTGTCGCCGACATGGTGCTGACGGTGAAGTCGACCAGCGGCATTCTGGCGAACGACTTCGTATTCTGATGGCGGATCCGCGCCGGGGGTGGATTACCCCCGGCGCGGACCTGCTACGTCAGACCCTTGCGTTCCGTTTCCGGTCGCGTTGCCAGCGCAAAGCGATCCGGAAAATTTTCGGCCCCTCGACCAGATAGCGTCGACCCAGCCGCCGCGGGCTTCCCGCAAGCCGCCAGAACCATTCCATCCCCGCCTGCTGGACGATCCGTGGCGCGCGCACCTGCGCCCCGACGATGAAATCGACCGCCGCCCCGATGCAGAAGGCCGTTCCCTTGACCGTCCCCGCCGCCGCCATTTCGGATGCGAGGATCTCCTGTTGCGGCGCGCCGACCGCTAGCAGCGTGAACCGCGCGTTCGCCGCCGCGGCTGCGTCCACTGCCGCCTTCCGTGCGGCGGCGTTGCGGCGCAACCCCATCGGTGGTTCGTGATGGATGATCGTGATGCGCGGATATTGCGCGCGCAACTGCGCGACCAACGGCGCGCTTGCGCCAACGATGCAGAGCCGGTCGCCATCCTTCAGGACCGAACCGAACAGCGCGACGATCAGGTCGCTGCCCGGCACTACGGTCAGAGCGATCCCGTACAGCTTCGCAAGCCGCGCCAGTACCCGGCTGTCGTTGAGGCACAACAATCCGCCCTGATAGACCGGGCGCAGTTCGGGCTGCGCATCGATCTGAACCATATGGTCGACGTTGGGGGTGACGACATAGCCGAAGCGATCGTCCGCACGTCGCGTATCGAGGAAGGCGATGACCTCGGCGGCCTCTGCCGTATCGAAATCGAGGCCGAGGAAGTTGGTCTTGGGAAACCGGTTTTGCCCGGCAGAGTCCTGCGCGGGCGGTTGTCGCGTCGACGTCACGGCAATATTTCCCCCGCTAATGAACGGCGCTCCCGGTGCCAGCTTGGCGACCCCGACGTCAAGCGCCCAGCATCATGCGGTTGACAAGCAGGGGCCGCGTGGGGCTAGCCCGAAGGATGGATCGAATCATGCCGCCCCCAACGGACCCGCGCCCGGAAGCGCGCGGCGAGATGCCAGGCGCGCAGGTCGGCGTCGTGATGATCGGCCGCAACGAGGGCGAGCGGCTGCGGCGCTGCATCGCGTCGACCAGCGGCACCGCCGCGCGCGTCTATGTCGATTCGGGATCGACCGACGACAGCGTGGCGTGGGCGCGGTCGCAGGGCGTGGCGGTCGTCGAGCTCGCGGTTCCGCCCAAATTCACCGCCGCCCGCGCGCGCAATGCCGGGCTTGAGCGGCTGCTGCAGGACCATCCGGGACTCGTCTATGTCCAGATGGTCGACGGCGATTGCGAGCTCGCGCCGGGTTGGCTCGATGCCGCGCGCGATGGGCTGGAGCGCGACCCTGGACTCGCGCTGGTGTTCGGGCGGCGTCGCGAGCGTTTTCCCGAGCGATCGATCTACAACGCATTCTGCGACGACGAATGGAACGTCCCCGTCGGCGAAGCCGCGGCGGGGGGTGGCGACGTGATGGTCCGGGTCGACGCGCTGACCGCGATCCATGGCTATGACGCGGAAATGATCGCGGGCGAGGATCCCGACATGTCGGTTCGCCTGCGCAAGACCGGGTGGCGGCTGTACCGGATCGATCATGCTATGACGATCCACGACGCTGCGATCCTGCGGTTCGGACAATGGTGGCGCCGGACCGAGCGCGCTGGCCACGCCTTCGGCGAGCTCGCGGACCGGCATCCCGGCTTGCGCGAGCCGGACTGGCGGCGGCAGTGTCGCAGCATCGTGCTGTGGGGCGGAATCCTGCCCGCGCTGGTGATGGTGATGGTGCTGTTCGCGATCGTGTTCGGCCCCGTCTGGCTGCTGCCCGCGCTTGCGTTCGCAGCGGTGTGGCCGTTGCAGGCGCTGCGGATCGCTGCCAAGCGCCGCGCAACGCTGCCCCCGCGTCAGGCGCTGCTGACAGGGGCGTTCCTGATGATCGGAAAACTTGCCGAGATGATCGGACTTGCCCGCTTCCAGATGGGGCGGCTCACCGGGCGTCGGTCCGACCTGATCGAATATAACAGCGGCCCCGCGCGCGGATGAGCAGCCCGACATCGCTATGGGCGCAAATCCGCGAGGATTGGGTGGCGCATGGACGCGACTGGACCCGTCCCGGTTTTCGCGCGGTCGCGATCCATCGCTTCGGCGTGTGGCGGATGGGGGTGCGCCCAAAGCCGCTGCGTGTTCCGTTCAGCCTGTTGTACCGGCTGATGTTCCGTCGGTGCCGCAACGGCTACGGCATTGAGTTACCGTATTCGGTCGGGCTGGGGCGTCGCGTCGTGATCGAGCATCAGGGCGGGATCGTGATCCACGGCAATAGCGTGATCGGTGACGATTGCATCATCCGGCAGAATTGCACGCTTGGCATCCGCCGTATGGACGCCCCCGCCGACGCGCCGATCCTCGGATCGGGAGTCGACGTGGGGGCGGGCGCGGTGATCCTCGGCGCAGTGCGGATTGGCGATCGTGCGGCGATCGGCGCGAATGCGGTGGTGCTGGCGGACATTCCCGCTGGCGCGGTCGCGGTCGGCATTCCCGCAAAGATTATCAGCACGAGGGAAATCCGATGATCGACGCCGCCGCTGCGACCAGGGTCGCCGTCATCATTGTCAACTACCGGACGCCGGACCTCGCGCTGGCGGCGGCACGCGCGCTGATGCCCGACCGGGCGGATAATCCGGGGTTGCGCGTCGTCATCGTCGATGGTGGTTCGGGCGACACCTCCGCTGAAGTAATCCGCGCGGGCGTGGCCGATCCCGCCTTGTCGGATTGGGTCGAACTGCTCGCGCTGCCGATCAACGGCGGGTTCGGCTGGGCGAACAACCAGGCGATCCAGCGCCTGTCGCAATCGGCCGATGCGCCCGACTATTTTCACGTGCTCAACCCCGACACCGAGGTCGAACCGGGCGCGGTGACGACGTTGCGCAAGGTGCTCGACAGCCATCCCCGCTGCGCCGCGGTCGGCAGCCTGCTGCTCAACGCTGACGGCAGCGAATCCGGCTCCGCCTTCGGCAACATGTCGCCGCTGCGCGAACTTGTCCGCGGGTCGCGGGTCAATGCGCTTGGCCGTATGCTCGGGGTTAAACCGATGCTGGTGACCGAGCCGGGCGAGGCGGATTGGGTGACCGGTGCGAGCACGATGTTCCGCGCCACCGCGCTCAAGCAGGCCGGGTTGTTCGACACGGGCTTCTTCCTCTATTTCGAGGAAGTCGAACTGATGTTCCGGCTAGTCAAAGCAGGCTGGACGATCCGGCACGAACCGGCGAGCCGCGTGCGTCACATCGGTGGCGCGTCGACCGGGGTCAATTACGAGCGCAAGGCCGCCAAGGCTTTGCCGCCGCTACCGCGCTATTGGTACGAAGCCCGCCGCCGCATGTATGCGCGCACGCACGGGCGAACCGGGGCGATGCTGGCGAACGGGTTCTGGGTTGCGGGGCACGGCCTGTATCTGGTGAGACGCGCGGTCGGGCTGGGGGGCAGCCATCTGCCCGTCGCGAACGAAGCGCGCGACCTGTTGCGGCACGGGATGCTGCCCAGCAAAGCCGACCTGCAACCGCATGTCGCGCGTTGGGACGATCCGATCGATCAGCCGCCTGCATGGATGGCGAAGCGGGGCGCCTGACCTGCCGATCCGCGACGGAAAGGAGCCTTTCTTCTCTCCGATCGCTCTTCTCTTCTATGGCTCCCCCGGCGAAGGCCGGGGCCCAGTAGCGCAACAGAAGATTGCGAGAAGCTGCGCGTCGTTATCTCGGCCATCACGACTGGGCCCCGGCCTTCGCCGGGGAAGCGTAGTGTGCGGTTAAGGGTCGATCCGTTCGGTCCGCGTCCACGCCACGCGCTGCCGCCCCGTCAACAACCGCGCGTACATCGCGAGCTTCCAAACCAGATAGCGCGGCAGCCGGACCGCGGCATCACGGTGCAAATGCATCCGCCCTTCGCCGGCCCACGCCAGCACCACGACCGCGCCGAGCAGCCCCAGCAGGACCACCGCCACGATCAGCGGCACAAGCGAAACCCCAAGCAACGCCGCCACGGCCAGCAGCAGCGTGATCGCCACGTTCGCCGCGAGCAGCATCGACAGCGGCGGGACGCACAGGTGCACCCCCATCCAGAACCGCGCCCAGTTGCCGCGCGCGATCCCCGATCCGAGCAGCCCCAGCCCGTGCCGCCGTGCCATCGCGAGGAAGCCGCCTTCCCAGCGCGCGCGCTGCGTGCTCGATCCGTCGTCGCTGCTGCAATCGGAACGGACCGTCGCCGCGTCGAAATATCCAGCCGGCTGACCGAGCTCGATCAGTCCGATCCCGATCGCGAGATCCTCGACGACGTTCCCGGTCGCCAGATCGAGCGCGGCGTACGGTGCCCAGGGGAACGCCATACCCGACCCGGTAAGGATCGCCGCGCCGCCAAGCCGCTGGATCCCACGCTGACGAATGCGGTTCTTCACGAAGAACGCGAAGTTCGAAATCTGCACGACCGGCGGTGCCGACGGGGCGGGGCGGAACAGATAGGCCGCCTGCGCCGCACGACCGGTTGCCATTACCGTGTCGGTCAGACGGGCAAGGCCCGCCGGATCAATTTCGCAATCCGCATCCACCACGACGACAACGTCGGGCGGGGACGCCGCGATATGGTCGCGACCGAAGGCGAGGGCATAGCCCTTGCCGCGACGGACCGCGTCCTGTCGCTCGATCACTTCCAGGCCCATGCCGCGCGCCACTGCAGCGGTCGCGTCGCTGCAATTGTCAGCGATGAGAACGACACGGGTGGACGCGCTTTGCAACCGAACCAGCCCGGCACCCGACGCGGCGAGCGTACGTTCCTCATTATGCGCAGGGACCAGCACCACGACCTGCTTGTCGCGGGCCGGGGGCGGGGGGCTGCGGTCGGGGCGCAGCCCGAGACCGGTTTCCAGCAGGAACGCCCCGTCGATCAGCGCGATCGGCGCCAGCGCAACCCCCGCGATCAGGTCGAACGGTCCCATCACCCGATTTCCCGCTGGAAACTGAACGCTCGATCGCTGTCGATCCGATTGGCAGTGCGCACGACCGTCCCCCGTTGCCGACGTCCCGATCCAATACCGGCCTCAGCCGGCGGACTCAGGAGTAATAAGCGTCGTAATAGCGTTGCGTGCCGTAGCCGAAGCCATAATCGTCGCCGCCGATCCCACCCTTGTAGCGGTTGAGCACGGTGCCCATGCACGGCGCCGGACGCAGGATCTCGAGCGTGTCCTTGACCTGACGGGCGGTCGTCTTGCCCTCCTCGACGATCATCAGATACGCGTCGATCTCGCGCAGGACGATTGCGGCATCGTCGTTGGCAAAGGCGGGCGGCAGATCGCAAATGCAGATCACGTCGTCGGGCAGCTTGCGCATCGCCGAGACGAGCGTGCGCAACCGCTCGCCTGCGAGCAGCTCGGCCGAGCTGTGGTCGGTCGGGAAGGACGGGAACACGGTCAGCCCGGTGCCGGCAATCTCACGCGAGGCGGCATCGAGCGAGTCGACTTCGCCCGCCAGGAAGGTGTTGATGCCCACGCCTTCGGGGATCTCGAAGATTTCCGCGATCGACCCGCGCCGCAAATCGAGGTCGAACAGCAGTGTGTGCGTCCCCGGAATGCGCGACAGCGATGCCGCAAGGTTGGCCGCCATGAACGACTTGCCGACGCGCGGGGTCGCCGAGGTGATGCCGATCACCTTCCACTGGTTGGCACGCATGATCTTGACGATCTGCGACCGCAGCAGGTTGAACGGACGGGACCGGCGATCACGGCTGTTGAAGCCGAACACGCCGCGGCGGGGGGAATCGAACTGGTCGATCGGGTCGGCGATGCTGTCGGGGGACAGCACCAGATCCGGCGCGGGACCGTCGGTGGTCGAGGAGTTCCAGGAACGCGACATTAGGATACCTTAGATCGAAGAGGTAAGGCGCTGGTTAAGCTGCGGCCTTGGGGGAACTCGAGCGACGGCGTGCCTTCTTCTTCGAGATCACCGGAATGACCGCGAGCGGGGGAACCCCAGTGAGCCGCGTCAGCGTACCCACGCTCCGGATCGGGCTCGCAATCAGCTCGAACAGCAATGCCAGACCGATACCCGCGGCAAGCCCGCCGAAGATGCCGCCGAGGATCAGCATCGGCCGGTTGGGCTGGGTGGGCGTATCCGGCGTGACGGGCGGGTCGATCAGAGTAAGCCGTTCGCCGCGCTGCTCGTCCGAGATCTTCACGACCGACCGTGCGTTGAGCAGGTTGGTCTGGATCCGCCCGAGATTGGCGCGCAGGACGTCCGCACGCGACTGCAACTGCGCGACCTGTTGCGCGATCACCGGCCCGCGGGCCTGTGCCGCCGCCATCGTCGTCGCGCGGCTCTCCGTCATCGCCTTGGCGTTGCGCAACTGCGCGATCGCGCTGTTGTTCGCCGCCATCTGGCGTTGCACGACCGACGAAACGCTGTTGGTCTGGAACGCCGACGCGGTCGACTTCGCTGCCGCCAGACGGCTCTCGGCGAGCTTCACGTCGGGGTGATCGTCCGAATATTGCGCGCGCGCTGCTGCCAGTTGCGCCTCGGCGGCGATGACGTTGGGGTCGCGACCGACTGCGGGCTTGCCCATCTGCGCCTGCAGTTCGGCGTTCTGCCGCTGAAGGTTGGCGATCTGGCCTTCAAAGTCGCTACCGGCGCCCATCACGCTCACGCCGATGTTCGATGCCGCGAGTGCCGCGCCATTCTGGCCGGTGATGCGGTTGATCTGCGTCTCGATCCCGTTGACCTGCGCCTGGAGATTGGCCTCCTGGTCCTCGAGGAAGCGTGCGTTGGTCTGCGCCTCCGCCTGGGTCTGCGACGCATCGAGCTTGAGCAGGCGGTCGACGAAGGTCTGCGCGACCAGCTGCGCCTGCGGTGCAGTCGGATAGTCGAACGTCAGCGAGAAGGCGATCGACCCGGCGTTGCCGCCCCGGTTGACGTCCGCATTGATCGCGTTGATCGCGGTTGCGTCGCGCATCCGGTCGACCAGCTTGGAAAGCGGTTCGTTGCGCGCGGACGCGTCGTACAGGTTGTTCGCCTGAATCAGTCCGACGAGATCGGGTCGGCTGAGAATCTGTTGCCGGATCTTCGCCATGCGACGGTCGATCACCGTGTCGCCGGGGCCCGACGCCGCGGTGTCGCTCGGCAGGTTCTGCGATTCGACGAGCAACGTCGCACTCGACCGATACGAACGTGGGAGCAGGAAGGCCGCCGCAATCCCGGCGATGCTCAGGATCACGAACGGGACGATGATCAGCCAGCGCCGTTCCCACAGGATGACGGGGAGGCTGCCGATGAAATTGGAGGAAGTATCCGATTCCTGGCTCTGTGCCAGATCGAGTTCGTCGTTCATCGAATATCCCCGAGGCGCACTGCAACACCGATCAATCCGCCAAAGTCGCTTGGCCGTCTGGTGCTGGTGCCGATGACATTGCCACCAATAAAGCTGCCACCGAAAATCTTACGGTAGTTGACCGAGCTGATCAAGCGCAGGCGCTGACGCAGCTGACGGTCGTAACCGATCGTCGCGCGCAGATATTCGTTGCTCAGCGCAACTGGCGTTACGATCCCGCCGACCCCGCTCGGCGTGCTGTTCTTGCTATAGTCTGCCGACGCATTGATGTTGCTGCGTTCGGTGATGCGGTAAGCATAGCTGCCGCCGACCGAGGTCGACACCTGCGTACCGATCGCCCCCGTCGGCAGGACTGCGCGATTGGCGTTGATGCAGTAATTAACGCGGATGCCGCGGCGGCACATCGCCAGGCTGCCGGAGAGCGCCGCGGTGGAACCACCGATCTCGCGGTTGATGAACGACACGCCGAGCGCACCGTTCAGCGTCCAATATTCGTTGATCCGCGCGGTCGTCGTCGCCTGGACCGAATAGACCGTCGTGTCGCCGCCGACCATTTCATAGTCGTACTTCGCGGCGGACCCCTGAAGGCCACCCTGGACATAGCCGGTGATCTGGCGGCTGTAGCCGACCGTCCCGCCGTATCCGGTATAATCCCCGAGGGCGGACGCGATCACGCCGGTGCTGCCGGAATTGGAGAACTTCGAATTGATGACGAACGCGCTGCCCGTGACGACGTCACGCGCCGACAGCGTGGCGGACACGTCGCCGCCCCCGTTGATCGTGCGACGGCGTGCGCCGAGGCCGAACAGGCCGATGTCGGTCCCGGTGTTGACCGGAAGCATGTTGATCGGGTCGACCGGCGCCGGTCCGATGTCGGTCGACGGAACCGTCCCCGGCTGCTGGACGGTGGCGAACCGGTTGGCGAGATCGTTGGTCGAGCCGATCAGCGAGCTCTGGACGCTCGCGTTCAGATGCCCACGGACATATTCCGCAGGCACGAAATTATAGTCGACGCCGCCGGAGTAATTGTCCGACCGGTTGTACCGGTTGAAATACTGCTGGACGTTGGCGTCGGCGCTGATCGTCAACGCACTGCGCTCGCGCAGGATTCGCAGCTGCGGCCGGATATCGACCTGTACGAATCCTGCACCCGTATCGGATCCTATCGTCGCGAAGGGATTGTTCGAATAACCGAGCGAGCTCGACACGTCCGCGCTCAACCGCGTTTCGGTGGTTTGCGCGAACGCGGGAGTCGCCAGGGTTACCGCGCACAGCGCGAGACAGGAACGTGTCTTCACGGTACGATCACCGTGTCGCCGCTTTCCAGCTGCGGCAGGCCGGCCAGATCGCGCCCGCTCGGGTTGCCCTTCAGGATGTCGGTCAGGCGAACCTTGATGACGTTGAGCCCGGTTCCCGACTTGCGCAGGATCGCGACGTTGCCGACGTCGGCGAAGTCGGCGGGGCCGCCCGCCATGACCAGCGCCTCGAGCACGTTGACGTAACGGCCGGCAGTGAAGGCACCGGCTGCCTTCACCTTGCCCGCGACGCTGAACTGCAAGCCCATCGGCGATTTGACCGAGACAGTAACCTGCGGGACGGTGTCGCGATATTGCGAACGCAGTCCCTTGGACACGAGTGTCTCGATATCCGCGGGCAACTTGCCCAGAGCATCGATCTGCCCGACCAACGGGAAAGAGAAGGTGCCGTCCGGCAGGACCTTGACGATCCGCTGGAGGCGTTCCTCACCCCATACGTAGATCTCGATCTCGTCGCCCGGGTTGATCCGATACGCGCGCAGCTGTGCCGGCGCATTGGGTGCGGATTGTGCCACGGTCGGGACCGCGAGCGCCAAAAGTCCCACCGCCGCACAATGACGTGCGGCTCGTACCGAAAAGATCATATGAATTTCCCTGTTGACCGGTTTTTTGGTTCCTAGCGCAACTGCAGTATGTCACGCTAGGTGAAAGCAGCCTTAACGCTGCGGATATTGGATCGTGTTGTCCTGTAGCCGTATCGGCCATCCCAGATGAAGACATTGACAATGCGCGTCGGCCCCCGGCACGGTCGGCTTGTCCCATCCTTACGCGTTATCGGATCGTTTCCCGCAATGAAGCCTTTGCCTGCACGGTTCGCAGCGGCCCTCGCCGCGTCGCTTCTTCTGGTCGGCGGGGTCAGCGGCTGTGCGTCGAAGGACACCCGCGCCGCGCAGGCCGCAGCGGAGGCCGAAGCCGCGTTGCAACAGGGCAATTTCGCGGTGGCGCGGCGCAACATCCAGACCGCGCTCGGCATTCGCGACGATGTCAGCGACTATTGGCTGACATCGGCGCACATCAGCCTGGCGACCAAGAACTTCGCCGGGGCGTTCGACGCCTATGAGAACGTCTATCAGCTCGATCGCGGCAACATCGAGGCGCTGCGGCAATTGTGCCAGCTCGGGCTCAACGTGCGCCAGCCCGACAAGGTCGATCGCTATGCGGACCAGTTGCTCGTCATCAACCTCAATGATCCATTGCCACTGACGATGAAGGGTGGTGCTGCGTTGCAACGCGGCGACTGGAAGAATGCGCTGGTGTTCGCGGATCGCGTGCTGGGGGCCAATGCCGCCGACGTCGGGGCGTTGATCCTGAAGGGCCAAGCGCTGGCCTATAAGGGCGACAATGCTGCCGCTGCGGCGTTGATCGAGGAATCGCTCAAGGCCCCCGGTGACGGCACCTCGCGCCTCGTGTTCCTGCGCGATCTCTATCAGAAGACCAGCAATGCCGACGGCTATCAGAAGACACTCGCGCGCCTCGCCAACGCCAATCCGTCCGATACGCAGATGCAGCTCGATTATGCGGACTGGCTGTACCAGACCGGGCGTCCCGACGGGGCCTTCGACTTCGTCCTGCCGGTATTGCGAAAGAACCCCAAGGACATCGCGCTTGCGTCGAAGATTCTCGAAATGTGGCTGGACGCGGGCCGCGATGCCCTGTCGACACAGCAGATCCTGCTTGGGGGGCAGGAGGATGCGATCGAAATAAAGGCCACGTTCGCGCAATTCGCCAACGAGATCGGTCAACCTGATCTCGCGCTTCGGGTGCTCGGCGATGCCGTGCCGACGGGCGAGCCCGACGCGGGCAATTCCAACGCAAAGGCCGCGCTGGCGTTTTCCGTGGGGTTGAAGGGCCGGGTTCAGGATGCACTGGCCCGCGTCCAAGATGTCCTCGACGTCGATCCGTCGCAGCCACGCGCGCTGCTGACCCGCGCGCGGCTGCGCGCGGCAATGCATGATTATGAGGGTGCCCTGTCGGATGGCAGGCAACTCGTGACCGACGACGTCACGAACATCACGGCGCGTCTCGCGCTGACCGATATTCTACTGGTGCAGAACCAGCCCGAACTGGCGGAAGCCAATTTGCGCGAAGCCTTGCGAGTCGCGCCTGCGTCAACGCGTGCTGCCGCGCGGCTGGCGAAGATGCTGGTCGCCCGCGGGCGGAGCGACGAAGCGTCGACCGTACTCCGCGACATGGCGCGTTCGGCGCAGATCAGCCCGCGGGCGCAAGCCGTGCTCGCGAGCTTCCATCTGTCCAACGATCCGCTGCAACGTTGATGCGGCGGGGCTGACCGGACCGGGACCTTCGTTCGGAAGGCCCCGATCGCAACGGGTCAGGGCGCGGTTGCGGTTGCGCCGGGGGCTGGAGTCTTCGGCGGGGTGAAGCCCGGCTGATAGGTGATCTTGGCGGCCGCACGCGCGGCATCCAGCTGCTTCTGCATGGCGGTGCCAAGCGACTGGCGACGCAGCAATTCAAGCGCGGCAGGGCGCGCCTGGGCTTCCGGCGTCGGCGATGGCGTGGTCGACGTGATCACGCTTGCGACGATGCGGCCCTTGTCCGGCGTGACGAACGGCTCGCCAGCGGGGAGGGCTGCGATCTTCGCCGCGACCGGGGGCGGCAGCATCGCGCTGTCGAGATCGGCCTTGCCGCGCGTGAACTGGATTCCCGCTGCGGACAGCGTCGCCGCAACCGCCTCGAGCGAATGCGCAGGCTCGAGCTGACGCAACACCGTCTGGTCGGTCGGCTGCGGGAACGAGATCTGGTCGAGCGTGTAGCGCTTGCGCTCGCTGAACAGCGTCGGATTCTCGGCGATGAACTTGTCGACCGCTGCGGTGTCGGGCAAGGCGACGCCCTTCGCTGCCTTGGTGGTCAGCAGGTTGATGATCAACGCATCCTCACCGCGGCGCAGCTGCTCGAGATAGTTGGGCGACTTGTCGAGACCCTCAGCCTTGGCTTTCTGCACGAGCAGCTTGCGATCGACGATCTGCTGGACGACCTGCGCCATGACCGCCTTCTTGTCGGCGGTCGCCGGGATGTTTGCGGCCTGCAGTTCGGCGTTGACCTCCTGCTGCGTGACTTCCTCGCCATTGACGACGGCGACGACCTGGCCGCCGACCTTCTTCTCGCAGCCCCCGACGAGCAGGAGCAGCGCGCCTGCGCCCGTGATCAGCATCGTCTTGTTGCGTATCATTTTTGGTACCCCTTTAAATGTCTGAAAGTGTCGTTTTACTGGAAGTGAGCGTCAGGCCGGGCCGATGAGCACGGACTTCATCCGGGGGCCGACCGCGCCGAACAGGGCGGCGGCGAAATGGTCGAGGCTCGCACGAGCGTCGCCGGCATTGATCGTCGAGATCCGCACCAGCACGCCATCGGGAATGAGTCCGCGCAGGTTTTCCTCAATCACCGCGAGTTTCTGATCCGACCATTTGCGGGGGAACAGATGCCCAAGCCGCGTCCAGTAGATCATCTGTTCGGTGCGCAGTTCGGTCTCTGCGACGATGAAACGAGTCGGCACCTCAACCCCGGGGGCGAGCTTGACGTCGCGATCCTCGATGTCGGTCAGGCGGAACCCACCCGCGGGATAGCAGACTTCCGGGCGATGAACCTGGATCGTCCCGTCCTGCGAGCCGGCATAGGCGATCAGCAGCATCATCATGCCGCCGTCGGGGTGCTGGTACACCCGGGTGAGCAATTCGCTGTAAATCCGGTCGCGAAGTTGGTCGGCGGGCGGCAGCACCAGACCGCTGGCCGCCTGGAAATGCCAGCCGGCGAAATCGTGCGGAACCAGCGCATCGAGCTTGGCGGTGCCGAGCGTGCGCAAGACCGTCCGTGGCTTGAAGGCGAGCGCGGCACCCGCCGCAGCGAGCAGCCCTGCTCCCGCCAGAACCTGGCGACGGGGCAGGGCAGGGCTGGACGGCCCGACGGGCGGCAGGTGCTGGTCGGCGATGAATTGGCTCATGCGATGTGTCCTTCGGGTGCCCAGCGCTGGCGCAGCGGCGTGAAGATCCAGTCGATCACGAAAATGCCGAGCAAGGCAGTAACGAACATCGTCATACCCGCCAGTTCGTGGAAGAAGCCCTGTCCGGCCGCTTCACCGAAGTGATAGGTGATGAGCAGCAGCATCAGCACGCGCACGAGGTTCGCCAGCACAGCGATCGGCACGATGCACGCGACGAGCAGCAGCATGTAGCGCCAGTTCGAGCTGTGCCGCAGATAGGTGTAGAACAACCCCAGCGCAGTCAGGCTGATCAGCGAGTTCAAGCCAGCGCAAGCGGCCGCCACCAGCATTTCATATTGCCCGATCTGGATCGTCACACCCGATCCCGCCACGGGATAGCCCAGCAGATACAGGATATCGACCGACCACTGCGAGATGGCGATCTTGAGCGGCTGCGTCAGCGCAGCGAACAACGTGTCGGGCGGCGGGAAGACGAACAGCAGGTAGACCAGCGGAAACCAGATCGCGCGCACCGCCGCACCGCCGTAGACCGCATAGAAGACAACGATCAGGCACAGGTACATCACGATCGATTCGACCTCGATCACCGAGGTGATCCGCGCGACGGTGAACAGCGCGAGCAACGGTACGAGCAGGACCGCGGCGATCAGCGCGTTGCCCGGAGCGGCCACCGCCGCGACCCGGTGCCGTTCCCGCAGCACCAGCCAAATCCCGGTCGCCAGCACCAGCGGACCGTGCGCGCCCTGTTCGGTGCTCCAGCTCTCCCGGGCGACGTCAAGCATCGTCGGAATAAGGAAAACCAGCGCCGCGGCGATCAGAAACAGCAGCGCCGGGGTCCAGACACGGGACCGTGGCGTGACTTTTGGAGGGGTAATCGTCGTCAACATCACACGGGGCCTCGGCGGGAGCAAGGTAGGAGCCACGTGTCCGACTCGATGACTCCGAGAAGGACAATGGGGTTTTGGCAATCGTCACGGCGTGACGGCATGAGGGGATCCCAGTGCCTCACCGCACGACCGTCAGCTGCGTTGCAAGGGTTTGAGAACGTACCAGATATACACAAGGATCGCGACGATCGCGATGACCGCCAGCGCATGCTGTTCGTGGTTTCCAAGGTAATTCGCGACCGCGCACCCAATCGCCGGGGGGGCATAATGGATCATCTTGTCGCTCGGCGTTTCGGCGGTCGAGCGTTGCAGGAACAGGATGATCAGCCCGGCAAAAATGGCCAACGTCAGCCAATCGTAAAGCGTTTCCAAGTGTTTCCCTCCCAATCCCCACGTCGTCACCGGCGTGGGGAGGACGTCTGCCAATTCGGCTAGTTACGGCGCATGCGGTAAATAGCCTCATAACCGCGATGAATACATCGGGTTTTTTTCGTACACCGGATGGTTGGTCCGGAAACGAAACAATGTCTCAATACGCTTTGTCGTGAACGATTACCCGGAATGTCGCGAGCATGATCGCGATGTCGCGTCCGAGCGACCAGTCGTTAAGATACTCAAGATCCGCCTGTAACCGCTTGACGAGATCGTCGCGCTCGCGCGTTTCGCCACGCAATCCGCGGACCTGCGCCAAGCCGGTGATCCCCGGCTTGAGCGCGTGACGATGCCAGTAGCGCTGGTCGACTTCCCAGAAACGTTGTTCGCCAGCAAGCGAGCCGAGCGCATGCGGGCGCGGGCCCACCAGGCTCATCTCGCCACGAAGCACGTTGAACAACTGCGGAAGTTCATCGATGCTGACTGCGCGGATCAGCCCGCCGACACGCGTCACGCGGCGATCGTTGCGGGTGATCGAGCGGTTTCCGTCGGCGTCGCAATCCTCGACGTGCATCGAGCGGAACTTGAACACCGAGAACAGCCGGTTCGACCGGCCGAGCCGCTGCTGGTGGAACAGGATCGGCCCCTTGCTGTCGAGCTTGATTGCGAGCGCCACCGTCAACAGCAAAGGCGAGAGCGCGATGATCGCGGGAACCGTGACCGCCAGATCCATCGCGCGCTTGATCGCGCGGCTGCGAACGTCGAGCGGACCCGACGCGACCTGCATCACGCTCTGGCCCTCGTACCGCATGATCCGGTTCGCGCCCGCTTCATCGAATTCGGGGGCGAGGACGAACCCCTGGACGTCGGTGCCTTTGAGCAGCAGCGACCAGGCGGCGCGGTCCTCGATCGCGCAGCAAACCAATACGAAATCGGCGCCGCGCACGGCCGTACCGAGCCGGTCGAGCATGTTGGGATCGCGCAGGTTGGGCCGCAGACCGTAGGCGGCCGCGTCGATGACCCAGGCATCCCCCAGCGGTGGGAGATCACAATTATCGAGGATGATCAGTTCGGTGCGCAATACTTCGCCGAGCGTACGCCGGACCACGCTGTTGAAACTGTACCGTCCCAGCCCGACCAGGACGATGGCGAGGGCTGCCCCGGTCGCAAACACAATCCGCGAGAATTCGAGCGAGGCGCGCGAGAAGAATGCCACGAACAGCACCGCAGCCATCGCGAAGATCAGCGCGCCGACCGCCTTGGCCATTCCCTTCTTCCAGTTGAGCAGGACCTGATAGCCGTACGCATTGCCGTTCAGCGCGACGAGCGCGTAGATCGGCGCGACCAGCATTGCCAGCCGCAGGCCGTTCGATCCGAACGTCGGTTCGGGACGCAGCAATCCCGCCGCCAGAAAGGCGAGCAGGATCGCGACGAAATCGAACACGCCCAGCAGCACGTACAGCTGGAACCGACGCGTCTGTTTGGAAATCGGTGTCGCCCCGGCATGAAGGCGTTGGAACTCAGTTTCGCCGTCTGCTTTTTGCAGCATGTCTCTCGCAGACTCCGGTGCAAGCAAGGCGTGGAACAAACAAAAATCCCGCGAACTGCTTGTTTTCGCGAGCTTTCTTCAGCGCCACGCACTGCCCTGGGGGCAGGCGGACGCTTGGATTAATAGGTCGGTTGGGGAACATCAACAGCGTTGTTGCGGGCCTCCCGGGATGTCATTCCGGCATAGTTCCTCGAAAGGGACGATCGGTTTACGCACGCACCCAATGTAGGGCGCAAGGCCCCCATACAGTGCATAGTGTAACCGAACCTTACCGATATTGCATGTGCGAAATCCCCATTGACCATGTGCGGCTGACCTTCGGCCAGCCCGTTTGCGTAATATGCGATAAACATGCCCAAATTCCGTTAATAGCAGGTGAACCGTGTTCGAACGGATGGTTCAGGCCCGGTCAGGAATGCTCGCCGGATGAGCGATTTACGGCTATTGCATCGCAATGCGCGTTTCTGTTCATCCCGCGCGATCCGCTTCGCGCCGTGTTCTGCCGATCTTCGCGGACGCCCTGAAATATCTCGCTGATCGGGTCGAACCGCTTGGGATCGAAGAACTTTCGTTGGCCAATGCCGGTGGACGGATGCTCGCGACGCCGATTCGGGCCCGAATCGACCTGCCCCGACGTGATTCAGCCGCGATGGACGGCTACGCGCTGGGCAGCGAGACCATAGGCGGCACGCTGCCGCGTTGGAAGATCGTCGAGCCGCACGACGCCGCAGACACCGCGATCAAGGCAGACGAAGCACTTCGCGTTGCTACCGGGGCACCACTTCCGCAGGGAGCGGTACGCGTTCTTCCGATCGAGCGCGCGATCGTTGCGGACGGATGGGTATCGTCCGACGGAGCGGCTATCGAGCGGTCCTACGTCCGGGCACGAGGTTCCGATCTGCGAAGCGGGGAGATCGCACTCGCTGCGGGTCGTCGGATCGATCCGCGCGCGCTGGTCGCGGCGGCGGCGGCGGACGTCGCCACCGTCACGGTAAGGCGCAAGCCGCGGGTCGGGGTGCTGATCCGCGGCGACGGTCTGGCAGCGCCGGGCCAGGCGGCGAACGACAGCAAGGCGGTCCCCGACATGCTTGGTGAGGCACTGGTGCTGTTCGCTGCGACCTGGGGCGGGCAGCCGTGCGAGACGGTACGGATCGCGGAAGACCCGGCGGCGCTGGTCGGGGCGGTTGCGGCAATGCGCGATGGTGTCGATGTCATCGTGCTGGTTGGCGGCGCAGCGCACGGCGCACGGGATGCGGCCAAGGCGGCGCTCGCCGGGCAGGGGTTGGAACTCGGGTTCGACGGATTGGCGATCCGACCGGGGCGGCCGACCTGGTGCGGACGTATCGGCGGGATACCGGTGCTCGCGCTCCCGGGGAACCCGACCGCGGCGATGACGGTCGCACGATTGCTGCTCGCACCGCTGCTCGCGCAGCTGGGCGGGGAGGACGTCGGGGCGGCGCTGTCGTGGGAGCCACTGCCGTTGCTCGCCGCGGTTCCACCAACGGGCGCGCGTGAGGCGTTCCTTTGCGCGGCGACGGAGGGCGACGGAGTCCGTATCCTTGATCGTCGCATGACGACGGGGCAGTTGATGCTCGCCTCGGCGGATCGGCTGGTAATGCGTCCGGCCGAGGGGGCGGCGCTTGCGGCGGGTACGCCGGTGCCGACCTTGCGGTTCTGATCGCCGTGGCGCTACCGCTCGGTACGCCGTAGCGCCGCAAGATCGTCCGGGAAATTGACGTTCGGGATCGGATCCGCAAGCGTCAGCGTGCGCGCGTCGATGGTCCGCGCCCATCCGCGCATCGATCGATCTTCCGACTGCATCAGATGCTCGATCAGCCTGTCCGCGCACGACGACGGCCACAGCCCGATGACGGGGCAGCCGCGCACGAAGACGGGCGCGCCGATCTCCGCTAGACGTTCCGCCAGATCCACCGGAAGGTCAGGGGTATCGCCCGGGATCGTCAGCACCGTCGCATGACCATGCCGACGCGCATGATCCAGCGCGGCTGCGAGACCGCCCAGCGGCCCTAGCCCGGGGGCGGGCAGGTCGGTTAGCCCCATGGTGCCCGCAGCGTCGCGTCCGCATACCACCACCGCGTCGGTCCGCGCAGCGAGCCAGGCGATCGCATGGTCGAGCAGCGTACGCTCGCCCAGCCGTGCCGCCAGCTTGTCGCTGCCGAAGCGACGCGATTCGCCGCCTGCCAGAACCGCACCGAGCAGCGTCACGCGACCAGCCCCGGTGCCGAAGCCGGACAGAGCTGCAAGGTCAGCGTGTCTGATCGCACCAACGTCGCCAGCGTCAGCCCCGCCGCCGCCGCGCGCTCGAGCGCCAGCGAGGTTGGCGCGGAGATCGTCGCGAGCAACGGGCAGTCGGCGCGCACGGCCTTGTCGACCAGTTCGAACGAACAACGCGAGCTTAGCAGTGCGAACCCGCCGTCCCACCCGATCCCGCCGCGCGCCATCGCGCCGATCAGTTTGTCAAAGGCATTGTGGCGGCCGACATCCTCGCGCACCAGCAGGATCGTTCCGTCGGGTGCCGCCAGCGCAGCCGCATGGACCGCGCCGGTTGCCCGGTTGAGCGGCTGGTGGTCGCGCAGGGCACCCGCCGCCGCAAACAGCGCCCCCGCGTCGGCGCGGCTGCGGGCGGTGACCTGCGGCAAGGGCATGAGCGCCCGATCGAGGCTATCGCGCCCACACAGGCCACACGCCGAGTCGGTCGTGCGCGGGCGCATCCGTTCCATCACCGCGACCGGATCCGGACGTAGCCGGTCGACCCGGACGATCATCCCGATATCGAGCGCGGCGACGTCGATGCTCGACAGATCGTCGGCGCCCGCGATCTCGCCTTCGGCAAGCAACAGCCCCACGACGAAATCGTCGAGATTGTGCGGGGTCGCCATCATCACGGCAAACCCCACGCCATCGAGTTCGATCGCAACCGCTACTTCGTCCGCGATCCCGCGACCGGAGGTTTCGCGTCCGCCCTCGATCGATACGGTTTCGAGGACAGGGCGGGGGGACGTTGCGTGCGACGGCAAGCCGGTGGGATCAGCGAATGTGTTTGGCATTGGTCGATCTAACGCACGGCACGCCAGCGTGGAAGCATCGCGGGATTCCGCCGCCCAGCCGCAAAGCGCCTGACGATACGGAACCTCGGTGGTTGCCGCTCGCTTTCCTGTTCTATGCCTGTCGCTTGCCCGTTTCGGGTCTCGCACGACCAGGACGCGCGCTGAACAATGGGAAATATCATGTCGGACAAGCAGATGTCGCATACACCCTCGGACCTCTCCGATCTTCCCAAGGATCTGCCGCACTCGCCGGGACCGGCGGGCGGGTGGGGCTCGCTGCGCGGTATCGCGAGCATTTTCGGCGAAACCTGGGCGACGCCGCCCGCGCTTGCCAGCATGGCCAAGATGAACAAGCCGAAGGGCGTGATGTGCGCGTCATGCGCCTGGCCCAAGCCGGTGAACTACTCCGCGTTCGAATTCTGCGAGAACGGGGCGAAGGCGACCTTGTGGGAATCGACCAGCGCACGGTGCGGCCCCGACTTCTGGACCAAGCCCGCGCACAGCGTCACCGAATTGCGGAGCTGGCGCGATCACGATCTGGAGAAGACCGGTCGGCTGACGCACCCGCTGCGCTACGACGCCGAAACTGATCGCTATGTCGAAACCACCTGGGGTGAGGCGTTTGCGGGGATCGCGGGTGCGCTCAAGCCGCTTGATCCGGACAGTGCGGTATTCTACTCGTCGGGGCATGCCGGGCTGGAAGCGTCCTATCTCTTTGCGCTGTTGGCGCGGGTCTATGGCACCAACAATCTGCCGCAAAGCTCCAACATGTGCCACGAGACCACATCGGTTGCGCTGAAGAAGGTGATTGGCTCCCCCGTGGGGACGATCGTGTGGGACGACCTCGCGGAAACCGACGCGTTCTTCTTCTTCGGCCAGAACCCGGGGACCAACAGCCCACGCTTCCTCCACCCGCTCAAGGACGCGAAGGATCGTGGCGCCAAGATCGTCACGTTCAACCCGATCATCGAGCAGGGGCTTGTCTCCTTCGTCGATCCGCAAAGTCCGGCTGCAATGCTGACGGGCAAGGAGACCAAGATCTCCGACCAATATCACCAGTTGAAGGCGGGCGGCGACATCGCGGCGATGCTGGGGATGTGCAAGGTCGTGGTGGAGGCGGATGACGCGGCGAAGTCGGCCGGTACCGCGCACGTCATCGACCATGCCTTCATTGCCCAACATACCACCGGGTTCGATACGTTCATCGACCGCTGCCGCACCGTGGCTTGGTCCGAGATCGAGCAGGAGAGTGGGCTGACCGAAGCTGCGCTGCGCGATGCCGCCAGGGTCTATATCGCTGCCAAGAACGTCATCGGCGTCTACGGCATGGGTCTGACCCAGCACGCACACGGCGCGACCAATGTCGCGATGCTCGTCAACCTGCTGCTGCTGCGCGGGAACATCGGACGACCGGGGGCAGGGTGCTGCCCGGTCCGCGGGCACAGCAACGTCCAGGGGCAGCGCACCGTCGGGATCGCCGAGAAGATCGAGCTGATCCCGGTCGACAAGCTGAAGGCGCTGTTTCACTTCGATCCGCCGTCCGAGAACGGCATGAACATCGTCGAGGCGAGCGAAGCGCTGTTCGAGGGCAAGGTGCGCGCGTTCATTTCGCTCGGCGGCAATCTGGTGCGTGCGGTGCCCGACCAGAAGCGGATGGAGCAGGCGTGGGCGACTCAGGACCTGACCGTCATGGTGTCGACCAAGCTCAACCGCAGCCATCTGTTCCCTGGCAAGCTCGCCTATATCCTGCCGTGCATCGGACGCTTCGAGGAGGATGATCAGGCGACCGGCCCACAGACCATCACCACCGAAGACAGCTTCTCGATGATCAACGCGTCGATCGGGCATCGCACGCCCGTGTCGGACAAGGTGATGAGCGAACTGGCGATCGTCACCGGTATCGCAAAGGCCACGATCGCGCCGAGCGAGCATCTTAAGTGGGACGCTTGGACTGCCGACTACAGTCTGGTCCGCAATCTGATCGAGGCGACCTATCCTGACGATTTCCGGGACTATAACCAGCGGATGTATCAGGCCGGCGGCTTCTACCGCGGCAATGGCGCGCATGAGCGGGTGTGGAAGACGGAATCGGGCAAGGCGGAGTTCACCACGCCGGGCGAACTGACGTCGATCGGGTTCAAGGATGCACCCGGCCGGTTCCGGCTGATCACGATGCGCTCGAACGACCAGTTCAACACGACGATCTACGGCTATTCGGACCGTTTTCGCGGGATCGAGGGGACCCGCGATGTCCTGCTGATGAACCCCGATGACATTGCCGAAGCCGGGCTTGTCAACGGCCAGAAGATCAAGCTGACCACCGACGTCGACGACGGCCATGACCGCCACCTAGGGGGGCTCACGCTGACCGCGTACAAGATCCCGCGCGGAACGATCGCGGGCTATTATCCCGAATGCAACGTGCTGGTCCCGATGAGCCATCACGACGAAATGTCGAAGACCCCGGCAAGCAAATCGGTGCCGGTTCGTATCGCGGCGGATGATCCTGCCCCGGCAACAATAGGATAAGCCGGATGCGCAGCAGAGTGTCGGCAGTGTCGGCACTCTGATGCGGTCCAGACGGTTGCCGAGTTGTGATCTTCGCTAAATCCATGGTGGAAGCGGCTGACCATTCGCCGGTAGGTAACGCCCGGAACTTGCGATGTTGTTTTCTGAGCTCGCTGCGAACTTTCAACGAAATTAATTCGACATCAGCAACATCACGAGCCAATATGATGTTATATATGCAGTATGGGCGATAACATAAAAGCCATCGCGCGCGTCGGCAGAGCGGACAGGGCATTGCACCGAGGGGAATGATCCGGGGAGCAATATGCATTTCTTGGTGAACGCAGATCGGTCGTCGGTGTCGACGAATTTCCGTGTCAAGCCACGGACCGATTGCGACAATCCCGTTTTGACACGGTTCGCAATGGCCGTATGGCGCTATCGTCGAGCGTCTGGCGTGAATGAGTAGGGTTTAGAATGGGCGTACGGTTCAAATCGGTGCGTCGGCATCCATCGCGCGTATTGCTGCCGTTGTGGATCATCCTGGTCGTTGCCTATTTTACCTGGCAATCCGGTACGTACCGCGGAGTCGTCGCGCTGCTCGCGGAATGGCAGTTCAATGAATTCGGCGTCTATCACCCGCTGTTGACGTTCCTGTTGTTCGTGCTGTTGCTCGCACCGCTGCCATTCCTGTTTACCGGGCGTCGCCGCAAATCTCCTCGTGCAGCATCTGCTGCGGTTCCGGCGACCGATACAGTGTCGGCCAGACCCGATTTCTTTCGTGCAATTCGCTCCGCATCGCGGTTTCTCAACGTGTTGGTGTACACGGCGGCAGGATGTTTCATCGCGGCGCTGATTGTCGCGTTCATGCTCC
Organism: Sphingomonas sp. PsM26; assembly: GCA_030433805.1. Classification (GTDB taxonomy): domain Bacteria; phylum Pseudomonadota; class Alphaproteobacteria; order Sphingomonadales; family Sphingomonadaceae; genus Sphingomonas. Next base: position 261,196 of record JARUXA010000003.1, on the reverse strand, counting down.
TGCTACTCCCTTCGGCGAAAGGGCCGATGCAAAGCCTGACGGCGAGCACGACGTCGCCCGCCGTCCCGGCGCAGGGCCTGACCGAACTGCGCGGCAATATCATTTATACGCGCACGTCCGCATTCGACGAGGATCTGTGGTTCGTGCGGCGTAACGTGCGCTTCGCGCCGATGGTCGATCCCGCAGCCGACCCGTCGTACATTCGCTATTTTATCGAACTCGCGCCTACCGACGGATCCGCCGACACCGCCGCCGCCAGCGCGCGCGAGGGCATTCTGGTGGCAGATGCGCTGCCGGGCGAACTGTTTCGCCTGTATCGCTATGCCGGCTACCGCATGACCCCCAAACATTATGTGCTGTTCCGGTCGGCGATGTCGATGCGCTGGCCCTATCTGGTCTGGATCACAGAGTTTGCGGTCGCCGGGTTGCTGTTTGGCATTGCAGCCCTCGTACAATGGCTCCGCCGCCGCCGCCTGATTGCGCTGGAGCGCAAGGCTGATGCCGCATTGGCAGAGAGCTTAACGCAGGACTAACCACAGATCGTCACGCGCTGTTGAGGCTAATGCGGGCATGGCAGTGTCATGTTGGCACTCAAGGCAGTATTGGCGATGCCCGGCCTGGTCGGTGTGCTGGCGTTTGTCGGTTTGTCGTTCAGTGCGCACCCGCCCCCCCACAAAGTGAAGCCGTCCGCGCGTACGGCACGCATCGTGGCCGCGGCACCGCCCCGCGCATTGGTTGATCCGGCAACTACGCTGAACCATCGCTACAGCCGCGCACCCGACGGGCTTTTCTACGTGATCGGGCGGGTCAACGGAGTGAAGGTGCGCTTCCTGCTGGATACCGGCGCTACAATGATCGTGCTGACCCCGGCCGATGCGGCTCGGGTCGGTGCGCCGCGCGGTGCGACGTCGCGCCATTCCGTCATGGAAACCGCAGCCGGCCCATCGGCGATCGATCGCGTCACGCTCGATCGGGTCGCAATTGCAGGCCACACCGTCGCGGACGTCGATGCGGCGGTGGTGCGACGGGGACTGAAGGTTTCGTTGCTGGGCCAGGACTTGCTGTCGCAACTGGGGCCGGTCACGATTTCGGGTAACCAGCTCGAACTGAACTGATTCCGCCAGGCCCAAACGCGGTTCGGGTTAGGCCAAGATCGTCGTGCGGCGCGTCCGACGGGCCATCCGCAACGCAGACCCCACCACCAGAAATCCGCTGAGCAGCATTACCCAGGTCGAAGGCTCCGGTACGGCCGGCGCAGGCGTTGGAGTATCGGTACCGGTTCCGGGATTTCCCGCACCGGGCGTGCCCGAACCCGGCGTGCCGGGTGTTCCGCCGCCGGGCGTGGTGCCGGCGAAGCCCGACGACCCCGACCCCGGCTGCTGAATGACGGGAGCAAACGGTTGGCCTCCGGCGGTGGGTCCGGTGCCACCGGTTCCCACGCTTGCGACGTCGACTGGCGGTAGCGGAGCGGGGGTTTCTGCGACCGGGCCGACGGCCCCCGGTGCACCGCCGCCTGGCGCTACCGGCGGCAACGGGCGTGCGCCGAGTACGAACCCGGCGGGTGGCACCTGCGACCGGCGTGTTCCGCGATCGGCGCCGGGCGCGCGCGGGTCGGCGAGACCCGAGAGATAGCTGGCATTCCGCGTGGAGAGGCTACCGGGGCCGATACCGCTACGCATTCCGGCGCCGTTCGAGGCGAGCGTCGCGGTAAACGCCTTGGGCAGACCGCCGTCGGTGATAAACACCGCACGCGTGTTCTGCGGCGCCATCGCTGCGATCAGGAAGGTCGCGCTCAACACGCCGACCGTAAGCGCGCGGGCCTTGTTTTCGCCGCGTTTGAAATCGGATACTTGCTCAGCCATATTTCCCCTATATGCAATTGCGTATTCGATTGCGACAAATTTGATCGCAGCGATTCCCCCTGTGGGACGCGTTTCGTTTCGCGTAAGCCGACAACCAATGCGCTGATTTCGGAGGAGAAAGCAGCGTGTCTGTAGCGAAATGGAGCTTTAGATATGCGGCGACCCGATTGTGATTGAGCAGCATCGACACCGTATTGGCACCGCGCATCGCGCGATGATTTCAGCGGGGATCGCAGCCGGAATCGCGTTCGGCATCGGCGGATGCGCCGGAACGCCTCAGCCGCCGTATGACGATTCGCAGAAACTCGTGCGGGCCACGCTCAAGATCCTGACCGACGACGGCAACGCGATCTGCGTCGACAATCGCACCAACGGCAAGCCGCTCGCGATCTTCGCGACAATGGCGGTTGCTCCAGCGCCATCACGGCGTCCGCTCGCGTGGCACACGGTTGCGCCGCTGCGGTCGAGTGCTGCGCTGACGACGCGGCAGATCTATCAGGATACGATCGTCAACAAGCCCGCGCATATCCCCGACCCTACCAACACCACTCCGACGCTCGCCTATCTGGACCAGCAACGGTTGAACAACGCCGCCATGGTGCAGTCCCGCACCGGGCAAACCAAGACGGTCGACTTGCCCGGCGGCTTCAATGTGCCGCGAGTCGATGCACGGTGGTGGCCGTTCGTGCGGCTTTCGCGCAAATGTTACCTGAAATACGTCGTATCGGACCCGGTCTGGTCGGACGACCTGGGCTTCGTCACGGTCAACATCGAACATTGGGGCACGACCTACGCGTTCCAGCGTCGCGACAAGGACTGGGTGCCGGTCGGGCAATGGAGCAACTGGCTGTTCTGAGCAGGATCAGCTGCCGTCGTCGTCAAACAAGGGTAGCGCGGCGGGACCGTCCGCCAGCGTGTCGAAGGTCGATACCGTCACGCCGACCAGTCGGATCCCTTTGGTCGGCGGCAGGACCGAACGAATGAGGTCGCGGCTGGCGGCGCTGAGCTTCTCGGCGGTGTCGATCGCATAGGGGTAGGTCCGGCTGCGCGTGATCTGTTGGAAGTCGGTGTATTTGACCTTCACCGTCACGGTCCGCCCATAGGCCTGCGCCTTTTCGCACCAGCCCCACACGTCGTCCGCCATTTCCTGCACCCCCGCCTCGATCTCGACCGGGTCGAGCAGGTCGCGGTTGAAGGTCGTTTCCGAGCCAGAGGATTTGCGGATGCGGTCGGGATCGACGGGGCGGTGATCCTCGCCGCGCGCGATCGCGTGATACCAGTCGGCGGCATTGCCGAAATTTGCGCGCAGGAAGTCGATCGACTTGTCGCGCAGGTCCGCACCGGTCGTGATGCCCAGCGCGTGCATCTTCTTGGCCGTCACCGGCCCGACGCCATGGAAGCGCGCGACCGGCAGGGTCTCGACCCACGCCGCCCCCATGTCGGGCGTGACCGCGAACTGGCCATTGGGCTTGCGCTGGTCGGACGCGAGTTTCGCGAGGAACTTGTTGTACGAAATGCCTGCGGAAGCCGTGAGCCCCGTTTCCTCCAGGATCCGCGCACGGATCGCCTTGGCGGTCGCCCAGGCGGTTGGCAGGCCCTGCAAGTTCGCGGTGACGTCGAGATACGCCTCGTCGAGCGACAGCGGCTGGACGAGTGGCGTGTACTCTTGGAAGATCGCCTGGATCTGCCGCGAGACCTGTTTGTAGACGTCGAAGCGCGGCGGCACGAACACCAGATCGGGGCAGCGCCGCAACGCGGTGACCGACGGCATCGCCGACCGTACCCCAAACACGCGCGCCTCATAGCTCGCCGCCGCGACCACACCGCGTGCGGCGGCATGGCCCACCGCGATCGGCTTCCCGCGCAGCGACGGATCGTCACGCTGTTCGACCGAGGCGAAGAACGCATCCATGTCGACGTGAATGATCTTGCGGGGCGGGGGCTCCATGCGCGCCTGATAGGTCATAACGAACGGAAGGGGAACAGTTTAGCGCAGCGATCAGCGCTTCACCCCAATGCGTCCGCCGCCTCGCCAATTGCGGCATGGACCCGGTCGAGATCGGCTGGCTCGATCGAATAGGGCGGCATGACATACACCGTATTGCCGAGCGGCCGCAGCAGAAGGTCCGCATCGCGAAACCGCTTGAGCAACGCCGGGCCGAGGTTGGACAGATATCCGCCCCCCGCCGGATCGACCAGATCGACGGCCGTGATCGTCCCCAGCGTCCGCGCACCGCGAACATTGCGATGGTCGGCAAGCGATGCGAGATTCGCCGCTTGTCGTGCGGTCAGATCGGCGACGCGGTCGAGCACGGGTTCTTCGCGCCATACCGCGAGATTGGCGTTGGCGGCGGCGCAGGCGATCGGGTTGGCGGTGTAGCTCGACGAGTGGAAGAACATCTTCGATCTATCGGTCGAGAAATGCGCATCGTAGATCGGCTCGGTCGCGAGCGTCACCGCGAGTGGCACCGCGCCGCCGGTCAAGCCCTTCGACAGGCACAGGATATCGGGCACGACGCCCGCTTGTTCGCACGCCAGCAGCGTGCCCGTGCGGCCCCATCCGGTCATTACTTCGTCCGCGATGAACAGCACGTCGTGCCGCGCGCAGATCGCGCGCATCTCCGCCAGTACCCATGCCGGATAGAGCAGCATTCCGCCTGCGCCGAGTACGAGCGGCTCGACGATGAACGCGGCGGGTTGGTGCCGACAGGCCGCTTCCAGTGCATCCAGCGTCGCCTGTTCGCGCCCCGCCGCGGGGAAAGGAATCGTCCCCACGTCGAACAGCAGCGCGCCATACGCCTGATTGAACACGCCGCGCGCGCCTACGGACATCGCGCCGATCGTATCGCCGTGATAGCTGTGTTCTAGCACCAAGATCCGGTCGCGTGGGGTCCCGCGATTAGCCCAGAAGCCGAGCGCCATCTTGAGGGCGACTTCGACGCTAGTGGAGCCCGAATCCGAGAAGAACACGCGACTGAGCGCAGGCGGCAGCATTGCGACGAGCCCGCGCGCGAGCGTCTCGGCAGGTTCGTGCGTCCAGCCAGCGAAGATGATCTGGTCGAGCCGCTGCGCCTGCTCGGCGATCGCGGCCATGATCCGCGGATGGCAATGGCCGTGCGTCGTCACCCACCAGGAGGAGATCGCATCGACGGTCCGCCGTCCATCCTCGGTGTAAAGGATCGCGCCCTCGGCATGGGTGACGCGCGGGATCGGCTCGCCCAGCCCGTGCTGCGTGAACGGGTGCCAGATCGGGGAGCCGCTCATTGAAACGCCGCTACATCAAACTGTTCGGCGAACGCGGCGGCGAGTGTGGTCGCATCCAGGGTTTCAAGCCGCGGAAGCCGCCCCAGCCGCGCGACCCTGCCGATCCGCGCGATCGTCGCCTCGCTGTCGGGTTCGGCGTCGCCGATGAAGGCCACGCCGTGGATGGCCACGCCACGCGCGCGCAGCGCTTCGATCGACAGCAGACTGTGGTTGATCGTTCCCAGCCCGGTCCGCGCCACCAGCACGACGGGGCGGCCCCAATGCGCGAATAGATCCGCGAACAGCAGTGTGGGGGTGATCGGCACCAGCACGCCGCCCGCCCCCTCGACCACCAGCGGCCCCGCGACGTCGGGTAGCGCGAGCCGGTCGAGCGTGATCGTCACCCCGTCGATGGCCGCCGCGCGGTGTGGCGAGCAGGGGGTAGCGAGCCGATACGCTTCGGGCAGAATCTGCGATGCGGGCAACCCGGACAAGGCCGCTACACTGTCGGTGTCGCTGCGCGGGTCGAGCCCGGCCTGCACCGGCTTCCAATAGTGCGCATATAACGCGCCCGCGAGCGCGGCTGCGAAGACGGTCTTGCCGACGTCGGTGTCGGTTCCGGTGACGATGAAGGTCGGGGCAGTCACGGCAGGATCTCCCGCAAGGTTTCGGCGAGGCGGTCGATGTCGGCCTCGTCCACGTTGAGCGTCAGCGATATGCGCAGACGTGCGGTTCCCGCCGGGACGGTCGGCGGGCGTATCCCGCGAATGTCGAACCCAGCCGCCTGAACCGCTGCCGCCACGCGCATCGTCGCGGCGTCGTCGCCGATCATCAGCGGCAGGATCTGCGATCCGGTAGGCGTGACGCCGCACGGCGCAAGCACGCGCTCTGCATGTGTGATCAACGCCGCCAGACGCGTGCGGCGTTCCGGTTCGTCGGCCAGCATCCGTAAGCCTTCGCGCACCGCGCTCGCCATGAGCGGAGAGGGGGCGGTCGAGAAGATGAAGCCGCGCGCGCGGTTGACGAGGAAATCGCGCGCGATCGCAGGGCCGCACAGCAATGCGCCTTCGCTGCCGAGCGCCTTGCCGCACGTCCGCAAGGTGACGACGTTCTCGCGTCCCTCCAGATTTCCTGCAAGCCCGCGCCCGTCGGTGCCGAACACGCCGGTCGCATGCGCTTCGTCGATCAGCAGTATCCCGTCGTGCCGCGTCGCCACGTCCAGCAGGTCGCCAAGCGGCGCGCGGTCCCCGTCCATGCTGTACAGGCTCTCGACCGCAATCCATGCTCGTCCCGTGCCGCCGGTCGATCGCCACTGCGCGATGACCGACTCGATTGCGTCGGCGTCGTTATGCGTAGTCGAGCGCGTTTCGGCGCGGCCGAGCCGCATCCCTTCATGCGCACTGGCGTGGACCAGCGCGTCGTGGACGACCAGGTCCCCCCGCTGCGGGAGGGTCGCCAGCAACGCCGCATTGGCCGCAAACCCGCTGGCAAAGAACAGCGCGGTCTCGCTCCCGAAGAACGTCGCTGCTTCGGCTTCCAGCGCTTCATGCTCGGGATCGTTGCCACGCAGCAGCCGCGATCCCCCCGATCCGATCGAAACTCCCCGCGCAAGCGCCGCGCCGACCGCGTCGCGCAATCGCTGCGACCTCGACAGGGCGAGATAGTCGTTGGACGAAAAATCCACGCCCGTTCGCGGCTGGAGTCGCCGCAGACGCGCCTGTTGGTCGATCGCGCGGAGGTCCTGACGATGCTCGCCCCAAAACGATCGCGCGTCGGGTGAGACTGGCCCGACGTCAGTGGCGTCGTGCTTTATCTGGGTATTCCAATGCACTGTCGTCAATCGTTCAAATCCTTGTACGTCCCGGTCCGCAATCTGTCCGTATCCACGCGAAAGGACGGGCATCTATCGCTGGACGTTGGTCCGTTGCAGGTAGATGCATCGTCCAGCGTACGCCACACGCGAAGGGGATATCGATGAATGCGTCGCCAATATGCTGAGACGTTTCGTAATTGTCCTTGTGGCGTTCGTCGTCCTCGCAACGGTCGGATTCGGTGTCTTCGCGTGGCGTCCCTCGATCGCCAAGATCCCGCCACCGCCTGTGTCCCGCTTCACGCCCGCGCTCGTCGCCAAGGGGGCGGTGCTTGCCAATGCCGGCTATTGCGCGAGTTGTCACACCGCGCGCGGCGGGCAGCCCTATGCGGGCGGTTACGCGATCAAGACGCAATTCGGGACGATCTACTCGACCAACATCACGCCCGATCCCAAGACCGGCATCGGCGCCTGGTCGGAGCGGGCATTCGAGCGCGCGATGCGGCGCGGTGTCCGGCGGGACGGCGCGCATCTGTTCCCCGTGTTTCCCTACGATCATTTCAGCAAGATGACCGATGCCGATGTGACCGCGCTGTACGCCTATGTCATGACGCGCCTGCCGGTCGTCGCCAAGGAAGAGAGCACGACGATCCCGTTCCCGCTCAACATCCGTGCGTTGCAGGCGGGCTGGAAACTGCTGTTCTTCCGGCCTGAACGCTTCGTCGCCGACGCCAGGCAGAGTGCCGAATGGAATCGGGGCGCTTATCTTGCCGAGGGGCTCGGTCACTGCGGCGCGTGCCACACGCCGCGCGGCATGCTTGGTACGGAGCAACGTGCGCACGCCTATGCGGGCGGATCAATCGACGGATGGGCCGCGCCGCCACTGCGTAAGACCGGTACGCGTCAAGCCCCGTGGGCGCATGCGGAGTTTGTCGCCTATCTGTCGACCGGGAAAAGCCACCATCACGGTACGGCTGCGGGACCGATGGCTGCGGTATCACGCAGCCTTGCCAAGCTGCCGCCCGCCGACATTGCAGCGATTGCAACCTACTTCACAGGGCGCGACCGTCCTGCTGGGGAAGGGACGGGTTCAAGCCAGGGCAGGTGAAGGGCACGCGCAACGCGGCTGGGCATCGCAGTTGTGAAAAAGCACATTATCCGCCCGAGCGCTTCGACTTGCGCGTCGCCCCCGCGATCCGTTCGAGCGCCTGCGCCTCGATTTTCGCCAATTCCCCCAGCGTCTCGGCGATCGCCTCGCGCTGCGCGTCCAGCCGGTCGATCCGTTCGCGACAGCGTTCCGCCAGCGCGCGCATCTGTTCGACGTGCTGTGGGTCGGCGTCGTACAGGTCGAGGAATTCGGTGATGTCTGCGAGCGTAAATCCAAGCCGCTTGCCGCGCAGGATCAACTGCATCCGCGCGATTTCGCGCTTGGTATAGACACGGATCGTACCCACTCGTCCGGGCGTGATCAGCCCGCGGTCCTCATAGAAGCGCAACGTCCGCGGCGTAATGTCCAGCATCCGCGCAACCGCATTGATTCCCGTCAGTTCGTGCCGGCCGTCCAATCCGCTCCTCCGATGACGCGCAGGGGGTGATGTCGCACCGGTCCGGTGGGGATCGCAGCGCGCTTCGCGTCTTGAATCAGACTGTTGCGGATTTGCGACCATAAGGGAAACGCCATCTGCACGCGGATCGGCCGACGGCTCGGTTGGGCCGTGTGGCGTTGCCGAAACATCACGTTCCCTGTCTATCTTGTTCGCAATCCTCAAGAAACCTTGACGCCGTTGCTCATCCTTATAGGCGAATGGGGACATGCCGTATACGGCATCGGTCTCGCGCATAAGACGCGAGTCGAACAGGAACGGATGACCGCACACATGCGGCGTCCAACCGGAAACGCCCGTGGCCGTACACCCGACCGGGTGACAGCCAAGTTGGAGAGGATAGAGGATGTCCCTGCTGATCATCAGCGCGCTGCTCGCCGGAGCACCGCTAGCTACCGATACTGTGATCGGTCGCTGGAAGACCGAGACGCACAATGCCATCGTGGAAATCGCACGGTGTGGTGCGTCGATCTGTGGCCGGATCGTGACGTCGGATGCGCTCCGCGCGAATCCGGGGATGAAGGACGCCAGAAACTCCAATGTGACGCTGCGCAGCCGCCCGATCGAAGGGATGCTGTTCCTGACCGGTTTCAAGCCCGACGCAGACGGGGTGTGGAGCAACGGTCAGGTCTACAATGCCGACGATGGCAAGACCTACAATGGCAAGATCACGCCCGTCGGTACCAACCAGTTGAAATTGCGCGGCTGCGTCTTCTTCCCGCTGTGCAAGACACAGACGTGGACGCGCGTGCGCTGACGCTTTCCTCCCCGCTTATCAGTACAGGATTACCCAATGCCAATTCGTTTCAAAGCCCCGCTGCTGGGCGCGACCGCGCTTGTCTCGTCAATCGGGTTCGCCGGTGTCGCGCACGCCGATGCTTTTTACCTCGAGGCGCAGTCTGCGCGCGGGGCCGGCCGTGCGTTCTCGGGTGAAGCCGCCGATACGGGCCCTGCATCCTTGTGGTGGAATCCCGCCGCAATCGCCGGCATCACCAGCGCGGAAGCTGCGGTCAGCGCGACCGCGATCCTGCCCAAGGGCGACGTGATCGACAACGGCACGCTGATCCGCCGCCCGGGACAGGCGTTCGCGCCAGTTGGCGGCACTTCGGTCTCGCGCGATCCGATCAACAGTGGCGTCCTGCCGAGCGGCGCGATCGCCTATCCGATCACCGACCGGATTGCGATCGGTCTCGCGGTCACCTCGCCGTTCAGCTTCACCACCGATTACGACGCGAACAGCTGGACGCGCTACAGCGCGGACAAGACGCGGTTGCGTACGATCGACATCCAGCCGTCGGTCGGTGTCGTGCTGACCGACTGGCTCCGCGTCGGTGGCGCGCTCAACGTCGAGTTCACCGACGCCTTCCTCAGCAACCAGCTTCCCAACGTGCTCGCGTCGCTGCCCGACGGCACGCAGACGCTGAAGGGCAAGGGCTGGGACTTCGGCTGGACCGCGGGCGTCCAGCTTCACAACGACATTGCCACTGTCGGCATCAGCTACAAGTCGAGCATTGAGCATACGGTGACTGGCGAGCTCAACATCTACAATCTCACCGGCCCGCTTGCCGCGTCGAACCGGTCGCTGTCGGACGTGCAGGCGAAGTTCCGCACCCCGGGACAGGTGATGGTCGCGGGTCGCCTGAAAGCGACCAACGCGCTGACGCTCAACGCGCAGGTCGTCGCGTATAACTGGAGCAAGTTCGATGCGATCCGGCTCGGCGCACCGCTCAACGTCGCAATCCCTGAGAATTACCGCGACAGCTGGAGCCTTGCGGGCGGCGTCGATTATGCGCTCGGCCCCAAGGCGACGGTCCGTGCCGGTCTGCAGCGCACGATCACCCCGACGCAGGACGGCCTGCGTGACGCACGCGTGCCCGATGCCAACCGCTGGACCTATGCGGCGGGTGGTAGCTATCAGCTGACCCCACACATCGCGCTCGACGCGGCGGCGAGCTACGTGGACTTCAGCGACACGACGATCGACCGCAACACCGCGGCCTATGCCGGCACGGCGGCACAGATGCCAATCATCACCAACGGCCTGCTGAAAAACGCGCATGCCGTCGTGCTGTCGATGGGCGGTCGCATCACCTTCTGACCAACGGGCGGGGAGGCTGACGCTTCCCCGCCATGGTTCAGGCCGAAGCGGACGGCAGCCTTTCGCTTCTGACCAATGCAAGACACCATTTCAGGGGCGGGAGTCCCGAACCGGGAAAGCGTCCGACGCCCGCAACAACACGTGTTGGCGTTTCGCTTTCCGCACGGCACAAGGCAGCAATGCCTGTGACCCCAACCGTCTCTACTCTCGCCGAACTTGCCGAACTGGCCGGCGTTTCGGTCGCCACCGTGTCCCGGTCGCTTGCCGGGAACACCGTGATTGCCAAGGCCACGCGCGAACGCATCGTCGCGCTGGCGAGCGAGCATGGCTTTCAGGTCAATCAAGCCGCGCGCAATTTTCGCCTCGGGCGGACCGGCGCGATCGGCGTCGTCCTGCCGCTTGGGCACGAGGCCGAACAGCATCTGTCCGATCCGTTCTTCATGAGCCTGCTGGGTCCGCTCGCGGATGCCATTGCGGATCGCGGTCTCGACCTGTTGTTGTCGCGGGTTATTCCCAAGGACGATCGCTGGCTCGACGCGATCGTCGATGCCGGACGCGTTGATGGCGTGATCGTGGTGGGTCAGTCCAATCAGATCGACGCAATCGAGCGCGTCGCCAAACGCTATCGCCCGATCGTCGTGTGGGGGGCGGACATGCGCGACAAGACGCAGATTACCGTCGGTACCGACAATATCGCGGGCGGGCGGATCGCGGCGGAGCATCTGCTTGCGCAAGGGCGGCGGCGGCTGGCCTTCTTCGGCAACACCGACGTTCCCGAATTCGCTGCGCGCTACGCCGGGTTCCAGCAGGCGCTGGCGGCGGCAGGAAGCGAGCAGGCGGCGCTGGTGCCGGTGCACCTGACCAGCGAAGCGTCGTTCAGCGCGATCGAGCAGTATCTTGCTAGCCACGCATCGCCGGACGGGATCGTTGCTGCGTCAGACGTCATCGCGATGAGCGCGCTGCGCGCGCTGACCGGGCGCGGGAAGCGCGTGCCGCAGGACGTCGGCGTCGTGGGGTATGACGACGTGGTGATCGCGATGCACACCAATCCGCCGCTGACGACGGTGCGGCAGGATGTCGAACGCGGCGCGGTGACGATGGTCGACCTGCTGTTCCGGCGGATCGCGGGCGAAGACGTGGAGTCGGTCGCGATGCAGCCCGAACTGATCCTGCGCGCCTCCGCCTGATCACGCGCGCGCGGGGCGGAGGTCCGGCGTACGGACGAACCAAGTCGCCACCGCCGCCGCCAGCATCATCCCGCCGCCCAGCAGCAGCACGTTGCGCGGATCGCCCCCCAGCAGCGGACGATAGGCGAGCCACACGAACAGGATCTCGACCATCATCGGGATGACGATGAACATGTTGAAGATGCCCATATACACCCCGGTCCGCTCAGCTGGGATGGCGTTGGCGAGCATCAGATAGGGATTGCCCATCAGGCTGCCCCAGCCGATCCCGATCCCGACCATCGCGACCACGAGCAACGGGATCGACCCGGTCGACGCGATCGTCATCATCGCCAGACCCGACGCGACCATCGCGACGGCGTGGATCGGTCGCGCGCCAAAGCGCCGTGCGAACGGCACCATCGCAAACGCCGCGACGCAGGCGACGAAATTGTAGAACGCGCCAAGCTGCCCGTTGAGCAGCCCGGCATCGCGGAAGCCGACGCTGGTCGGATCGCTTGTGTCGAAGACACCACGCGCGAGCGCGAGCACGACATATTGCCAGTAGCAGAACATTCCGAACCACTGGAACAGCATCGCCACCGCAAGCTGCCGCATCGTCGGCGGCATGTCGCGGATCGCTGCGGCAAGTCCGCCCAGGGTCGACCGCAGCGACAACGGGTCGGCGGTGATCGCGGCGTCCTCCTCGGGCGTCAGCGGCAATTCGGGGACGCGCCACACCGACCAGAGGATCGTGGTGATCGATAGCACCGCGCCGATCAGGAAGCTGATTCGCGTGATTTCGGGGATACCGTTGCTGTCGAGCGCATCCTTGTTGATCCCCCACCACACCAGCAAGGACGGCGCGAGATAGGACAGCGTCTGCGCGAGCCCGGTGAACGCGCTTTGCGTCAGGAAACCGAGCGGGCGTTGCGTCTCGTCGAGGCGGTCGCTGACATAGGCGCGATACGGCTCCATCGTGACGTTGTTCGCGGCGTCGAGCACCCAGAGCAGGCTTGCCGCCATCCACAGCGTGCGGCTGTACGGCATCGCAAAGAGGCAAAGGCTGCACAGGATTGCGCCGACGAGGAAATAGGGGGTGCGCCGCCCGAGTCGGGTGCGGGTGCGATCGCTCATCGCGCCGATCAGCGGCTGGATGATCAGCCCGGTCATCGGCCCCGCGAGCCACAGCAGCGGCATGCTGCCCTCGTCCGCGCCGAGGTAGCTGTAGATCGGCCCCATGTTGCTCTGCTGCAGCCCGAAGCTGAATTGCAGTCCGAGAAAACCGAGGTTCATCTGCAGGATACGGGCAAAGGACAGATGCACCTTTCCGACCGATACGCTGGTCACGTCTCACTCTCCCCATCGACGAACTGTTGCCGTCCTGCAACGCGCTGTAGCTGCCCGCGCAAACGATTGCAAATTCTGCTTGCAAACGTTTGCGTAGTTGGAATAGGTCCGATGCGAGCCGAATAACCGGCCGTTCCGTTCCAGGAGAGTGACATGTTCAAAGGGCGCACCCTTTTCCTTGCGACGACCGCGTTGATGGTTGCCGCCCCAGCCTATGCCCAGGAAGCGTCAGCGGCCAGCCCGCCTGCCGATCCGGTCACCGATACCGCCCCCGATACCCCCGCAGCGAGCGGTAACGACGACATCATCGTCACCGCGGTCGCGCGTGGGCAGAACCGGCTCGACAGTTCGGTCTCGGTCAGCTCGATCAACAGCGACGCGATCGCCAACGCCGCGCCCCGCTCCGCCGCCGAACTGTTCCGCAGCCTGCCCGGTATCCGCTCGGAATCGTCGGGCGGCGAGGGCAATGCCAACATCGCGGTACGCGGCCTCCCGGTCGCGTCGGGCGGCGCCAAGTTCCTGCAACTCCAGGAAGACGGCCTACCGATCCTCGAATATGGCGACATTGCCTTTGCCAACACCGACATCTTCCTGCGTGCGGACTTCAACGTCGCGCGGGTCGAAGCGGTACGCGGCGGCTCGGCCTCGACCTTCGCCTCCAATTCGCCCGGCGGCGTGATCAACCTCATTTCCAAGACCGGCGAGCAGGAGGGCGGCTCGATCCAGGGAACGGTCGGGCTCGATTATGGCGAATACCGGATCGACGCCGATTACGGCGGCAAGCTGAGCGATACGCTGCGCTTCAACGTCGGCGGTTTCTACCGCGTCGGGGAAGGGCCGCGGCGTGCGGGCTATGACGGCAACAAGGGCGGCCAGATCCGCGGCAACATCACCAAGACTTTCGATCGCGGCTTCTTCCGCCTCAACGTCAAGTATCTCGACGACCGCGCGATCGCCTATCTGCCGAGCCCGGTCCGTGTGACGGGGAGCAACAGCGACCCGAAATATACCTCGCTGCCGGGCCTTAGCGCCAATAACGACACGATCCACAGCATCTATTTCACCCGCGCGGTTACGCTCGACGGGGCCAACAACCGCGAAGTCGATGATATTCGCGACGGGATGCACCCGGTCGTCAAGGCGGTCGGCTTCGAAACCGAGTTCGAGGTCGCCGACGGGTGGAAGGTCAGCGACAAGTTCCGCTATTCGGACATTTCGGGCCGCTTCATCTCGCCGTTCCCCGCGAGCGTCGATACCGCGCAGAATCTTGCCAACGCGATCGGTGGCCCGGGCGCGATCGTCCGCTATGCCAACGGACCCAATGCAGGGCAGCTTTACGCCAACCCGACGACGTCGAACGCGATCGGGGTCGTGCTGTTCAATTCCAAGCTCAACAGCCTGAACAACATCACCAACGACCTGCGCGTCAACCGCCGGTTCGCCGCGGGGGCGGGGACGGTCGATTTCTCGGCGGGCTTCTACAAGTCGCGCCAGACGATCGACATCGACTGGACCTGGTCGTCCTATCTGCTTGATGCGCAAGGCAACAACGCCGCGCTGCTCAATGTGCAGACCGCAACCGGCGTGTCGCGGACCGACAATGGGCTGGTCGCGTACGGCGCGTCCTATTTCGGCAATTGCTGCCGTCGCAGCTACAATGTCGATTACGACACCAACGCGCCGTTCGCGTCGCTCGGCTATACCGGCGGCGGTTTGAACGTCGATGCCAGCATCCGGTACGACACCGGCAGCGCGCGCGGCTTCGTCATCGGCGACGGACCGGTGACGAGCTTCGACGTCGATGGCAACGGCTCGATTTCTTTCCCCGAGACGCAGACTACCGTGTTGCCGATCAACAGCCCGCAGCCGGTGAATTACAACTTCCACTATGCATCCTATTCGTTTGGCGCGAATTATCGCCTGGCGAGCGACCTCTCGATCTTCGCGCGCTACAGCCGCGGCGGTCGTGCCAATGCGGACCGGTTCCTGTTCAATGCGAACAACGTCAGCCCGCTGTCCGGCCGGCTGCAGCCCGGCGCGCGTCCGGTCGATTTCGTCCGGCAGGCAGAAGGCGGGGTGAAATACAGCAACGCCGGATTGAACCTGTACGGCACCGCCTTCTGGGCAAAGACCGCGGAGCAGAATTTCGAGGCGACCAGCCAGGCGTTCTTCGACCGCACCTATCGCGCCTACGGTGTTGAGCTTGAGGGGAATTATCGCATCGGCGGGTTCAGTCTCGCGGCCAACGGGACGTTCACCAAGGCGAAGATCATCAGCGACAACGTCACGCCCGCGGTGATCGGCAACCGTCCGCGGCGGCAGGCGGAGTTCGTCTACAAAGTGACCCCGCAATATACGACCGGGCTGTTCACGCTCGGCGCGAGCGCGATCGGCACCACGTCGAGCTATGCGCAGGACACCAATCAATTGAAGCTGCCGGGCTTCACCCAGGTCAACGCCTTCCTCAGCGTGCGCCCGGTCGAACGCGTCCAGGTCTCGATCAATGCGAATAACCTGTTCGATACCAAGGGCTTTACAGAAGCGGAGGAAGCGTCGATCCCGACCAACGGCATCGTTCGCGCGCGGTCGATCAACGGGCGGACCGTGTCGGCGGCGGTCAGGCTCGACTTCTGAACCGGACGGCCCGGGCGTGCCGCCGTGCGTCCGGGCCGATTGGCCTTCCTCCCCAGTGAGTAGCAGTTTATGACGACTATCTGGTCCCGCGATGCGGTCGCCTCGATCGCGCACCAGCCGTTTGCAACAGTTCCGAGCAGTTTTACGCCCGATGTCACGCCGATTTTGCCCGGTTTTGACCTGTGGGACTACTGGCCGGTGCAGGAATGTGACGGAAGTGTCGCGGACATTGCGGGGGGCGCCTTGCAGATGCTGCTCTCCGCGCCGGTGCTCCCCGATCCCGAATCGCGCCATGCGCTCGCCCGGATTCGGGCGATGCATGAAACCGCGGACGGGTGGCGCGATCTCGGCGACTTGTTGCCCGATGGTCTGGCCCCCGGCAGTCGCGAATGGTCGGGATCGGCGATCGTCTCGCCCGATCACGATTGGGTAACGCTGTACTTCACCGCCGCGGGGCACCGCGGCGAAGCGGAACCCAGTTTCGACCAGCGCCTGTTCGAGACCAGTGCCGCGCTGACGATCAAGGATGGCGTGCCGCATCTGTCGGGCTGGACGACGCCAGTCGAGTCGGTGGTGGCGGACGGCGTGACCTATGCGCGCGACATGACCGGCGGCGGCGGGATCGGGACGATCAAGGCGTTTCGTGATCCCGCCTGGTTTCGCGACCCCGCCGACGGTGCGGAGTATCTGCTGTTCGCGGCTTCGCTCGCGCAGTCGACGTCGCTGTGGAACGGTGCGGTCGGCGTGGCGCGGCGCGAGCAGGGGGAATGGCGGCTCCAGTCGCCGCTGATTACCGCGGACGGGCTCAACAACGAACTCGAGCGCCCGCACGTCGTCGTCCACGGCGGACTTTATTATTGCTTCTGGGTCACCCAGCGAAAGGTGTTCGCGAGCGACGGTCCCTCGGGTCCGACCGGACTGTACGGGATGGTTGCGGATTGCTTCGCGGGGCCGTGGGTGCCGCTCAACGGAAGCGGCCTCGTTTGCGGCAACCCGCCTGAGTCCCCGCTCGAAGCGTATAGCTGGCTGGTGCTGGGCGATCTGCGCGTGCTGAGTTTTATCGACCGCCCCGGTCTTGTCGCACAATCGGTCGATCTGGACGAGGCGCGACGGCATTTCGGGGGGACACCCGCGGTGCCGTTCCGGCTTGCGCTGGAGGGGGACCGCGCGACGATCGTTTGAACGTTCGGTTGGCCTGCTGGGCGGATGATTCGTTGCGACAACGAATTCCCGCCTCCGCATGGTCTCCGCGAAACCATAGGTGTTCTCCCGCGCAGGCGGGAGTCCAGGAGTCGAGCGAATTGTAAGCCGTTGTTTTGCTTGGCACTGGATTCCCGCCTTCGCGGGAAAACGGCAATTGACGGATGGGGACGATGGGAGCGCGACGCCGCTTTGCTCGAGGCCGTCCTTCTCGCGGAGGATCGCGGGTATTTCGGTCTCGCGCGGGAAGGTCGGCCGGCATTGACCGGGGAAGTGGCGCGGTTACGGTGATCCAGGCCGTGCCAGGTAACGCCCCTTCGCTTTCGGCTGCAGGGGGATAGCCGACGGTCTTGCGGGATCGAAGGGAATGCGATGAAGGTCTGTCTGTCCGCTCTGTTTCTGGCGCTCGCCGTCCCCGCTCTGGCGCAGGAACCGGTTGCAGCGCCTGCGCCCGTTGCCATTCCGTCCCCGGCGTTGCCGCGCGTCGTGCTGGACACGAGCGCGGGCCGGATCGTGATCGAACTGGAGACGGCGAAGGCCCCGATCTCCGCCACCAACTTCCTCAAATACGTCGACCAGAAGAAGCTCGACGGCGTGGAATTTTACCGGGCGGTCAAGGCCGCCGATCACTTCGGGTTTGTCCAGTTCGGCGCCAATGGCGAGCCCAAGCGTCTGCTCCCGCCGATCGCGCACGAGCCGACGACGCAGACTGGCCTGCATCATACCGACGGCGAGGTTTCGCTTGCACGGCTCGCACCGGGCACCGGGCGCAGCGAGTTCACGATCAGCGTCGGAGACCAGACCCGCTCGCTCGATGCAGGCCAAGGGCAGCCCGCGGACAATCTCGGCTACGCGGCGTTCGGCCACGTCGTTGAAGGCATGGACGTGATCGTCGGCATCATGGACGCACCCGTTTCCCCGACCGCGACGCAGCATGGGGCGTTCCAGGGGCAAGTGCCGGTGGCTCCGGTGAAAGTGCTGACGGCGCGGCGGGTGAGGCCGTGATCTGGCAAGGGGCGGCGGCGTGTGCACGGATGCCAGTGTCGTCGATGCTGCTGAGATCCATCGCGTGTCACGCCTCGGCGTACTGCTGGTGACCCCTACGGGAGACGTCATCCCGCGGAATAATCAAATAAAAACAATAGCCTGGCAAAAGGCCTGATCAGGTATTTCGTAGCATTTGTAGCACCTAATTGTAGCGGGCGACAGGTCAATTTAAACCGACCCATGTCCTTGGTCCATGCAATCGGCCTGGTGGCGCGGCAACTTCATCGATCGCGCTTTAATGGGGGCGCTGTCGGGGTGAAGAGGGTGGGAAGCGGCCAGTCCGCTTTCGGGGGGCGAACGGCGTAAGCGGACGTTCGTTCAGGCAGCTATGCAGGGGGCTGTGTAGTCATATTGGGTAGGAAGCGGAATGGCCGCTTTTGGGGGTGGATTGGTGAAAGCAGACGCTGAATCCGCGCTACGTAATGGCAACGATCCGCCCTTGCAGTCACCTCACTAAAGGCGCGATCTAAGACGCGACGGCGGCGACGACTAAGCTGAAGAACTGAAAACATGCGTATGCGCTAGCCAAGTGGCTTTGGTTCACCCGCTATGATCAGTAAAGCGCGCAATCTTGCGGGTAGGTGCCGTCGTTCGGAATAGCTGAGGTAGAAGCCAGACTCCCTCGTTAGCCGATCGGTTTGCACCATCCGCACATTGTGAACATCTTCATGCTTGGCAAACAGCCGCTGAAGCCCGAACGTCAGACCTGTACCGTTGAATGCCCATGCCAGTGTCAATCAGCTGTCGCCGGTGGTCAGCGCGCTTTTGATGGCCAGATACGCCGGTGCTCGAAGTCAACCGTCGCATGGGGATTTCGGATCATGCGTTCTACCGGTTAGAGGCGCGCGTCGTTAATGGCGTACAAACGACGTTGTTCCAAATTGTGCGTAGTCCTCGATTGGCTTGCGGCCTAGGGAAGAAACCTTTTTCGCGCCGATGCGCGGAAGGAGCCATACGGGTATCGATTGCCGATCTTCGTGGTGGAAGTGACAGGAACATCGAGAGAAACGACTTGATGCTGGCCCGCGAACCGCAGCGCGAAGTGTTGCCTCGCTCAAACCCGCGTCCAAAATCATCCCCCCCAAGCCGTCGCCGTCAATCTCGGAAGCCGCGTTGTAAGGTCGATGTAAGCCTCCGATCGCATCTGGCCTCGATGGCGTGACGGTAGCGACCATGATTCCAAGGCGGTGTTTGCATCTCGCCTGAGCTTGAAGGGTTCCTTATGGCATCCCGCCTGGTACGTATCATCGTTGCGACGGCTCTAGCAATTCTCTTCGAAACAGCGGTGATTGTGGGGTGCACGCTTGCCACACCCGACAACGCTGCCCCGACGTTCGGCATGACGTGTCTGGCCTTTGCCATCGTGGCATTCCTTGGAGGTCGTATTCCCACTGTTGCCGCGGTGGTAACCGGCGCGCTTGAGCTTGCCCTGATCTTGCCGGGCGAAGGGTTTGCGGTCAGCGATCCGGACCATGCCATCGGGTTGATCGGTGTCATCACCACCGGGGTAATGATGGCCTGGTATGTTGCCCGCCGCGATACGCTTTCCGCGGTTCTGGCTGCGGACGTGGCGGCCAGCCGGCAGGCGGCGGAATGGCGAAGCGTGGCGCATGCGGAGCTCGCGCACCGCCTCTCCAACGATCTGTCAATCTTGGTCTCGATGGCGTCGATCAAGGCGAACGATGCGACCAGCCTGGAGGCGCGGGACCTTCTCACCGACATCGGTAGCCGATTGGTTGTTCTGGGACGCGTGTACCAGCGTCTCGAAGTGCGCGACCGCGATACGCAGGACGCGATCGCAGCCCGGCAGTTTTTGCTCGATCTCTGCGGCGACCTGCAACTCACCACCTTGAGTATCGGATCGATTTCGTTGCGTGCAGATATCGACGAAAGCCTTCGTCTGCCGATCCGCACGTTGAGCCTGCTTGGTCTAGTTGCAAACGAAATGCTGACCAATGTCCGCAAACACGCTTTTCCTAACGGGGAAGGCGGCGAAGTCTTGCTGTACCTGCACCGGCACACCTTCCGCCCGGACTGCGTCGAGTTGATTGTTACCGACAATGGCGTCGGGTTCAGCAGCGGTGACGGCAAAGATCGCCGTGGTCGCAGCCTTCTGGTTTTGCTCGCGAAACAGATACAAGGCACGATCGCCTATGCGCGGATCTCCGGCACGACCGTGGCGACATTGCAATTCGCCTTGCCAGCCGCCGCTGCAATCGGCGCTATTGGCGCGCAAGGGGAATGACCATTGCGAAGCGCGTGCCACCAACGGGGCCGTCGGAAATGTCCAGGCACCCGTCGTGCAAGGCGACGATCCGCTGGACGATGGAGAGGCCAATCCCGGCGCTGTCGGACCGCCGATGATCGGCGCGCCAGAACCGCTGGGTCAGCAAGCTGCGGTCCATCACGGTAACCCCCGGTCCGCGATCGGCAACACTTACCGTACCGCGAGGATCGACGGCGATTGCGATCGGTGTACCGGTCGGGGTGTGCCGCACGGCATTGCTGATGAAGTTCGAAAGCGCGATCGATAGCAGCACCCGGTTTCCGCGGACCAATACGGGCGCGGCCGGCACGTCCAGAGTCACAGGATGTCCGCTTGCCGCGATCATCGGCGCAGAGTCCGTCAACGTGTCCCGCGCTACAGCCACCAGATCGATGGCAACCAGGTCCTCCTCCTCGATCACGTCGGCGCGCGCGAGATCATGCAATTGGGAAACGACGTGCGAGACCCGGTCGACTTGCGCTAACAAGGTCGCGCGTAAGGCGTCGTCGGACACCGCGTCGAGCCTGATGCGGAGAGTTGCCAGCGGCGTGCGCAATTCGTGCACGACGTTACCGACAAACTCTGATTGCGCCGTAAAGCTCTGTTCCAGCCGTTCGATCAGGCTGTTGGTTGCATGCACCAGCGGGCGCACTTCGGTCGGCAATCCCGCGTCCGCAAGCCGCACATGCAGGCTTCGCGGACCGATTGCCGCAGCATGGTCCGATACTTTGCGGACGGTGCGGACCAGAAGCGCGATCAGCACGCTGTTGACTAACGGTAGCAGCAACAGGATCGGCAGTAGCAATGCAAGATACCGGGTCAGGAACCCGCGCGTGATGTCGTCGGTGATGGCACCCGGGCGGGTTTCGTCCTGCGATACGAGGATCCACCAGGTCATATCGGCAATCCGCGCTGGGACGCTGACCACTACGTAGCTGCCGCGCCTGAACGACTCTTCGCTTCGCCCGCGTCTTACGGCATCCCACGGCACGCCGTTGGCATGCGGGCTGTAAGTCACTGCGTGGCCCGCGGCGTTGACGATCGCGAATGCGCGCCCGTCATAGGTACCCGCGTACAGTGCTTCGAGTGCCGGCGGCAGGAGTACGCGACCGGGAGCAGAGGCCGTTGACGTTACCTCCGCAGCGATGTCCTGCGCCTGTGCAATAAGCAGTCTTTCCTGATACACAGCCTTGGTCTGCTGGAGCACGGATGCGGTCAGGAGCGGGATGAAGACCATTGCGAACAGGATCGCAGCCCCTTCGAGGAGCAGGATTCGCGCGATTAGCGAACGCGGCCAGCGGATTCTCACGTTGAGGCGCGCAGCATGTATCCAACCCCGCGGATTGTCTCGATGACGATCGTCGCGCCAGCATGCTCCAATTTGCGGCGCAGGCGATGGACGTAGACTTCGATCGCGTTGGACCCGAGCGGCTCGGACAAGCCGAATAACTGATCCTCAATTACCGCCTTTACCACGACGCGTCCCGGTCGTCTTAGAAGCACGTCGACCAGTTCGAGCTCCCGCGCAGAGAGAAGAAGCACGCGCCCATCGACGTCTACCGCACGCGCCGTGGAGTCGAAACGAAGGTTGCCGACGGTGAGTTCGGCGCCTGCGAACCCGCCCTGACGGCGCAGGACTGCCCGTAACCGCGCGACGAGTTCCTCGACGTCGAACGGCTTCGCAAGATAATCATCAGCACCGTGATCCAGTCCGCCAATCCGCGCCGCCGTATCGCCGCGTGCGGTAAGGACGATGATGGGAACCGGATCCCGTCGCGCGCGAAGAGCGCGCAAGACCGTCAATCCGTCCGCGTCGGGAAGCCCAAGATCGAGTACGACCGCGCTATACCGGGCTGCCGCCGCCATCTGTAGCGCGTCCGCGGCGGTGTCGGCATGATCGCTGGAAATCCCGCGCCGCGCGAGCGCCGCTGCCAGCGCTTCGGCCAGTTCCCGGTCGTCTTCTACCATCAACAGCCGCATCGTCGCGCCGGTCCCCCTTGCTTCAAGCCCCTCTTGCAGAAAGGCGCCGCGGAAAAATAGGTCTGTAAGTCTGCTGTAAGCCTCGCTGCCTAGTGCGCCGCCTCTACCTGCCTCGCAAACGAGTTCGAGACTGAGATGACGGCGACGACCGACCACGGCATTGGCCTCCCCGCCACGACCAAAATGGACCGACGCGCAGAATTGCGCCTGCTTGCGATTGCGGCGCTGATCATTGTCCTGCTCTTCGTTGTAGTCGCGGTCATGCGCGCCGCGACCAAGCCTGCGGAGTCCGTGACACCGACCGCCCCGCCCGGATCCTTTGCCCCGACGAAGGACCAGCTCGCGGCGATGAAGCTGCAGACGGTCCGTGACGGCACGGTGACCGGCGGCATCCAGGCGACCGGTACGATTGCGGTCAACGGGGACAGCAGTACACCCGTTTTACTGCCTTTCTCGGGGCAGGTTGCCGCGGTGTTTGTCCAGGCCGGGCAGAAGGTGACGCGCGGGCAACCCCTGCTGCGGATCGCGTCACCCGATTTCGTCGAGGCACGCGACCAGTTCGTCACCGCAAGCGCTCAGCGCGCGACCGCTGCCGCGCAGGTCCGCATCGCACAGGATACCGCGACCCGGCAGGCCGCGATCTACCAGACCGCAGGCGGTGCGCTGAAGGATTACCGTCAGGCGCAAAGCGATCTGGTGACCGCGCAATCCGCCCTGCGGTCGGCGGATGCCGCGCTGGCGGCGACGCGCGACAAGCTGTCGCTGCTCGGTAAGGGCGCGACCGAAATCCGGGGGTTGCAGGCGGGCGGCGATTCGATCTCCGCACAAACGGTGTATCGCGCGCCGGTCTCGGGCGTCGTTGCGAGCCGCGACGTGGCGCCCGGCCAATACGTCACTGCGGGCGGCGACAAGCCAATCATGACGATCGCGGATGCGAGCCGCGTCTGGTTGATCGCGCAGCTTGCCGAAGGGGATGCCGCGAGCGTCCATGTCGGCGACCATGCACGCGTCACCACGCCAGCCTATCCGGGCCGGGTGTTCGACGCGGTGATCGACAATGTCGGCGCGGCACTCGATCCGGCGACGCATCGCCTCCCGGTCCGCGCGACCGTCCGCAACGACGACGGCGCACTCAAGCCGCAGATGTTCGCAAGCTTCACGATCGAGAAGCGCAGTGGTGCGGCGACCGGAATCTATGTCCCGTCGGACGCGGTAATCCATGAAGGCGACAAGGCTGTCGTATGGATCGCGGGCGCCAAGGGCTATCTTTACGCTCGCCCCGTCCAGGTCGCGGACAGCACCGACGGTGTCGACCATATCGTCGCAGGGCTGAGGGCGGGCGACCGGATCGTCACGTCGGGCGCCTTGTTCGTGAACGAAGCGGGGCTCTGACGTGAACGGCATCGTCGGCTTTGCGCTGCGCCAGCGCATCCTCGTACTCATGCTGCTGGTCGGGCTTATCCTGGCCGGCGGCATCGCCTTCTACAACCTCAACATCGAGGCCTATCCCGACCCGGTCCCGCCGATGGTCGAGGTGCTGACACAGAGCAACGGCGTCTCGGCCGAGGAGATGGAGCGTAACGTCACGATCCCGATCGAGGTCGCGATGGCGGGCGTGCCGCACATCACCGCGGTCCGATCGATCTCGCTGTTCGGCCTGTCCGATATCCGGATCCAGTTCAGCTACGATTATACCTTTGGCGAAGCGGAGCAACGCGTGCTCGGCCGCTTGTCACAGCTCGGCGCCTTGCCCGGTGGCGCGCAGCCGCAGATCTCCCCAACCAGTCCGATCGGCGAAATCTACCGCTACCGCATCTCCGCGCCCAAGGGCTATTCGGTGATGGACCTCAAGACGCTGCAGGACTGGGTGCTGCAACGCCGGTTCAAGCGAATCCCGGGCGTCGCTGACGTGACCGGCTGGGGCGGCAAGCTGCGCACCTATGAGGTGGTGGTCGACAACGACCGGATGGTCGCGCACGGCGTGACCGTGTCACAGGTGCTCGCCGCGATCGGCAAGGGCGACAGCAACGTCGGCGCGCAGACGATCAACTTCGGATCGCAGGCGGCGATCGTCCGCGGCGTCGGGCTGATCCAGTCGACCGATGCGATCCGCAACGCGCTCGTCGCGACCAATGCGGGCAACCCGGTTTTGGTCAAGGACGTCGCGACGCTGCGGATCGGCAATGCCCCGCGTCTCGGCATCGCGGGCGAGGGCGCTGACGACGACATCGTGATGGGCATCGTGCTGATGCAGCGCGGCGCGCAATCGATGCCGACGATCAACGCGGTCCAGAAAGAGGTCGAGACGATCAACGCGACCGGCATCCTGCCACCGGGCGTCAAGCTCGAGCGGATCTACGACCGGTCCGAGCTGATCGGTGTCACCACCCACACCGTGATGCACAATCTGGTCGAGGGGATCCTGCTGATCTTCGTGCTTCAGTGGCTGTTCCTTGGAAACTTGCGCAGCGCGGTGATCGTCGCGCTGACCATCCCCTTCGCGCTCGCGTTCGCGGTGCTGATCCTCACGGTGCAAGGTGAATCCGCCAACCTGCTGTCGCTCGGTGCGCTCGACTTCGGGCTGGTGGTGGATGCCAGCGTCATCATGGTCGAGAACATCTTCCGCCATATGGTCGAACGGTCCGCCGCGATCGAGGGCGGACATACCCACGCCACCCCGGCGAGCCGCTTCTCCGCGATCCTGCACGGGTCGAGCGAAGTCAGCCGCGGGATCTTCTTCGCCGCCGCGATCATCATCGCAAGCTTCATCCCGCTGTTCACACTGACCGGGGTCGAGGGGCACATCTTCGGCCCGATGGCGAAGACCTATGCGTACGCTATCGCGGGCGGGCTGGTCGCGACCTTCACGGTGTCGCCGGTGCTGTCCGCGCTGCTCCTCCCGGACTCGCTCGACGAGGTCGAAACCTGGGTCGTGCGCAAGCTCCGCGCGGTCTACGAACCCGCCGCCGCCTTCGCTTTGTCCAACCGGATCGTCACGCTCGGGGGTGCGGCACTACTGCTCGTCACAGCGCTGGTGGGAATGCGCTCGCTCGGGATCGAATTCCTGCCGCATCTGGAGGAAGGCAATCTCTACATCCGCGCGTCGTTGCCGGGTTCCATCTCGCTCGAGGCGGGGCAACCCTCGGTCAATGCTATCCGCGACATGATCGCCGCCTATCCCGAAGTGCAGCGGGTTATCTCGTCGCATGGCCGCCCCGATGACGGGACCGACGCAACCGGCTTCTTCAACGCCGAATTCTACACCCCGCTCAAGCCCGCCGACCAATGGCCCGCAGGCGTGACCAAGGAAACGCTGACTGCCGAGCTGCAACACCGGTTGCAGGCGCGTTTCCCGGGCGTCGACTTCGAATTCTCGCAATATATCCAGGACAATGTCGAGGAAGCCTCGTCGGGCGTGAAGGGTGCAAATTCGGTCAAGGTGTTCGGCCCCGACCTCGCGACGCTCCAGCATATCGCCGAGCAGATCCGCGACCAGATGGCCAGGGTGCGTGGCGTTGCCGACCTCGGCATCTCCAACTCGCTTGGCCAGCCGACCGTGCAGATCGACATCGATCGCGGCGCGGCGGCGCGCTATGGTCTGACCCCCGACGACATCAACACGTCGGTCGCCGCGTCGATCGGCGGGCAGAGCAGCGGCGACCTGTACGAGCACGGCACCGACCGGCACTTCCCGATCGTCGTTCGGCTCAAAGACGCGCAGCGCGACAGTCTGGATGCGCTGCGCCGGATCACGATCGGCGCGCCGTCACCGACCGGGACCGGGTCGATCCAGGTGCCGTTGTCAGAAGTCGCCAAGGTCCGCCTGACTACCGGCGCTTCCTTCATCTACCGCGAACATCAGGAACGTTACGTCCCGATCAAGTTCAGCGTCCGTGGGCGCGATCTCGGCGGCACGGTGGACGAGGTGCAGGCGCGGATCGCCAGGAACGTCACGCTTCCGCCCGGCTACAGCCTCGAATGGGCGGGCGAGCTCGGCAGCCTGACGAGCGCGGTCAACCGGCTCGAGGTGGTCGTGCCGATCAGCCTCGCGCTGATCCTGGTGCTGCTCTACGCCAACTTCTCCTCGGTGCGTGACACGCTGCTCAGCTTCAGCGTGATCCCGATGGCGATCATCGGCGGCGTACTTGCACTCGCGCTGACCGGGACGGCGTTCAGTATCTCGGCGGCGATCGGCTTCGTGGCGCTGTTCGGCATCGCGGTGATGGACGGCATCCTGATGGTGACGACCTTCAACCAGCATATCGACCAGGGGTTCGACCGAGACGCGGCGCTGGCGGGCACTGTCCAGACCAGCCTGCGTCCGGTGGTCATGACTTGCCTCGCCGCTGCGATCGGGCTGCTTCCCGCCGCCGTATCTTCGGGAATCGGGAGCCAGGTGCAGAAGCCGCTGGCGCTCGTCGTGGTCGGCGGGATGGGGCTTGCGCCGATCCTGATTCTCCTGGTGCTGCCAGTGCTGATCGGGCGTTTCTCGCGGCATGTGGGTCCAGAGGATCGCGGCGCGCACGGGCGCGACGTCGGACATCATCCGCATCCCGTCATTCAGCAGGGAGAACCGGCATGAAGCGCGTCACGCTCGCCGCCCCGTTGCTGCTGATCGGCTGCACGGTCGGACCGCAACATCCCACTACCGCGCTGCCGATGGCGCCAGCGATCGCGCCCGAACAGATCGCCCCGACGCACGGCGCGGCACAGACGATCACGCCGGGTACGGCGCTCGACGCGCATTGGTGGCAGCGCTTCCAGAGCCCCGCGCTCGACGCATTGGTCATGCGCGCGCTGGCCGCCAACAATGACTTGGCGGTGGCGGACGCCAATTTGCGACAAGCCCGCGCGCAATTGGTCGTGACCTCTGCCGCCGGCAAGCCGCAGGCCGACGCCTCCTATCAAGTCGAGCGGACTCGCGTGTCGAACGCGTTGCAAAGCCCGCTCGCCGACGCGAGCCAGAACCTTTACACGCTCCACACCGCGCAAGTCTCGGTCACCTATCCGCTCGATCTGTTCGGACTGCAGCGCAATCGTACCCGCTCCGCGCGCGCCGCGGCGGAGGTTGCCCAGGATCGTCTGCTCGCGGCACGAACGACGGTAGTCGGCAATCTCGTGCTCTCCGTAATCCAGTACGCCTCACTTACGGCCCAGATCGATGCCGCGACCAACAGCGTTTCGGGCAACCGCGATATTTTACAACTGCTGCAACGCCGGCAGACGCTAGGGGATATCGGCGCGGCGGACGTCGCCGCACAGCAGACCGTGCTCTCGACCGCCGAGGCCGCACTGCCAACGTTGATGCGGCAGCGCGACCATCAACGTACCGTAATTGCGTCGTTGCTTGGCGTCGCTCCCGGCGCGCCGTTGCCTGATTTGCCGCGGCTGGAAGCACTCATGCTCCCGTCGGCGCTGCCGATCGGTTTGCCCGCACAGATCGTCGCGGCGCGCCCCGACGTCCGTGCGGCGGAGGCGCAGATGCGCGGTGCCGGTGCGGATCTCGGCGTCGCAATCGCCGCGCGGCTTCCCAATATCCTGCTCACCGCGACCGGGGGCAGCACCGCGCTCGATTTCGGCGGGTTGTTTGCAGGCGGAAATCCGTTCTGGGCGCTGCTCGGCGGGGTGACGCAACCGATCTTCCACGCCGGGGCCCTGCGTGGCCAACAGCGCGCGGCCGAAGCGGCGCTCGACAGCGCCAAGGCGCAGTATCGCAGCGCCGCGTTGCAGGCGTTCGCTGATGTCGCGGACAGCCTGTCCGGGCTTCGCACCGATGCCGCTGCGCTCGACGCTGCAACCCGCGCAAACGACGCAGCGTCGCAGAACCTTACCTTTACCCGCCGCCAGCTGTCACTCGGCGGGGTCGGCACGCTGACCGTTTTCAATGCCACGACCGCAAGCGCGCAATCGACCGCCTTGCTGATCCAGGCACGAGCGCTGCGATTGTCGGACACCGTCGCCCTGTATCAGGCGGTCGGAGGAGGGGTGACGAACCTTGAAAATCACGGGGGTATGTAATGGGCGGGCTAGTAGGAGGGGTCAGCAACAAGATCATCTTGGTCGCTGCCACGTTGACGTTAACGGCACGGGTGGATTTCGAGCATGTCCGCGCGCTGCTGTCACCGCAAGCGACCGTGTCGGCCGTTAGTACGCGGCTCTCGCGAAAGCTGCAATTGCCAGGCAAGGGGGCTTCGCCGTCCAGCAAACATAGCCGGCGCCAAGTCGATATCGGGATTGGTGCCGAAGAGATGCGCGTCGATGCAAAGATCGTATCCGACCTCTCGCTTCCCGCCGACATCGACCTGCGGATCGGCCGCGATATGCTCGATCATCTTATAGATGTGGATCTGAAGCATCAGCGGATCCGGCTATTTCTCCGGTCGGAATATTCCAGGGCAACGCGCGGCCTGACCGCAATCGTGCTGACACCGCGCGAGGACGGCAGCTGGACCCTTCCGACCAGAGTAGCGGGCCTGACAAGCGAGACCGGCATCCTCGATTTTTCCAGTGAGTCAGAGTTGATGCTCCCCGCGGCGATTGCTTCCGTCGCCCATATCGGTGACGGTACCGTGGTCGAAACGACCATTGGCACGGCGCAACCGATTGGGCGGAAGGTACACATTCGAGACATGGCGGGTTCGCTCCCGGTCCTTGGCTGGCAGACGTTCTCCGGACGCGATGTGCTGCTGGATCTCGGCCATAATCGCATTTGGCTGCGCAGCGATGCGACTGCGTCTACAGATGCGATGCGCTAGATGTCCGTTGACCGAAAGTTTGGGACACCATCACGGTCATGAATGACCGCCTGCGGTCGGGGAGGGTGATGCCTTCTCAGCGTCCGCTCATGGGTTGGGGGTGCCGCATCGAAGCGGTCCGTCAGCAATCGCTGCAATGCGTGAGATGCCTGAGGGGCGCTTGCCCCCGGTCTCGTTTTAGCCGCACCTACGGGAGCATAGCCTCGACGAATGTGTTGGCGCCAAGCCGTTCAAGGAGGAAAGATGCGTGGGTTCATGACGGTATTGGCCTGCGGCGTGGCATGCATCGCGGCGGCGGCGGACGCCGAGGACAGTAATGCCGATCGACTGTGCAGTGAGCGCCCGGGGCTTACCACAAGCGCGTGCATCACCGCGCCAGGTCGACTCCAGAGCGAGACCGCGCTTACCGACTGGACGCTCGAACGGAGCGACGGCGCGCGTGTCGATACGATTCTCGTCGGTGACACATTAATTCGTTACGGTGTGGGCGGCAAAACGGAACTGCGGCTCGGCTGGACACCCTACGGCTTCGAACGTGACCGCCACGCAGATGGCAGCGTCGAGCGCAACGGCCGCGTTGGTGACGCAACCGTCGGCGTGAAAACCTCCATCGTCGAACGAACAGGCGACACCGGGTTGGCAATGTCCATCATCGCTACGGCACTCCTGCCGGTCGGGCGGCGGCCGATCGGCGTCGGGGATTGGGGCGCGGCATTCCAGCTTCCCGTCACCTACCGCGCGTCGGACAAAGTCTCGCTGCAAGTTACCCCGCTCATGGCTGCGGCGGTGGACGATGACGGTCGCGGCCGTCATGCCCTGTACGGCAGCGCGCTCGAAATCGAATATTCGTTAAGTGAGGCAGTCAAGGCTGACGTCAGTGCCCAGATGATGCGCGACGACGATCCCAATCCAACAGTTCGTGGCTCGCCAGCTCTGAGCAGTGTCGCGTTGTCCTGGCAGCCAAGCCACAATATGCAGCTTGATCTCGGTACCAATGTCGGCCTGAACCAAGCCGTGCCCGATATCGAAGTTTTCGCTGGCGTGTCCCACCGGTTTTGAACGCTAAACGTCTCATGAGGCAGTCACTCAGCCGAACGTAATGCGAACTGCTGGCCTAACCGCCTGTCGTGGAAGCGAGAGAGCAGGACCACGGCGAAAACAGCGCCGATGAGACACGTTAGCATGTCCCATTGTGTGTCCCATGCATCTCCTTGGGCACCAAGAAACTCATTTGCGCCCTGGCCTAACGCCATGGCAGCCGCAAATTCGATCAACTCGTAGGACGCGCTTACGGCCAAGCAGCACGCCAAGACCAGAGTAGTGAGTAGCCGGCCCGGCGGCATGCCGCCCAGCTTTATGAGCAACTCGCGCAAGACGATGGCTGGTACGAACCCCTGCATTAGGTGGCCAAATCGATCGTATGGATTTCGCGAAAGACCAAGCCAGCTCTCAACGTCAATGCCTATCGGCACCCGCGCATAGGTGTAGGCGCCGCCCACTATCAGTACGAGACCGTGCACAAAGATGAGGGCAAGCGCCAAATTCGTCGGCTGGAAGCGCCGACGCGTCGCCCAAAGAACAGGTAGAACGATGAGGGCGGGCGCGATCTCGATCCACCACGTCGCACGATCAAAGGGGTTCCAGCCCGACACCACGAGCGCGCCTGCCCATCCTACTGTCAACATCGCGAGCCCTCTATTACTTCGTGCCCGGTTCTGTTCTGGCATTTAACCTCCGAACCCTCCCGTACTGGGCCCATTAGGCGATGCAATCGAGAGCGGTGATCTGGCACCTTCGGCACCTTTTTTCGTTCCGCGGGTACTTCAGCTAAACCGCAATCGACCGTCAGATCTACCGCCCTTTCCCCTCCATGCCAGCGACTGCGCGTTAAGCGCAATTAAGTCAGCCTTTCCGGCCAGCAGCGCCTCGCCGGTGGCGATCGCACGGGCCAGCACCGCGTCGGGCGCGTTAGCGTAAGCGGGTCTACCCACAATATGGTCGTACCAACACCCGCCACAGGCATCGTCGAGCAGAATACGCTGGAAACAGTGATCAAGCCGCAACGACCACTGCGCTTCGATCGCGCGCTTGGGAAGGCGTATGCGGGTGAGATCCAACCATTGCTGCTCGATTCCTACTCGCGCGCTTTCCGTCATCGATAACCTCCGTGGCCCACCCGACAATGCCTC
Organism: Sphingomonas sp. PsM26; assembly: GCA_030433805.1. Taxonomy (GTDB): domain Bacteria; phylum Pseudomonadota; class Alphaproteobacteria; order Sphingomonadales; family Sphingomonadaceae; genus Sphingomonas. Next base: position 229,992 of record JARUXA010000003.1, on the reverse strand, counting down.
CATCGGTGAGCACTACTAGTCCGCAGCGGCTAAACTTCGGCAAGACCTGCTGCCACTTGAATGAATGGCAGGTTTCGGGAAGCCGACATTGGCCATCAATGTCGCTTTGTGGGGCAAAAAGATCCAAACTTGATGATCAAAATCTGAACCATCAATGGTTCAGATTTTGATCGGTAGCTAACCGGCGGCAGCTCTCAGCCAACCCAAGCCGTTTCGGCGAAGCGCCGGCAATGTCAGCTTACGCCGGAACCGGTCATCGTAGGGCCAACAGAAGTCGAGCAGGTACCCACAACCAAACGCTATACTACGACAACGCCGCCCTCACGGGCGGTGTTGTCGTTTGTGGCAAACGTGCCAGATCCGCAACCTTTGTGACAACCTCAGTTTCGGGTCCATGTTCGCCATCTGGCTAGATCGCCCCTTTGGGGCCGCTTAAAACTGCGGAATGTCGGCTGTTAAGGGCGATAGGCATCCAAGAATTCGACCGGCCGCCGGAATCACGCCTGTGACAACTCAGAGATCGATGAAGCCCCGGCGAACCGCGACGACCACGGCGTGCGTGCGGTCTGTCACGTCGAGCTTGGCGAATATGTTTTTTAAATGCCCCTTGATGGTGTCCTGAGCGAGATTGAGCTGCCAGGCGATCTGCTTGTTGGGGTGCCCTTCTGCGATAAGGCGCAGGATGCTCGCTTCGCGTTCGCTCAACCGGGCTTCCATCGCATGCACGGCGATCGCTTGGGCAACCTCTGCCGAGATCGCGCGCTCGCCAGCATGGACCGCCCTGATGGTCTGCGAGAGATCCTTACGGATACAGCTCTTGAGCAGATACCCCGCGGCACCGGCTTTCAGCGCGCGCATCGCCTGACTATCGCCGGGGAAGGTCGTCAGAACCACGATTGCAGCGCTGGGATCGATGTCCCGGATGCGCTCGATCGCCTCGATCCCTTCCATCTGGGGCATCTGAATGTCCATCAACGTCACATCGGGCGAGAGCAGGTTGAATTGTTCGATCGCCGCAACGCCGTCAATCGCCTCGCCAACGACGTCCATATCCGGCTGCTTGCGGATCGTAGCCGTGAGACCTTCCCGGAGCAGGGGGTGGTCATCCACCACCAGGACCCGGATAGGGTGCTCAACCATGGTCGTCGGTTCAGTCAACAGTCTCTCCCCGACGCGCTCTGAGTGGGAACCATCGTCTCGGTTGCGCAGCATAAGCTACCCGTGCGGGGATTGTGAGCGTTAGTTCGGTACCGGTTCCCGCGGACGAGGAAAGGCTCAGCTCCGCATCGAGCCGCTTCGCCCGCTCCTGCATGCCGCGAAGGCCATAATGGCCGGTCCGGTAGCCGGCTTGCACGATATCGGGTGGGATGCCGACACCATTGTCCAGAATGGTGACCGTCAGCCTCGGCTGCGTAAACACGATACGAACGACGAGCTGCGTTGCTCGAGCGTGGCGCCAGACGTTGAAGATCGCCTCGTTGGCAATGCGCGCAATCTCGTCGGCCGCGATCAGGTTGAGCGACACCGCCTCGCCCGATGTGACGATCCGTACCGTGGTGGTCGGCGGGAATACCAGGCGCTCGACGATGTCGTGGATCATCCGCGCGAGGTCGTCGGCACTCTCGGTAATCCGCAGGTCGCGAATCCGGTTGCGCCCCTGCGCGAGAACCTCTTCGGCAAGGTCGAGCGTGCTCTCGAGGCTTCGATGGACGGGAAATTCAGCCGGGATATCGTCGACTGCGAGCTGAAACCGCAGAATGAGCGCCTGGATGCTCTGCAAGAGGGTGTCATGGATCTCGCGGGCAACGCGCTCGCGTTCCGCAAGGCGTTCGCTGAGCCGCACGCGAAGCCGCTGCGCAATGGTGTGCAGACGCAACCTGTAGAGCAGCCACAGAGAGAGGAGGGCGATGACGACGCACAGCGCGATGAACGTCTTCGATTGCACGAAGGTCGGCGGCACGATGAGCCTGAACGACGTCCCTTTCCGGTTCCAAACACCATCGTTGTTCGCGGCAATGACGGCGAAGGTGTACGTGCCCGGTGCGAGGTTGGTGTAAAATGCCTGCCGCCGCTGGCCCGGATCGATCCAGTCGCTGTCCAACCCTTGCAGGCGGTACCGAAAACGCACGCGGCTCGGAATGGCGAGACTGAGCGCGGTATACTGGATCGAGATGATGCGCGTGCCGGGTGGGAGTCGAAGATCGGCTGTCACCGGATAGGACTTTCCGTCTGCGACAACGGACCGGATCGCGAGCGACGGCACGATCTGATTGCGCTCGAGGCGGCTCGGATCCATGCGCAGAATGCCCTGGCGAGTCAGGAACCAGAGCCGATCGTCCCCGCCCAACGCGATCTGCAGGCTCTGGGAATTTTGGGTCCGGCTGGTGAATCCATCCTGTTCGTCGAACAGATCATGCGCGATCGGCGCCGACGGTCGGTCGAAGGCGCGGTCCAGGTCAGCGGTGGCGACCCGGGCGATGCCTTTGTTATTGAGCATCCAGGTGTCGCCGGCCTCGGTCTGGACGATGCCGCGGACGCCCCGCAGCCACGGCTGGGCTGAGATCGAGAGACGCTGGATCCGGTGACCGTCCCATCGGGCCAGTCCAGTACCGCCACCGACGAGCAGCGCCTTCGCATTGCCGAAAACGGTCGTGATCCCGGCCACGCCAAGATCCGCCTCCGACAGATGGATAGTCCGCGGCCCATCGAGAATGACGACGGATTTTCTCCTGAGCGACCCCACAATGGCGCCTCGCCAGTCGAAGAAGATGTCGAGCGGCGTACGGCGCGAGGGTAGATCTACCTTCCGCCAGCCCTGACCGTCACGGTAGAGGATATTGCCCGCCTGTCTGGCCAGCCAGAATGTCCCGCTCCGGTTTTCGCCACAGCTGGAGACCGACTTTCCGTCCGGCCACGAAACCCGTGCCGTAATCCGGCCATCCTCGATCCGCGCGGCATGACCCTTCTGCGCCACCCAGATGCCCCCCCGGGAGCGGCAAAGCGCTTGGATGTCGTCCTGCAGATCGATCAGGAATCGCGGCTCGTCGTTGGGCACCGCGCGCCAGAGGCGAGACCCGTTCGCCAGGTAGATGTCGCCGCGCTCGTCGGGCATGACCATGAAATTTTCGGCCGAGCCGCTGGTGAGCAGGGGGATGCGCTCGATATTGGATCGCCGGAATTGATCCAGCCCCAGCTCGGTCGCGACCCAGACGTTGCCTTCGCGATCCTCCAAGAGCGCCACCGCTTCGTTCGAGGTAAGCCCATCTGGGCTCCGAAAATAAGACGGGGCCCCAGCTGTGGCACCGTCAGGCCGATCGATGCGGAAAACGCCGTCGGTGTACGTCGATCCCCATAGATCGCCATGACTGTCGAAGAGCAAGCTGATCCGCCGCGCCGTTCGATCGGTGGCCTTCGATACGCTACGCGCTGGCGCCTTTGCGCCTCCTGGAAAGTCGGGCAGCACTCGCGTCCCCGCCGCATCCGACAGCCAGATGCGGCCGGCACGGTCCTGGGCGAGACCGGCACCGTTGCTGATCATGAGCCCGCTCGCCTCGAAGCGCCGCGCTCCGGGACGCAGGAAGAAGATCTGGGACTGCGTTGCGAGCCAGACGGTCCCGTCTTGAGCCGACAGCACCGCGGAGACGGCCTGGTCGTCGGGTACGCCCCACCGCTCGTTGATGCTCTGCCACTTGCCAGCGGCGTAGCGCTTCAGGGCCTTGCGCCCACGCCCTCCGACGACCCAGATGGCACCCTCACGATCCTCGACCAGCCCGGTCACTTCGCCGGGGGCGCCGGGCATCCCCGCGCGCTCGAGCCGCCCCTTGTGCATGACCTCGACACCAGCCCCGCCGGCGTAGCCGACCCACAATCTGCCGGCGCGCGTGACAAGGAGCGCGCTGACCGGGATCGAGCCGCGGGGATGCCCCTTGGCTACGGGAATGGGATCGAAGCTCACGCCGTCGAAGCGGTAGAGCCCATCATATGTGCCGAGCCATAGATATCCGTCGGGCGTCTGCGCAAGCGCCTGTACCATCGCCGGCACGCCGTCCTTGCTCGTCCAACTGGTATGCGTGAACTTACCATTCGTGCCCTCGCGGTCTCTCGCCGACGCGACAGTGCTCAACGCGCAAAGCAGGATCAGCAGACACAGGCGGACAGCAAACATGGATCTCGCGTGTCAGATGGAGGGGCGACGTTAAAGCGTTACCACGCGGTTGGAGCACGGACGAGCGACCCGAAAGGGGGGCAGGGCTACATTTCTGGCGCACACATACATCGGGCAGTCTTGATACTTGATCGCCCCGCGATCCGGCGAGGGCGCCATGGTCGGGCAAGCGACCGAAACGCCAGCCCGGTCATCGCCATCGCGACGAGGAGGAGCGCCGGCAGCACGAACGTCGTCATGTCGATCTCCGTCCCTTGCCGCCGAACGGTCAGCGGACCATGGCTGCCAAGGCGACGAGCTGTTGTGCCACGAGGCCTGCAGTCGCTTCGTCCGTGATCTCATGGGTCGTCGGATCGATGCGGCTCGGCATACCGCCGATCATGATCTCCGGCTTGTTCAGCACCTGCGCGTCGAGAAAGACCATCATCTGACGCAGATGATATTGCGCGCGGGCTCCGCCGATCGTGCCGGGCGACCCTGTCTGGATCGCCACCGGCTTGCCGGCAAGCGGCTGCGGCGTCACGCGCGAGAGCCAGTCCAGCGCGTTCTTGAGCACGCCCGGAACCGAGTAATTGTATTCCGGTGTGACGATCAGGACGCCGTCCGCACCGCGAATGCTGTCCGCCATTTTCAGGACGGCGGGCGGGAAGCCTTCGGCTTGGACGTCCGCGTTATAGTGCGGAAAATCGCCGATCGAGGCGAGCGGGGTGATCGTCACGCCCTCGGGCGCCAGCGCGGGAAGAGCGTTCGCCAGTGCAGCATGATAGCTGCCCGCGCGCAGGCTGCCGAGGAGGGTGACGAAGCGGAGCGGTTTTGGATGGGACATGGGTCGGTTGCTTTCGTTTGGGGGGCAGCGCTTGAGTCTGAAGGTCGGCGTGCACGATCGACTGCGGGTGGACATCCAGGCCTGCGTCCGACCGAAAGACCGCGGGGCCCCATCTGGTCGAAAACGATGAATGGTCCGACCATGCGCCGGTGCACGGAGGGTAACGCGCGCCTGACCTGAAAACCGTCACCCGGGTCCCTCAACGGCGGGAGGATGATGGTTTCGACGGTGTCGGGTTCGGACGAAAGCAAGGTGATGGTCCTGCTTACGCCGACAGCAGTGCGATGGCGTCGATCTGCGCGAGACTGAAGCCCTGACGGGTGAGATCGTCGACGAGCGCTTCCGCTGGCGCCTGACGGCGATAGCTGCCGCAGGCGAAGCGACGAATGGCTTCGAGGCGTGGATCTACCTCACCGGCTGCCCCCGAAAGCGCGTGTCGCAAACGCGTCATCCAGCCCACGCGTTCGCCGGGCAGGGGGGCGGCGCATCCACAGGCGTTTGCCTTGCGCAGGGCGGCGGCGACTTCCAGCCACTCGCGCTCGCTGAGACTTGGCGTGGGATCGGACGTTGGCATGCTGACCTCCTGTCGTGCTGCAAGCGGAACTGCTCCGGCAGGCCTCTCCGCGAAAGCCGGAAAGTCTTGTCCGATCTGTTCCAGGAAACCGAATAGATGGATCATGGGGAGAGCATCGGCTCTCGCGCTCGGACCGTCTTGGACACGGCTGATGCGACCTGTAGATTCGCGCGCCTAAGTCACGAACGAGAGATCGCGTTTCTAGACGGGGATCGAAGACAAAGCGGTTCCGGCCAAATTTGCTGACATTCCGACAATAGCGGCACGGACGCCGGCTCTAGCTTCGCTGCGATGAAGGGCCGCTTCGGCTCCCGAAGGAGTGCAATCCATGACCCAATCCCCGACGACCGCACCGACTGTGGTCCTCGTCCATGGCGCCTGGGCCGACGCATCGAGCTGGCGGCGCGTGATCCCGCATCTTCTTGCGAAGGGAATCCCGGTGGTGGCCGTACAGAACCCGACCAGTTCGCTCGGCGACGACGTCCAGGCCACGCAGCGGGCGCTTGATTCAATCGAGGGCCCGATCGTGCTGGTCGGTCATAGCTGGGGTGGCGCTGTGATCACCGAAGCCGGAAACGACCCGAAGGTGAAGGCCTTGGTCTATGTCGCGGCCTTCGCCCCGAAGGTCGGACAGTCCGTCGGCGATCTCGTCGGGGCCCATGAATCGCCACCGGCGCTTGGCAAGATCCGTGACGACGGTGCCGGCTTCCTGTCGCTGAGCGCGCAAGGTTGGGTGGAAGACGTCGCTTCCGACCTTCCCGAAGACGAGGCGCGCGTGCTGGCCGTGGTCCAGCCACCGTTCCCGGCGAGCGCGTTCGGCGACAAGATTACCGAGGCGGCGTGGTCGACGCGCCCGACCTGGTACGTCGTCTCCGCAGAGGATCGTGTGGTCAGCGTCGCGCTCGAACGCGAACTCGCTGCCATGATGAAGGCCAAGACGACCGAGCTGAAGGCCGGTCACCTGTCGCTGCTTTCGATGCCGGATGCTGTTGCCGACATTATTATCGACGCCGTGAACGCGACGGGAGCCGTGGCATGAAACGCCTTTCGCGTCATGCCGCCGCGCTGCTCCTCAGCTTGGCACCGAATGCAGTGGTCGCGGCGCCCCCGCAGACCAGCGCGGCTACCGCCGAACCTGCAACCGCGCGCGACGCAGGCGTGTTCAAAACGAATGTCGGCACATTCACAATCGTCGCGATCTCCGACGGCGATTTTGCGCTGGCGACGGACCAGCTGCTGGTCGATCGGAAGCCAGGGGAAGTCAGCGCGCTTCTCGCAGGCGCTGCGCAGCCGACGATCCAGCCGACGTCGGTGAACGCCTATCTCATCGATACCGGCACCAAGCGCATTCTGGTCGATACCGGAAGCGGTACCTATTTCGGTCCCACGCTTGGCAACGTCCGCAAGCGGCTGTCCGCGGCGGGCTACAGCCCGGACACAATCGACGAAGTGCTGATCACGCACCTTCATCCAGACCATGTCGGCGGCCTGTCGGTGGACGGACGGATGGCATTCCCGAGCGCGATCGTACGCCTCGCGGAGTCGGAGGAGCACTTCTGGCTCGACAAGGCAAACGCGCGCAGGGTCGATGTCTCGGTTCAGTCGTCGTTCGATGCTGCAGCGGCTTCGCTGGCACCCTATATCGCAGCGGGCCGTGTGAAGACCTTCCGCCCGGGCGCTTCGATTGCGCCGGGCGTCTCGGCAGCGGCATTGCCGGGGCACACGGTCGGCCATACCGGATATCGCGTGCACAGTGGCAACGAGACGATGCTGATCTGGGGCGATGTCGTCCACGTCGCCCTCGTGCAACTGAAGGATCCGGGCATCACCATCAAATTTGACTCGGCCCAAGGCGAGGCCCGGACGAGTCGGAATCGCGTTTTCGCGGAAGCCGCGCAGCAGCGCTATCTCATCGCTGGCGCTCACCTCGCTTTCCCGGGGATCGGCAGACTTGAGCGGGGCCCCGAGCAATGGCGGTGGATCCCCCTCGACTAAGACGGCGGTGATCCCCCAAAGCATCGCTAGATACGCGCGTCACACGCTCTGGGACCCAGCCACCACCTGGTGCCGACTGAGTCGCGGGAGGCGGTGAAGCCGTCCGGTCTTTAGCCGGACGGCCCTCACGCTTCAGGCTGCGTCGACCAGGACAATCTCGCTGTCCTCGATCGCGGTTACCCGCAGGACCGCTTCGTCGCGGATTGCAGCGCCATCGCGGGCGTTGACCCGGACACCGTCGATCTCGACCGCGCCGGTGGCGGGGACGAGATAGCCGCGACGATCCTTGCCGATCGGATATTCCGCCGTATCGCCAGCCTTGAGCGTCGCGGCGACGATGCGGGCATCTGTGCGGATCGGCAGCGCGTCCTCGTCAGTGTCGAAGCCACTGGCAAGCACCACGAACTGGCCCGAGCGCTCGCCCTTGGGGAAAGGCCGCGCACCCCAGCTGGGCTTCTCGCCCGAACGGGTGGGTTGGATCCAGATCTGGAAGATCTTGGTGGTGCCAGGCTCCTGGTTGTACTCCGAATGCGTGATACCGGTGCCGGCGCTCATGACCTGCACATCGCCCGCCTCGGTCCGGCCCATATTGCCGAGATTGTCCTTGTGGGTGATCGCACCTTCGCGGACGTATGTGATGATTTCCATGTCGCGATGCGGATGCGGCGGAAATCCGGTCCCGGCCTGGATCGTGTCGTCATTCCACACCCGCAAATTGCCCCAGTTGGTGCGCTGTGGATCGTAGTAATTGGCGAACGAGAAGTGATGCTTGGCGTCGAGCCAGCCGTGGTTGGCGCCACCGAGGCTGTCGAACGGGCGAAGGTCGATCATGTCACAAACTCCATGCTGGGCGATTGGGCGTGCTGCCCGGTCGCTGTCGATGGCACCGATGTAGTCGAGGCCAGCGGTATGGATCAGCGGGATAAAATGGTCTGAACTGTTCGATGGAATTGGAAAGCGGGGCACACCCGTTGCGGGACCACAAACCATCGTTGGGATTACGGATTGGCGCGAGGTGGGAGACAGTGCGGCCGGGTTCGGCCGGCACCGGCCGCACGACCCAAGGACGAGAGGGCACGGGCTTGTATTGCGAAAAACGAAGGCTGTCATGCGGCGGCACCCTTTTCGGGTCGGCTCGACACGATGCCAATGACCATTCGCGAGCGTTGAGATGAGCGATCCGGGAACCCCGACGTTCGACCAACTCCGCATCTTCCTGACCGTCGTCGACGAGGGCAGTTTCGCGTCGGCGGCACGAAGGCTCAACCGCGCGGTTTCGGTCGTCAGTTACGGGATCGCCAACCTGGAAGCGCAACTCGGGATCGTCCTGTTCGACCGCGAAGGGACGCGGAGGCCAAGACTGACCGAGGCAGGACGGTCGGTGCTCGCCGAGGCGCGTACCGTCGCGGGCGGGATCGATGGCCTGAAAGCCAAGGTGAAGGGCCTGCTGGATGGCCTGGAAGCCGAGGTGCATCTCGCGGTCGATGTCATGCTTCCGGCACGCCGGCTCGGCCAGGTCTTGCGTGCCTTTGCCGCGACCTATCCCACCGTCACGCTACGCCTGCATGTCGAAGCGCTCGGGGCCGTTGCCGGGCACGTGCTTTCGGGGACCGCGATCGTCGGCGTGTCCGGTCCGCTCGCAAGCGGTATCGATGGCCTCGAAGCGGCATCGGTGGGCAGCGTTGCGATGGTCCCCGTCGCTGCGCCGGACCATCCGCTTGCACGCTATGAGCAGATTCCTTCGGGCGCGGGCAGGGAGCACGTTCAGCTCGTTTTGACGGATCGCTCGCCGCTTACGGACGGTCGCGATTTCGCGGTCGTCAGTTCGCGGACGTGGCGGCTGGCCGACCTCGGCGCCAAGCATCAGCTTCTTCGCGAAGGGATCGGCTGGGGTAACATGCCGTTGCCCTTGATCGAGCCCGACTTGGTCGCCGGAACCTTGAAACGCCTCGTCATGCCCGACGACCCGGGCGGGATGTATCGCTTTTCAGGGATCTGGCGGCGTGACCGCCCTCCCGGGCCAGCGGCGTCCTGGCTGATCCGTGAGTTCGTCGATCGCGCGCTGGGCGATGTCGATCTCGCCGGGGCACGCGACCTGTGAGGCCGCGCGGGATGGACACGGGGCGGCTGGAAGCCTTCACCGACGGTGTCGTGGCGATCATCATCACGATCATGGTGCTGGAGCTCAAGGTGCCGCAGGGTGGCAGCTTGCGGGACCTGGCAGGGATTGCGCCCGTGTTGCTGGCCTATGTGCTCAGCTTCGTGAACGTGGGGCTCTACTGGAACAATCACCACCACATGCTCCATGCGACCGATCGAATCGACGGACGTGTGCTCTGGGCGAACCTCTTCCTGCTGTTTTGGCTCAGCCTCGTGCCCTTTGTGATCCGGTGGCTCGACGAGAGTGGCTTTTCGTCCGGAGCAACCGCCGGGTATGGCATTGTCCTGGGCATGGCAGCCGTCGGCTACGCACTGACCGAACGCGCCATCATTGCCTGTAACGGGCCCGATTCAGCCGTTGCGCGCGCGATCGGCGGGGACCGAAAGGGCTTGGGCAGCATCGGCCTCTATCTCGTGGCTGTGCCGTTGGCCTATGTGAGCCGCTGGCTGGCGCTTGCGTTATACATCGTCGTTCTTCTGCTCTGGCTCGTGCCCGACCGGAGAATCGTAAAAGCGCTCGACCGATAATGTGCCGGTGACACCTCGCGTTCGGTCTTTCGCCACCCGGCCTTGTCGATGACGAATGGGCTCATTGCGTAAAATCGAAAGAGCCGCGACCAACTACGATCGACGCCTCATAGCGGCTCAACTCAAATGTCATCGGCCGATGCCGTGTCTTGGGCGCCATAAGGGAGCGTGAAGCGGAAGATCGAACCTGCACTCGCTTTGGACAGATGTTCGAGCGTTCCCCCGTGACCGACGATGATCGCACGGCAGACGCGCAATCCCAGCCCCAAGCCAGTCTCTTTGGTCGTGAAAAAGCCTTCGAACAGCCTGTCGCGATCCCTTTCCGTGACGCCCGGACCGCTATCCTCTACATCGACGATGACAAAGCCGTCGTTACTGCGGGCCCTGACCTTGAGCGTTCTGCTCCAACATTGCGCATCCGCCATCGCCTGGGCGGCGTTGACCATGAGGTTGGTGAGGACCTGCCGCAGCTGAACGCGGTCGGCTGCCACAGGCGGGAGCCCGGGCGCAATATCGAGCAAGAGCGACGCCTGGCGACTGGCAATCTCCTGCCGGAGGAATGCCGCCGTTTCCTCGATGATCACGCCGACATCGCAGCGTTCCAGGTCGTGGTCCCGGTTCGATGCCATTGTGCGCAGTTTTGCCACGGTGTCATTGGCCTTGGTCGCGCCGAGCGCGATAGTCTCGAGGCAGCTTTCCACTTGGGCAAGATCCGCCGGCTGCCGGCGCAACCAGCGCAGCCCGGCCTGCGCCGAGGTCATCATCGCCGCGAGCGGCTGACGAACCTCGTGCGCGATCGTCGCGGTCATCACGCCGAGCGTGGAAAGCCGGTCCGCATGGGCCATTTGGGCGTGCAACCGCAGAAGCTCGTCCTGCGCCGCGATCTGCTCGGTGATGTCGAGCAGCCCGAACGACAACGTGTCCTCGTCCTCCTTTTCGCGCCAGGCGACGAAGGTGACATGGATCGCGCGGCCATCGACCGCCTGCAGCCGCAGCGCGGTCCTGAAGCTGCCGCCCCGCCTTCGTGTCGCGACCAGCGCCAAGCGCAACTGCTCAGCTTGCGCGAAGGGCCAGATGCCTGACAGCGGCACGGGGAGCGCATCCTCTTCGACACCGAAAATCGACAGCGCCCGAGAATTTCCCGACACCAGCCGGATTGCCGCGAGAAGCTTGCGCGCCAGATCTTCCCGACGCGGCCCAGCGGGCCCGGTGCCCTGGTATCTCTCCAAAAGGCTATGAGCATTGCGCACGTCCAGCCGGCCGAGCGCGAGCTCCAGCGCCTCCGCTACAGGAGATGGGAAATTGGCAAAGTCGGTCACTGTCGTCTCAGGCGGTCATGAACTCCAGAATATCCTGGTTGAGCCTGTCCTTGTGCGTGAAGAGGATACCGTGCGGAGCGCCTTCGTAGACTTTCAGGATCGCGTCGGGGAATAGTTCTGCGGCTTGTCGCGCGGTCGCCGTGAAGGGAACGAACGCGTCCTTCTCTCCATGAATGACCAGAACGGGAACGTCGAAGCGTTCGATGTCGTCGCGATAGTCGGTCGTGGCGCACGCGGTCACCGCATCGTGTCCGGCCTTGAGCGAGCCTTGCAGTCCCATCTGGTGGATGTGCGCGAGACTGCCTTCCGACACATCGTTCTCGTCTTCTCCGGTCGCGAAAAACAACCGGGCAAATCCGCGCAGAAACTCCGAACGATCGGCAAGAAGACCGCTTCGGACATTATCGAAGACCAGCTCGGGAACGCCATGCGGATAGTCTTCGCTTTGACCCAGCTTCGGTGTGGTCGAGCCGATCAGGATAACGCGCGACACCCGCTCGGAACCGTGGCGGCCGACATATCGGGTCACTTCGCCGCCACCCATCGCGTATCCGACCAAGGTCACATCGCTGAGATCGAGATGGACCATCAGCTCCGAGAGGTCGTCGGCGAAGGTGTCGTGATCATATCCATCCCACGGCTGGTCGGAGCGGCCGAAGCCGCGACGATCATGGGCGATCACGCGATACCCCTCCGACGCGAGGAACATCATCTGATTTTCCCACATGTCGCTGTTGAGCGGCCAGCCATGTGCGAACACGATCGGTGTCCCGCTTCCCCAATCCTTAAAATACAGACGGGTACCGTCCCGCACCTGCAACATCGGCATTCCAAATCTCCACCCGCCCGCAGCCGCACCCTAGCGGTTGAGCGCCCCTGGCGCGCGCCCCGATGGGGTCGTCGAGGTCCACCCGAAAGGGTGGTGCTAGCGCGAAATCGGGGTGGCCGCCGTCGGATGGCAGCTCCAGGCGAAGGTGCCGACCAGCCCCAACAGGCCGGCTGCGGCCAGGGCGGCCGCCAGGCCGGAGGCGCGTACCAGCCATGCGCCGATCGCGGCACCCGCGAAGATCGACACCACCGCGGCAATTCGCCGGGTCCAGTTGGGATTGCTCCCCCCCGCGGGGGTTGAATCCGCGGCGAGGCCCGTGATCGTCAGCGTCAACACGGTCGTAGTGAGGTCGGGAACCTTGAGCTGCCGGATCGTCGCGTTGCGAAATCCCATCGCGATGCCGGTCAAGACGATGATGGCATAGGTTCGTTCGATGCTCAGATCGGCGATCCCCACCCCGAAAGCGATCGCCGCCGCGACCCAAAGGAGCAGGGTTTCGAGAAGAGCGGCACGCATCAGCCAGCCGCGCACGGGGCGAGCGACATGGCCATGCGCCAGCCGCCCCGCGACAAGCGCTCCCGCCATGAAAGCCAGGATGGCGACGACATAGAGCGACCAGTTAAACCCGGGCGTACCCGCGGCGGCGAAACCGAGGAACACGACATTGCCGGTCATGTTGGCGGTAAAGACCTTGCCCAAGCCCAGGACGCTGGCCGCGTCGACCAGCCCGGTGATGGCGGACAGCAGCAACAGCAAAGCCGGCAGCGGAGACGGAGATGCAGGCGGCGTGGGAGACGGAGGAGCCATGTTCGTTCCTTCAAAATCGGAAATTGGCCTCGAGGCCCAGCATAGCAATGGTGCGCGCCGGTCCCGTCTGGCGGATGAAGCCGCCTGGACCGAACAGCGAGACAGAGGTCGAGAGTTCGAGATCGGGCGTCGCCTGCCACGCGAGCGTCGCTTCGACTTCCCGGCCGATGAAGCGCGACGTCGCAGTGCCGGGCGCGCGGATGAGATTGCCCGGAATATCGTAGATCCCATCGGCTCGGGAGAACCGCCAATAGGCCATTCCCGCCAAACTCGCCGACACGGTCTTCGTCACCGAGACGGCAACCCGCGGGTTCAGCGAGACGATATTGGATGGCCCGACCGGTGACAGCTCGCCGAAATACTTGCCCTTGGGGAACAGGGCGTTGAACGTGTTCAGCTGCGTGTCGCCGCGGTGCCGGTCCCCGCTGACGACATTGAAGCGCAGCGTCGTGTCAGGCGCCCCCGGGAGATCCTGAAAGGCGTGCCCCAATTCGGTCCCGACGCTCCAGGCGGAGATGGTCTGGTTCGTGAAACGGCCAAATTGATAGATGCCCTCGGAATTCCAGTGCCATCCCTCACGACTGCCGAACCAGCGGGCACCGACGCTGTGCCGCATTTCGTCGCCAGCGACACCGCCGAACCGCGCCTGCGTGTTGTGATAGCCGAGATAGTAAAGGTCCAGACCGTGGCGCGTGAGATAGGCACCCCACAGCGTCTTGGTGCGGGAACGGCGATCGTCAAAGCTCGATGGCCCCGGCTGGACGGGGCGTACAGCGAACAGACTGAGGGTTGCGCCGTTGAGCGACGCGAGGGCGCGGACACCGTCGAAGGCGAGGGGAACGTTCGGGCCGTAGCGCGTTCCCACCAGTCGCTCGGTCCCGAGGCTGATCATCTGGCGGCCGGCCCGCAGCGTGACGCCAAAGCCATCGGGCGATCCGGTGCCGGCATCCCCAAGCCGAAGGTCGGCAAAGGCTTGGAGCATATCGACGCGCGTCTGGTCGATCGGACTCGCGGACGGCGCGACGCCGATGGCATAGGCCGCAATCGGCTGGACGAATGCCCGCACGCGTCCCGCATGAAGGTCAACGCTGGGCACGAAGCGCACCCATTGATAGCCGTCATCGGGGGCCGCCGCTCCGCCCCACAGATTGTTGCGATAGCTCTCGTTGCGGATGCGGATTTCCGCCGCGACAGTGGCATAGGCGTCGTCGGTGATCGGGATGTATTTGAGATCGTCGCTCCAGCGCCCGGGCCGGTCTGCCGGATCGGCCATCGTCGACCAATCCTCGTCATAGCGGGTCGTGGTCAGCGTCGGCGGTTGCCAGGGCTCACGGTCCTGCGCGAACGCCGGGGAGGCAACGACAAGGCCGACAAGCGCGAGCTTACGCACGCCGTCGCTCGCGCTCGGCGACCAGCGCCGCAAGCACGAACCCGCCGATTAGCCCGATATGCTCGAAGAACGCGTTGGTCGCCATGAAGCGATCCTGCCCGGCCGGCATCGTCCAGAACGCGTTGGCCGTGTACGCTGCCAGCAGTGTGAAGACCCCCAGCATTCCAGCGCCGAGCCAGACCAGACGGCCCCAAAGGATCAGGATCGGACCGATCAGTTCGACCGCGATCGTGATCGCGGCCCAAAGCGGTGCCGGATGCATCCCGAAATGCGCTTGCTCCGCGACTGCGGCTTGCCAGTCGCTGGCCTTGACGATGCCGCCAAGCAGATAGGCCCCGACGAGCGCCAGGCGCGCCAGGAACCAGGTCGCCCGCCACTCGAGTATGGTATCGACGAAGCGCGGCTCCTTTGCGGGATCGAGCGGGTGCAGCATGTCAGCCGGCACGACTATGGATTTCGGCAACGTAGCCGCCGGGGAAGCGCACGAGCGCGGAGGAGCGCCCCCCCTCGCTATGGGCGGGAACGAGCGTTCCGACGCCGGCGGCCTGCGCCTTGGACAGGGTCGCGCCGAGATCGTCGACTTCGTAGCCGGTCATGTCGCGGCCGTAGGGCCACGGCAGCTGACCGTCCGAGACGATCACCAGCATCTTGCCATAGCCGGACGTCAGTTCGATCCGCCGATAGGACTTGCCCGGCTGACCGATCTCGGCGCCGGCTGCATTCGGCACGTCACGCGTGACTTTGCCGTGCGCGAAGGCGGTCCAGTGCTTCACGAACGTATCAGCGACATCGGGCGTGAGGTAGACCCGGTTCTCGGGGACGTGGGCGAGCGCCGGATAGTTGGGCTTGGCGGTGTGCCAATACAGCTGCATGTTCACGCCGCCCGGCCATTGGACGACGACATCGCGGCCGATCGGGTCCGGGAAGGTCGTCACCAGCCGGGCTGCGCCGTGCTTGACGGCAGCGTTCGTTGCCGCATCCATGTCGGTGACCAGATATCCGGTCCGTTCGCCGCCGAAGGGGTAGGGGATCGGCGTCTTGAACCCGAACACCGAGAGCGTGCCGACCGGGGTCAGCACGAG
Organism: Sphingomonas sp. PsM26; assembly: GCA_030433805.1. Taxonomy (GTDB): domain Bacteria; phylum Pseudomonadota; class Alphaproteobacteria; order Sphingomonadales; family Sphingomonadaceae; genus Sphingomonas. The sequence continues at coordinate 214,317 of JARUXA010000003.1, read as the reverse complement.
CTGGGACATCGTCTGGCTCGGCGTTGGCGTGACCTGGAAGACGCCCTGTTTCGACGTGGTGCCGCCAAAGGTCGCGACGAGGCTGGCGACGAAGCGATCGAAGTCGTCGACGGCGACATAGACATGGGTCGTGTCATATTGCGCGCCGACCGCGTAATCCGCCGATACGGTCGGCTCGCGCGCGGCTGCCGGTACGGAGGACGCTGCACCGAGCAGCGCCGTGGCGAGGAGTAGGGCCGAGCGTTTCAACATCTGCATTTCCATTTCTCTCAAACTGCCCAGCAGCCGCAGCCCATCGCGCCCCAGAAGGTCTGGACGTCGCGCGTCGGAACCGAGCGGCCAAGTGCGGCTGCGTGGTCGTGACCGTGAACCTGGCATGCACTGGCGCATCCGCAGGCGCTCGCGAGTTTTGCAGCCGCTTCCGGGGTGCGGTGGTATCCGCCGAACGTGGCGACCGGAGACCAGTCGGGCATCGGTTTCGGGATTTCAGGCGCGAGCGGGCTGAAATTGCCTTCGCCATAAACCACTTTGCCCCCCAGCACCGTCAGGACGGATCGCAAATGCGGAATGTCGCTTTCGGGCACGCTGAAATAGTCATCGGATAGAAGCGCCAGATCGGCGAGCTGGCCAACCTTGATCTGACCCTTTTTGCCGACCTCGTTCGAGAACCACGTATTCTCGTGCGTCCACATCCGTAGCGCCTTCTCGCGACTGACGCGGTTCGCGCCCGGATACAGACTGAGACCGCCCACGGTCTTGCCCGTGACGAGCCAGTTCAGCGAGACCCAGGGGTTGTAGGACGCAACGCGGGTCGCGTCGGTGCCCGCGCCGACGGGGATACCCGCCGCGATCATCTTGGCGATTGGCGGCGTGCGCTCGGCTGCGCGCGCACCGTAGCGCTCGACGAAATACTCGCCCTGATACGCCATGCGATGCTGCACCGCGATGCCGCCGCCGAGCGCGGCGATCCGGTCGATGTTGCGATCGCTGATCGTCTCGGCATGATCGAAGAACCAGTTGATGCCCGTCAGCGGGAGATCGCGGTGGACCTTCTCGTAGACGTCCAGCGCGCGGTCGATCGTCTGGTCGTAGGTGGCGTGCAACCGCCACGGCCATCTGTGCTCGGCGAGCAGCCGAATGACGGGTTCGAGGTCGCCTTCCATGCTGGCCGGCATGTCCGGGCGCTCGACCCGGAAATCCTCGAAGTCGGCGGCGGAATAGACCAGCATCTCGCCCGCGCCGTTGTGGCGGTAGCTGTCGTCGCCGTGCCCCGGCGACACCTGTTTTACCCAACCCGCGAAGTCGGCCAATTCCTCTTTCGGCTTTTGCGTGAACAGATTGTAGCTTATGCGCAGCGTCAGCTGTCCATCCGCATGCAGCTTCTCGACGATCGCGTAATCATCGGGATAATTCTGGAAGCCGCCGCCGGCATCGATCACGCCGGTGACGCCGAGCCCGTTCATCTCGCGCATGAAGTGGCGCGTGGAGTTGAGCTGATATTCGGGCGGAAGTTTGGGCCCCTTGGCGAGCGTCGAATAGAGGATCGTCGCATTGGGCTGCGCGAGGAGCAGCCCGGTCGGGTTGCCCGCCGCATCGCGGACGATTTCGCCGCCTGGCGGGTTGGGCGTGTCCTTGCCATAGCCCACCACACGCAGCGCGGCGGCGTTGAGCAAGGCGCGATCGTAGAGATGGAGGATGAAGACGGGTGTGTCGGGCGCGACCGCGTTCAGCTCGGCGATGGTCGGCAGGCGCTTCTCGGCGAACTGATGCTCGGTGAACCCCCCGACGATGCGCACCCATTGCGGCGCGGGTGTATTGTCGACCTGCGTCTTCAGCATCGCCATCGCCTGGGAAAGGCTCGGCACGCCGTCCCAGCGCAGCTCCATATTGTAGTTCAGGCCGCCGCGGATGATGTGCATGTGGCTGTCGATCAGGCCGGGGATCAGCCGCCGGCGTGCAGCGTCGATCACGATCGCGTTCGGCGCGGCAGCCGCGCGGACGTCCTTCTCGCTGCCGACCGCGAGGAACCTGCCGTCGCGGATCGCGACAGCCTCGGCCTCGGGGTTAGCGCGGTCGAGGGTGGTCACCTTGGCGTTGACGAGGATCAGGTCGGTGCTGGTCATGGCTGCTTTCGCATTTCCAGAGAGCAGCGGCGCGAGCGTAACCGCCGCGCCGCCGAGAAGAGTGTCACGCCTGCTAAGCGTCACGCGGCCGCGTCCGTGTCGGTATTGGCGGGAAGCTTGCCGAAGACATGGTTGTTGCAGGCGGCATGGATCTCCGCCGCCTTTTCCTTGCTCGACCACAGGCTCTTCACGAGCGGGACAGCCTGTTCACCGATGAGGATGCCCGCCAGCCCGACCAATGCGATTGTCGGCGGGGCCGGCGACCGTACCTTGATCAAGGCGTAGATCACGCCGACAAGCACACCCGCCGCGAGCGAGATAAGGTACGGCCGCACGACCTCAGTGCCCGCCTTCCGAGGCGCCGAACATGGTCTTGGCGTAGGTGATGCCGAGACCGTAGGCACCTGCGAGCTTCTTGGCCGCGCCGGTGACCGCATCGTACGTGTCGGTGCGGCCCCAGTCGCGCTGCAGCTCGAGCAGATACTGGACCGACGTCAGCGGGATCGCGCCAAGCTGGATCATGCGCTGGCAGGCGCGCTCATGCGCCTCGTCCGACACGTCGCCGCACGCGTCGGAGATGAAGTAGACCTCGAACCCCTGGTCGATTGCCGACGCGGCGGGACCGACGATGCAGACGCCGGTCCACAGGCCGGCAAGGACGATCCGCTGCTTTGCGATCCGGTTGACCTCCTCGATCACCGGGGCGTCTTCCCAGGTGTTCATCGATGTGCGGTCGAAGAGCTTCTGGCCGGGAAAAACCTCGGTGATCTCGGAGAACATCGGGCCGGAGAACGATGCCTCGGCGACCGTGGTGAGGATGGTCGAGACGTCGAAGATCTTCGCCGCATGCGAGATGAGCGCGGCATTGTTGCGCAGCAGGGTCGTATCGATCGATTTGGTCGCGAAGGCCATTTGCGACTGAAAATCGATAAGGATAAGCGTGTGATCGCTCGGCGCGATGAGCGTCTTGCCGGGCGTTGCGGTGGCGGTGATGGACATGCGGATCTCCCGTTTTGTGAAGGCAAATTCGGTGACGGCAAGGGCGTCCGCTCGGCGCTTTCTCAAGCGCCAGCGCCGCGTTGGCCGGTCTTGCTGGTCGGGGGTGTTTTGATCGAGCAGACTGGCGGAGTCTTGGACGATCGTGATGCGAACGGCGGCGGTTTTGGGGGATGCGCCCGGGGCCGTGCTCGTCGAAGGACGTCGAAACCTTCGACGAAGGTTCCGGCGAGCGGAACGCTACGGCATTACTAATTTATCGAACGAAAGGCAGGACTTTGTTCCACTGTTGGAACAGATCCGAGGATGCCATCTGTGCGGTCAGCGGCGAACAGGGGTTCGCCTTCAACTGGAGACTTTCAATGGCAACTGTTCCGTTCAACGCTTCCAATCCGACGACGAATTCTGCCGCGGCGCTGTCCCTCATCGGCCGTATCGGGATCGCTGGTATCTTCATCCTGAGTGGTCTGTCGAAGGTCGCGGCACCCGCCGCGACGATCGGGTACATTCAATCCGCAGGCCTTCCGCTTCCGCAGGTTGCACTTGCGATCGCGCTGCTAATTGAACTGGTCGGCGGTGCCGCATTGGTGCTCGGCTACCGCACGCGGTTGGTGGCGGCCATTCTCGCCGTCTTTTCGATCGCGACCGCGCTCGCTTTCCACTCGGCGCTGGGTGACCAGAACCAGTTCATTCACTTTTTCAAGAACGTGGCGATCGCCGGGGGCTTGCTCAATGTCATCGCGCTGGGCGGCGGTGCCTGGAGCCTCGACGCGCGGCGTTGATCCTTTCACGGAGACCGGACGAGCAGACCGGGCAGGCAACTGTCCGGTCTTTTCGTGCGGGCAGGACACCGCTCGCGATTGCCGAGCGACACCGCGTGCTTCGCGTTCGTTTCGTGCCAATTTCCGCCAGCTTCGACAATCGCGCGGCAAGCGCACGCTTCAGACCGTCTCCGAATTCAAGAACAGGAGACGACTATGCATGACCATGACGCTTCGAACGGTCAGGGTGCTGACTTTACCCGTCGCGGCATCCTTGCCGGAGCCGGACTCACCGTTGGGGCCGCAGCGCTTTCGACAACCTTGCCCGACGCCGCGCAGGCGGCAACAGGCGGTACGCCGAGTTCCGGCCCCGTCGGCGATGGGTATGCGACCGCGGCCGACGGCTCGCGTCTGTACTACAAGGACTGGGGGCGGGGGCAGCCGATCTTCTTCCACCACGGCTGGCCGCTCAGCGCCGACGACTGGGATGGGCAGATGCTCTATTTCTCGTCACACGGTTACCGCGTGATCGCCATGGATCGGCGCGGCCACGGCCGTTCGACGCAGACCACGACCGGCAACGACATGGACACCTATGCGGCCGACGTCGATGCGGTCGTGAAAAAGCTTGGTCTTCGCGACGCAATCCATATCGGCCATTCGACGGGTGGCGGTGAGGTGGCGCGTTACGTCGCGCGCTTCGGGCAAGGCAAGGTCGCCAAGGCCGTGCTGGTCGCCTCGGTCCCGCCGATCATGATCCAGACTCCATCCAATCCCGGCGGCCTGCCGCGTTCGGTGTTCGACGGTTTCCGGACGCAGCTCGCCGCCAACCGCGCCGACTTCTACTGGCAGGTCCCGATCCCGTTCTACGGCTTCAACCGGCCGGGCAAGTCGGTGATCGAGGGCGTGCGCCAGAATTGGTGGCGTCAGGGCATGATGGGCGGCGCGCAAGCGCATTACGACTGCATCAAGGCCTTCTCGGAGACCGACCAGACCGAGGATCTGAAGGCGATCAAGGTGCCGACACTGGTCCTGCAGGGCGACGATGACCAGATCGTCCCGTTCAAGGATGCGTCCCTGCTGCAGGCCAAGCTGCTCCCGAACAATCGCCTGAAAATCTATCCAGGACTGTCGCACGGTATGCTCACCATCAACGGCGATATTCTCAACCCCGACATCCTGGCCTTCATCAAGGGATGAGAACGTATGGCCTCGCTCCTGTCGCATCCCAAACAGGTCACCACGGTGATCGAAGAGGCGGTCAAGGCCGTCGCGGCGGCCGAGTGATGCGCCGCGCCAGTGGGCTTGCGGTGCTGGCCCTCGTCGGCGTCAGCGTCGTCTCCGCGGCAGCGTCCGCGCAGCAAGCATCGCCGCCCGTCTTCGCGCCGAAACAGGCGCCGGGCTATTATCGGTTCGAGCTTGGCGATTTTGAGGTGATCGCCTTGCTCGACGGCACGCATCCGTTCGATGCAACCGGCCTCGCGGTAGGCGCGAAACCCGGAGAAATGCAGCGGCTCCTCGACCAGGCCTATCTCAAGTCTCCGGTCGAAGGGATGATTACGGCATTCCTCGTCAAGACGACCGACAAGCTTGTGCTGATCGATACCGGTGCCGGTGACCTGTACGGACGGGACGGCGGCCTTCTCGTCGCCAACCTCAAAGCGGCTGGCTACGGCCCGGAGCAGGTCGATGAAATATATCTGACGCATCTCCATCGCGACCATGTCGGCGGTCTGATGCGCGGCGGCTACAAAATTTTTCCGCGTGCCATCGTCCGCGTCTCGAAGGCGGAAGCGGACTTCTGGCTCGACGATGCCAATCGCGCGAAGGTGCCGGCGATCCTTGGTCCGATGTTCGATGGCGCCGAACAGGTGCTCAAACCCTATATTGCCGCGGGACGGTTCAAGCCGTTCGAGGGCGAGGCGCCCCTCACGACCGGCATCACACCCGTCGTAGCGCCGGGGCATACGCCGGGGCATCGACAGTATCTCGTGCAGAGCCGTGGGCAGACGCTGCTGGTCTGGGGCGACACGGTCCACGTGATGCCCGCGCAGATCCCGGACCCGCACATCGCCATCAAATACGACACGGACGCCGCGTCCGCGGTCGGCTCGCGCGAAACCGCGCTTGCCGCCGCCGGGGCCAAGGGATGGTGGGTCGCCGGAGCACACATTTCCTTCCCGGGCATCGGACATATCAGGCGCACTGGGCGCGATAGCTTCGAATGGGTTCCGCTGAATTACAGCCTCAACAGGATACAGCCATGATCCGTCTGGAGAATCATACGCTCCGCGCCAACGGCATTCGCCAGAACTTCACCGACGCGGGGGAGGGGGCGCCGGTCGTGCTGCTCCACGGCTTCCCCGAGACCAATTATGCCTGGCGACACCAGATCCCGGTGCTGGGCGAGCTCTACCGCCTGATCGTTCCCGATCTGCGCGGGTATGGGGAGACCGAAAAGCCGGCCTCGGGCTATGACAAGCGTACTATGGCACGTGACATCGCGGCGCTGCTCGACACGCTGGGGATCGAGAAGGTCGCGCTCGTCGGCCATGACCGTGGGGCGCGGGTCGCCACCCGTTTTTCCAAGGATTTTCCCGATCGGGTTGATCGGCTGGTGGTGATGGACAATGTCCCGACGCGTATCGTGGCGCGCGATCTCGATGCGCGCATTGCCAAGGCCTATTGGTTCTTCCTCTTCCACCTGATCCCGGACCTTCCCGAAACGCTGATCGCGGGGAAAGAGGAACCGTGGCTCCGCTGGTTTTTTTCGGACTGGACCTATGACCCGGCGGCGATCAGCGGCGAGGCGTTCGACACTTATGTTCGCGCGTATCGCGCGCCGGGCGCAGTCCGCGGCGCGATGGCGGATTACCGGGCCAATGCCGAGGACGTCGCGCAGGACCTCGCGGATGCGGACGTCAAGATCGCCTGTCCGACGCTGGCGCTGTGGGGGGCGAATTTCGGCGCCGTCGGCGAAATGTTCGACATGCCCAAGGTCTGGGGCGAGATGGCCGATAACCTGCGGGCAGTGCCGATCGAACGCTGCGGCCATCTTCCGCATGAAGAGCGTCCGGAGCTGGTAAACGCGCTGCTTCTCGAGTTTCTTCAAGGATGGGGCGAACAGGAAAATGGCGCCTGACCCTCCGGACGGTGGACCTTCCTCTGCATCCCGAGGCGACGCGCCTGCCCAGTTCGCCAGGCTTTGATTCCTCGTATGATCCGACTGCGGTTTCGGGGTAACTGGGTCGTGCCGAAATCTACCCGCAAGCCCAGACTGACTCGGTTGGTCCTCTCCTGGCTAAGGGAGGTGATCGCGCTGATCGCCTTTACCGCGATCGTGGGAAGCGGTGTCGCCAATGCGTCCGACACGCCGGTCGAGCGCATGCGGCATGCGCGCTGGACCAGCAACGAGGGCGCTCCATCGAATATCCTGGCGATCGCGCAAACCAGCGACGGGTTCCTGTGGCTGGGATCCGCTACCGGCCTCTACCGGTTCGACGGCATCACGTTCGAGCGGATCGAACCCGCAGACCGCGATCCGGCGCGATCGCTGCAGGTGACGGCGCTTCTGGCTGCTCGTGATGGTGATCTCTGGGTCGGGTACGATTATGGCGGGGTCGCGAGATATCATCGCGGTCAGTTGCGGTCGGCGAACGATCGCAGCCCGACCGGCGCCGTTTCCACCATCGCGCAGGACGAAGACGGCGCGATCTGGGTCTACTCAACCAGCTTGCGGGGCAATTTTCTGCGATATTACGTGCGCGGAAAGTGGCATTGGCTCGAGAGTGGACGCGACATGCCGACTGCGCGGTTGCTCGATATTCTCCCAATGCCTGACCGCACTGTGCTCCTGGCGTCTTTTCCCTCAGTCTATGTGCGCGATCGCTTCGGAAAGCTCGCCCGACAACGGGGTACAACGGCGCAATCCGGTCGGCTCGAAAAAGATGCCCGCGGCGATGCCTGGATCATCGATACAGACAGCGTCCATCGCGTCGACGGCGTTGGCGCCGCCTTGCCGCTGCCGCCGATCAAACAAAGTTGGGTCGGACTGAAAATCCTGATGGATCGCGGCGGGGACCTGTGGGTTACCCGGCAGGACAGTGGACTGATCCGGGTCAAGGCGGCGTCGCTGCGCGCGTTGACGGCCAGCAGGGCGGAAGGAATCCGGTTCGACACGCTCCAGGGGATCACCTCGGGCGTCCCGCTATCGCTGTATCAAGACCGCGAAGGTAACATCTGGGTCGGAGGCGAGCGCAGCCTGGACCGTCTCTCCGAACCCGACATCAATCTCTATACCAAAGCCCCGCAAACGATCACGACGTTCGTGCCGACGCGACCGGGCGGGCCTTTGTACTTTGGCACCTCTACCGGTATTTTTATGCTTCAGCCGGACGGTAGGGATCCCGAGCTGGCGCTGACCTTTCCGGGACAGATCACGGATTTCTGTGCGGCACGTGAAGGAAACGTCCTGGTCCTGACGAGCCGCGGCATTTTCGAAAAGGTCGGCAAGACGGTCACGCGCACCGACATCCGCCGCCCGGACGATGCAGCCCCGGTTGCCTGCGCGAGCGATGGCGCTGGCGGTTGGTGGATAAGCGCGCTCGACCTCTACCATCTGCACGGCACGAAGATCGACAAGGTTTCCGGGCCGCTAACGGCGTTGGGGCACGCGATGATGATGCGATCGCCCGCGCCGGGCGACCTTTTGTCCTATCGGGCGCTTAATGGACTGCGGTTATGGCACGCCGGTCGCGTGACCACGCTGTGGCAGGGCCGCGATATTCCGATCGGCTTCATGAAGACACTCGTCCGCGACGGACATCGCTGGCTGATCGGCGGCGAGCACGGGATCGCGCTGTTCGACGGTCGAACGTTTCGCGTGATCGACGACCGATCGCATCCCTTTTTCGCGAACGTCACGGGGATCCAGCCGCTCGCCGACGGAACGACCTGGGTGATCTCGGCAAAGGGCATTGCGCGGATCAGCACGTCCGAGCTGATGGCGACGTTCGACACGCCGAGCCGGAAGCTGTCCGCCTTCTCCATCGGGGAGGATCTCGGGCTGCACGCCGCTGCGACCGGCTACGATCGAAACGACATCACGCTCGATTCCGCCGGAAAGCTGTGGTTCGTGACGAACCAGGGGTTGGCATGGGTCGATCCGCGACGACTCGTCCGCAACGACCTTCCGCCGCCCGTTGCGATCCGATCGTTCACGGCAGACGAGCGCTCCGTGGATTTCTCGGGCGCGACCGTCCGGCTTCCTGCCGGGACGGGCCGCCTGTCGATCGCATTCACGGCTTTAAGCCTTACCAACCCCCGCGCCAACCACTTCCAGTACAGGTTGATCGGGTTGGACCGGCGATGGTCCAACGCGGACCTGCAGCGGGCCGCCTACTACAGCAACCTTCGCCCGGGGCATTACACGTTCGAGGTTGTCGCGGCGAATGGCGACGGGGTGTGGAACCGGAGAGGCGCCTCTGTTTCCTTTGAGATCGCGCCGTTCTTCTTTGAGACCTGGTGGTTTACGATCGTCGTCATCCTCGCGGTCGTGGCCATCGCGCTCGCTTTGCTGCGGTGGCGGACCCGCAGCATTGCGGAACGTGTTCGCAACCGTGTCGAGGCGCGCGTCGAGGAGCGCGAACGGATCGCGCGCGAACTGCATGACACCCTCCTTCAAGGCGTCCAGGGTCTCATCCTCCGTTTCCAGGCCGTCGCCGAAGTGATTCCGAGCGACACCCGTGCTCGCACGATGATCGAAAAGGTGCTCGAGCGTGGCGACGACGTCATGGTCGAGAGTCGCGAACGGGTGAGAGATCTTCGCGCCGCCCAGCCGGGTGACATCGAGCAGCGCATCGCAGCACTCGGATATGATAGCGTGGACCTGCGTGTTCGCGGCGCTACCAGACCCGTTTGCGCGCCCGTCGTCGATGAACTCGTGGCGATCGTCGGTCAGGCCTTGTCCAATGTCGAACAGCATGCGCGGGCCGGGAACGTCGTTGTCGAGTTAGATCACGGTGCCCTCGCGCTCGACATCTTCGTTCGCGACGACGGGATCGGTATCGCTCCGGCGATCATCGCGGCGGGCGGCCGCGACGGTCACTTCGGTCTGCTCGGGATGCGGGAGCGCGCAGAGCAGCTCGGTGGGCGCCTTCTTATCGAGAGCCGACCGGAAGGGGGGACGACGATCCATGTGCGGGTTCCGGCGCGCATCGCCTATCGGGCGCGATCGCTATGGCCTTGGGCGAGGCGGGCCAAAGCCATTTTGTAGAAACGAAACATCCTTTGCATCGGTGCGATGCAAACCTCCTGGTGCGCGTATCGCACGCCGCGAAGGGCGTTTAGCGTCGCGCCAAAGGAGATGTGCATGCGACTGCCCCCCATTGCTCCCGACCAGGTCACCCCCGAGCAACTGCCCCTGTTCGAATCGATGACCGCGGGTGTCGCGTCGAAATATGATGCCTTCGTCACCCGCCGTGACGACGGCGCGTTGCTCGGCCCATGGAATGCATGGCTTCATGATCCAGAGCTTGGCGAGGCCTTCTGGAGCGTGACGCAAGCCATGACGAAGGCCCGACGCATTCCCGACGGTCCTCGCCAGATCGCGATCCTGGTGACCGGCGCGCATTTCGGCGCCGCCTATGAAACCTACGCGCACGGTGCGGTCGCGGCGCGCAAGCACGGCATGTCCGAGCGGCGCCTGGCGACGCTTGCGGCGGGTGAACGCCCGGACGATCTCGACGATGCTGAAGCCGTCGCGCATGACGTTGCGAAGGCGTTGCTGCGCGGCGGGGTACTGCCCGATCCCATCTACGCGTTGGCCGTGTCGCGCTTCGGGCAGGCCGGGGCGAATGAGCTCATCTATCTGGTCGGTCATTATTGCTTCGTGTCGATGACGCTCAACGGTTTCGCGGTTCCGGTTCCACGGGCCGACGATGATGTTTCCGCAGGCTGAGGGCAGATAGCGCGCTTGCATCGCGCCAGAGAAGATTAGCCTTACGGCAAGGCCAGGATACCCGATCGGGTGGTGTCGGACAACGCTTTGGGGGGCTGCTCCATCCGCCACGACCGGTAAAATGGATGCATGATATTTCAGCCGCTCATCCGTGGGTTTACGTGGCAGACGCCAGGTCGACGCGCGCAGCGCGGTCCGGAGAAGGGATCGGCACTCGCTGCGGTGCTGGCAGCCTTCATTTTCTGGTTCGATGCGTTCACGACGGATGATCTGGCCGTCGCCAGTCTCTATGTGCTGGTGTTGCTGATCGGATCCAGCGTCAGCGGACCGGCGCGCAGGACCGCGATCATTGCCTGGGCGATGATCTGCGTAGCCCTGGCGATGCTCGGCTACTGTATCTTCGAGAGCCATGGGGCGCCGCCGCTTGCGCTGGCGCACCTCGCGATCAGCTTGACGGTCCTGCTCGTCACGACGTTCCTCCTGCTGCGCAATCAGTCGATAAATTCTTCGAAGGAGCGCAGCGACCGGCGCTTTCGCATCGTCTTCGATACATTGGCGATTGCGATCTGGGAGCATGATTTCACGCCGATCGTCGCCGAATTGACGCGCTTGCGGGAAAGCGGCGTGACCGACATTCGGCGGTATGTCGCCGAGCATCCCAAGTTCGTGGTCCAGATGCGGCGGTCGGTTCGGATCACGGATGTCAACGCAACCGCGCTGACGATGATGGGCGTGACCAGCAAGCAGGACTTCTTCAGCCATTTGAGCGGTTTTTTGCCCGAAACCGACGATAGCTTCGCCGAATGCATCGTGGCGATCGACGAACGGCGCGCACTGTTTCAGACAGAGGCGATCGTGCTGCCGCTGAACGGTGCGCCGCGGCAGGTCATCGTTGCATTCGGTCTCGGCCCGGATGCGTCGTTAGACCGGGTCCCAGGCTCAATTCTCGACGTCTCCCACCGCCGCGCGCTCGAGATCCAAATCTTGCGAACCCGCGAGGAACTTGCGGATTCCCATCGAACAAGTGCCGTCGCAGCAATGTCTGCGTCGATCGCGCACGAACTCAATCAGCCGATGTCCGCGATCCAGAGTTATGCCGACGCGGCCAGCCGGTGGCTCACCAGAAGTCCGCCGAACCTCAACGAGGCGCGCGACGCGCTGGCGGGACTCACCCTCGGCGTTCAGCACGCTCGAATGGTGATGCAACGTGTGCGTGCGCTCGTCGGAGAATCGCGTATCGAGCTCTGCGAAATCGAGCTCGAAGGTTTGATCGCAACCACGGTTGCGCTGATGCGACGAGAGGCCGCCGAGCATGGCGCTCGGATCCTGATCATCCCGGCGACCGAGGAGACGCTGACGGTCAACGGCGATCGGATTCTCCTGAAACAGGTCCTTATCAACCTTATCACGAATGCCATCCAAGCGATGGTGAATACGCCGCCCGATCGCAGGATCGTGACGCTCACGCTCGATCAGAAGGATGATCAGGCCGTTGTGACGGTCGCGGATGCGGGGCCAGGCTGGGATCCGGCAGAAGCCGGCAAGGTCTTTGGCAGTTTTTTCACGACCAAGCGAACGGGAATGGGCCTCGGTCTCTCTATCGCGAAAATGGTCGTCGACCGGCATGACGGCTCCATTTCGCGCCGCAACGGCACGGGCGGTGGCGCCATCGCGGAAGTGACCCTTCCGCTAATCGCCCTCAGCGCGATCGGGGGTGCCGATGGCCATTCGGACGGCGCCCAGCAACGCCTGGCCGTCTAGTGGCTTCTCGAGCAGTTCCACGACCACACCGGTATTCTTGGCATTGGCGGCGCGCGCTTCCGGATAGGCCGTGATGAGGATGATAGGGGGCGCCATGGATTGTTTGTGCAGCAGGTTCGCCAATTCGACGCCGGACATGCCAGACATCTGAATGTCGCTCACAACGCAATCAAAGGCGAACCCGGTGTGGCGCAGATACTCTTCGGCGGAACCGAAGGCGTGGCAATCATAACCGAACGATCGCAGCAAGCTTGTTGTCGCCGAACGGACGAGCGGATCATCATCGACAACAGCAATGAGGCGATTGCCCAAAACGCCGCTCCCCCGGAAAAAGGATACCATCCGACAGCGGTTACGGGAACGTGCGGGCGTTAGCGATCCCCAACGAAGGTTTAGGATCGGTCGTAGTTCACCGGGGCCTTAATCAGATCGGAAAGCCGTAAAAGATCGGGAACCCGTTTCACGCCCATTTTCCGCATCAAGCTCAGTCGATGGAGTTTCACGGTCATTTCCGCAATACCAAGCTCGCCGGCAATCTGCTTGTTGAGCAGGCCTCTTACGACGCCGTCCATAACCTCGCGTTCGCGCGGCGTGAGGGTTTCGTAGCGGGTCTTTGCTTCGGCATTCCCGCGGCTTGCTTCGCGGTGAAGGCGAGCTCGCTCGATTGCCGCGCCGACAGCGTCGAGCATATCCTGATCCCGAAACGGCTTGCTTAAGAAGTCGATCGCGCCGGCTTTCATGGCGCGAACACTCATCGGGATGTCCCCATGCCCGGTCATGAAGATCACCGGTATCTCGGCGCCGCGGGCATTCAACGCGGTCTGAAATTCGAAGCCGCCAATCTCCGGCATCCGCACGTCGGTGACGACACACGATACCATGTCGGGGAGTGAGTCGGCGAGGGCCTCCCGACCGCTTGCGTAGAGCCGTGTTGCAAACCCAACCGACCGAAAGAGGCTGTCGAGCGCGGTTCGCACCAGCAGATCGTCATCGACAATGATGACCATCGCGCTCGGTTCGAGGGCTGGTGGCGTGGTCATGTCTTGAGGTTCGGTTCGCGCAAAATCGGTGCCGTCCATACAATCTCCCGAGGGAGCCTAGTCTTTATGAAGCAGGTGGAAGGTCGCGCTGCCCGCGATCCTTGGAGACCTTAACGATGCCCTATGTAACTGCCAAGGACGGCACGGAAATCTATTACAAGGATTGGGGGACCGGCCCGGCGGTGTTTTTCAGTCACGGCTGGCCACTGAGCGCTGACATGTGGGAGCAGCAGATGATGTTCTTCGGCATGAACGGCTACCGCGTGATCGCGCATGACCGCCGCGGGTTCGGTCGTTCGAGCCAGCCGTGGGACGGCTACGACTATGATACCTTTGCCGACGATATTGCCTTGGTCCTGGATGCAGCTGGCGTCGCAGAGGTAACGCTTGTCGGGTTCTCGATGGGTGGCGGCGACGTCGCGCGCTACATCTCGAAGTATAAGGGCGCGCGGGTAGCGAAGGCTTGCCTGACCTCAGCGGTGACCCCGTACTTCATCCAGGCGGACGACAACCCCGAAGGCGCGCCGGCGGAGATTTTCGACGGGATCCGAAAGGGTCTGCTCGCCGATCGTCCGCAGTTTCTCGATGATTTCAACGCGCTGTTTTATGGTACCAACCAGAACCCGGGCGCCGTTTCCCAAGGCGTATTCAAGCAGACGCTGCAGATCGCTTTGATGGGCGGCATCAAGGGCACGTATGACTGCGTCGGTGCATTCTCGGAAAGCGATTTTCGACCGGACATGGCGGCCTTCACCATGCCGACGCTGATCGTCCACGGCGCGGCCGACCAGGTCGTGCCGATCGCGCCTACTGGCGCGGCCGCGCACAGGCTGATCCCCCACTCGCAATTCCTTGTCTACGAAGGCGCTCCACATGCGCTGACCTTTACCCACAAGGATCGGTACAACGCCGATCTGCTTGCCTTCCTGCGGAGCTAGGACGCCTCGCCCCCGGCTGCAGGGCAGTTCCTCCCCCGCTGCCCCGCTCCGGAAGAGCCCCAGGGTCGCGATCCCATGGATCGGGGCCCTGGTGTGCGTTCGTTTCATTTGCTCGCGGGTAACGGTTTGGGAGAACGTGGCAGCAGGCGACGACGCGATCGTCGGGATAGGGGCGTATCTGGCCGCACCGTGGTCGCCGCCGGGGTGGCGTCCGCTCCGAACCTCGAGAGGTGCAGCGGTGGGGCTTGGCTCGGCGTTTTTGGCCGGGTGTGGCGCCCTCACGGGACTGAGAACGTCTCGGTTCCAGGCGTCGCTGCGAAGAGGTCATGTACGTCCAAGACGCGCACCCGGCATCCATGACTTAAACGTCACCCCATGGGGGGCTGTCGTTGGGGGGAGAGTAAAACGTGAGGGGTACGGGCCGCGCAGGAGGAGCCTCGGATGTCGGATGATCGGCATGTGCCCGTTAATTCGATCCTGCCGATCGGTCGATGCTGCGGCACCGCACTCGATGTCGTTGCCGGTGAACTTTCAAGGATTGCGGCGGATCTGGCGATCGTCGGCATCTGTTCGCGCACCCCAGCCAGCGCTGAGCTTGCAGCCGCAGTCGAGGGGCTCGACCATGCGATGCACGGCGCGATCGCACGGTTGCGTGCGGACGGAATCTTCGCTGGAAAGTGGGGCGAGACGCTATTTCTTTCGTCACCGCCTGCCCCGATCAAAGCAAAGGGTGTGCTGCTTCTCGGCCTAGGCCCGACGGGGAGAAGCGTCGCGTCGCATACCCGCCGAGCGCTGCGTTCGGCGGCGAACCAAGCGGTTCGCCTGAGTGGCGGGCACGCAGCTTTTGCACCGGCGCGTCTGGTGACCGGCGGCACACGATTCGAAGCCGCTGCGAGCACCCGTGCGATCCTGCGTGGCATCATCGATGTCTTGAACGCGCAGCCGGGAAGGCTCGAGCGCTGGTCATTTGTCGCGCCGCCTGCAGAGGCCGCCGTTCTGGCAGACGAATTCCGCATGGCGTTCGCTCTGGTTTGGGAACAATAGATATTCGCCCGTTTTCGCCGGGGAGATGGAATGCGCGTAACATGACCAAGCCCGATCGCATTCGAATCATGGTCGTCGACGATCATCCGCTCCTGCGCGAAGGCGTATGTGCCGTCATCGAGACCCAAGGCGACCTCGAGCTCGTAGCGGAAGCCGAAACGGGCGAACAAGCTATCGAGCTCTATCAAATCCATCAGCCCGATATCGTCCTGATGGATCTGCAAATGCCCGGGATGGGCGGTGTCGCCGCGATCGAAACGCTGCGGAGCGTGCACCCGTCGTCGCGGATCATCGTGCTCACCACCTATTCCGGCGACGCGCAGGCAATGCGCGCATTGCGGGCAGGAGCCGTTGGATATTTGTTAAAAAGCAGCATGCGAAAAGAGCTGTTGGAGACAATCCGCTCCGTGCACGGCGGCGCCAAACACCTTTCATCCGCAATCGCGACCGAAATCGCCCTGCACCTGGCCGAAGACGTCTTGTCCGGACGCGAGTCGCAAGTCTTGACGCTCGCTGCGGCAGGCAACTCCAACAGGCAGATCGCGGCCAAGCTCGGTCTCGCTGAAGACACGATCAAAGGGTATCTGAAAATCATCTATTCCAAGCTCGGCGCTGCTGACCGAACGCACGCAGTGACCATCGCAGCACGGCGCGGCGTCATCGACCTCTGAGGCTGCGCGGAGCGGACCAGCCACCGCCTAGAACTTTTGGTTGGGGTGCGCAGGCCTTTGATGGGGTGCGGACGCTACCCCTGTTCGATTCAATTCGGGGGCAACCCGCTCGATAGTGATCCCGCCATCCACGGCTGGGGGACCACGCTATGCTGCTCAATGTAATTCAAAAGGCCGCGACACCGAGGCAGGCGCTTCCGCCCTATCTCCTTGACCTGCTCGGACAGGCGCGCCGATCCATCGAGGTCGATCCCTCTTTCACGCGCCGCTGTCTTGACGAGGCCTCGACGCTTTTGGGCAACGCCGACACGCTCGAGCGCCCCCCGGTCGAGAGTGCGCCGGCACCGGCCAACGCGACGAAGGGCGGTCTGGCACCCTGGCAACTGAAGCGCGTGCGCGCCTATGTCGAGGAAGAACTCGACGGCACCATCCTGATCGACGATCTCGCAGTCGTTGCCGAACTGAGCCCCGGCCACTTCTGCCGTGCCTTCAAGACCAGCACCGGCGAGACGCCGCACGGCTACATTGTTCGGCAACGCATCCTTCGCGCGCAACGGCTCATGCTCGAAACGAACGACACACTCAGCCACATTGCGTGCGCATGCGGCATGACCGACCAGGCGCATCTCACACGCCTCTTCCGCCGCGTCTTGAATGAAACGCCACTCGCATGGCGGCGCACCTGGCGCACTGCCTGAAGCAACCGGGACGGGGAGCCAGCCGCTGCCCAACCGTTCAACCTGTGCGGTGCGCCGCAGGAGCCGTGCCATGACGACCTCGACGCAAGCAGAACACGCCGCAATCGCGGAACAACCGGCCGGGATCAGCGGCGGCATGAAGTTTGCGATGGCGATCGCCGCGGGCGTGGCGGTCGCGAATATCTATTATAACCAGCCGATGCTCGGCGTGATGGAACGTGACCTTCCCGGACGTGCGACCGGCCTGATCCCGACCGCGACCCAGTTCGGCTACGCAGCAGGACTGTTCCTGCTCGTGCCACTCGGCGACCTGGTCGAGCGCAAGCGGATGATCGTGATCCAGTTCGCGGTGCTCGCCGTGGCGCTCGTCGCGGCAGCGCTGGCGCCCAGCGTCTGGCTCGTCTTGCTGGCATCGCTCCTGCTCGGCGTCGCAGCAACCGTCGCGCAACAGATCGTGCCATTTGCGGCGCATTTGTCTTCGCCCGAGAAGCGGGGGGCCACAGTCGGGACCGTGATGTCTGGCGTCCTGTGTGGCATATTGCTCAGCCGGACGCTTGCTGGACTCGTCGCAACCCATGCCGGCTGGCGCGAGATGTTCTGGCTTGGCGTGCCGATGGCGCTCGGTGCCGGGGCGCTCATGCTGGTCACGCTACCGGTCAGCCGACCCGACAGCCGCATGACCTACCGGGGCCTGCTCGTCTCGCTTGGGCATCTTTGGATGGAATTCGCCGGTCTACGAATTGCGGCCGTGACCCAAGCCCTGTTGTTCGGCGCCTTCACCGCCTTTTGGACGATCCTCGCGTTGCATCTGCAGGAACCGCGCTTTGGTCTTGGAGCCGATGTCGCCGGCTTGTTTGGCGTCGTGGGCGCAGTCGGTATTCTGGCGGCGCCCATCGCCGGTCGCTTTGCGGACAAGCGCGGCCCGCACGGCGTGATTGCGTTCGGCGCGTTGCTGACCTTGGTTTCGTGGGCGATCTTCGGTCTCTGGCTGAGCTTGCCGGGCCTTGTCGTAGGCGTGATCGTTCTCGACTTCGCGGTCCAGAGTGCCCTCGTTTCCAACCAGCATGTCGTATACGCGCTTCGCCCGGAAGCACGCGCGCGGTTGAACACGATTTTCATGGGAGCGATGTTCCTCGGGGGTGCCGCCGGTTCGGCAGCGGCCACTGCTGTCTGGGGTTTCGGGGGATGGCAAGCAGTGTCGCTACTCGGTGTCGTCCTGTCGCTGCTGGCCGTAGCATTGCAGGTGCGAAGCCTGCTCCATCGGCGCTGACGCGGTGCAGATCGCTGTTGCAGGAGGGCACGTGGGCGGACTGATCGCGGCGTCGGAGGCTATGATGCCGCAGTTGGGTGGGAATTAGCGATGACGAAGCATAGATCCGTTGGCGACCATCTGGGCGTTGGCATCGAGGTGGCGGCCTGGGACGGCGTTGCCGCGACGGTGGACCTCTCGTGCGCCTGCATGTTTACGCGTGAAGCGCGGGGCGATCGGCCCGGTGGCGGCCTTGCCCATCTTGATGCCGCGCTTTCCGGAAGGCTCCTCGTCGCGCGCGCGAATGGTGTTTTTGAGGCGAAACGGGGGGAAATCCTGTTGATCGATCGTCCGCCGGATGCGGTAGGGGCCGCTGCGGTTCTCGTCGTTGGCCTCGGCGATCCTGACGATTGGTCGACTGACGTGATGGCTGGCGCAGTATCGACCTCCTACGCTTTGGCTGTTCTGATGCGAGTAACCAGCGTCGCCTTCGCGCCTGGCATGCTCGATAGCGGCCTGTCCGGAGCACAGACTGCGGGCGCTGTTGCAAAGATGATAGAGGCGCTGACAAGCGCGATTGCCAAACGGGGGTGGCTGCGAGACGAGGCACTCGCACGCGAGAGTTCGGTGCGCCAATGGGTGTTCGACGTTGGTGCCGCGAGATACGAGGACGCTGTGGCGGAGTTCGCAGCTGCGATCCGGAATATCGGGTCGACCTAGGTTTTCTGCCGCAGTCCTCCGAGCTGGTGGCAATTCGAGCCGATTGCCGCAATCCACTGAAGCCTGCGGATTTGCGGTTCCGCCGTGTGGTCCCACTTCGAGCGACCTTTCGTGGTAGCCAACCCAAACTCCAGTATTGAGTGCGGGGATTCTGGGTCCAAAGGCCACCGTTGCCGTCCACCCGAGAGGGTGGTGTCGGGGTAGCCCGACCGTGCTAATTTAACACACTAGGGAGCTGACGGGGGAAGGGTGTCGGGTGGCCGCTGTCGCGCGACTTTTTTCCAACAGCCTGAGCTGTCTGGTCTTCGCAAGGCTCGTTGTGGGCGGTGCGAACGCGCAGGCGCTCGACCGATCGATATCGTCGACCGACGGCGCAAACGCTTCGGGCGACATCGTCGTGACGGGTGCACGGCAGGAGCAGCGCAACTCCATCGATGTAAAGCGGCGGGCGACCGTCATCGCCGATGGCATCGTCGACGACGAAATCGGTGCTCTTCCCGACAATTCCGTGGCGGATACGCTGGAGCGCATTCCGGGCGTGACGGCCGATCGCTTCAAGGGCAATGCGAACGACCCCTCGGTGCGGGGGCTCGGACCCACGCTCAATTTCATGACCATCAACGGGCGGGAGGCATCGGCGGCTGGTGTCGATCGTTCCGTAAGCTTCCAGCAATTTCCGTCCGAGCTGATCAGCGCGGTCATGGTCTACAAGACTCAGCAGGCAGACTTTTTGGAGGGCGGGATCGGAGGCGTCATCGACCTTCGCACCGCCCGCCCATTGGACGCGAAACGCGCGCGTCTGACGGGTGAGATACTGGGTTCCGACTTTCCGAAGGATGACGCGATCCGCGGCCGAAACGGTGTCGGCTACAGAGCCTATGTCACCTATCTCGACCAGTTCCAGACCGCGGTCGGTGACATCGGCATTTCGATCGGGTTGCGGCGGCAGGATAGTGCCGCGCCAGAGGACTATTACAACGGCAACGCGAACTTTGTGCCGTGCACGACCTCTGCTTCCAACGGTACGCTCGTCCGCGGGACGGCTTCGCAGCTGTCCGCTGCAGGTGCGAGCGCGAATTGCGCGAACGCGTCTGCGGCGCGGTCAGGCATCCGCGAAAAGGTCGGGCAAGTCTATTACGCGACCCAGTCCAGGAGTTTTCGCGAGCAAGCAACACACGAGCTTAGAAATGCAGCCTTTGGTACGCTGGAATGGAGACCGGCGTCCAATCTGGATATCACCGTAGACGCGCAATATTCCCGCCGGCAGTCCACCGAGGATCGAAACGTCCTTCAGATAACCGAGGGTCTGCGCGGCGTCTCGCCGATCCTCGTTGGTGATGGCACCAACGGCTGGTCGAAGGGCGCGTTGATCGCTTATTCCGGTAATTCTTTTCTGGAGGACCAGCTCGAGCGGCGACAGCGAGACGAGACATATTTGGGGGTTGGGGCAACCACACGGTGGACCCCGGGCCGCTGGACAGTCGAAGGCGATTTCAGCCTTTCCAAATCGCATCGCACCGAGACCCAGCGGCAAACGCGCATGCGCTCGAACACGCGCGTCGGCTACACGCTCGATTACCGCAACAGCCCTTTCGTTCCGGCCATCACGTTCGATAGCTTTGACGTGACCGATCCAGCCAATTTCGGCAACACCGCAGCAACCGCCGTCTACGCTCGGAACCGGCTCGCGACCGACCGTCGCGACGACATCTATGCAGCCAGATTTGATGTGGAACGCGCACTGGATGGCTTTCTTCGCTCCATGAAGGTGGGCGCACGTTACTCCGAACAGCGCCGAACCCTGGCGCAAAACGCGAACAGTGATCTGAATACGCTCGTGCCGTCCGGCGGTCGATCGGTCGCCGAGATTATCAACGACGCCAATCTGGCCTGTCGCACGCCTTTTCCCTCTTCGCGCTATTTCCCGGCGACCGATGCTCCCAAGGAGTGGGCGACCTTCGACAATGCCTGTTTGTTCAGAGCATTCGCCGGCAGCGACGGCGCGTTGCCCTTTCCAAACGACCGGCGCGACCCGAGCGATATAAATGTCCGTGAGCGGATCACCGCTCTGTACGCCATGGCGAGCTTTGCGGGTTCGTTCGCATCAACGCCGTTCAGCGGGAACCTTGGCGTCCGCTACGTCGAGACCTCGGTTACTTCCATCGGCTACCGGCTGCCCTTCGTAGTGACAATTGATTCCGCGGCCGACAATTATACGGTTGCAGCTGATCCGACCGGTGCGATTTCAACCGATACGCTGGGCGGCGCGTACCGGTACTGGCTCCCTAGTGCCAACGTTGCGTTTGATCTTTCGCGAACGACGAAGCTGCGGCTTGCTGTCTACAGAGCCTTGGCAAGAACCGGGATCGAGTCCTTCGGGGCGGGGATCAATCTCAATCCATCCGCCGGTTTTGGCGGTTCGGATACGGTCACGTTCAATGCGACGAGCGGGAACCCCGGGCTCAAGCCGCTGCGGGGGTGGAACGCGGACGCCAGCCTGGAATTCTACCCGTCGCGCGACACCGTTCTTTCCGCCGCCGTCTATGGAAAATGGTTGCGCGGAACTGTCATCTCGGGCGTGGGGGCAATCCCGACCGTGATCGACGTGAACACGTTCGTCGATGGACGGTCTGCGGGGCTGCGCGATTATTCGGTCAACCTCATAGCGCCTGCCAATGACCCAGAGATTCGTCACTTGTATGGCGTCGAGGTGTCCGCTTCGCATGCGCTGACCTGGGCCCCGGGCCTGTTGAGCGGCTTTGGCGTGACCGGTTCGCTAAATGTCGCCGATGCCAATTTCCAATATCCCGACACATCAGCGCTCGCGAATTACGTCGACCCGGCAAACCTGCCCGGACTGTCGCGCTACGTCGCCAGCGGCACCGCCTATTGGGAGCGCGCTAGGCTTTCGCTGCGCGCGAGCTATAGGTACCGTTCCTCCTACCTGAAACCCAACGGAGGTACCAACCGAAGCGTTCTGGCGGCAGGCTATCTGAACCTTTCCGCGCACTATCAGCTGACGGAACGTGTGCGAATAAAGCTCCAGGCGTTAAATGTCTCAGGGACCAAGGACGTCTTCGTCAAAGGCGGCAGCGATAGCATCGCCGAAGTTAGCGACAGCGGGCCGCAATATTATGGTGGTTTGCAATTTCGCTTCTAGATCGAATCGTCTTTCAGCGCCTGTTGCTGCTGCGGTTCTCCTATCGTCAGCAGTGGTTCCCGGCCAGGCTGACGGTGCTTCGCGTGCGATGGAGGGACAGGATCTGCACGCGACTTGGGGGGTGCGCCTCGGCGGTCAGATCACCCAGATCGCGCACCACCCGCTTGCCAGAGGTCGACGCGTCGCCTCCCAGATCTTCCGTTTCTGACGCGCCTGATCGATCACCGAGCGTAGTGTGGAGCGGGTAGCGGCGAGCTTGGCGAGTTCGGTTTGAGGCGGGATGTCCGCGATGAGATTGCGGAACTCGATCACCTGCGCCCGGGTGATGTCGCCTACGATGACATCGCCGAACAAGGCGATGTAACGGGCGACACCACGTCTAGCTTCGGTCACAGCCGACTGGCGGGGACGACGCTGATTGATCCAGTATTGCAGGCCTTCCAACAGGCGCATCGCTGAGAGGCTAGGATTGTCCACGGCAACCGGGACAGGTCGCGGTACGGCAATCGGGACAGGTTGCGGTTTGGCAGGCTCTGCCGGAGCCGCACCCCAACCGAGCGGCGACAGTGCTTCGATGACATTCTCCGGCCAGCTATCGAACCGATGGTCAACCAGTCGACGTAGATAAGCTTTGGCAACGACCTCATAGAGTGTGTCGGGTTCGAGAGGCAGGTCGGGCTCCAGCGAGCGCATATAACTGACTACCGACCAGAGCGGATGATACACTCCCCGGTCGAGGAGAATAGCAGCAAGTTCTTGATGCACGAGACCGTCGACGATGCCGCGCCCCTCCAGCAGAGCGGCTCGCAGCCGATAGATCGTGCGCTCGTGTTCGTTATCGAGAGAAGGGACGGGTTCATCGGAAATGACTGGCTCACGGACGAGGAAGTCTCCCCACCACTGCTCACCCAAGTCCTGTCCTGCTCCGGCCCAGGAATCCACGACTAGGTTCGCCAGCAGTTGTAGTTGCAATTGAATCGCGCGGTCCATCGAGCCTCGCGCCTTGGCCAGCCGCTGAAAGGCTTGATCCAGCAGAGCTACGGCATCAACCTCCGCTTGGCGGGCGATCTCCGCTTGCGACGCCGCGATCCCCGCTCGCGCTGCCGCGATCCCTTCTCGCGCTGCGGCGATCTCCGCATTGTATCTGGCCACCAGATTGGCGCGCTTTGTGCAAGCTATCAGATGGTCAGTGGTCCGAAGCGATTCCGTCCATTCGGTTTTGCCGATGACCCCGCGGACGTCCTTCGGAACGACCATGCGAAATTGCTCGATATGCAATTTGCTGCGCTTGACGGAATGCGACATGCGACGTCCCATTTGTAGCACCCTTTTGTAGCACCAGGCGCCTTACGAAGCATTGATTTTCTTGGTATTCCGCCACTCTCAACCACTTAGTGGCGAGATGGTGACCCCTACGAGAATCGAACTCGTGCTTACGCCGTGAGAGGGCGTCGTCCTAACCGCTAGACGAAGGGGCCGTGCGCGGGAGGTGCGTCCTTACGCACACGCTCGCGCCGCGTCAACAGGCGTTTTGGCCAGTCGCTGCTATCCGCGGATCGCGTGGAACCGGTTCGGCAGCGTTACGTTCCGCTAACGATGGGTGACGTGTTGCCCATTCCGGCGAGGGGCCGGTTTTGGAAAGGGACTTTATATGCTTTGGACCATCGTCGTCATCCTGCTGGTGCTTTGGGCACTCGGCCTTGCGGTTCACATCGGCGGCGGATTGATCCATCTCCTGCTCGTCATCGCGGCCGTCGTCGTGGTCGTTCGCCTGCTGCAGGGTCGTTCAGCGATCTAGTTTAGCCGGCCGGCGCGTGGCGGCTCAAGCCGCCGCGCGCCGCCGTTCTGCCATTTCGACGTTGAGCATTTCCGCGAGCAGGAAAGCGAGTTCCAGGCTCTGCCCGGCGTTGAGCCGCGGATCGCAATGCGTGTGATACCGATCGGCCAGCGACTGTTCGGTCACATCGACCGCACCACCGGTGCATTCCGTGACATTCTGCCCGGTCATTTCGGCATGGATCCCACCCGCGATCGACCCCTCGGCGCGGTGGACCGCGAAGAACCCGCGGACCTCCGCCAAAATGCGGTCGAACGGACGGGTCTTGTAGCCCGTCGCGGCCTTGACCGTATTGCCGTGCATCGGATCGCAGCTCCACACCACCGGATGCCCCTCGCGCAGCACTGCGCGGACCAGCTTGGGCAGCCCCGCCTCGATCTTGTCGTGGCCATAGCGCGTGATCAGCGTCATCCGTCCCGGAATGCGCGACGGGTTGAGCGTGTCGAGCAGCCGCAACAGCGCATCGGGCTCTAGGCTGGGCCCGCACTTCATCCCGATCGGATTGCCGATCCCGCGCAGATATTCGACATGGGCGCTGCCCTCGAAGCGGGTGCGGTCGCCGATCCACAGGAAATGCGCGCTGGTGTCATACCAGTCGCCGGTCAGCGAATCCTGTCGGGTCAGTGCCTGTTCGTAGCGCAGAAGCAACGCTTCGTGGCTGGTATAGAAGCTGGTTTGCGCCAATTGTGGCACGGTTTCGGGGCTGATTCCGCACGCTTCCATGAAATCGAGCGACTCGCCGATCCGGTCCGCGACGTCCGCGAACTTCTTCGCCCACGGGCTGCGGCCCATATAATCGTGCGTCCAGCGATGGACCTGGTGGAGGTTGGCATACCCACCACCCGCGAACGCGCGGAGCAGGTTGAGCGTTGCCGCCGACTGGCTGTACGCGCGGATCATTCGCTGCGGGTCGTTCGCGCGGCCTTCGGGGGTGAAGGCGATGTCGTTGACGATGTCGCCGCGGTAGGCGGGCAGGGTGACGTCGCCGATCGTCTCGGTGTCGGCCGAACGCGGCTTGGCGAACTGCCCCGCCATCCGGCCGAGCTTCACCGTCGGCAGCTTGGAGGCGAAGGTCAGCACGACCGCCATCTGCAGGATGACGCGGAACGTATCGCGGATGTTGTTCGCGCTATGCTCGGCGAAACTCTCGGCGCAGTCGCCGCCTTGCAGCAGGAACGCCTTGCCCTCGGCGACGCGCGCGAGATCGGCAGTCAGGTTGCGTGCCTCGCCCGCGAAGACGAGCGGGGGGAAGGAGCTGAGCTGCGTCGTCGCGGCGTCGAGCGCGGCGGAATCCTCATAATGCGGCATCTGGCGCGCGTCGGCGCGGGTCCAGCTATCGGGGGCCCAGCTGCTCATGTCGTTCTCCATACGAATCTGTACATACCAGTCGGCGTGTGCCGCGATGGCGTTGGCGGCGATCTGGTTGACCACCGGGCCGCTGGCGCGCTTGCCATCCTCTTCCCAGCCCTGAACGGTCGAGCCCGGCGCGCCATACCACGCCCCGAACGCAGCCCGGGTGAGGCCCCGTTCTTCGCGGAAGCGTTTGATCTTGAGGCCGGCCATCGTTGTCATGCAAAGGTTATTACCCAGGCTGGGTAAGGGGTGCAACCGGGATTTTCCCTTGCTGGGTAATTTGTAGGCCGTCATGTGTGCTGCGGGCCGCTGATGGCGATTTGCCGCCGCCCTGGCTGATCTGATATCTTGTCCTGGCTAGGCGTTTTGGTGGCACCCCCTCGGCAGCGTTGCCGGACAGATACGGGAATCCGACATGAACGACGCGATCGCGACCGGCCTGCTCGAAGCGAGCATCGAACGGGTCTGGAACGAGCATGACGGCGACAAACGGCTGGCTGCGCTGGCGGAGATCTATCACCCCGAGGCGCGCATCTACGAACCCGAACGGTCGATCACCGGACATGCGGCCATCTCCGATACCGTTGCCGGTGTCCTTGCCGACATGCCGCCCGATTTCCGGTTCGCGGTCACCGGTCCGACGCTTGGCCATCACGGTATGGCGGTCACGCGCTGGCACGGCGGGCCTCCGGGGCAGATCACCGTCAGTGGCGCGGATGCCGTGCGCATTCTTGACGGCAAGATCCACGAACACTGGTTCTTCTTCGATCCGGCGGAGGCGGGGTAGGCGGTCCGATCGCTAATGCGGATGACGGCCTTGGCCCAGTTGCGGACATCGCACCGGGCTGGCATCCTCTCGACGATGACAATGAAAGCTGCGCGCCTGAAACGCGCTCGTCGCCGCTTGCGGGGCTACTTCTTAGGTAGCGGCATCATACTCGCGTTTCTCTACATGGTAGCTGCCGCCTTCATCGTTCGCTTGGTAGGCGTCGAAGTGACCCAGTTCTGGTCCACGGTGCTGATCGCGGCAGCCGTGCTTCTCGGTGGAAGCTATGGAATTATCCTGTTCAGCTTTATCGGCATGCACACCGTTCGCCGCTTGCTGAATCGGCAGCCGATTATGGATGCTGAGGATTAGACTGAAACGTCTGCTTACCGCCAGGTCGTGACGTTCAGGCACTGCAAGCGCGGTGACCGTTCCTCAAAGCCTACGAGCACCTTTTGGGCGTAGAAGCAAACGAGCCGAAAACGCCCAATATGAGTTGTTTAGAGCGGTAACGACCTATTCCAGAGACCGCCACTTTGAATCACGAGCGCGTGACTACAATCCAGAGCAACGGGCTTGCTATGACGCTAAAGTAAGCCGCCATAGCGAGCGCCCACTGGCGGCCCTCATGTAAACTTGCCCAGATGGTCATGCTGATCGCAAAAACCGGTATTACGATAATTGCAAAAATCCAGTTAGGCTGGTCAGGGAAATGCACTCCCATCGAACCAGCAATTTGCGTCGCGCCGAGTGAAAGTGATACCACCCCGTAGGTGCAAAGACCGGCGGCGACTTTCGCGATCTGAAGCGGCACCTTGCGTTTGAGCATTGGGACGGTTTAGCGACGCGCCTTGCAGGTGTCCACGGCGACGACTTCTATCCGCCCTTCCGTTTCTGAGAGCCGCCTGTCCGCTGCCCATTAGTTCCAGCCCTCCCGCCAATGTTTGCTTTCCACATCCTTGGTCGGTTGCGATTTTGCGGCCTACGTCCACGTAAGGCCGAGGGTGCCCCGGCCCGCCAAGCGGTGTTGGTTAGACGACGTAGCGTCTGGCGGCGGTGAACGACCGAACATCGCACACGACGCGCCCGCCACCCTCAATACCCCGCGTCGAGATCCACCACATTCTCCATCGGCTGCCCCGCCTGGAATCGCGCGAGGTTGCGCAGGAACAGCTCGGCGGCGCGACGGAACATCTTGGTCTGGCTGCGACCGGCGAGATGCATCGAATGGATCACGTTGGGGGCGGTCCACAGCGGATGCTCGGGCGGGAGCGGTTCCGGGTCGACCGTGTCGAGGAATGCGCCCGCGATCGTCTTGCGGTCGAGCGCGACGATCAGCGCGTCCTGATCGACCATGTCACCGCGTGCAATGTTGACGAGCCATGCGCTCGCTTTCATCGCCGCGAGTTCGGGCGCGCCGATCACGGCGCGGGTATCGCCGGTCGAGGGCGCCGCTAGGATTACCCAATCGAACTCGGCGAGCCGCGGCTTCCACGCATCCGGCGTCAGTGTCCCGTCGCGGCCCGAGCGGGTGACGCCCGTCACGTCGACCCCGAATGCCGCGAGCCGTTCGCCGATCAGTCGTCCGATTGCGCCATAGCCGACGATCAGCGCGCTGGTTTCGTACAGTTCCTGCCGCCCCGGTGCATAATCGGGCCATGCGCGGCGGTCGGCGATCCGTACCACTTCGTCATAACGCTTGGCCGCGACGAGCACGCCCATCACCGCATATTCCGCCACCGCAATCGCATTGATCCCGGCGCCGTTGGTGACGACGGTGCCCATCGCGCGCAAGGCGGCGAGATCGAGCGACTCGATCCCGGCGATCGCGGTGAACAGCCAGCGCAGCTTGCGCGCGGCGGCAACCGCCTCGCCGGTCAGCCCGTGCGGATACAGGTCGACCCAGCCGATGTCCGCGTCCGCCATCGCCGCGGTCGCCTCCTCCCGCGTGGTCACCCACACCAGGTCCAGCCCGTCCGGCAATTGCGGTTCGAGCAGGGCACGGGTGAGCGCGGGCAGAACGACTTTCATCAATGGCTCCATCAGGCGGGGTCAGAACCAGGCGGTATCGCCCTCGACATATTTGCGTTCGAACGCTTCGTCCGGCGTGACCAGATAGATGATGCATTCGATCAGCGCGATGATCGCGATGATCGCGGTTGGTACGCCGAACAGGATCGACCCGAACACCGCGACGCACAGCATGATGATCCCGGCCTTGATCCGCCCGAGATAGAATTTGTGGAGCCCGAGCGTGCCGAGGAAGAAGGCGAGCAAGGCGGCGACGAAGCGGTTCTTGT
This sequence comes from Sphingomonas sp. PsM26, assembly GCA_030433805.1. Taxonomy (GTDB): domain Bacteria; phylum Pseudomonadota; class Alphaproteobacteria; order Sphingomonadales; family Sphingomonadaceae; genus Sphingomonas. The sequence goes on along the minus strand of JARUXA010000003.1, from coordinate 185,942 downwards.
CCGCCGCCATCGCGCCGCCGCCGGTGACGTAGATGCCGGCCGCGCGACCGTCCTGCGCATCGAAGTCGACGCGTTGCCCGCTCTGCGGCGCGCTGCGGTGCCGCCATTCGGTGGGGCCGAACGCATAGCGGCGACCGTCCTCGCCGCTGATCATGCCTTCGCCGCTACCGGGGTCGAACCCCAAGATCTTGCCTTGCATCGTCACGTCCCCCCGGTTGTGGTGCGGCAGCTTAGCAAGCGGCGAGCCGAAGGGAAGGGGGGTGTTCTCCGTTCGTTTCTGAAGGGGCGTAACGCATCGCGCGCCCTCACCCGTCATCTCCGCGAAGGCGAGACTTCTGCGAGAGTTGGGTTGCGGTCCCGCCATTTGCTGTTTTCCCGCGCAGGCGGGAATCCAGTGCCAAGCAGAACAACGGCTTACAGTTATCGCGACTCCTGGACTCCCGCCTTCGCGGGAGAACACCTATGATTTCGCGGAGGTCTCGGCTGCGCGGGAATGACGGATGGAACAGGGCGGGGTCATCGCTTGACAAACGCCCGTCAGGAAACCGTCAGCTTCCAGTCCCATCCCAGCGCATCGCCGTCCATCACCTCTACCCCCGCCGCCGCCAACTCGTCGCGGATCGCGTCGGACGCGGCGAAGTCCTTGTCGATCCGCGCCTGTTTGCGGTCGGCGATCCGCGCGACGATCGTCGCTTCGTCGATCGTCGCATCCAACGGCCGCAACCGCAGCTCGGCGCGCGTCAAATCCGCGAGCCGCAAGCCCAGGACCGCGTCGAAATCCGCAATCGCGCCGATCCGCACCGCAGGCGACAGCTTCTTGTCCGCGATCAGCTCGTCGAGCACGATCAGCGCGCGCGGCGTGTTGAGATCGTCCGCCACCGCCTCCTCAAGCCGCGCGAGATACGGCTCGGCATCGCCCTTGATCGTCCCGTCATCGCGCCCGCGCAACGCATCGAGCGCGATCACCAGTCGCTTGAGTCGAGTGAGTGCCGCGGCGAGATTGTCCCAGGTGAACTCGAGCTCGCTGCGATACTGCGCCTGCAGGCACATCAGCCGATAGGCTAGCGGGTGGAACCCGGCATCAACGAGTGTCTGGAGCCGCAGAAACTGACCCGTCGACTTGGACATCTTGCCGCCGCGGTCCACCAGGAAGTTGTTGTGCATCCAGATCCGCGCACCACTGTCCTCACACCCGCAGAACGCCTGGTTCTGCGCGATCTCGTTGGGGTGGTGGATCTCGCGGTGGTCGATCCCGCCGGTATGGATGTCGAACGGATGCCCGAGGTGCTTGAGGCTCATCACCGAGCATTCGAGATGCCACCCCGGCGCGCCGCGGCCCCAAGGCGAATCCCACTCCATCTGGCGCTGCTCGCCCGGCGGCGACCGTCGCCAGATCGCGAAGTCGGCGGCATTGCGCTTGCCCGACACCGGATCGATCCGGCTTTCGCCCGCCTCGGTGTTGCTCCGCGCGAGCGCGCCGTAATGCGGCACCTTGCTGGTGTCGAAATACAGTCCGCCGTCGATTAGATAGCAATCGAGCTGGATCCGCTGTGCGAAGTGGATCATCTCGCTGATATGGTCGGTCGCGACGGTCCATTCGGCCGGCGGCTCGATGTTGAGCCGCGCGACGTCCTCCTTGAACGCGGCCGTATAATGCGCGGCGATCTCCCAGATCGACTTGGCCTGTGCGGCGGCGGCCTTTTCCATCTTGTCGTCGCCCGCATCCGCGTCGCTCGTCAGATGGCCGACGTCGGTGATGTTGATGACATGCTTGGTCGGCCAGCCTTTCCAACGGATCACGCGCCCGAGCGTGTCCGCGAACAGGAATGCGCGCATGTTGCCGATGTGCTGATAGTTATAGACGGTCGGTCCGCAGGTGTAGATCCGCACGACATGCGGATCGATCGGGGTGAACGTCTCCAACGCGCGCGTCAGGCTATTATACAGTGTAAGGGGTGTTCCGGTCATGTCGTTCGCTTAGCGAGAGCGGGGCGGGCAAGTCACGTAAAAGCTGTGCTGCGGGTTGAAACTTACGACCCAGCCGTGTAGGGCGCACGCCTTGCGACGCGGACCCTCGGTTCGCGGCGGCGCTTTTCTATCGATTCGGAGCTGTTCGGGTTTATGCAAATCATCGTTCGCGACAACAACGTCGACCAAGCGCTGCGCGCGCTCAAGAAGAAGCTGCAGCGCGAAGGCGTTTATCGCGAAATGAAGTTGCGCCGCCACTACGAAAAGCCGAGCGAGAAGCGCGCCCGCGAGCGTGCAGCCGCCGTTCGCCGCGCCCGCAAGCTCGAGCGCAAGCGCCTGGAGCGTGACGGAGCACGGTAAGACCGTGACTTCGGGCGGGTCGCGATGACCTGCCAGCTTCTTTTCTCCTGAACTGACCGCCCATCTGGGAGCGCCCATGTCGATCACCGCTGTTCCGCTGAAGCCCGTCAAGCGGCGTGTGCTGGTGTATCTGTGGGCCGGAATCGCGGTCGCCGCGGTCGGTGCAGCGGCACTTGCCGTGCAGACCCCGGTCGACCCGGCCGCCACGTTCCTTGCGCACAATGCGCAGACCGAGGGTGTAAAGCAGACGCCGTCGGGGCTGCAATATCAGGTGCTGACCCCCGGCACCGGTGCCCCGCCGACAGACCAGGACGTCGCGCTTGTCAATTACGAGGGCAAGTTCGTTGACGGTACGGTGTTCGACAAGAGCCAGCGCCCGTTCCCGGTGCCGCTCGGCGAGCATCAGGTCGTCCCCGGGTTCGAGGAAGCGCTGACGCTGATCCCCAAGGGCGGCAAATATCGCGTGTGGATCAAGCCAAGCCTCGCTTACGGCGACACCGCACGTCCGGGGATGCCGGCGCATTCGACGCTGGTGTTCGACATCGAGATGCTCGATTTCCTGTCCAAGGCGGCGGTCCAGCAGCTTCAGCAGCAGCAGATGATGCAGCAGCAGATGATGCAGGGCGGCGGTGCGCCGGGTGGGATGCCGCCGGGCGCGATGCCGGGTGCGCCGGGTGGTGCCCCGGGTGGAGCGGTGCCGCAGGGCAACTGAGCGCTTCGGCATATCGTTTGACGCTACCAGAACCCCGGCCTCGGTCGGGGTTTTTGGCGTTTGGACGTGCCGCCCAACGCCGTCATTCCCGCGGAGGCGAGCGATCTGCAAAATCGTCCGTCATCCTGAACTCGTTTCAGGATCCAGCCCTCCACAAGCCCGGACGATGATTGTTGCGCGGTGGATGCTGAAACGAGTTCAGCATGACGGCAGCTTTGGGGCGCGGGGTGACGATCAAACCGCCGATGCTCTCATGCGGAGGCCTCGCGCAGGCAGGAATCCTCTCGCGCAACGACGGTGGTAGCATCGGAAGCCAGCCAGTATGGCTCCCCGCCTCGGCGGGGATGACGGTAATAGGGGATAAGGGCGAGCCCGACCCTAGAGCGTTAACCGTCGTCGCCCATCCGCAGCGCGGCGATGAACGCTTCCTGCGGGATGCTGACCGAGCCATACTCGCGCATCTTTGCTTTGCCCTTCTTCTGCTTTTCCAGAAGCTTCTTCTTGCGGGTCGCGTCGCCGCCATAGCATTTCGCGGTCACATCCTTGCGCATCGCGCTGATTGTCTCGCGCGCGATGACCTTGCCGCCGATCGCTGCCTGGATCGGGATCTTGAACAGATGCCGCGGGATCAGGTCCTTCAACCGCTCGACCATGCCGCGTCCGCGCACTTCGGCGGTGCCGCGGTGAACGATCATGCTCAGCGCGTCGACCGGCTCCTCGTTGACGAGGATTCCCATCTTGACGAGATCCCCCTCGCGATAGCCGATCTGGTGATAATCGAAGCTGGCATAGCCCTTCGACATCGACTTAAGCCGGTCGTAAAAATCGAACACCACTTCGTTGAGCGGCAGCTCGTAGGTCGCCTGCGCGCGGCCGCCGACATAGGTCAGGTTCTTCTGGATGCCGCGGCGATCTTGGCACAGCTTGAGCACGCTGCCGAGATATTCGTCGGGGACGTAGATCGTCGCCTCGATCCAGGGCTCGCTAATCGTCGCGATCTTGTTGGGCTCGGGCATGTCGGCGGGGTTGTGCAACTCGATTTGCGTCGTGCCCGCAGGATCGGGGTGCGTCAGCTCGATCTCGTACACCACCGACGGCGCGGTCGTGATCAGGTCAAGGTCATATTCGCGCGTCAGGCGCTCCTGGATGATCTCCAGATGCAGCAGCCCCAGGAACCCGCAGCGGAAGCCGAAGCCCAATGCCGCCGACGTCTCCATCTCGAACGAGAAGCTCGCGTCGTTCAGCCGCAGCTTGCTGATGCTCTCGCGCAGCTTCTCAAACTCGGCGGCATCGACCGGGAACATCCCGCAGAACACCACCGGCTGGACTTCCTTGAAGCCCGCCAGAGCCTCGAGCGCAGGCCGCTTCGCATCGGTGATCGTGTCGCCGACGCGCGTCTGCGCGACCTCTTTGATCTGCGCGGTGATGAAGCCCATCTCGCCCGTGCCGAGCTCGGTCAGCTGCTCGATCTTGGGGCGGAAACACCCGACCCGGTCGACCAGATGCATCGTGCCGGTCTGCATGAACTTGATCTGCTGGCCCTTCTTGAGGACGCCGTCGATCACCCGGACGAGGATGACGACGCCGAGATACGGATCGTACCAGCTGTCGACCAGCATCGCCTTCAGCGGTGCCTCTGGGTCGCCCTTGGGCGGCGGGATCTTCGTGACGATCGCCTCGAGAATATCCTCGATGCCGATCCCCGACTTCGCCGACGCGAGCACCGCGCCGGATGCGTCGATGCCGATCACGTCTTCGATTTCCTTGCGCACCTTTTCGGGTTCGGCGGCGGGCAGATCGATCTTGTTGATGACGGGCACGATCTCGTGGTCATGCTCGATCGACTGGTAGACGTTGGCCAAGGTCTGCGCCTCGACGCCCTGCGCCGCGTCGACCACGAGCAGCGCGCCCTCGCACGCGGCGAGGCTGCGGCTCACCTCATAGGCGAAGTCGACATGCCCCGGCGTGTCCATCAGGTTGAGGACGTAATCGAGACCGTCCTTGGCGTGATAGGCGAGGCGCACGGTCTGCGCCTTGATCGTGATCCCGCGCTCCTTCTCGATGTCCATATTGTCGAGCACCTGCTCGGACATTTCGCGCGCGGTCAGCCCGCCGGTCTGCTGGATCAGGCGGTCGGCCAGCGTCGACTTGCCATGGTCGATATGCGCGATGATCGAAAAGTTGCGGATGCGGTCGAGCGGGGTGGTCATGCTCGCGGCGATAGCATGCGCAGGGGCCAACGCAACATCAGCGATTCGTCCGCTGCGATTCGTCGCTGGCGGAACAAAAGGGGGCAGGCTAGGCTTTGCAAAAGATCATCAGGAGAAGTCGCATGAAGCTCGCCCGTCCGTATGCCGCAGCCGCCCTCGCACTGACGGCGACCATCGCCTTCGCCATGCCCGCCAACGCCGCGCTCAAGGTCGGCGCGAAGGCGCCCGACTTCACCACGCAGGGCGCGCTCGGCGGCAAGCCGTTCACCTTCTCGCTGGCATCGGCGCTCAAGAAGGGGCCGGTCGTGGTGTACTTCTTCCCCGCCGCTTTTACCGCGGGCTGCACGATCGAGGCGCATAAGTTCGCCGAGGCCGCTGCCGACTTCAAGAAGGCGGGCGCGACGCTGGTTGGGCTGACCGCGGGCGGGATCGACAAGATCGATGCTTTCTCCAAGGAAGAATGCCGCAGCGCCTTCCCGGTCGCCGCTGCGACGCCGCCGATGATCAGCAACTATGACGTGTCTTATGCCGCGGGCTCGAAGATCACGAGCCGCACCTCGTACGTGATCGCGCCGACCGGCGAGGTGATCTACGAGCTGACGCAGAACAATCCGGTCGGGCATGTCGAGGGCACGCTCGGCGCGGTTCGCGACTGGCGTGCGAAGCACAAGGGCTAAGGCTCGGCCCCTGAACACTGGCGCCTCCCCGGCGAAGGCCGGGGCCCAGTCGCGCAGGTTGAGGTAACGACGCGCAGCACCTGTTCGCGAAACGCCCGCTCCTGGGCCCCGGCCTTCGCCGGGGAAGCGGAGGGAGGGGTTCGCGGCGATGCATCGCGACCCGGTGGGCCATCTGAGGGGCAAATGCGGTCGTTCGCGAACGGCGCGTGAAGCGGCAGGGCTGAGGTGCGCCCCCCTAAACACTCGCGCTTCCCCGGCGAAGGCCGGGGCCCAGTAGTGAAGGTCGAGATAACGGCGCGCAGCGTCCGCTAGCAAAACGCCCGCTACTGGGCCTCGGCCTTCGCCGGGGAAGCGTAAAATAGAAGAAAGTGATTTCGGGGAACCTGCCTCGAGCCATTCAGGCGAAGCTATCGCTGCAATGGTCGGGGCGATAGGATTCGAACCTACGACCCCTGGACCCCGAGACCAGTGCGCTACCAGACTGCGCCACGCCCCGACACATTGCAGGGGCGAGCGGTTAGCCGGGGCGGAGCAGGGGAGCAAGCGAAAAGTTGCGGCCCCGCGCTTTAGGCCCGCGCGGCGAGCATTTCCGCGATCGTCGCGAACTTCTCCCGCGGTGCGCCGCTTCGCGCGCGTGTCACTTCGGCAGCCTCGATCTTCTGCCAGTCGCGGAAGGTGACGATGTCGACCCCGCGATCGGCGAGCAACGTGTCCAGCCCGACCCGCCCGGCCTTGCCGCTCCCTCCCGGAACGTCCGCCGCGATCAGTTCGGCGATCGCGAACCCGTCAGGCCGGTTGGTGCCGATCGTCCCCGTCGGCCCGCGCCGTGCCCAGCCGACCGCATACAGCCCCGCCGCGATCCGCCCGTCGACATTGGCAAACCGCCCGAGCGCATCGTCATAGGGGACGCCCGCGATCGGGGGCGTGCGATATCCGATACAACTGACCACCAATGTGGCGGGGATCGTATATTCCTCGCCGGTATCGACCAGGCGTCCGTCAGCGTCGAGTCGCGTGCGCGCGACGATCACGCGTTCGGCATGGCTTTCGCCTTCCACCCGGACGGGGCGGGCGAAGAAGTCGAACACGATCCGGACCGGCTTGTCCGCCTGCGGCAGCGCGAACGTGCGCAGATGCGCCACCGCCTTGCGCATCCCCGGATCGAGATCGACATCCGCCTCCGTGGACGGCAAGTCCGCCGGGTCGACCAGCGCCACCGCACGCGTCAGATGCGCCAGCTCGCCCAGTTCCTTGGGCGTCATCGCGATCTGGTGCGGCCCACGTCGCGCAAGCAGCGTGACCGTCGCATGTTCGGCATCGCGCAACCGATCGAGCGCGTGGCCGACGATGTCGGAGCCGCCAAACTCTGCCTCGGTCTTCGCAAGGATTCGCGCCACGTCGAGTGCGACATTGCCAGCCCCCACGACCACCGCGTCGAGACCGCCGACCGGCGGATCGAGCGCGGCGAAATCGGGATGCCCGTTATACCAGCCGACGAACGCCGCCGACCCGATCACGCCGGGCAGATCGTCTCCCGGTACGCCGAGCGGCTTGTCCGATGGCGCCCCCGTCGCGAGTACGACCGCGTCGTACAACTCGAGCAACTCCGGCACCGACACCGCGTCCCCCACCGACACGTTGCCGACGAAGCGCACGGTGTTGCTCAGCGCGACCGCCTCGTAGCGGCGCGCGACCGCCTTGATCGATTGATGATCGGGCGCGACCCCGCTGCGGATCAGCCCATAGGGGACCGGCAGACGATCGATGATGTCGACCCGGCAATCGTCGCCGAACGCCTTCTGGCACGCCTCCGCGGTATAATAGCCCGCCGGGCCCGAGCCGATGATCGCGATATGCCGCATGGCGTACGTTCTCCTGTCCGGGGATCGTAACCCGAGGAGATCATGGGGCAAGCACCAAGCGCGCCGACACGTCGAACGCCTTAAGGAATCCCGCTGCATGAACGCGATGTCATCTTGGCGTCGTCGTATCGCCATGCGAAGGCGGCAATGCGATTGTGTAAGATCGTTACAGTTGGGAAGGTTTCCAGGGATGCCTCGTCGATGAGCCGCGCACCGATCTTCTACGATGCGTCCGGTCGCCGGCGTCGGCGTTTCGCGATGGCGGTGGCGGCGTTCGTGCTGCTCGTCCTGCTGTCGATTGTTGCGCTCGGGGTGTCGATCGGCGCGGTCCCGGCCCCTCCGCTGCTCCCGGTCGAGGCGGAACACGCCGCTTACACGAAGCTGCCGCCCCCGCATGATCCGCTGCTGCGCCGCGCACGGCGCAATATCATCGATTATGCGCGCCTGATGGGTGCCGCGCCGGCGCGCGGCGTCGGCACTGCGGTCGACCAGCCGCTTGCGATTGGCTTCCATGTGCCGTGGGACCAGTCGAGCGTCGCGTCGCTCAGGCGGCATATCAACGATCTCGACTGGTTGATTCCGGGCTGGGTCTCGGTCACCGGTACCAACCACGACATATCCGTGTTTCGCGATACGGCGGGGCGCGAGATCATCAACCGCTCGACGCATCGTCCACTGCTCTTGCCGATGATCCAGAACGCCAAGGATGGCGTGTGGGACGCGAAGGGCATGGAAACGCTGTTGCACTCCGCGACGCAACGCGCGGCGTTCCTCGACAAGCTCGAACCGTGGCTGATCCGTAACCGTGCCGGCGGTGCGTTCTTCGATTTTGAGGAACTCAGCCCGCGCGGGCAAGCGGACTTCCGCACGTTCCTGCGCGAAGCCAGGGCGCGCTTCGCCAAGCATAACTGGGTCATCGCGATTGCGGTGCCGATCGGGGCGGCGGAAGGCGAGGATGGCTGGAACATCGCCGCCTTCGCTTCGATCGTCGATCGCGTCTTTTTGATGGCGTATGACGAGCATGAGACGAGCGGCGATTCCGGCCCGATCGCGTCGCAAAGCTGGTTCGAACGCTCGGTCGCGCGCGCTGTCCAGGGCGTGCCGCGCAACAAGATCGTCGTCGCGATCGGCAGCTATGGCTATGACTGGCACGACGGCGGCGGTGATCCGCTCGCGATCGACGAAGCCTGGCAGTCCGCGCGCGAATCGAGCGCGATGCCGATTTTCGACAAGGCCAGCGGCAACACCGGTTTCGCCTATATGGAGGGCAGCAGCCGCCACGTCGTCTGGCTGCTCGATGCGGCGTCGGCGTATAACCAGATGAAGTTCCTAAGCCGGGTCGGTCTCAACGGAGTCGCGGTGTGGCGGCTCGGCGCGGAAGACCCCGGGCTGTGGTCGATCTTCGGGCGGTCGCATCGCACGCTGCCCGCGCCCTCCGCGATCAACGCGATCCCCGCCGGGACCGATGTCGACATCGAGGGCAGCGGCGAAATCCTCAAGATCGCAGGCGTGCCGGTGGCGGGCGTGCGGCAGGCGATCGCGGCCCCCGATGGCGGGATCGCCGACGTCCATTTCGTGACCTTGCCATCGCCGTATATCGTTGCGCGGACGGGCTATCGCCCCGGCCTCGTCGCACTGACCTTCGACGACGGCCCCGACCCGACCTGGACCCCGCGCGTCCTCGATGTGCTCAAGCAGAAGCAGGTTCCGGGGACGTTCTTCGTCATCGGCGAGAATGCGCTGACGCAGCGCCGCCTGCTCGACCGCATGATCCGCGAGGGGCATGAGATCGGCAGCCACACCTATACGCATCCCAATCTTGCGGGCGCGTCCGAAACCGAAACGCGGTTCCAGCTCAACACCACGCAACGGCTGTTCCAGGCGTTCACCGGCCATTCGCTGCGGCTGTTCCGTGCGCCCTATTTCGGGGACGCCGAGCCGACCACCTCGGACGAAATCTACCCGGCGCTGCAGGCGCAGAACCGCGGGTACATCTCGGTCGGGCTGCACGTCGATCCGGACGACTGGAAGCGGCCGGGCACGCAGGCGATCATCGACCGCACGGTCAGCGAAGTCACCGATCCGGCAGGCCGCTGCACCGGCGACGATGAACCGCAGTGCAGCCGCAACATCGTGCTGCTCCACGATTCGGGCGGGGACCGCTCGCAGACCGTCGCCGCCTTGCCGCAGATCATCGATCAGTTGCGCGCCAAAGGCTATCACTTCGTGCCCGTGTCCGAGCTCGCCGGCATCCCGCGCGACGTCGCGATGCCACCGATCACGGAGAGCGAGCAGGTCACGGCACAGTTCAACCTGTTCATCTTCAGTGCGCTCGGCGGGATCGTCGTCGCGCTTGGCTGGATCTTCTTCTTCGCGATCACGATCGGGATTGCGCGCGCGATCATCCTGTCGGCGCTGGCGCTGATCCAGGCGCGGCGCGAAAGCCGGATGGTATTCCCGCCGATCGACCCCGACACGTTCGTGACGGTGATGATCCCCGCGTTCAACGAGGAGCTGGTGATCGAACGCGCGGTCCACGGCGTGCTCGCGTCGACCGATGTGCGGATCGAGGTGATCGTGATCGACGACGGGTCGTCCGACGCGACGAGCGCGGTGGTGCACGCCGCCTTTGCCCATGATCCGCGCGTGAAACTGCTCACGCTCGAGAATGGTGGCAAGGCACGCGCGCTCAACCGGGCGCTCGATCTGGCGACGGGCGAAATCGTCATCGCGCTCGACGCCGATACGCAGTTCGAGCCGACGACTATCGCCCGGCTGGCGCGCTGGTTCGTCGATCCGACGCTCGGCGCGGTCGCGGGTAACGCCAAGGTCGGCAATCGCGTCAATCTACTGACGCGGTTCCAGGCGGTCGAATATATCACCGCACAGAACCTCGAACGCCGGGCGCTCGCGCGGCTCGATGCGATGGCGGTGGTGCCGGGCGCGGTCGGCGCGTGGCGTCTGGCCGCGATCAAGCAGGTCGGCGGTTATCCCGACGATACGCTCGCCGAGGATCAGGACCTGACGATCGCGATCCAGCGCGCCGGGTGGAAGGTCACCTACGACCAATATGCGGTCGCCTGGACCGAGTCGCCCGAGACGATCAAGGGCCTCGCCAAGCAGCGGTTCCGCTGGGCGTTCGGGACGCTGCAATGCCTGTGGAAGCACGGCAGCATCATGGCGACGGGCAAGCCGCGCGGTCTTGCGCGCGTGGGGCTCCCGCAGGCAATCCTGTTCCAGATCGTCTTTGCGGCAATCTCGCCGATCATCGATCTCGCGCTGATCGTCAGCGTCGTGACAACGTATCTCGCGGTGCTCGCGCATGGCTGGGCGCAGACCGAACATGATGTCGAGAAGATGCTGGTCTATTGGCTGGTGTTCACGCTGATCGACCTCCTCGCCGCGATCGTCGCATTTGCACTCGAGCGGCGCGAGGACTGGCGGCTGCTGTGGCTGCTGATCCCGCAGCGCTTCGGCTATCGCCAGATCATGTATTACGTCGTGCTCAAGGCGATCACCCAGGCGTTGCGGGGACCGCGCGTCGGCTGGGGCAAACTGGTGCGGACCGGTCGGGTGAACGTGTAGGCCGGGCTTACTCGACCCGCTCGACTTTCAGCCCGCGGTCGCGGAGCAAGGCGATCACCGAGCCCCGCCCGACCAGATGCCCCGCGCCGACCGCGACCAGCACGCGGCCGGGGCGTGCCATTCGTCCGACGATCGCGCGGGTCCAGCGGCGGTTGCGCTGATCGATGAGCGCATCCGCGATTGCTGGGTCCTGGCGGACGGAGTCGAGCGTTGCGGATAGCTTCGCCGCGTCGCCCTTGATCCAGGCGGTGAGCAGCGTGCGATAGCCCTTGTCGGGGTCGATCGCGTCGCGCGCGGCATCCAGCAGCAACCGGCGCTGCGACGCCTCGGGCAAACGGTCGAACAGGTGGAGTTGCCCCTCGCGCGATTCGAGCGCGCCGATCGTCTTGCCCGCAAACCGCTGCGTCAGCACCGCCTCGACCCCGTCGTTCGCCGATGCTCGACTGACGTGCCCCGCACCCGCGCCGATCACCAGCGCGGCGGCCCAGGTCTTGTACCCGTTAAGATCGGCAGCGGACTGGTTCGCGGCGGCAATGCCCTGCCGCAAGTGCGCGCGATCCGCGGGGGCGACGCGATCGAGCAGCGCGGGCAGGCCCCGCTGCCGGCCGAGCGTTTCGAACTGCGCGTGCGCATCATCGCCTGCCACCGGGGGCACTTCGAGCACCAGCGTGTCTGCCGCGCCGATCGCGCGCTCCACTTCGGGTGTCTGCCATTGCACCTTGGGCGGCAGCGCGTGGATCGTCCCGATCAGCCAGATCGTCGTATCGGCATCCGACACCCGCCACAGCGCAGGCCGCGCCGGCGTCGGCGCCGTCTGGTCGCATCCCGCCAACAGCAGCGCGAGCGTAAGGCCGAACCGCCGGCTCAATAGCGGATACGCACGGCTTTGAGGTGGCGCTTGGCCAGTTGCACCTGCACGCTGTCGCGCCCCGCGAGATGCCCCGCGCCGACCGCGATGAACACCGTGCCGGGCTTCTTCATCCGTTCAGCGACCCACGCCGCCCAGCGCTTGTTCCGCTCGACCAGCAGGATCCGGTACAGATTGGGCTGGCTCGTCAAATCCTCGTTCATCAGCGCGCTCAGCCCCTCGGCGTCGCCTGCCTTCCAGCGGTCGAGCATCGCGTTGATCATGCCGTCGAACTTGTCGATGTCCCGTACGCTCGACACGAGGAAAGCGATCTGGTCCGCCTGCGACAGCGCGTGGAAATAGCCGAGCTGTTGCTGCAGCGTCTCGAGCCCCGTGATCGGCTTGCCCGCGGCGGTCGCGGCGGCGGTGAGCGTGGCTTCCGCGCCGTCGGCCGCGCTGAACCCGGCCTTTTGCAACGCCAACTGGGAGAGGGTCACCGCGACGAACCACGGCTCGAACTTCTCGACCGCGGCGGGGGGAATGCCGAGCTTGGTCATCGCGGCGGCATAAGCGGCGCGGTCGCCCGCGTTGAGTTTCTGCGTCAACGGCACCCCCGACGTGTCGGTCGCAAGCGGGAGCATCACGCTTTGCGCGGTCGCGGGATCGGGGAGGGGGATCTCGAGGATCAACTGCCCGCTCGCGTCGAACGCCTTTTTCACCGCCGAGTCGAACCAGCCGAGATGCGGCTTAAGCGCATGGATCGTCCCGAACAGATACACGGTCGTGTCCCGGTCCTTGACCACCCACAAAGCCGGATCGGCAGGAACCGTGGTGGCGCGGGGGGTTGCGGGCATCTGCACCGGCGCGGGCGCCGTCTGCGCGATCGCGCCGCCGCTCAGCAACAGTGCGGTGAGCGCGAGGAAGGGGCGGGTGAGGATCATGCGAGGCGTCCCGATACGTGTCCGGCGAATGGTCGCCGCCCTACCCCCTAAACCGGCGCGGGTTAACAGCTTTCCGATCAAGCGTTGACCCCCTTGCGGCACTGCGCCAAAGCCAGCGCATCATGACCGATCGCCCGATGAGCTTCCAGCGGATGATCCTGACGCTCCATGACTATTGGAGCGACAGGGGATGCCTGATCCTGCAACCCTATGACATGGAAATGGGGGCGGGGACCTTCCACACCGCCACGACGCTGCGCGCGCTCGGCCCCAAGCCGTGGAACGCCGCCTTCGTCCAGCCATGCCGCCGCCCGACTGACGGCCGCTATGGCGAGAACCCCAACCGGCTCCAGCATTATTACCAGTATCAGGTGATCCTGAAGCCGAGCCCGGCGGATTTGCAGGAGCTGTACCTTGGCTCGCTCGCCGCGATCGGGATCGATTTCACGAAGCATGATATCCGTTTCGTCGAGGACGACTGGGAATCGCCGACGCTCGGTGCCTGGGGCCTGGGTTGGGAAGTCTGGTGCGACGGGATGGAAGTCACCCAGTTTACCTATTTCCAGCAAATGGGCGGGTTCGACATGAAGCCGGTGGCTGGCGAACTGACCTACGGGCTCGAGCGGCTCGCGATGTACATTCAGGACAAGGACAGCGTCTACGACCTCGCGTTCAACGACGCGGGCGTGACCTACGGCGAGGTGTTCCACGAGAATGAGGTCGAGATGTCGACCTGGAACTTCGAAGTGGCGGACACCGACAGCCTGTTCGATTCGTTCCGCAAGCATGTCGCGGAATGCGAGAACAGCCTGGCGGCGGGGCTGCCGATCCCGGCCTATGAGCAGGCGATCAAGGCGAGCCACGTGTTCAACTTGTTGCAGGCGCGCGGCGTCATCTCGGTCGCCGAGCGGCAGGCGTATATGGGCCGGGTGCGCGATCTCGCGAAGGGTAGCTGCCAGGCGTGGATCGAGAAGCACACGCCCGCGTGGCAGGAAGCCTATCCGGGGTGGACCGCGTGACCGCTCCTTCCGTCTTTCGTGGCTTTGTGGCTTTGGGTGAGAAGAAGGGTTTTATCACGCAAAGGCGCAAAGGCGCGAAGAGGGTGCGTTTCGCAGCAGGCGGCGCGCGCGCTGGCGAGGGTTTTGTTAAGCTTCGCTCGGGCAAGCCCGCCGAAGGCTATCAAACCTTCTCCTGCTTTCTCTTAGCGTCTTTGCGCCTTTGCGTGATCAAATCCTTCCTGATCAAACCCCTCCCAACGGTGCCCGCATGACCGATTTCCTTCTCGAACTCCGCTCGGAAGAAATCCCCGCGCGGATGCAGGACCGCGCGCGCGAGGACCTCGCCAAGCTGTTCGCCGCCGAACTGGCGAAAGCCGGTCTCGCCGCGACCGAGCTCGTCACCTACGCGACGCCGCGCCGCCTCGCGCTGATCGCCCGCGGGTTCCCGACCGAGACCGCCGCGGTGTCAGAGGAAACCAAGGGTCCCAAGGCCAGCGCCCCGCCGCAGGCGCTCGAAGGCTTCCTCCGCAAGACCGGCCTCACGCGCGAGCAACTGGTCGAGCGCGACGGCGTGCTGTTCGCGGTGGTCGAAAAGCCCGGTCGTGCCACCACCGGCGTGCTCGCGGACGCGATCCCCGCGATCATCCGCGCCTTCCCCTGGCCCAAGGCGATGCGCTGGGGCGGGGCGTCTACCACGATGGAATCGCTTCGCTGGGTCCGCCCGTTGCAGGGCATTGTCGCGCTGTTCGGCGAGGAGATCGTGCCCGTCGAAATCGCCGGCATCACCAGCGGTGCCGCGACCGTCGGGCATCGCTTCCATCACCCGGGGATCATCACAATCGGTTCGGCGGACGATTATGTCGAGAAATTGCGCGCCTGCCACGTGATCGTCGACCAGGCCGAACGCCGCCAGATCATCGCGCTCGGCGCGACGATGGCCGCGCGCAAGGCGGGGCTGGAACTGGTGCAGGACGAGGGGCTGCTGACCGAGAATGCCGGGCTGACCGAATGGCCGGTGCCTTTGCTCGGGCGCTTCGATGCTGCGTTCCTGAGCGTGCCGCCCGAGGTGATCCAGCTCACCGCGCGCGTGAACCAGAAGTATTTCGTGTGCCGCGATGCCGGTGGTGCGCTGGCGGATGCGTTCGTGTGCACCGCCAATATCGATGCGGTCGACGGCGGCGAGAAGATCGTCGAGGGCAACCGCAAGGTGCTCGCGGCAAGGCTGTCGGATGCGAAGTTCTTTTACGAGACTGATTTGAAGGTGCCGCTCGAGGTGCAGGCGGAGAAGCTCGACCGGATCGTGTTCCACGAGAAGCTTGGTACGGTCGCGGACAAGGTCGCGCGCGTGGCGAAGCTGGCGAGATGGCTGGTCGAGGAAGGAATCGTTTCTTCTAAGCCCCTCCCCTTCAGGAGTGAGGCGGCAGCCCTGTCCCCCGGACAGGGCCAAGAGCCGCCTCACTGGGTTGGGGGTGGGGCCGTGCCTACTTCCGAAGGCACGCCTGCTGAACTGCCCCACCCCAACCCCTCCCCTGAAGGGGAGGGGCTAAAGGAAGAACTCGCCAACCTCGCGCACCGCGCGGCCCTGCTGTGCAAGGCGGATCTCGTCACCGGCATGGTCGGCGAATTCCCCGAGCTGCAAGGCCTGATGGGCGGCTATTACGCCGCCGCGCAAGGCGAAGACCCCCGCGTCGCCGCCGCAATCCGCGATCACTACAAGCCGGTCGGGCAGGGCGACGACGTGCCGACCGATCCGGTGACGGTGGCGGTATCGCTGGCGGACAAGCTGGATACGCTGGTCGCGTTCTTCTACGCCGACCTGCCGCCAACTGGATCGAAGGATCCTTTCGCGCTGCGTCGCGCCGCGTTGGGCGTATTGGAGCTAATCACCCGCAACAACCTCCGGATGAGCTTGTGGCACGCCATTACGCGTGGCTTGGCTGGTATGACGACGTTGCGGTGTTCGCCTGAAATGTCGAAGGAAGCCATTGAGGCGCATACAAGTGCGATGCGCGCGACGTTCAAGACGCTTCCGGCCTTCTTCGCCGACCGCCTCAAGGTCCAGCAACGCGAAGCCGGCGTCCGCCACGACCTGATCGACGCGGTGTTCGCGCTCGGTGGGGAGGATGATCTCGTCCGCCTGCTCGCCCGCGTCCATGCATTGCAGAAGTTCATCGGCACCGAAGACGGCACGAACTTGCTCGCAGGCTACAAGCGCGCCGCGAATATCCTTAAAAAGGAGGGCGTCCCTTCTTCTCCCTCTCCCCTCCGGGGAGAGGGTCGGGGAGAGGGGAACGCTTCAACAGGCGGCTCACTCGATAATGCAGCACAGCCCCTCTCCCCGACCCTCTCCCCTGAAGGGGAGAGGGAGCAGAAAGAGCTGTCCTACACGCCCGAACCAGCAGAGACTGCGCTCGCCACCGCACTCGACTCTGCCGAACCCGCAGCCTCAGCCGCGATCGCGCGCGAGGACTTCGAAGCCGCGATGGCCGCGCTCGCCAGCTTGCGTGCACCGATTGATACGTTCTTTGAAACCGTGATCGTCAACGACCCCGTGCCCGAAAAGCGCACGGCCCGTCTCGCTTTGCTCGACCGCGTTCGTGCTGCGGTGCACAACGTCGCGGACTTTTCGCGGATCGAGGGGTGATGCCAACGCGTTACGCCTGACCTTAGCCTAACCTTCCAATCGCCTCCCCAGCGAATTCAACCTGTTAGAGGGAAGACGCATGACTCAGTACGTATATCGCTTCGGCGGCGGGGTGTCCGATGGGGGCAAGGGCGACCGGAACTTGCTGGGGGGCAAGGGCGCTAACCTGGCGGAGATGGCATCGATCGGCCTGCCGGTCCCGCCGGGCTTCACCATCTCGACCGATTTCTGTGCGGTCTATTACGATGAAGGCGGCCAGTTCCCGCAGGGCCTGCGCGACGAAGTCGCGACCGGGATCGCACATATCGAGGGCATCACGGGCAAGACCTTCGGCGACGCCGCCGACCCGCTGCTTGTCTCTGTCCGGAGCGGCGCGCGCGCCTCGATGCCGGGGATGATGGACACCGTCCTCAATCTCGGGCTCAACGACCAGACCGTCGAGGGCCTCGCGACCACGTCGGGCGACGCGCGCTTCGCGTGGGACAGCTACCGCCGCTTCATCCAGATGTACTCGGACGTGGTGCTCGAGCTCGACCACGGCGCGTTCGAGGAAGCGCTTGAGATCGCCAAGGAAGATCGCGGCTATTTCCTCGATACCGATCTCAGCGCGGACGACCTGCGCGGCCTCGTCGCCGAGTATAAAGGCCTGGTCGAGCAGCAATGGGGCAAGCCTTTCCCGCAGGACGTGCATGACCAATTGTGGGGCGCGGTCGGCGCAGTGTTCGGGTCGTGGCAGTCGGAGCGCGCGAAAGTCTATCGCCGCCTCAACGACATCCCCGCGAGCTGGGGCACCGCGGTCAACATCCAGGCGATGGTGTTCGGCAACATGGGCGAGACCTCGGCGACCGGCGTCGCCTTCACCCGCGACCCCTCGATCGGCACGCGCGCTTATTACGGCGAGTTCCTGATCAACGCGCAAGGGGAAGACGTCGTCGCCGGCATCCGCACCCCGCAATATCTGACCGTCGCCGCGCGCGAAGCCGCAGGCGCCAAGCCCGCCTCGATGGAAGAGGCAATGCCTGAAGTCTACGGCGAGCTCGCCAAGGTGTTCGACCTGCTCGAGACGCATTACCGCGACATGCAGGACATCGAATTTACGGTGCAGCAGGGCAAGCTGTGGATGCTCCAGACGCGCTCGGGCAAGCGCACCGCCAAGGCCGCGCTCAAGATCGCGGTAGACATGGCGAACGAGGGGCTGATCACGCGCGAGGAAGCGGTCGCGCGGATCGATCCGATGGCGCTCGACCAGTTGCTCCATCCGACGCTCGACCCCAAGGCGACGCGCGACGTGCTGACCAAGGGGCTCCCCGCGTCGCCGGGGGCCGCCTCGGGCCATGCAGTATTCGACAGCGACACCGCCGAGAAGCGCTCCAATGCGGGCGAGTCGGTGATCCTGATCCGTACTGAAACGTCGCCAGAGGACATTCACGGGATGCACGCAGCGCGCGGCATCCTCACTGCGCGCGGTGGGATGACCAGCCACGCCGCAGTGGTCGCACGCGGCATGGGGCGGCCATGCGTCTCGGGCGCTGGCTCGATTGCGATCGACGCCAAGGCGGGCACGATGCGCGTCGGCGATCGCACGATCAAGGCGGGCGACATGGTGACGATCGACGGCACCACCGGCGAGGTGATGGCGGGCGAAGTCCCGACCGTGCAGCCCGAACTGTCGGGCGATTTCGCGGCGCTGATGGTGTGGGCTGATGGCGTGCGGCGCCTGAAGGTCCGCGCCAACGCCGAGACCCCGCTCGACGCCAAGGTCGCGCGCGAATTCGGTGCGGAAGGGATCGGCCTGTGCCGGACCGAGCACATGTTCTTCGATGCCGAGCGCATCACCAACGTCCGCCAGATGATCCTGGCCGAGGACGAAGCGGGCCGCCGCACCGCGCTCGACAAGTTGTTGCCGGAGCAACGTGCTGACTTCGTGCAGCTGTTCGAGGTGATGGCTGGGCTGCCGGTGACGATCCGGCTGCTCGATCCGCCGTTGCATGAATTCCTGCCGCACGAAGAATCCGAGTTTGCGGATGTGGCGGCAGCCGCGGGGATCGCGGTCGACGTGCTCAAGCGGCGCGCGGCAGAACTGCACGAGTTCAACCCGATGCTCGGACATCGCGGGTGCCGGTTGGGCGTGACCTATCCCGAGATCTACGAGATGCAGGCGCGCGCGATCTTCGAGGCGGCGGTCGATGTGGCGCAACGTTCGGGCGCGGCACCGATCCCCGAGGTTATGATCCCGCTGGTCGGCACGAAGCGCGAGCTCGAGCTGATGAAGACGGTCGTCGACAAGGCGGCGCAGATCGTCTTCGAGCAGACCGGGACGACGCTCGACTATCACGTCGGGACGATGATCGAGCTGCCGCGCGCCTGCCTGATGGCGGATGAGATCGCCGAGGTCGGTGCGTTCTTCTCGTTCGGGACCAACGACCTGACCCAGACCACCCTGGGCGTCAGCCGCGACGATGCCGCGCGGTTCCTCGGGACCTATGTCGAGCGCGGGATCTATGCACGCGACCCGTTCGTCAGCCTCGATGTCGAGGGTGTCGGGCAATTGATCGCGATGGCGGCGGAGCGCGGGCGCAAGACGCGGCCCGACATCAAGCTCGGCATCTGCGGCGAACATGGCGGCGATCCCGCGAGCATCGCTTTCTGCGAAACGGTCGGGCTCGATTACGTCTCGGCCTCGCCGTACCGCGTGCCGATTGCACGGCTGGCGGCGGCGCAGGCGGCGCTGGCGAAGCGCGACTGAAGAAGGAGGGGCGTACCCGACGTCCCTCCACCGTCCCCGCGCACGCGGGGATCCATATTGGCGAACGGCGCGAGCAACGACGGACGGTGACTATGGATTCCTGCCTTCGCGGGAATGACGGGGAAGGGGCCGATAGCGGTTCCGCTTCAGATCAGGTCGCGCGGCGGCAGAGGCTCGGACCCACGCAACGCCGCGATGGTCCGATCCGCCTCTGCCAGCTCGTCGCGTAGCACTTCGGTCTCGCGGTGCAGATCCGCAACGCGCTGGTCGGCGATGCGCAGGCGGCCTTCCGCATCGTCGTGATAGGCGGCGTAGCGCGTCGCTTCGTCGCGCAGCTGCCGCTTGTACTTCCGCGTACCCGGCGCGCTGGCATAGCCGATCAGCCACCCCGCCACCAATATGACGAAGAGCAAGATGAACTGTTCGGGTGTCGTGAACGGCATTCCGGATCCCCTGTCGCAAAGCCAAGGGCGTGATCCTGGCCGCTCGCCAACCGTACCGCAAGTGCCTCTATTTGAACGCATCCGCGATCGAGCAGGCGGCCGGGCCGAGAATGACGATGAACAGCGTCGGCAGGATGAACAGGATCAGCGGGATCGTCATGATCGCCGGCAGCCGCGCCGCTTTCTCCTCGGCGCGCATCATCCGCTCATTGCGGAACTCTGACGACAGCACGCGCAATGCGGAGGCGAGCGGCGTCCCGTATTTCTCGGTCTGGACCATCGTGGTGACGACGCCCTTGACCGCGTCCAGCTTGACCCGCGACGCAAAGTTCTCGAACGCCTGCCGTCGCTCGGCAAGGAACCCCAGTTCGATCGCCGTCAGCGTAAACTCGTCGCCCAGTTCGGGATAGGCCTTGCCCAATTCGCGTGCGACGCGGTTGAAGGCGGCGTCGACGGTCAATCCCGCCTCCGCGCAAATGACGAGCAGGTCGAGCGCATCGGGCAGGCCCTTCTGGATCGCCAGCGACCGCTTCTTGATCTTGTTGTCGAGGTAAAGGTCGGGTGCCTTGTACGACAGGACGAAGTTGGTCGCGACGATCGCGTACATCTTCCACGGCGTCCAGTTGGCGAAGATCCCGCTGCCATAGACCAGGTACAGGACCAGCACTCCCCATGTCAGCGGCAGCACCAGCCGCCCGAAGATCACCGCGACCGCATATTCCTTCGACCGGATTCCCGCCTGCATCAGCTTGACTTGGGCCGCCTTGACCTGGCTGTCCTGCAACACCTTCAGGCTGGACAGCAGGCTCTTGATCCGGTCGGTCGTCTCGTTCTTGGTGACGAGCTTGGCGCGGCGCTTGGTCGAGGCGGTGATGCCCGCCTTCAGCTGCTCGCGCCGGTCGTTGAGCGCCTTGACGCGCTTGGTCATCGGGTCGTTGACGGTGGTCACCGCGTAGATTGCGAGCAGCACCATGAACGCCGCCACCCCGGCGAGGAGCGTCGCCACGGTATAGACGTCGATGCCAAGGATCATCGGGCCGGTGGAGGATGGAGGGTTCATCGCTTAAATCTCGAAACTGACCATGCGGCTCATGATGAACGCGCCCATTCCCATCCACAGCATCCCGATCCCGCCCGTCACCATCAGCCGCTGATCGATGAAGAAGTTGGCCATGTACGGCGGGTTGATGATCCAGATGAGGGTGAAGACGATGAACGGCAGAGAGCCGACGATATAGGCGGATGCCTTCGATTCGGACGACATCGCCCTGATCTTGAGCTTCATCTGTCCGCGCATCCGCAGCACCGTCGCGAGGTTGGCGAGAGTCTCGGCCAGATTGCCGCCGGTCTCGCGCTGGATCGCGATGGTGATGACGAAGAACTGGAACTCGGGCGTGCCCAGCCGGTCGGCGGTGTCCTGCAACGCCGCGTCCAACGTCCGCCCGATCTTCATCTTGTCGGTAATCGACTTGAACTCGACCCCGACCGGGCCATCGACTTCGTTCGCAACGACCGAGATCGTCTCGGTGATCGGCAACCCCGAGCGGAGGCCACGCACGAGCAACTCGATCGCGTCGGGAAACTTGGCGGTGAACTTGGCGATCCGGCGCTTGATCGTGATGCCGATGACCTTGTGCGGCACGCCTGCGCCGATCACGACGCCGAGCAGTAGCGCCAGCAGGAGCGGCAGCCCGAGGATCGCCAGCAACAGCGTGACCCCCGTGATCGCACCAAGCGTCGCCATCCCATATTGGCCGACCGTCCAGGTCTTGCCCGTCATCGCAAGCCGCTTCTTGAGCAGCGCGACGTTGGGCAGGAAGCGCGCCGCCGCCACGTCCATGCGGTTGCTGCGCGCGGCGGCGATCCGGCGCAGCTGCGCATCCGCCAGCACATGGGCCGCCTCGCTGTGCCGCTCGCGCAAGGCACCCAGGCGACGCGCGCCCGCCTTGTCCGCATTGGGCCCGGCAAAGGCGAACGCCATCAGCATCAGCACAATGAGCGCGCCCACGCCCAGCGACAGGATCGGCATCAGGTTCATGACGCTATCAGACGCCTCGCACCGTTACGGGCGCGTTACCGGGGCAGGGGGTGGCGCTCATTTCTTCTTGCCCGACTGGCTGATCATCCCCTTGAGGTTGAACTTGCCGATCAGCGACGTCCCCTTGGCCCCCGTCGCCTTCTTGCCCGGCTTGCCTGCGCTGTCGATCGGCGCTGCGGAGTCCCCCACCGCCATCAGATTGGCGGCGAGATCGACCATCGGCTGGATCGTCTTGGAATTCTTGCCCGCCTCGGCGAGCGGTTTGCCGAGCTTGGCGGCCTGTGCCGCGAGCTTCTGATCGAACGGAATTGCGAAATCGACCTTGCGCTCGATCGATCCCTCGAAGTCCTTGCGGCTGATTTCGAGCTGGGCGGCGATCTGCACCTTGTTCGCGACCACCACGACCTGCGTCTGGGGTGCGTTCGATCGCAGCCACGACAACAGCCGGATCGTGTCGCGCGCCGCCGCCAGCGTCAGTTCGGTGACGATCACCGCGACCTGGATATCGGTCATCAGATGCGGATGCTGCACCAGCATGCCGCGCGGCAGGTCAACGATCGTGCATTCGAACGCGGCGCGCATTTCTTCCTGCAACTGGTAGAAAGCGCTGCCGTCGGTCATCACGGGGACGCTGATCGGCGCTTCCGCGGACAGCACCGACAGCCGCTCGCTCGCCTTGACCATCGCGCGTTCGATGAACAGTCCGTCGATCCGGCTCGGATTGTCGATCGCATCGGTCAGGCCACGGCCAGGCTCGAGGTCGAGCGTCAGCGCGCCGGTGCCGAAATGCACGTCGAGGTCGAGCAGCGCGGTGGTGCGGGCGCCTTTCTCGCTCATCATCCAGGCAACCGAGGTCGCAAGCGTCGACGCGCCGACCCCGCCCCGCGCGCCGATGAAGCAGGTCGAGATATGCGGGCGCTCGGTCGACGCCTCGACCGCCTTGGGGGCGTTGAGCATCGCCTGCGCATGACTGAATGCATCGCGCAGCATGTCGGCGCTCAGCGGCTTGAGCAGGTAATCCTGGATCCCGCTGACGACGAGTTCACGGTACAGCCGCACGTCGTTGACCTGCCCTGCCGCGATGACGACCGTACCCGGCTCGCACACTTCGGCAAGCGCGTTGATGTCGTTGATCGGATCGCCGCTTTCGGACAGGTCGACGAACAGGATTTGCGGGGAGGCGGAGACGGAGAGCGATTGCACCGCATTACGCAAACCGCCCTTGTTCACCTTCTCCGGCGCCCAGCCCATTTCGACCGCGACCGGGCGTAGCGTCTCGGCAGTGGTTTCGTCGCAGACATAGGCCGCAAACGGATCGCGAAGCCCTAGGCGGCCTGAATTGAAGGGTGCGTTCATTGCTTGCTGCCGCTTCCGGTGGTTTCCGACTTGATCGTGGTGCCGCCGGCGCCGGTCGGTACGGCCTTGCGGTAGGTGTCGATCGCGCGGTTCGACGTGGCCTGATCGGTGATCGCGCGTCCGGTCTGGCCCCGGACGAGATCGCCCGGATTGGCGACCATCGCGGCGATGTTGGAATTGATCGCGCAGCCTTGGTTGGACGATGTGTTGCTCTCGAATTCAGGCGAGCGGACCCGGCTGAAATCCGGACAGCCGGGCACCTTGGCGGACATCCGCGTGACGACGATCCGGGCGGTACCGGGAAGGACGGGCGAATCGGTCAGCGGCGTGTCGTTCGACAGGATCAGGCCGTACCGTTCGGTTTCGGCCGCGACCGTGTCGCGAACCGCGCTGCCATAGCTGTCGGACGTCTCGACCGAGACCGCATCGCCATAGCCGACCCGCAGCGACGCCATCCATCCCGCGAGTCGCTGTTGCTCGCCGGGCGCAAGGCCGTCCGGCGTGGTCGCCACGTCGAAGGCATAACTGGTCCGGCTGACAACCGGCTGATGCACCGATTCGAGGCCGCGGTTCTGGGTCCCGGCGCAACCGCCTGCGAGCAGAAGCGCGGGGAGCAGGCCGATCGCGATCGACCGTGCGCGCATATCCATCATCATTTCCCTCGAAGACCTCACTTCAGGTTGAAACCGGGCGCGGCATTGCTGTCGCGCTTGGCGGGCGAACGCGGGGCGGCGGTCGGGGCGGCCGGATCAACCGTGCGCGGTCCCTGGTTCATCGGAAGGGCCGGCGCGGCCGGGGCGAAACTTGGCTTCGGCCGTTCCGCGCCGGTCTTCCCTCCGCCGAGCTGGCCGAACAGCACGCGGTCGAGATCGGTCGGAGCCTTGATGCCGTCGGTCGGCAGGACGATGTCGTTCGCGTTGACCGGCTTGACCAGATACGGCGTGATGACGATCACGAGTTCGGTCTCGTTGCGCTGGAACGCGTTCGAGCGGAACAGCGCGCCGAGGATCGGCACGTCGCCGACACCGGGGGCCTTTGTGATCGAATTGTTGTGGCTGTTCTGGAGCAGCCCGGCGATCATCATGCTCTGACCGGATCCCAGCTCGACCGTCGTCTCGGCGCGGCGGGTGGTCAGCGCCGGGATCGTGGTGCCCGAGATCTGCACCGCGCCGTCCGAGGTCAGTTGCGACACTTCGGGACGAACACGCAGCGAGATCCGGCCGTCCGCGAGCACGGTCGGCGTATAGGACAGGCTCACGCCATATTGCTTATACTCGACCGACACGGCGCCAAGACCCTGGCTGAGCGGGATCGGGATTTCACCGCCTGCGAGGAACGAGCCCGTTTCGCCGGAGATCGCGGTGAGATTTGGATTGGCCAGCGTTGATACCTGTCCGTCGGTTTCACCCAGATCGAGCGAACTCAGAAGATCCATGCCAAGCATGCGCCCGGCCAGCCCGATGGTCGTGCCGGAAGCCGTTGCACCCGGGAAGCCGAAGAGCGTGGCGCCGGGTCGCGCACCGTTTGCATCGACCGGGGCATTGGGCTGGTTCGGCACGCCGGGAACGGTCGTGATCGTACCCTGACGACCCTGGCTAATCCCGAACAGGACGTTCCCACTGCCGCGGTTGGTCAGATTGACGCCCAGATTCTTGACGAAAGTGCGGCTGACTTCCGCGATGCGGACCTGTAAGTTGACCTGCAATGGTGTCGCCGTGGCAAGGCGCGACAACACCTTGGTGGTTTCCCCCACGAACGCCTGGACGAGACGGGTGGCTTCCGCGCCATCCTCGGGCGAGGCGACCGTGCCGGTGAGCAGGACCAGCCCGTTCATCGGCGTCGCAACGATCTTTGCCTCGGGCATGGCGAGCCCCAGCATCTGCTGGATCGAGTCGAAATTGCTGCCAACCCGGATCGTCGCCGAATAGACGACCGCGCCGGTCCGGCTGGTCGCCGAGATCGTCGTCTCGCCCGCGCCCTTGCCGAAGATGTAGAGCTGGGTCGGTGAGCGGACCTGGACGTCCGCGATCTTGTCATCGGCGACGAACACGTCGCTCATCGGGCGCATCAGCGTGACCAGGCGGCCACGACCGGTGTTGACCTGGAACACCGGCGTGCCGGTGCCGGCTTGTACCGGCGCGGCGGTCTGCGCGGATGCGGCGGTGGGCAGGGTGGCCACACTGCCGGCGACCAGCGCGCAGGCCAGCGACCAGCCGAGCGAGATCGAAACGCTACGCATTTTACTTCTTCCCCCCGACGGCGACGTCCGTCACCGTATTACCGCGTGCGACGCGGATCATTGGTCCTGTGGCCATCGAGCCCCCCGGGAAAGCGGCGCCGGTCGGGCTCGTCGGGGCCATGGGAACGCCGCCGTTCCCCCCGGATTGATCGACTGCCTTGCCGGGCACGGTGCGGCGCTGGTAGCGCGATACGTCCGCACCGGTCGCCATTGAGCCGCCACCGGCCGAGGGCGCGCTTGCGATCCGCGTCAGCATCGCGCGTTCGGCCTTGGGATCGTCCGGCATCGACACGTCGCCGCTCGCGATCGCCTGCTCCAATTCCGTGCTGTTGTCCGCGATCGAGCGCAGCGACAGCGACAACGTCCCCACCGTCTGCGCGACCGCGATCTGCTCTGCCATCCGCGGCGTCGCTTCGATCGTCACGTTGGAGAAGGTCTTCACGACCGTCTTGCCGTCGTCGCCGACGGCGTTGTCGGTACGCTGGTCGGTCGCGAGGACTCGAATGTTGCGCATGATCGTCTCGGCTGCCTTGAGCGGCGGGCCATCGCCTCCGCCGGCGACGCTCTGCGTCAGGATCAGGTCGATCCGGTCACCCGGAAAGACGAAGCCCCCGACGCTGGTGGTCGCCTCGACCGGCACGGTGACCGCGCGCATCCCGGGCCCGAGCGCCGCCGCGAGGAACCCCCGGTCGCCCGGCTTGACCAATGCGCCCTGCGTCAGCGGCTGCCCCGCGGTGATCGCGTTGCGGACGACGGTGCCCTGGAGCGACTTGGGGTCGAACCCGGCCTTTTTGATGTAATAGACGTTCTGGACGAGTTCCTTGGGCCACGGCTGATAGCGCAGCGAACTCGCGTCGAGGATCGTGCCGACCGGCAGCGCCTTTGTCGCGACGAGCACGTCCGGGCCATCGGGTGCCGCGGCGACGACGGTCATCGCAGCAGATTGCGGCGCCGGGCTGCCAACGATCAGCGACCGCGCCATGAATGCGGTGATCGCGGCGACGATCAGCGCGCCCACCAGCAATATGACCTTACGACTATCCATTTCCGACCTCTCGAACACGGCCGGTTGGGCCTGCGTTAAGCATATCCACCAAGGTGGTTAAAAAGCGGTGCACGCAGGACCAAAAGCGCGGCGATGGCGATCGCGACACCGTAGGGGACCTCGATCGGGGTGGTGCGCGGCCGCACCGCACGATCGATCAGCAACACCACCGTCAGCACGCCGCCCAGCAGCGACATCACGACCAGCATCCACATCAGCGGTTGCAGCGGCAGCCACAGCGCGAGCGCGCCGATCATCTTGACGTCGCCGCCGCCCATCCAGCCGAAGTGAAACGCCGCGACGAAGCCAGCGAACACCACCGCCGCAAGGCCAAGCTGGATCGCCATGTCAGGCCAGAGCGAAAGCCCGTTGCCCCACCACCACAAGGGCGCGAGCAGCGCGATCGTCGCGTTTTTCCAGTTGGCGATTTCTCGGACTCGCGCGTCCTCGACCGCGGCCGAGAGCAGCAGGCACACCAGCGCGAAGAGCACCGTGGCGGAAAGAGAAGGCGCGCTCATGGCCGAAAGCCCTAGACGACGTGCCTTTCGAAAACGTAACCATGCCGCATGGTCTCCCCCCAATTGTACCGGCGCGCGATTCCCGCAGCGGCGCGGATCACGCGCTGGGCCGCGCCGGACGGATGGATGCTCCGCCGGTTCGATTGGCCCGCCAAGGGCACGCCGCGTGGGCGACTGCTGTTCCAGGGGGGACGCGGCGACATTTTCGAGAAGTATCTGGAAACCTTCGCGCACTGGCACGCGCAAGGTTGGTCGGTGACGTCGTTCGACTGGCGCGGGCAGGGTGGATCTGGGCGACTGGCGAAGACCCCGCACGTCGGCCATGTCGAGGACTTCAAACACTATATCGACGATTTTCGCGCTTTTTGGGCCGAATGGGTGACCAAGGGGGCAGGGCCGCACGTCGCGATCGGCCATTCGATGGGCGGGCATTTGCTGCTTCGCGCGCTGATCGAAGGCGCGGCCACCCCCGATGCGGTCGTTCTCGTCGCGCCGATGCTCGGGTTGCACAGTCCGGTCGGTCAGGGGCTGGGCGGACGGGTTGCGGACGCGATGGCGCGGCTCGGCGATCCCGCGCGTCCCGCCTGGCGCGGCAACGAACGCCCCGCCACGACCGAGACGCGGCAGGCGCTGCTGACGCACGATCCCGCGCGGTACGAGGACGAGATCTTCTGGCAATCGACTCGGCCAGAACTGCTGCTGGGGCCACCGAGCTGGCGCTGGCTCGCGCAGGCCTTCGCCTCGACGCGGGCGCTGCAACGCGATTCGCGGATCGCCTTGCTCAGCGTGCCGACGTTGTTCCTCCTTGCCGATGCCGACAAACTGGTGTCGACCAAGGTCGCCGCGCGCGTCGCTGATCGTATGCCGGCGAGCGAAACGCTGCGCTTCGGATCCGAATCGGCACACGAGATCCTGCGCGAGGCGGACGGCGTCCGCAGCCGCGCGATCGGCGCGATCGACGCGTTCTTCGCGGCGCACGCGGCAAAGGGATGATCTGCCATGCGGTATGATGTCGCCATCGTGGGCGCGGGCATGGCGGGCGCGAGCCTCGCCGCCGCGATCGCGCCACATGCCTCGGTCGTGCTGCTCGAGGCGGAAGACCAGCCCGGATATCACGCGACCGGGCGGTCGGCGGCGTTCTGGTCGGAGACGTACGGCGGTCCCGGTGTCCAGCCGCTGACCACCGCCTCCGGCCCCGCGCTCCACGGCGGCGGGTTCCTGCAAGCGCTGGGGTCGCTGCATATCGGGCGGGAAGCGGATCGCGCCGCGATCGACGCCTTTCTTGCGGAGTTCGACGGGAGCGGGGTCGTTCTCGAACGAGTCGATCCGCAGGCGATGGTGCCGGGTCTGCGCTCCGACTGGACGCTCGGCGTGCTCGAACAGAGCAGCACCTATATCGACGTGGGCGCACTCCACGCGCATTATCTGGCGCAGGCGCGACGCGGGGGCGTGCGGCTGGTCGTGTCCGCACCGCTGTCGGGCGTGGCGCGCGTCGGCGACGGCTGGTCGCTCGAGACGGGCGCGGGGAGGTTCGACGCGACGGTGCTCGTCAACGCCGCCGGGGCGTGGGCCGATGCGGTCGCGCTGTTGGCAGGAGTCGCGCCGATCGGGATCACCGCCTACCGCCGCACGATGGTCCAGCTCGCGACCGATCCGGGCGCGCCGGAGGGATTACCGCATGTTGTCGGGATCGGCGGGGATTTCTACTTCAAGCCCGAGGCGGGTGGCAGGATCTGGCTCAGCCCGCACGACGAAACCGCAACCGACCCGGGCGACGTCCAGCCCGAGGAAATAGACGTTGCGACCGCGATCGACCGGTTCGAGCATGTCGTCGACTGGCGCGTGACGAAGGTCGAGCGGCGCTGGGCAGGGCTACGCAGCTTCGCGCCCGACCGGTTGCCGGTCTACGGCTTCGCGCCGGATGCGCCGGGGTTTTTCTGGTGTGCGGGTCAGGGCGGGTTCGGGATCCAGACGGCACCCGCGGCGGCGGCGCTGGCGGCTTCGTTGCTGCTGGAACGGGTGCCGGACGATAGCGTGAGCGGGATCGACGCGGAGCGCTATGCGCCGAGGCGGTTCGGCGTGTGCAAGTGAAACCGTTTGCTAGGGTCGTTGCGAGCTGATCCCAAAGACGCTTCCCCGGCGAAGGCCGGGCCCCAGTCGAAGTGGCCGACGTAACGAAGCGCAGTCGCTCGCACCCTCAGGTGTCTCTACTGCGCCCCGGCCTTCGCCGGGGAAGCACTTTAAAGTCTCACGATCTTGCTTCGCTATCCGCCGCCTTGCCGGGCCGATGCGGTAGCCCAACGGCATTCTCATCACCGATAAAAGACGCCCATATGCCCCCCGGCTGCCAGATGCTTTCCATCTCCTGCCGCGCCAGCTGCTCGGCCATGCCAAGGACGTCGCGGCGATATCGGTACAGGAACGCCGAAACGCGTGCATTCACGATGCAATGGACGTGCACTTTCGCCCCGGCCATGCTTTCCATCGCCGCACAGAAGCGGTTGAAATCCCCCTCGGTCGGAGCGTCGAACGCGACCGGGATGTGCGTGTAGGCCATTCCTAGCGCGGTTACGCTGCCAGCTTCGTCCGGCAACGCCCGTTCGTGCGTGTGCAAGGCTAGGTTGATGACGTGTTCGACCCCGAGCGCCGATAGCGCCTTGAGATCGTCCTCCGTCGGCTGTCCGGATGTCGTGAGCTCTCCATCAAGGCGGCGCCAGACGGGGATGTGGGTCGGGTCGGACATGCGGCATCCTTTCAGCGATGAAAGCCAAGGCGATCGGCACGGCTGTAGATGCCGCAAATCTCCAAACCTGATCCCATCCCCGTTCGCCCTGAGCGCAGTCGAAGGGCACCGCGCTATGGAGCGCGACGCCCGTGGGGCTGGCGGGGCTTCGACTGCGCTCAGCCCGAACGGGTTGGCGAGATTCGTACGCCCCCGGCGCGCTATCCGATCGTGCTACCGCCGCGCCGCCAGCATCGCCGCATCGCTCGCCAGCTTGTCGCACCGTTCATTGTCCGGATGCCCGGCGTGGCCCTTGACCCACACCCAGTCGATCCGGTGCGGCTTGGCGGCGTCGAGCAGCGCCTGCCACAGTTCGGCGTTCTTGACCGGCTGCTTGGCGGCGGTCTTCCAGCCGTTCTTCTGCCAGCCCTTGATCCACTTGGTCAGCCCATCCATCACATAGCGGCTGTCGGTGGAGAGCGTGACGCGGCACGGGCGTTTCAGCGCGCGCAGGCCCTCGATCGCGGCCATCAGCTCCATGCGGTTGTTGGTCGTCATCTTCTCGCCGCCCGACAATTCCTTCTCGGTCCCGCCGCTGCGAATCAGCGCGCCCCAGCCGCCCGGGCCGGGGTTGCCCTTGCAGGCACCGTCGGTGGCGATTTCGACTTTCGTCAGTTCGGGCGGGGTGATCGGGGGAGGGGTATCGGTCATCGGCTGCGCTTAGCCAGCCGATGGGCGCTTAGCTAGCTCCGGCGCATAGTGCGAAAGCCGCCGGACATAAGCGAGCGGATCCTTGCGCGTCACCAGCGCGTCCGCCGGCGTGTTGAGCCAGTCCCACGCCCGGGACAGCGCGAAACGGATGCATGCGCCCGCCGCAAGCGTCGGGAAGTGCAGGGTTTCGTCGGATGTCAGCGGGAAGCGATCGGCATAGCCCGCCATCAACGCCGCGCTGATGCCGGCATCGAAGTGCGCGCCCGTCGAATCGAACGACCAGGCGGTGTCCATGATCGCAAGGTCGAACACGCGGATGTCGGTGCAGGCGAAATAGAAGTCGATCACCCCCGACACCGATTCGCCGCGCATCAGCACATTGTCCGGGAACAGGTCGGCATGGATCGCACAGCGGTCGAGCGACTTATCGGGCCAGCGGCGAACGACCGAGTCGAGCGCGAAGCCAAGGTCGTCGTACAGGCCCGGCGCGATCTCATCGAGGCTGCGCCCGCAGCGATCGAACAGCGGCTGCCAGCTGTCGACGCCCATCGTGTTGGGGCGGGTCAGCGGGAAATCGGCGAGGCCGGCGTGCATCGCCGCCATCGCCGCGCCCGCCGCGCGTGCCTGTCCCGCGGTCGGGTGCGAGATCGAGACGCCGGGCAGGAACTGGATCAGGCATGCCGGTCGCCGTTCGAGCGTGTGAATCGCGACCCCGGCGCGGTTCTTGATCGCGGGCGGGACCGGATTACCGCGCGCCGCGAGATGATCGAGCAGCGCGAGAAAGAACGGCAGATCCCCGCTGTCGACGCGTTTCTCGTAAAGCGTGAGGATGAACCGCCCGGTCGTCGTGTCGACCAGATAGTTGGTGTTCTCCACTCCCTCGGCGATCCCCTTGGCGGAGACGAGCTCGCCGCAATCGAAGTCGCGAAGGAAGGTGCCGAGCGCCTCGGCGGAAACCTGCGTGTAGACCGCCATGGTTCAGGCCGCGACTTCGAGGCCGCGGGGCAGCTTGAACGAGACCGTCTCGCGCTTGGTCTCGACCTCGCGTTCGGTCACGTCGTAGCGTTCCGCCAGCCGATCGACCAGTTCGCGCACCAGCAACTCGGGCGCGGACGCCCCGGCGGTCAACCCGAGCGTGCGGACGCCCTCGAGGAAGGCCCAGTCGAGCTCGGCGGCGCGCTGGATCAGGCGGGCTGGGGTGCCTTCGCGCTCGGCGACTTCGACGAGCCGGACCGAATTGGACGAATTGGGCGCGCCGATCACCAGCATCGCATCGCAGGTCTGCGCGATCGCCTTGACCGCGGCCTGACGGTTGGAGGTCGCATAGCAAATGTCCTCCCCCGGTGGCCCCTGGATCGCGGGGAAACGGCGTGTCAGCACCGCGATGACGTCGGCCGTGTCGTCCATCGACAGCGTGGTCTGGGTCAGGAAAGCGAGATTGGCGGGGTCGCTCGGGCGATACGCCTCGGCATCCGCGACCGTCTCGACCAGCGTCATCGCGCCCTCGGGCACCTGGCCGAACGTGCCGATCACCTCGGGGTGGCCGCTATGCCCGATGAACACGATGTGGCGTCCCTGCGCGACCATCCGCTCGGCCTGGCGGTGGACCTTGGACACCAGGGGGCAGGTTGCGTCGAAAAACTCCAGGCCGCGTTCGGTCGCCTTGTCGGGCACCGCCTTAGGCACACCGTGCGCGGAGAAAACGACGGGCACGCCGTCGGGGACCGCATCCAGTTCCTCGACGAACACCGCGCCCTTGTCGCGCAGCATGTCGACCACGAAGCGGTTGTGGACGATCTCGTGACGGACATAGACGGGCGCGCCGTATTTCTGGAGCGCCAGTTCGACGATGCGGATTGCCCGGTCCACCCCGGCGCAAAACCCGCGCGGGGCGGCGATGACGAGGTCGAGCGGCGGCTTTGCGATGAGGGTACCCATACCCCAGGGAGCCTACGCGATTGCTTGCGTGCGCGAAAGGCGGTTCCTATGAAGCGAGGCGTCCGTTCCGTCGCTTTACGGGGCGGCATCCTTTTGCATGATAAGGTGCGTGCCCCCGTGACCAACCGGAAATCAGCCATTGCCGCTCTCGCGGTCAGCGCGTGCGGTGCGATCCTGCTTGGTGGGTGCGCCAAGACCGGCGAACTCGATGCGTCGGGCGGCATCACCGCGGTCCGCAATGCGTGCCCATCGGTCGGCGTGCCTGCGGCGACCGGCGACGTCACGATGTTCGATCCGCCCGCCAGCCGCGAAGCGAATGCGATCGATTTGACGGCGGTTTTGACCAACGTCCGTTCGACCTGCGATGATTCGACCGCCGACGTGCTCACGAAGCTGACGTTCTCGGTCGAAGCGCGCCGCGTTCATACCGAGACCGCACGCGACGTGACGCTGCCGTATTTCGTCACGGTCGTGCAGGGCGGTACCGCGGTCGTCGCCAAGCGCGTGGGTCGTGTGACGCTGCACTTCGATGCCGGGCAGGCACGCGCATCGGCGCAGGGCACCGGCGAGGCGAGCGTCTCGCGCGCAGCGGCGACGCTTCCCGACGACGTCCGCAAGAAGCTGACTGAGAAGCGTAAGGCCGGCGACGAAGACGCCGCGACCGACCCGCTGAGCCGTCCGGAAATCCGCCAGGCGGTGCTGCGCGCGAGCTTCGAGGCGCTGGTCGGCTTCCAGCTGACTGACGAACAGCTTAAATATAACGCTACTCGCTGACCCTTCTCGTTGACTTGCCTGTTGCGGCGCGGCAAACCGGCCGCGTCGTTGACGGGCAACCGTCAAGGGTACGCGCGGGAGAGCGTCCGGGGTAACTCGGACCGCCGAAGGAGCAACCGCCCCGGAATCTCTCAGGCAACCGGACCGCGCGGATCGAATCGACACTCTGGAAAGCGCGCTGCCCTGTGGGCGAGCGCCACCGAAGGGGTAAGCGGACCATGTGGTTCCGTGAAAGCTCTCAGGTTCCGTGACAGAGGGGGCGGCACATCACGGCGTTCCGGCGCCATGGCGCGCCGTTGACCTCTTGCGGAAGACCAACATGAGCGACCTCGACCCATACGAGACCGAAGCCGACGAGATTGCGATCGAGCAACTCCCGCTCGATGCGTGGCATCGCGCGCGGGGTGGCCGGATGGTGCCGTTCGCGGGCTACGAAATGCCCGTTCAATATGAAGGCATCATGGCGGAGCATCTGTGGGTGCGCGAATCGGCCGGGCTGTTCGACGTCAGCCACATGGGCCAACTCCTGTTCCGCTCGGAAGAGGGCGCAGACGTTGTCGCGGCGCTCGAAGCTGTGCTGCCGGCCGATGTCGCCGGTCTGGGGGAGGGCAAGCAGCGCTATTCGCTGCTGCTGTCGGAGGATGGCGGTATCCTCGACGATCTGATGGTCACGCATCTGCCGGACGCCAACCCGTTCGACATCCAGGGCTATTACATGGTCGTCAACGGCGCGACCAAGATCGACGATATCGCGCATCTGCTCGAATATCTGCCCGACGGGATCGCGCTCAACCATATGGAAGACCAGGCGCTGCTCGCGTTGCAGGGGCCGAAGGCGGTCGACGCGCTGGCGCGGTTGGTACCGGGCGTCGAAGCGTTGGTGTTCATGACCGCAGGCGCGTTCGAGTGGAACGGCGTGCCGCTGTGGATCAGCCGCTCGGGCTATACCGGCGAGGACGGGTTCGAAATTTCGGTGCCTGCGGAGAACGTCGAGGCGCTTGCCGACGCACTGACCGCCGAGCCCGAGGTCAAGCCGATCGGTCTCGGCGCACGCGATTCGCTGCGGCTCGAAGCGGGCTTGCCGCTCTATGGGCATGATCTCGACCCCGAGACGACGCCGGTCCAGGCCGACCTCGGGTTCGCGCTGTCTAAGCGCCGCCGCGAGGCGGGCGACTTCATGGGCGCGCCGCGCATTCTCGCCGAGCGCGAGTCGGGTGCGATCATCAAGCGTGTCGGCCTGCTGGTCGAAGGGCGCCAGCCCGTTCGTGAAGGTGCGGCGGTGCTCGACGATCAGGGTTCGGAAGTCGGCCGCGTCACCTCGGGCGGGTTCGCGCCGAGCGTCGGTGCGCCGATCGCCATGGCCTATGTGCCCACCGCGCTAGCGGTTGCGGGCACCACGATTCAACTCGCGCAGCGCGGCAAGGTCCATCAGGCGACCGTCACCGCGATGCCGTTTATCCCCCACCGCTATGTCCGAACCGGAGGCAAGTGATGAGCCGTTATTTTACCGAAGATCATGAATGGGTCGATGTCGATGGTGACGTCGGCATCGTCGGCATTACCGAATATGCGCAGAGCCAGCTCGGCGACATCGTGTTCGTCGACGTGCCCGAAGAGGGCAAGGAGCTCGCCAAGGGCGACGAAGCTGCCGTGGTCGAATCGGTCAAGGCTGCGTCCGACGTCTATTCGCCGGTGTCGGGCACGGTGATCGAGGGCAACGCCGCGCTCGGCGACACGCCCGGGCTGGTCAACGAGGATCCTGAGGCGGAAGGCTGGTTCTTCAAACTGACGCTCAGCGACGCCGACGAGCTCAACGCGCTGATGGACGAGATCGCATACAAGGCGTTCGTCGAGAAGCTGTGATCTGAACTGGCCCCTCCCCTTCAGGGGAGGGGTTGGGGTGGGGCCTCTCCGCGGGCGCTCCACTCGTGGTACGGCCCCACCCCCGGCCCCTCCCCCTGAAGGGGAGGGGGGAGATTTCGGAAATGCGCTATCTGCCCCTGACTCAGCCTGACCGCGACGCGATGCTCGGCGTGATCGGCGTGGCGACGATCGACGATCTGTTCGTCGACGTGCCCGAAGCCGCACGGCTCGACGGGCCGATCCACGGCCTGCCGATGCACGCGAGCGAAATGGCGGTCGAACGCCACATGACCGCCCTTGCGCGCAAGAACCTGACCGCGGGGGAAGCGCCGTTCTTCCTCGGCTGCGGCGCGTACAAGCATCATGTTCCCGCCTCGGTCGATCACCTGATCCAGCGCGGCGAGTTCCTCACCGCCTATACGCCGTACCAGCCAGAGATCGCGCAGGGCACGCTGCAGATGCTGTTCGAGTTCCAGACGCAAGTCGCGCGGCTGCTCGGCACCGATGTGGCGAACGCGTCGATGTACGACGGCTCGACCGCATGCTGGGAAGCGATCGGCATGGCGCGGCGCATCACCAAGCGCGGCAAGGCGATCCTGTCGTCGGGGCTGCACCCGCATTATGTCTCGGTCGCGAAGACGATGGCCAAGTTCACGGGCGACCTGCTCGAAACCGCCACGCCGACGCTCAGCGCCGAGACCGATCTCGAGACGCTGATCGGCGCGATCGACAAGGATACGTCGTGCGTCGTCGTGCAATATCCCGACATTCTCGGGCGGATCGCGGACCTCACGCCGCTGGCGGATGCGTGCCATGCCAACAAGGCGCTGCTGATCGCGGTCGTGACCGAGCCGGTCGCGCTGGGCGCGATCAAGTCGCCGGGGGAGATGGACGCGGATATCGTCGTCGGCGAGGGGCAGTCGCTCGGCGTCGGGTTGCAGTTCGGTGGGCCCTATGTCGGGCTGTTCGGGTGCAAGGACAAATACGTCCGCCAGATGCCGGGTCGCCTCTGCGGCGAGACGCTGGACGCGGATGGACGGCGCGGCTTCGTGCTGACGCTGTCGACGCGCGAGCAGCATATCCGGCGCGAAAAGGCGACGTCGAACATCTGCACCAACTCGGGTCTGTGCGCGCTGGCCTTCTCGATCCACATGACGTTGCTGGGTGAGAAGGGGCTGCGGACGCTGGCGCAGATCAACCATCTGGGCGCGGTCGCGGCGGCGGAGCGGTTGAGCAAGGTCGCCGGCGTCGAACTGGTCACGCCTGCGTTCTTCAACGAATTCACGCTCAAGCTGCCGGTCGAGGCGCGCCCGGTCGTGCGGACGCTGGCGGATCGCGGCATCCTGGCGGGCGTGTCGCTCGGGCGGCTGTATCCGGGTGAGGACGGTCTCGCCAACGGGCTCGTCGTCGCAGTGACCGAGACGACGTCGGCAGAAGATGTGGAAACGCTGGCGGCAGCGCTCGAGGAGATCCTGGCATGAGCATCAACGCAAGCGGATGGCGCCCCGAAGCGCCCGTTTCCGGGGGCAAAGCGTCCCCGACGGTTACCGGCAACAAGGGGCTGATGCTTGAAGAGGCGTTGATCTTCGAGATTGGTGATGCAGGGACGACCGGGGTAGATTTTTCTGAAGCCCCTCCCCTTCAGGGGAGGGGTTGGGGTGGGGCCGTACCAGGCGCTGGTCTCGGTGAGACCTCCCCCACCCCCAGCCCCCCCCCTGAAGGGGAGGGGAGCGCGGATCGCCTCGCCGGTCTGTTCCGCACCACCCCGATCGGTCTCCCCGGCCTGTCCGAGCCCGAGACCGTGCGCCACTACACCCGTCTCTCCCGCCAGAATTACGGGATCGACCTCGGCTTCTTCCCGCTCGGCTCGTGCACGATGAAGCACAATCCGCGGCTCAACGAGAAGATGGCGCGGCTCCCCGGGTTCGCAGATATCCACCCGCTCCAGCCGGTCGACAGCGTGCAGGGCGCGCTCGGCGTTATCCATGAGCTCGCCACCTGGCTGATCACGCTGACCGGCATGCACGGCGTCGCGATGAGCCCCAAGGCAGGCGCGCATGGCGAATTGTGCGGCGTGCTGGCGATTCGCGCTGCGTTGGAAGCCAAGGGCGAGGGGCATCGCAAGATCATCCTCGTTCCCGAAAGCGCGCACGGCACCAACCCCGCGACCGCGGCGTTCGCGGGCTATCAGGTCGAGGATATCCCGGCGACCGCCGAAGGCCGTGTCGACACGGCGGCGTTGATCGCGCGGCTCGGGCCGGACGTGGCGGGGGTGATGATCACCAACCCCAACACCTGCGGCCTGTTCGAGCGCGACATGCGCACGATCTCGGACGCGGTCCATGCGGCGGGCGGCTACGTCTATTGCGACGGCGCGAACTTCAACGCGATCGTCGGGC
Organism: Sphingomonas sp. PsM26; assembly: GCA_030433805.1. Classification (GTDB taxonomy): domain Bacteria; phylum Pseudomonadota; class Alphaproteobacteria; order Sphingomonadales; family Sphingomonadaceae; genus Sphingomonas. The sequence continues at coordinate 148,346 of JARUXA010000003.1, read as the reverse complement.
GCGTGCGGCCGGGGGATCTCGGCATCGATGCAATGCACATCAACCTGCACAAGACCTTCTCGACCCCGCATGGCGGCGGCGGACCTGGTTCGGGCCCGGTCGTTCTGTCGGAGGCGCTGTCGCCGTTCGGCCCGCTGCCGTTCGTCGCCAAGCAGGCGGATGGCCATTTCGCACTGATCGAGGAAGAGACCGCGGGCGACGACCACCCGCACGCGTTCGGCCGGATGGTCGCGTTTCATGGCCAGATGGGCATGTTTACGCGGGCATTGACCTACATTCTCAGCCACGGCGCGGATGGCCTGCGGCAAGTCGCCGAGGATGCGGTGCTCAACGCGAACTACATCCTGCGCAGCCTCGACCAGACGCTCGACGCGCCGTTCGGAGCGTCGGGGCCGTGCATGCATGAGGCATTGTTCTCGGATAATGGTCTGGCGACCGGTTTCTCGACGATCGATATTGCCAAGGGGCTGATCGACGAGGGATTCCATCCGATGACGATGTACTTCCCGCTGGTCGTCCACGGCGCGATGCTGATCGAGCCGACCGAGACCGAATCGAAGGCCGCGATCGACCAGTTCGTTGCCGCGCTGCGCTCGGTCGCGGAGCGGGCGAAGGCGGGCGACGTCAGCCTGAAGAGCGCGCCGCATTTCGCGCCGCGAAGCCGCCTCGACGAGACGCTCGCCGCACGCAAGCCGGTGCTGGTATGGAAGGACCGACCGCTGGCGGAAGCAGCGGAATGATCGTGCGGCGTCCGGCATGACCGGGTCGGGGCCCTGGATCCCCGGGGAGGCGGGCAGCGAGGCACGACGCCACGCGCCTGCCACGCTGCGCAACCGCATGGCGATCGCGGACGTGCTGCGCGAGCATCTGCCGCGCAGCGGAACGGTGCTGGAAGTCGCGAGCGGGTCGGGCGAACACGTCGCCTATTTCGCGGAGGAGTTTCCAGCACTCGACTGGCAACCGAGCGATCCGGATCCGGACGCGCTGGTATCGATCGCGGCATGGTGCGACGGAATCGTCAACGTCGCGCCGCCGCTCGCGCTCGACGCGAGCACGAGCGATTGGCCGATCGCGCGGGTGGATGCGCTACTGTGCATCAACATGGTCCATATCAGCCCGTGGAACGCCACGCTCGGTTTGCTGGCGGGTGCGGCTAAGCTGCTGACACCGGGCGCGCCGCTGATCCTGTACGGCCCGTTCCTGCAGACCGACGTGCCGCCCGCACCGAGCAATACCGCCTTCGACGAGACGCTGCGCGCGCGCGATCCGCGCTGGGGATTGCGTCAGGTCGAATCGATCGAGCGTATCGCGGCGGGGCACGGCTTCGCGCGCGACCAGTTGATCGAGATGCCCGCGAACAATCTGATGCTCGTGTTCCGCGCCGGGTAACGCGTTACTGCACTTCTTCGAGCGCGCGTTTGACGTGGCGAACGCGTTCGCGCCACAGAATGTAAAGGCCGCTCGCGACGATGACGGGTGCGCCGATCCACAGGGCGGCGGCGGGGAGCGTTCCGAAGATCAGCCAGCCGAACAGCGTCGCCCAGAGCAGCGACGAATAGTCCATCGGCACCACAACCGACACCGGCCCCCAGCCGAGCGCGCTCGTCATCGCCAGCTGCGCGATGCCGCCGATCAAACCCACGCCCGCGAGCAACAGCCAGACGTCGGCGGAATGACTGCGCGCGACGAACACGTAGATCAGGCCGAGCGGCAGCAACGACAGGGTCGAGAACCAGAAGACGACCGTCATCGCGCTTTCGGTCCGGGTGATCTGGCGCAGCAGGATCGACACGCCCGCGGTCCCCAGCGCGCCGAGCAGTCCCGTTACCGCGCCCCAGAGCGGAAAATGGCCGGTGCCGGGTTGCGCGATGATCAGCACGCCGACGAATCCGGTTACGACGGCAATCCACCGGTGCCAGCCGGTCGGCTCGTGGAGGATGAGCGCACCCAGTATCGTCGCGAAGATCGGCATCGTGAAGCCGAGCGTTGTCGCCTCGGCGAGCGGCAGCGTGACGATCGTCGTGAAGGTGAACGCCATCGCCACCAGACCCAGAACGGCGCGCGAGATATGTGCCCCGATCTTCTGCGTCGCGACCGAACGCCAGCCGGGGCCGGCGAGCACAATGCTGCCGACCAGAACGGATGCCCCCAATTGGCGGAAGAAGAGAATTTCGCCCAGCGCGGCACCATGTTGTTCGGCCAGCTTGATGACGACGTTCATAATGGCGAACAGCATGACCGACACGAGCCGCATCCCGATCGCGGCAAGAATACGGTCGGGTGTGCGCAGGATGTCGCGAGGAATGTGCTTGCTGGGGGCAGGGGACGTCATTGGCGTCCTCCTAGGAGGATGCTCGCCCGACCGCCAGCTACGGGGTCAGGCAAGCGCGTCCCACGCAGCCTCGAACGCGCTTCGTTCGGTCTCGCTCAGGTGCAGGCCGATCTTGGAGCGCCGCGACAGCACGTCTTCCGCGCTCCGGGCCCATTCGCGGGTGCGCAACCACCGCGCTTCGACTTCGCTCACACCCCCGCCGAGGTCCTGGCCCAGATCCTCGGCACTTTTGACGTCCTGCAACATATCCGGAAGCATCGATCCATAGGCATGCGCCATCCGCTCCGCGCGGGCCGCGCCGAGAAAAGGCCAGGTCGCGCAGACTTGGGCGACATATTGCGGGAAGGCGGGGATTGCACCGCCGGGAAACGCGCGCGCGCGCGTGACAGGATACGCGCTGAAGCCCATCGGCGTAGCTAGCTTCTCGAGTGCTTCCTCCGCCAGATGCCGTGCGGTCGTGATCTTACCGCCGAAGATCGATAGGAGCGTGGGGCCGTTCGTGTCGAGCTCCAGCACGTAATCACGCGTCACCGCCTTCGCTTCGCTTGCGCCGTCGTCGTATAGTGGGCGGACCCCCGACCAGGTGGAGGTGACGTCCGCGGGGGTGATCTGCCGCGTGAAGTGGCGGTTCGCCGCTTCGCACAGATAGGCGATCTCGTCCTGATCGATCACGGCGTCTTCTGGCGCGTCGACCGGGACGTCGGTGGTGCCGATTTCGGTGAAGCCGTCCTGATAGGGGATCGCAAACACGATCCGCCGATCGGGCTGTTGCAGGATATAGGCGTGGTCGCCGTCATACAGCCGCGGGACGACGATATGGCTGCCCTTGACCAAGCGCACGCCCGAGGCGGCGTTGACGCCGAGGCGGCCAAGCAGTTGCGAGACCCACGGCCCCGCCGCATTGACCATTCCGCGCGCCGCGACGCTGCTGCCGTCGGACAGGTACGCCTGCCATACAGCTTCGTCCCGCCGTGCCGAGTCGAGCGCGACTCCGACACGGATGTCCGCGCCATTGGCGGCGGCATCCATCGCGTTGAGCACGGTAAGCCGGGAATCGTCTACGAACGCGTCGGAATAGACGAAGCCTTTTGACGCGGCCTTGAGCGGGGCCACGAACGCCGCGTCGCCTTTGCGGAGCCCGCGCGAGCGCGCCAGCGTCATCTTGCCGCCAAGGAAATCGTACAGATACAGGCCCAGTCGGACCATCCACCACGGCCGCACCGCATTTTCGTGCGGAAGCACGAAACGGAGCGGGTGGATGATGTGCGGCGCCGCCTTCACCAGTCGTTCGCGTTCGCGCAAAGCCTCGGCGACGAGCTTGAACTCGTAATATTCGAGATAGCGAAGCCCGCCGTGGATCAGCTTGGTCGATGCCGAGGAGGTATGCGCGGCGAGATCGTCGCGTTCGAGCAGCAGGACCTTGAGGCCGAGCAGGCTCGCTTCGCGCGCGATCGCGCAACCGTTGATACCGCCGCCGACGATGAGAAGATCGTATGTCACCGTTGTCCTGTATCGCACTCATGCGCGCGATGCGACCCGGCGTTTACGTGCTTTAGGGGGTAGAATGGCAGTTTGGGATACGAGCGGCCAACGCGGAAGGTTAGGGGCAAGTCAGGCGGAATGCGCCGGTAAGGGGCCGGATGTCTCGAAGGACGTGAGGATCGGGCACGGCCCGGTTCCCCCGCTGCCGCACAGTTGTGCAAGCCGGTGCAACGACGTACGGGCCTGCTCCAGCTCTGCGATTTTTGTGTCCAGCGCGGCGATCCGTTCGCTGGCGAGTTCTCGCACGCGCGTTCGATCGTCAATCGCATCGAGGGCGAGCAGTTCGCTGATCTCCGCAAGCGTAAATCCGGCCGCTTGCGCCGAGCGAACAAAGCGCAGCCGGCCCACATCTGCCGCGCCGTAGCGCCGAACGGTCCCTCCATGTCCGGCGTCGCCCGGTCGGTCGGGCGTCTCCAGTAATCCGCGCCGCTGGTAGTAGCGCACGGTCTCGACGCCGACGCCCGCTGCGCGCGCCAGCCCGCCAATGGTCATCTGCGGCATCCCTCGACTCCGTACCATGGTACGCACCCCATATGGAGGGCAATCCGACAGATACCAGTTCGAAAGCCGCTACCCATGAACACGATCGCCCAACCGCGCCGCGCCATCTTGTACCGGATGGTGATGGACGCGCACGTGTGCCCTTACGGACTGAAGGCTAAGGATCTGCTCCAACGCGAGGGGTACACCGTCGACGATCGCTGGTTGACCACACGTGAGCAAACGGACGCCTTCAAGGCTGAGCATCGCGTAAAGACGACGCCGCAAACTTTCATCGGCGGTGAGCGCATCGGCGGCTATGACGACGTCCGCCGCCACTTCGGCAAGGTCGTCCGCAATCCCAAGGCGACCACCTACACTCCTGTCGCCGCGCTGTTCACGATGACGGCACTGATGGCGCTGGCCGCCAGCCACGCGGCCTACGGCACGCCGCTCACGTTCCGGGCGGGGGAGTGGTTCATCGGGTTCAGCATGGCAGTACTGGCGCTGCTCAAGCTCCAGAATATTGACAGCTTCGCCACCATGTTCCTCAATTACGATCTGTTGGCGAAACGCTGGGTGCCCTATTCCTACATCTATCCTTTTGCCGAGGGCGTGGCGGGCGTGTTGATGGTCGCAGGGGTACTGCCCTGGATCTCGGTACCGGTCGCGTTGTTCATCGGGACTGTCGGCGCGGTGTCAGTGTTCAAGGCGGTATACCTCGATCGGCGTGAATTGAAGTGCGCTTGCGTAGGCGGTTCCAGCAATGTGCCGCTTGGCTTTCTATCGTTGACCGAGAACCTCATGATGATCGCAATGGCGGTGTGGATGGGGCTAACAGCCTCCGGTCTCGGCAGCGGGGCGGCGCACGCCATGCCGCATCCCTCGCCTGTCGCTGTGTCCCCTGCGAGCGTAGCCTACCAGACGGGGCACAGCGCGATGATGCGCGGGATGACACAGGGCTATACTGGTGATGCGGATCAGGATTTCATGCGCGGCATGATCCCGCATCACGAGGGCGCGATCGCAATGGCGCGTGTGGCGCTCCGGCACGGGCGTGATCCGGAAGTGCAACGATTGGCAACCGAGGTCATCGTCAACCAGGAACGAGAGATCAACCAGATGAAGGTCTGGCTGGCAAACCGGCCTCGGCAAGCCGCGGATTGACTCGGCATGCTCGCCGCGCCGCCCGAACCCTCGACGGTTCGACCCGTCCCCGTGCCTGGCCTGCAGCGTTTCTGAACCATCCGACTCGGTTGACCCGATCGCCGTCTCGCTGTATGCGCACCTCCGCTCGACCGAAGGTTTTCCTGCGGGACAGTGCTTGAACATTGCTGGATGCATTCCAGGACCCGGGGGGCGCATGTCCCTGACGGTCCTTTTTGTATTCCCGAAATTTGTTCTCGGGGGGCGTGATGGCTCCAGCAAAGTAACCATCGATCCAAGGTGAAGAGATTCAATGCCGACAATCAACCAGCTGGTCCGCAAGGGCCGCGACCCGCAGAAGGCCAAGTCCAAGGTCCCTGCGATGGAAGCAAATCCGCAGAAGCGTGGTGTTTGCACCCGCGTCTACACGACGACCCCGAAGAAGCCGAACTCGGCTCTGCGCAAGGTGGCCAAGGTTCGCCTGACCAACCAGCGCGAAGTCATCAGCTACATCCCGGGTGAAGGCCACAACCTGCAGGAGCACTCGGTCGTGCTGATCCGCGGCGGTCGCGTTCGCGATCTTCCCGGCGTGCGTTACCATGTCCTGCGCGGTGTCCTCGATACACAGGGTGTCAAGGATCGTCGCCAGTCGCGTTCGAAGTACGGCGCCAAGCGTCCGAAGTAAGCCGGTCGGCTTGCCAGCCGACGCAAGTCGGACACTGGCTCGTCCCGACCATCTTATGGCTGAAGTTAGAAAAGGTTTTTGATATGGCACGTCGTCGTCGGCCCGAAAAGCGGGTCATTCTTCCGGATCCCCAGTATGGGGACGAGGTTCTCTCCAAGTTCATGAACAGCGTGATGCTCGACGGCAAGAAGTCGGTCGCAGAGCTGATCGTCTACGGTGCGCTCGCAACCGTCGAGACGCGCGCCAAGAAGGACCCGATCGCGGTTTTTCATGACGCGCTGACCAACGTGAAGCCCGGCATCGAAGTTCGCAGCCGCCGTGTCGGTGGTGCGACCTATCAGGTCCCGGTCGAGGTTCGCCCCGAGCGCGCCCAGGCCCTGGCGATCCGCTGGCTGATCACTGCCGCTCGTGCGCGCAGCGAGAACACCATGTCGGCACGCCTGTCGGGTGAGCTGATGGATGCGGCGAACAATCGCGGCAACGCGGTCAAGAAGCGTGAAGACACGCATCGCATGGCCGAAGCCAACCGCGCCTTCTCGCATTATCGCTGGTAATCGTTCAGACGGCGGCTTTTCGCCGACAGAACTAACACCTATATATTGGGGAGCCGGTTTCGCTGGCTCCCCATATCCTTAAGGAAGCACTGACATGGCCCGCAGCCATCCGCTCGAACGCTATCGCAACATCGGCATCATGGCGCACATCGACGCCGGCAAGACGACGACGACCGAGCGTATCCTCTACTACACCGGTAAGTCCTACAAGATCGGCGAAGTGCATGAAGGCACGGCGACGATGGACTGGATGGAGCAGGAGCAGGAGCGCGGGATCACGATCACGTCCGCCGCAACGACGTGCAAATGGCGCGCCGAAGAAGGCAAGGGCGAAGAGCACCTGATCAACATCATCGATACTCCCGGCCACGTCGACTTCACGATTGAAGTCGAGCGTTCGCTGCGCGTGCTCGACGGTGCGGTCGCCTGTTTCGATGGCGTTGCCGGCGTTGAGCCGCAGTCCGAGACGGTGTGGCGTCAGGCCGAAAAGTACAAAGTTCCGCGGATGTGCTTCGTTAACAAGCTCGACCGGACCGGTGCTGATTTCTATTTCTGCGTTCAGTCGATCATCGATCGCCTGGGTGCGCGTCCTGCTGTGCTGTATCTCCCGATCGGCATGGAAGGCGGCTTCAAGGGTCTCGTCGATCTCGTCGAGAACCGTGCGATCATCTGGCTCGAAGAGAGCCTCGGCGCGAAGTTCGAATATGCCGAGATCCCTGAGGATCTCGTCGAGAAGGCAGCGAAGTATCGCAGCGACCTGATCGAAATGGCGGTCGAGCAGGACGACGCGTTGATGGAAGCGTATCTCGAGGGCAACGAGCCGAGCACGGCCGACCTCAAGAAGCTGATCCGCAAGGGCACGCTCAACTTCTCGTTCGTGCCGGTGGTTTGCGGTTCGGCGTTCAAGAACAAGGGCGTCCAGCCCCTGCTCGACGCCGTCGTCGACTATCTGCCGTCGCCGCTCGACGTTCCGGCTATTCAGGGCCTCAAGCTCGATGGCACGACCGTCGACGAGCGTCCTTCGTCGGACGAGGCGCCGTTCTCGGCACTCGCGTTCAAGATCATGAACGATCCGTTCGTGGGCACGCTGACCTTCGCACGCATCTACTCGGGCAAGCTCGAGACCGCGTCGCAGGTCACGAACTCGGTCAAGGACAAGAAGGAAAAGGTCGGTCGCATGCTGCTGATGCATGCGAACGAGCGCGAGGACATCCAGGTGGCATATGCGGGCGACATCGTTGCTCTCGCAGGCCTCAAGGACACCACGACGGGCGACACGCTCTGCGCGATGAGTGCTCCGATCATCCTCGAGCGGATGGAATTCCCCGAGCCCGTGATCGAGCTCTCGGTCGAGCCCAAGACCAAGGCCGACCAGGAGAAGATGGGCGTCGCGCTCAATCGTCTCGCACGCGAGGATCCATCGTTCCGCGTTTCGTCGGACTCCGAATCGGGTCAGACCATCATCAAGGGCATGGGCGAGCTCCATCTCGAGATCCTGGTCGATCGCATGAAGCGTGAGTTCAAGGTCGAGGCTAATGTCGGCGCGCCGCAGGTTGCTTACCGTGAATATCTCGGCAAGCCGGTCGACGTCGACTACACGCACAAGAAGCAGTCGGGTGGTACCGGCCAGTTCGGTCGCGTGAAGGTCAAGGTCACGCCGGGCGAGCGCGGTTCGGGCATCATCTTCAAGGATGAGATCAAGGGCGGTAATATTCCGAAGGAATATATTCCGGCGATCGAAAAGGGCTTCCGTGAGACGGCTGCTACCGGTTCGCTGGTCGGCTTCCCGATCATCGACTTCGAGATCCTCGTATATGACGGCGCCTACCATGACGTCGACTCGTCGGCTCTGGCGTTCGAAATCTGTGCTCGTGGCGCAATGCGTGAAGTCGCACAGAAGGCCGGGATCAAGCTGCTCGAGCCGATCATGAAGGTCGAGGTTGTGACGCCTGAGGATTACCTGGGTGACGTGATCGGCGACATGAACAGCCGCCGTGGCCAGATCCAGGGCACCGACACTCGCGGCAACGCGCAGTCGGTGGACGCGATGGTTCCGCTGGCGAACATGTTCGGCTATGTGAACGCGCTGCGCTCGTTCACGCAGGGTCGTGCGAACTACTCGATGCAGTTCTCGCATTACGAGGAAGTTCCCGCGAACGTTGCGGACGAAGTGAAGGCCAAGCTGGCCTAAGGCACCAAACCTGACGCCCGAGATGGGCGTCAGGGCTGGCGCTACCGAAAAACTCTCGCTATGGGGCGCGCTTCGCGTGGCGCTCCGGGCGAACCGAAAACGATCAATAAGGTAGGAAATCATGGCGAAGGCAAAGTTTGAGCGGAACAAGCCGCATCTTAACATCGGCACGATCGGCCACGTCGATCACGGCAAGACGTCGCTCACGGCTGCGATCACCAAGGTGCTCGCTGAGACCGGTGGCGCCACGTTCACCAGCTATGCCAACATCGACAAGGCACCCGAGGAGCGCGAGCGCGGCATCACGATCTCGACCGCACACGTCGAGTATGAGACCGAAGCACGTCACTACGCGCACGTCGATTGCCCGGGCCACGCCGATTATGTGAAGAACATGATCACCGGTGCGGCACAGATGGACGGCGCGATCCTCGTCGTTTCGGCGACCGATGGCCCGATGCCGCAGACCCGCGAGCACATCCTGCTCGCACGCCAGGTCGGCGTGCCGACGATGGTCGTGTTCATGAACAAGGTCGATCTGGTCGACGACGCCGAGATCCTCGAGCTCGTCGAGCTGGAAATCCGCGAGCTGCTCTCGTCGTACGACTTCGACGGCGACAACATCCCGGTCATCCAGGGTTCGGCTGTTGCAGCACTCAACGACGTCACGCCCGAGATCGGCCATGACGCCGTCCTCAAGCTGATGCAGGCTGTCGACACGTACCTGCCGCAGCCCGAGCGTCCGCTCGACAAGCCGTTCATGATGCCGATCGAGGACGTGTTCTCGATCTCGGGTCGTGGTACGGTTGTCACCGGCCGCGTCGAGACCGGCATCGTCAAGGTCGGCGAGGAAGTCGAGATCGTCGGTATTCACCCGGCAGTCCGCAAGACGACCGTCACGGGCGTCGAAATGTTCCGCAAGCTGCTCGACCAGGGCCAGGCAGGCGACAACATCGGCGCGCTGATCCGCGGCGTCGGTCGTGAAGAAGTCGAGCGTGGCCAGGTTCTGGCAAAGCCGGGTTCGATCACGCCGCACACCGACTTCCAGTCGGAAGTGTACGTGCTGTCGAAGGACGAGGGTGGCCGTCACACGCCGTTCTTCGCCAACTACCGCCCGCAGTTCTACTTCCGGACCACGGACGTCACCGGCACGGTCGAGCTGCCTGAGGGCACCGAGATGGTCATGCCCGGCGACAACGTTGCTCTCGGCGTCAAGCTGATCGCACCGATCGCTATGGACGTTGGCCAGCGCTTCACGATCCGTGAAGGCGGCCGTACGGTCGGCTCGGGCATCGTCAGCGCGATCGCCAAGTAAGACCTAACCGTCTTTTTAAAAAAAGCTGCCGCCCGCGCCTCAAATCGAGGCGCGGGCGGTTGCCTTTTTGTGGAGGGCCGTGTAGTGGCCCGCCTCCGGTTTTTAAAAGAACTAACTAGCGCCCGGTAACGGGCCCGCTCTTTCGCATTGGTAGGGACTATGGACAGCAATATCCGCATCCGTCTGAAGGCGTTCGATCACCGTGTGCTCGATCAGGCGACCGGCGACATCGCCGACACCGCGCGCCGTACTGGCGCTCTCATCCGTGGCCCCATTCCTTTGCCGACGCGCATCGAGAAGTTCACGGTCAACCGCGGCCCGCACATCGACAAGAAGTCGCGTGAGCAGTTCGAAGTCCGCACCTACAAGCGCATGCTCGACATCGTTCAGCCGACCCCGCAGACGGTCGACGCGCTGATGAAGCTCGACCTCGCCGCAGGCGTTGACGTCGAGATCAAGCTCGCCTAATAGCGGCGCTTCGCAAGAGATTCGGTCCGCCAAAACGGACCTGATAGGGATACCGCCAGCTTAGGCTGGGTCTGCGTCCCCCGACACGTTTCCCGCTTTGGCGGGGGCACCAGCCCGGGTCGGGGCAGCAGTATAAAAGAATTTGGGCTGAACCGGTTCCGATCGAGGCGAGACGCTTCGGTCGGGGCCAGCACGCATGTTCCGGAATGGTCCGGGATGTGCCTCTGCACTGATTGGAGCATTGGTCATGCGCACTGGCGTGATCGCGAAAAAGTTGGGGATGACCCGCTTGTTCCAGGACGATGGGCGCCACGTGCCCGTCACCGTCCTGGCACTGGAAAATCTACAGGTGGTGGCTGTTCGCGAGGCCGACCGTGATGGATATGTTGCTGTGCAGCTTGGTGCCGGCGTTGCGAAGGCGAAGAATGTCGCCAAGCCGCAGCGTGGCCACTTCGGCAAGGCCGAGGTCGAGCCCAAGGCGAAGCTCGCCGAATTCCGCGTCGCCGAGGATGCTGTCCTCGAAGTCGGCGCGACCATCTCGGCAGATCACTACGTTTCCGGCCAGATCGTCGATATCCAGGGCGTGACCCAGGGTAAGGGCTTCCAGGGCGGCATGAAGCGTTGGGGCTTCGGCGGTCTTCGGGCGACTCACGGCGTTTCGGTCTCGCACCGTTCGCTCGGTTCGACCGGTCAGCGTCAGGATCCGGGCAAGGTCTTCAAGAACAAGAAGATGGCCGGCCAGATGGGCGACAAGAACCGCACCCAGCAGAACCTCGAAATCGTATCGACCGACGTCGAGCGCGGCCTCATCTTCGTCAAGGGTTCGGTCCCGGGCTCGAAGGGTGGCTGGTTGCTTGTCAAGGACTCGGTCAAGGTCGCGCGTCACGCTGATGCGCCGTACCCCGCCGGTCTCCGCCAGGTCGCCAATAACAACGACACCGCTCCCGCCGAGACGCCTAACGACGTCGCGACCGTGGACGCGACCGACGGCCAGGAGGGCTGATCATGAAGGTTACCTCTCAGTCTTTCGACGGCGCAGCCGGCACGGAAGTCGAGCTCAACGACGAGGTCTTCGGCCTCGATCCGCGCGCCGACATTCTGCACCGCGTCGTCACCTGGCAGCTCGAGAAGCGTCGTGCGACCGCAAGCGGTACGCGTGAGCGCGCCGATGTTGCTCGCACCGGCAAGAAGTTCGGTCGCCAGAAGGGCGGCGGTACGGCTCGTCACGGCGATCGCCGCGCGCCGATCTTCGTCGGTGGTGGTAAGGCGCACGGTCAGCGGACCCGCGACTTCAACCCGGGCCTGAACAAGAAGGTTCGTGCGCTCGGTCTGAAGATGGCGCTGTCGAGCCATGCGCAGGCTGGCACGCTGGTCGTCATGGACAGCCTTGCTGTCGAGGCGAACAAGACCAAGACGCTGATCGGCGGCTGGTCGAACATCGGTGCGGGCAAGACCGCACTCGTGATCGACGGCGACATGGTCGACACGAGCTTCGCACTGGCTGCGGGCAACTTGCACACGATCAACGTGATGCCGGCTGCAGGCGCCAATGTGTACGATATCCTGAAGCACGACACGCTGGTCCTGACCCGCGCTGCCGTCGAGAAGCTGGAGGCCCGCTTCAATGGCTAAGCAGAAAGAGGCGATCGACGCACGTCACTATGACGTCATCGTCGCGCCGCACATCACCGAGAAGGCGACGCTGCTCAGCGAGCACAACGCGGTCGTGTTCAAGGTCACCAACGACGCCACCAAGCCGCAGATCAAGGCTGCGGTCGAGGCACTGTTCGACGTGACCGTTCTGGGGGTCAACACGATCGTCCAGAAGGGCAAGACCAAGAAGTGGAAGGGTGCTCCTTACAAGCGCTCCGACATCAAGAAGGCGATCGTGACGTTGAAGGACGGTCAGTCCATCGACGTGACGACGGGGATCTGATCCGATGGCACTGAAGCATTATAATCCGACGAGCCCCGGCCAACGCGGGCTCATCCTCGTCGACCGTTCGGCGTTGCACAAGGGCGGCCCCGTCAAGGCGCTGACCGAAGGCAAGCGCAAGACCGGTGGGCGCAACAACAAAGGCCATGTGACCTCGCGCGGCATCGCCGGTGGTCACAAGCAGCGCTACCGCATCATCGACTTCAAGCGCCGTAACTGGGGCGTCGATGGCGTCGTCGAGCGGATCGAATATGATCCCAACCGCACTGCCTTCATCGCACTGATCAATTATGGTCAGACCGCGGAAGGCAAGGACAACGTCGCGTACATCATCGCGCCGCAGCGTCTGGCCGTTGGCGATCGCGTGATCGCTGACAAGAAGACCGACGTTAAGCCGGGCAACGCGATGGAACTGGGCCAGATGCCGGTTGGCACGATCGTCCACAACGTCGAGATGAAGCCGGGCAAGGGCGGTCAGCTCGCACGGTCGGCAGGCACTTATGTGCAGGTCGTCGGTCGCGACAAGGGCATGGTCATGGTCCGCCTCAACTCGGGCGAGCAGCGTTACCTCCACGCCAATTGCATGGCGACGGTCGGTGCGGTGTCGAACCCGGACAATGGCAACACCAACCTGGCGAAGGCCGGTCGTAACCGCTGGTTGGGCATCCGCCCGCTGACGCGTGGTGTCGCCAAGAACCCGGTCGACCATCCGCACGGCGGTGGTGAAGGCCGCACCTCGGGTGGCCGTCATCCGGTCACGCCGTGGGGCAAGCCGACGAAGGGTGCGCGCACCCGTCATAACAAGTCGACGGATAAGATGATCATCCGTTCGCGTCATTCGACGAAGAGGAAGGGCTAAGATGGCTCGCTCAGTCTGGAAGGGTCCCTTCGTGGATCTCCATCTGCTGAAGAAGGCAGAAACCGCGCAGGAAACCAACGCGCGTGGTGCGATCAAGACCTGGTCGCGCCGCTCGACGATCCTGCCGCAGTTCGTCGGCCTCACGTTCAGCGTCTATAACGGTCGCAAGTTCGTGCCGGTTTCGGTCAACGAGGACATGGTGGGCATGAAGCTCGGCGAGTTCGCGCCCACCCGCTATTTCCCCGGCCATGCCGCGGACAAGAAGGGCAAGCGCTAATGTCTAAGGCAAAAGCTCCCCGCCGCGTGGCGGACAACGAGGCGCTGTCGGTCGGCACGCAGATTCGTGGTTCGGCGCAGAAGCTCGGTCTGGTTGCAGCGCTCATCCGCGGCAAGAAGGTCGGCGATGCGATGAACATCCTGCAGTTCTCGACCAAGGGTATGGCTGTTGACGCGCGCAAGGTGCTGGCTTCGGCCATCGCCAACGCCGAGAACAACCATAACCTCGACGTCGACGCGCTCGTCGTCGCAGAGGCTTCGGTCGGCAAGTCGATCGTGATGAAGCGTTTTGCGACTCGTGGTCGCGGCAAGTCGACGCGCATCCTCAAGCCGTTCAGCCGTCTGCGCATCGTCGTGCGCGAGCAGGAAGAAGCATAATGGGTCAGAAATCGAACCCGATCGGTCTGCGCCTGCAGATCAACCGCACCTGGGACAGCCGTTGGTACGCCGAAGGCGCCGACTACGGTCGTCTTCTCCTCGAAGACCTCAAGATGCGCACCTACATCATGAAGACGCTGCCGCAGGCCGCGATCTCCAAGGTGGTGATCGACCGTCCGGCCAAGCTGTGCCGCGTTTCGATCTTTGCTGCACGCCCCGGCGTGATCATCGGCAAGAAGGGTGCGGACATCGAGAAGCTGCGTCGTACCCTCGGTGCGATGACGTCTTCGGATGTCAGCCTGAACATCGTCGAGATCCGCAAGCCGGAAGTCGACAGCAAGCTCGTCGCCCAGGGCATTGCCGACCAGCTCGAGCGTCGTATCGCTTTCCGTCGCGCCATGAAGCGTGCGGTTCAGTCGGCGATGCGCCTCGGTGCCGAAGGTATCCGGATCAACTGCGGTGGCCGTCTTGGCGGCGCCGAGATCGCACGGTCGGAATGGTATCGCGAAGGTCGCGTTCCGCTCCACACGCTGCGCGCAAACGTTGATTACGCCGAAGCGCAGGCACACACGGCTTACGGCGTGTGCGGCGTGAAGGTCTGGATCTTCAAGGGCGAAATCCTGGGTCATGACCCGATGGCGACCGACCGGCTGATGATGGAAGCGCAGACTTCCGGCGTCCGGCCTGATCCGCGCCGCTAAGGAATAGATCATGCTGCAACCGAAAAAGACCAAGTTCCGCAAGGCCTTCAAGGGCCGCATCCATGGCGACGCCAAGGGTGGCACCACGCTCAACTTCGGGTCGTACGGCCTGAAGGCAATGGAGCCGGATCGTCTCACCGCACGCCAGATCGAGGCGGCCCGCCGCGCGATCACGCGTCACATCAAGCGTCAGGGCCGTTTGTGGATCCGCGTTTTCCCGGACGTTCCCGTCTCGGGCAAGCCCGCCGAAGTCCGCATGGGTAAGGGCAAGGGCTCGCCGGAATATTGGGCAGCCCGCGTCAAGCCAGGCCGCATCCTGTTCGAACTGGATGGCGTTCCCGGTGACATTGCCGCTATGGCGTTCAGCCGCGCAGCGATGAAGCTGCCGATCAAGGTGAAGGTCGTTGCCCGTCTCGGCGACACCTCGCATCTGGGAGTTGCATAAGATGGCCCGCATCGACGACCTCAAGGCGAAGTCCGAGGACCAGCTGGGTGAAGAACTCGGCAACCTGAAGCGCGAGGCCTTCAACCTCCGCTTCCAGGCCGCGACCAACCAGCTCGAAAAGCCGAGCCGGGTTCGTGAAGTCCGTCGCGACATCGCTCGCATCAAGACCCTGCAGACCGCGCGTTCGCGCGACACTGCGGCAAAGTAAGGATTTAGACATGCCAAAGCGCGTGCTGACGGGGCTGATCGTCTCCGACAAGGGCGACAAGACGGTGGTCGTGAACGTGGAGCGCAAGGTCAAGCATGCGCTCTACGGCAAGATCATTCGTCGTACCAAGAAGTACCATGCCCACGACGAGGGCAACGAGTTCAAGCTGGGCGAGATCGTGCGGATCGAAGAGACCGCGCCGATTTCCAAGCTGAAGACGTGGAAGGTGATCGAGCGGGTTAACGCCCACGCGACGCCGCAACGAGTTGACGTCGACGCGTAAGCGTCAGCGTTTATTGAGGCGGGGACCGGTCGGTATCGGCCCCAGATGAGAAGGAAGCGGATCCAATGATCCAGATGCAATCCAATCTCGAGGTCGCTGACAACAGCGGCGCGAAGCGGGTTATGTGCATCAAGGTGCTTGGGGGTTCCAAGCGTCGTGTTGCAGGCGTTGGCGACATCATCGTCGTCAGCGTGAAGGAGGCCGCACCGCGCGGCCGCGTGAAGAAGGGCGACGTGCACCGTGCCGTCATCGTGCGTACGGCGAAGGACATTCGCCGCGCCGATGGCACCGTGATCCGCTTCGATTCGAATGCGGCCGTGCTGGTCAACAAGAACGAGGAGCCGATCGGCACCCGTATCTTTGGCCCAGTCGTGCGTGAGCTTCGCGGCAAGAAGCACATGAAGATCATCAGCCTTGCGCCGGAGGTGCTGTAATGGCCGCTGCACGTATCAAGAAAGGCGACCGTGTCATCGTCCTGTCCGGCAAGGACAAGGGCAAGACCGGTGACGTCACGATGGCCATGCCGAAGGACGGCAAGGTCGTCGTGTCCGGCGTGAACATCGCCGTTCGCCACACCAAGCCGAGCCAGGGTGACCCGCAGGGTGGCCTGATGCGCAGCGAAGCGCCGCTGCACGTTTCGAAGGTCGCGCACGTGACCGCCGACGGCAAGCCGACGCGCGTTCGTTTCGAGACCCAGGACGGCAAGAAGGTTCGTGTTGCGGTCAAGACCGGAGACAAGATCGATGGCTGATGCAGCTACCAAGCCCCGCATGAAGGGCATCTACGACGACAAGGTCGTCGCAGCGATGACCGAGAAGTTCGGTTACAAGAACGCGATGGAAGTGCCGCGCATCGAGAAGATCACGCTCAACATGGGCGTGGGCGAAGCGACGCAGGACAAGAAGAAGGTCGACCAGGCTTTCGGCGAAATGGAATTGATCGCAGGGCAGCGTCCCGTCGTGACCAAGGCCAAGAAGTCGATCGCGCAGTTCAAGCTGCGTGAAGGCATGCCGATCGGCGTCAAGGTCACGCTTCGTCGCGAGCGCATGTACGAATTCCTCGATCGCTTCATCACGATCGCGCTCCCGCGCGTTCGCGATTTCCGCGGGCTCAACCCCAAGTCGTTCGACGGACGCGGCAACTATGCCTGCGGTCTGAAGGAGCAGCTGGTGTTCCCGGAAATCAGCTATGACAAGATCGACAAGATCCGCGGTCTTGACGTGATCGTCACGACCAGCGCGAAGACCGACGACGAGGCGCGCGAGCTGCTCCGTCTGTTCGGCTTCCCGTTCCCGCCAGAAGAGACTGGCTCAGAGTCTGCTGACGACCAGAAGAAGGCGGCATAAGATGGCCAAGGTAAGTTCGGTGAACAAGAACGAGCGTCGCAAGATGCTCGTCAAGAAGTACGCGCCCAAGTACGCCGCGCTGAAGGCAATCGCTGCCGACAGCACGCTGAGCGACGGCGAGCGCATCGAGGCTCGTCTGAAGATGGCCGAGATTCCCCGCAACGGGAACCCGACGCGCATCCGCAACCGCTGCGAGCTGACGGGTCGTCCGCGCGCATATTATCGCAAGTTCCGCCTCTGCCGTATTCAGCTGCGCGATCTGGCCAACAAGGGCCTCATCCCCGGCGTTACGAAGTCGAGCTGGTAAGGATCACGAGATGGCATTGACCGATCCCCTGGGTGATATGCTCACCCGCATCCGCAACGGGCAGCGCGCGCGCAAGGACTCTGTCCTGACGCCGGGCTCCAAGCTGCGGACCCGCGTTCTCGATGTGCTGCAGCGCGAAGGCTACATCCGTGGCTATAGCGAAGAGCAGATGGGCCCCGCGGCCGGCATCCGCATCGAGCTGAAGTATTTCGAGGGCCAGCCCGCGATCAAGCACGTTGCCCGTGTCTCGAAGCCCGGTCGTCGCGTCTATTCGGGTTCGACCGAATTGCCGCGCATCATGAACGGCCTCGGCATTACGATCGTTTCCACCCCCAAGGGTGTTCTGTCCGACGCGGAAGCGCGTGAGCAGAATGTCGGCGGCGAAGTCCTCGCGGAGGTGTTCTGATGAGCCGCATCGGTAAAAAGCCGATCACCGTTCCCGCCGGCGTCACTGCGACGATCGACGGTGGGCAGATCAGCGTGAAGGGCCCCAAGGGCACCCTCGCGATGCCACTGCGCGACGAGATCAGCTACACGCTCGAGGACGGCGGCATCTCCGTCGTCCCAGCGAACGAGACCAAGCGCGCGCGTGCCTTCTGGGGCATGCAGCGTACCATGGTTCAGAACCTGATCACCGGCGTGTCGGATGGCTTCACCAAGAAGCTGCTGATCAACGGCGTTGGTTACCGTGCTGCGGCCCAGGGTCGTAACCTGAACCTGAAGCTCGGCTACAGCCACGACGTCAACATCAACGTGCCGGAGGGGATCGAGGTCAAGACCCCCGACAACACGACGGTCGAGATTTCGGGCACGGACAAGCAGAAGGTCGGCCAGCTGGCCGCGGAAATTCGCCAGTGGCGTAAGCCCGAGCCGTACAAGGGCAAGGGCATCAAGTACGACGGCGAGTTCATCTTCCGCAAGGAAGGGAAGAAGAAGTAATGTCGACCAAGGGTATGTCTCTCTTCGAGAAGCGGCGCCGCCGCAATCGCACCGCGCTCCGTGCGCGTGGAACGGGCCGTCCGCGGTTGTCGATCCACCGCTCGGGTCGTCACATCTATGCGCAGATCATCGACGACGCCAAGGGCGTGACTGTTGCGGCTGCCTCGACGCTGGAAAAGGACGTGCGCGACACGACCGGGGCCAATGTCGATGCAGCGATCGGTGTCGGCACGCGCGTTGCCGAAGCTGCCAAGGCAGCCGGCGTGACGCAGGTCGTGTTCGACCGTGGCGGCTTCCTGTTCCACGGCCGCGTCAAGGCGCTGGCGCAAGCCGCGCGCGAAGCCGGATTGGAGTTCTAAGACATGGCGGATGAGATCAACACCGGCGAGATCGCCGCACCGGCAACGACGCCGAACGATGCACCGCAGGGCCGTGGCCCCCGTGGTGGTCGTGGTCGCACCGGCCCTGGTGGCGGTGGTCCAAACCGTGGTGGCCGTGACAGCCGCGGCGGTCGCGACAATCGTGGCGGTCGTCCGGGTTCGGACGATGGTGGCGAAGAGCTGATCGAGAAGCTGGTTCACATCAACCGCGTCTCGAAGACGGTCAAGGGCGGTAAGCGCTTCGGCTTCGCAGCGCTGGTCGTCGTGGGCGACGGCAAGGGCCGTGTTGGCTTCGGTCATGGCAAGGCACGCGAAGTGCCGGAAGCCATCTCCAAGGCGACGGCTGCTGCCAAGAAGGCGATGGTTCGCGTTCCGCTGAAGGAAGGCCGTACGCTGCATCATGACGGTCGCGGCCACTTCGGTGCCGGCCTCGTCACGCTGCGCTCGGCGCCTCCCGGCACCGGCATCATCGCGGGCGGCCCGATGCGCGCCGTGTTCGAGGCGCTCGGCGTCGCGGACGTGGTGACCAAGTCGGTCGGCACGTCGAACCCCTACAACATGATCCGTGCAACCTTCGAATCGCTGACCGCACAGGTCAGCCCGAAGGCGGTAGCGCAGCGTCGCGGCAAGAAGATTGCAGACCTGCTCGGCCGTGGTGGCGCGGACAAGGACGTCGCCGAGGCCCAGGCCGAAGCGATCGCGGAGTAATATCGATGGCGACCATCAAGATCACGCAGACCGGATCGCCGATCCGCCGCGAGAAGGACCAGCGCGCAACGCTGATCGGTCTCGGCCTCAACAAGATGCACAAGACGCGCGAACTCGAAGATAGCCCGGAAGTCCGTGGCATGATCCGCAAGGTCGCGCATATGGTGAAGATCGTCGACTGACATCGTCCGTCGCGACTACATCTGAATAATAAAGGTCCGGGGGTCGCATGGCGCGATCCCCGGATTTTTGTTATGTGCAGGCCGCGGGGGCGGCATGATCAAAAACATCCAAGTGTTGCGGGCGGTTGCAGCATTGCTTGTGGTTTTCGACCACTGGGCCGCACTGTATGGGGGCCTGTTGCAACGAATTGGTGCGACTGGCGCTGTCGGCGTTGACATCTTCTTCGTCATCAGCGGCTTTGTCATGATCCATGCGACGGCCGGGCTGCCGGTCTCGCCGGGGCGCTTCGCCGCCAGCCGGATCATCCGCATCGTTCCGCTTTACTGGACCTTCACGATCGGCCTTTTCCTCGGCGCATCAATCGCGCCTGGAATCTTCCGGTCCACCACGACGGATCTGGAACCACTTCTCAAATCTCTGTTGTTCGTGCCGTACCCGGCAAACCCGCCGAACGTGGCTCAACGCGGTGCCGTTTCGCCAGTGCTGTTCACCGGGTGGACGCTCAATTACGAGATGTTCTTCTACGCAATCTTTTCACTCAGCCTGTTCCTTCGAAACGTTTTTTTGCAACGTGTCACGGTCCTCGCCGCGCTCTGCTTCCTGGTGTTGGTCGGGATCACTTTCCAACCGGCAGGCTTCGTCGCGAAGTTCTATACCGCGTCGCTCCTCCTAGAGTTCGGATACGGAATAGTGCTCGGGATGTTCGCCGAGCGTTGGATACGGCTCGTTCCTAACCGCGGTGTGGGTTGGTTGGTCGTCATCGTTGGTTTCTCATCGTTATTGGCCATCACCTCCTATTTTCCAGCGAGCAGCCGTGGATATGTCCTCGGTCCGTTCGCGCTCTTCACGGTGTTCGGCGTCGTGGTCTTGGAGCGGCAAGGCGTGGTGGTGCGGTCCCGGTTGTGGCTTCTGCTTGGGGCGGCAAGCTATGCGGTGTATCTAGTCCACCTCCTGTCGACCGTCCTGGTGGTCAAGGCGCTCAGTCGCCTTCCAAAGGGTCCGGAGACAGTGGCACTGTGCGGAGCCGCCACGCTGATCGTAGCAGCGTCCGTCGGGGTTGCGATCCATCTCTGGTACGAACGGCCACTGGGGCGATGGCTGCACGCCCGTCTGCCCGCCCGCATCAATAGAGGGTTGGGGCAAAGCGCAGGGCCAGTCGTGACGCGTTTTTCGGCAAAGTAACGGCGTAACCGGAGGTCCGGGCCGCAGGGCGCGGTAATACCGGTTGTGTTTCGGCCGGACACGGGGGCAGGGCGGTCCAGGCGTTGAAAGAGGTTGCAGAAATGACGGTCGTCCGCTAGGCGCGACCACTTCCTAACAGTCCGCGCGACAAAAGCGAAAGCGAGTGCAGCTCATGAAACTTAATGAAATCCGCGACAACGATGGTGCCCGCAAGTCCCGCATGCGGGTCGGCCGGGGTATCGGTTCGGGCAAGGGCAAGACCGCAGGCCGCGGCCAGAAGGGCCAGAAGAGCCGTGAAGGCGTTTCGATCGCCGGCTTCGAAGGCGGCCAGATGCCGCTTCACATGCGTCTGCCTAAGCGCGGCTTCAACAACATCTTCGCCAAGGATTATGCCGAGGTGAACCTCGGTGCGATCCAGAAGGCGATCGACGCGGGCAAGATCGAAGCGAACGCTTCGATCGACCATGAGGCGCTCAAGGCCGCTGGTCTCGCACGTGGTGGTAAGGACGGCGTCCGTCTGCTCGGCAAGGGCGAGCTGACCACGGTTCTCAAGTTCACGGTTGCCGGTGCGTCCAAGGGCGCGATCGAGGCCGTTGAAAAGGCTGGCGGTTCGGTCGACGTGATCTACGTCATGCCGGCAAACGAGAAGGCCGCGGCCAAGAAGGGCGTGAAGTACAAGGAGCGCCAGGCGCACAAGGCGTCGTTCAAGGCGTAACTGTCGCTCGGCGACGCGCACCATCCCACCAGTTTGCCCCGGGTTCATCCCGGGGTGAAGGGCCAAATCGGGGTGGGCGCGACCGCTAGGCATTAGACAAGCCCGTTCGGGCCCCTATATGAAGCGGCGGGGCGGTAAAACGTTTCCCGCCGTTTTTGTTTCCGCCGATATCGATTCCAGGACGATCAACCGCATGGCATCCGCAGCCGATAAAATGGCCTCAAGCATCAGCCTGTCGAAGTTCGCGCAGGCGACCGACCTCAAGAAGCGGCTATGGTTCACCATCGGCGCGCTGATCGTGTTCCGCCTGCTCAGCTACGTCCCGCTGCCGGGGATCGACCCGACCGCGCTCGCCGCGCTGGCGAGCCGCACCAATGGTGGCGTACTCGACTTCTTCAACGCGTTTTCCGGCGGTTCGCTCAAGCGCGCCAGCCTGATCGCGCTGGGTGTTACCCCGTACATCACCGCCTCGATCGTAGTGCAGCTCGCGACTTCGCTGTCGCCGACGCTTGCCGCGATTAAGAAGGAAGGCGAGAGCGGGCGCAAGCGGCTCAACCAGTATACGCGCTTCGGCACCGTCGGCCTGACCGTCATTCAGGGGTATTTCCTCAGCCTCGGATTCCAGAGCCAGGGCGTCGTGGTCGATCCCGGCATGCTGTTCATCGTCGGCTCGGTCATCAGCCTCGTCGGCGGTACGATGTTCCTGATGTGGATCGGTGAGCAGATCACCAGCCGCGGCATCGGCAACGGTATGTCGCTGATCATCATGGCGGGCATCGTCGCCAACCTGCCGACCACGCTGTTCAACCTCGCGCAGACCGCGCGGACCGGGGGCGGGAACGTCACCGGATTCACGCTGGTCGCGATCATCGTCGCGGTGGCCGGGCTGATCCTGTTCATCTGCTTCATGGAGCGCGCGCAGCGCCGCATCCTGATTCAGTATCCCAAGCGCCAGACCCAACGCGGGATGCAATCGGACCGCAGCCATCTGCCGCTCAAGATCAACACCGCGGGCGTCATTCCGCCGATCTTCGCGTCGTCGTTGCTGCTGATGCCGCTGACGATCACGCAGTTCGCGGGCAAGAACGTGTCGGGCGATACCTGGTGGGGTTCGGTCGTGATCACGCTCAACCAGTATCTGCAGCATGGCAGCGTCGCCTACATGCTGCTGTACGGCGCTGGCATCATCTTCTTCTCGTTCTTCTACACGGCTGTCGTGTTCAATCCGGAAGAGACCGCGGACAATCTGAAGCGTCACGGCGGCTTCATCCCCGGCATCCGTCCGGGCAAGAACACCGAGACCTATTTCGATTATGTGCTGACGCGCATCACCGTGATCGGTGCGGGCTATCTCGCGATCATCTGCTTGTTGCCCGAGTATCTGGTGTCGGCGCTGTCGATTCCCTTCTACCTCGGCGGGACGAGCCTGCTCATCGTCGTCAACGTGACGATGGACACGGTGACGCAGATCCAGAGCCACTTGCTTGCGCACCAATATGGTGACTTGATCAAGAAGGCGAAGCTGAAGGGCGGACGCCTGCGCTGAAGCGCGGCGACGGTAAACGGGAGACGCGCGTGAATATCATTCTGTTGGGCCCCCCGGGCGCGGGCAAGGGCACCCAGGCGGCGCGCCTCGAAAGCGACCGCGGCATGGTTCAGTTGTCCACCGGCGACATGCTGCGCGCTGCGGTCAAGTCGGGGAGCCCGGTCGGCCTCCAGGCGAAGGCGGTGATGGAATCGGGGCAGCTCGTCTCGGACGAGATCGTCTCGGGCATCATCGGTGAGCGGCTCGACATGGGCGACACCGACAAGGGTGTGATCTTCGACGGCTATCCGCGCACCGCGGCGCAGGCCGAGCAGCTCGACGCGATTCTCGCCGCACGCGGCCGGACGCTCGACAAGGTGATCGAACTGACCGTCGACGAGGACGCGCTGGTCGAGCGGATCGTCGGGCGGTTCACCTGCGGCAATTGCGGTGCTGGCTATCACGACCATTTCAAGCAGCCCAAGGTTGCCGACACGTGCGACGTGTGCGGGCACCACGAGTTCAAGCGCCGTCCGGACGATAACGAGGAAACCGTGCGCACGCGCATGGCCGAGTATCGTGCAAAGACCGAGCCGATCATCCCGATCTACGAAGCGCGCGGGCTTCTTGCGCGGGTCGACGGGATGGCGGACATGGAGAGCGTGTCCAAGGCGATCGAGGGTATTCTCAACGCGGTTTGAGGGCTGAGGGGGCGTTCTAGCTGCGGCTAGCACGTTGCGGCTTGGCTGCGCCGTGATCATGCGCCGGCCCCGCCCCACTTCCGTCATCCTGAACTCGTTTCAGGATCCAGCCGTCCCCGAGTCCGGTCTAAGCCCGTTGAGCGGTGGATGCTGAAACAAGTTCAGCATGACGCCAGAGGGCGTACGGCGCCCCCGCACGAACCAAAAACCATGACATTTTCGTCATCCCAATGTCACCGGATCGCGCAGGCAATCCGGTGCAAACATTCCCCCGTGGCCGATGCACGCGGCCGGAAATGATTACCGAGATCGGCACTCGCACTCCCGGGGGTGTCGGTGGCCGGCGGAAGGCTTGCTTTCCGTCGGCCTCATTTCATTCTAGGCATGAGGAAACCGCCCGGAATGCCGCCTGTGACCCGCAAGATTCTGATTGTCGAAGACGATAGCTCGACCGCCGCCTACCTCGCAAAAGGCCTGGCCCAAGCCGGCTATGCCGTCGAGACCTGCGCCGATGGCCGTGACGGCCTGTTCCTCGCGAGTGAGGGGATCTTCGACCTGATCATCGCCGACCGCATGTTGCCGGGCCTCAACGGGCTCGCGATGCTGGGGGCGATCCGCGCGGCGGGGGTCAGCACACCGACGCTGGTGCTGTCCGCGCTCGGGACGGTCGACGACCGGATTGATGGCTTGAATGCGGGCGCGGACGATTATCTCGTCAAACCCTTCTCCTTTGCTGAACTGACCGCGCGAATCGATGCGATCTTCCGCCGCGTCGACCGAAACGCAGCAGAGGGGCAGACGACTCGCCTCTCGGTCGGTGACCTCGAGATCGATTTGCTCGCCCGTACCGTCGCGCGGCAGGGCAGAGCGATTTCGCTTGGCGCACGCGAGTTCAACCTGCTCGAATATCTTGCCCGCCATGCGGGGCAGGTGGTGACGCGCACGATGATGCTCGAGAAGATCTGGAATTATCACTTCGATCCGGGGTCCAACGTGGTCGACGTCCATATCGGTCGGTTGCGGCGCAAGATCGAAGACGGCTTCCCCGCGCCGATCCTGCATACGGTGCGTGGCGCCGGGTATCGGTTGTCGGTCGAGCCTTGATCTGGCTGTCGGTCACAGCGCGGATCGCGCTGCTGTCGATCCTGCTGGCGTTGGTCTCCAATCTCGTGCTCGTCGCCTTCGTGTGGAAAGTGGTGCGCGACGATGCGATCGACGAATTGCGCCGCGACACGATCGAACAATCCGACGCGCTGATCGCGGTCTATCGCAGCGGCGGTCTCCCCGCGCTGGGTCGCACGATCCGTGAGGCGCGGACCCCGGGCGATGTGTCGCGGATCGTCGCGGTGATCGCGCGGGATGGCCGGCTGATCGCCGGGGTCGGCCCCGAACTCGACGGATTCGCGCGCTGGCCCAATCTCGGTTTCCGAATCCGCGCGATCGGATCGCCTTGGGCGGACCGCGAGGTCGGCTATGCGGTCCGCCAGATCGGGCCCTATCGTCTCGTGAGCGGGCGTGTCCTCGATGACTGGGATGCCGAGCAGCGCGGGATCGAACGCGGGCTTGCGGCCGCGATGCTGCTGTCGCTGGCGCTGGGGGTCGGCGGGGGGCTGGTCGTCACGCGCTATGTCGGACGTCGGCTCGATCGAGTCGCGGACGTGATCGAGGGCGTCGCGGCGGGCGATCTGTCGCGGCGCGTCGGCAATGCCGCGAGCGGGGATGCGTTCGACCGGCTCGCCGTTCGCCTCAACGCGATGCTCGACAAGACCGAGCGGTTGATGAGCGAGCTCAGGATCGTCACCGACGGGCTGGCGCACGACCTGCGCTCGCCGCTCGCGCGGTTGCGCGCCAAGGCCGAGGCGGCGGTGCTCCAGGCGGACCCTGCGCAACGCGAGGCGGCGATGGGCGGACTGCTGATCGAGACCGATCTGGTGATGCGGATGCTGTCGACGATGATCGAGATCACGCGCGCGGAAAGCGTGTCGCGCGACCGGCTCGCGCGGATCGACCCGGCGACGCTGGTCGAGGAAATCGCCGATCTGTACGCGCCCGTAGTCGAGGATGAAGGCATGCGGTTCGAGGCGATCGTCGCGCCTGTGCTGCCGCAGATCACGCTCCACCGCGAGTTGATGACTCAGGCGATCGCCAATCTGATCGACAATGCGCTGCGCCATGCGGTGCAGGGCGGGGAGATCGTGCTGCGGCTTGCGCTTCGCGACAATGAAGCACGCTTCCAGGTCGAGGATCGCGGCCCCGGCATCGCCGAAGCGGATCGCGCGGAGGCCCTGCGGCGATTCGGTCGGCTTGACCGGGCGCGGAGCTTGCCGGGGGCAGGGCTCGGCATGGCGCTGGTCGAAGCGGTCGCGCGGTTGCATGACGGGCGAGTCGAACTGCAGGACAATGCGCCCGGCTTGATTGCCGCGATCGTGGTTCCCATCTCTCGCTAGGCAGACGGCTCACGTGTGCTTGACAGGCGGCGAGTCGATCTTTACCAGCCCAGCATTCCAAACCACCGGTCTCCGGCGGCGCATGCGTGCGCTCGTCGGTATGTTGCGTTTCGCGGCTAGGCACGGAGTTCGGTAACGCAACGCGATGAGATGGGATGTGCAGCCATGCATGTCCCGTGGAGCAGGAGAACCAAGTTCATGGCACGTATCGCCGGGGTCAACATCCCGACCAACAAGCGCGTTGTTATCGCGCTCACCTACATCCACGGCATTGGAGACACCAAGGCCAAGGAAATCGTCACCAAGCTGGGCATCCCGATGACCGCGCGCGTGCAGGACCTGACCGACCAGGAAGTCCTCCACATCCGCGAAACCATCGACGCCGATTACACGGTCGAGGGTGATCTTCGTCGCACCGTTGCGATGAACATCAAGCGCCTGATGGATCTGGCCTGCTATCGCGGCCTGCGCCATCGCAAGGGCCTCCCCGTTCGCGGCCAGCGCACGCATACCAATGCGCGCACCCGCAAGGGCAAGGCAAAGCCGATCGCCGGTAAGAAGAAGTGAGCTTGAGCCGCGGGTGACCGCGGCTCGCTCCTGCAGTAGGGTTAGGACAAGACAATGGCACGTGAACCGCAACGCATTAAGCGGCGTGAGCGCAAGAACATCACCTCTGGTGTCGCGCATGTGAACGCAAGCTTCAACAACACCATGATCACGATCACCGATGCCCAGGGCAACGCGATCTCGTGGTCGTCGGCTGGCGCAATGGGCTTCAAGGGCTCGCGCAAGTCGACCCCGTATGCGGCCCAGGTCGCAGCGGAAGACGCGGGCAAGAAGGCCGCCGAGCACGGCGTCCGGACGCTCGAAGTCGAAGTGAAGGGCCCGGGTTCGGGCCGTGAGTCGGCGCTTCGCGCGCTGCAGGCGGTCGGTTTCCAGATCACCTCGATCCGTGACGTTACCTCGATCCCGCACAACGGCGTGCGTCCTTCGAAGCGTCGCCGCGTCTGATTTCGTCTCGGCCGTGCGCGGTTGATCGCGCTGCACGGTCCGATTCCCACTTGGTCGGCATCGCCCGTGCCGACCCAAAATCAAGGGATAGCCTATGTCCGTCAATGCAAAGAACTGGCAGGAGCTCAAGAAGCCGTCCGGTCTCGAAAAGAAGCCCGGCGGTGACGGCAAGCGCAAGGCGACCTTTATCGCCGAGCCGCTGGAGCGTGGTTTCGGCCTGACGCTCGGCAACGCGCTGCGGCGCGTTTTGTTGTCTTCGCTGCAGGGCGCGGCGGTGACGTCGATCAAGATCGAGAACGTGCTCCACGAATTTTCGTCGCTGGCGGGCGTTCGCGAGGACGTGACCGACATCGTGCTCAACGTGAAGCAGATTGCTTTGCGCATGCAGGGTGAAGGCCCCAAGCGGCTCCAGCTGTCGGCAACGGGCCCGGGTCCGGTCAAGGCGGGCGACATTGCGGTTTCGGGCGACATCGAAGTGATGAACCCGCAGCTCGTTCTGTGCCATCTCGATGATGGCGCGACGCTGAACATGGAACTGACCGCAGACGTCGGCAAGGGCTATGTCCCCGCCGTCGCCAACCGTCCGGCCGATGCGCCGATCGGGCTGATCCCGGTTGATGCCTTGTACTCGCCGGTCAAGCAGGTCAGCTACAAGGTCGAGAACACCCGCGTCGGGCAGGAGCTCGATTACGACAAGCTGACGCTGACGATCGAGACCGACGGCACGGTTTCGCCTGAGGAAGCCGTCGGTTATGCCGGTCGCATCCTGCAGGACCAGCTCGCGCTGTTCGTCGGCTTCGACGATTCGAGCGTGACGCGTCAGGCCCCGATCGGTCAGGCAGCGCCTGCCGCTGGTGGCACCGAGGTTTCGGGCGATACGCAGCAGATCAACCGCTACCTGCTCAAGAAGGTCGACGAGCTCGAGCTTTCGGTTCGCAGCGCCAACTGCCTCAAGAACGACAACATCATTTACATCGGCGATCTGGTCCAGAAGACCGAAGCCGAGATGCTGCGCACGCCGAACTTCGGCCGCAAGTCGCTCAACGAGATCAAGGAAGTGTTGTCGAGCATGGGTCTCCGCCTGGGCATGGAAATCCCCGGCTGGCCGCCCGAGAACATCGAAGAGATGGCGAAGAAGCTCGAGCAGGAAATTATGGGCTGAGCCGTACGGGATTAGCGCGAGCTAATCCCGAGACGGCGAAAGCCCGGCCGGCGGACCTCGGTCCGACCGACGACGCGGCTTTGTCGCGGCGTATCCGGCATCAGTTAGGGCTCCCGCCTCCGCGGGTGCGACGGATATTTGGGTGGGCCACCGTCCCCACCGGCTCTGGGGTACCTCACACGGCCCCTTATCGAACGAAGGAAATACCATGCGTCATCGCGTAGGCGGCCGTAAGCTTCAGCGGACCTCGGCTCACCGCATTGCCCTGTTCCGCAACATGAGCGCCGCGCTCATCAAGCACGAGCAGATCACCACGACCGTTGCCAAGGCGAAGGAACTGCGCCCGTACATCGAGAAGATGATCACGCTTGCGAAGAAGGGTGGCCTGTCCAACCGTCGTCTCGCGCATGCACGCCTCCTCGACGATGCGCAGCTGACCAAGCTGTTCGACGTTCTGGCCGAGCGCTATGCTGGTCGTAACGGCGGTTACACCCGCATCATCAAGGCCGGCATCCGCCTGTCGGATGCGTCGCCGATGGCGATCATCGAATTCGTCGACCGCGACGTCACCGCCAAGGGCCAGGACTCGGGCCCGGTGATGACCGGCGAGGAGTATGACGAAGCGGCATAAGCCCTCCGTTCTTCGACATTGAGAAAGGAGTCGCACTCGTCCAGAGTGCGGCTCCTTTCTTCGTTTCGGGGCTTTGCATGCGACCTTTTCCGATCCTCGCGGTTCTCTTGGCTTCCCCCGCTATCGCGCAGACACAGGCTCCCATGATGCACTATCCCGAAACGCGCCGCGTTCCCCAGGTCGACGAGCAGTTCGGCGTCAAGGTCGCCGATCCCTACCGCTGGCTGGAGAATGACGTCCGGACCGACCCAGAGGTCGCAAAATGGGTCGCCGACCAGAATGCGGTGACTAACGCCTATCTCGGCACGCTCCCGGGGCGCGACATCTTCGCTGCGCGGTTGAAGCAGTTGCTCAACTACGAACGGTTTGGCGTCCCCGTGAAGAAGGGCGGGCGCTATTTCTACAGCCGCAACGCGGGGCTGCAGAACCAGGCGGTGTTGTACGTGCGCGACAGCGTGGATGGCGAGGGGCGCGTGCTGATCGATCCCAATGGTTGGTCGAAGGACGGCGCCACCGCGCTCGCCGAATGGTCCCCCTCGGAAGACGGCAAGAAGCTACTGTATGCCGTGCAGGATGGCGGGACGGACTGGCGGACGGTCAAGGTGCTCAACGTCGCGACCGGTGCGGTGTCGGACTCGATCGAGTGGGTCAAGTTCTCGGGCCTGTCCTGGGCGAAGGACGGGTCGGGCTTCTATTATTCGCGCTTCGCGGCACCGGCGGACGGCTCGAAGTTCCAGGCGCTCAACGAGAACCAGCAGGTCTATTTCCACAAGCTCGGCACGCCGCAATCGGCAGATCCGCTGATCTATGCGACCCCGGACCAGCCCAAGCTCGGACACAATGCGCAGGTGACGGATGACGGCAAGTGGCTGGTCATCACCACGCATGAGGGGACCGACAACCGCTATCAGATCACCGTCATCGACCTGACCGCGCCCAAGCCCGCGCCCCGGACGATCGTCAAGGGCCTCGAAAACGAGTGGACGCTGGCGGGTAATGTCGGCGGGAATTTCTACTGGGTGACCAACAAGGGCGCACCGCGCGGGCGGATCGTCGCGACGAACCTCTATGCGCGTTCGGCCGAAGTGCCCGAAACCGAGATTGTCGCGCAGGGCAAGGACGTGATCGATGGGGCGAACCTGGTTGGCGGGCGGCTGCTCGTGTCCTATTTGGCGGATGTGAAGAGCGAGGTCCGTCGGTTCACGCTTGAGGGCAAGGCGGACGGCACGGTCGCGCTGCCCGGCATCGGCGATGTAGGCGGCTTTGGCGGGGATGCGGACGACAGCGAGACGTTCTACGCCTTCACCAGCTTCGCGACGCCTACGACGATCTACCGCTATGACGTCAAGACCGGGAAGGCGACGCCGTGGGCTGCCCCCAAGGTCGCGTTCGACCCGGCGCGCTATCAGGTCGATCAGCGGTTCTACACGTCGAAGGATGGCACGCGCGTCCCGATGTTCGTGGTGCGCCGCAAGGATGTCACCGGTCCGGCCCCAACGCTGCTCTACGCGTACGGCGGGTTCAACATCTCGGTCACGCCGACCTTCTCAGCGACGCGGCTTGCATGGCTCGAACAGGGCGGGGTGCTTGCAGTCGCCAACATTCGCGGGGGTGGCGAGTATGGCAAGGCATGGCACGATGGTGGCCGGCTCTCGCAGAAGCAGAACGTGTTCGACGATTTCATCGCAGCGGGCGAATATCTGAAGGCGGAGAAGATCACCGGCAAGGACCAGCTCGTGATTCAGGGCGGATCGAACGGCGGGCTGCTCGTCGGCGCGGTGACCAACCAACGTCCCGACCTGTTTGCCGCCGCGATCCCCGCGGTCGGCGTGATGGACATGCTGCGCTTCGACCGGTTCACCGCGGGGCGCTATTGGGTCGACGATTACGGCTATCCGTCGAAGGAGGCCGACTTCAAGACGCTCTACGCCTATTCGCCCTATCACAACATCCGCGCGGGCAAGCCCTATCCGGCAATCCTCGCGGAGACGGCGGACACGGATGACCGCGTCGTGCCCGGGCATACGTTCAAATATACCGCGATGCTCCAGTCGCTCGATCTCGGACCAAAGCCGCGACTCGTGCGGATCGAGACCCGTGCAGGCCACGGATCGGGCAAGCCGACCGACAAGGTCATCGCTGAAACCGCGGATGCCTGGGCGTTTGCAGCGAAGTGGACCGGGTTGCAGGTGAAGCCGGTTCAGTGACCTCGTGGGGCATCCTGCCCCGCATCGCGCAGGGGCAGGATGACCCGTACGCCGTCAAGCACCAGCAGACGGTCAGGGGCGACCGGGGGTAGCGGCGCATCGGGTAGAAGAACGTAGAGCCGATGAGGGTCGAGAACCCCTTGAGCAAAGGCGCGTTCCTCGGCGATCAGCCGGGCCGCAGTCACACGGTTGGTGCGGGCGGCATAGACTAGCCTGACGGGCCGCCCCGCGTCGATCGCCCGCCAAGCGATCTCCTGAAAAAGGTCGAGTTGCCGCGTGGCGTCGGGTGGCATGATCGTGACGTCCCGCGCGCTCGCGATGGCGCTTTGCCAACGCGGATCGGTCGTTCGCTTCCAGATGGTACGGTCTTGCGCCGCAGCGGTTTCTGCATGCGTGAGCCGTGCCAATCCGCCGACATCGAGCAGCTGGATCGCCACCACCAGGGCCATCAACAGACGCCCCTGCGCGATCGGCAGGCGATAGGCCGCCGTGATCGCTGCAAACAGGAGTCCATAGGCAACGGGCCAGAACAGCCGCGCCGATGCACGGACCGGGTCGAGCGCAGCCAGGGCGCGCGGCGACAGCGGGAGGGTGAACAGGGTCGACCCCGCGAAATCGACTCGGTGCGAGATAGCGAGGAGGGTCAGCACGGCACCGGCCGGCAGCAGCCAGCACAGGCGCCGGTGCAGTCCGGTCGCAGGCGAGGGGGCATTCCGCGTCGTCGCCAATGCGAAAGGCATTGTGATGATCATGAGCAGCAGTCCTGCGCCCAGATACTGGAACGCTTCCAGTTGCCGGTCCGGCGCTTGCGCGCTCGCCGGCAGGAACCGCGACAGACCCCCGATCGCCGGGTTCCACGGGGCATCCAGGGGCATTCCGAACCGCCCGAACGTGCCCGTCGCAACGAACCCGCCGCGATCGATCAGCAAGCCGAGAACCAGGCCGACTGCGACCATAACGACGACCGCTCCGGCCAGCAGCCGTCGGCGCGCTACCCAGCCCCCGTCGGCGTTGGCCAACCGCTCGAGGAAAGCGCTTCCCCAGATCGCCGCGACCATTAGCAACAGATAGCTGTGGATCAGCGCGGCGGTCACCAGCACCGCAATCCACCAACGCCAGTCGCTTGCCCGGTGCGGACTGGCGTAGATCCACAGCGCCCACAGGATCAGCCAATGGGCACAGAGATTGACGTGGATCTGGCGGAGATACAGCGACGGCAGCAGCGCCAACACCAGCACGCCGGCCCACAACATCCAGCGGTTCGGCGCATATGGCGCCAGCAAGGCGCGCGCCAACCCCAGGTGGAGCATCAGGCACGCCAACAGCCACGGCCCTACGACCTGAAACTCCCGGCCGATCAGGTGCCGGAACGGCGCAACGATCGTCGCCAGCAGGGGATTGCTGTCGGTAAACAGTAACGCGACGCCCTCGGGCGCGTTCAGCATTTGCGTCCGCCACAGACCAGCATGGGGGTCGTTCAGCCAGGCATGCAGCCCAAGCGCATTCTCGCCATTGTCGGTGCCGCGCAAAAGCCAGCCGATATTGCCGGGGTCGAGCATGTTCACGTTGAAGAACGTCCAGAACAGCGCGATCGCCAGCACAACGATCAGCGCGAGATCTGTCGGTAAACGGAATGAAGAACGCATACAAAGCCAGTGCCACGGCATGATGTAGGACGTGTTAACCGCACTGATCTGCGGAACATGCGCGGCCGGGGGGCTAACCACGCGGGTCTTCTCCGCGGCGCGGCGAAACTTGCGGTGCGACTCTGGCATCGCGGCGCACTTCTGCTATCTGGCCGCATGACACATCCCAGCGACTCCATCCTCATCGTCGATTTCGGTAGCCAGGTGACTCAGTTGATCGCCCGGCGCGTGCGCGAAGCGGGGGTCTATAGCGAGATCGCGCCGTTCACCACTGCCGCCGATGCGTTCGAACGGATGCAGCCCAAGGGCGTGATCCTCTCGGGCAGTCCCGCCTCGGTGCTCGACGAGAACAGCCCGCGCATTCCGCAGGCGATCCTCGACAGCGGCGTGCCGATCATGGGGATCTGCTACGGCCAGCAGGTGATGATGCACCAGCTCGGCGGGACGGTGACGCTCGGCGACAGCGGCGAGTTTGGCCATGCGGTAATCGAGATCCGCGATACCTGCGCGTTGTTCGATGGCGCATGGGAGCCGGGCGAGTCGCATCAGGTGTGGATGAGTCACGGCGACAAGGTGACCGAGCTCGCCCCCGGCTTCCGTCCGGTCGCGGCAAGCCCCGGCGCGCCCTTCGCGGTGATCGCGGACGATGCGCGGCATTATTACGCGATGCAGTTCCATCCCGAGGTCGTCCATACACCCGACGGTGCCAAGCTGATCGCGACCTTCGCGCGGCATGTCTGCGGGCTGAGCGGAGACTGGACGATGGCCGAATTCCGCGCGACAAAGATCGCCGAGATCCGCGCGCAGGTCGGCAGCGGCAAGGTCATTTGCGGTCTGTCGGGCGGGGTCGATTCGGCGGTCGCGGCGGTGCTGATCCACGAGGCGATCGGCGAGCAGCTGACGTGCGTGTTCGTCGACCACGGCCTGATGCGCAGTGGCGAAGCGGACCAGGTCGTCACGCTGTTCCGCAACCATTACAACATCCCGCTCGTCCACGTCGACGCCGAGGAAACGTTCATGGCTGGGCTTGCGGGCGTCACCGACCCCGAGGCGAAGCGCAAGTTCATCGGCGGTGCGTTCATCGACATCTTCGAGGCGGAAGCCAAGGCGATCGGCGGGGCGGACTTCCTCGCGCAGGGTACGCTGTATCCGGACGTGATCGAAAGCGTCAGCTTCACCGGCGGGCCATCGGTGACGATCAAGAGTCATCACAATGTCGGCGGCCTGCCGGCGCGGATGAAGATGCAGCTGGTCGAGCCGCTGCGCGAACTGTTCAAGGACGAAGTCCGTGCGCTTGGGCGCGAACTGGGGTTGCCCGAGATCTTCGTCGGGCGGCATCCGTTCCCGGGGCCGGGTCTGGCGATCCGTATTCCGGGTGAAGTCACCAAGGACCGCTGCGACATTCTGCGCAAGGCGGATGCGGTCTATCTCGACGAGATCCGCCGCGCCGGGCTGTACGACGCGATCTGGCAGGCGTTTGCGGTGCTGCTGCCGGTGCGCTCGGTCGGGGTGATGGGCGACGGGCGGACCTATGATTACGTGCTCGCGCTGCGTGCGGTGACGTCGACCGACGGGATGACCGCACAGGCGTTCCAGTTCCCGGGTGACTTCCTCCCGCGCGTCGCCACCCGGATCGTCAACGAAGTCCGCGGCGTGAACCGCGTGACCTATGACTATACGAGCAAGCCGCCCGGCACGATCGAGTGGGAGTGAGACCAGCGTCCGGCAAGTTCCTGGCCCGGTAAAAGAGCCGGCTTGCGGAAACGAGGGAAAGGTTGGCGCGCCCGGAGGGAGTCGAACCCCCGACCGAGGAGGTAGAAGCTCCTTGCTCTATCCAACTGAGCTACGGGCGCGCGCCGGGGTCGGCTGTAGCGTGGATTGCGCGTTTGCGAAACGGTCTTCATACCGGTGATGCGGATGGGATGGGGGCCGATGAACGCACCAAAGAGCATGGCCGCGCGCGACCTGGGCGGGCGGGCTTTCCGATATTATGATTTCGTCATGGTCGCGTTCGTCGTGATCCTGCTGCTGTCCAACGTGGTCGGCGCGGGAAAACGATCGGTGATCGACCTGCCGGGGATCGGGCTGTGGCCGTTCGGTGCCGGCATCCTGTTTTTCCCGGTCAGCTATGTGATCGGCGACGTGCTGACCGAAGTCTATGGCTACGCCCGTGCGCGGCGGTGCGTCTGGGCGGGGTTCGGCGCGCTCGTTTTTCTGGCCGTCATGGAGCAGGTCGTCGTCGCGCTACCACCCGCGGCGGGGTGGAACGGTCAGGCGGCGTATGAATATGTGTTCGGGCGTTCGGTCCTGATCGATCCCGCGGCGGCCACGGGATTGCGGATCATCGTCGCGTCGGTCGCCGCATTCTGGGTCGGGGAGATCGCGAACAGCTTCGTTCTGGCGAAACTCAAGATCCTTACCGAAGGCCGGATGCTCTGGACCCGCACGATCGGCAGCACGATCGTCGCGCAAGGATTCGACAGCCTCATTTTCTACCCGCTGGCGTTCCTGGGCGCGCCCGACTGGCCGGTCGAGGCGATGCTGTCGGTGATGATCAGCCAGTTCGTGCTCAAGGTGTCGTGGGAGGTGTTGCTGACGCCGGCCACCTATCTCGTGGTGGGGTTCCTTAAACGCCGCGAGGGGATCGACGTGTATGATCGCGGAACCGATTTCTCGCCGTTCAAGGCGGGCGTCTGACGCATGTCCCGCCGCAGTGTCTGCCACGGCTGCCCTAGCCGGACCGGCAATCGAGGCTTAGGGTGGATCGTGGAAGGAAACTCCAATGACCACCCCGTATGACAAGCAAAAAAAGCTGCACTTCGACCTGACCAACGTGGGGCTGCGCGCGCAGGCGACCGCAGTGGGGCTGGTGCAGCTCTGTCATGAACTCAAGCGCGCGAATGTGCTCGACGAGGCAGCGATCGACCGGATTAAGGATGCGATTGCCGACGAAGTGTCTGTCACGGCACCGCGCTCGCTCGCCGCGAAAGGCTATCGCGGGGAAATCCGCACCCGCCTCGACCGTCTGTTCGACGGAGAGCAGCAGGTCGGAAGCGCTGATGCAATGGCGCTCGGCCACCAGCCGGAGTGATATGGGAGACGGGGGGCTTACGCCCCGACCGTCTCCAACAGGCCTTCGAACATCCGGCGGCCATCATTCCCACCGTGCGCTGCGCCATCGATGCGGCGCTCGGGATGGGGCATCAGGCCGAGCACGTTGCCCGCGGCATTCAGAACGCCAGCAACGTTGCGCGCCGACCCGTTGACGGGTTCGGCATAGCGGAACGCAACGCGGCCTTCGCCTTCGAGCCGATCGAGCGTTTCGGCATCCGCCGCATAATTGCCGTCATGGTGCGCGACCGGGATGATGATCTTCTCGCCAGCGGCATAGCGGCTGGTGAACGCGGTCTGCGCGTTGTCGACGGTCAGCGCGACGTCGCGGCACACGAAATCGAGCCCGGCATTGCGCATCAGCGCACCCGGCAACAGACCCGCCTCGGTCAGCACCTGGAAGCCGTTGCACACGCCGAGCACCGGAACGCCGCGCTCGGCGGCGTCGCTGACAGCGCGCATGATCGGCGACCGCGCGCCGATCGCGCCCGAGCGCAGATAGTCGCCGTAGGAGAAGCCGCCGGGGAGGGCGACCAGATCGATCCCATCGGGCAGCGCGGTGTCGCCGTGCCACACCATCGTCGGCGCGGTCCCGCTCACCTCACGCAACGCGACCGCGACGTCGCGGTCACAATTCGAGCCGGGGAAGACGATGACCGCGGTCTTCATGCGCGTTCCACCCGGAAATTCTCGATCACGGTGTTGGCGAGCAGCTTGCGGCACATCTCGTCGACCTGTGCGTCGGCCATGTCGTCGGCGACGTCGAGTTCGATCAGCTTGCCCGCGCGGACATCGTTGACGCCGGCAAAGCCGAGGCCGTCCAGCGCCTTGTGGATCGCGCGACCCTGCGGATCGAGCACGCCGGGCTTCAGCGTGACGAAGATGCGGAGCTTCATAGATATGTCCTGCTGCGACGGTAGGGGATGCGGGCCGCTATGCTCGCCCGGGCTACGGGCTGCAAGGGTTGGATGCGGGGGATCGTCCGCCACACATCTTCAATAGTGCTTCCCCGACGAAGGCCGGGGCCCAGTAGAGGGCGGGTTATGGCGGGCGCTGTACCCGTTACCGCGACCTATCCGCCTGGGCCCCGGCCTTCGCCGGGGAAGAAGTAAGGTGAAGCAAGCCCCGCGGCTTACTTACCCTTGTTGAGCCGGTGCTGTTCCATGTCGAGCACCGCGCCATCGGCTTCCTCGGGCAACAGCCCGAGCCGGCGGGCGACTTCCTGATACGCCTCGACTTCACCGCCGAGGTCGCGACGGAAGCGGTCCTTGTCGAGCTTCTCGTTGGTGGTCATGTCCCACAGACGGCAACCATCGGGGCTGATTTCGTCGGCGAGGATCACGCGCGGATAATCGTTGTCCCACACGCGACCGAATTCGAGCTTGAAGTCGACCAGACGGATGCCGATCCCGGCGAACAGGCCGCACAGGAAATCGTTCACGCGAATCGCCAGGTCGGCGATGTCGGCCATTTCTTCTTGGCCCGCCCAGCCGAACGCGGCGATATGCTCGTCGGTGATCATCGGATCGCCGAGCGCATCGTCCTTGTAATAATATTCGATGATCGTGCGCGGCAGCTGCGTGCCTTCCTCGATCCCGAGGCGAGTCGAGATCGACCCGGCTGCGACGTTGCGGACGACGACTTCGATCGGAATGATCTCGACCTGGCGAATCAGCTGCTCGCGCATGTTGAGGCGACGGATGAAGTGGGTGGGCACCCCGATCGCGCCGAGCAGCGTGAAGACGTGCTCGGAAATCCGGTTGTTCAGCACGCCCTTGCCGCTGATCGTGCCCTTTTTCTGGGCATTGAAAGCGGTGGCATCGTCCTTGAAATACTGGATCAGCGTACCCGGCTCAGGACCCTCGTACAGGATCTTGGCCTTGCCTTCGTAGATCTGGCGGCGGCGTGCCATGTTTGCGCTAACCCCTGGAAATGAGCGGCCCCGGCAACGCGGATCACGCGGGCCGGGGCGGGAAGATCACGCCTATACCGGATCGATGCCGGGGGTGCAATCAATCGCTTGGCAGGCGTTTACGTAACCGCGTTGCGCGCCTGATAGGCGGGATCGCGGTAGGCACCGCTCGACACGATTTCGCCCAGGATCTCGCCCGCCCGAACGACGTCCGCAAAGCCGAGATACAAGGGCGTCAGGCCGAACCGCAAGATATCGGGATCGCGGAAGTCGCCGATCACGCCGCGGTCGATCAGCGCCTGGCAGATGGCGTAGGCATCGGGATGGCGGAATGAGATATGGCTTCCACGTTTTGCCGGATCCGCCGGGCTGACGCAGTCCAGTCCGGCGTTCCTGCCGATTGCCGCCAGCGTGTCGAACAAGGCGGCGCTCTTCACTGCGACCTGCTGCTGATCGACGTCGCGCCAGATGTCGAGGCCGGCTTCCAAAGCGGCCATTCCGAGCATCGGCGGCGTCCCGGCAAGCCAGCGCGTCATGCCGGGCGCGGGGGCATAGGCGTCGGCGAATCCGAATGGCGCGGCATGGCCCATCCAGCCCGACAACGGACTGGCGAGCGTGTCTTGCAGGCGCCTCGATACGTAGAGGAACGCGGGCGCGCCTGGGCCGCCATTAAGATATTTGTAGCCACAGCCGACCGCCATATCCGCCCCGGCACCGTTGAGGTCGATCGGAATCGCGCCGACGCTATGGCTGAGATCCCATAAGGTTAGCGAACCATTCTCGCGCGCTTTCGCGGACCAAGCGGACATATCGAAACATTCGGATGTCTTGTAGTGAACGTGCGTCAGCATCAGCAGCGCGGTCTCGCGGTCTAGCGATGTCGCCAACTGGTCGCGCGCGACGGCGTGGAGTCGCGCGCCGGGGACGCAGCCGACCGCGCCTTCTGCGATGTGGAGGTCGGTCGGAAAGTTTCCCGTCTCGCTCAGAATGGTCCCGCGCGGGGTCGCGTGGCGCAGCGCCGCCACGAGCAGTTTGAACAGATTGACCGAGGTCGAATCGGCAACGATCACTTCGTCATCGGTCGCACCGATCAGTCGAGCGATCTTGGCGCCGACACGGCGCGGGGCCTCGATCCAGCCTTCGTTCCAGCTGCGAATCAGCCGATCGCCCCATTGGCGCTCCGCCATGTCGGCAAGCGCCGCCGGGGTCGTTCGCGGCAGCGGCCCCAGCGAATTGCCGTCGAGATAGATCACGCCTGCAGGGATATGAAACGCATCGCGATACGCCCGAAGCGGATCGGCGGCATCGCGGGCTTGGGCTTCGGCGGGGGTCATTTCGCAAAAGCCGCGCGGATCAGGCGCTTGGTCGTCGCCCAGGCAGCGGTTTCGGGCGCGACCAGTTCGACGTGCCCGGTTTGCTCGACGATGTGCAATTCGGCGCTATCGCCCTTGGCACGCGCGGCGGCGACGTAATCGGTGCCCATCCGCAGCGGAATGATCTTGTCGTCCTGCCCGTTGACGAGGTCCTGCGCCACGCCGATCGGCAGCAGGCGCGGCACCGATGTGTCCGCATAGACGTCGTGGCGTGAACCGGGTGCCCCGACGAGCTTGCCGACCACCTCGACCCCGCAGCCATTATCCGGGCTGGCGGCGGTGGCCTCGAGATCGGGGAGGCCGCCGAGACTGATCGCATGGGCAATCTTGAGCGGCGACCGCGTGTAAAGCGGACTCGTCCGCGCGATCTTCCCGCGCCCGGCGAGCCACAAGGCGAGATGCCCGCCCGCCGAATGCCCCACCGCGACGACATGCTTTGAATTCAGGTGATATTTGCGCGCGTTGGCCTTCAACGCATCCGCCGCCGCCGCCGCATCCGTGAAGGTCCCCGGATAGCCACCGCCCGGCCGATCGACCCCGCGATAGTCGATGTTCCAAACCGCGATGCCATCCTTGCGCAGATCGTCCGCGATCCAGTTCATCAAACTGCGGTCCGCGATGCTGGTCGTCCAGCAACCGCCGTGGACCATCAGCACGGTCGGGAAGGGCCCCTTGCCCTGCGGCACCCAGACGTCGACCTTCTGATAGGGATCGGTTCCGTAATCGACCGTCGCATCGGGCGCAGGCTTGGCGCGCTCGGTCAGGTCGGGCCAGGTCAGCAGGGGTTTCGGGGCATCCTGCGCGGCAACCGCGACGGGGGTGAGCAACGCGGCGGCGGCGAGGGCGAATCTGAGCATCCCCGCATCGATACGACGCCCCCGCGCGCTTGTCGAAGGGGTGTCACGGTGATCGGATGAGTCGCGGTGGACGGGGGCGGCCCCGGCCTGCTAACCGGAACAGATGGCGACCGACATCATCGACCCCAACGACCCCTTCAACGCGATCGCCGACGCACCGTTCGATAGCGCGCTGTCGGATCGGTATCTGGTCTATGCGCTGTCGACGATCACTGCGCGCTCGCTTCCCGATCTGCGCGACGGGATGAAGCCGGTGCATCGCCGATTGCTGTGGGCGATGCGCGCGTTGCGGATGGACCCCGGCACCGCGTTCAAGAAATCGGCACGCGTCGTCGGCGAAGTCATCGGCAAATACCATCCGCACGGCGACCAGTCAGTCTATGACGCGATGGTCCGGCTCGCGCAGGATTTCTCGGTCCGCTATCCGCTGGTCGAGGGGCAGGGCAATTTTGGCAATATCGACGGGGATAATGCCGCTGCGTTCCGCTACACCGAAGCCCGGCTGACACAGGTCGCGATCGACCTGATGGCGGGGCTCGACGAGGATGCGGTCGCGTTCAAGCCGACCTACAATAATGAGGAACAGGAACCCGAGCTGTTCCCCGGTGCCTTCCCCAATTTGCTCGCCAATGGCGCGGCGGGGATTGCGGTCGGCATGGCGACCAACATCCCACCGCATAATGTCGCCGAACTGTACGACGCCGCGATCGCGCTGATCGACCGATCGGGGGATCTGACCGGGTTCAACATCCTGGATCACGTTCGCGGGCCCGATTTTCCGACCGGCGGTCTCGTCGTCGATTCGCCCGCCGCGATCGCGGAGAGCTATGCGACCGGACGCGGTGGGTTCCGCGTGCGCGCGCGCTGGCAGATCGAGGATCTCGGACGCGGGACATGGACCGCGATCGTCACCGAAATTCCCTACGGCGTGCAGAAGGGCAAGCTGATCGAGCAGCTCGCCGCGATCGTCAACGACAAGAAGCTGCCGATCATGGCGGACGTCCGCGACGAATCGGACGCAGTGATCCGCATCGTGATCGAGCCGCGCAGCCGCACCGTCGACCCGGTCGTGCTGATGGAAAGCCTGTTCAAGCTGTCCGACCTAGAAACCCGGTTCAGTCTCAACCTCAACGTGCTCGATGCAAGCCGGACGCCGCGCGTGATGAGTCTCGCCGAGGCGCTCAACGAGTGGATCACGCACCAGTTCATCGTGCTCCAGCGGCGCACATCGCACCGGCTGGGGAAGATCGCCGACCGGATCGAGCTGCTCGACGGCTATATCGTCGCCTATCTCAACCTCGACCGCGTGATCGAGATCATCCGCACTGAGGACGAACCCAAGCCGGTGATGATCGCCGAGTTCGACCTCAACGACCGGCAGGCGGAAGCCATCCTGAACATGCGGTTGCGCAGCCTGCGACGGCTGGAAGAGATGGAGTTGCGCAAGGAGCGCGACACGCTCGACGCCGAGCGCACCGGGCTCGAGGCGCTGCTCGGCAGTGAAGCGCGGCAGCGGACGCGGCTGAAACGCGACTTCGGCAAACTGCGCGACCGCTACGGGCCGGAAACCACGCTCGGCAAGCGGCGCACCACGATCGAACAGGCGGCCCCTTTGCGCGACATTCCGCTCGACGCGATGATCGAGCGCGAGCCGATTACCGTCATCCTGTCGCAGCGCGGCTGGATCCGCGCGATGAAGGGGCATGTCGACGCCGCCGGGGTCGCTGCGGTCAAGTTCAAGGACGGCGATGCGCCGCTGTTCGACTTCCACGCGCAGACCACCGACAAGATCCTCGTCGCGGCGGAGAACGGACGGTTCTTTACGCTACCCGCGGACAAGCTGCCCGGCGGGCGCGGGTTTGGCGAGCCGCTCCGGCTGATGATTGATCTCGACGGCGACATCGGGATCGTCGGCGTGTTCCGCGCCAGCCAGTCCGACCGCTGGCTCGTCGCAGCGACCGACGGGCGCGGGTTCATCGTTCGCACCGCTGATACGCTGGCGGAGACGCGCAAGGGTAAGACGGTCGTGACGCCGCGGCTGGGCGCCAAGCTCAAGCTGGTCAAGCCGGTTGGGCTCGAGGACGATTACGTCGGGGCGATCGGCGACAATCGCCGACTCCTCGTCTTCCCGCTAAGCGAACTTCCCGAACTGACGCGGGGGCAGGGGGTGCAATTGATGCGCTTCCGGGATGGCGGGCTGTCCGACGCGATCACCTTCGTCTTCGCGAACGGTCTGAGCTGGCAAATGGGCGGCGATACTAAGCGCGTTCGGACCGAAACCGATCTTGGTGCGTGGCGCGCCGCGCGCGGTGCTGCGGGGCGCATGCCGCCCAACGGATTCCCGCGCGACAATCATTTCGGATGAGCAGATACGATCGCACATAGAAGCCGCAAGGCGCGAGGTAGGATCCATCTCACGCGGTTTTGCCGCGTCCTACAATGTTCTTTCTGCTCGGCTTCGTTGACCAAATCATCCCTGTTCTGAGCACCGATGCGGCAAGAAATCCGTCATCACGGGCATGGTCGACACACGGTGGAATCGTACGATTGCAGCGGCTTGTTAACTATTGCGCACTACTACCGAATGCATGGCGCTCAGGACCAAACCCGTCTTGGTGGAAGATCCCGTGGTCAGCGCGCTGACCATGATTGATAACAATGCGCTATCGGTCATGCTGGTGTCCCGCGCGATCGATTTGCTGCCGATCCCCGCTGCGCTGGTTGTCCTGGGGGATGACGGTGTACGCATCGAAGTCTCCAATACCGCGTTCGATCTTGCAGGGCTGGGACCGGGCGAGCGACGGCAATCGCTGGTCGCGCAGATCGAGCCGCAGATCACCGCCTTCATCCGCGGCGAAACCCTGCGCGCTGAATTTCGGATCGATTTCGGCGACCTCGTTGATGGCCGCCATTACCAGGCGACCCTCGCGCGGCTTATCCGCAACCCTGAGCAACGCTGCATTCTGACACTGGTCGATCAGACCGCGGAACTGCGCACCGAACATAATCTGCGTCGCGAGATGCTGACCGATAGCCTCACGGGGCTGCCGAATCGCGCGGGGTTCAGCGATCGGCTGGAAGGATTGATCGAGGACCCTGCGACGCGGGAACGATATGCCGTTCTGGTGATCGATCTCGACCGGTTCAGTCGCGTCAACGCCTGCCTCGGGTCCATGGCGGGGGATGAACTGCTCATCACCGTCGCCCGGCGCATGAAGGGCGCGCTTCGGGCGCAGGACGTGCTGGCGCGCACGGGGGGCGACGAGTTCGCGATCCTGTTGACGCTCGAGGATGGCGCAGTCGATGCGGATCACGTGTCGAAACGCATTTTCGGCGCGCTGGCGACGCCATTCCGCTTGTCCGACTTCGAGATCCGGGTCGCCTGTTCGATCGGTATTGCCTTCGGGGCGGCCGAGATCGACGACGCGGAGGAACTGATCCGCCACGCCCAGTTTGCGGTCAAGCGGTCCAAGGTGACGGGCAAGTCCGAAGCATATCAGATTCAGGCGTTCGACATCGCGCGGGAGCAGTTCGGCATCGAAACCGCGCTGCGCCGGGCGATCGAGCGTGGACAGATGCGGCTGTGCTATCAGCCGATCATCGATCTCGCGACGGGCAAGCTCGTCGCCTTCGAATCGCTTGCCCGTTGGCGCGCGGAGGACGGGACCGAATATTCACCCAACGATTTCATTCCCGTTGCCGAGGAATCCGGGCTGATTGTTCCGCTCGGGCGGTGGGCGATCCAGGAAGCGGCGGCGACGCTGGCGGGCTGGGATGCGCGCCTCGGCGGGGATTGCGGCATCAAGCTTGCGGTCAACCTGTCCGCAATCCAGTTGCAGCGCGACGCGATTGCGCCGGTGGTCCAGGCGGCGCTCGACTGCAATGGTCTAAATGGGGATCGCTTCACGCTAGAATTGACTGAAAGCGCGCTGGTTAGCGATCCCGATCGGATCGCAACGATCATGCACGCGCTCAAGGCGCTGGGCACGACGATCGCTATGGACGATTTCGGAACGGGCTATTCCAATCTCGCCTATCTGCAGAAACTGCCAATCGACGTGCTCAAGATCGACCGCAGCTTCGTGACGGGTATGCTCGCGGATCGCGACAAGATCGCCATCGTCCGCGCGATTCTCAGCCTGGCGCAGGCGCTTGGGATGCAGACCACCGCCGAGGGGATCGAGACGGTCGAGCTGTCGCAGACGCTCGCCGCGCTTGGCTGCTCCTACGGTCAAGGATACTTCTTCGCGCGACCGCTTGAGGCGGACGCTGCTTACGCGATGCTGCTCGATCGCTGCCACT
Organism: Sphingomonas sp. PsM26; assembly: GCA_030433805.1. Taxonomy (GTDB): domain Bacteria; phylum Pseudomonadota; class Alphaproteobacteria; order Sphingomonadales; family Sphingomonadaceae; genus Sphingomonas. The sequence goes on along the minus strand of JARUXA010000003.1, from coordinate 103,902 downwards.
GATCGACGGCATCGTCCGCGAGCTGCGCGGTGCGATCGGCATCGGGGAACCCTTCGGCAACCCACGCATCCTCGACCTGCCGCAATAACCGCGCGACATCGGGTCCCTTTCCGACGCCGCGCTGGACCAGCGCGCCACCGGTGAGGGGGAAGGCCGGGATCTCAAAACCGACGATCGCGCGCGCGCCCTCCACCGCCTCTGTGCCCGACGTCGTCAGCAACCAGCGATCCAGCGCCCCGTCGCAACCGAGGCGATAGGCGAGGGTTTCCGGCGTGTCCCCAGGCACCCGCTCCGGTCCACTCAGCGCCAGGATCAGGCGCCGACGCTGAGCGTTCGAAAATTTAAGCCTGTTTGCAATGACTTCGGCCACGGAAGGATCGTGCGGCAGCAGCGCAGCAAGACGGCGCAGCGGATCGGGCTGCAGACCGGCTGCCGTCTCGTGCTGTGCGACCTTGGCCATCTTGGCGACCCCGGCGGCGGTGATCTCGGGCAATACGGGCAGCAGGATGCTGTGTGCGATCATCAGCTCGAGCGTCGGCACAGCGCCCCGTGCGACCAGCAGCTTGAGCATCTCTGCCGCGATCCGTTCGCGCGACAGCGCCATCAGGTCGTTCGCGCGGGCGGTGCAGGCGGCGAGACCGTCGGGATCGGGCACGTCGCCAAAGCGGGCGTGAAAGCGGAAGAAGCGCAGGATCCGCAAATGATCCTCGGCGATCCGCTGCAGCGGATCCCCGATGAACCGGACCCGGCCCGCTGCCAGATCATCGATGCCCCCGAAATAGTCGAAGATTTCCCCCGTGGCGGGGTCGGCATAGAGCGCGTTCATCGTGAAATCACGCCGCGCCGCGTCCTCGCGCCAGTCGTCGGTGAAGGCGACGACCGCGTGGCGTCCATCGGTCGACACGTCGCGCCGCAGCGTCGTCACCTCGACCGGCCCGTCCGCCAGCACCGCGGTGATCGTACCGTGTGCAAGGCCAGTCGGTACCGCCTTGATCCGCGCACGCTGGAGCGCTGCCAGAACGTCTTCGGGTGCCTGTCGCGTCGCGAGATCGATATCCGACACCGCACAGCCAAGCAGCGTATCGCGCACTGCGCCGCCGACGACGCGCGTATCCCCCGCGTCCGCTCGGAGAACGCGGCACAACTCCTGCAACTCTGCCCGGTCGCGCCAAGCCGCAGGGGGAAGGGTCACGCGTTCCACCGCAGCCTCCGCGACAGGTTGACGATCATTGCAGCGGTCGCGCCCCAGATCCGGTGATCTTCCCAAAAGATCTCGTAATAGTGGCGGTTGCGCCCCTGCCATTCGACGCTGGCCTCGATGTGGTTGCCCGAATCGAGCAGGAAGCCGAGCGGGACTTCGAACACGGTGGCAACCTCAGCGGGGTTGGGGGTGAAGACCAAGTCGGGCGGCACCACGCCAATGACCGGAGTCACTTCGAAGCCGGTGACGGTGCGATAGCGGTCCGCCTCGCCGACGACGCGCACGGCATCGCGGGGGAGGGCGATCTCCTCTTCGGCCTCGCGCAGCGCGGCGGCGATCGCGTCGGTATCGCCGGGGTCGATTCGGCCACCGGGGAAGGCGACCTGACCTGCGTGGCGCGTCATCGTATCGGTCCGCCGCGTCAGGATCACGCCGGGTTCGGCGCGGTCGGTCACGGGCACCAGTACCGCCGCCTGCGTGAGCGCAGACGGCAGCGGATCATGGTCGACATGGTCGCCGGTCAGCAACACGGCGTCGATCGCGGGCCCACTCGAAAGCGCTTGCCCCAGGCGCGTAACGAGGGTCATTCCGTCGGCTCGATCGGGAAAAAAGTTCCGGCACTCCACACGCCGGGGGGGGCGTCGCCGCCATCGATCGCGCGCTGGGCCAGATCGTAATAGACCGTCCGCCCGATCACCGCATCCAGCCCGCCGCGGATGTGTAGATACGGGCGTGGCCCATCTTCGCGGTGTTCGAAGCGCAGCGGGTGTTCCGCGTCCGCGGTGACGATGTCGCCGGTATTGAGTTTAAACACGAGAATCGCATCGCGGCCGTCGCGCTCCACCTTTATTTCGACCGCGACGAACGGTGCATCCTCGACCTCGATGTCGAGCTTTTCGACGGGCGTGACGAGCACATAGCTGCCATCCGCCTCGCGCCGGAGGATCGTCGAGAACAGGCGAACCATCGCGGGTCGGCCGATCGGCGAGCCCTGGTGAAACCACGTGCCATCGCGCGCGATCCGCATTTCGCTGTCGCCACAATGCTTCGGGTTCCAACGCTCTATCGGCGGCAGCTTATGATCCTGCGCCAGCCGGGCAATGTCGGCGAGCGAGAGGGATGAAAGATCGGGGATCGGCTCCATGGGCATGTCGCAGGCGGTAGGACAGCGCGGTGCAGGCGTAAAGCGATGCCTGAGCGGAGCAGCGTGAAGGTCGCTCAGACCAGCGCGTGGATGCGGGGGCCGAGGATCCCGGCGCGGTCGGGCACGGCGCTGCCGCGCGCCAGCAGGCGATGCCGCTCGACCGGACCGGGCACGCGCCAACGCGTCGTCCGGCTGGCGTCGAAGCCGAAGAACCGCCCGTAATATTCCGGGTCGCCGATCAGCGTCAGGGCATCGGCCATGTCATGCTCCGCCGCAGCATCGAGCGCGTGGCTGGTCAGCATCCTGCCAATGCCGCCCTGCTGGTGTGCGGGGTCGACCGCGACCGGACCGATCTGAACCATATCCACATCGGTCGAGTCATCGCCCGCGAAGCGGATCGGCCAGCACTGGATCGTGCCGAGCAGCAGCGTGCCGGACAGCGCCGCGAAGCTCGCCTCAGGAATCACCGACATCCCCGCGCGAATACGGTAGGCAGTGCGCTCGTGACGCGCCGCGCCGAACGCGTGATCGAGCAGCATCTCGACGCGTTCGGCGGCGATGTGCGCAATCGGTACGATATCGATCGGGCTGTCGATCTTGGGGGCGACCACAGGCGTGTCCTCACCGCCGTACAGTCCCGGATGGACCGACGGGGCCGCGCGCTTTAGCCTTCGCGCGGGCGAACGCAAGAAAGAAGGAGTCTTCGCCATGAAACTCTTCGATGCCGACTGGGCGCCAAGCCCGCGGCGCGTCCGAATCTATTTGGCGGAAAAGCAGATCACGGTCGAGCGCGCGGTGATTGACTTGCGCGAGGACGAACAGTTCAGCGAAGCCTATCTTGCGATGAACCCACGCGGGATCGTGCCGGCGCTGCAATTCGACGATGGCGAAGTCCTGTGCGAGTCCGCGGCGATCTGTCGGTATTTTGAAGCAATGGGAGATCCATCCGCCCTGTTCGGCGAAACCCCGCGTGACATCGCGCGGATCGAAAGCTGGACCCGGCGGATCGAGAACGAAGCCTATGCCGCAGTCGTCTACGTGCTTCGCAATCAGCGCGCGGCGTTTCGGGATCGCGGCGTGGCGGGGAAGTGGCCGGCAATTCCGCAGATCCCCGAACTGGTCGAGCGCGGACGTCTGATGTGGGACGCGTTCATGCTCGGGCTGGATACGCACCTTGCAAGCCGTTCGTGGATCGCAACGGAAGCGTATAGTTTTGCGGACATTTCGGCATTGGTGACGGTGGATTTCGCCAAGGCGGTACGATTGACGATGCCGGATCGGGCCAGCCATGTGGCGCGCTGGCATGCCGCGGCGACCGCGCGGCCCAGCGCTGCCGCGTGAGCACGGTTCCCCTGTCGCATCGATCTGCTATGGCGCGCCGATATTCCTTAGACGCGACCGAATGAAGGGCTTCCCTTGGACGACCGATTGACGCTGAACGTGCACGACCTCGAGGTGCAGGTGCTGACCGGCATCTATTCAGAGGAAACACATCTGCCGCAGCCGCTGCGCATTTCGCTGACGGTCGATCTGACGGTACCCGAGCGCTATACGCCGGACACGCCGCTCAGCGCGTCCAAGAACTATCTCGATCTCAAGCACGCCGCGACGACTGCGTTGCCGGAAGGCGTCCACTTCACGCTGATCGAGGCGGTGGCGGATCACATTTGCGAGACGCTGTTCCTGCAGGACAAGCGCGTGACCCGGGTCGAGGTGACGATCGTCAAGCTCGCGATTGCGGAAGCGGGCGAATCGATCGGGATCACGCTGACGCGGCATCGGCGGTGACGTCGCGGTGCTGAGCAACGCGGTCGCAGCAGCACTGGCGGGGCAGGCTGCGGTGGTCGTGGCGGATGCAACTGTCGCCTTGACCGATGTGCTAGCATCGTTGCGGACAGTATCGCCGGACGACGCGGTCATCGTCCTGATCCTGCCTGACGTGTCCGCGATCGATCGTGCGATGCTGTTGGCGGCGCTGGGGCCTCTCGCGATCGAACTGGCACCGCGGCGAATCGCTGCGATCGACGTGACTACGAACGCCGCGACCGAACGCGTCATCGCGGCGGGGCAGTATCTCGCGTCGGCATGCTCCATTACGGGACAATCCCTGCGGGTAACCTGACCCGCGGACACGATTCCGTCGAAGCGTCCTACGCGCCCATGCGCCCCGCTGCGCGACCGCAACTGCCGAGGCCGTTCATGATGGTGGCGTAATCCTCGGCCACGATCGCATTGTCGGCCTCGCTGCCGTGCAGCGCGGCATCAGGCAGCGTTGCGGGAAGGCTGCATGCCAGACGATACCACAGCAGCGTATCACGCGGCGGGGGCGGCGCGGACTGATCGACGACTTCGCTGAGCGCCACCGACCAGCGCGGCGGCTGATCAGGACGACGCTGTACGTTCAGCGAAATCGGGCGGTGGTCTGCGGTCGTAAGGAAGATCTGCGTCTCGCCTTCGCCCGGCAGGTCGCCCGAGGTGTAGAACGCGTTGCCAATTCCAGTGACGGTCGGTGGCGTATCCGGTGCGAGCACTTCGCGAACGATCCGCCGTGTCAGCGCCTCGTTGCTCGCGGTCCAGTTGCGCTGGGCATCGGAGCGGACCAACTGGATCTGCCCCTGGTTGTTCGCGACACCGCGCGCGAACAGCAACACGCGCATCTTGCGGTACCGTGGAGGACGACCGCGCGAATCCAATGGCACGTCGATCGTATACCCGATTCTCGGCGGCACGGCTCCGGTTCCACGAATCAAAGCCGTCACATCGGCCTCGATGTACAGTCGCACGGCATTTTGTGGGACATTTGGAGCTTCCGCCGGTTTCAGCCGGACTTCGCTTCGAACCGTCGCGTCGACGATCACGGGCGAGGCCACCACCAGGTCGGCGTAATCCGAATAGGGTACTGCGGTTAACGAAGGAGAAACCGCGGATTCCAGCGCCTTCGGTGGTGTTTGCTGCATTGCAGCAAGACTGGAAGCGGTTGCCAGAAGACAGGTAGCAAGCAGCCATTTGGGAACGTAGTTCATGCGTATCCGATACCCGACCGTGCCAGTTTTAAACAGAAATAATTCTGCCATGCATAGCTTGTACGTTTGTTGCGTCAGACAAAGCGTTTGCGTCGTGGTTTTTGGCGCGATAGAGGTTAGGGCCTGTCCAGGATACATTAACCCATGACAGGCCGGATAACGAGCGGACGTTACGGATCGGGCTTGGACCGTCGTGCCGGAATAGAGGAGTTTCGTTTCTGAATGGCTTACGCTGATCGCAATACAAGTGGCAGCCGCGCCGTGTCGATCGTGATCGTTTCGGTCATCGTCGCACTGTTCGCGTGGGGCTTCGTGAACGGTCTGACCTTCAAATATATCAAGAAGGTTACCGAGAAGTTAAACACGTTCGACGTCGTCGAGCCGCCACCACCGCCGCCTGACAAGCCGCCGCCCCCGCCGCCCGAACAGCCGCAGCTGCAGACCCCGCCGGTCGTGTCGCCGCCGCCGATCGTGCGCGTGCAGGCTCCGCCGCCGCCGGTCACCACCGTCATCACCCCGCCGCCATCCGCGCCCATCACGGTCGTGGCTGCTGCGCCGGCTCCCGTGCCGGTTCCGGCACCGCCTGCGGCACCGACCGTCAGCAAGGCGGCAGGACCCAAGGGGAACCCGGCCGACTGGATCACGAACGACGATTACCCGTCGGACGCGCTGAGTGCGGAAGCACAGGGCACGACCAAGATCCGTTGGGACATCAGCCCGGCAGGCCGCGTCGAGAATTGCACGATCGTCGCATCCAGCGGCAACTCGTCGCTCGATCGCGCAGCCTGTAGCGCGTTGACGCGGCGTGGGCGCTATTCGCCTGCGCTGGATCAGAACGGTGCACCGATGCGGACCAGCGGCCAGTCGCGCAACGTCGTTTGGCGTCTGCCAGAATAAACCCAATCCTAGCCGTGAGGGCCTGCGAAGGGGCCCCATGGTGATCTTGTCGAGAAGGAAGTCCTCTAATGTCCATTATCATCCTCGCTGCCGAAGGTTCGGCTGCAGACAATTTCGGCTTCATGAACGCGATGAAGCAGGGCGGCCCCGTCACGTGGACGACCGCTGCGATCCTGACGATCTTCCTGTTCTTCACGCTCTACATCCTGTTCACCAAGATTTTCGAGCAGCAGAAGATCATCAACCAGGGCCGTCGCGTCCGGGCAACCTTCTGGAATTCGAACTCGCTGAAGGAAGGCGCTGCCAAGCTCGAGAAGAACTCGGCTTACAAGCAGATCGTCGATGACGGCCTGGCCGCTCAGGAGCAGCACGGCCGCCTGACCGATCCGGTCGAGGCACATGACTGGCTCCACGGTTCGCTCTCGCGTTCGGAAGCCATCATCAACTCGCAGCTGGGCGGCGGTCTTGCCTTCCTCGCAACGGTTGGCGCAACCGCACCGTTCGTCGGTCTGTTCGGTACGGTGCTTGGTATTTACCGCGCACTGATCGGCATCGGCCAGGCTGGCCAGGCATCGATCGACAAGGTCGCAGGCCCGGTTGGTGAGTCGCTGATCATGACCGCTTTCGGTCTGGTCGTCGCGGTTCCCGCAGTGCTCGCGTTCAACTACCTGCAGCGCCGCAACAAGGCGATCGCAGAGCACCTGAGCGCGTTCTCGACCGACGTTCTCGGCTACCTCGCTTCGGACGGCGCAGTTCGCCCGGCAGCAACGCGCGCAGCGGCACCTGTCAAGGGTGCAGCGGTCGTTGGTGGCACGAAGGCGGCTGCTCCCGGCACGACGACTGCCGGCCAGGCAGGTGGCGTCCAGACGCGCGTCTAAGGACGATACGGGGTCGTCCAACCGGGCGACCCCGCTTTTCTAGCCACTCGGACGTGCCGGGTGGCCTGACTGATACGGATAGGATGGCCTTTCATGGCGATTAGTACTGGTGGTGCAGAAGACGCCCCGATGTCCGACATCAACACGACCCCGCTCGTGGACGTCATGTTGGTGTTGCTGATCATCTTCCTCATCACGGTTCCGGCGATTGTGCAGAGCGTCAAGCTGAAGCTGCCAGACGTTAAGTACGACCCGACCGTGACCAAGCCCGAGAACGTCTCGCTCTCGATCACGCGCGAACCCGGCGGCGCCTGCGCCGTTTACTGGGGTCTGACCCGCGTGACGCATGAAGAACTGCTCAAGCGCGCGACTGACAAGCTCGAGGAAATCGTCAAGAAGGCAGGTGGCGCCGCCAACCTGACGACCGAGGATCTCCCCGAGGCACATATCCGCGGCGACGTGGAAACGCCGTACCGGTGCATTGGTGGTGCAATCTACACGATGCAGTCGGCAGGTTTCGCCAAGGTCGGCTTCATTTCCGAGCCGCCCCCCACCGGCGGTCCGTCATCGTAAGCGTGCGCTAGCACCGAGGAGTAATACCCATGGCTATGAGTGTAGGCGGCGCCGAAGGCGAGCCCATGATGGACATGAACACGACGCCGTTGATCGACGTCATGCTCGTGCTCCTCATCATGTTCATCATCACGATCCCGATCCAGACCCACGCGGTTAAGGTCGATCTGCCGATCAACGACCCGAACCAGGTCAAGCCGGCAGTCGATCCGCAGAAGAACAAGATCGTCATCACGCCAGACGGCGTGGTTCTGTGGAACGGCGCACCGACCGACGCGGCGACCCTGCAGCAGTATCTGACGCAGACGACTCAGCTGAACCCGGAGCCGGAACTTCACTTCCAGCCCGATCCGGCTGCGCGCTACGAAAAGGTCGATCAGGTCCTTGCGATCATCAAGCGGTCGAACGTTTCCAAGCTCGGCTTCATCGGCAACGAGCAATATCGCAACGAATTCTAATCGTTAGAGTATTGTTGAGGTTTCAAGGCGGTCCTTCGGGGCCGCCTTTTTTTCGTCCATGCGTAACGGGCGTCATCCGAAAATCCGCCTTGCTGGCATTTCACATATATGACACGTTAGTGTCACAAAAATGAAACCTTCCGATATTGGAAGGGCCAGGAGGTGGAGTGGTGAAAACCTTGCAACTTGTGGCTGCGACGGCAGCCTTGTTCGTGGCAGCACCCGCGGTCGCGCAGGACGACTATAACGGCGCGACGCAGATCCTGCAGGGCGACTATGCCAATGCGGAAAAGGTCATCCTCAAACAGCAACGAATGTTTCCGGGGGATGCAGATCTCCTGCTCAATCTTGCGCGCATCTATAGCCTGACGGGCCGCACGACCGAGGCGCGTGCGACCTACAGCGCCGTGCTTGCACGCCCTGATGACCTGATGGATCTGCCCAACGCGGCGCGACCGCAGTCTTCCCATGAACTGGCAGGTGCCGCGTTGCGACGGCTCGACGGCTATCAGATCACCGCGCGCTAGGGCTTTTAGCTAGCATGATGCGGGGGGGCTGTCGGCGTGCCAACGGGCCGGCGGCCTGGGCCCAGGTAAGCGCTCGCGCCGTCTGCCTTGGTCGCGAGAAGCTGGAGGGTTATGGCCCGTTACGGGCGAGACCGCTCACAGGCGCGGCAACGTGACCCCGCGCTGCCCCATGTATTTGCCCGCACGATCGGCATAGCTCGTCTCGCACGGCTCGTTCCCTTCGAGGAATAGAAACTGACACGCGCCCTCGTTGGCGTAGATCTTCGCGGGCAATGGCGTCGTGTTCGAGAATTCGAGCGTGACATGGCCTTCCCAGCCGGGCTCAAGCGGCGTCACGTTGACGATGATCCCGCAGCGGGCATAGGTCGACTTGCCCAGGCAAATGACCAGCACGTCCCGCGGAACGCGGAAATACTCGACCGTCCGCGCCAGTGCGAAACTGTTCGGCGGGATGATGCAGCAGTCGGTCTTGCGATCGACAAAGCTGTTCGACGCGAAATCCTTCGGGTCGACGATGACGCTGTCGATGTTGGTGAACACCTTGAACTCGTCAGACACGCGGGCGTCATAGCCGTAGGACGACAGGCCGTAGCTGATGCACCCGTCACGCTTCTGCCCGTCGACGAACGGCTCGATCATGCCATGCGCAAGCGCTTGCTCGCGAATCCAGCGGTCGGACATGATCGACATGCAATGCTCCTAGAAAGGTTTGCCCGTTTCGCGCGATAGGCCGCGGCAGGCAAGAACGATCAGACCGGCTTGCCAAGCCCCAGGTCTGCGGGGCCGAATGCATGCGGCAAAAGCTCCGAAAGCGGATAGCGTTCGATCACGTCGCCTTCCGCCGGGCCGCACCAGACGATCACGTCGCGACCACCGATTTGCGCGGCTTCGTTGATGACCTGACGGCAGCGACCGCACGGGCCGACCGGCGCGGTGCCGGTCGGGCGACCGTCCGCATCCATCGCCCCGCCGATGATGCCGATCGCGACCACGCGCGCCAGATCGCCCGCGCTGTTGACGGTGGCAAGCGCGACTGTCTCTGCGCAAAGCGACAGACCGTAGCTCGCATTCTCGAGATTGGCCGCGGTGACGATGCGCCCGTCGTCGAGCAATACCGCCGCGCCAACCGCGAAGCGCGAGTATGGCGCGTGCGCGTTGCGCGCCGCCGTGCGGGCTGCGGCGATGAGGGTGGCTCCGGTGGACGAATCGTTCATGGCAGCTTCTTTCATGGTCGGACGACATCCCAATGCACGGGTTTGTCGATCCCTTCGATATGCCGCGCATCATTCGCCTGCCACATCCGCCACGTGCGCGAAGGATAATCCGGGGCGATGTAATTCTGCACGGCCCATACCGACCGGGGAAGATCCGCGGTCACGGCATATGCGGTATCGAACGCTCTGGTGATCTTGATGAGCACGGGCTTGCCGGTATGCGCCTCGACCATCTCCATATATCGGCGAAGGTCCTCCCGAACCTTCGCGGGCGAGGGACGGGTAGTGCAGTCCGGGGCGAAGTCGAGCACGACCGCCGCCGGCAGCGAATCTTCGGTGCGTGGGACGGTGGTGTTGAAGTTGTTGGCTTGGTCGGTCGCTGGCTTGCACAAGGAGTAACGATGCATCGCTCCGCGCCGCATCCCGGTCTCGCCGACGGCGTTCCAATTTTCCTCGAACCGCGTATCGCGGCGATCGGCACCGACCGTGGCGCGGAGGTACGCAAAGTCCGCACCGTCGCGTTTTACCGCCCACCAGTCGACCGGACCGTCCACGCCCGACACGTCGACGCCTTGAAATGTATATGGCGCACCGGGTCGCCACGTCATTGAATATACCCAAGCCACGATCGCCGCCACCCCGAGCGCCACGGCGACGCTCGCGAATACAGCGACCAGTTTGCCCAAACGGCGAACGGTCAACGCTTTACCCCTGATCTTATGCTTTGATGTGGAGGACGCAGATCAGCGTGAACAGACGTCGCGCGGTGTCGAAATTGATTTCGATCTTGCCGGCCAGCCGTTCACGGAGAAGCTCTGCGGCTTCGTTGTGGATGCCACGGCGCGCCATGTCCACCGTTTCAATCTGTGCGGGCGTCGCATTGCGGATTGCCTGGTAATAGCTGTCGCAAATCGCGAAGTAATCTCTGATCGGTCGGCGGAAGCGGCCCATCCCCAGCACATAGGTTTCAAGCAACGTCTCGTCATCGCGGTGGATGGCGATCGCGAGGCGGCCTTCCTCGACCGCTAGGGCGATTCGATAGGGTCCTGCGTAGCCGTCCGGATATTCGCGCTGAGGCGCGAAATGATTGCCTTCGATCAGGTCGAAGATCGCGATCCGGCGCTCCTGTTCGATATCCGCAGAACGCCACAGAATCGTGCGCTCGTCGAGCGTGACGGCAATGATGCGCGGATCGGCCATATGCCTGCCGTAGAGGGGAAGGGCAGGGAGAATCAACGCATTCCCGTCGTGCATATGCGGGGCGTTGCGCAAACTGTCCGGCGGCAATGCGGTTTGCCGGTTCTATCCACAATGATAGCAACATCTCTTGCCGAACTTGTTCGCGGGATACGCACATGCTTGTCCACAGACATATCCCACGAATTGCCGGAGTTATCCCGGCGATACCCACAGCTTTTTCCGCACCTCACCCACAGGCAATACCGGAGTTATCCACATACTTATCCACAGGTGCGACGAGCGGTAGATCGCAACACGCTTGAGCGGTCGGCTCGACAGGTCCAGACCGCGCGCATGGCCACCGCATTTGCTCCTCCGCCCGTCGTCCCCGAAGCCGTTTCCTTGCCGCAGAACGTCGAGGCGGAAGCGGCGATGCTGGGGGCGATGATGATCGACAACCGGCTTGCCGACGATCTCGTCGACAAGCTGCAACCCGAGCATTTCTTCGAACCGCTCCACGGGCGCATTTTCAGCGCGATCAAGATGCTGCGCGGTAACGACATGCTGGTGACCCCGGTTACGCTGCGCCCGATGTTCGAACAGGATGCGGGGATGCGCGAACTGGGCGGCCCGGCGTATCTCGCGCAGCTGACGGGTAGCGGTGCGGGCCTGATCGGCGCGCGCCAGTTCGCCCAGCAGATCTATGATCTGGCGATGCTGCGGACGCTGGTGACGGTGGGGCGCGGGCTGGTCGACCGCGCGATGGACACGTCCGAGGAGGTGAATCCACGCGCACAGATCGAGGCCGCAGAGGAGGAACTGTTCAAGGTCGCGGCCGATGGTGGCAGCGAGAGCGCGATCAAGTCGTTCGCGCAGGCGACGACGCTTGCGGTGCGCAATGCTGAGAAGGCGCTCAACAGCGGGGGTGGCCTGTCGGGGATCACCACCGGGCTCGACAGTGTCAACGCCAAGATCGGTGGCATGCATCACAGCGATCTGATGATCCTCGCCGGGCGTCCGGGCATGGGCAAGACCTCGCTTGCGACCAACATCGCGTTCAACGCGGCGGCGCGCTGGATGCGCGACATGCAGGACGGCATTAAGCCCGCCGATTCCGTCGGCGCGAAGGTCGCGTTCTTTAGCCTCGAAATGTCCGCCGACCAGCTTGCGACGCGTATTCTGTCCGAGCAGGCGCGGATCAGCTCGGAAGCGCTGCGCATGGGCAAGATCAGCCGCAACGAGTTTAATCAGCTTGCCGCCGCCGCCGCGGACCTCGAGAATCTCCCGCTGTTCATCGATGACACCGCGGGCCTGACGATCGGTGCCTTGCACACGCGAATGCGGCGGTTGCAACGACGGCATAACAACGAGATCGGGCTGGTGGTGGTCGATTATCTCCAGTTGCTGACCGGGTCGGGCAAAAGCTCCGAGGGCAACCGCGTGCAGGAGATTTCCGAGATCTCACGGGGGCTCAAGACGCTCGCGAAGGACATGAACGTGCCGGTCATGGCGCTGTCGCAGCTCAGCCGCGCGGTCGAAAGCCGCGAGGACAAGCGTCCGATGCTGTCGGATCTTCGCGAATCAGGATCGATTGAGCAGGACGCGGACATCGTCTTTTTCGTGTTCCGCGAAGACTATTACGTGGCGTCCCGCGAGCCGAAGCGCCCGGTCGAGGGGGACAATCCGAAGGTGTTCGAGGATCACGCGCAATGGGCGCTCGAGATGGAGCGGGTGTTCGGCCTAGCCGAACTGATTGTCGCCAAGCAGCGCCACGGCGCGACCGGCAAGGTGATCCTGAAGTTCGAGCCGAGCGTTACGCGGTTCAGCGATTACGTGGGGTATTGAGGGGCGGGCAGCCGCCGCGTTTCCCTACCCCTTCCGCTTCCCCGGCGAAGGCCGGGGCCCAGTAGCGTCACCGGGATAGTCGCGCGGTGCGCACAGTTGCACAAACCTGCGCTACTGGGCCCCGGCCTTCGCCGGGGAAGGGCAAATTGGGGAAGCGATAACAGAAGAAGTGCGAGTTTGAAGTGCGGCGAACGTTCAGAACACCGGTTCCTCACCCGGCGCTTCGGGAACGTGAATCCCGCATTCGACCTTGTCCCACCCGCGCCAGCGCCCCGCACGCGGATCTTCGCCGGGTTGCACCTTGGACGTGCACGGCGCGCAGCCGATCGACGGATAGCCCTGCGCCTCCAGCGGATGGCGCGGCAGTTTATGGTCGGCGAAATACGCTTCCAGTCGGGTCTTGTCCCAGTCTGCAAGCGGGTTGATCTTCAACCGCCCCTCGTCTTCCTCGAACCGGGGCATTGCGATCCGCGTGCCCGCCTGGAAGCCTTTACGCCCCGAGATCCAAGAATCGAACGGTGCGAGCGCACGCCGCAACGGTTCGACCTTGCGCAGGTCGCAGCATCCGTCGGGATCGTAATTCCAGCGAAGCCCGGTCGCGTCCTTGGTTGCGAGCAACCGAGGATCGGGACGGAACACGCGCAAGTCGGTGAATCCGAGCATCTCCGACAGCTGATCACGATACGCCAGCGTCTCACCGAAGATCTTTTGCGTGTTGAGGAAGATCACCGGGATGTCGCGATCGACTTGCGCGATCAGGTGCAGCAGCACCGCGCTTTCCGCCCCGAAGGACGAGACTGCGGCGACACGACCGCGCAACTCGCCCGTAAGCAACTTGCCGAGCAGGTCGCCTGTGCCCACGCCAGCATAGCGCGCCTCCAGCGCAGCCGCGTCGGCGGGCGTGAACGGCGCGACGTCGATCAGGTCGAGTTTGCGCGCGCTGCTAGCCATGCCGTAGTTTCCACACCGGAACCTGGCCGTCGGCGGCCTTCTGATAGACGCGATCGTAGCGAGTCAGCGCTGCTTCCAACGTTGCGGGATCAATTTCCGCTTCGGGCGCGAAGCTGTCGAAACCGCACCGCTTCATGAAGAGGACCTGATCGACCAGCACATCGCCCTGCGCGCGGAGTTCGCCGGTGTAGCCCGCTTCGCGCAGAATCCGCGCTGCCGAATAGCCGCGCCCATCGCGGAAGCTCGGGAAGCTGACCTCTACCAACGCGATGCGGTCGAGATGCGGGAGCAGCGCGCGCGCATCTTCCCCCGCTTCGAGGCGGACCGCCGTCGCGTTCGTCTGCGTGTCGAGGAAAGCGTCGAGCGTGACGGCTGGCTCGTCGTGGGTGGCATCAACCATAAAGCGCTTCCTTGAACGGTTCCATGCCGAGCCGGCGGTAGGTATCGAGGAAGCGTTCGCCCGCTTCCCGCTTGTCGAGATAGACGTTGGTTACGGTCTCGACCGCGTCGACGATGCCGTCTTCGCTGAAGCCCGGGCCGGTGATCCGCGCGAGGCTCGTGTCTTCCGCGCCCGAGCCGCCGAGGAGGAGCTGGTAATTCTCGGTACCCTTCTTGTCGACGCCGAGGATGCCGATGTGGCCCGCATGGTGGTGGCCGCAGGCGTTGATGCAGCCGCTGATCTTGAGCTTCAGCTTGCCGAGGTCGCGCTGGCGCTCGGGGTCGGCGAAGCGCGTGGCGATCTTCTGCGCGACCGGGATCGAGCGGGCGTTGGCGAGGCTGCAGTAATCGAGGCCAGGGCAGGCGATGATGTCGCTGATCAGATCGACGTTGGCAGGCGCCAGACCGGCCGCGTCGAGCGCACTCCAAACGTCGTGAAGGTCGCTTACAGCAACGTGCGGCAGGACGATATTTTGCGCATGTGTCACGCGCAACTCATTGAAACTGAACCGTTCTGCCAGATCGGCCATGACGTCGATCTGGTCGGCCGTGGCATCGCCGGGGATGCCGCCGGTGGGCTTCAGGCTGATCGTCACGATCGCATAGCCGGGCTGCTTGTGCGCGACGGTGTTCTGCGCACGCCAGGCGTCGAACGCCGGGTTGGGCGCGGTGTCGGCCTGCGGTCCCACCGCGGCGAAGGCGGGGGGCGCGAACATCTTGGTAATGCGGTCGAATTCGGCCTTGGGCGGATCGAGCCCGAGCGCCTTGACCGCGACGAACTCCTCCTCGACCTGGCGGCGATATTCATCAGCGCCCAGTTCGTGGATCAGGATCTTGATCCGCGCCTTGTAGATATTGTCGCGGCGGCCGTAGCGATTGTAGACGCGCAGACACGCCTCGACATAGCTCAGCAGGTCGTCCGCGGTGATGAAGTCCTTGATTTCGGGCGCGATCATCGGGGTGCGGCCCATGCCGCCACCGACGAAGATCCGCCCGCCGAGGACACCGTCACGCTCGATCAGCTGAATGCCGATGTCGTGGAGACGCATCGCCGCACGGTCCTCGTCCGCGGCGATCACCGCGATCTTGAACTTGCGCGGCAAGTAGCTGAACTCAGGGTGGAAAGTGCTCCACTGGCGAAGCAGCTCGGCCCACACGCGCGGATCGGCGACCTCGTCCGCGGCTGCGCCGGCGAACTGGTCGGACGAGATGTTGCGGATGCAATTGCCGCTGGTCTGGATCGCGTGCATCTCGACCGTCGCCAGTTCGGCAAGGATATCGGGCGCTTCGGACAGCTTGATCCAGTTGTACTGGATGTTCTGGCGCGTCGTGAAATGGCCGTAGCCGCGGTCATATTTACGCGCAATGTGCCCGAGCATACGCATTTGCCGCCCGTCGAGAGTACCATATGGCACCGCTACGCGCAGCATATAAGCATGAAGTTGCAGATACAGACCGTTCATCAACCGCAGTGGCTTGAACTGATCCTCGGTGATCTGCCCCGCGAGGCGGCGCTTCACCTGGTCGCGGAACTCCTCGACGCGGGCGTCGACGATCGACTGGTCGTACTGGTCATATTTATACATGGGCAATTCCGGGCAGGATCGCAGAAGGGGTTTTCACGCAAAGGCGCGAAGCCGCGAAGAGGGAAGACGATCGGTTTGCGGGACCGAAAATCATATCACCCAGCTTCCGGCGGTCGGGTCGGCAGGCTTCAGGGTCAGGTCGGGCCGCACCGTTGGACCCAGCGCACGGACGCGGTCCTTGATGTGCGCGGGGCGGGGCCCCTCAGCGGTCATCGTCGCGTCGATCACATAGGGGCCGGTCACATGCCGTGCGCCTTCCTCGACACGCGCGATGCTCTCGCCCTGGTCGGCGACGTCACCGGCGTCCTCGACATGGCGCGACCAGCCGCTGCCGGTCCACCAGATCACATCACCCGTCGGCAAGTCATTCCCGGTCAGCAGTTTCACGCAGCAGTCTCCGCCAATGTCCCGGCGATTCGTGCCCAGGAACCCAATTTGTCTTCCGCGTCGGACAGTTCGACGACTTCGCCGACGATGATGATCGCGGGCGATGCAACCGCCTCACGCTCGACCATCGCGCCGAGGTCGGCGAGCAGGGTGCGGATGGCGCGGTGGCCCTCCAGCGTTCCACGCTCGAGCACGGCAACCGGCATCTCGGGTGCGACGCCGTCAGACATCAGCTTATCCGCGATGTCGGGCGCGGTTGCGACGCCCATGTAGATGACGAGCGTACGGCCCTTGCCGGCCAGCCCCGACCAATCCTGCTCGGCAAGCCCCTTGCACTGGCCTGCGACGAAGCTGACCGCGCTGGAATAATCACGATGGGTGAGGGGCAGCATCACTTGTGCGGAGCAACCGAGCGCCGCTGACACGCCGGGGATGACGTCGACCCGCAATCCGGCAGCACGCACGGCCTCAACCTCTTCGCCGCCGCGCCCGAAAATAAACGGGTCGCCGCCTTTCAGCCGTACGACGACGCTGCCGGCCTTTCCGTGCTGGACCAGCAGGGCGTTGATCGCTTCCTGCGGCAACGTGTGGCGCGCGCGCTTCTTGGCGACCGAAATGCGCTGTGCTTGCGGCGGTGCGATGTCGAGCACCCGGGGGTCGATCAGCCCGTCATGGACGACAACGTCCGCTTGCTTGAGCGCCTCGACCGCGCGCACGGTGAGCAGTCCGGGGTCGCCCGGCCCGGCACCGACGAGAATAACGCGCCCGCGGGCGGTAGGATCAAGAAGTCTTGCCATCGCTGTCAGATGGGCTGGACCAAGCGCCACGGCAATTCAAGGATGCTTTGTCGGGGGGTAGGCAATCTTTCGCACGACTGCTTCCCCGGAACTGCGGCCGCGTTATTCCTCGGTACGGATTAGAACCGCTTCGCCGATCATGAAGAACAGCAGGAACGGTGCCCATGCCGCGAGGAAGGGCGGGTAGGCACCGATATTCCCCATCGCGAGCGCGAAATTGTCCGCGACGAAGTAGAGGAAGCCCAGCATCATCCCGATCACCGCGCGGACGAACAGCTTGCCCGATCGCGCAAGACCGAAGGCGGCGACAGCGCCGAGCAACGGCATCAGGATCGACGACAGCGGCGCGGACAGCTTGTGCCACATCGCGCCCTCCAGCGCCTTGGTCGGCCGTCCCCCGGCGCGCAGGTCCGCGATCGCGGAGCGCAATGCCCCGAACGACAGGCCCCCCGCGTCGATCGTCGACAGGGTGAACTGGTCCGGACGGACACCATCGCCGATCGTGGTCGTCGCAAGCGCCTGTTTCTTGCCCGTCACGACGTCGAAGCGCGCAGCGGGGGTCAGCCGCCATCCGTTGCCTTCGCGCACCCCGGTCCCGCCGGTGACGACCGCGACCAGCGACCCGTTGGTGCGATCGAACAGCGTGACGTTGGTCAGGCGCGCCTGATTGCCGATGCCGCTGACGCGCTCGACCTCGATCAGATCGTCGCCGTCGCGAACCCACACGTTGGTTCGGTCGCCCCGGTCCACCGGCATTGGCCCGTAGGACACCTTCTGCCATGAATCGAGCGTAGCGGTCGCGCGGCTGACGACGCGGTCGTTGAAGGTGAACGAGATGATCGCGACACCCAGGCTGGTAATCAGCAACGGGGCCAGCACCTGATGCGCCGACAGGCCCGACGCCTTGAGTGCGATGACTTCGCTGTTCTGGTTGAGCGTCGACAGCGTGATGATCGTGCCCAGCAGGACCGAGAAGGGCAGGAACTGCGCGACGATCTCCGGGATGCGCAGCGTCAGGTACGTCCAGATCTGCGACTGGCCATTCCCCGGTTGCGCAAGGATGTGGCCCGATTCGGTGAGTAGGTCGAGCGCCTGAAGGATCAGCACGAGCATCGCGAGCACCGCGAAGGTGCGGATCAGGAACATCCGGCCCATGTAGATCGCGACCGTGCGCGACGGGAAGAGATCGAGGATCATGCCGTCTTCTCCCGGCGGCCGGGAATGAGCTTGAGGATCGCCTTGCCGAGCTTGGCGAAAACGCGTTCGAGCGCGCCGATCGGTTGTCCGCCCGGGACGAAGGCGACGGTGTAGAACATCCAGAGCGTCAGGCCCGCGAACACCACGAACGGCACCCAGATCGCGACCAGCGGGTCGATCTTGCCGAGCCCGCCGACCGCCTGAGCGTATTCGTTCACCTTGTGATAGGCGACGATCATGATGATCGACAGGAACACCCCCAGCGCCGAGGTCGAGCGTTTGGGCGGGACGCCGAGCGAGATCGCAAGCAACGGGAGCAGCAGGATCGTCAGCACTTCGGCGGTGCGGAAGTGGAAGGCGGCGCGGCTGGTATTGCGGAGCTGGCTGGGCGCATCGCGATCCTGACCGATGCGGGCAAGCTCGGGCAGGGTGCGCTCGAGGTTCTCGGCACCGCGGACGCGGAAATTCTCGGTCTTCGGCAGCGGAATCGGCAAATCGAACACCGTGAAGCGCAGAACGCGCGGGGTCGGCACCTTGGCCTCGGTGCGGACCAGCGTGCCCTGGTCGAGCCGGAAGATGATCTCGTCGGGATTGTCGGTCGCGAAGAACTGCCCGCCCGCGGCGGTGATCGCGATCGATCCGCCCTTCTTGTCGTCGCGGCGCAGGAAGATGCCCGACAGGCGACGCCCCGATTCGTGGCTTTCCTCGATCCGCAGCGTCATGTCGCTGCCAAAGTGGGTGAACTCGCCGACCTTGATCGATGCGCCCAGCGCGCCGGTGCGCAATTCGTAGCGCAGCTTTTCATACGCATAGCGCGCATCGGGCTGGACGAAGCCGACGATCGCCAGGTTGATCGCGCCAAGCGCGATCGCATACATGTACGGCACCCGCAGCAGCCGCGGATAGCTCATGCCGACCGCGCGCATGACGTCCAGCTCGGACGATGTCGCGAGCTTGCGGAAGGCGAGCAGGATGCCGAGCATCAGGCCGATCGGGATGCCGAGCCCGAGATATTCGGGGAGCAGGTTGGCGAGCATCCGCCACACCACGCTGACCGGTCCGCCTTCGGTTGCGACGAAGTCGAACAGGCGCAGCATCCGGTCGAGCACCAGCAGCATCGCGGAGATGATCAGCGTCGAGAACAGCGGCACCGCGATAAGCCGGGCCATGTAGCGGTCGATGGACTTCATGTTGGCCGGAAGGACGCCTCTGGCCCGAGCGGATGCCGGGCGTGGCCCCGGCTATATCGTGACGTTCGCGGCTGAGCTACCCAAAGCTTTGCACTCAATCCCTCATGCCGGTCGTTTCGGCGGGCAGCCCTGTTTCTGGCGGCTCGGGGATCATTCTGCGGCGATGCTGTGGGGGGAATGCGACGGGCGATCCTGCACCGCGGCGTCGATTGCCTGCGCCAGCCCGGCGAGCGTGAACGGCTTGCGCAAAACGTGCCGCCCGCCGAATTCCGCCTCGCCGCCGGCGTCTCCGGCGTATCCGGTCACGAACAGCACCGCCATGTTCGGACGCTGCGGCGCGACGGTAGCGATCAGTTCGGGACCGGTGCGGCCCGGCATGAGCACGTCCGAAATGATCAGGTCGATGCTGCCGAGGCCGGCAAGCACTGCGGGTGCCGCGATGGGGTCGTCGCATGCGATCGCACGATGCCCGAGTTCCTCGAGCGCGCCCATCGTCGCGTTGAGCACGCGCGGATCATCCTCCACCACGAAGATGTCGAGGCCCGAGCGTTCGTCCTCGATTGCAACAACCGGCGCGGGCGCGCTGCTGGTGTCGTCCTCCGCGATGTGACGGGGCAGGTACAGCGTGACCGTCGTTCCCTTGCCAACGACCGATTCGAGCAGGACCTCGCCGTCCGCCTGTCGCACGAAGGCGAACACCTGGCTGAGCCCGAGTCCGGTTCCCTTGCCCGAAGGCTTGGTGGTGAAGAACGGCTCGAACACGCGTTCCGCGAGATCGGGGGACATGCCGCACCCTGAGTCCGACACCGCGAGCGCGATATATTCGCCGGTGCGGCACGTTCCGATTTCCCCCTGGAGCAACGTCACGTGGGTCACCGCGATGGAGAGGCCGCCACGCCCGTCCATTGCGTCGCGCGCGTTGACGGCGAGGTTGAGCACCGCATTCTCGAACTGGAGGCGATCGGACCGGACCATCCAGCCGCGCGCGGCATCGGCGCGGACCGATACCACCACGCCGTCGCCCAGCGTCCGGTCGAGCAGATCGGACATGCCGCCGATCAACACAGCGGGGTCGAGCGTTTCGGACCGGAGTGATTCTTCGCGGGAGAAGGCGAGCAGGCGGCGGGTCAGTGCCGCGGCACGGTCTGCGCCTTCGGCTGCGCTGGCGATGTGGCGTTGGGTGGCGGCGGGATCGTCTTCGACATGCCGCCGGGCAAGTTCCAGCCCGCCGATGACGACGGCGAGCATGTTGTTGAAGTCGTGGGCGATCCCGCCCGTCAATTGACCGACGGCTTCGAGCTTCTGGACCTGTCGCAGTTTCGCTTCCTGCGCGAGCAATTCGGCCGAAGCCTTGGCGACCGCGGCTTCCAGTTCGATCGCGCGGTCGCGCTCCGATTCGGCTTCGGCACGGGCCGCGGCGCTCTGGCCGAGCGCGGCGACGGTCAGCCAGCCCATCGCCAGCGCACCGAGCAGGATCAGGACGCCGAACACCCCGAGCGCGCTCGCAATCTTGCTGGACCGCGCAACCGATTTGAGCGCCGCCCCCCCGCGCTGTTCGAGCACGGTGCGTTCCTGGTCGCCGATCAAGGTCAGCAACCGGTCGATCGCGTCGCGCGCGGGCGTCTGCCGCACCTTGTAGTAAAGCCCCAGCGCCTGGGTATTGCGCTTGTAGAACGTGTTGAGCGCGATGGCGTCGAGTTCGGTGCTGCGCACCCTGAAGGCGTTGCGCAATGCCTCGATCGCAACCTGCTGGCGGGGGTTGTCGTGCGTGATCCGCTTGAGACGGCTGATCTGCTGCGATGCCAATTGCCAGTCGGCGGAATAGGCTCGACCTACATGATCGTCGAGGCTGATGACATAACGGCCAAGCGACGCCTCGGCGCGGGCGAGCGTGCCGGCGAGGTTCGCCGTGAGGATCATCACGTCGTAGCTGTGCTTCTGGAGCGTCAGCGCGCGATCGCGCTGCCGATCCGCGTCCCGCAGCGTGAGGCCAAGCGCGACGAGAACAAGCACGCCCAGCACGGCCATCACGACCAGCGTAAAGGAACGCCACGTCGTGCCTGACGTCGTGCCCTCCTCGGTTTCGCCGAAGTCCCCGATCATTCCATCAGCTTAGCGAATGGAACGACCGGTTGATAGGGGCGTCGTGCCCGTAACGATCAGGCAATGGCGCCGGTCGCGCGTCCTGCTGCCTCGAACATCTTCAGGACGGTGGCGATTTGCGCGGGCGTATGCTCGGCACACAGCGAGCAACGCAGCAGATATGTGCCCGCCGGAGTCGCGGGGGGGCGCGCCATGTTGACGTACAGCCCGCCCTCGAGCAGCGACTGCCACATCGCGACCGCCTGGGTCTGATCTTCGAGGATGATCGCGAGGATCGCCGACTGTGGCGTTTCGGTGCCGAGGTGGAACCCCAACGCCTTCAGCCCGCCGTGCAGCGCGCGTGCGTTTTCCCAGAGCTGGCGGCGCTTGTCGTGCGCATGCATCAGCTTGCGGATCGACGTCGCGGCGGTCGCCACTACCGAGGGGGGGAGCGATGCGGTGAAGATGTACGGGCGGCACGCCATGCGGATCGCCTCGAACTTCGGGTGATTCGACACGCAGAACCCGCCGACCGTGCCGACCGACTTGGAGAAGGTGCCGATGATGAAATCGACGTCCGCCTCGCAGCCCTGGTCCTCGTACACGCCGCGCCCGTTCGGCCCGAAGAAGCCCATCGAATGCGCCTCGTCCGAGAGCACCATCGCGCCGTGCTTCTTAGCGATCGCGACCATTTCCTTGAGCGGGGCGATATCGCCGAGCATCGAATAGACGCCCTCGAGGATGACGAGCTTGCCTGCTTCCTTGGGCAGGCGGCCGAGCCGCTTGTCGAGATCCGCGACGTCATTGTGGCGGAAGCGGACGATCTCGGCATTGCCCTGCTTGCAGCCGTCGTAGATCGACGCGTGGCTGTCCGCGTCGAGGATGATGTACTCGCCCTTGCCGGCGAGCGTCGAGATCATCCCGAGGTTCGCCATATAGCCGGTCGAGAAGACGATCGCGCCGCTGACGCCGTAGAAATCGCGCAGGGCCTGCTCGACTTCCATATGATCGTGGAACGTGCCGTTGAGCATCCGGCTGCCGTTGGTGCCCGACCCGAACTTGTCGAGCGCTTCCTTGCCCGCCGCGAGCACGTCGGGGTCGAACGTCATACCCATGTAATTGTACGTGCCGAGCAGGATCGTGTCGCGGCCCTTGATGACCGCTTCGGTCGGCGACTTGACCTCGTCCATCACGATCGAGAACGGGTCGCGGACGCCCGTATCCTGCAACGCTTGGCGTTCGGCGATCAGGCCGTCGAACTTGCTCATCAGGTCGCGCCCCAGATCAGTGGTGGCAGGTGCGACGGTCTCGGGTTCGGCGAGCGCGTGGGCGGTGGCAGCGGCTTCGGTCATCGTAAAATCAGCCCTTGAGCTTGGCGACGGCGTCGACGAGCTGACCGACGGTTTCGATTTCGGCCTGCATGTTCATCGTGATGATGATGTCGAACTCGTCCTCGATCGCGGCGACGAAATCCATCACGGTCAGGCTGTCCCATTCGAGATCGCCCTGGAAGGTGGTCGCGTCGCTCAGCGTCACGCCCTTCTTGTTGAACGGCTCGATCTGCGCGGTGACGGTGTCGTAGATGGATTGGCGGTCGCTCATGCTCGGTCCTTGAAACTGGGTACGCTGTGCCGCCAAAATGCGGCGGCTTTATGCACCGCCTATAGCAAGCCGTGCGCGCGATACCATGCTGCGGTGTCGGCGAGGCCCTGCGCGGTCGGCACCTGCGGGGTCCATAGATCGGAGGATGGGCGCTTGTTGGGCGCGGCGGTCCAGTCGGGATGGCACATGTAGCCGACCCGGTCGTGCGTCAGTTTCGCCGCCTTGCCGCGCAGCACCGTGTCGCCGCGCGCGATCAGATCCAGCACGAAGCGGGGGAGGGCGATCGGCACGACCCGCTTGCGGCCCGAGGCAATGCCCATCGCGCTGAGCAGTTCGGCATGGCTCCAGCCGTCCGGACGACCATCGTCAGGCTCCAGGATCAGTTTGCCGGGATCGGTCTCCGCGACCGCCAGCAGCAGCGTCGCGATATCGCCGACCTCGATCACCGACAGGCGACCGCCGGGAGGGAGCAAGGCGACCCCTTTGCTCGCCATGCGGAACAGGTCGCGCATCTCCATGTCGCCGGGGCCGTAGATCGCGGGCGGGCGCACCATCGTCCAGTCGAGCGTCGACGCCGCGACGACCGTCTCGGCCTCGCGCTTCGACCAGCCGTAGGTCGAGATGTCGGGCTCGCGCGCCGCGAGCGAGGAGACGTGAACGAACCGACGGACCCCCGCGCGCATTGCGGCATCGACTACGGCTTGCGTGCCGGTGATGTTCCCCGCGACGAACCCGGCACGATCGGGCGCGTTGACCACGCCGGCGACGTGCAGCACCGCGTCCGAGCCCGCAATGAGGGTGGTGAGCGCATCGGGGGTGTCGAGCGCGCCAGAGACCCAGGTGACGCCCGCGCGATCGGGCTGCGCGCGTCGGGTCAGGGCGCGGACGGTGTGTCCTCGGGCGAGTGCGAGATCGATCAGCCGGCTGCCGACGAAGCCGGTGCCGCCGGTGATGGCGAGTGTCTTGGGGGTCATAACAGCGCCATATGATTGCGGTGAATCAGCGCGGCGCGGGGCGCGTAGCCGAGGATGGCGGCTTGCGCTTCGCTGCGCAGACCGATGATCGCGGCGGCTTCGGCAGCGTGATATTCGCTGAGGCCGCGCGCGAGGGTGCGGCCATCCGGGTCCATGACCGTGACGAGGTCGCCGCGCGCGAAGGTTCCCGCGACGCGAGTCGCCCCCGCCGCGAGCAGGCTCTTGCCGTTCCGGAGCGCGGCGATCGCGCCCGCATCGATCGTGATCTCACCCATCGCGGTCAGACCGCCTGCGAGCCACGCCTTGCGCGCGGGTGCGCTTTTTTCCGGGAGAAACACGCTGTGGCGGGCAGGGGTGGACAGCGGATGATCGATCTTGCCGCTGACGATCGCGAGCGTCGCGCCCGCGGCGTTGGCGATGCGGGCGGCGGCGACCTTGGACACCATCCCGCCGCTGCCCATGCCCGACGCCGAGCCGCGGTCCGCCATCGCCTCGATTGCGGCATCGATCCGCTCGATCCGCGCGATGTGGTTGGCACCGGGGAGCGCCGGGTTGCGATCGTAGAGGCCGTCGATGTCGCTCAGCAGGACGACACCCTGTGCGCCCGCCGCCTGCGCGACGCGCGCGGCGAGCCGATCGTTGTCACCGAAGCGGATTTCCTCGGTGGCGACGCTGTCATTCTCATTGATGACGGGCACGACGCCGAGCGACAGCAACCGACCGAGCGTGGCGGCGGCGTTGAGATAGCGTCGGCGGTCTTCCAGATCGTCGAGCGTGACCAACATCTGCGCAGCGGTAAGGCCTTGCGCGCCGAGCATTTCGGCCCAGACCTGGCTGAGCGCGATCTGGCCGGTCGCGGCGGCGGCCTGTGCATCCTCGAGGCTGGCGCGGCCACCCTTGGCAAGGCCGAGGCGGCGCGCGCCGAGCGCGATTGCGCCGGAGGAGACGACCGCGACCTGTTGCCCGGCGCGCGTGCGGTCGGCGATGTCGGCGATCAGTCCGGCAAGCCAGTCCCGCCGTACGGTCCCATCGGGCGCGACGAGCAGCGCGGAGCCGACCTTGACGATCAGGCGCGGGCAGGAGGGGGGCGGGAAGACGGGCATGCGTGTGTTTGCGTTAGCGTGGCAGGGGCGCTGCGCCAATGGCCTTGGCCGGGGATCAGTCGCGCGCGAAGACCTCGTCGTGCGGGACCGTGATGCCGAGGGTGGGGATGACGATCTCGGTCGGATCGTCAAAGCTGTTATCGACCCAGCCCCCCGGACCGGTGCGTTGCACGATCCGCACCCGTTCGTTCGCAATATCGACGAACACGATCGTATCGACGCTCGGTAACGCCCGATATTCGTCGAGCTTGACGCGCAGGTCCGTCCGGGCGGTGCCATCGGATAGCACCTCGAACACTGCGCGGGGATCGTCGAAGGCTATCGCGTCATCGTCGCTTTCGCCATCGTGTCCGCAGAAGATCGAGACATCAGGATAGCGGATCGAGTCGGGTCGCGTCCGAACCGCCATGTCGGAATTGTAGGGCGTGCATCCCGAACCCCGAAGCCGCAGCGCGAGCGCAAGGAAGATGTTTCCCTGCACTCGCGCATGCCGCGCCGTGCCGCCGGCCATCATACGGATGACGCCATTGTCGAGTTCGGCCTTCTGATCCCCGAAGTCGATCTGGAGGAAGGCTTCGGCGGTCAGCAGCGGGTAAACGAGATGCGTTGCCATGCGCCCTTATACCAGACGGATCGGCCCCCTCAAACCGGCGACCACTCCGCCGGTTCGTCGCTGCCGTCCGCACGCTTCGCCACCGTCTCCGCCGGGCCGATCGCCTCGATCAACCGGTCGAGCACCGCATCGATCCCATCGCCGCTCGCGCCCGACATCGGCAGGACCTCGGCCTTGCTCGCGCGCTTGAGCTTGGTGATCAGTTTCTTGACGTCCGCCGGGTCGAGCGCGTCGATCTTGTTGAGGCCGATCACCTGCGGCTTATCCACAAGCCCCGCGCCGTATGCCTCGAGTTCTCCACGGACGATCCTGTAGTTATCCACAGGGTTATCCTCGGTCGCATCGACCAGATGGAGCAGCACCTTGCACCGCTCGATATGCCCAAGGAAGCGGTCGCCGATCCCCGCACCATCCGCCGCGCCCTCGATCAGGCCGGGGATGTCCGCGACGACGAATTCGCGATTGTAGCGGCTGACCACGCCCAATTGCGGGCGGACGGTCGTGAACGGATAGGCGCCGACCTTCGCCTGCGCATTGGTGACGGCATTGATGAAGGTGGATTTGCCCGCATTGGGCAAGCCAACGAGCCCGGCATCGGCGAGTAGCTTCAACCGCAGCCAGACATACATTTCCTGCGACGGCCAGCCGGTGCCGTGCTGGCGCGGGGCGCGGTTGGTTGAGGTCTTGTAGGTCGCGTTGCCGCGTCCGCCATCGCCGCCGCGCAGGAACACGACTCGCTCGCCCGGTACGGTGAAATCGGCGAGCACTTCTTCCTGGTCTTCGGCCAGGACCTGTGTCCCGACCGGCACGCGGATGATGAGGTCGTCGCCGCCAGCGCCGGTGCGGTTCGAACCCGACCCGCCATTACCGCGCGGGGCGCGGAAATGCTGGGTGTAGCGGAAGTCGATCAGCGTGTTCAGGCCGGGGACGGCCTCGAAAATGATGTCGCCACCCTTGCCGCCGTTGCCGCCGTCGGGGCCGCCATATTCGATGAACTTCTCGCGCCGGAAACTGACGGCGCCGGGGCCGCCCGCGCCCGATCGGACGAAGATCTTTGCTTGGTCAAGAAAATGCATGGCCGCTCCTTAGCGGATTACGCGATTTTAGCCAGACTAGCCGAGTCGGCTTCCGATTCGCCACTGCGCGACGCAATCAGCGCACGAGTCGCGATCGTGCGCGCGGTCTCCGGCGGGAGGCCGAGCGCGTTCGCCATCGCGCGGCCGAGCAGCGCGTCCCCCATCGCCATCAGCACCAGTTGCAGCGTTTCCTCGTGGATCGCCTTGCCCGCTGCATCGCCCTCGGCAAGATCGTCGACGAGCCGGTGGATTGCGGTCAGCACCGGATCGAGCGCGTCGTGGTTGCCCGACAGTATCATCCACGAGGCCATCGCGCCGGCACCATTGGCGAACGCATCGAAGGTCAGGTCGACCACTTCGCGCGGATCCGCTTCGCCTGCGCGGGCGCGCTTGGCGGCATCGCCGATCTGCGCGGTGATCGTGTCGGCCAGATGCGTGATCAACGCGCGTTGCAGATCCGCCGCCGAGCCGAAATGGTGGAGCAGATTGGCATGGGTCCGGCCGATCCGTGCGGCGACGGCCTTCAGCGTGACGGCTTGCGGCCCCTGTTCGATCAACAGCGCGCGTGCAGCGTCGATGGCGGCATCGCGCGATTCTTCGGGGCTCAGACGCTTGCGAATAATTGACACGGTTGTAAGTAACGCCTATTGACAGTCTTGTCAGCAGTCACGGACCCTACGGCCCGCTGCATTGCAGAAACGTTTGGAGGTTTCCGTGGCGAAAGCAACCAGTCCCGCCGATCTGACGATCACGCCGCGCGACCTGCGCTTCGGCCGGGGCACGACGATGCGGCGGTGGTGGCTCAACGACGATCCGTTCGCGACCGCTTTCTACAATGCGCTGTCGGTCACGTTTCCGAAGGGCGAGGGGTTCTTCGTCGACAGCGTGCGCAATTTCCGCGAGGGCACGCCGCCGCGGCTGCGTGCCGAGATCCAGGCGTTCATCAAGCAGGAAGTGATCCACACGCGCGAGCATGTCGCGTTCAACCGGCATGTCGCCGACCAGGGCTATGACACGCGGCTGCTGGAGCAGCATGTCGACGAGGCGCTGGCGCTGACCAAGGGGAAGCCGCCGATCGGTGCGCTCGCTGCGACGATGGCGCTCGAGCATTTCACCGCGATGCTGGCGCATGAGCTGATCGCCAACCCGCGCCATCTCGCGGGGGGCGACGAACAGGCGGCGGCGCTGTGGCGCTGGCACGCGGCGGAGGAGATCGAGCATAAGGGTGTCGCCTATGACACCTGGCTTCATGCGACCCGCGACTGGCCGCGGCGGCGGCGCTGGCTGATCAAGGCGATCGTCATGCTGGCGACGACCAAGAAGTTCTTCGCCGGGCGGTACAAGGGGATGCTCGAGCTGCTGCGGCAGGATGGGATCACCGGCTGGCGCGCGCATCGCGGGATCCTGTGGTACGCGCTTGGCCGTCCGGGAATGGCGCGCAAGATCCTGGGCGCTTGGATCGCGTTCTTCCTGCCGGGCTTCCACCCGTGGAAACATGACGACCGCGCGCTGATCGCGCTGGCCGAGAGTGATTATGCCGATGCGGTGCTGCCGCGGGTGGCGGTGGCGGGCTGAGCGTCGCGGGGTTGCAGGCGAGCCCGTACTGCAGCTGAGCGTGCGTAATATATCGCGGTAAAGTAAGGATAGAGTAGTTCGAGTGGCTGTTTCGCGGCGGGGGCAGTAGTGGCCAGTTTTGGCTTGTGCTTCTTCCGGCCAGTCTTGATGGGTGGGTTGCGCCCCTCACGACAGGAGAGACGGTTTGTCGCGGTTCCAGTTCGTCGTGCCAGTTTTGCTTATCCTTTGTCTTGGCGGGGTGGCGTATGGTGAGGCCAACACGTCCGACGGTTCGCCTGCCAAAGTCCAGGTCCCCAAGGTGGAACGCGAGGGGATATGGCAGCCAGCCTCGGGTGGAACACAGGTGCCGCTGTGGCCCGCGAGCGTCGTTCTGGCAAAGCCCGACACCGGCGATCATCCCGAAGCGACCGGTAATGGCTCGCCGCTCGTGGGTGGACGGATGTGGTATTGGGCAAGCTATGTCACCCGACCGACCATGACCATCTACCGGCCAAAAGGGCGCAATACCGGGGCCGCGATGATGGTCCTGCCCGGCGGCGGGTTTTACGCTGTGGCGACCGATCTTGAAGGGACCGAAATCTGCGACTGGGTCGTGCGACAGGGCATGACCTGCGTGCTGCTCAAGTATCGGACACCGCAAGTGTGGGAGAACGCGATCGGAAAGCAGCAGCGGCCGAAGGTACTGCTGGGGCTGGAAGACGCGCAGCGCGCGATGGGGATGTTGCGGGAACGTGCCTCCAGCTACGGGATCGATCCGCACAGGATCGGTGTGATGGGCTTTTCCGCAGGCGCTTATCTCGTGGCGAACATGAGCAACACGGAGGAGCGTACATACCCGCTGACCGACGCTGCCGACCGGCAGTCGCCGCGGCCCGATTTTGCGATCGTCGCCTATACGGCGCGGATGCTCGATAGCAGCAAGGGGAAGAACAACCTCGAGCTGCAACCGTGGGTCAAGATCAGCGCGAAAGCACCACCGACGCTCATCCTCCACGCGATGAACGATCCGACGGACAACGTGCGTCAGGGCATGGCCTATGCGCTGGCGTTAAACGACGCTGGCGTGCCGGTGGACATGCGTCTCTATGCGAAAGGCGGTCACGCGTTCGGGATGCGACCGACCGCCGATCCGATCACCAGGGAGTGGCCGGGACAGGTCAAGCAATGGCTGCGAAACCTCGGTATGCTTGGACACCGATAGCAGTTCCGTCAGCCAAGGCAGATCACGCCGCCAGCGGCATCGCCTGCGCCGGCGCCAGATCTAGCGCATAGTCGACGCCAGCCACATCCGCGCCCCGCGCGCGGCAGGCGCGCTGTGCGACCCCGGTTTCGCGAAAGCCGAGCTTGCGCAGCACCCGGCCCGATCCCGGATTGTCGTGGAAGTGCCCCGCGTGGACATGCCGCAGGCCAAGCGCATGGCGCGCCATGTCGATTACCGCGTGGCCCGCCTCGGTGGCGTAGCCGCGGCCCCACGCGTCGGGGGTCAGCCAATAGCCGAACTCGTGGCCCGATTCGTCCTGCGTCAGCCCGATTCCCCCGACGAGCCGTGGCTGTGCGCCGTCGTGCGCGAGGATCAGCATCCGTGGGCTGCGGTGGTCGCGGGGCAGTGTCAGAAATGCCTCGGCATCCGCCAGCGTGTAAGGCCACGGCGCGCGCGCCAGCATCGTGCAAACCGATTCGTGCGCGATCGCTTTGACCAGCGCGGGGGCGTCCTCCGGCCAGCCGGGGCGCAGCGTCAATCTCGGAGTCCGAGCGAACATGATACGACTCTCCTCAGGCGGCGTCGCTCGCATGCCGGGATGACATGGATGCGACAGCGGGGAGGGAGCCATGAAAAAAGGGAGCCGGGGCGACCCGTCTCCCTTGTTTCGGTATCCTTGCGGATACGCGGGTCGCCCTGGTGGGCAACCCGTCCGGTTGCCCGTTATTCTGCGGCTTGCGCCAGCATCTCGACCGAGCAGAATTTGCGGCCAAGCTTGCCCTGGTGGAAGGTCACGCGGCCTTCGACGAGCGCGAACAAGGTGTGATCCTTGCCGATGCCGACGTTGGTGCCCGGGTAGAACTTCGTGCCGCGCTGACGCACGAGAATGTTGCCCGGAATGGCGATCTCGCCACCGAACTTCTTCACGCCAAGGCGACGGCCTGCCGAATCGCGACCGTTGCGCGAAGAGCCGCCTGCTTTCTTATGTGCCATCTCGAACTACTCCTTACGCCTGAGCGGCCGGGCCATCGGCCTTGGCCGGTGCTGCCTGCTTGTCATTGTTGCCGATCGCGGTGATGCGCAGGATCGTGTGACGCTGGCGATGACCGTTCTTGCGGCGATAGTTGTGACGGCGACGCTTCTTGAAGACGATGACCTTGTCCGCCTTCGCCTGCGCGATGATTTCTGCCGAGACCGTCAGGCCCTCGACCGAATGCAGCTCCGAGCCTTCGCCCGCCAGCAGAATGTCGCCGAGCGTGATCGACGCGCCGGCTTCACCGTCGAGCTTCTCAACGACGATCTTGTCTCCGGCGGCAACGCGATACTGCTTGCCGCCTGTGCGCACGATTGCGAACATGGCCCTCATCACCTTCAAAATACCTGTGCTCCACGCCACGGCAAGCCGAGCGCGGGAAAGAAGCGCCAGCTATGCCAAGCGTGGCGCGGTGTCAACCGCCGAGGCCGCCGGATGACCGCCAAAAGCGTTGCACAAACGCAATAGGACCACACGAATCGGTTCGGTTCGGACCCTTCTTGCGACGGTCGGTGAACTTTTTGTTGCAATGCGTCAGAACCTATGGCGTCATCGTGTTGGAACAGATGGAGCAATTACCAAATCAGCATCCACGGGATGCAATGAAGTAATAAGCGCCACAGGGTTTTCGAGGCGGCAGAGACTGAGGCGCGGAATAAGGCGTCCGGTCAAGGTATGCGTGTCAAGTGTTCGGCAGGATTACTGGAATGTCGTGTTTTGCGGCAGGGGGAACTGCGTCAGCCACTTACTGTGGCGGCGTAGCTTTGGTGATGAATGACCTAACAACTGTAGAACCCTGGGAGGATTTCCTTGCTTTACAAACACTCCATTTCGACGCTTGCGCTTGTCGCGAGTATGTCGGCGATGCCTGCGCTGGCAGCGACGAATGACCAGGCGAACACCGCCGTTGCGGCTGCAGCTGTGCCCGCGATCGCACAGACTGACCCCGCGGACCCAAGTGCCGGTGACGTACCCCCGAATGACATCGTCGTGATCGGGACCAGGCGAACCGATCGCACCCTCACCAATTCGCCGTCGCCGGTCGACGTGATCAGCTCGGCCGAACTGACGTCGCAACCCGCGACCAACATGATCGACGCGCTCAAGAACATCGTCCCGTCCTTCTACGTCGGGCAGAATACGATCTCGGACGCGTCGACCTTCGTTCGGTCGCCTTCGCTGCGCGGGTTGTCGGGCGATCAGGTGCTCGTGATGCTCAACGGCAAGCGGTATAACCGGTCGGCGCTGGTGCAGGTCTATGGCGGCAGCGATACCGGCCTTGGCCGTGGCGCGCAGGGGCCTGATATCTCTGCCATCCCATCACTCGCGATCGGCAGCCTGCAGGTGCTGCGCGAAGGCGCGACCGCGCAATATGGGTCGGACGCGATCGCCGGCGTGCTCAACTACGGATTGCGCGAGGATCAGGGAATCGAGCTGGTCGGGCGTGCCGGCCAATATTACGCCGGCGACGGCGAAAGCTATCAGATTGCGGGCAACGTCGGGTTCAAGCGCGACTTCGGCTTCATCAACCTGACCGGCGAATATACCGATGACGGGCAGACCAGCCGTGGCGTGACGCGTCCTTCCGCTGCCAATTTCGCGAACAACTTCCCTGCGCTGGCGTCGCAATTGCCCAACTATCCGCTGCCGGTGCAGATCTGGGGCAGCTCGCCGTCGAAAGCCTATAAAGGCGTGGTCAACGCGGCGCTCAACGTGACCGACTCGAGCAAGATCTACTTCTTCGGCAATTACGCGAACAGGGAGGGCAACCAGAGCTTCAACTATCGCGCCTCGGTGTCGAGCACGGCGGTCGATTCGAATGGCGTGGTGCGCAATCAGGGCGCCAATGGCGCGTTCAACAACACCTTCTTCCTGACGGCATGCCCGGCAGGCAACGCGACCTGCCCGGCGGGTGGATTTGTCCGCGACACTAACACCTTCCGCTTCGGCCAGCTTTATCCGGCAGGTTTCACCCCGCGTTTCGTTGGCAAGACCGAGGAATTGTACGGCGTGCTCGGCTACAAGGGCACGGCAGGCAAGTTCGGCTATGACGTGTCGGGCACGCTGGCGCGCAACACCATGTCGCTGTCGATGTATGATTCGGCGAACTTCTCCTACGGCCCCCAGACGCAGACGCGCTTCGAGTTCGGCGATCTCATCCAGAACGAGATGAACTTCAACGCCGACTTCACCTATGCCGCCGACCTGGGGCTCGCCAGCCCGCTGACGATCTCGGCCGGTGGCGAATTCCGCAAGGAAACCTACGAACAGACCGCAGGTGACGCGCAATCCTATGGGGCTGGACCCTATGCCGTCGCGCAACAACTCTACACGCAGACCGCGCCGGGGGTGTATGCCTTCTCGGGCACAAGCGCCGCGCAAGGCGTGGGGGCAAGCGGCTATGCCGGCACGAGCCCGAGCACCGCAGGCAAGTTCAGCCAGGAGAACTTCGGCGCTTATGTCGGGCTGGAAACCGACATTACCGAGGCGTTCACCGTGGGGGCTGCGGGGCGATACGAACATTACAACACGTTCGGCGATGCCTGGGTCGGCAAGGTCAACGCGCTCTACAAGCTGGTGGACGCGCTGTCGGTGCGCGGCAGCTTCGGCACGGGCTTCCATGCGCCATCCCCGGGGCAGGCGAACGTCTCGATCGTCACGACCTCGTTCAACAATGGCGTCGCGTTCCAGAGCGGGACCTATCCGACCAACAATGCGGTCGCGCAATATTATGGCGCGACGACGCTGAGCCCGGAAAAGTCGACCAATTACGGCCTAGGGTTCGTCCTGGAGCCGTTGCGTGCGATGACGATCACGGTCGATGCCTATCAGATCAACCTGCGCGATCGAATCGGCCTGACGTCGCCCTTCATCGTCAGCGCAGCGGATCTGGCGGCGCAACCCGCGCTGCTGCCGGTCGGGGTCGGGGGGCAGGTGCAGTATTTCACCAACGGCTTCCGCACACGGACGCGCGGCGTCGACGTGGTCGCGACCTATCGTGCCCGGGTCAGCGAGGCGCAGCTCAATTTCTCGCTCGCCTATAACTACAACAAGACCAAGGTGACCGGGTCCGATGCCCGCGTGGTCAGCGTTGCGCAGCTGATCGACGCCGAGAACCTCGCACCGAAGCACCGAATCGTGTTCAATTCCGGGCTGACGCTGGGCGACTTCGGCTTCACCGTGCGCGAGAACTATTACAGCTCCTGGACCAGCGCGCAGGATTACGGCCAGACCAACGGCGTCGCGAACCAGACCTTCCGGGGCAAGTTCGTGACCGACCTCGAGCTGAACTACACCTTCGCCAAGCACTTCACGCTGGCGATCGGCGCGCAGAACTTCCTCGACGAGAAGCCGGACCGGCTGAAGGCGACGTCGACGGTGCAATTGTACCCGCTGACCGGGGGAACGTCGGACGGGCAGGTCTATGCCCGCAACGGGGGGCCGTTCGGGTTCAACGGCGGCTTCTACTACACGCGGCTTCGCGTGAAATATTGAGGCGGGGTTCCCGGGGCGTTAGCGCGTCCCGGGGTTCTCGCGTCGAGAGGAGCGTGCCCGGACGCTAAGCATTTCCGACGTGATTTAATACCTGCTTCCCCGGCGAAGGCCGGGGCCCAGTCGGAATGGCCGAGGTAACGATGCGCCGTGCCCGCATTCTACCGTTTCTCGACTGGGCCCCGGCCTTCGCCGGGGAAGTAAGCGGAAATTGGGGAGGCGCGTTAGACCGGCGCCATCCCGCTCCCGCAACTGGGCCTTAGTGCCGGTGTTCGCGCCGCAACGGGTACTTCCCGCCCGCATAGTCCCCGAACAGCCCCGAGATCGCGGGATGATCGACCGGTTCGTCAGTGTCGTCCGGGATCAAATTCTGCTGGCTGACATAGGCGACGTAGCTCGACTCCATGTTCTCGGCGAGGAGGTGGTAGAAGGGCTGGTCCTTGGGCGGGCGGATGTTCTCGGGAATCGCATCATACCATTCGTCGCTGTTCGCGAAGATCGGGTCGATGTCGAACACGACCCCGCGGAAATCGAACAGACGATGCCGCACCACGTCGCCGATCGTGAATCGGGCATGGCTGACCGGGGGGAGGGCGATGCTGCTGTCGAACGGCGGGGACGTGATGGGGGTACGGTACATGAGGATAATTTAGGGGCTCCGTGGCGGCACACAAGCGATTGCTGTGCGACAAACCTGCATCGAAGCGCTTGCGTACCGTAGAGCACTACGTTAGAGGCGCCCGCTCACCGACCGGTGCTGGCCTTACAGACAGCATCACACGACCTCGCGGAGAGGTGGCAGAGTGGTCGAATGTACCGCACTCGAAATGCGGCGTGCCCTCACGGGTACCGTGGGTTCGAATCCCACCCTCTCCGCCATTTCCTTCTTTCCTCGATGAGGTTAAAGCCCGCCACATGGCATCCTACAAAGAACCTTCCTTCAAAGACCGGGCAGCCTTGTCCGCCGACGCAAAGCAACGTGCGCTGGAAAAGCTGAAGTCCAAGCCGCCGGTTGATCCTGCGGTCGTCGCGGCCCGTGCGGCTGCGCGCGAAGCGAAGGAAGAGGCGGAAGCCAAGAAGCGCGAAGAGAAGAAAGCCGCGATCGAAGCGGCCCGGCTCGAGAAGATCGCCAAGGCCGAAGCGGCCGAGCGCGCGATTGAAGAGGCCAAGCAGGCCGCGATCCAGGCCGAGATCGACAAAAAGGCAGCGCGCGACGCACGCTACGCTGCGCGGAAAAGCCGCAAGTAAGGCGGTTTGCTGCGCCCTACCTTTCACTTCCCCGGCGAAGGCCGGGGCCCAGTCGAAATGGCCATGGTAAGATAGCGCAGCGCGGACGTTCTCACGTTCTCGCTACTGGGCCCCGGCCTTCGCCGGGGAAGCACTACCGATGTGCCACTGAAGCGCTCCTGGCCTAGAGCGGCAACCCTCGCGCCAGTTCCTCCAGCCAAATCCGCGCTGTCCCATCCGACGGCGCCCGCCAGTCGCCCCGCGGGGACAAGGCCCCCGCGCTCGATACCTTCGGGCCATTCGGGAGTGCCGAGCGCTTGAACTGGCTGGTCGCGAAAAACCGCACCAGAAACTTCTCAAGCCAGCCGCGAATCGTCGGCAGATCGTACGCCACGTGCCCCGCCGCCGGAAAATCACGCGGCCAGCGGCCTTGCTCCGCGTCGCCCCACGCCTGCAGCGCCAGGAACGCGATCTTGGACGGCGCCATGCCGTGGCGCACCACATAATGCAGGAAGAAGTCGTTGAGCGCATACGGTCCGATTCGCGCTTCTGTGCTCTGGATTGCCCCATCCGCGCCGGCCGGAACGAGTTCGGGCGAGATTTCCGTCGCCAGGATCGCCTCTAGGATCGAATCGGTCGCGGGGTCATATTGATCGGTCCGGATGCACCAACGAATCAGGAACTGGATCAGCGTCTTGGGAACGCCAGCATTGACTCCGTAATGGCTCATCTGATCGCCGACGCCGTACGTGCACCATCCGAGCGCGAGTTCTGACAGGTCGCCCGTGCCGACGACCAGCCCGCCGCGCTGGTTGGCAAGGCGGAACAGATAATCGGTGCGCAAACCCGCCTGCACATTCTCGAACGTGATGTCATACGTAGGCTCGCCATCCGCGAACGGGTGGCCCATGTCGGACAGCATCTGGCGGGCAACGGGGCGGATATCGATTTCGTCGGCGGTGATGCCGAGCGCGCGCATCAGCGCCCAGGCGTTGGCCTTGGTCCCATCGCTCGTCGCGAATCCGGGCATGGTGAAGCCGAGGATCCGGTCACGCGGCAGGCCGAGCCGATCCATGACCTTCGCCGCGACGATCAGCGCATGGGTCGAATCGAGCCCGCCCGAAACGCCGATCACCAGGGTCTCGGCGCGCGCCGCCTCGAACCGCTTGAGCAGTCCCTCGACTTGGATGTTGAACGCCTCGTAGCAATCCTCGTCGAGCAGCGCGGGCGTATTGGGGACGAACGGGAAGCGGCGGATGTCGCGCACCAGCCCGACGTCTGCGAAATCCGGCAGGTGATCGAACCCGATTCGCCGGAAGCGCGTCTCCGGGTGCCCCGCCAGATCGGCCGAATCGTTGAACGTGCCCACGCGCATCCGTTCCTGCGCGATTCGCCCGGCGTCCACGTCGGCAATTACCAGTTCGGCTTCGCGACCGAATCGCGTCGAGCTAGCGATCAATTCGCCGAGTTCGTGGATCGTGGCTTGGCCGTCCCACGCCAGATCGGTCGTGCTCTCGCCCGGGCCCGAGGCCGCAAAGACATAGCCGCACATCGCGCGCGCGCTTTGCGAGGCACACAGCACGGATCGCTCGCGCGCCTTGCCGACGACGATGTTCGAGGCTGACAGATTGCAGCAGATCAGCGCCCCGGCGAGCGCGCCCATCGTGGAGGGCGGGGTGGGGGCCCAGTAATCTTCGCAAATCTCGGCGTGGAAGATGAACGGCGCGAGGTCGCGCGCGGCGAACAGCAGGTCGGTGCCGAACGGAACGGTCTGTCCCTCGATCGTGATGTCGAGCCCGGTCAGCCCGGCACCGCTCGCGAACCAGCGTTTTTCGTAATATTCGCGGTAGTTCGGCAGGAAGACCTTGGGCACGACCCCGAGGATCCGCCCGCGCGCGATCACCACCGCGCAATTGTACAGTCTGCCGTTCCGCGGAAGCGCCGCGCCGATGATCAGCACCGGCCGCAGTGTTGCGGTCTCTGCCGCAACCGTGGCAATCGCGCTTTCGGTCGCCGCCTGCTGCGCGGTCTGCATGTGCAGATCGTCGATCGCGTAGGAGGTGATGTTGAGTTCGGGGAACACGAGAAGGTCGGCGTGGCGTGCATCACCCTGTTGCGCGAGCGCGATCGTCTCCGCGGCGTTCGCCGCGGTATCGCCGACGCTGGCGCGCGGGGTGCACGCGCCGACCCGGATCAGGCCGTGCGTGTGGATCGAATGGAACGGATGCGCCTTCGTCTTCGCCATGTCCGGCGCTTAGCGAGCTTTGGCGTGCGATGCCACCTGCGCGCGGTCAGGGCGGCGTCAGGAGACCACCCGGCGTGCTTCGCCGACCTGCCAGGCCAGCAACGCGGGGACCGCGATGATGATGTCGCGCGCGCGCTTGAGCAGCGACAGCGCGAGCGCATGCGCTGGGGGCAGGCCGAACAACGGGCCGATCAGCACATAGGCCGCCTCCTGCACACCGACCGCCCCGGGAATCGCGAAGGCGACGCTGCGCAGCGTGAAGATCAGCGCCTCGATCGTCAGTACCGCCCACAGCGGCAGGTCCGAGCCCATGAACCGAAGCGCGATCCACGCACCCGTCGCGCTTGCGAGCCATGCGGCGAGGTTGAAGATAAACGCGGCAATCACGCGGCGCGGTGTCCGGTAGATCGCGTCGAGTTGCTCACGCACCGCCGCCATCGCCGCGACCGAACCGGGCAGCATCCGCGCGCCGAGTGAGCCGGCAAGCCGAAGCATCGGCTTTTGCGCGAAGACGAACAGCAGCATTAGCGCGATCATCGCGGCGAGCCCACCGAGCGCGAGCGGCACGAGCCCCTGTTGCACCGGCTCCGCCGCAAGGACGAGCAGCAGGACCGCCACCCCGCACAGCGTGAAGATCAGCTGCGCCGCCATCTCGGTCGTCATATCCGCGATCATCGATGCATAGATCACCGGCTGCGGAACACCGAACACCGCCAGCGTCCGCGCGCCGACCACCAGCCCGCCGAGTTGCGAGAAAGGCAGGATATCCGTTGCCGCTTCGCGCGTGGTGCGCGCCCAGACGAACCAGCCAAGCCGATCGATGGGTTGCCCCGGCGCGACCGCGAGCCACGCCATCCCCAACAGGACGAGCACGCCGATCGACCACAGTGTGAAGGTCGCCATGCCGATCCAGCCGATCGACGCCATGACATCGACGACCTGGCGCACCCCGACCGTGCCGACGGTAGCCGCCGCCACCATGAGGCCGACGATCGTCGCAACGAGCAACCCGATTCGTGCGGAACGGCTCATCGCAGCAGCATCGCCACAGGAGGCACCTGTCGCGCGCTGTCGGTGCGAGCGGTGGAACGGCGGGATGAGTCGCGCAGCATTGGGGGGTCTTTGGGGCTTTGGACGCGGCAATCAACCCGGCTTGCGCCGATGACGTGGGTTCTTGCGGTCTGGAACGGCGATTTGGCGCACAAACTTGCAATAGCGCGCAGATGGCAGTGCAATCGCACGCGCGCGGCGGGTGCTTTCGGGCAGTCGCCAGCCGGCCCGCGTAGGGGCGACGCCGCAGCGAAACGAATGTCGGCAAAATCATCAGGGGCTTGGATACTTAAACACCTCTTAATCGGTGATAGTTAATCCACGTGCGCATGACCAACCCGGCGCTCAGGCTCGATCATACCATTCGGCAAGCCGCGCGCCTGTCGGGCGAACTTGGCATTCGCTCGCTGGATCTGCAGGCCGACATCGCTGCCCTGGCGGAACGGGTGACGGAACAGGCCACGACGATCGAAGCGATCGGGTCCGAAGCAAACATCCTGTCGGGCGACGTCGACAATGTGGCGATGGCCGCGCGAGACGCGCGCAACGATACTGCGGCGGCGAAGGGCGTCATCGAGGATTCGACCGCGCAACTCGGCACGGCAACGTCGGACGTCGTCGAACTGATCGAACAGGTTAGCCATATTCACAACGGTCTGGGAGCATTCAACACCGCGCTCAGCGATGTCAGCCATGTGACCGCGGGGATCAACGTGATCGCGCGGCAGACCAACCTGCTTGCGCTCAACGCGACGATCGAAGCCGCCCGCGCGGGGGATGCTGGGCGCGGGTTCGCGGTGGTCGCCAGCGAGGTGAAGAAGCTCGCGAGTGAAACCGCCGCGGCCACGAACCGGATCGAGCAGTCGATCGGGTCGCTCACCTTTGAAGCGGGCGTCATGCTGGACCGGATCGGGCAGGGTGTCGCCAAGGCGCAGTCGGCACATGGCAGCGCCAAGGGGATCGAAACCCTGGTGTGTCAGCTCGGTACGATCATGCAGGGGCTCGAACAGAACAGCGACAGCGTTGCCAAACGTGTCGAATCGATGGTGCAAGCGGTCGATATGGTGCGGGCGGGATTGATGGCGCTGTCGAGCGCCTCGACCCAGAATGCCACCGGGCTCCAGCAGCTCTCCGCCCGCGTGAGCGCGGTCAGCGACGATACGAACGCCCTATTGCAAATGCTCGCGGAAAGCGGTGCGGACATGCTCGATTCGCCTTACATCAACTTCGGGCTAGAGGTTGCGCGGTCGGTCGGCGATGGTCTCGAGAAAGCGGTCGCGTCTCGTGAAATTGCGCTCGACGCGATCATGAGCGATGATTACCGGCCCGTCCCCGCGAGCGACCCGCCCATTTTCACCCACGCCGCGCAGGCGCTGTTCACGCGGCTGGCGCGCCCACACCAGGAGCGCGCGCGTCAACTGCCGGGCTTCTTCGGGATGAGCTTCACCGATCGAAACTGTTTCGGGGCGGTGGCGATGCCCGAACGCTCGCTTCCGCAACGCCCGAACGATCGCGTGTGGAACGAGGAGCATTCCCGCGCCGGGTTGATCTACACCTACCCGGAAACGCAGATACAGGTGCGGATCGAGGCGCCATTCTGTCTGAAGGCATATCGCCGACCCGTGGCGAACGGCGGCGTGGTCTTGCTCAAACAGGTCATTGCCTCGATCTGGGTCGAAGGCAGACACTGGGGCGTGCTGCAGCTCGCCTACGAGAGTCAGGACTGACCGCGGATCACGCCCGCGCGGGCTTCTTTCTCATGAAGCGCAGCACCAGCCGGATCATCCCCGGCACGAATTTCGGCCGGATCAGCCGCGGGTCATAGACCGCCAGCCGCCGGTCGTTCTCTGCCAGGCAGATCGCCGCCAGTTCGGGAAATTCGATCTCGACGCCAAGCTCCTTCGAGCCGTTGAGCGTGAAATTGTTTTCCTGTGCCTTGGTGTTGTCGTCGCCCATGCCCTTGGCCATGTCGATCCGCTCCCAGATCAGCGCGATCCACACCGCCCAAACCTTCATCTCGAACCACGGGCGGCGCCAGAACGGCATGTTACGGCGGTGCCAGGCGACCCAATTGACGAAGAACAGAATGTGGCGGCCTTCCTCGCGCATCACCGGCTCGAACGTGTCGATCAGCTCCTCGGGGAAGAAGCCGGTGTCGGCGGCGACCTTGAACAGGCCGAAGCCGAAGAAGCTGTCGATACACTCGGAAAACCCCGTCCGCATGAACGCGAATTCCGGGTCGCGCGGGCGTTTATACTCTTCCTCGGGCTGGAGGACGATGCCGTAGAAGGTGACCATGTCCGCGAGCACGATCTTGTGGCGGCTTTCCTCATAGGCGTTCATGTCGATCGCGTCGCGCAGCAGCGGGTCGCTGATCTGCTCGCCATAGGTCTTGACGTTCATGCCCGCGCGGCCTTCCGTCGCCACGGCGATGTCCCAGATCGGCAGCGAGACGATCTTGTTGCGTGTTTCGGGCTCAAGCACCGGCCAGTCGATCAGCGCGGGGCGATAGGGATCGTGCGTGTCGAGCATCGTGCGGCAGAACAGCGTCTTGTGTTCGGGGCTGCCGAGCTTGACGCGCACATCCGGGGCGGGACCTGCGGGGGCGATCGACTTGGGAATGAAATTCATCGGGGCTCTCCCGGTTTAAAGATCGGCAAAACGCGCCAGGGTGATGTGATTGTCCGAAACGATGGTGCGTGCGACGGGGTCCAGCAGTGCCGCCAGCTCGGCTTCATACTGATAGCCGGGAGCGGACAACGGGTAATGCCCGGTCGCGGGGTGAAGATACACTTCGCTGACGCCATCGGGAAGGTGTCGCAGCACACCGCGGAGCCGTTCGGTGTGCATCGCGCCCGACCAGGCGAGGCCGAAGGTATGGTCGGGGACCTTCATGCCCCCGCCGCGCATCGTGCGCTGGACACTGCGCGCGAACGGCTTGGCGATGTGGAGCCCGGTCGCCTTTTCGAACTTAGCCAGCACGTCGCGTGGTTCGACGGGCGCGCGGACGCTGGTCATGCCGTGCCGCTTGCCGACCTTGAGCACGGTCGCGGCAATCACCGGGTGCATGTGCATATGCTTGTGCGAATTGACGTGATCGAGCGGCAGTCCGGTCGCTGCGAACAAGGCGAATTGCGCGTCGATCTCGGCTTCGAGCTGGCGGCGGACCGACGCCTTGCCGACTAGCGCGAGCGCGACGGGAAGCGATTCGATCCGGAACTGGCCCGCGTCATCGACAAGGTCGGGGATCTGCGCGGGCGGCAGCGCGGGCGGCGTTTCGGCAAGCGCGATGTGCAAGCCAACGCCGAGCGTCGGCGTCCGCCGCGCGCGCTGCACGGCGTCCATCGCGGCGGCACCCGTCACCATCAGGCTGGTGACGGTGAGGATCCCCTCGCGATGCGCTTGCTCGACCGCGGCGTTGACCTCGGCCGAGACGCCAAAATCGTCCGCGGTGATGATCGCGGTCTTCACCGCGTCGCAAACCCGTAGAATTCAGGGTCCGCGAGCACGCCCTGCGCGACCCGACGCGGATCGGGCGCGGCGACGAGGCGCAGCAACAGAACCATTGTGTCCATGTCGCGCGCCTCAACCGCAGCGTTCCATGCGTCCAGCCGCCCGGTCGCTTCGAGCCGCTCGTTGACCGTCATACGGGCCATCGTCGTCATCGAACCTAACCCTTACACGGCCTCTTTGCGGCGCCGCAGGAAGTCGAAGAATTCGACGCCTTCGCGCAGACGGCGCTTCATCATGTCCCAGTCGGTCAGCATCTCGCGGACGATTTCCCAGATCTTCGACGGGCGGAAGTAGAAGCGCTTGTAGAACTCCTCGACCTTGTCGAAAATCACCGTCGAATGCAGATGCGGGTAGCTGAGCTGCGCGATCTGGTTGCCGCCGTCGGTGAGCAATTCGTGCGAATTGTCGAACCAGCCGTTCTCGGTCGCCTGCTTGTACAGGAACGTGCCGGGATACGGTGCCGCGAGCGACACCTGGATCGTGTGCGGATCGATCTCCTTGGCGTAGTTGATCGTCTCCTCGATCGTCTCGAGCGTCTCGCCCGGGAGACCCAGGATGAAGGTGCCGTGGATCACGACGCCGAGCTCGTGGCAATCCTTGGTGAACTGACGCGCGACGTCGGTGCGCAGACCCTTCTTGATGTTGTGCAGGATCTGCTGGTTGCCGCTTTCATAGCCGACGAGCAGCAGGCGCAGGCCGTTGGCTTTCAGCACTTCGAGCGTCTTGCGCGGCACGTTCGCCTTGGCGTTGCAGCTCCACGACATCTTGAAGCCGGGCTTGCCGAAGCCGAGCTTGCCGAGCGCGATCGCGAGTTCCTCGACGCGCGCATGGTTGTCGGTCAGCGTGTCGTCGTCGAAGAAGATCTCCTTGGTCTCGGGGATCTCGCGGATGATGTACTCGACTTCCTCGATCACCTTGGCGACCGACCGGAAACGGTAGGTGTGCCCGCCGATCGTCTGCGGCCACAGGCAGAAGGTGCAACGGCTCTTGCAGCCACGACCGGTGTAGAAGCTGACGTACGGGTGGAGCAGGTAGCCGCCGAAATATTTGTCGATCTGCAGGTCGCGCTTGTAGACCGGCGAGACCATCGGCAGCGAGTCCATGTCCTCGATCATCGCGCGGTCGCGGTTGCGGATGAACGCACCGTCCGAATCGCGCCAGGTGAT
This sequence comes from Sphingomonas sp. PsM26, assembly GCA_030433805.1. Lineage (GTDB taxonomy): Bacteria > Pseudomonadota > Alphaproteobacteria > Sphingomonadales > Sphingomonadaceae > Sphingomonas. The sequence goes on along the minus strand of JARUXA010000003.1, from coordinate 60,465 downwards.
GCCGTCGACTTCGCGCAGCGGCTTGCCCTGCGCGATCTCGAGGATCGTGAAGTCATATTCCTCGCGCGCGACGAAATCGACGTCCGGGGTGGCGGCGAGGCTCTTGTCGGGTTCGACCGCGACCTTCGCGCCGACGAAGCCGATCAGAATCCGCGGGTTGCGCTGCTTGATCAGCGCGGCGGTGCGGATGTCCTGGTTGAACGACGGAGTCGAGGTATGGAGGATCACGAGATCGCGATCGTCGAACTCATGCGCGATGTCGTCCCACGACTGGTCGTGCGCAGGCGCGTCGATCAGCTTCGAGCCCTCGACCATTGCCGCCGGCTGCGCGAGCCAGGTCGGATACCAGAAGGATTTGACCTCCCGCTTCATCTGGTAACGCGCACCCGCGCCACCGTCGTAACCGTCAAAAGACGGCGCCTGGAGGAAAAGCGCCCGCATCATGCCCGTTGCTCCGCATTCTGAATCTTGTGCGCCGCAACAATGCGGCCGTCATTCTTCATTGTAAGGGTCGCGCCGCGCCAATCAACCGATCGGACGAAGAAGCTCGCGATATAAAGGGCAAAACTCATGCCATCATGCGCCAGCGCCATCCACCACGGAGCGATGCGCCTCCCTACAGTCGCATTCACGTTCCGCACAACCACCAACCGTGCAACGACCGCAAGCGCACACAGGATCAGCCCGACCGTCGGCCAGTACAGCACCGAGAGGATTGCGACCGGGAGCGGCAGACCGATGATGATCCCGACATACGGCCAGAAGGCGACGTCGCGGACGGTCGCACCCCAGCGGAGTTCGTGGCGCCACAGCGCCGCGAAGCTGGTCTCGTCGAACGCATGGTCGACCAGCATCGGCGGCACTGCGATCTCGAGCCCGAGTTCGCGGACCGCTTCGCCCATCGCATAATCGTCGGCGAGCTTGTCCGCGAAGCGCGTGAACCCGCCGATCCGGCGCAGCGTCTCGCGGGTCATCGCGATGGTCGATCCCATGCACGGCGTCGCAAGCTTGTTGGCGACTCCGAAGACGAGGCCGAGCATGAACTGGTAGCTCACCCCCGCCGCGCCGAAGTGCGACCAGAAGCCGGTGTCGCCGCGACCGGCGTAGACGCAGGAGACGAGTCCGGTCTTTGGCTGATCGAGCGCGCGCAGGATCTGCGCGAGATAGTCGGGCGCGACCGCGATGTCGCTGTCGCTGAGCACGACCACATCGTGGCGGATCAGCGGCTCCATGTTGATCAGGTTGGAGAGCTTGCCGCTCGCGCCGTGGATCGTGCCATCGATCACGAGATCGATCTGCGCGTCGGGATGCGCGGCTTTCAGTGCCTCGACCACCGCGATCGCGGGATCGTCGTGGCGCTGGATCCCGCACAGCAATTGGATCGGCCCGGCATGATCCTGTGCGAGGAAGCTCGCGAGATTGTCGGAGAGCCGCGGTTCGTCGCCGTAGAGCGGTTTTACCAGCGTGACCGCCTCGTGCCGCGCGGGCGCGGGCGTCGCCGCCGCGAAATAGCGGCGGAAGACGAGCGCGGCGGCGGTCGAATAGACCACGCCGAGCGCCGCGACCACGATCGTCAGCCAGCCCAAGACTGTGCCCAGTAGGTGCAGGATTTGGATCACATAGCCCCCGTAGCGCCGCGGTGGTGACGGGTACAGGCGCGCGTTTGTGAAAAAGGCGTCACCTTGCCGTGCGCGAAGACTTTGTTGCTGCGACATTGCGCGAGATTGTTTGCGCTTGCGCGCTCGCGTTCTACAGCGTCGCGGCATGGAGGCTGCGTGAGCGATCAACCTATTACGCTGGTGACCGGAGTATCCGGGTTCGTCGGTTCGGCGGTCGCGCGGCGGCTGGCGGCGTCTGGCGCGCGTGTGCGCGGGCTGGCACGGGCGAGCAGCGCGCGGACCAACCTGACCGACTTCCCGGGCGAGATCGTCGAGGGCGATGCGCGCGACCCCGAAGCGATGGCGCGCGCGATGGCGGGCGTGACGCATCTGTACCACGTCGCTGCCGATTACCGGATCTGGGCGCCCGACACCGAGGAGATCGTCCGCAACAATCAGCTGAGCACGCAGACCGTGATGCAGGCGGCGCTGGGGGCGGGGGTCGTGCGGATCGTCTATACCAGCAGCGTCGCGACGTTGCGGCCGGACCACGGCAAGGCGTCGGATGAGACCCGCCCCGCGACCCCCGAACAGGCGGTCGGCGCGTACAAGCGCAGCAAGGTCGTCGCCGAGCGGCTGGTTGAGGCGATGGTGCGCGAGCAGGGGCTGCCCGCGGTGATCGTCAATCCCTCGACCCCGATCGGCCCGCGCGATGCGCGGCCCACGCCGACCGGGCGGATCATCGTCGAGGCGGCGTCGGGGCGGATGCCCGCGTTCGTCGAGAGCGGGCTTAACCTAGTGCATGTCGACGACGTCGCGGACGGGCATATCGCCGCGATGGCGCACGGCGTGATCGGCGAACGCTATGTGCTCGGCGGGCAGGACGTATCGCTGCGCGAGATGCTCGCCAGCGTTGCGGCGATCGTCGGGCGCAAGCCGCCGACGGTGCAGATTCCGCGTGCGCCGCTGTTTCCGCTGGCGTGGGCGAACGAGAAACTGGCGCGGGTTAAGGGGAAGGAGCCGTTCCTGACGCTGGATGCGCTGCGGATGGCGGCGCACGACATGTATTACTCGAGCGCGCGGGCGGAAGCTGAGCTCGGGTATCGCGCGCGGCCTTACCGGGTGGCGCTGGAGGATGCGGTGGCGTGGTTCCGGCAAGCGGGGATGCTGGCGTGATTGTTTTTGAGCGCACGCACCGACCTGCACTTGCTCCCCTTCCTGGAAGGGAGGGGCTGGGGGTGGGTCGGCTCGTGGCGGCGGTTGCATTCTCCCCATACCCACCCACCCCCGACCCCTCCCTTCCAGGGAGGGGAGGAGAAGGGCGACGCTCCTCGCGGCAGTTGGGGTGTGCCCGATGATCTTATTCTGGATTGCGATGGCGTCGCTGGGGATCTGGCTGGTGCTGGTATTCGCGCGCGACGGGTTCTGGCAGACTAGCGAGCGCGATACGTCTCCGCTCGCTCCCCTCCCTGGAAGGGAGGGGCCGGGGGTGGGTTGGCCCGTGGCGGCGGACGCACTCTCCCCATACCAACCCACCCCCAACCCCTCCCTTGCAGGGAGGGGAGAAGATGGGCCGTGGCCGTCCGTCGTCGCGATCGTGCCTGCGCGCGACGAGGCCGAGGTGATCGCGCGGGCGATCGGTAGTCTTGCCGCGCAGGATTATCCCGGCGACTTCCACATCATCCTGGTCGATGATTCGAGCAGCGACGGCACCGCCGACATCGCGCGGGCCGCGGGCGGCGATCGGTTGCAGGTCGTGGCGGGCGCGGCGTTGCCGAATGGCTGGACCGGCAAACTATGGGCCGTCTCGCAAGGGATCGCCGCCGCTGGAACCACGCCCAATTATGTTTTGCTCACCGATGCCGACATCGCGCACGCCCCCGACACGCTGCGGACCCTCGTCGCGCGTGCGGTCGCCGAGGAACGCGTGCTTGTCTCACTGATGGCGCGGCTGCGGTGCGAAAGCCTTGCCGAACGCGCGCTGATCCCTGCGTTCGTGTGGTTCTTCCAGATGCTCTATCCGTTCGCGGCGGTGAACCGGCGCGCTTCGGGCCGGGCGGCGGCGGCGGGGGGCGTGATGCTGGTCGAGCGTGCGGCGCTCGACGCCGCGGGCGGGATCGCGGCGGTGCGCTCCGCGCTGATCGACGATTGCGCGTTCGGCGCGCTGATGAAGAAGCAGGGCGCGGTGTGGCTAGGCCTTACCGACCGCGCGGTTAGCATCCGGCGTTACGACAGCTGGGAATCGGTCGCCGCGATGATCTCCCGCTCTGCCTATGCGCAGCTCAACTATTCGCCGCTGCTGTTGGCGGGGACGACGATCGGCCTCGCACTCACCTATCTCGTGCCGCCGCTGTTCGCGATCTTCGGCCAGGGCGAAACCCGGATGACCGCGATCGCCGCATGGGGATTGATGGCGCTCGCGTTCCAGCCGATGTTGCGGTTCTACAAACGGTCGCCACTTTGGGGGCTGGCCTTGCCGTTGATCGCGACCTTCTATGCCGGGTGCACGCTGCTGTCGGCATGGCAGCATGTCCGCGGGCGCGGGGGCATGTGGAAGGGCCGAGTCCAGGCGGCGCGGCATGAAGAGGGTTTTCCGTCATGACCGCCACCGCACTCGCCTCCGGCAAGGGGCATAAGGACGAGAACTTTCCCGTCGCCTCGGTTCTGCTCAAGGCCGAACATCGCGCGCCCGTGATGGCCTTCTATCATTTCGCGCGCGCGGCGGACGATGTGGCGGACAATCCGGCGGCGACCCCGCCCGAGAAGCTTGCGCTGCTGGGCGCGATGCGCGCGACGATCCTCGGGCATGGTGATGCCGAACCCACCGCGCTGGCGCTGCGCGAGACGATGGCCGTACACGGCCTGTCGTCGGATCATGCGACCGACTTGCTCGTCGCGTTCGCGCGCGATTGTACCGTCGATCGGTATGACGACTGGCCCGCGCTGATGGAATATTGCCGCTATTCCGCGATGCCGGTCGGGCGGTACGTGCTCGATGTCCACGGCGAGGACCATGCGACCTGGGGTGCGTCGGACGCGCTGTGCGCGGCGTTGCAGGTGATCAATCACGTGCAGGATTGCGGCAAGGATTATCGCGCGATCCGGCGCGTCTATCTGCCGCGCGATGTTTTGGCGCAGCATGGTGCGCGGGTCGAGGATTTGGGCGGTGCGGCGGCGACCCCGGCGCTGCGCGCAGTGATCGTCGACATGGCGACGCGCACCGACGGCCTGTTGGCGCAGTCGGCCGGGTTCGCGCGACAGATCCGCGACCAACGGCTGGCGGCGGAAGTCGCGATCATCCATCGGCTCGCGGTCAGCCTCAACGCGCGGCTCAAACGGCGTGATCCGTTGTCGCAGCGAGTCCACCACCGCGCGCCGGAGGCACTTGGCCTCGCAGCGTTGGCGGCGGTGACGCAAATGATTAAAGGTCGGGCATGAATCCCAAGGCGACTCCCGCGCAGCTGCAGGCACAGGTCTCGGGCAGCTCCTTCTACGCCGGAATGCGCGTGCTCCCTAAAGCCGAGCGCGAGGCGATGTATGCGGTCTACGCCTTCTGCCGTCAGGTCGACGACATTGCCGACGACGAAGGCGGTAAGCGCGAGGACCGCGCGGCGGCGCTCGATGCGTGGCGCGCGGATATCGATGCGTTGTATGCGGGTCGCGACCCGGGGCAGGCGGCGTTGCTGGTCGACGCGGTGGATCGGTTCAAGCTCGAGAAGGCCGATTTCATCGCGGTGATCGACGGAATGGCGATGGACGTCGAGGAAGACGTGCGCTGGCCGCCGTTCGAGACGCTCGACCTGTATTGCGACCGCGTGGCCTCCGCCGTGGGGCGGTTGTCGGTCAAGATCTTCGGGATGGAGCAGGAGCCGGGGATCGCACTCGCCTATCATCTCGGGCGGGCGCTGCAATTCACCAACATCCTGCGCGACATCGACGAGGATGCGACGATCGGTCGCGTCTATCTGCCGCGCGAACCGCTGGCCGCGGCGGGGGTCGTGTTCGGCGAACCGCTCGTGCTCGTTGCCGATCCGCGGATCGACGGCGCGTGTCGGATGCTGGCGGCCAAGGCACACGAGCATTTCGCGGCGGCGCAGGAGATCCTTGCGGCGCGGCCCCGCGGGCATCTGCTTGCGCCGCGGCTGATGGCGGCGGTGTACGAACCGATCCTGCGACGGATGGAAGCGGCAGGCTGGGGCACGCCGCGCACGCGGATCCGGGTCAATAAGCCCGCACTGCTGTTCACCGTCCTGCGGCTCAGCCTGTTCCGTTGAAGCGCGGGTCCAATCAGCAACGCGTTCGCGTCATCGGCGCAGGCATGGCGGGCCTGTCCGCCGCGGTCGAACTCGCGCGCGAGGGGCTGGCGACGACGCTGGTCGACGGCGCGGCGCAAGCGGGCGGGCGGTGCCGCAGCTATCACGATCCGCAGCTCGGCCGGACGATCGACAATGGCAACCATCTGGTGCTGTCGGGGAACAAGGCGGTGCATCGCTATCTCGACACGATCGGCGCGAGCGACCGGCTGAGCGGGCCGAAGCACGCCGATTTCGCCTTTGCCGAGATCACCACCGGCGCGCGCTGGTCGGTGCGGATCAACGACGGGCCGGTGCCGTGGTGGATCTGCCGCGACGGGCGCCGCGTGCCCGGGACGACGGTGCGCGATTATCTGCGATTGGCGGGGCTGAGCGGGGGGAAGCCCGGGCAGGTCGTGGCGGACCGTGTCGATCCGAGCGGTCCGGTGTGGGATAAACTGATCGATCCGGTGCTGCTGGCGGCGCTCAATACCGCGTCGGCGACCGGCTCCGCAGTGCTGACGTCGCGCGTGATTCGCGAGACGCTCGGGCGCGGCGGGCGCGCGATGCGGCCGCAAATCGCCGAGCCGACGCTGGCCGCGGCGTTCGTCGATCCGGCGCTCGCCTGGCTTGCGGGCAAGGGCACGACGCTGGCGCTCGGCACGCGGCTGCGCGCGATCCACGCCGATGGCGACCGCGTCGTCGGGCTCGACTTCGGGCGTGGCGTGGAAAGCGTCGAGGCGGACGAAACGATCATCCTCGCGGTGCCGCCGTGGGTTGCGGGCGATCTGCTCCCCGGCCTGACCGTGCCGAACGATTTCCGCGCGATCGTCAACGCGCATTTCGCGATCGCGCCGCCCGCGGGGGTGCAGACGATGGTCGGCGTACTCGGCGGGACGGCGGAGTGGATCTTCGCCTTTCCCGATCGCATTTCGATCACGGTCAGCGCGGCGGACCATCTGGTCGATCGCGACCGGACCGAGCTCGCGCGCGCCTTCTGGTCGGATATCCGCGCGGTGCACGGCGGCCCCGCCGAGATGCCGGCGTGGCAGATCGTCAAGGAAAAGCGCGCGACCTTCGCGGCGACGCCCGAGCAGGACGCGCGTCGCCCGGACGCGCAGACGCGCTGGCGCAACCTGTTCCTGGCCGGCGACTGGACGCAGACCGGCTTGCCCGCGACGATCGAGGGTGCGATTCGATCGGGCGAAGTCGCTGCCCGCTTGGCGCGGACGTCGGGGCTCGGCTAAGGCCGCGTCATGGGACTTGAAATGGTGAATCTGGAACGTGACGATATCGTCGCAGCGGCGGACGCGACCGCGCTGCGCGCCGCGGCGGCGCTGGGGAAGCGGCAGCGCGACGACGGGCATTGGGTGTTCGAGCTCGAAGCCGATGCGACGATCCCGGCGGAATATGTGCTGCTGCGGCATTATCTCGGCGAACCGCGCGATCCCGAGATCGAGCGCAAGATCGGCGTGTACCTGCGGCGGATCCAGTCGGCGGTGCATCATGGCTGGGGACTGTTCCACGGCGGCGCGTTCGACGTGAGCGCGAGCGTGAAGGCGTATTTCGCGCTCAAGATGATCGGCGACGACGTCGACGCGCCGCACATGGCGCGGGCGCGCACGGCGATCCACAAGGCGGGCGGCGCGGCGGCGGTCAACGTGTTCACGCGGATCCAGCTGGCGCTGTTCGATTGCGCGCCGTGGAGTTCGGTGCCGACCTTACCGGTCGAGCTGATCCTGCTGCCGCGCTGGTTCCCGGTGCATCTGTCCAAGATGTCCTATTGGGCGCGCACCGTGATCGTACCGTTGCTGGTGCTCGCGGCGAAGAAGCCGGTCGCGCGCAATGCCTCGGGCGTGCGAGTCGATGAGCTGTACACCGCGAAACGCGCGAAGCTGACGAGCAAGGCGGCGGGGACCAAGGCGCACTGGACGCGCTTCTTCAACGGGCTTGATGTCGTGCTCAAGCGTGTCGAGCGATTGTGGCCCAAGGGGACACGGCAGCGCGCGATCGATGCTTGCGTCACCTTCGTGACCGAGCGGCTCAACGGCGAGGACGGGCTCGGCGCGATCTATCCGGCGATGGCGAACAGCGTGATGATGTTCGACTGCCTGGGCTATCCCGAAGACCATCCCGCGCGGGCGGTGGCGCGGCGATCGGTCGAGAAGCTGCTCGTGGTCAAGGACGACGAGGCTTATTGCCAGCCCTGCGTCTCGCCGGTGTGGGACACGGCTCTTGCGGCGCATGCGATGCTCGAGGCAGGCGGCGAGGAGGCCGAGGCGCGCGCGGCGGCGGGGCTGGCGTGGCTGAAGCCGTTACAGGTGCTGGACGTGAAGGGCGACTGGGCGGAGGAGAAGCCCGATGTCCGGCCTGGGGGGTGGGCGTTCCAGTATAATAACGCGCATTACCCAGATCTTGATGACACTGCCGTGGTGGTGATGGCGATGGACCGGGCGGTTCCTTTTAGCCCCTCCCCTGAAGGGGAGGGGGGAAACCTACGACCACGCCATCGCGCGCGGCGTCGAATGGACCGTGGGCCTGCAAAGCAAGGACGGCGGCTGGGGCGCGTTCGATGCGGACAACAGCTATCACTACCTCAACAACATCCCCTTCGCAGATCACGGCGCGCTGCTCGATCCGCCGACCAGCGACGTCACCGCGCGCGTCGTGTCGATGCTCGCGCAACTCGGGGAGCCGATCGACAGTCCCCGCATGGCAGCGGCGCTGGGCTTCCTCGAGAAGGAGCAGATGCCCGATGGCAGCTGGTTCGGGCGCTGGGGGGTGAATTACATCTACGGCACCTGGTCCGTGCTGTGCGCGCTCAACGCGGCCGGGCTCGACGGGCGGCATCCGATGGTGCGCAAGGCGGCGGACTGGTTGCTCCACATCCAGAACCTCGACGGCGGCTGGGGCGAGGATTGCGACAGTTATGCGCTCGATTACAAGGGCTACACGCCCGCGCCGTCGACCGCGTCGCAGACCGGCTGGGCGCTGCTCGCGCTGATGGCGGCGGGGAAGGTCGATCATCCGGCGGTCGAACGCGGCGTGCGGCACCTGATCGCGACGCAGGACAGCGAGGGGCTGTGGGGGCAGGAGATGTATACGGGCGGCGGATTCCCGCGCGTGTTCTACCTGCGCTATCATGGCTATCCGGCGTATTTCCCGCTGTGGGCGGTGGCGCGCTATCGCAACCTCAAACGCTCGAACAGCGCGCGACCGGCGTTCGGGATGTGAGCGTGCTCGTCGCCTGCGGGCTGGTGCGCGAGGCGGCGATCATCGCGCGGCCGGGGTTCGTGGTCGTGGCGGGCGGCGGGGATTCGGCGCGGTTGGAGCGGGAGCTCGAGGTGGCGGTTGCTGGTGCTTCCATGGTGCTGTCTTGCGGGGTGGCGGGGGCTCTGGACCCGGCGTTGCGCGCGGGGGATGTGGTGGTGGGGGTGCTTGCCCCTAATTCCTTCCCCGGCGAAGGCCGGGGCCCAGTCGAGGAACAGAAGAGCCTCTCGCGTGGCGCTCAGTTACAACCACCTTCGCGACTGGGCCCCGGCCTTCGCCGGGGAAGCGGAGTGGGGGGGGCGTTGGTTGAGTGGCTCGCCAAGAACTTGCCCGGCGCGCATCGCGGCACTGTCGTGGGCGCAGACAGCATCATTGGCTCCGTTGCCGAGAAAACCGCGCTCTACGCCGCCACCGGCGCGATTGCAGTCGACATGGAATCGCACATCGCTGCCCGTGTCGCTGCGCGGCACGACCTGCCGTTTGCAATCGTCCGAACCATTTCCGACACTGTCGACCACGCACTTCCCCCCGCGGCGCTCGTGGGGATGAAGCCCGATGGCGGCGTAGCGCTCGGGGCGATCCTCGCGTCGCTCGCGCGCAACCCTGCGCAGCTGCCCGCGCTCATCCGCACCGGGCGCGATGCGGGGGCTGCGTTCAAGGCGCTGGCGCGTGCAATGGAAACACTCGATGCTGGCGGCCTCGCCAAGCTCGATCCGACCCCTTAACCCGCGTCAGGGTTTGGCGCAGGCATCCTCACGGGGGACAAGCCGCACGATCCATTTGGGATAGCCCTCGGGGGCAAGCACGATATCGGGCAAGGCGACCGGATCGTTCCCGGTCTCGACCCAGCCCGCGCCGTGGCAATGATCGCAGATCACGCGCTTGCAGCGGAAGCTGACCAGATCGATCTCGCTGTTCCACTGGCCAAAGCCGTGACAGATCGGGCAGCGCGCATCGAGCATGCCGTTGCGATGCTGGAGCGGGACGACGTCGAACGCATGCGGGCTATCCGGTCCGTCGCAGAAAATGATGTTGCTGGCGTGAGGCATTGCGATCAAACGTCGTGATCGGAATTAGGCTCCACGGCCGCCACCCGGTCGGGCGACGGCCGCAGACGGCCCGTCAGGCCGCGCGCTGGGTGCGCTTATAGCCTTCGGGATCCGCCGCCTTGATCTTCGCCAGTTCCTGCTCGACGTGGAGCGAATGGACGTCGGTCGACTTGCGCGCGTGGCTCAGGTCGATGTCGGGTGCCATCGGCCCCTCAGTCTTCACGCCCTTGCGCCCGATGGTGAACATCTTGAGCGGGTGACGGATCGAGTCGGTCGCAGCGGTGCCCTCGAACCCGCAATGGACCATGCAGTTCGAGCATTTCTCGTACTTGCCGACGCCATACTGGTCCCAGTCGGTGCCTTCCATCAGATCGGCGAACGTGTCGACATAGCCTTCGCCGACGAGGTAGCACGGCTTCTGCCAGCCGAAGACGGTGCGCAGCGGCATCGACCAGGGGGTGCACTCATACGTCTGGTTGCCCGCGAGGAAATCGAGGAACAGCGGCGAGTTGGTGAAGGTCCATGCCTTGCCGCCGTCGCCCTTGCGGAACACGTCGCGGAAGAAGTTCTTGGTCCGCTCGCGCGTCAGGAAATGCTCCTGGTCGGCGGCGCGCTCGTACGAATAGCCCGGTGAGATGGTGATCTCGACGCCACGCTTCTGCATCTCGTCGAAGAAGCCCGCGAGCCGGGTCGAATCCGCGCCGTCGAACACGGTGCAATTGACCTGGACGCGGAAGCCCTTGGCCTTGGCCATTTCGATCGCTTCGATCGCGACTTCATAGGTGCCGGCCTGATCGACCGCATGGTCATGCATGCCCTTGTCGCCATCGAGATGGATCGACCAGGTGAAGTAGGACGACGGCTTATAGTCGTCGATCTTCTTCTTCATCAGCAGCGCATTGGTGCACAGGATGACGAACTTCTTCTTGGCGATATAGCCCTCGACGATCTTGGGCATGTCGCGGTGAAGGAGCGGCTCGCCCCCTGCGATCGAAACCGCGGGCGCGCCGCATTCGTCGATCGCGTCCATGCACTGGTCGAACGACAGGCGCTGGTTGAGGATCGCATCGGGATAATCGATCTTGCCGCAACCGGGGCACGCCAGATTGCAGCGCAGCAGCGGCTCGAGCATCAGGACGAGCGGGTATTTGCCGCCCTTGATGTGGTTCTTGAGGGTATAGGCGCCGATGCGCGCCAGCGGGGCGATGGGGAGGCTCATGTCGGCTCCTATGCGCTGATTACAGCAGCTTGGGTAGGGGTAGGCACATCGCGCAACTCGCGCGGCAGGCCGAACTGGATCGATTCGTCGACGCCTGCGAGCTGGCTGACCTCAACCGGGCCGAGCTTTCGCAGCGCGTCGATCACGCTGTCGACCAGTTCGTCCGGGGCGGATGCGCCCGCGGTCAGGCCAACGCGCTCGATGCCGTCGAACCACGCCGGATCGATCGCACTGCCATCGGCGACGAGGTAGCTCGGCAAGCCTTCGTCCGCGCCGAGATCGCGTAGGCGACTCGAGTTGGAGCTGTTTTCGGAACCCACGACGAGGATGAGGTCGGCAACCTTGCAGAGGTCGCGCACTGCGCTCTGGCGGTTCTGCGTCGCGTAGCAGATCTCGGAAACGTCCGGACCAATCAGGTCGCTGAAGCGATCACCGAGCGCCGCGATGACGCCGCGCGTGTCATCGACGCTGAGCGTGGTCTGCGTGATGTACGCCAGCGGCGTGTCGAGCGGCAGGTCGAGCGCGGCGACATCTTCCTCAGTCGAGACAAGATGGACGTGGACGTCGACCTGTCCGCGCGTGCCGATCACCTCGGCATGGCCTTCATGACCGATCATCACGAGCGTCCGCCCGGCCTTGGCGTAGCGCCGCCCTTGCAGATGCACCTTGGTGACAAGCGGGCAGGTCGCATCGAACACGGGCAGGTTGCGGCGCTTTGCCTCTTCCTCGACCGTGCGGGCGACGCCGTGCGCGCTGAATACAGTCATCGCGCCCTCGGGCACCTCGTCCAGATCCTCGACGAACACCGCGCCCTTGCCGCGCAGCGTATCGACGACATGGCGGTTATGAACGATTTCGTGCCGGACATAGACCGGCGCGCCATAGCGTTGCAGCGCACGTTCGACGATTTCGATGGCGCGTACGACACCGGCGCAGAACCCGCGCGGGTTGGCGAGAATCACTTGCAAGTAAAAACCTTTCCGTCCGCTCTCGTGCTGAAACCGGGTGCCGGACATAGAATGACCGGACCGTTTCGTCACGCACGCCCCCAGATAGATATTCTAGCCGCGCCGCAACATATGCGAAAGCGAGATTTCTCGCCTGTTTTTCCATATGTTGTGCTTTTGGCGGCACAAGCTGAAGGATCGGGTGGGCGTTTTGGCCGTTCATCGCGGCTACAGCGGTTTGTGCTAGCGAACTGGCGATGATACCGCCGCCGCGACGCGCGGGGGGCCGTTTCTGCTTTTCCCCAAGGAGCTTTCGCATGTCTTTTTCCTTCCGCACGGCGTTGACCGGTGCTCTCGTGATGATCGCAGCCCCTGCCGCTGCACAGACCGCCGACCCGGCACGCGCACCGGTGCAGATGCTCGACGACGGGCTGGTCGCGATCATGAAGGGTGGAAGCAGCCTCGGGACGCAGGGACGGATCGCCAAGATCGGCCCGGTCGTCGACCAGACCTTCGACATTCCGCTCATCACCCGCCTCTCGGTCGGTCCCGACTGGGTCAAAGTCGCGCCCGCCGATCAGACCGCGCTAGTAGCGGCGATGCGGCGGATGACCGTTGCGCAATATGCGTCGAACTTCAGCAGCTGGTCGGGCCACAGCTTCGCGATCGACCCGAAGATCGAGACGCGTGGGGCCGACAAGCTGGTGCGCACGACGCTGTCCGCGCCCAAGGACGAGGCCGTGCCGATCGCCTATCGCCTGCGCCAGAGCGGCGGCAAATGGCGTGTGATCGACGTCTATTATCGCAATTCCATCAGCCAGCTCGCCACGCGGCGCGCGGATTTCGCCGGTGTGTTCGCAAAGGGCGGCGCGAAGGCGTTGATCACGCACCTCGACGCGCTCACCGCCAAGAGCGGTCGCTGAAGACAGTGCAGGTCCGGGGGGGAAGCAGCATATTGGCAGTCGCGATCGTGCTGATGGCGACGCCGATGGCCGCAGCGGCGCAGGAAACCGTCGTCGCGCCGGCGCCGGTTGGCACGATTACGCGCGCCGCGGTTCGCGCGCAAACGCCGAACGAGGGGGTGCGCCCGCGGCATGCCCAGGGTGATCCGCTCGAAGGCTTCAACCGCAAGATGTATGCGATCAACGAGGTGTTCGACCGGGTGTTCTTCCGGCCTGTCGCGATGGTGTACAAGACGGTCGTCCCGAACTTCGCGCGTAAAGGTATCCGGCACTTCTTTTCCAACGTCGGCGAGCCTTTGGTGTTCGCCAATGACCTGCTCCAGCTAAAGCCCAAGCGTGCGGTGAAGACGCTCGGGCGGTTCGTGGTCAATTCGACGGTGGGGGTCGGCGGGTTGCTCGACGTCGCCAAGACGAAGGACTTTCGCCTGCCGCATCGCGACAACAGCCTAGGCGATACGCTCGGGCATTACGGGGTCGGGCCAGGGCCATATCTGTTCCTGCCGTTCCTCGGGCCAAGCACCTTCCGCGATCTGCCGGCCGGAGCTGCAGAGGCGCAGGCGTTACCCGTCGTGGTGGGGTCCCCGTTCGACCGTGCGGAATTCCGTATTCCGCAAGCGGTGCTGACGGGGCTGGACCTGCGGGTCGAGTCGGACGCGCCGTTGAAGGCGCTGACCGCGAGCGCGATTGATCCGTATGCGACGTTGCGGTCTTCGTATCTGCAGGACCGCGCGGGGCGGGTTGCGGCAACGCATGGCACGCGGGGGGGAGGGGCGATGAGCGATCCGCTGGCGGACCCGCTGGCCGATCCGCTTGCCGATCCGGCGGGTGGTTCCGCGGCGGTAGCGCCCGCCTCACCGGCGTCAGCGAACGATCCACTTGCCGATCCGCTGACGGACCCTGCTGCTGAGGGCGCAGTGGGAACGGCGACGTCAAAACTAGAACGAACGCCGGAGTATCCGCTGAGCGATCCGCTTGCTGACCCGGCTGCCAGCGCGTCGCCAAAATAGACCGCTTCCTCAAAACGGTCCCGCTTCCCCGGCGAAGGCCGGGGCCCAGTGGCGAAGGTCGGGGTAACGGAGCGCAGTTGCCGGCGTTCTTCTGTTTCGCTACTGGGCCCCGGCCTTCGCCGGGGAAGCGCTGAGCTGAGGGCCGGGCGGCACGTTCTCGTCCCACCCAGGCGGCTGCCAGGACCGGTCAGTCTCCCGCGATCACCGCATCCGCATAAACAGCGCAAGCGCGTTGCGGGTGCTGTCTGCGAAGCGGTCGTAGATCGCCCGCGCGACTTCTGCGATGACGGGCTGGCGATCACGCCCACCGCGCGCGAACACCGCAAGCGCCACGCGGCGGCCGTCGGGCATGGTGATGAACCCCACGTCATTGGTAACACCATCGAGCGTGCCGGTCTTGTCCTCGACTGGAGTCCCCGCGGGCAGCAGCGCGCGGATCCGGCGGGTGCCGGTCGCACACCGGCTCATCAGCCCGAACAGAAAGCTGCGGCTTTGCGCGGTCAGGACGGTGCCGCTGTCGAGCCTGGACAATAAGGCGACCATCGCGACCGGCGTGGCGACGTCCTTGATGTCGGCAAGGTGGCCGCGCTCGCGCAGCAGCTGCGCGATGTTGCGGTCCACCCGAATGCCGGCCATCTGGTGCGACGACAGCCACTGCTGCACCGCGAGCGGCCCGCCGAGCGTGGCGAGTATCTGGTCGGTCGCATAATTGTCGCTGCGAATGATCATCAGCTCCAGCACCTTTGCGGCGGGACGACCGTACACCATGTCGCCGAGGGTGCGATGTCCCTGGTCGACTTGTGCAAGGTACGCTGCCGCGATCGCCACCTTGACGGTGCTCGCCATCGGAAACGGAACGTCGCCGTTGACGGAAACGATCGAGCCATCCCGCAGGTCGAGCGCGGCGATGCCATATTCGCCGGAGCGTTCGGCGAGCAGCATGCTCAGCTTGCGCTCGAGCCCCATCAACTCGGGCGAACTCGCGGCCGCGGAGGCCGGTACGAGGACACTGGCGGCGAGACCGGTAAGAAGCAGGCGGGAAAGCAGTGCTACGCGCATCGATCGTCCTTGCGTGTTGTCCTTCAGCGATGTGCTGGTGCTAGACCGAAAAACCTGAACACGTCGTGTTACATATCGCGGAACATCATAGCCGGGAAGCAAAACGCGTGTGTTACGTTTTCTTGCGCTGGGGACTGCCCGGATTGAAGCGCTGGCCCGAGCGAAACGCTTCCCCACACCATACGCGCTTCCCCGGCGAAGGCCGGGGCCCAGGAGCGAAACAGACGAATGCGGGCGACTGCACATCGTTACCGCGACCCCCGCTCCTGGGCCCCGGCCTTCGCCGGGGAAGCGCCGAGAATGGGATGGTTGATCTCACGCCTTCTTGCGCGGCGGCCCCAGTAGCGCAGGCTCGAAGATCAGCGCGCACACCAGCGTCCAGGCAAGCGAGATCATCAGGATCTTACCCATGCTCGCGGTGCCGGGATGGTGCGACAGCCACAGGCTTCCGAACGCGCTGCCCGTCGCCAGGGCGCTGAACAGCACCGCGCGCGCGAGGCTCGACTGGAGCAGGTCGGTCGCCCCGCCGCGCCATGCCATCACAAAATAGATGTGGAACGCGACGCCCACCCCGAACAGTAAGGGGAAGGCGATGATGTTCGCGAAATTGATCGGCTGCCCGATCAGCACGCAACTGCTAAGCGTCAGGAACATCGACAGCACGACCGGGGCTAGCGTGAAGGCAACCTCGCGCGCATCGCGCAACACGACGAACAGCAGCACGCTGACCAGCGCAAGCGCGAGCACGCCAGCCTCGACGAACGCCCAGGCGACCGTCTTGGCGGCTTCCTGTGTCGCAACCGGCAGGCCGCTGGCGGTGGGCGCAACCTTGCGCACCGCGGCCGTGAAGCGCCGGAGCACGGCATTGTCGTTGCTGTCGCCCTTGGGGAAGACCTGCACCAGCGCGCGGCCGTCCTTGGCGACCCAATTGCCCGCGATCTCGGGCGGGAGCGTCTCGCGCGTCACTGCCTCGGCCTGAAGCGCGGTGCGGATCTGGTCGAGCATCGTGCCGAGCGGGGGGACGAGCAGCGCGGTCGCGCGGGTGCGCAGCGTGGGGGTTCCCGCCGCGAGTTGCTCGAACGCGCTGGCAAGATGGAGCGCGTCGCTCACCCCGCCACGCGGCTCCCCCGCCGCCACGGTGCGCAAGGCGGTTGCGGTCTGGCGCAGCGCGGCGATGTTCTCGGCGTCGCTCGGGGCGGCGGCTACGTCGAACGGGTTGATCGTCGCATCCAGAAGCAGCGATGCATCCTGCACCAGCGCGAGCTTGGCCTCCTGGTCCTGCGGGACATATCCATCGATCGAAACGGCCTCGGCAACTTCGGGGAGTGTCGACAGCTTGGTCGCAAGCGCCTGTGCGGCCTGCGCATTGGGGGCGAGGACGTTGATCGTGTTGGGGGTGCGCAACGGATCGCGCATCAGGTCGGTCAGCGCGCGCATTGCCGGGCCGTCCTTCGCACGCAGGTGGAGCGGGTTGAAGTCGAACTGGACGAAGGGGAGCAGCGCGATGCTCCCCGCCATCGACAGCGCGAAAGCCCACAATACTGTCTTGCGATGCGTGTGGAGCCAGCGGTCGACAGGCGCCGCTTCGGCAAAGCCGACTTCGCGGCGCGGCGCGCCCGGCTTGAACAGCATCAGCAGCGCGGGCAGCAGCGTGACGCTGGCGGCTAGCGCGACCAGCATCCCCAGCCCGGCGATGATTCCCAGCTCGGCGATCCCGACATAGTCGGTCGGCAGGAACGCCCCGAACCCGAGGAACACCGCCCCGGCGGCGAGCGCGAGCGGCGCGCCAAGCGCGCGGGCTGCGCGTTCCAGCGCGGGGCCGGTGGTGGCGCCCTCCAGCCGCTCGGCGTTAAAGCGCACCGCGATCTGGATCCCAAAATCGACGCCAAGCCCCACGAACAAGGGAATGAACGCGACCGAGATGAGATTGAGCGCGCCGACCGCGAGCAACCCGAGTGCAGTTGTGACGACCAGCCCAGCCACAATGGTCAGCAGGATCGCGGTGACGATCTTCGCGGAGCGTACCGCGAACCACAGCGTCACCAGCATCGCGAGCGCCATCACCGCGCCGACCCAACCGATATTCTCCTCGAGCGTCGCGAACTCCTCGTCCGCCAGCGGGACTTCGCCGGTCGTGCGGACGGTGACGCCGTGGGCGGGATCAAGCCCCAGCCTCGCAGCTTCCGCAACGATCGCGCCGACCGCATCCTCGCCTGGCTGGAGCGCGCCGTAATCGAGTCGCGGTTGCGCGAGGATCAGGCGGCGGCGCGGCGGGGCGGTCTGGCCCGATCCGGCGAACAGGTCCTGCCACGAGAAATAGGCGGGTTTCCCCGCCGCCGACGCATCGAGCGCGTCCGCCATCGTTCGCATCGGACGCGCGAGCCGCGACAACGGAATGTCCCCGCGCTCGACCCCGGTGAGCATCGTGGAGAACGCGCCCGCGATTCCGCGGAGCGACGGGTCGCTCGCCAGCGGACCGAGCAGTGGCTGCGCCTCGATCAACGCCTTGGTGGAGGCGCGGACCTCGTCGGTCGATCCGAACAACAGGCCTTCGCGGTCCAAGTACGCCCCGCCATCCGGACGCTGGATGCTGCGGAAGTGCTGTGTGTCGGCGGTTAGAGCCGCCGTCAGTTTCGCGGTCGCGGCTTCCGCCAATTCGGGTGTCTTGCCGTCGATGACGACCAGCAGGACGTCCTTTAGTTGCGGGAACGCCTGTTCGACCGCCTTCTCCTGCTTGCGCCATTCGATCGTGGGGGAAATCAGCGCGGCCGTGTCGGTCGTCATCGCGAAATGGCCGGCGGCATAGGCGCCTGCGCCGACCACCAGCGCAAGGCACAGTCCGAGGACCGCAAAGGGCGACCGCACGCCGAGCGCGACGAGCCGTTCGAGCAGGCGAGCGATCATCGTTTACTTGCCTGCCGTCGGCGCGTCGGGGCCGATGAAGTAGCGGAGTTTCAGGCGGATCGTGCGTTCCTGCCCGTCGTAATCGAACACGGCTTCGTCCCACTTCGGGGGAGCCATGCGGATCTTGGCATCGTTCGAGAAACCGACGCCTTCCTTGGGGATGCCGAAGAGTGCGCGATCAACCTTTTTATTGCCATTCTGGTCATAGAACGCCTGCACTGCGTAGCGGCCCGGTTTTAGGTTGCGCAGCGTCACCGTGGTCAGCCCGATGCTCGGCGGGGCTTCGGCGGTGATCGGGCAATCCTTGAGGAACTGCGGCTGCGTGCAGAGATCGACATGGACTCGCCCGGTCAACGCGCGGACGTTGTCGACCTGGACGTGAAGCGTGCCGCCGGAGGGGGCTGCACCGATCGCGAATAATGGCGCGATCGGAAGCAGGAACTTCCAGCGGAGCGGGGAGGGGAACCGATTCATCGCGCGGCTCTAGCCCGGATTGTGTCCGAGATTAAGGCGGGATCGGCCCGCCGGGCGGTGGGTCAGGCGAAGATGTCCGACAGCTGATCGATTTGCGGACCATCCTTCCAGTCGCGCAACTCGACATACAGCGATGTCTGTATCGCCGCGAACGCCGCCGTGCTGACCGTCGTCGAGATGGCACCCAGCACCGACGATAATGTCAGGAAGCCGTCCAGACCGCGCGTTGCGGGCGTAGGGAATCCCGTGATCGCAACGGTGACGATCCCGACGCCGGCGAGCAGTATGTAGTATAGCACGAGCACTACCAGCCCGATCCCGAAGATATTCCAGCGCGCCCCGCGCGTGAGGAAGGCACTGCGCCCGAACGCGCCGAACACACCCGTTCCGTCAATCACCAGGGCGGGCACCGCGACCGCCCAGGCGAGATACAGCAGCACGCCGGGGATGATGAAGACCATGAACCCGAGCAACAGCGCGAAACCCATCACGATCCCGAGCGCGAGCAGCGGCAGGGCAAAGCGCGCACCCGTCGCCACGCAGGCGGCGAAGCTGACGGTGCGGTGGTCGCTATGCGCGATCGTCGCGCGGACCAGCCCGCCTTGCGCGAGTTGCGTCAGCACGAAGCTCGCGAGATAGATGCCGCCGATCAGCACCGCATTGGTCCCGAAATCACGCGTCGGGCCAAGCCCGGCCTGCCACAGGTTGAGCAGCGCGATTGGTAGCGCGCTGAAGAGAAAGGCGATTCCGAACATCGTGCCGGCATTGGCCCCCAGCGCGGCAAACGCCCGGTTGAACACCCGACCGATCGACATGCGGCGGTCGGACGCTGATGCTGCGCTGGCCATCGTGGAAACCCCCCGTGAATTGGTGCGACCCTGACGCGAGATGCGAGGCGGGGCAAACGGATTCGTTCGCGTGCGGCCGCCCGTTTTCCCGCGAAGGCGGGAGTTCTGGAAAACCGTCCGTCATCCTGAACTTGTTTCAGGATCCAGCCCTCCGCGAGTCCGGTCCGTGCTTGTCGCACGGTGGATGCTGAAACAAGTTCAGCATGACGGCAACTTTGGGGCGCGGGTGACAATCAAACCTCCGATTGCCTTTACGCAGAGGTCTCGCTTGCGCGGGAGAGCAGTCCAGGAGGCAAAGCGCGCCGGGTCCCATCCTCGGTGCCGAGCCCGGCAGACCCAATTTGCCGTTTGCGTGCTTCGCGCGTTGGTTTAGGTTCAACGCCGTAGCGCCAATTGCTGCCCGGGGGATGCCAAGTGAGCGGGGGAATCGCGCAACATGCCGCCGCCGACGGCGACCGGTTCGCTGCCGCCCACGCGGCGCTCCGCGCGGACCCGAGCGTGCAGTTCACCCTGACCCGCGCAGCCCCGCCACCGAGGCCACCGGAATGGCTGACGCAGGTCCTCGATTGGCTTGCGCACGTCCTGCAGCCGGTCGCGCGGTTGATCGGCTGGATTTCCCGGCAGATGCCGCAAGCGCCGTACGCGCGGATCTTTCTGTGGACGCTGATCGCCGCATTGGTCGTGCTGCTGGGATGGGTGGTCTACCAACGCATCCGCCACGGCGAATGGCGCTGGCCGCACCGCCGCGGCACGCGCCAGACTGAGCCGGTCGTCCCCGATCCTGACTGGCACCCCGACGCCGCGCCGGCGCAGGCGTGGCTGCGTGAGGCGGACCGGCTGGCGGCGGACGGACGCTATGCCGAGGCGGTGCATGTGCTGCTGATCCGCTCGATCGACGATATCGCCCGCCGCCGTCCCCGCGCCGTACGTCCCGCGCTCACTAGCCGCGAATTGAGCGAAGCGGACGCGGTGCCGCCTGCCGCGCGGCGCCTGTTCGCCGGGATCGCGGCGCTGGTCGAGCGCAGCCTGTTCGGCGCGCGCGCCGTCGACGCCAGCGACTGGGCCAGCGCGCGTGCGGCGTATCAAGACTTCGCGCTGCCGCAGGCGTGGCGCGGATGAGCGACGTTTCCACGACACGTGGAGCGGCGGACAGCGCGTTTGAGGTCCGCACGGTCGCCATCCTCATCGCTGTTGGGATTGTCGCGTTCCTCGCGATGGTGGTGCTCGGCGCCTATGCGCCCGACCTGCGTTCCGGGCGCAACGGCGGCGCGCATGCCTTGTCGAACGCGGCAGTGGGGTTCGGCGGGATCGTGCGGTTGGCAGAGGCGACCGGACGCAACCCCCGGATCCTGCGCGATCCCCGCATTCTGCGCACCGAGGACCTGGTCGTCCTGACCCCCGAGCGCGCCGACACCGACATGACCAAGGTGCTCGCGCAACGCAGCGTCAAGCCGACGCTGGTGGTGCTACCGAAATGGGCGACGACCAAGGACCCGCAGCACAGCGGATGGGTCAACGTCGCCGCCTTGCTGCCGGAGCGCGAGCCGCAAGGCGTGCTCGCACCGCAATATCCGCTGGTGGTGAAACGGTATCGCAGCGGCGGGCGGCCGCTCAAGGGGTTGGCTTGGATGCCCGCGACCATGCGCTTCGTGGCGCCGCGTGCGGTACAGACGATTACCGGACCCGGGTTTCGCCCGTTGCTGACCGATGCCGCCGGGCACGTCGTGCTCGCGCAGATCGGGAAGCACCCGTTCTACGTCCTCGCCGATCCCGATTTGCTGTCCAACGTCGGAATGCGCGACGCGGGGCAGGCACGCGCTGCGCTCGATCTGCTCGACTGGCTCAATTCCACGGGGGCGGATTCGGTCGTGTTCGACGTGACACTCAACGGTTTCGGTCGCGCGCCCAGTCCGTTGAAGCTGATGTTCGACCCGCCTTTTCTCGCGATGACGCTGGCGATCGCGGCAGCGGCGCTGCTCGCGGGCATTCAGGCGACCGCGACGTTCGGCGCACCGCGTCGGCGGCCGCGCGCGATCGCGTTCGGCAAGGCGGCGCTGATCGACAATGCCGCTGCACTGGTGCGCAAGGCCGGGCGTCAGGGTGGGCTCGGGCCGCGCTACGTCGAGGTCGTGCGCGACCGCGCGGTCGGGGTGTTCGGTGTGCCAGTGCGGATGCGCGACGATGCGCTGGATCGCTATCTGGACGCGCTGTCGGGGCGCGCGCGCTTCACGACGCTGGCGGAGCAGGCGCGTACGGCACGCCATCCGCGTGACATGCTCGCGGCGGCGCAGGCGCTGCATCATTGGTTATGGGAGAAGACACGGTGACCGTAGACGATGTGCGCGGGCTCGCGCAGGCGATCCGGCAGGAGATCGGCAAGGCCGTGGTCGGGCAGGAGGCGAGCGTCGACATCCTGCTGGTCGCGCTGTTCGCGGGCGGGCACGTGTTGCTCGAAGGGCCGCCGGGCACCGCCAAGACGTTGCTCGCGCGGACGTTCGCGCGGGTCGTCGGGCTGGACTTCGGGAGGATCCAGTTCACCCCCGATCTGATGCCGGGCGACATCATCGGCGCGAACCTGTTCAACTTCCAGACAAGCACCTTCACGCTGACGCGCGGGCCGATCTTCACCGATCTGCTGCTCGCCGACGAAATCAACCGCACCCCGCCCAAGACGCAGGCCGCACTGCTCGAGGCGATGCAGGAGCGCACCGTGACGATCGACGGCGAAAGCCTGCCGTTGGGGCCGCGCTTCATGGTGGTGGCGACGCAGAACCCGATCGAACAGCAGGGGGTCTATCCCTTGCCCGAGGCGCAACTCGACCGCTTCCTGTTCAAGCAGACCGTCGACTATCCGTCCGCCGCCGAGGAACGCCGGATCATCGCGACGCACGGCGCGCACCAGCAGGCGATGGCCCCGGAGGAATGGGGCGTCGAACCGCGCGCGGATGCAGCCACGATCGGCGCAGCGATCGACACGGTCGCGGGCGTGCGACTGGTGGACGAAGTGATCGACTATATCGCAGCGCTGGTGCGAGGCACGCGCGGGGTCGCCGATCTCGAAAGCGGCGCTTCGCCGCGCGCGGGCGCGATGCTGGCCGGCGCGGCGCGCGCGCGGGCGGTGATCGATGGCCGCGATTTCGTCATTCCCGATGACGTGAAGGCGCTTGCCCCGGCGTTGCTGCGGCACCGCCTGATCCTGTCGCCCGCCGCCGAGATCGACGGGCGGACGGTTGAGGATGCCGTCGCGCAGATCATCGAAACGATCGAAGTGCCGCGGTGAGCAAAGCCACCCCGTGCGCAACCGTACGCCTGCGCAGGAGCACGGCGCGCGCGTGATTTATCCCACTCGCCTTGCGGTGCTGGCGGCAGCGGCAGGGGCGCCGGTTGCGCTGGTGATCGGCGTGCTGTTGCCCGATCGCTGGTATGCCGGACTGGCGTGGCCGCTGGCCGTCCTCATGCTCGCGGTGGTCGATGCGGCAAAGGGCAGGCGTACCGCCGTCGTGCGGGTGGATCTGCCCGCGACCGCTTCGGTCGGCGACACGATCGATGCGACCCTGACCGTGACGCTGGCGGGTACGGCAAAGGTCGGTGGCGCGGAGGTCGCGCTGGCGGCCAACGCCCTGTTCGCCGCGGAGAATGACGGACGCGCGTCGGTCGTGATGCGCGACGGGAAGGGGGCCGCGCTGCTGCCGTTGACGGCGCTACGACGCGGGATCGGGCGGATCGATCGAGTCTGGACACGCTGGCGTGGCCCGCTCGGCCTGGTGTGGCATCAGCGCGCCGTCGCCAGCGACGTCCGCGTGGCGATCCTGCCCGATATCCGCCTGCTCCACGATAAGGGCGCCGAAATCTTCCGCCGTCACGCGATCGACGGCTTGCTGACTCAGGTCGATCGCGGCGACGGGACCGATTTCGATGCGCTGGTCGAGTTCCGCTCGGGCATGGACCGGCGCGCCATCGACTGGAAACAATCGGCGCGGCACCGCAAGCTCCACGCCAAGGAATATCGCACCGAACGCAACAACCAGATCGTCTTCGCGGTGGATTGCGGGCGGCAGATGTCGGACCCGGTCGCGGGGGTCCCGCGGGTCGATCGCGCGGTGTCGGCGATGCTGCTGACCGCCTGGGTCGCGCTCAAGCTCGGCGACCGGGTCGCCCTCCATGCGTTCGATTCGCGGCCCCGGATCGCGAGCGGGCTGGTGTCGGGAATGCCCGCCTTCGCCAATCTGCAGCGGCTCGCGGCGGAGATCGACTATAGTGTCGAGGAAACTAATTATACGTTCGCGCTGACCACGCTCGCCACGCGGCTGACGCGGCGGTCGATGATCGTGCTGTTCACCGAATTCACCGACCTAACGAGCGCGGACTTTCTGGTGCGCGCAGCCATGCGGATCGTGAAGACCCACCTGTTGCTGATCGTGGTGTTGCGGGACGAGGATGTCGAGGCGATCGCCGACCGTGCGCCCGCCACCGCGGATGACGTCACGCGCGCGGTTACCGCTGCGGCGTTGCTGCGCGACCGCAAGCTGGTGCTGGCGCGGCTGGAGCATGTCGGCGTCCATGTCATAGAGGCGGAGCATGACCGAGTCGGCGAACGCCTCGTCGCGGGCTATGTCGCGCTCAAACGGAGGAACCTGTTGTGACCGCGTCCGTGTCGCCGGTAGCCCAGCCGATGCTGGTCAACGCCAGCCGTTTCCGCGCAGCGCACGCCCCCGAGTGGGAACGGCTCGACGCGATTATCCGGCGGATCGAGCGGCGCTCGATCCGGGCGGTGCCGCAGGAGGACCTGCTCGCGCTGCCGCTGCTGTATCGCACCGCGCTGTCGTCGCTGTCAGTCGCGCGCGAGACGTCGCTCGATCGCGCGCTAACGGACTATCTCGAGCAGCTTTGCACACGCGCCTATTTCCAGCTGTACGGCGTCCAGACTTCGGCATGGACCCAGCTCAAGCGGTTCTTCGTGCATGGCTGGCCTGCTGCGGTCCAGTCGCTGTGGCGCGAGACGCTCGTCTCGCTGTTGCTCACGGTTGCGGGGGCGGTGGTCGGCTATCTGATCGTGCGCGGGGATGCGGCGTGGTTCTTCGCGATCGTCGGTGACGGCATGGCGGGCGGGCGCGATCCGTCCGCTTCGGTCGAGACGCTGCGCAAGACGATCTACGCGACCGAGCAGCAGAACGCACTGGCGACGTTCGCAGCCTATCTGTTCACGCACAATGCGCAGATCGCGATTTTCTCGTTCGCGCTGGGCTTCGCCTTTGCGGTGCCGACCGCACTGCTCATAACCTATAACGGCATGATGCTGGGGGCGTTCATGGCGGTGTTCGTGCCCAAAGGGCTGGGCATCGGCTTTACCGGCTGGATCATGATCCATGGCACCACCGAATTGTTCGCGATCATCCTATCCGGCGCGGCGGGGTTCCGCATCGGCACTGCGATCGCCTTTCCGGGACGGCGCACGCGCGGCGATGCGGCAGTCGCGGCGGGACAGACCGGCGCGGTCGCGATGGCGGGGACGGTCGTGATGCTGCTCGTCGCGGGGATGCTCGAGGGGATCGGGCGGCAAGTGCTGACCGACGACCTCACCCGCTATGCGATCGGCACGGCGATGCTGATCGGTTGGTTGCTGTATTTCTACCTGCCGAGGAAATCCGATGCGACCGCCGCGGGCTGAGCGCCACGCCGATGCGGCGACCTTGCGACGCAGCTTCGTCACGCCCGAAGGCGTCGACCTGCGGCTTCAACTGGGAAGTGCGGGAACCCGTGCGGCGGCATTCCTGATCGACGCCGGCGCGATCGTGCTGGTGCTGGTCACGGCGACGCTGGTGACCTTTTCTCTGTTCTTCTCGGTCCATGCGCCGGCGCTGGCGATCGTGTGGATGATCGGCTTCTTCGTCCTGCGCAACGGGTGGTTCACACTGTTTGAAATGGGCGGGCGCGGCGCGACGCCGGGCAAGCGCATCCTGGGCCTGCGCGTCGTCGCACGGGACGGCGCACGGCTGAGCGGCGGCGCGGTGATCGCGCGCAACGCGATGCGCGAAATCGAATTGTTCCTGCCGCTGACGTTCCTGGGGCAGCAGGCGGCGGAGGGTACGGCGGATACCTTCGTGACGCTGTTCGCGCTCGGCTGGAGCGGGATCTTCCTGTTATTCCCGTTGTTCAATCGCGACCGTCTACGCGTCGGGGATCTGCTCGCCGGGACCTGTGTCGTCCGCACCGTCGGGGTTGCGCTGGGGTCCGAACTGGCGATCCCGTCGGCGCACCCGCGCCGGGTATTCAGCGATGCGGCGTTGAACCTGTATGGCGAATATGAATTGCAGACGCTCGAGGAGGTACTGCGCAGCGGGAAGCCAGATGCGATCGCGACGGTTGCAGCGACGATCCGGCGCAAGGCGGGCCTGCCGGATGATGGCGACGATGCGGGCTTCCTGGGCGATTATTACGCCGCTTTGTGTGTCCGGCTGGAACGCGGCCTGCTCGTCGGCAGGCGGCGGGCCGACAAGTTTGCAACGGGGAGATAAAAAAAGCCCGACGCGACGGACGTCGCATCGGGCTTTTCGACAATCGAGCCGCCGTGACGGCGGCAAGCGACCGTTCAGCCGCGGCGTGCGCCGAGGCCGGTGACCAGCGCGCCAAGTGCAAAGCCGACGATCGCGGTCAGGCCGAGCGCCAGCAGCGGGCTATCCTCGACGGTCGCGCGGGCGGCGTCGACTGCGTCGCCATAGGTTTCCTCGATCTGGCCAGCGACCTTGCGCGCGGCACCCGAAACCTCGGTGGAACGATCGCCGGTCAGATTGCCGAAGCCTTCCTCGATCGAGCCTGCGGCCTGCTTGATGCCGCCCGTTACCTGATGCGTGTCCATGAAAAGTCTCCTTTGGCTAGGGGGTTATATACTCGAAAATCGGGATTTAGATCCGACGACCACCGCATTGATACGCTACAGGCGGTGGTCGTCGTCTCAGCGCGCCGGGGGGGCAGACGCGCATCCTCCGACGCCGTTAGGCGCGGCGGACTTCGTGGCCGCGGCGGCGCGTTGCGGCCGCCCCGGCAAACCCTGCTGCACCGGCACCCAACAGGAGCGCGATGACAGCGGTAAAGGATGTTCCTGCGGCGGCGCTGGCACCGGTGTCGGCCGCGGACTTGGCGGTTTCGACCGTGCTGTTCTTCGCTGCGATGAACTGCTGCTTGGCGCGCGTAACTTGCGCTGCCGCCTCCGGACGCGAGATCTTGCGCTGCGCAGCGACGATGTCGACGATCCGCGCCTCGGCCTGATTCCCTTCGGCTCCACCGCGCGCCATTGCGGGGAGTTGCTTGGCAACTTCCTTCTGCGCTTCCTGCGGCGTCATCAGCGCGGGATCGCTCGGGGCTGCATCGAGATAGGCTGCGGCCTGATCCTCGACGTCGATGCCCGCTGCCTTGGCGACGGTCGGTGCGCTTGCACCGATGCTCGTGCCAGCGACGCTAGCGACGCTGCCGATCGTGCGGAAGGTGCCGCCGATGATCGACCCGACTGCCGAACTCAGCAGATACAGCGTGATGATGAGCGTCACGCCCCAGATGACGAGGCCGTGGACGAACCCGTCAAACCGGTTGGTCAGGCCCGCGATCCGCGATGCGGCATAGCTGCCCGCGCCAAGCGCGACGATTGTGCTCACGACCCACCACAGGCCTGCGCCGATCCCAAAGCCGCTCGCGCTGGGCGTCGAGCCGTTGACCGGATCGACCAGACTCATTCCGATCCCGGTGCCGAGCAGACCCAGCACGATCTGGACCGCGATCGCGATCGTCACGCCGGCGAACACCGCCTGCCACGACATGCGCGAACGGTGGACGATCGCGCCGCCGGGCACGCCGAGCGCGCGATCGTGCGGCGCGATCGGGTCTGATCCGTGGATCGGGTCAACGTAGGTATGGGCCATATGCTATTCCTTGTGCTGCGATGACGGAATCGCGGGGCGGAACCCGCCCGCGATCGTCCTATTTATCGAGGGTATCGCGTGTGGCGGACCGCGCTTCGCCGAGTTCGGCCTGTGCCTTGCCGGCGGCCTTCTCGGCGGCGCCTTGCGCTTCGATGTTGCGATTGCCGGTAATCTTGCCGATCGCTTCCTTGATCGATCCGACTACCTGCTTTCCGGCACCTTCGATGCGGTCGTCCATCTCGCAATTCCTTCTGCTACCGGCGACGCGGTCGAAACCGCGCCCCCGTTGAGACCAGAAGTAATACCGAAATGGGCTTACCCTAGATCGATTTGCACCAAATCGTTTAGTGCAGAATCAGGGTATATTAACTATCCTTGATCGCCGGACGCCGCGCGGACGGCAGCGGGAAGCCGCGCTCGCGTGCCCAAATGATCGCGGCGGAACGACGATTGACCCCCAGTTTGCCATAGATACGCGCGACGTTGTTGCGCACGGTGTTGCGCGATACGCCCATCGCCTCGGCGACCGCGGCGTCGTCGAGCCCTTCGCACATCAGGCTCAGCGTTTCGCGTTCGCGACCGGTGAGCGAGGATACTTCGGCGACATGGCGCTGTGCACTGGGCGCGCGAAGGTTGGCGAGTTTTTCGACGATCGTGCGGCTGAACCAGTTGGTGTCGCGCATCACGGTTTCGATCGCGCCGATCAGTTCGCGTTCGGACTGGCGGCGCTCGGCGATGTCTTGGATCACCCACAGCACGCAATCGCTGCCGTGCATCGGAATGATGCCGGTTGAAATCAGTACGTCGACGCGTTCGCCATCCTTGCGCTGAAGGCAGGCGTCGCGCGCGTGGAACCCGCCATCGTCGCGGATTGCACGTTCGATTTCGGTGCGCACGGATGCCCCGTCGAGCAATTTGAGCGAGCAGGCCGACTGCTGCTGGATATCCTCGGTGGTGTAGCCGGTGAGTTCCAGCAGCGCCGCATTGGCCTGAAGGAACCGATGCCCGTCGAGCGTCGCGACCGCCAAGCCGATCGGTGCCAGCTCGAACGTCCGATGCGCACGCGCCTCGCTTTCGCGCAATTCCCCCTCGATGCGGCGGCGTGGCTCAAGATCCGCGAAGGTGAACAGCATGCACGGTTGCTCGTTCAGGTCGATCGGCTGCCCGCCGACGATCACCAGCTTGCGCCCACCGTTCGGCAAATGCAGGTCCGCCTGCATCTGCGGGATCGTCCGCCCTTCGCGCAGCCGCTGCTTGGCGAGGCCCGGGTCCGACACGTCCGCAAGCACGTCGAGTTCATAGACGGTGCGGCCAAGCACGTCCTCGCGTTCGCGCCCGGTCATCTCGAGAAACCCCGTATTGACCTTCACGAAGCGCTGGTCGGACAGGCGGCAGATTACCGCGGGGGCGGGGTTGGCCTTGAACGTCTGCTCGAACCGTTCCTCCGCCTCGAACAGCATCGATACGTCCTGGATCACGAGCACGAGCAGATCGGGTTTGTCCTCGCTGTCGGTCAGCACCAGGCTGCGGATTTGGTGGATCCAGCGGGCTTCCTCGTCGCCCTCACGCAGCACCTCGACGATGACCTCGCTGAACGCCTCCCCGGCGACGACGCGTTCCAGCGGATAATCGGGGGCTTCGAGCCAATGGTTGTTGCGATAGCGCAGGCGGAACCGGTTGCGATACTCGTCGATCGTCTTGCCGAGATCGGGGATTCGCTCGACCCCGTGCATCCGCAAGCCCGCTTCGTTTGCCCACAGGATATCCTGATCGGGGGAAACGATGATCACCCCCTCGGTCAGGCCCGACACGATCTGCTGAAGGCGACGCAGATCGACGCCAGTGTGATGTAATGCGGGCATTGCCTTCGGCTTCCGTAAATCTAGTAACAAATGTTACAACGCGGATGACCAAGGGTCGGGAGCAACCGATGCGAAAATTCCGGCGGAAGCGGTCAGGTCGCGCTGCGTTCTGCCGTCATGCTGGTGCTACGCGATACAGTGCCGCCCCATGCACGGGCAGCCGTCGCGTCAGGCGATCCCGCACGACGCCTTCGTCCGTCCGGCTCCACAGATCTCGCACGCGTACCGCCTCCGGCGCGCCGACCGCGCGCAAGTCGATCGTCACGGTGCTGGGCTCCTTGCCGGTGTTGAACAGTGCGAGATAGCGGTCCGCCCCGGCTTCGGGGCGCGCGGACCAGACCCGTGCGGCGTCGGTGAGGTAATGCGGCTGGTTGTCCCGGCTTGCCTGGTTGACCGCGATGACCTCGGGGTTGGTGAGCAGCGCGAGCGTCGGCGCATCGAGGTGCCGCAGATCGCCGCCCATGATCAGCGGCGACCGCGCGATCGACCAGAGCGTCATCAGCGTGCGCTGTTCGTCCGGCGTGAACCGTGTGTCGCGCTCGCCGAGCGACAGGCGTCCGAGCGGGAGCATGTCGGCATCGGGCCAACCGCCCGCGCGACGATAGGGGTTCCAATTCTCCAGCCGGGTGAACTGCGCCTCCAGCATCGCCCAATTGTCCCAAAAATCGTCCGAAATCCTCCACATCTGGGCATGTTGCCGGACGTGTTCGGCACGATCCACGGGGGTTTCCCCGGGCGACAGACTCAGCAGGATCGGACGCCCGGTGGCGGCGATCGCGCGCGCGGCGGCTTCGATCTCGGGCGCATGCGCATCGTAGGGACGGCTCATGTCGTCCATCTTGACGAAGTCGACGCCCCACGACGCGAACAGCGCGAAGACGCTGTTATAATAGGCCTGCGCACCCGGTTTGCGCATGTCGACGCCGTACATGTCGGGGTTCCAGCTACACACGCTGGAGGTATCCGCGATCGCGCTGGCACGCAGGTTGGTGCCGAGGATCGGCAGGTCGCGCTCGACCGCAAGCCGCGGAATGCCGCGCATCAGATGAACCCCGAAGCGCAGGCCGAGCTTGTGCACGGTATCGGCGAGCGGGCGGAACCCTGCGCCACCCGCGCTCGACGGGAAACGGTTGAGGGCAGGGATCAGCCGCCCGTGCGCGTCGATCGTGGGCTTCGGCTTGGCGTTGTAAGTGTAGCTTTTGGCGTCGGGATCGTACCACTGGATGTCGACGGTGAACACGTCATAGCCCGACGGCAGCAGTTTTTCTGCCATGATCCGGGCGGTTTCGATCGCCTGCGCCTCGGTGATCGTGGTGGCGAAGCTGTTCCAGCTGTTCCACCCCATCGGCGGCCGCGGCGCGAGCACCGCGGCACCGCGCGCCCTGGCGGGGAGCGGCGCCGACACCGCAAGTGCTGCACCGCTGCCGATGCCGAGCCCGGCGCCCTGGAGGATTGTTCGGCGGGTTACGCTCATGGCGTCAGGTCTCCAATAAGGAAATTGGCCGTGCTCTACGCGCGGTCTGCAAGCGCGATGTCACGCGCGGATCAGGATCGCGGTGTCGGCTTCGGCCTGGCGGATCAGCGCGATCGTCGCCTCGCGCGCGGCGTCGGGTTCCCCCTCTGCGATCGCATCGAACAGCCGCTGATGCTGCGGCATCGAATCGCTGGGTTTGACGGGTTGGCGGTGTTTGTAGATCGTCGTCCAGCGCACCGCGGATCCGATCGTCCCGGCCAGACTGACCAGCAGCTCGTTGTGCGTCGCCTCGAGGATGATGTGGTGGAAGCGCTGGTCAGCGGCCTGACCGATCGCGGAGGCGAGGCCGTGCTGGTGCATTTCCTCGAGCGCATGGCCCATGCCGGACACCTGGCGCGACGTGCGGGTCATCGCGGCAAGCTCCGCCGCGGCGGGTTCGATGATCAAGCGGAGCTGGAACAGGCTGCGCACGAACGAGACGGGGGGTTCGGCCTCAAACATCCAGGCGAGCAGATCGGGATCGAGCAGGTTCCACTCGGCACGCTCACGGACCCGGGTGCCTGTCTTGGGCTTGCTCTCGAGCAGCCCCTTCGCGATGAGCATCCGCAACGCCTCGCGCACGACCCCGCGCGAAATGCCGCGCTGGTCGGCGAGTTCGTGCTCGCCCGGCAGGATCGACATTGGCGGGTAGCGGCCCGTTACGATCGCGATGCCGATATCGCGCGCGACGGCGCTGTGCGCCGGGCCACGTCGTCGTTCGGCAATCGGGTGGCTGGTCATCAAGGCGTTCCTCCCCGTCGGTACTGCGCATCGTGCGCCACGTTTGGCTGCACGAACATAAAAGATTGCGGGCACCCTTATCACGCAAATTTCAGTCTTGTCCTACAATTTGAGCGTGCTAATAACTCATACAAGCAGTGGATGCGGACGACGGGCAAGTCGTTGACGACATCGCGCATCGAGGGGAAGGGGCCGGTCATCGCGAACATTCGCTACACCACGCTGTCAGGCGTATCGCCCAAGGCGGATCGACATTCGTCAGCGATCGCCCAAGGCGGCGGTTCGTGCCCTTCCCATTGAGCCAGCAGCGTCGCCGCTGTTCGACTTTTGCACCCTATTGATTCCCTCCTGCCGACGTGGTGCCCTCCGCCACGTCGGCGTTTTTTCAGGTCCGGGGTCGATTCTGCCACACGTTTTTCGCCACCTTCCGCGCCGCAGTTTCGCGCCAGCGACCGTGCGCATCCCTTGATACGATACCGGGAGACTCAGATGAAGCTTCGCACCCTATTGATCGGCGTCAGCACGCTGGGTCTTGCCACCACCGCCTTCGCGCAGAATGCGCCGCAGGTTCAGCCGGTGCAGGTCGATCCGTCGCGCCCCGACTGGGAAAATCCTGCAGTGTTCGCGCGCAACAAGCTGCCTGCGCATGCGACGAGCTTCCCGTTCGAGACCCGTGCCGCGGCGCTCGCCGGGGACAAGGCGCGATCGGCGCGGTTCCTGAGCCTCGACGGGACGTGGAAGTTCGCTTTCTCGCCCTCGTCGGATGCCACCCCGACCGGGTTCGAGCAGCCCGGTTTCGACGTTGCATCCTGGAAGGACATCAAGGTGCCCGCGGACTGGCAGACGCAGGGGTTCGACCAGGCGCGCTACAATAACATCGTCTATCCGTTCCCCGCCAACCGCCCGCTGATCCCGCACGCGACCAATCCGGTCGGCAGCTATCGCCGCGACGTCACGCTGCCCGCCGCTTGGAGCGGACAGGACGTGATCCTGCACATCGGGGCGGCGGGCTCCGCCTATGACGTGTGGGTCAACGGCAAGAAGGTCGGCTATTCGGAAGATTCGAAGCTTCCGAGCGAATTCGACGTCACGCCCTTCGTGACCGCAGGCCGCAACACGGTCGCGATCCAGATTCATCGCTGGTCGGACGGCTCCTATCTCGAGGATCAGGATTTCTGGCGCGTCTCGGGGATCGAGCGCGAAGTATATATGATGGCGGCGCCCAAGACCCGCGTGAACGACATCTTCGTCCATGCCGGGCTCGACAAGGCGTATCGCGACGGCGTGCTGTCGACCGAAGTGACCGTGTCGCCGACGACCAAGCCCGTCACCGCGCGTATGACGCTGATGGAGGGGGATCGCGCGGTGCTGGTCCGCGCGCAGGCGGTGAAGGCCGGCGCGGCGGCACAGACCGTGACGCTCGCGGCCCCTGTGCCGGGGGTGAAGCCATGGACCGCCGAGACGCCCAATCTCTACACGCTGCTGGTCGAGCTGGTGGGCACGGACGGCAAGGTGATCCAGGCGACGCCACAGCGGATCGGCTTCCGCACCGTGGAAATGAAGGACGGCCAGGTCAGCGTTAACGGCAAGCCGATCATCATCCGCGGTGCCAACCGTCACGAACATGACCCGGAAACCTTCCACGTCATTTCCGAAGCGTCGATGCGCCGCGACATCGAGCTGATGAAGCGCTCCAATATCAATGCGGTGCGCACCTCGCACTATCCGAACGACCCGCGTTGGTATGCGCTGGCGGACGAATACGGCCTGTACGTGATGGACGAGGCCGATATCGAGAGCCACGCCTATATGGAGTACGGCAACAACCACGCCGAGGAGCGCGCCAAATACCAGCTTGGCTTCGATCCAGCGTGGAAGGACGCGCATGTCAGCCGCGTCGTCAACATGGTCGAGCGCGACAAGAACCACCCTTCGGTGATCTTCTGGTCGCTCGGCAACGAAGCCGGGATCGGTCCCAATTTCGCCGCGGCTGCCGCTGCCGCGCGGGCACGCGATCCGAGCCGGTTGATCAGCTATCTCGGTTGGGGGACGTTCGACAAGATCGATGACCACCGCCCGAACTTCTATGCCGACATCTATGCGCCGATGTACGACAGCGCGGATCAGATGGCGAACTATGCGACCAACTGGAACTTCGCGCAGCCGATCATCCAGTGCGAATATGCGCATATGATGGGCAATTCCGGCGGCAATCTGCTCGAATATTGGAACACGATCTACGCGCATCCGAAGAAACTGCAGGGCGGCTTCATCTGGGACTGGGTCGACCAGTCGATGTATCGCTACACCAAGGACGGTCGCCGTTATTGGGGCGACGGTGGCGAATATGGCCCCAACCCCGGTGGCGACATCGAGTTCGGCGATGGCCTGCTCCAGTCGGACCGCACGCCCAATCCGGCGTGGTACGAATTGCAGAAGGTCTATGCGCCGATCCAGTTCGGGGGCTTCGACCCCGCGACCGGACGCGTGACAGTGCGCAACCGGCACGATTTCCGCGACCTGACGGGCTTCGGCTTCGATTGGGAAATGCAGGAGGACGGCATTGCGATCGCCAAGGGCGCGCTTCCCGCGATGAAGACCGCCGCGCACGGAACCGAGACGGTGACGCTCCCGATCGGCACGATCCCGCGCAAGCCGGGCTCCGAATATTTCGTGACGGTGCGCGCGCGCGCCGAGGCAGGGGCGGTGCCGCTGGTTCCGGCGGGGTATGTGGTAAGCTGGGAGCAGTTCGCGACTGGCCCTGCGCCCGTACAGCCGGTCGCGCCTGCGCGCGGGGCCGTCGCCACGACGGATCGGGACGGTGCGCTCACGCTGAGCGCGGGGGGCGCGACGCTGGCGATCGATCGCAAGACCGGGCTGGTGCGGCGCTATGCGCAGGGCGACGTGACGCTCGCGACCGGCGGCGCGCCGCACTTCTGGCGCGCGGTGACGGATAACGACCTCGGCATCGGCACCGCCAAGCAACTGGCGGTGTGGAAGACGATGAGCGACACGCGCACGGTGCGCAGCGTCACGCGCGTCGCGGGCGCGGATGGCGCCGCCGGGGTGCGCGTCGATTATGCGCTGGGCGACGGGGCGGCGACCTTCACCACGCTGTACACCATGACCGGCGACGGCGCAGTCGCGGTGCAGGGGGACCTCACCCCGCTCAAGCAGGATTTGCCGCCCCCGTTCCGCGTCGGTCTGGCGTTCGCGATGCCGACAGCCATCACGACCGCGGAATGGTATGGCCGCGGGCCGCACGAAAGCTATGTCGATCGCAAGACGTCCGCGCCGATCGGCCTGTGGCGCGGCGCGATCGCCGAGCAGAACCACGATTACATCCGCCCGCAGGAAACCGGCAACAAGGTCGACGTGCGCTGGATGGAGCTGAGCGGGGCAGGGCACGGCCTGCGCGTCAGCGGCGACACGCCGTTGATGATCAACGCGCTCGCCTTCCCTTATGCCGATCTCGACCGGCATACGCCCGGCACGTGGAAGTCGACCGATGTCGTCCCGCACGGACAAGTGACGTTGCTGGTGGATGGCGCGCAATGGGGCGTCGGCGGCGATACGCAGTGGAGCGAGCTCGGCAAGCCGCTGCCCAAGTACCGCATCCCGCTCGCCCCGACCCGCGTCAGCTTCCGCCTCGCGCCGTTCACCGGCGCGGGAACGACGCCCGACAAGGCGTTGCCCGCGACCGCGACCACCGGGGAATGACCCGCACTCTTCTTGCGGCATGTGGTCGCTACGGTATTCAAGGAGCTTATCGATGATCAAACGTTTTGCCGGAATGACGATCGCGGCCCTGCTGCTCGGCGGGAGCATGCCCGCGCTCGCGCAGGAAGCCCCCGCCGCCGCGCCTGATACGGTGACGGTCCACGGCGACCGCCCCGGCCCGAAATATGACAAGCGCCTGTTCGGCCAATTCGCCGAGCATCTCGGCAAGGGCATTTATTCGGGCATCTGGGTCGGCACGAACAGCAAGATCCCCAACGTCCAGGGCTATCGCAGCGACGTGATCGCCGCATTGAAGGCGATCAAGGTTCCGTTGATCCGCTGGCCCGGCGGTTGCTTCGCCGACGAATATCACTGGCGGGAAGGGATCGGCCCGCGC
Source organism: Sphingomonas sp. PsM26 (assembly GCA_030433805.1). Taxonomy (GTDB): domain Bacteria; phylum Pseudomonadota; class Alphaproteobacteria; order Sphingomonadales; family Sphingomonadaceae; genus Sphingomonas. Next base: position 24,690 of record JARUXA010000003.1, on the reverse strand, counting down.
GGCAAGCGTCCGGTCAAGGTCAACACCAACTGGGGCGGCGTGACCGAGGACAATGCGTTCGGCACGCACGAGTTCATGAACTATGCCGAGCTGGTCGGCGCGGAAAGCTACGTCTCGGGCAACGTCGGCACGGCATCGCCGCAGGAGATGGCGGAATGGGTCGAGTATATGACCTCGCCGACCGCCTCGACCATCGCCAACCAGCGGCGCGCCAATGGTCGCAAGGAGCCGTGGAAGCTGACGATGTTCGGCATCGGCAACGAGCTGTGGGGCTGCGGCGGCAACATGCTCCCGGACTATGGCGCGGACGTCACGCGGCGTTATTCGACCTTCCTCAAGGTGCCCGAAGGCCAGAAACTGCTCAAGATCGCGAGCGGCGCGAACGTCGACGATTACGTCTGGACCGAGACGATGATGCGCAAGGCGGGCGATCATATCGACGGGATCGGCGCGCATTATTACACCATCCCCTATGACTGGAAGAAGAAGGGCGCGGCGACCGGGTTCGATGAGGATGCCTGGGCGCGCACGCTTTCCAAGACGCTGCGGATGGATGCGCTGATCGTCGGCCATTCCAAGATGATGGACAAATACGATCCGGCCAAGCGGGTCGCCCTGCTGATCGACGAATGGGGCACGTGGTACGACGTCGAGCCGGGCACCAACCCGGGCTTCCTCTACCAGCAGAACAGCCTGCGCGACGCGATGGTGGCGAGCCTCAACCTCGATATCTTTGCCCGCCATGCCGACCGCGTGCGCGGGGCCAATATCGCGCAGATGGTCAACGTGCTTCAGGCGATGCTACTGACCGACGGCGCGCGGATGGTGAAGACGCCGACCTATTGGGTGTTCGATCTGTACAAGGACTATCAGGACGGCACCGTCCTGCCGATCGACGTCCAGTCGCATTATTACAACAAGAACGAGTGGACGATGAAGGCGGTCAGCGCGAGTGCGGTGCGCGGGACTGACGGCGCGGTGCATGTCGGGTTGACCAACGTCGATCCGAACAAGGCAACGACGGTGAGCGTCAAGCTCGACGGCGTGACGGGCGCGACCGTGTCGGGGCGGATCCTGACGGGAAGCGTGATGGACGCGCACAACACGTTCGATGCGCCGGAGACGGTCAAGCCGGTCGCCTTCACCGGCGCGACGTTGCAGGGCGGGGTGCTGACGGTCGCGATCCCGGCCAAGGCGATCGTGATGCTCGACATCAAGTGATGGGCTGAGGGACCGCGGCGGCAACGTCGCGGTCCTTGGTTCGGAGCGTCACGACATCGCCTCCACAGCGCCGTGGCAAAACGCTGGGTCGGGAGATGTCGCTGCACGTCAACTGCGACAGTGACGCTGGCCAATATCGGTGTACGCTGCCACGAATGGCACAGGACGATCAGCGCGCGACCGCTCAGGCGGGATGGGCCGCATGGCAGCGAGGCGATGTCGCGACCGCCCGCGCCTTGTTCGAGGATGTCGCTGCGGCGGGCGTGGCGACACCGGCATTGTGGCTGCTCCTGGCGCAGGCGCGGATCGCGACCGGTGCCGAAGACCTTGTCGATCAGGCACTCGATCATGTGCTCGCGATGGAGCCGCGCAACGTTGCTGCGTTGATTTTGAAGGGAGATCGTGCCGCGGATGACCGTGCGGCGACGTCCTACTATCAGTTGGCCGTTTCGCAGGGGCCAAGCGCGCAGGCTGCGGATCCCGCGACCAAAGCCTTGATAAGCCAGGCACAGGCGAAGCTGGCGCGGATGACCGAGCGTTTTGCGATGCATCTCCGGGGCACCATGGCAGCCCATCCGGTCGGCGCACGCTTCGACGAGGCGGTCGCGCTCGTGCTCGGGGAAAAGCAGTTGTATTTCCAGAGCCCGACGAGCTTCTTCTTCCCGGGCTTGCCGCACCGGCAATTCTTCCCATCGACCGAATTTGCCTGGGCCGCCGATGTCATGGCGGCAACCGATGACATCGAGGCCGAACTTCGGGCGGTATTGAAGGAGGGTTCCGGCCTGTCACCCTATGTCCGCGCGGACCCAACGCGGGCCAACCGCGGTCACGCGCTGCTCGACGATCCGCGCTGGAGCGCGTTTCACCTGATCGAGAACGGTGAGCCGGTCCCAAATGCCACAGAGCGGTTTCCGCGCACGTTGGAGGTGCTGGCGAAGGTCCCGATGCCCGTGATTGCCGCGCGATCTCCGATGGCGCTTTTCTCCGTCCTGCAACCGGACACGCATATTCCGCCGCACACCGGTATGCTCAATACACGCCTGATCTGCCACTTACCGCTGATCGTTCCACCGGACTGCACGTTGCGCGTGGGCAATCAGGTCGAGCCCGTGGAACGGGGCAAGCTCATGATCTTCGACGATTCATTTGAACATGAAGCGTGGAACCGATCGGACGCAACGCGTGTGGTGCTGCTGTTCGAGGTCTGGCGCCCCGAGCTTTCGGCGGACGAACGCGCGGCTCTTACGGCCCTGTTCGAGTCGGTGGGCCTTTACGCTGGTGGGCAATGATCGCAGCCGGGGGAGCGCCCAAATCACCGCACGGTCCAGCGGGTTCGGTCCGCATTGTCAGCGGTTGCGCCGGGGCTGTCGGCGCGGAGCGTGCCCGTGTCGGTCAGGTGGAGATAGCGGTTGGTCGACAGCGCCATCAGCATCGCGCCACCGCTAAGACTTTCCATCCACTGGAAACTTTGCGCCGGGTCGCGCTTGGCGCGTTTGGGCTGCCACGATACGCTCCCGTCGGCCGCCGCGGTCAACGCGCGGTTCCCTTGCTCAAGACCGACCCGTCCGAGCGTGTGATCGACCACGCGGACGCCACCCTGCAAGAGCGCGGGGGTGTCGCCGGTCCCCGTCGGCGTGAAACGAACCGTGCGATTATAAGGGATTGCCGGGCGACTTTCGGAGCGGCCTTCGGTGAGGGCGTAGGACAGGAAGTCGGCCTGTCCGCCAGCAGCGCCGGCGTTATTGTACGCGAACAAGCCGTAGCGGACGCCCTGGAAAGTGATCAATTGGAACACCATCTTTACGGGTGAGCCGAACGGGGTGAACCGGCGGCCATCGAGCGAATAGCTGTAGCGCGCGGTCTCGGTGGTGAAATCTGCGTCGATTCGCAGCCAAATGCGCGCGTTTTCCAGCCGGTTTCGCGCCTTTTCGCCCCCGATTTCGTCGGTTTGTAGCAAGAAAAACGCATCTTTATCGCGCCGCACGCCGAACCAGCCATACGGCCGGTTGAGCAGGCCGATCCCGGCCACGTCGCCGTCCTTCAGCCCGCTCGCGTCGAGCTCGACCGTCGGGGAGGATTGCGGACCGATCGCGCGTTGGGTGAGCGTATTGCGCGCTTGCAGGAAGCCGGTAGCGGGCAAAGCATGGAGCCGCAACGCGCCCTTGCGCTCGGTCAGTGACCAGGCGGTGGGGACGGGGACGTGGTTCCATTGCCAGACGGACCGCAACCCGGGGCCATCGAACGGGTCGCTCCGTACGTAAGGCGCGTGCGGCGGCGTGGTCGGCAGGTCGGGCTTCACCCAGGTGCGCGGGGTCCGCCCGAGATTGCCCGGAAGACCGAAATACGGCCAGCCGTCCTTCCACGTTACCGGCGACAGCGCGGTCAGGCGGCCGACCGAATTGCCCTCGAACATCGACCAGCCCCACGTCTCTCCCTTGGGCGTCTGGATGATCCCGCCCTGATGCAGCGACAACCCGCCGCGTGCCTTGGGGTTGGGGGGCGTCAGCACCAGCGGATCGGCGCGCGCGTCCTTGACGCGGTAGCCCTGTAGCTCGCCGAAATCCTCCCACTGGCTGATCGACGGGTTGATCTCATAGGGTCCGAGCGGCGAATCCGACCGGGCGGCAGGCATCCGGAAGGGGCCGGCATATTCCGCGCTGGTGATGAAGTATTTGCCGTTCATCTTGAAGAAGTGCGAGCCTTCGCCCATCCCGCTGCCCTTGGGGATGATGATCCGTTCGCTGCCGGGGACGATGTCGGTCAGGCTTTGGTCGAGCTGTGCGAGATGGATCTCCTGATAGCCCCAGATGACGTAGGTCTTGCCGTCGTCGTCGAACAGCACCGACAGATCGTGGAAACTGCGCTTCATTGGCGTGCGCTTCCACGGCCCGCGCGGGGCGGGCGCGGTCAGCATCTGGGTCATCTGGCCGTTGACGTTGCTGAAGATGTAGAAGGTGCCCGCATGATAGCGGAAGCTCGGCGCCCAGATCCCGCGGCCGTAGACGTTCTGGCCGTTGTCGAGCCGATATTCCGGGCCAAGGTCTAGCGTGTCGAGCGCGTAGGCGACGAAATCCCAGTTCACCAGATCGCGTGAATGCAGGATCGGCAGGCCCGGCATCGCGTGCATGGTCGTGCCGGTCAGATAGAAGTCGTCCCCGACGCGGATCATGTCGGGATCGGAGAATTCGTCGAAGAACAACGGGTTGGTGAAGGTTCCGTTGCCGTTGTCGGCGGTCCAGGTAGTGCCGGGCTGCGCCTGTTGCGGGGCCGCGTCGAGGGCGGTCGCGCAGGGGAGGGCTAGGGCGACGCTCGCGAGCCAACACCATTTCATACGTCTCTCCCCGCGCGTGGTTCGCGCTGCAAGGGCGCGGCTTCATTAGTATGAGTAATAGCGCGATCCGGTGGCTTGGCAACCGATCGCGCGGGCGTGACCGGTGCATGGGGTGCTTTCCGCAGGTCGTTTCCTGCGGAAGCATGGCCTCTGCGAAACCATCTGTGTTCGCCCGCAAGCTGCCGATCAGCTTTTCGGAACGGTGGTCGCGTTCATAGTGGCGGAACGTCGCAATGTGGTGGTGAACGGACGAACGTTGGCATCATGTTAACGCGCCAAGATTGCGATTGCTGGCGCGAGCAGAGCATAAACCGCAACGACTACCCTCGTACTATTGGCATATCCCCTGCGAGCTAGAAACCAGCCGAATAACAACGGTATAGTCAAAAGCCCAAGCATTAGGGGGCCGCTTATATGGCGGGCTACAGGGCGACCTAGATGATCACCATTTGGTGTTGTCAAATCAGGCACGCCACCTTTCAAGCATTAAGCTACGGCGTCCGCAAGTGGGCGCTTGCGGACCGTCAGCTTTCCCGCCCGATAGCTGCCGGTCGGCTTTCGGGCACGATGGACGCCGCCGAAGGGTCTAAACGGCGATAGGTGGTGGAAAACAGTCATTCCGAACCTGGATTGGGGGGAGCAATCCGATGCCTATAATTGTAGCCAAGGAGTGCCGTTTGCTTTTCCACACATAGTTGCTTCCTTACAGAAATCCGTTGATTCTCGCGGATAGCCGACCAGCCATTCCATGGCGTGTCGCCTCTATTGTGCTCTAAGCTAACAACGTTTTTGATGCCGCACTTTGCTTCAATTATTGCCACGACCTCGGAGTCGGTCCGGCTATTGCACGACATTAAGGTCGCAGCGGGAAGCATAAGTAAGTGAATGAGTCTTAGCTTATTCATACGCCCCGTTACCCGCGCGATTGATCGTCCGCAATCGAGCGTCTCCGGTCCGTCCGCATTGCCACCTGAACGCTGCCAGTCAGCTTCCAGGAACGGCTGGCACGCTAAGGGTGCTTGAACGTCCCGTCCTGGTGGCAAGCGGACATTCCGCAATCGGCGGGCGACGTCCTATTGCGTCATCGCCAGCATAACGGAATTGATAAACATATTGTCCCATCGCTAGCGGACCATCAGGCCTATCGCCGCGAACGTCGGATTCCGATGGATGTTGGCGGTCTCCGCGACAGGCGAAGGCGACCTATACGGCGGATCGGATCAGCACTACACTTTCTCTGCAATCAGCGAAGCGTTAGGAAAGTATGATGGATCGTTGGACTTTCCCGGTTGTGGTCGCAATCGCCATTGTTGCACATAGTCCTGCAAGCTCGGCGCAAAGTTTAATCTCAAAAACATATATCCTAGACCGCAAACAAAGCGATAATGCTGCGCGAGTGATAGCGAACGCCGCTCCCAGCCCTCTCAACATCTATTGGCCTGAACTCCGTAGGAAGATATACAAGTCCAGTCTGCCCACGGACACTTTCAGATTCACAATCGTAGCAGGTCGAATTTCGATCAGCGACGATAGCCCTAGGCCAATAATCCACGTTTATTCAGACGGTGGATCGGTGAAGTGGAAGATAAATGATGGCCAAGTTCTCGATGTGTCAGCCAAGCAAGATGGTGAAATTGTCGAGACGAAGTATATAGGCGACGGATATGAGAGAATAACGGTTTATCGTAACATCGGGCAGAGTTTAGTGGCGGAGTCTACTATTATCAGCCCAATGCTGTCGGCTCCAATTTGCTACAAAAGCATCTATACCTGATAAGGCGGGGCGATATACCGCATAGGTGTGAAACTGGCTGTCTAATGCTGCGGCTGCCGCGGCTATTAGCGAATGTCCGGAAAGGGGCGTTTGCAGTCCGCCCGCTCGGACACCCGAAAGCTGCCAGTCGGCTTTTCACGAATGGTTGCCACGCCAGTAGCGGCTGAACGTCATGACCTGGTAGAGAGCAGATGCTCCGCCCAATGCCTAAACTTGCCGATGACCCTTACTACTGACGCATGTAAAACCAGCTAAGTGACGAGCAAACGCATCTTTGCCATAGCAGCATATGTTGCCTTTACGGCTGCGTGCGTAGCACTGCTCGGTCTTCTCTGGGTATCCCACAGCCTCCTGAGTTTCCCATGCGATAGCCCCGAAGACCCGCGGCCCTGTTCCAAAGTCGTTCCTTGGTTCTTTGCCACGCGAGGCCTCCTTCCGGTTGGCGGAATATGGGCTTTCCTTACGTGCGCAACGTTCAGTCGTCGGAGCAAACGGTAGATAGCGGCCTATTGTCCGCTACTGGCCCCGACCCCCCGTTCAGAAGCGCGCGATCGCTTTCAGCACATGGTCCGCTTCGGCGATCAGTTCGGGCATCCGCACCGGGATGTCATCCGCGTCGAGACTGTGCGTGTGCAGCGCGTCGGTCGGGATGGCGCCGCTGAGCATCGCCCGTTTGACGCGCTCGAAATCGGCCGAAAGCGCGTTGCGGCTGGCGATCAGCGTCGTCTCGCGCTTGTGGAATTCGGGGTCGGCGAAGACCAGATCGCCGGGGGCAACGCCGACCAGGATCAGCTCCCCGCCATGTGCGACATACGCGAGGCTGCCCGCCATCGCGGCAAGCGAACCGGTCGCGTCGAACACCGCGTCGAACATCTCGCCATCGGTCGCCTCCGCCAGCGCGGCGGCCATGTCGGGGCCGGCTTCGACGGTGGCGTCGAAACCGAGCTTCTCTCGCGCAAACGTCAGTCGCGTCGGGCGCGTGTCGACGAGGGTCACGTGCGCGCCGTTGAAGCGCGCGAACAGACCAGTGCCGACGCCGATCGGTCCGGCCCCGACCACCAGCACGCGCGCGCCTGACGGAACCTCCGCGCGCGCGACGGCGTGCGCGCCGATCGCGAGAAACTCGATCATCGCGGCCTGTTCGAGCGTCAGGTCGCCCGCGTCGAGCACCGCGCTTTCGGGGACCGCGATCAGTTCGGTCATGCCACCGTCCGAATGCACCCCGAGCACGCTGATGTTGACGCAGGCATTGGGCTTGCCGTTGCGGCAGGCGATGCAGGTGCCGCACGCGAGATACGGGTTGATCGCGACGATCTGACCCGGCCGCAGCGGCGACCCCTCCGGCGCCTGCTCGATCGTGCCCGACAGTTCGTGCCCCATCACGCGCGGATAGGCGAGGAACGGATGCCGCCCGGCGTAGATGTGATAATCGGTGCCGCACAAGCCGACGCGCCGAATCCGGACCAGAACCTCACCGGCGCGCGCGGCGGGGGCGGGACGATCCTCGATCGCCAGATCGAACGGCTCCCGGCAAACGACGGTCTTCATGGTACGATCCTCAAAAAAACAGAGTCAGGCATGCGTCGGGTCTGACAATTTGTCGCGTATATGCAAGCAAGCGATCATATGCGCAATCCGGCGCTGGACTATTGCCGCATAGTGCCGGACAATCCTCGACAGGCAAACCGTCGCGGCAGGCGGTGGCGATTACGGCCAAGGGGAGGAGGATGCGGAGCATGAAAACTGCGGATGGACTGACGCGGCGCGAGACGCTGGCGACCGGTCTTGCGCTCGGCGCGCTGCCTGCGGTCGCTGCCGCCGGGACAAGCACCGGCCACAAGGACGAGATGCTGTGGTATCGCCAGCCGGCGGGTGCCTGGACCGAGGCGCTGCCGGTCGGCAACGGTCGACTGGGTGCGATGGTGTTCGGACGCGTCGCGCAGGAACGGCTCCAGCTCAACAGCGACACGCTATGGGCGGGATCGCCCTACGACCCCGACAATCCCGCGGCGCTGGCTGCATTGCCGCAGGTCCGTGCATTGCTCGCCGCTGGTCGCTACAAGGACGCCACCGATCTGGCATCGGCGAAGCTGATGGCCAAGCCGCTGTCGCAAATGCCCTATGGCGCGCTCGGCGACCTGTTGCTGACCTTCGTCGATGCGCGGCAACCCGACGATTATCGACGCGCGCTCGATCTCACATCGGGGATCGCGACCACGACCTATGGGGGTGGCGGCAAACGCTACGCGCGCGAGGTGTTCGCCTCGGAACCCGATCAGGTGATTGTGCTGCGGCTGACCGCGGAGGGCGGGACGCTCGATTTCGACCTCGCGTATCGCGGGCCGCGTAAGGTCGCGGTTCCGCGCGAGCAGTTCGTCGAGGGCGCGGCCCCCGCTGCGACCGCCACGACCGACTGGCTGCAGCGTGAGACCACCGAGCCTGCGCGACCCGGCGTCACGGTTGCGGCCGATGGCACGGATGCGATGCTGGTCACGGGCCGCAACGAAGCGTCCGACGGGATCGCAGCGGGGCTGACCTATGCGTTGCGCGTGATCGCGCAAGGCGATGGCAGGATCGTCGCCAGCGCTGCGGGGATCACCGTCCGCAGCGCACGTCAGGTGACACTGCTGATCGCCGCCGCGACGAGTTACCGCGGGCCCACGGATCAGAGTGCCGACCCGGTCGCGCTCGTCCGCTCGGTCGGCGCGGCTTCCGCAGCGAAATCCTACGAAGCGCTCCGGCGCGCGCATGTCGCGGACCATGCGGCATTGTTCGGCGGGATGACGATCGACCTCGGCCGCAACCCCGCCGCCGCCGCACTGCCGACCGATCGGCGGATCGCGGCGGGGGAGGGCGGGACCGATCCGGGGCTGGCGGCGCTGTACCTCCAATACGCCCGCTACCTGATGATCGCGTCGTCGCGCCCCGGCACGCAGCCTGCGAACCTGCAGGGGATCTGGAACGAAGGGACCAGCCCGCCGTGGGGGAGCAAATACACGATCAACATCAATACCGAGATGAACTACTGGCCCGCCGACCCCGCGGGGCTCGGGCTGTGCGTCGAGCCGTTGTTGCGGATGACCGAGGAGCTTGCGGTTACCGGCGCACGGACCGCGCGCGCGATGTACGGTGCGGGGGGCTGGGTCGCGCATCACAATACCGACCTGTGGCGCGCGAGCGCGCCGATCGACGGGCCTTTGTGGGGGCTGTGGCCGTGCGGCGGGGCGTGGCTGTGCAACACGCTGTTCACGCATTGGGATCATCACCGCACCGACGCGCTGCTCGGGCGGCTGTATTCGTTGCTGGCGGGCGCGACGCGCTTCTTCCTCGATACGCTGATCGAGGATCCCAAGGGGCGTGGCCTCGTCACATCGCCGTCGGTGTCGCCCGAGAATCTGCATCCGTTCGGATCATCGCTGTGCGTCGGCCCGGCGATGGACCGCCAGATCATTCGCGACCTGTTCGCCAACACCGTCGCGGCGGGCAAGCGGCTGGGGCGTAATGCGGCGTGGCTGAAGACGGTCGCCGCCGCGCGCGCGCGGATCGCGCCGGACCGAATCGGCGCGCAGGGGCAGTTGCAGGAGTGGCTCGAGGACTGGGACGAACAGGCCCCCGATCCGCATCATCGCCACGTCTCGCATCTCTATGCGGTCTATCCGAGCGGGCAGATCAACGTGCGCGATACGCCAGAGCTGATCGAAGCGGCCAAGGTCACCCTGCGGCGGCGCGGCGACCTGTCGACCGGTTGGGCGACCGCGTGGCGACTGTGCCTGTGGGCGCGGATGGGGGAGGGAGACCATGCCCACGAAATCCTCAACGGGCTGCTCGGCCCCAAGCGCACCTATCCCAACATGTTCGATGCGCATCCGCCGTTCCAGATCGACGGCAATTTCGGCGGGGCGGCGGGGATCATGGAGATGCTGCTCCAGTCGTGGGGCGATACGCTCCACCTGCTTCCGGCGTTGCCGAGCGCGTGGCCCGACGGTGCGATCACCGGGTTTCGCGCGCGCGGCGGTCTGCGCGTCGACCTGACATGGCGGCAAGGGCGACCGCAGGCGTTGACGATCCGTGGACCTGCGGGATCGACGGTGGCGGTACAGGCTGGCAAAGAGAGCTTCACGGCCCGGATCGGCGCGGCGGGGCAATACCGGCGGCGCTGGGCGTGACCGGGCAGGCGTAACACATTGGGGAAATGATGAAGCAAAGCGGCCCGCAAGGCACCTACACCGCACCGGCGATCGAAAAGGCGTTCGAGGTCATCGAACTGCTCGGGCAACATCCCGAGGGCGCGCTGGTCAGCGAGATGGCGACGTTGCTGGGGCGTTCGGTCGGCGAACTGTTCCGCATCATCATCGTGATGGAACGGCTCGGCTATCTCGAAAAGTCGGCGCGGACCGATCGCTATACGGTCGCGTACAAATTGCTCGAGGTCGCCTATCGCGCGACGCCCGCGCAGGACATCACCCGCGCCGCCTTGCCGCAGATGCAGGGGCTGGCGCAGGATGCGGGGCAGTCGTGCCACCTGGTCGTGCCCAACGCCGGTAGCGGCCTGGTCATCGCGTGCGAGCAGCAGCCGGGCATCCGCGGGTTTTCGCTGCGGGTCGGCGCCAAGATCGACATCGTCAACAGCTGCTCCGGACAAGTCCTGCTCGCCTTTTCGAGCGAGACGCGCGCCGGACAGATTCTTGCGGCAGCCGAGCAGGACCGCGCCGACCCGATCGATCGTACGCGACTGGCGGAGCAGCTCGCGCTGATCCGCACGCGTGGCTATGATCGTCGACAAAGCCCGATCACGCACGGCGTGACCGACATCAGTTGCCCCGTCTTCGGGTTCGACGGCAACGTCGCCGCCGCGCTCACCATTCCCTTCCTCGAACTGATCGACGGATCGCAGAAGGTGGACGCGGAAGCCGCCCGCGCGATGCTGCACGCGGCAGTGGCGCGCATATCGGAAACTTTGGGGTATCGCGCCAATCGGTTAGGGTGATCCGCGACCCCGGGACTATCCCCTTGCACCACAACGATGCCGTCGTAACGGCACGACCTAGGAGTGTATCATGACGATCGAGACCCGCCGTACCGGCGCCACGCGCAGACGCTTCCTCGCCAGTTCGGGCGCGGGCGGGCTGATCGCGGGAATGTTCGCCGGGATACCGGGGGTGGTGTTCGCGGCGCAGCCTTCGGCCACGACCGGGCCGCGTCCCAAGGCCGCATTGCAGCCGTTCGATCTCGCCGACGTCGAGCTGTCCGAAGGACCGTTCCTCCATGCGCAGCGCAAGACGATCGCGTATCTGATGAGCCTCAGCCCCGACCGGATGCTCCACAATTTCCGCGTCAACGCCGGGTTGAAGCCCAAGGCCCCCGTCTATGGCGGCTGGGAATCGGAAGCGCAGTGGGCGGACATCAACTGCCACGGGCATACGCTCGGCCATTATCTGTCGGCGTGTGCGCTGGCGTATCGCTCCACCCGCGAGCCGCAGTTCAAGCAGCGGATCGACTATATCGCGGGCGAACTTGCCGCGTGCCAGGATGCCGCCAAGACGGGGCTGGTCTGCGCGTTTCCCGATGGCGCGGCCTTGGTCGCGGCGCATCTGCGCGGGGACAAGATCACCGGGGTGCCGTGGTACACGCTGCACAAGGTCTATGCAGGCCTGCGCGATGCGACGTTGCTCGCGGACAGCGCCGCGTCGAAGGCGGTGCTGATCCGGATGGCCGACTGGGCGGTGGTGGCGACGCGCCCGCTGACGGCCGCGCAGTTCGAGACCATGCTCGATACCGAACATGGCGGGATGAACGAGACCTTCGCCGACCTGTTCGTGATGACCGGCAACCCCGCCTATCGCGAGATGGCCGAGCGCTTCTCGCACAAGGCGATCCTCGAACCGCTGGCGCTTGGACGCGACCGTCTGGACGGGATGCACGCCAATACGCAGGTGCCCAAGATCATCGGCTTCCAGCGCGTCTATGAAGTGACCGGCAACCCGCAATACCGCGATGCCGCCGCGTTCTTCTGGAAGACCGTCGCGCTGACGCGCTCGTTCGCGACCGGCGGGCACGGCGATAACGAGCACTTCTTCCCGATGGCGGATTTCGAGCAGCACGTCTTCTCGCCCAAGGGGTCGGAGACATGCTGCCAGCACAATATGCTCAAGCTGACCCGCGCGCTGTTCCTGCAGAACCCGCAGGCGGACTATGCCGATTATTACGAGCGGACGCTCTACAACGGCATCCTTGCGTCGCAGGACCCGGATTCGGGGATGGTGACCTATTTCCAGGGCGCGCGGCCCGGCTACATGAAGCTGTACCACACGCCCGAGCATTCCTTCTGGTGCTGCACCGGCACGGGGATGGAAAACCACGTCAAATATCGCGACTCGATCTACTTCCACGACGATCGCGCGCTGTACGTGAACCTGTTCGTCCCCTCCTCGGTAACGTGGCGCGAGAAGGGTGCGGTGCTGCGGCAGGTGACGACCTTCCCGGATTCGCCGACGACGACGCTTCGCTGGACGCTGCGGCGCCCGACCGAACTGACGCTGCAATTGCGCCACCCGCGCTGGAGCAAGACCGCGGTCGTGCTCGTCAACGGGGTGGAGACCGTCCGGTCAAATGCGGCGGGCAGCTACGTCAAAGTCGCGCGGACGTGGCGCGACGGGGATACGGTCGAACTGCGGCTCGCAATGGAAGTCGCCACCGACCATGCGCCCGCCGCACCGGACGTGGTCGCGTTCACCTACGGGCCGATCGTGCTGGCCGGGGTGTTCGGGACCAAGGGATTGGCGAAGGACGCCGACATCATCGTCAGCGAGCGCAAATATGGCGCGTATAACGATGCGCCGTTCACCCCGCCGACCCTGACGGGGCTTCCGGACTCGATCGCGGCACGAGTTCGCCCCGGTGCAGCGCCGCTCGAATTCACGATCGCGTCGGAAGATCAGAGCGCGGTGCGGCTGGTCCCGTACCACCGCGTCGCGCACGATCGCTACGCGACTTATTGGAAGGTGCGGCCCGCGGCGGTGTAGCGGTCAGCGCAGTTCGGCCAGCAACATCGCATTGAACCCGGCCGGGTCCTCGACCTGCGGGGCGTGGCCCGCGTCGGGGATGCGGATCAGGCCTGCATGGGGGAAACGCTCGACCGCGCCCTCGGCGGCGCGAGGGACCGTCAGGACGCGGTCGCGTACCGTCGCGGGTGCGGTGTTGGCGCGGAAGGCGGTCAGGTCGCGCTGTCCGATGATGAGCGTCACCGGCGCGGTGATCCGGTCGAGCTCGGCGGCGACCGGCTGCGTCTCGATCATGTCCGACAGGCGCGCCTGCGCATCGCGCACGATGTCGCCGTCGGGGCTCGCATATTGCCCCGCGAGCATCGCCACCCAGCGGTCGTAGGCCGGGCGCCACGCGCCGTGATAATAATTGCGCAGCTGATACGCCTTGATCGACGCGGCGTCGGTCTTGGCTTCCTCCTGCCGCAACGCGCCGAGATCGGTATAGGGCACGCCCTGCGCCAGCGTGTCGTTGAGGCCGAGCGGGTTGACCAGCACGATGCGATCGACCCGGTCGGGATAGCTGAGCGCGAACCGCGCCGCGAGGATGCCGCCGGTCGAATGCCCGACGAGCGTCACCTTGCCGACCCCCGCCTTGTCGAGCAGCCCTGCCGTCAACGCACCGAGCGCACGGAAACTATACTGATAGCCCGCCGGCTTGGACGATTTGCAGAAACCGATCTGGTCGGGCGCGATCACGCGGTAGCCTGCCTTGGACAGCGCGCCGATCGTGTCCTGCCATGTCGCCGCGCAGAAGTTCTTGCCGTGGAGCAGCACGACCGTCCGCCCGTTCACCTGACCTGTTGCGGGGACGTCGAGATAGGCCATGCGTACCGGCGCGCCTTGCGACGAGCTTTCGAACCATTGGACGGGGTAGGGGTAGTCGAACTTTTCGAGGTTCGCGCCGAGGGGCGTTACCGCGGGGGCGGCCGGGACGTCGCGCGCTGCGACCGCGCTGGTCCATGCGGCGGCGAGCAACAGCAGGGCGGGGATAGGGCGCATATCGGGGTCCTTCGTTGCGCCGCAAAGCGACGTCGGATCCCTAATGCTTGCGGAGGGCAGGGCGTTCCGACGGGGCGGGGGGGTGATCGATGCGGACGTTCACCGGTTCCAATCCCCGCACCCTCTTAGCTTTGCTTCCCCGGCGAAGGCCGGGGCCCAGGAGTGAGACAGTCGTAATGCGCGCGTTGCGCCGAGTTACGACCACCTTCGCTCCTGGGCCCCGGCCTTCGCCGGGGAAGGACTTCTGGGTGAGGCAGCGCAGACCTGGTCAGTATTCCCCGTTTTCCCGCGAAGGTAGGAATCCAGCGTTTCGTAATCTTCTTTTTTGCTTCCCCGGCGAAGGCCGGGGCCCAGGAGCGAGACGGTCGCAATGCGCGCGTTGCGCCAAGCTACGACGACCTCCGCTACTGGGCCCCGGCCTTCGCCGGGGAAGAGCTTCAAGGTAAGGCAGCGCGTGCCAGCGCAACCGACCGCGGCCCCCGAGACAAGCCGCGGGGTGCCGAAGTGCTCAGCGCGTCGGGCGGGTCTTGTCGCGGATTGCCTTGAATTCGGACCCGGCTTTCCACGTCGGCCAGGCGGTCGAATTTGCAAGCTGCGTACCGATCGTGCCGATCAGGTCGATGTCCTGCACCGCCCCGTCCAGCTTCCAGTCGCTGCTCCACGCATCGCAGGCCTGATGGTAGCATTTGCCGGTATAGGCATCGATCCACGCCTGCCCCGCCGCGACGCCGCCCTGCTTGATGTCGGATGCCCCCGCGATCCCCATCAGCAATAGCGTCGGCACGCCCTGCTTGGCGAAGGAGAAGTGATCTGCGCGGTAGAATAGCCCGCGCTCGGGCAAGCCCTCGGGCGTGACGTGCCGTCCCTGCGTCGCCGCGACGCGTGCCATGTCGTCCTCCAGACTGTTCTGCCCCGCGCCGACCAGCACGACGTCTTTCGCGGCCCCCGCGGTTTGCAGGATGTCGATCGTCAGATTGGCGACGGTCTTCGCCATCGGAATGGTCGGATGCGTCGCATAATATTCCGATCCGAGCAGTCCGCGTTCCTCCGCGGTCCAGGCGGCGAACACGACGCTGCGCTTTGGCGGGGTCGCGGCCTTCATGTTGCGCGCGATCTCGAACAAGCCTGCGATGCCGAGCGCATCGTCATTCGCGCCCGCGCGGTAGATCCGTCCCTGCGCATCGGGCTTGCCAGACCCGTATGCGTCCCAATGCGCGCCGAACATCACCGCTTCGTCGGGCCGCTCGGTCCCGGGGATGCGCGCGAGCACGTTGTAGCTGTCGACCTGCTCGTGCTGGACGGGCACGTCGGCGGTGAAGGTCACGCCCTTGAGCGGCACCGGACGGAAGCTCGCCTTGCGCGCCTCGATCCGCATCCTGGCGAGATCGAGCCCGCCCGCTGCGAAGACGCGCGCTGCGGCGTCGCCCTCGATCCAGCCCTGCAGCGCGAGGCTGGTCAGCTTGGACGGATCGCGCACGATGTCGTAATTCTCACCACCGCTGCTGACCACGACGTTCCAGCCATAGCCCGCGCCCGGCGTATCGTGGACGATCAGCGCGCCGATCGCGCCCTGCCGTGCGGCTTCCTCGAACTTGTAGGTCCAGCGACCATAGTAGGTCATCGTCCGGCCACCGAATGTCCCCGCGACGGGCTCGCCCTTGGCGGCGGCGAAATCGGGGTCGTTGACCAGGATCACGACGACCTTGCCCTTGACGTCGGTGCCCTTGAAATCGTCCCACTTGCGCTCGGGCGCGGTCACGCCGTAGCCGACGAAAACGACCGGCGCGGCGGCGATCTTGGCCGCATCATCGGGGCGGATGGTGGAGACGTAGATCTCCTTCGATTGCTCGACCGGCATTGGACCCTTGGCCGCATCGAAACGCATCGTCCGCGGCGTGCCGAGCCGGGTGTGGATCAGCGGGACCTTCTGGACCCAGCCGCCATCGGTCCCGGCGGGCTCGAGCCCGAGCGACTGGAACCGCGCGATCAGATAGCCAAGCGTCCGGTCCTCGCCACGCGTCCCCGGTGCGCGGCCTTCGAACGTGTCCGACGCGAGCGTGCGGACGCTTTGTTCGATCCGCGCGGCGTCGGTCTTCATCTGGGCGGCGACGGGCGCGAGCGGGATCGCCGTGGAAACCGCGAGCAATGCCGCGAGACGACGGAGGGAATGGCTGCGGCGACGGGGGAAGGGGCTCATCATTCCCGTTGCTTAGGGGACCTTTTCGCCGTCGCCAACGGCTTTACGCAGCGATCCGCAACTGGTCGCGCCCGTGCCGCTTGGCTTCGTACAGCGCGGTATCGGCCCGCTTGAGGATCTCGGGCGCGGCACCGCCGGGGACGATCTCGGCCAGGCCGATGCTCGCGGTGACCGTGATCGTCTGGTCGTCGCCGATCGGGATCCGCAGCGCGCGGATCGCCTGCCGCAGACGGTCCGCAGCGGTCTCGGCATCCGCCATGGTCGCGCCGCCGAAGATGACGCAGAACTCCTCGCCCCCGATCCGCGCGACCAGATCATGGCTGCGGCAGAAGCGCATCGCTTCGGTCGCCACCGCCTGGAGCACGGCATCGCCCGCCGGATGGCCGAAGCGATCGTTGATCCGCTTGAAATGATCGAGATCGAGGATCGCGAGGCTCCCCGCGCGCGCGTTGGGTGAGGCGGAGGGCGTCGCCGCGCAACGCTGTTCGAGCTGCTCGAGGAACGCGCGCCGGTTCGCCAGCCCGGTGAGCGGGTCGAGCCGGGCCTCGCGGGTCAGCGACAGTTCCAGGCTCTTGCGGTCCGATATGTCGCGGATCGACCCGACGATGCCAAGCGCCTCGCCCTGCGCGGTCACCGCGCGGATCGATGCCTCGAACCAGCGACGCTCGCCGTCGTCGACGGGTGCGCCGCGATATTGCACGATGACCGCCCGGCCCGGAGTCTCCAGCGCCTGGCGATAGGCTTCGGCGACGGTCGGCGCGTCGTCGGCGAAGATGAAGTCCTGCGCGCTGCTGCCCACGACTTCATCCGACGGCAGGCCGGTCATTCCCGCGATCGCGGACGATGCGTAGCGGATCGTCCCGTCGGCGGCGACGTCGATGATCGCGTCGCCAAGGCTGTCGGCGATCGTGCGATAGCGCGCCTCGCTCTCGCGCCAGCGTTCCGCGATGATCCGGCGTTGCGTCAGCAGCGACGCGACCGGCAGCACGAGCAGGACGGTGCAGGCGATGAACCCCTGCAGCAGCAACGTCTTCTCACCCGTCGATCCCGGCATCAGGTTGATCGGGCCGCGGCCCTGCGCGGTCAGCACCGCGCCGGTCGCGCCAACGATGATGACGCTGGCGATCGCCGCCATCCGTCCGCCGCGAACCGTCGCCAGCACCATAGGGAGCAGCGGCAGGAACAGGATCGGCGCGGTCTTCTGGTAGAAGACGAACACCGACGTTGCCGCGACCACCAGCAACAGCGCGGTGTTCGCGAACAGGTCGCTGCGTTTCCAATGGCTGATACGGCCGATCCATTCCGGATTGAACGCGACATAAGCGATCGGCGTGACCAGCACCGCGCCGAGCCCGTGTGCGACGACCCAGTGGAGCAGGTTGGTCCAATACGGTGCGTTTGCGTAGAAAACGACGATCGCGCCGGCGAACACCCCCGACACCAGCGGCCCGACGATCCCGGCAAGCCCGATGAACCACAGCATGCCGCGCACCGTCGCGATGTGCAGCCCCGGCCCCAGCACGCGGCGGAGCAGCATCGCCGCAAGGACCGGTTCGAGCAGCAGCACCGGCGTCAGCGCCGGAACCGCGCGCCAGCCGAGCCCGAACACCGCGATTTCCAGCACGCAACCCAGCCCACACCACAGCAAGGGCAAATGCCAGCGGTTGACCGGCAAGGTCACCAGGCGTGCCAGCAACAGTCCGGCGGCACCCCAGACATAGGCGACTCCGCCATCGAACCGCGCGAAGCTGACCGACGCCGTGGCCACCGCGAAGAACACGACGCCCAACAGGAACGCCACCGTATGTTCGGAGGGGATACGCCGGATACTCATGCCACTGGTTAACACGACCGTTGGTCAACGACGTCTTAACAAGCTGATCCGTCAGTGAACTATTGCGACAGGTCGTGTGGTGGGCGGATGCGTAGCGGATTTGGGCGGGTATAGAGTCCCGATTTCGGACGCCCGTTAACCGCAACGGATGCTGGATGAAATCGTAAACAAAGCGTTAACTAGCATCATGCAACGCACCCTCCCGCTTCCCGCATCCGGCGCCCGCCATCCTTTCCGACAGGCCGTCGCCGCTCAGCGCCTCGCGCGGACTCGCGTGCGCGACGAGGAGGACGTGAAGCTCTTCGTACTGAGCTTCTCCGCCTTCTTCGTCTGCTTCTACACGTTCATCTTTTAAGGCGCGCGTCCGGCCCGGCGTAGCCCGGACCGGTCAATCGCAGGCCCGGTCAATCACAGGCAACGTGGAGCTTCCATGCGATCCACGCCGAGACCGGGCACATCGCCGCGACCACCAGCAGCATGTTGTCGGGCGTCACGCCCAGCAACGTCAGCCCCTGCACGCCGAGCGCGCCAATCGTCATCGCGCCCGCGTTGACGACGTTGTTCGCCGCCACGGTGCGGGCGGTCTCGTCCTTCGACACCGTCGTCGTCAGGAATGCGTACAGCGGCACGACGAACATCCCGCCGGTGATCGCGATCCCCATCAGCACCGACACCAGCAGGATCGCGCGCGGGATCGCGATGAAGCTCGCCAGATCGTACAGCGTGCCAACCGGTGCCACCGGCCAGCCGCGCACGAGCAGCGAGAACAACACCACGAACCCACCCATCGCGAGCACCGAGGCGGGCGCGTATTTGGCCGAGGTATGCCCCTTGAGCAGCGAGTTGATCAGCACCGATCCGACCGCGACGCCGATCGAGAACAGCGCGGTCATCAGCGTGAAGACGTGGTTGTTCGCGGTCAGCACGTTCTTCGCCAGCGGCAGGAAGACGATGATCAGGATCGACCCCATCGTCCAGAAGAAGCTGATCGCGCAGATCGCGAGGAACAGGCGGCGGATGTGCATCGTCCCCGAGATCAGCCGCCAGGAGGACGTGAACGGGTTGTAGTTGACGACGAGTTCCTTGCCCTCGCGCGCGGCCGGGGGGACCTTGAACGAGACCAGCCAGCCGACTACCGCAATCGTTAGAACCGCGATCGCGGCGTGTTGCACCGCCATGAAGCCACCGAGGATCGTGCCCAGCAGGATCGCGATATAGGTCGCGGATTCAACCAGACCGGTACCACCGAGGACTTCGTCCTCATGCAGATGCTGCGGCAGGATCGCGTATTTGATCGGCCCGAAGAAAGCGGAGTGGATCCCCAAGCACAGCGTGGAAAACAGCATCATCACCAGCCCGACGGTCGAATAGCCGGTCCATGCGAGCAGCAGCCCCCCGGCGCCGACGATCATGATCAGGATCTCCGCCGTCTTCACGATGCGGATGATCTTGGCCTTGTCGTTCGTGTCCGCCAGTTGCCCCGCGAGCGCGGAGAACAGGAAGAACGGAAGGATGCCGAGGGCTGTCGCCAATGCCGTAAAATTCTGTTCCAGCTTGGGGTCCGCGAAGATCTTGTAGATCGCGAACTGCACCATCACCGTCTTGAACAGATTGTCGTTGAGCGCGCCGAGGAACTGGGTGACGAACAACGGGAGAAAACGGCGCTCCTTCAGCAAGCCGAGCGCGTTGTGCATGATGGGATCGTTGCCTCGATGTGGCGGGAATAAGCCCGCTCCATAGCCCACCCTTCCGCCAAGCGGCAACCCGCCAATCTGCAAACCCCCAATCGGCAAACCCCTTGGGCGACACGATTTACCATCGCGGGCTTTCGCCGCGCGGCCCACAGAGCTAGAGCAGGCGGGTGTTGACGCTCCCCAACCTCCTCACCCTGTCGCGTATCGTCGCGATCCCCCTGCTCGCGTGGTTCCTGTGGTGGCCGGACTGGCTCGACGGCTATGCAGCAGGGTTCGTGCTGTACTGCCTGATGGGAATCACCGATTATTTCGACGGCTATTTGGCGCGGACGCAAGGCACGGTGTCGAAGCTCGGCGTCTTCCTCGATCCGATCGCGGACAAGATCATGGTCGCTGCCGTCATCCTGCTGCTGGTCGGCACGCGCGGACCGGAACCCGCGATCATCCCGGGCATTCACCAGATCGCAGCGCTCGTGATCCTGCTGCGCGAAATCGCGGTGTCGGGGCTGCGCGAGTTCTTGGCGCAGTTGCAGGTCTCCGTGCCGGTGTCGAAACTCGCCAAGTGGAAGACGACGCTGCAGCTCGTGTCGCTCGGCGCGTTGATCCTCGGCGGGGCGCTCACCGCCTATCCGTGGGTCGATCAGGTCGGGCTGATCACCCTATGGGGCGCGGCAGCGCTCACCCTGGTGACGGGCTGGGATTACCTGCGCGTCGGCCTGAAGCATATGGACTGAACCTTGACGATAGAGTTGCTGTATTTCGCCTGGGTGCGTGAACGGATCGGGAAGGCGAGCGAGACCGTCTCGCCGCCGGAGACCGTGACCACGGTCGCGCAGCTGATCGACTGGCTGGCGGCGGACAGCGCGGTGCATGCCGCCGCCTTCGTCGACCGGCAACGGCTGCGCGCGGCGGTGGATCAGGTGTTCGTCGCGCTCGATGCGCCGCTGGGCAACGCACGCGAAGTCGCAATCTTTCCTCCAGTCACGGGCGGGTGACGCGCGCATGATGACGGTCACGGTCAGCGAAGCGATCATCGACGCCGGTGGTGAGTTCGCTGCGATTTCGGCGAGCGGGGCGGGGGGCATTGCGACGTTCGTCGGGCTCGTCCGCAGCGACGACAATGTCGCGACGCTGTCGCTAGAACATTATCCCGGCGCGACGGAAGCCGCGCTTGAGGCGCTTGCGGATGGCGCGATCGCGCGGTGGGACCTGATCGATGCACGGATCACGCACCGTGTCGGCGACATGCATCCGGGGGAGATCGTGGTGTTCGTGGGAACCGCGGCGCGGCACCGTGGCGCGGCGCTCGAGGCCTGCGCGTTCCTGATCGATCGCCTGAAGACCGAGGCGCCCTTCTGGAAGAAGGAAACGCGCGGGGGCGCGACCAGTTGGGTAGAACCGCGCGACAGCGACGATGCCGCCGCCGCGCGGTGGAAGGCTTAGTTCAGCTTCGGCAGGACCACGCCGTTGACAACATGGACGACGCCGTTCGACTGGCGGACGTCCGGCGTTTCGACATAGCTCTTGTTGCCGTTGACGTCGGTCAGCGCGACTGCGCCGTTGGCGATCTCGACGGTCAGCGGCTCACCCTCGACCGTGGTCAGCACGACCTTCCCGCCACCGGCGGTCGCCTTCTGCTGCAAGTCGGCGAGCGTGATCGTGCCCGGGACGACGTGATACGTCAGGACCTTGGCCAGCGTCGCCTTGTTGGCGGGCTTCATCAGCGTGTCGACCGTGCCCGGTGCCAGACGCGTAAATGCATCGTTGGTCGGCGCGAACACCGTGAACGGACCCGTGCCCGACAGCGTCGTCGCAAGGCCGGCTGCCTTGACTGCGCTCACCAGCGTGCTGAGGTTCGGCGCAGCCGCTGCGTTGTCCGTGATCGTCTTGGTCGCGTCCATTGCGGCACCACCGACGGTCGGGTTGGTCGTTGCAGCCGGGGCGGCGGGTGTGCCTGCTGCCGGTGCGCCAGCGTTCGGCGCGCCCTGTGCGGGTGCGGTCTGCGTGCCGGTCGTGGGCGCGGTAGGGGCCTGCTGCATGCCGGTTGCGGGCGCACCCGGGGGCGTTGCGGTCTGCGCGGTGGCAGCAGCGCCGATTGCAAGGGCGCTGGCCATTGCCGTGGCATAGATTGTGTTCTTGAGGGTCATAAGGCTCTCCGTGAAAATGATGGCGACCCCTGGGGGCGGCGCAGCATAAATACGGTTGAGCAACGAAATGGTTTCGTCAGGCCGCGTCCGCCAGCGCCGTGGCGAGCAGCTGGAAGTCCTTCTCCCGCGGCGAACCCCGCCGCCACACAAGCGCGATCTTGCGCGACGGACTGCTCGCGTCGAGCGGCCGGGCGATCAGTCCAGTATGGTCGAGGATCCCCGCCTTGAGCGCCATTTCGGGCAGCATCGTCAGCCCCAATCCATTGTCGATCATCTGCACGATCGTGTGGAGCGAGGTGCCGAGCATCGTCGCTTCGGCGCGCAATTCGGGGCGCGCGCAGGCAGATAGCGCATGGTCCTTCAGGCAATGCCCGTCCTCCAGCAGCAGCAGCCGGGTCTCGTCGATCTCGCCCGCCGGCATCGCGAGCGTGGCATCGCCCATCTCGTCGGGCGCGCCCGCCACGAACAGTCGATCCTCGAAAAGAACTTCCGAGTCCACCTCGCCACAGGCGAAGGGCAGTGCGAGCAGCACGCAATCCGCACGGCCATGATGTAGCCCCTCGCACGCCGGCCCGCTGGGCTCCTCGCGAAGGAACAGCTTGAGGTCGGGATAGTCGCGCCGCAGCCGCGGGAGAATGCGCGGCAGCATGAACGGCGCGATCGTCGGGATCACGCTCATCCGCATCTCCCCCGACAATGGCCGACCGGCAGCGCGCGCCATGTCGCCAAGCTCATCGGCTTCGCGCAGCACCCGGCGCGCCTTTTCGGCGATCCGTTCGCCGAGCGGGGTGAACCGAACGACTCGCCGCGTGCGCTCCACCAGTGTCACGCCGATCAGCGTTTCGAGCTCGCGAAGCCCAGCGGACAGGGTCGATTGCGTCACGAAACACGATTCCGCCGCGCGTCCGAAATGCCCGTGGTCTTGCAACGCCACGAGATATTGCAGCTGTTTCAACGTCGGTAGGTAGGTCGCCACTCATTGCTCCAATCGATCACTGGTGGATAAATAACCACTTGGATCGATTAAACTAGGCCCTATATGAAGATGGCAACGAGACGACGCGGCAAAGCGGCGCTTTTTGAGGATGCTGGTGAGAGGCCCCAATTCAACCAGGAGGCCACCATCATGTTGACCATCGGCGACAAGCTCCCCGACTTCACCGTTCCCGTCCAGCAAGGCACCAGCGCGCTTCCGGCAGGCGAGACGCTCAGCCAGGATGCGTTCCCCGGCAAGTGGAAGGTCCTGTTCTACTGGCCGAAGGATTTCACCTTCGTCTGCCCGACCGAGATCGTCGGCTATGCCGGCCTGAAGGGCGACTTCGAGGATCGCGATGCGGTTCTCATCGGCGCATCGACCGACACCGCGCACGTCCACCTCGCCTGGCGCAAGTCCGACCCGGATCTGGCGGCAGCGGACTTTCCGTGGCTCGCGGATAACGGCGGCGTGCTCGCCTCGCAGCTCGGCATTCTCGACAAGAACGAGCATGTCGCGTTCCGTGCGACCTTCATCGTCGATCCGGACAACGTCATCCAGGCAGTCCAGGTCAACGGCCTGAACGTCGGCCGCAACCCGGCCGAGACGCTCCGCGTGCTCGATGCGCTGCAGACCGACGAGCTCTGCCCGTGCAACTGGAACAAGGGCGACGACGTCCTCCAGCTCGCGGCGTAAGCGAAGTCCCCCTCCCGCTTTGCGGCAGGGGCTAGGGGAGGGGCGTGCCGGGAACGGGCGCCCCTTTTCTATGTCCAGGCCCTCCCCTGACCCCTCCCGCAGACGGGAGGGGAGCAAGAAAGAAGACCCCCCATGTCACTCAAGGATTTCGCCGGGACGCTCCCGGATTTCGCCAAGGACATCCGCCTCAACGTCGGATCGCTGCTCAATGAGGCGCATCTGCCCGACCAGCAGAAGTTCGGCCTGTTCCTCGCCTGCGCGCATGCCACCGGTTACAAGCCGCTGGTCGATGCCGCCGAAGCCGAAGTCGCGGGCAAGCTGACCCCCGAGGCGGCCAACGCATCGCGTGCAGCGGCGGCGGTGATGGCGATGAACAACGTCTATTATCGCTTCACGCATCTTGCCGGGAATGCGGAATATCAGAACATGCCCGCCAAGCTGCGGATGAACGTGATCGGCCAGCCGGGGATCGACAAGGTCGATTTCGAACTGTTCAGCCTCGCGGTCAGCGCGATCAACGGCTGCGGTATGTGCATCGATTCGCACGAGCAGATCCTGAAGAAGGCCGGCGCCACCGCCGAGGCGATCCAGACATCGGTCCGCATCGGCGCGGTGATGAAGGCGGTCGCCACGGTTCACGCCGCGATCAACTAAGCGGTCGCTTCTCCGCCCCCTGCCGGGGGGGGCGGCGCGCCGGGCGGGGGCGGGGGGGGGGGGCGGGGGGGGGCCCCGCCCCCCCCCAAAAACGCCCCACCGCGCCGGCACCCCCCCCCGGGCCCCC
>JARUXA010000039.1 GCA_030433805.1 Sphingomonas sp. PsM26 | reverse complement strand
TGTGGTCCCACGATTATGCCAGGTTCCTTGCCGACATGGGGGAGCGACCTAGTAACACGGTCCTGACGAGGGCCGATGCGGCAAAGCCGTTCGGCCCCGGTAATTGCCGGTGGCTACCGGTAGCGAGCCGTTCGGTTCGGGCAGCGAACGGGTGGATCAAGCGTCGCGACTACCTGCCGGTTTCGTCTGCAGGTTTAAGAGCGTCGACCAACCAATCGAAGTCTGTGCCACGGGCTGCGGCGACCATACGCTCCTCGATGCCGCGGTAGCTGGCCAGCACCCGCTCACCAAACGCAGTAAGCTGGGCCCCACCTGATTTTCCCCCGCCGACACGGGTTTCAACTACCGGCTCTATCCATGCATGATTGAGGCTGTCGACTAATAACCAGATACGCCGGTAGCTCATTTTAAGTTCGCGTCCGGCAGCAGAGATGGAACCAGTACGACCAATGGCCTCGAGGACAAGCGCCTTGCCTGGCCCGATCGCTGGATCCGAACTTCTCAGTATCTGAACATTGACCTTCAGCGGTCCATCAATAGCCAATTGCTCGTCTCCATGCCGGCCACGTCTAGTGGCCTGCACATTGGTCATAACCGGTCGCGGGCAATAAGTGTCACGGCGCACGGGATGCAGCTTCGACCCTCACCCCAGCGCCGCTTACATCATTTTCCAATCAGCACATCGCTCGCCTTGATCAGAACCGTTACCTGGTCGCCCTCGCTGAGCGCGAGGTCGGCTATCGCCTCCTCGGTAATGTTGGCGGTGATGACGATGCCGTTCCCGATATCCACCTTGACCGATCCGTTCACGGCTCCTGGATGGATGCTAGCAACGCGACCTGAAATTTGATTGCGGGCACTGATTTTCATGGTGATTGACCTCACGGAGTTAAGAGACCGAGCGTTAGCAGCATCAGTTAATCGTCGTCGATCGTTTCCCGTTTTCATACTCTTGCCTGGTTTTGGGAGCGCCCACGCGTCCCCATAACTCAATCCCTTTTGGGAAAGCCGCCGTAGCTTCAGGCGGTAGAGCGCTTACGGCATTACCTTCCGCAAATATGAACGAATGTCCGAAAGGGGGAGGCGGGGAATGGCACCTGAATGACCATTTGTGGGTCAGGATGCCTGAGCGATGTGCGACTGAGCCGCCGCTGACACTGGGTAGACAGCGGTAGCCGTCGTACTTCATCTCTTAGAGCCAGCGGTTTCCCGCGGGCACCTGGTCGACCAGTGTGGCGAGCTGCACGGGTTGGAACGGAGGCGTTGAAGCGCCAGCTCTTGGACCTCCCGAAGCGCCTGCCTCATCAGAGCTGCTGTGCCTCCGTGCCATGTGATCAGCGTCCCGGATGCACTACGAGCAGGGTGCGGCCGGGCGGGCCGGGAGGTTCGGGACGAACCTTGGTCACTTGGCCTTCTTGAGCTTCGCGGCGGCCTCGTCGAGCTTCTCGCGATCGTTACCCACCTCCTTGATGAGGTCTTCCGCCTGCTGTCTGGTGATGTCGTGCCTTCGGGCGAAGTAGCTCACTTCGTAGCCTTCCCCTCCGGCAACCCGGGCGCGGTCGCCCGCGCCGCGCTTGCTCTTGTCGTCAGCCATGGACCTTCTCCTTGGTAGTGAAATCAACGGCCGTTCGAACTGGTTCCGAAACGACGCGTACTGCGTAGCGAGGAACCCCGATGATGGAACGGTTTAGGTCGTGCGGGGTAGGTGGCCTATGTAGCCGCTGACCGGAACCTCCGGCTGGGCGATCCCGCCAAATGACAGGCCCTCGTTTCAAGCGAAAGGAACGGCACTGGAGCGTCACGCCGCGTGATGCCCTGCCTCGAGGTCAACATCTCGTTCCACAGGCCGCATAGACGAGGCACCTAAGCGCGTCGGGCGGCGTCGGTGCCTGACGACTTCCGCTTTTTGGCCAAGATCCCAAAGGAGATCAGCCATGTCCGGCGGCTGCTGGATGCGACTACGCTCTCAATAGGTTCCTGGCGTGGCTTGCCGGCTTTGTCTCACCGCATCAACGGCTCCTGAGGAACGAGCCGCCGATGATGATGTCGCCGCACGAAGACGTTTGGGTCAACGTGCGCGCAGCATGCTAATAATGTTTAGCGCCGCCTCACCTTCCGAAGCATCCGTGCAAGCCCGTCTATCGAGTAAGGCTTATGTAGCAGATCGAACCCCGTCGCTCCGCCTTGTGCCAAAATCTCACTGTATCCGCTCGTCAGAACGACTGGCAGGTCCGGGTAAATGCGGCCGATCTCGCCGGCGAGCTCAATTCCAGACATGCCCGGCATCATCACGTCGGAAAAGACGACGTCGAACCTGGTCGCACCGCTCGCCAACTCGGCGAGCGCTTTGGGGCCATCCATCGCCAGCACAGTGTTGTAGCCGAGTTCCGCCAGTGCCTGGGTCGCGAACATGCCGACCTCAGCATTGTCCTCGACGACAAGTATGCAGGCGCCATCACCCAAGGGAAGCGAATTGTCTCCGGCTTCGGCAGCGGCCCCGTCGATGCCCTCGACTCTCGGGAGATACATAGTGAAGGTGGCGCCCTCACCCTCGACGCTGTTAACGAAGATGTCGCCACCGGACTGCTTGGTGAAGCCAAATACCTGACTGAGCCCCAGACCGGTTCCCTCGCCCACGGCCTTGGTCGTGAAGAACGGCTCGAAGATCTGTTTGAGCTTGTCAGCCGAGATGCCCGGACCGTCGTCGTGCAGGGTGACGGTCACGAACTCGCCCTCTACTGGCGGATGCGATCGTATCGACGGCATTCTCGAGTCGGTTCCCACCGATATGGTAAGCTCGCCTTCGCCTTTCATGGCATCGCGAGCATTCACCGCCATGTTGACGATGGCGGTGTCGAACTGGCTTCGGTCGGCGTCCACGAAGCAAGGCTCCGAAGGCAGCCTTAGCGACAACTTGATGCGGGCGCTCGCCAGCGTGCGCAGCATGTCGCTGAGCGTCCTCACGCTTTCCGTCACTTCGAAAACCTCGGGCGTCAGTGACTGGCGGCGTGCGAAGGCGAGGAGCTGCCCGGTCAGCTTGGTCGCGCGGTCCGCCGTGTCGGCGATGGCATCAATGTAGCGCTTACGCCTTTCGTCGGAGATATTTGGCCGACGGAGCAGATCCACCGATCCACGGATCACCGTCAGTAGGTTGTTGAAATCGTGAGCGACCCCTCCAGTCAGCTGACCAATCGCTTCCACCTTCTGGGATTGGCGAAGCGCGTCCTCGGTCTTCATGAGTTCGGCGGATCGGGCGGCAACGCGTTGCTCAAGCGTCTCGTTCAACGCCTTTAGATCGGCAATCGCTCGGTCGCGCTCCGCCTCGACCGCCCGCTTCTCCTCCACGTCTATCAGCACGCCCGGGAACGTCAGCGCGGATCCATCTGGCCCCCGATCGATCCGACCACTCGCCTCAATCCAGTGATACTTTCCATCCGCGCGGCGAACCCGATACTGACGCGCGTACGATCCCCCTTTGATGACAGCTTCGGCGATATCGGTTCGCAAGCCTGGCTGATCGTCTGGGTGCACGGACTCCACGATCTGGTCCAGCGTGATGCCGCTTAGACCAAGTTCTGGGTCTAGTCCGAACGCTCGAACGAAGGGCTGATCAACGGTAAACTGGTCTGCGGAAACGTCCCAGTGCCATGCGCCGATTATCGCCCCCCGCTTCGAGGGCAAGTTGCACCCGTTCGATGTTTTGTAGTGCAAGCGCTTCGCTGACCTTCAGGCGCTCCTCGGCCTGGCGGCGTTCGGTCACATCGTTGAAGAAGATGGCGATCTGGCGATCCGCGGGATCTCCGACCCGAACGGCGCGCACGTCAAACCAGCGTTTAAATGCTTCGGCGTAGCTTTCGAAATTGGTCGGCTCTCCCGTCTTCGCCACGTGACCGTATGTCTCGAACCAGAATTCCTCGAGATTCGGAGCGAACTCGGTCACCCATTTGCCGCGAAGGTTGACACCTGACTGCCGTTCGAATGCGGGGTTCGCTTCAACGAACCGGTAGTTGATCGGCTTGTCTTCGGCGTCGAACTTGACCTCGACGATCGCGAATGCCGCTTCGATCGTATCCAGGATCGTCTGAAAACGGTCCTGAGCCTTCTGCAGCGCGGACCCAGCCAGATGCTCGTCCGTCCGATCACGCAAGATCTTGACGAAGCCCAGATGCTGCCCCTTCTCATTGAGGAGCGGCATCATCTCACCCGATGCCCAGAAGCGTTCTCCGCTCTTGCGCAGATGCCAGCGTTCGTCAGTCGCTCGCCCCTCGGCGAGGGCTTTTGCCATCTCATGGCCTACACGGCCGTTGGCTCGATCTTCTGGTGTGAAGAAGCGCTCTGCATGCTCGCCGCGCATCTCAGCCGCGGCCCACCCCATCACGTTCTCGGCGCCACGGTTCCAGTCAATCACGATGCCGCTTGGATCGGTAACGATGATGGCAAAGTCGATAGCGCTGTCGAAGATCGAGCGCTGCCATGATACCCGATCAACTGATTGATCGTCAGGCGGACCCGACGCGCTTATCGATCGACCACGAGTGGCATCCGGGTCAATCCCGGCCTGAGTCAGTGCCGAACGTAGTCGCGCGATCTCGGCTTCAAGCGACAGGTTGGTCATGGTGTGTGTCTTCGATTATGGCGCTTTCGGTCTGATTAACCGCCCTGAGGATCTAGTTTCAAGCCTGCACGGTGCCGTCGTTGGCAATGGAAACCTCGATGGTAAACCGCGCAGAAATCAGGTTTCCATGCTCAGCCGACGCTTGTTGAAGGGGTCTTGCCAGCGTCCAGTCGGCCTTGATAGCCAGCGGTCGAGCTCAACCACCAACCGGTATTGGAATGACCAACGACACGTCAACCGCCGACTCCTCGTTTCGCGACGACCACAATCCGTTGCCCTATGCACAGGGGCAGGCTGCGCTCCTCCTGATCGAAAGCCTCATCCATAGCCTCGACAACAAGGCGCTGACAAAGGCGCAAGCGCTTGAGGCGATCGAGAGTGCTAAGCAGGTGAAGGCGGAGAGTGCGGCAGAAGAGAAGGAGCCGGCGAGGATCCTGCAGAAATCCCTTGGTCTGCTCGAGGAGATGCAAAACAGTATTCAGGCTCATAGCGGCCGCTATGATGAGGAGGCGCAAGCCGGTCCTCAGAATGGACAGCAGCAGGGGTAGGGAACGACAAGGTGTCAGAAGCCGCGCTCGAGATGATGATGCGCCAGTTCGGACGCCATGCTGAACTGGACGAGGAGGATCGTCGAGCTTTGACGCGGCTACCGCTCACCAGACGCACGGCGAATGCGGGCGCCTTCCTCCTACGGGAGGGCGAACCTGCGCACGATCATCTTATCCTCGTCTCTGGCTTCGCGCAGCGCCACAAGCTGGCCCGCTCCGGCGGCCGTCAAATCGTCGCCATCCAGATCCCCGGAGAGGCAATATCATGCTCGACCCTCTTCTTTGGATGGGCCGACCATAGCACCCAGGCGTTGACCCCTGTGGAGATGGTGTCGATCCCACGTGATGTATTCCGGCGGGCTGTTCTCGAACGTCCAAGGATCACGGAAGCCATCATGAAGACCACATTGCTTGAAGCATCAATCAGCAACGAATGGCTGCTCAACATGGGACGACGGCCAGCGAAGACCCGCGTTGCACATCTGCTATGCGAGATGGCTGCCCGCATCGATGCGGCTGGCATCTCCAATGGTACGCAATACGATATTCCGTTGACTCAGGAGCAGATCGGCGACGCTCTCGGGCTCACCGCTGTCCACGTCAATCGCATGCTCAAGGAGCTGAATGAAGAAGCTCTGGTCTTTCGCGACGGTAGACGGATAAAAATTCCCGATCGTCGTAAACTAGAGTATGCGGCAGAATTCACCGTTTCTTATCTTCATATCGATCGGGATGCCCGATCGACCATCCGGAGCAGGTAGCGACAGGAGCCTTCAATTTTGTCTACTAAGAAAGCTAGAAAGCTAACGTCCCCTCATTGCTTAATAAGACTTGGGTGGCATCGTCTTGATCAGCAATCGACCTGGAGATTTAACTACCATTACTTTGCATTTGGCTCGCTTAAGCCAAAGATTACAAAGGCAGGCGCGGCCGCTCGGTCTATATAAGATCGCGTGCCCACGTCAGTATGCATTACTTAGGCGGTCCCATTCCCACCACCTCACCTTTTCTCAAAACATGATCCTCCTGGGAAGCGCGCGGTCAGCCAGCTGACGGACAGCAATGGCCCATTGGGCGTTGCACTGCTGCAAACCGACAAGCGGATCGACCTTCTCGTCACCGATGTCGCTTGCTTGGCGGCCTAAACGGATGTCAGGTCGCCGATGCCGGTCGTGTTACGCGACCGGACCTGAAGGTGCTGCTCGTTACCGGCTACGCCGCCAACGCGGCAGTAGGCGGCGGACATCTCGACGAGGGCATGAACGTCCCCGAACTGGAACGACGGGTGAGCGAGATGATCGTCGGTTAGCGGGTCAACGTTAACAGATTGCCAATGCCCCTATGCCATTCTGGATGCATGACCTTCACCACCTCCCTGAGCGATGCGGCCGAGACAAGCCGGCTTACCGCTCTCTGGAACATGGCGATCCTCGATACGCCTTCCCAGCGGGACTTCGACGAGGTCACACGGCTCGCGGCGCTCGCGCTTGGCAGCGAGAGCGCAGCGGTCAGTCTGGTCGACGACCGACGCGCCTGGTTCAAGTCGCGCGTCTGCATCCCTGCTGCGGAAGCGCCCCGAGAGCATGCTTTTTGTACTCTGGCGCTGGAATCGGCCGAGCCGGTCGTCATCCTCGACACTCACGCCGATGTACGATGCGAAGGGAACCCGCTAACCCTTGGTCCTGACGGCTTCCGCTTTTATGCTGGTGCGCCGATCATCACCCGTGACGGTCATTGTCTCGGCACGCTGTGCGTCCTTGATCGCCAGCCACGGGCTGAGGTGCCGCCCGAACAACTCAGGGCGCTTGCCGATCTTGCCGGGATCGTCATCGGCCTGATTGAGGCGCGTCGGTATCGGCAGATCGGCGAGATCGCGACCCAGGTCGTCGATGTCACCTCGGACGCGATCCTCTGCGTCGACGGCAAGGGCTTGATCACCTTCTGGAACCGGGCCGCGGAGACGATGTTCGGCTATCCATCCTCCCAGGCGGTCGGTGGGTCGCTCGACATCATCCTGCCCAAGGCTCACGCTGCCGCCCATCACCGCGGCTTCGCACGCGCATCTGGAGGCGGGCCTACCACGCTGGTCGGCAAGGCGGTCGAGCTGACCGCCAAGCGCATCGACGGCACCGAGTTCCCGATCGAGTTGTCACTGGCGCGCTGGGGTTCGATAGAAACCGGTCACAACTTCGCCGGGATCATCCGCGACGCGTCGGCTCGCAAGATGCTGGAACGTGAACGGGAACAGGCCAAGGCATTCCTCGACACCGTTGTCGATCATCTTCCCGCCATGCTCTTCGTCAAGGACGTCGAAACCAAGCGCTATTTGCTGGTCAACCGTGCCGGCGAGGAACTGACGGGCCGGTCCCGGGACGATATGGCCGGCAAGACCGACCCGGAGCTGTTCGTCCAGGGCGCTGGCTACGAGCAACGCGACGAGGCCGCCGTGGCGCTCCAGGGTGTCCACCTGTTCGAGAGCGAGTTCGAGCGCCCTGGCGGTGACGCCGTGACGCTGCGCACCAAGCGGATCGTCGTCGACGGGCCGAACCGCGAACGCGAATATATCGTCGGCATGTCCGAGGACGTGACCGAAACCCGAAAAGCGCAGGCCCAGGTGCAGCGGCTGGCGCACTATGACTCGCTGACCGGGCTGCGCAACCGGGGTTCGTTCGTCGACGAGATGGATAGGCTGATCGCTGCGCAGGCGCCGTTCGCCCTCATCAGCATCGATCTCGACCGCTTCAAGGCGGTGAACGACCAGTTCGGTCATCTCGCCGGCGACGCGGTGCTTGCGCAGATCGGCGATCGCCTTCGCGCCGTCGCGACCGCAACGACGACGCTCGCCCGCGTCGGCGGCGACGAGTTCGCAATGATTGTCACCGGCGCCGCCCCTGCCGAGCGCGCCCGCATCCTCGCCGCGAACGTCGTCACGACGCTGGCATCGCCGATCGTCACCCGCTGGGCGACCGTCCAGCTTGGCAGCAGCATCGGCATCGCGCTTGCACCCGGCGATGCCGCCACGACCGAGGAATTGCGCCAGCACGCCGATCTGGCGCTTTATCGCGCCAAACAGCAGGGACGCGGGATTGTCTGCTTCTTCAGCGCCGAGATGGACCGCGCCACTCAGGACCGCCGCGAGCTAGAGCGAGACCTGCGCGCTGCCCTCGACAGCGGAGAAATCACGCTCGCCTACCAGCCCGTATTATCCGCCAGCACCGGGCAGATCACGAGCGTTGAGGCCTTGGCCCGCTGGCACCATCCGGTCAGGGGGCCGATCGCGCCTGACCTGTTCATCTCGATCGCTGAGGAAGGCGGGTTGATAGCGCAACTCGGGACACGCATTCTCTGCATCGCCTGCGAGGAGGCGATGGATTGGCCGGAACACATCAAGGTCGCGGTCAACATTTCCCCGATACAGGTTCATGCTGGCGATCTGGTCGAGATCGTCCGTCACGTTTTGACCAAGACTGGCCTGTCTGCCCGCCGTCTTCAGCTGGAGGCGACCGAAGGATTGTTCTTACGCGACGTCGACCACACGTTCCGCGAGCTGGACCAGCTGCGCACGCTCGGCATCCAGATCCTCATGGACGATTTCGGCGTCGGTTATTCGTCGCTCAGCTATTTCGAGCGGTTCCGGTTCGACAAGGTGAAGATCGACCAAAGCTTCGTGCGGCAGATGCTCGCCTCCCAGGCCTCATCCGCGATCATCCAGGCGGTCGTCGGATTGGGGACGAAGCTCGGCATGGGCGTGGTCGCCGAGGGCGTCGAGACAGCGGAACAGATGGGAGCACTGGTCGAGGCAGGGTGTACCCACATGCAGGGTTACCTCTTCAGCAAGCCGCTGGGCAGCGCGGAGATCAAGGCGTGCCTGCTTACGAACGCTCGATACGTTCAGCGCCCCCTGGCGTCGGTCCTGCGCGTGGTGTCGGTTTGAACTTGGCTGTTGCCGCGGACAGCTAAGGCAGGAGCTTTCTTCGCGAAGCTCAACGACCTTCGCCCAGCCACTCAATGACGCGCGCGTTGATCCGCTCGGGCTGTTCGATATGAAGCCAGTGACTCGCACCCTCGACGATCTCGAGTTTGCCCTCGTCGCACAGTGCGAGGCCCGCTTCGGCGACGTTGCGCTCGAGGAACACGTCTTCGCCCGCCCACAGGATCAGCGTCGGCGGGGCGAGCCGCGCGGGCTCGCTGCCTTCGTCGCGCTGGCGAAGTGCACGGTAGTAGTTGAGCATCGCGGTGACCGAGCCCTCGTGACGCCAGGCGTCGGCATAATGCTCGAGGGCGCCGGGCTCGAACGAATCCTTGTGGGCGCTGCCCTGGATCATTGCCTTGAGCCCGGCAAAGTCGAACGAGCCGAGCGTCGCCTCCGGCACCCAAGGGAGCTGGAAGAAAGCGACATAGGTGCTCTTCAGCGCTTGGGTCGGGTGCTTCAGCGCCTGCCTGCCCCACACGTCCGGATGTGGCCCGTCCATCAGCACGACCCGCTTCAACCGCTCGGGGTATTTCGCCGCGACCCACCAGCCGATCACCGCCCCCCAATCATGCCCGACCATGTCGAACCGGTCGGCGCCGTACGCGTCGGCGAGCGCGATCACGTCGGCCGCGAGGATGTCGATGTGGTAGTCGGCCACAGCCTGCGGCCGGTCCGATGTGTTGTAGCCGCGCTGGTCGGGGACGACGACGTGGTAGCCGGCCTCCGCGAGCGGGGTGATCTGGTGCCGCCACGCCCACCAGAACTCCGGAAAGCCGTGCAGGAGGACGAGGAGCGGGTCGCCGGGCTTACCGGCCTCGACGATGTGCAAGTTGACGCCGTTGACGGTCTTGCTGGTCTCGCGCCAGCCGTGCTGGAGCAGCGATTGCGGGTCGTTCATGGCAGTTACTCCGATAGGTCGGGGATGGTTCAGCGCTTAACGGCGCCGATCTGGAGCAGCGACAGATTATCCATCAGCGCCCAATGCTCGACGAGACGTCCGTCCTCGACCCGGAAAAAGTCCATTACGTCGATGTTGATTCACTTGTTCGTGGGGGCATTGCCCATGAACGGGCCGGTATGCCGCCCCCGCATCTTAAGGCGGACCAGCACCTTGTCACCGTCGCCAACGACATCGCCGATGTCGAATCCGACGTCGGAGAAGCCGCCATGCATCACGCTGCCGAGCTTGCGGACGCCCTCGACCCCGCGCACCTCAAAGTCGAGGTTAGGGTCGTGACGGACGAACCCCGGCGCGATGTGACGCTGCCACCATGCCTCGTCGCTGTCGCGAAAGGCGGGAAAGTAGGCAGCCGCCAGCTGCTTGTCATGTTCGGTCACCATAAGCCTCGTGACTGGCCAGTGTTGAGGTCGTGCGGTCGGAGCAGCCATCCCGCGCGGAAAGGCAGCTATGCGGGTATCTGCTCGACCGAACCCGTGTTCTGCTCATCGATGCCGTTCTCACGGTGGCGGAAGGCGCTCAGGGCCCGGTATACCTGCAGGCGAGCACGCATCACGCCGCCGAGCGGGCGATGGACAGCCAGGCTGTGCGCGGGACGGAAGGTCATGACCTCGTCGAAGTAGCGGACGCGTTCGGGGCCGTAAGCGGCCTGGCGTGGCAGCCGGATGGTGGCGACAGTGCGATATTCGCTGTCCTGCGCCGGCCACTCCACGGAGGTATCCTCGATCGGCTGGGTCTCGGCATTGGCCCAGAGCTGTGCGCGAAGCTCGAACACCGCGTCATGTTCGTCGAAATAGGCAATCGCGGCGTGGCGGAAACCGTCCTCGTCCTGATGTGGGTCGAGCTGCCAATCGTCTAGCGCGAGTTGCTCGGGCGCGACGGGAAATGCGCCAAGCTTGGCGACGTAATCGCCATAGCGGACCGGGCATTGGCTGAAATAATAATCGTCGAGCGGGTGGCTGTAGGGGTGGCCGTAGAAATCGAGCGTCGG
Organism: Sphingomonas sp. PsM26; assembly: GCA_030433805.1. Lineage (GTDB taxonomy): Bacteria > Pseudomonadota > Alphaproteobacteria > Sphingomonadales > Sphingomonadaceae > Sphingomonas. The sequence goes on along the minus strand of JARUXA010000039.1, from coordinate 8,383 downwards.
ACTAGGTCCGCCGGCGACCGTGTTCAGCACCTTGTTGATGTTGCGCGCGATCGAGGAGGCGGCACTCTTCACGCCTTCGGACATCGGCGTCGTCAGACCGATCTTTTTGGCCTGGCTGAGGAAGCCCGCCGCGGTGCCTGCCGGAAAGGTAGGGCCACTGGCGAAGACGAAGTCCTGCGTCGGCGCATCGTGGCCGGGCAGCTTCTCGCCCTCGACCCCGAATACCTTGATCGCCATGCCACGATGGGTGGAGACGCGGTCGCCAAGGTTCTCGCCAGGCCCTTGGGCGAAGCGGACGGCGACCTGGAAGGTGCCGGCCTGGGCGAATAGCCCCTGAGCCAGCTCGGGCGGCAGGTCAGCGGCGACGGTCAGCTCGCCGATGACGCAGGCGGTGCTCTTGGCATGACTGGCGCGGACGGCATGGCCTTCGCGCTTCTCGACCGTCTGGCTCTCCTGGGTCATGCCCTTGATAATGCCGTCGATCGACTCCTGCTCATTCTCCTCAGGGGTCTCGATGTCGTCGCTGTAGCGCAGATAGGTCATGGCTTGGTCTCCGGAAGAAAGCTGTAAGTGTTGGACAATGCCGGTCAGGCGGCAGGTTCGAGCTCGACCTTCAGCCAGCCCGGCTGGCGCTCGTCGAACGCCTTGTAGGCGTCGATCGCGCCGGTCATCGGCTCGGTCTGGCTCAGGATCGCGACGGGATCGAGGCGGCCGCTCGCGACGTGGTCGAGGAGCACGTCGTAGTAGCGCCGATGGTTGGCGAGCTTCACCGCCATGTGACCAAGCCCGCCCAAGCCGACGATGCCGACCTTGTCGCCCGCCTTCATGCCCCAGTGGCGGAGCGGCGAGAAGGTGGTGACGCCCGCGCACAGGATCGGTGCGGCTGCTTCGACCGGGATGCTCTCAGGCACTTGAAGGACGAAGTCCTCCGGCACGACGATGACGTTCGAGTATCCGCCGTAGGTGTTATCCTCGGCATAGGTGTTAACGCCGTCGTCGGTCTGCGCCGCGGGCTTCATCGGACCGTTGTAGGTCGCGAGCCAGCTGTTGTGGCCCTCGCAGTGATGCTCGTCGCCCTCACGGCAAGGCTCGCAGCTCCTGCAGCTGTCGATCATGCAGCCGACGCCGACCAGGTCGCCGACCTTATGCCTCGTCACCGACGCGCCCGCCTCGCTGACGCGGCCGACGATCTCATGCCCCGGCATGCACGGGTAGACAGTGTTGCCCCAGTCATTCTCGACCTGGTGGATGTCCGAGTGGCAGACGCCGCAGTAGAGCACGTCGATCTGAACCTCATTGGCCTTGGGCGCTGGCCGCTCGAACTCGAGCGGCTTCAAGCGGCTGAAGGAATGCTTGGCTGCGTAACCGAGAGCCTTGGTCATACTAGTTCCTTATGCAGGGAGCTTCAGGCCTGGGCGGCCGAGGGTTCGTGGTAAGGGCAGCCGTTCACGCGCGCACGGAAGTCGGCGGAATGACGATAGGTCTCGTTGCGTGCCCGGTTGATGTTGCCCAGCGGCTGGTGGGCGGCGAGACCGGTCCAGATGCTGAACCGGGTCTCCTCGTCAATCTCGCGCACCTGTGCCGGATTCCAGCTGTCCTGCGCCGGCACCCTCAGCACGGCGACGCGCTGGAACGGTGAAATTGCCTGATCCCACTCGACCGTCGGGTCCTCGATCGGCTGCTTATCCAGGTCGCGGCAGAGCTGGACCTGGAATTCCCACTCGGCGTCCAGACGCTCCATCTCGACCCGCACGTCCTCGCGGATTGCGTCGGGACGATCCGCCGCTTCGACGATGCGCCCAGTGAGTGCGACCTGGTCGGTTGCGACCGGCACCAGACGGTACTTGGCGATATAGTCGCCCCAGCGATACGGCGTCACTGAGTTGTAAGTCTCGCCGAGTGGATCGACATTGGGCGTCCCGCCGAGCGTATCGACCTTAGGGCTCGACGCGCCCACCGCTTCCAGCGCGTTGTGCACGCCGCGCAACGCCGCGGACAGCACCTCCTTGGTCCCTTCCAGCCGATCGGTCGTCTTCGCGAGCATCTTGACGTTGCCAAGGAAGGTCTTCGCGTCCTTGGCGACGAACACCTTACCGTTGTTGGTGACGAAATCCTGCGCGGTTCCGTCGGCACCCGGCAAGCGTTCGCCCGCTACGTCGAGAACCTTGATCGCAAGTCCACGGGGCAGGCTGATAGCATCGGGTAGGATGTCGCCCGCGTTGGTCGAAATGCGAACGAGCGCCTGATGCGTCCCGGACGTGGCGAACAGACCCTGCGCCAGTTCCGGCGGCAGACCATCGTCGATCTTCAGCTCGCCTTTCAGGACGCCGTGCGCCTTCGCATGCACAGAGCGTACTGCACGACCATAATCCTCGGCGGTGCGCTCCAGAATGACATCAAATGCGTCGTTGAGCTGCTGGATCGTCTCCGCTTCGTCGGACTGCATGTGCTCGACGTCGGGAGAGAAGCGAATGGGTTCTTTAGTCATTCGAGAACCTCGAATTCGAGGATGGTAGTGGAGTGCGGCAAGCGCCGCACTCCGGCTCGGTCAGCGCGCGAGCGCCGTCTTCAGTCGTGCAACCGCGAGGTCGTTGGCCTGCTTGGCGCCGCTCACGACCTTGGCCATGCCGAAGAACTCGTGGGTGACACCCGGGAAGGTCTTCTGCTCGACCTTGTCGCCGGCCGCGCGCATTGCCGCCGCCAGCGTCTCACCGTCCGATCGCAGCGGATCGATCTGCGCGTTGATGATCGTCGTCGGTGGCAGACCGCGCAGGTTCGCCGCGACCAAGTTCAGGCGCGGATCCTGCGCGTCCGCCTTGTTGGTCTGGTAGTAGTAGCCGAACCACGGCAGCATCGCGCCGTCCAGCGGCTGGGCATTGGCCGAGTCCCGGCGCGAGGGAAGCGTCATGCTGCTGTTGGCGATCGGGTAGACCGAGACGATGTGACGCGGTGCGGTCAGGCCATTGTCGCGTGCGTAGATCGCGGTCGCGACCGCGAGGTTGCCGCCTGCGCTCTCGCCGACCGTGGCGATCCGGGCGGGGTCACCACCCCAGCTCGCCGCGTTCTGGAGGGTCCAACGATACGCAGCGGCCGCGTCGTCATGCTGGGCCGGAAACTTGAACTCGGGTGCGTGGCGATATTCGACCGAGACGACGATCGCGTTCAACGCTTTCGCCATCGCACGCGGAGCAGCGTCATAGGTATCGACGTCCGCGATCACCCAGCCGCCGCCATGATAGTAGACGACCACGGGCATCGGCTTGCCGCCCGCTGGCGCGTTCGCCGGCTTGTAGATCCGCGCGAACTGCTTGGGATCGCTGCCATAGGGCATGTCCTGCGTCGTCACCGCGGGATCGGGGGCGGTGGACATACCCTTCTTCTGCATGACCGCCTTGGCGCCATCGGCTGCCGACGGCTGCGTCCTCGCCTCCGCAGGTGTCAGCGTCTCGATCGGCTTGCCGCCGAGCGACGCGAGCGCGTCGAGAACCGCCTGCATGTCGGGTGCCGCCTTGGCGGGCTGGACGGCTGTCGCGGGCGGCGGCGGGGGAGGAGGCGCCGTGATCGAGCGCGGCGATTGAGCGGCTGCGGGGAAGATGGCGATCGCGGCGGATGCGGCGATCAGCATGGAAATGGTCTTGCGCAATGGTCCCTCCTGTTTGTGTTCGGTCATCAACACCAAACGGGACCCGGTGTTTCGGTACGAAATTAGACCTAGGTTGAGAAGCAAGGGTCGAAATTGTAGGCAGACGCATGGACGATCAATCTTTTGACGCGGGAGGTGCAGACTCGCTGAGTGCGCGGCCAATCGAGGACAACGCGCTGCTGCGAGTTTTGAGCGAGGCTGATCGCGCCGCGCTTATGCCGCATCTGGAAATAGTGCCGTTTCGCAATGGTGACATGATCGCGAGGGCCGGCGATCCGGCAAACAGTATCTGCTTCCCGCTGACCGGGATCGCCGCGGTGCTTGATTCACTCGAGGGCGATCGCCGATACGCCGTAGCGCTGGTCGGGCATGAGGGGTTCATCGGTTGGCCGCTGCTGCTCGGGGACGGCCGGTGGCCCCATGACGTGGTGATGCGAGCCGAGCACGGGGTGGCGCTCAGGCTCTCCGCTGAAGCACTGCACGCAACAATAGCTGAGCACCCCGGAATCCGTACCGTACTGCTCCGCTTCGTCGGCGTGCTGATGACCCAGATGGGCAGGACCATCGTCTCGTCGCTCGCGCATTCGATCGAACGGCGGATGGCGCGTTGGATCCTGCTCTATCACGATCGGGTCTGCGAGGACGACATCTGTATGACCCATGAGGAGTTCAGGCTGATGCTCGGCGTTCGGCGCAGCAGCGTCACGGACGCACTGCACAAACTTGAGGAGGACGAGGCGATCCGTTCGCTTCGCGGCCGGGTGATCGTGCGCGATCGGGAACGCCTTCTGCGTCTGGCAGGCGATACATACGGCTTTGCCGAAGCGGAGTACCGACGCCTGCTGCTCGGATAACTGCAGCGCCATGGTTCGACGCCAAGGCAACTACTGTCATCACGCCTTAGCGCAAATCACCCTACCCCGTTACTTTCCGACGGGCGGAAACGCGCGCCAGGATCTTCGCCAGTTCCTCTAGCGAATACGGTTTCTGCAAAAGCTCGAAGTCGTGATCGCCCTGTTTCGCCAACACGCTGCTGTAGCCGCTGGTCAGGACCACCCGAACGTCAGGCAGCCGGCGACCGATCTCCTGTGCCAACTCGATTCCCGACATACCGGGCATCACCACATCCGAGAAGACAAGGTCATAACCCGCGCCATCGCGACCAAGTTCGGCCAATGCGCTAGCAGCATCGACGGCAAGGTGCGTCTTGTAGCCGAGTTCTGCCAGCGCCTGCGTCGCGAAATCGCCCACTTCGCTGTTGTCCTCGACCACCAAGATGCAGGAGCCCTGCGCGAGCGGTGCAATCGGGTCCTCGATATGCGCAGAATGATGCTCTTCTACCATGGCTTTCGGGAGGTAAAGGGTGAAGGTAGACCCTGTGCCCAGCTCGCTGCGGACCAGCACGTCGCCGCTCGACTGTTTGGCGAAGCCGAACACCTGGCTGAGGCCAAGGCCGGTCCCGTGGCCGACGCCCTTGGTCGTGAAGAACGGCTCGAAAATTCGCCCGACCCGATCGGCCGGGATCCCCAAACCCGTGTCGGTCAGCACGACGGCAATGAACTGCCCTGGAACAGCGGCATGAGATCGGGTCGCAGGTATGCTGTTCGCCTCCTCAACGGCGATCGTCAGCGTCCCCTCACCTGACATGGCGTCGCGTGCATTGACCGCCATGTTGACGATGGCGGTATCGAACTGGCTCCGATCCACCCGCACGAGAAGTGGTACATCACCTGTTTGCAGATCGACTACGATACGTGAGCCGGTCAGCGTCCTCAGCATTCCGCCAAGCCCGACGATGCTCGCTGCAGCGTCGAACGTTTCCGCCTTCAACGTCTGCCTGCGGGCGAAGGCCAGCAGCTGACTGGTCAGCCGGGTCGCACGATCGGTGGTGTCGGAGATGGCGTTTAGATACCGGGTGCGCTTCTCCTCCGATAATGCGGGCCGGCGCAGCAGGTCAATCGATCCGCGAATTACCGTCAGCAGGTTGTTGAAATCGTGTGCCACGCCGCCCGTAAGCTGCCCGACCGCCTCGACCTTTTGACTCTGGCGGAGCTGCTCCTGCGTATCAAACAGGGTCGCCTCGCGCCGCTTCTGCTCGGTGATGTCGCGTGCAACGCAGTAGACCAACCCACCGTTCGGTACTGCTGACCAGGACAGGCAGCGATAGTCGCCGTCTCTGGTGCGGAACCGGTTTTCGAAGAGCATGCTGGTATGGCCGGCGGCGAGCCTGCCGATCTCCTCGCGGGTCTTCAAACGATCCTCGGGATGTTCCAGCCACTCGGAAGTCTGCCCGATGAACGCCTTCTCCGGCCAGCCGAGGGTTTCCGACCAGGCAGGATTTACGCTGAGCCAGACCCCATCGGTGTCGGCTACGCCCAGCATATCGCGACTGACCTGCCAAACCCGGTCACGCTCCTGGGTGCGCTGCTCGACCTGGTGCTCCAGCGTCGCAGCCAGGTTCTGCAGGTCTTGTTCGGCGCGTCGTCGTTCGACCGCGCCCCGCGTTCGGTCCGCGACATCGCGGACGATGGCGATATCGTTGGCCGTCCAGATGTGCGGCGTCGCGGCGTTGAGATAAAGCAACCCCACCGTCTCACTGCCCTCGATGATCGGCAGATTGAGCAGCGACAGCGCGCCGACGTTCCGCAAGGCTTCGCTGTTGGTGGCCGTACGCTCGTCCTTGGCCGCGTCATCGATCGCGACCAGATGACCTGCCTTGAGGTCATCGATGAAGGTGCCGAAGTCGCGGAAGCGATGCGTTCCGGCGAGCGAAAGAATACCCTTCGCTGTCCAATCGCGATCGATCCTGACAGTCTCGCTGTCTCGATCTATCTCGCCGTAGCCGGCGCGGCTAGCACCCAGCATCTCGCCCAGGACCTGCGCCGAGGCGAAGGCGATCTCATTCGGATCGGTCAGGCTACGGATGCGCTCGTCCAATGCCAACAGGGCGTCACGCCGGGCGGCGTCGTTGCGGCGCTCGGTGACGTCGAAGAACAAGCATCCGAACCGCTCGCCGCCGAGGGTGAAAACCCGTCCCTCATACCAGCGCGACCAAACGCCTACCTCGCGCAGGAAGCTCAACGGTCGTCCGGTGTCCACTACGTTGGCGAACTCGGCGATCCATTCGTCCTCGATGCCTGGGATGATCTCGCGGATCGTACGGCCCTGCGCCTGCTCGCGCGTGCTGCCGGTCATCCGCTCCCAGGCGGGGTTCACCTCCAGGTATCGCCAGTCGATCGCGCGACCATTCTCGTCCCGCACGACCTCGCCGATCAGTAATCCCTCGACCAAGCGCTCGAACGTACTGCGCCACGTCTGCTCGCTGGCGCGAACCCGCTCGGACGCGGTCCGCGCCCCAGTCCGGTCGTGCAGGACCTTGAGGAAGCCCATGTGACGGTCCCTCTCATGCAGGGGCGTCATGCGACCGCTGGCCCAGAAGCGAGAGCCATCCGCCCGCAGGTGCCACCGTTCATCCTCGGCATAGCCCTTCGACATGACAAGCGTCATCTCGGTGGCTGGTCGACGGGCTGCGCGATCCTCCGGCGTGAAGATGCGATCGACGGGCTCGCCCAGCATGTCCTCTGCCGTCCAGCCCAAGATGTTTTCGGCGCCGCTATTCCAGTCGGTGATCCGGGCGTCGAGGTCGGTCGCGATGATCGCGAAATCGGTCGCGCTCGCGAGGATTGCGGCATGGCGGATGGCGGCAGGCAAGGACATGGCTCTATCTAGCCAGCCGCTAAACGTCTGTCATCGGACCTTTCTACAGTCTCGAGGTACACGTATGGAGTTGCAAACCGAAGCCTTCGATATCGAGGGGCGGCTTCGGTATTGGTCTTCCTGTTTGTGGAACGGCAGGCCCTTCCTCTAATGGGCGAATTGGGAGCTGGCAGTCAGCCCAACCGTAACGATCCATCTGACGCTGGCTTGACGGTAGCAGTTCGGAAAGCACCCTCGAGCGATGAGACAAAGCGCAAGGCAATCGCTAGAAGGGTAGAAATGCCGTCAAAGGGGATATGATTATGGAAGACGGCTTTGCCGCCCTGTCGAAGATCGTCAGCGAGCGCGAGAGGGAAATCGTCACTCATTGGCGGCAGCTGCTCGTCACGGCGTCGGGTGGTACGGGACGGATCAAGGACGCGGAGGTTGAAAAGCAGTGCCGCGACTTCTTGTCCGCGTTCGCGGCGGGGCTCGGTGCCGGCGCCACGGTCGCGACCGACCCTGCTTTCGACTCGGCTCGCGAACTGCTTGGCGAGGTATCGCGGTCACGCGCGAACCAGGGCTTTACCCCAACCGAAACCGCTACCTTCGTCTTCTCGCTGAAGGAGCCGCTCTTCGAGCAGGTCCGGGCGAGCTATCCGGACGATACCGCTCGTGTAGCAACCTTGGGCTGGGACATGACCCAGATCCTCGACCAGCTCGGTCTCTACACGATGGAGGTCTACCAGCGCAGCCGCGAGGATGTGGTTCGCCGACAGCAGGATGAGATCGCTGAACTGTCGACGCCCGTTGTCAAACTCTGGGAAGGCATCTTGGCACTGCCGCTGATCGGCACGCTCGATTCCGCACGAACCCAGGTCGTTATGGAAAACCTGCTCCAGGCGATCGTCGACCAAAGCGCCGATCTCGCGATCATCGACATCACCGGCGTGCCGACAGTTGATACGCTCGTCGCACAGCACCTACTTAAGACGATCGCGGCCGCGCGCCTCATGGGTGCCGATTGCATCGTGTCCGGCATCC
>JARUXA010000397.1 GCA_030433805.1 Sphingomonas sp. PsM26 | reverse complement strand
AGTCACTTCCTCGGGGGGTACACTGCATATATAACTAGTTCAGCCCCTTTCTTTCGGGGCCCGCGGGGCCTCAACTTACCCGGGACAAGCGAGAAAGCCTTTCTCATCCGGCAGCCTGAGTGACTTGAGCGCAACCGTGTGCCCCCGGTATAGATAGATAGATGGATGGATCGATGGATCGATAGATAGATAGATGGATGGATGGATAGATAGATAGATTGATAG
>JARUXA010000396.1 GCA_030433805.1 Sphingomonas sp. PsM26 | reverse complement strand
ATCGATAGTTGTGCCTCTTCCAACACCACCCATTGTTAAACCGTTTAACTCGTTATTAGGAGAATAAACATAACCAGCAAATTCAATTCTTACATATTTTAATGTACCAGAATTGTCATTAATATCAGGAGATGGTCCACCACCATATTTTGTATCAACTGTTTGTGAAACGCCTTCAATATAATTAACCCCTGTATTTTGATTAACTCTAGCTTTACCTAAAAG
>JARUXA010000395.1 GCA_030433805.1 Sphingomonas sp. PsM26 | reverse complement strand
GCTGGTGACGCTCCAGGTGAGCTGTGCGCTGCGGCCCATCCTCGGGGAGGCGGAGAATTTCATGCCCGGGGAGAAGAAGTTCTTCCTTGAGCACTGGGGCGACCAGTTCCGCAATCTGGGGGACTGAGCCGCATCCCCTGCCCTGCCGCGCGCGTTTTTGACCCGGCAGAATGCCATTGCACGGCCCCGCCCGCCGTTCACGAATGGGTCCGCCTCTCCACACAC
>JARUXA010000394.1 GCA_030433805.1 Sphingomonas sp. PsM26 | reverse complement strand
GCATTGTAATTATTGCTCTTCAACGAGGAATTCCTAGTAAGCGCAAGTCATCAGCTTGCGTTGATTACGTCCCTGCCCTTTGTACACACCGCCCGTCGCTAGTACCGATTGAATGGCTTAGTGAGGCCTCAGGATCTGCTTAGAGAAGGGGGCAACTCCATCTCAGAGCGGAGAATTTGGACAAACTTGGTCATTTAGAGGAACTAAAAGTCGTAACAAGGTTTC
>JARUXA010000393.1 GCA_030433805.1 Sphingomonas sp. PsM26 | reverse complement strand
ATCTAGAAAGGGATATGGTGGAGTAAATATTGATTTTGAACGTGTAAGGGCTGAGGATAGGGATCTTTTCACTGGGTTTTTACGTCAATTAGGAGAGCGTTTGAGACCTTCTGGATATGTTCTGACAATAGCTGTTCCAGCTAAAACAAGTGAGGATATTTCTTGGTTAAGGGGATATGATTATGGAGGTATAGGTGCCGTTGTTAATTATATGTTCATTATGGC
>JARUXA010000392.1 GCA_030433805.1 Sphingomonas sp. PsM26 | reverse complement strand
GCCGCGCTCGCCACGGAGCCGCCAGTGGCTGCAGAGGGCGATGACGGGGACGTTTCGGAGCCGGTGAAGATCGACGGTCGGACGAAGGCAGGCAAGGCTCACAAGGGTCATCGCCGGTGATCTCGCTCGCGGACTTGAAGCTCTACATCGGCGCGCTGGAGGACGGCGACGATGCAGACGACGTGCTGACCGATCTGGAGCTCTGGGCCGTGGCTGCGGTCGAGCA
>JARUXA010000391.1 GCA_030433805.1 Sphingomonas sp. PsM26 | reverse complement strand
ATATTTTAACTTTGCAAGCTGTTATTGTTTTGACTTTTTAAGGCAATTTTGCTATAACCGCAACTAGAATCTAAGGAGAAATTCATGCTGGGGAAAAAAGAAATACGAGCACTTTTACAAAAACTTACGAATAAACAAAGTCTTGAATGGCCGGAGCTGGCGGGTCTTTTTCATGAAGCATATACACAATCAAACGATGTTTTGCTTACTGCGATTCTTATTGGAC
>JARUXA010000390.1 GCA_030433805.1 Sphingomonas sp. PsM26 | reverse complement strand
GGTGCTGGCCTGCGTCAAAGCGCCCTTCTCCGTCACCCTGAACTTGTTTAAGGGTCCACTGCGCCGCAAGTCCGGGCCGTGCCTGCTGCACAGTGGACCCTGCACCGCGTTCAGGGTGACCGAAAAATGAGCGGCGGCGTTGTGACTCACAGGGCTTGACCGCCTCACCCCGCCCCCCCATTTGCAATCCTACCAGATCAGTCCGATTGGAGCTCATGCGTCTTTC
>JARUXA010000389.1 GCA_030433805.1 Sphingomonas sp. PsM26 | reverse complement strand
CATCTGGAATAGAATCAAACTACTTTTCCCTTTTTTATATATGTCAAAACATAAATTCAAATAAAATTTTAAATACACTCGACTATATACATATTTTTAACTGCCTTGAGCAAACTACTCATGACGTCGTGAGGCATCCAGTATCCAACACGAATCTCTTCTCCAAGAGCAGAAAAACCTACTGATCCCTGTTAAGTAGGTTTTTCGTTTTTAAGCTGTATAAGAT
>JARUXA010000038.1 GCA_030433805.1 Sphingomonas sp. PsM26 | reverse complement strand
ATACAAAGCATTGTGATTTAGCATTAGCAGCTTTAATTCGTAGTATTATTCCGTTATTAATCTTTTTCTTTGCGATGCAAAAACATATTGTAAAAGGGATTACAAGTGGTTCCATTAAGTAATCTGTCTAGGTTATGCCCTCTATTGTTTATCTTATAAATAAGAATACGCGATAGAGATATTCTAAATGAAACCCAGGAGGTAATAAGAATGGCTTTTAAAATCAAAAAGTTCACATTAGCAGCAAGTATATTATCTGCATCTCTTCTTCTCTCAACAGCATGTTCAAATGAAAGTGCATCTGGAAATAAAGCTAGCAGTGACAGTAAAAGCGATAAAGTAGTGATTGACTTATTTCAAGGTAAAGTTGAAATTGCTGATCAGTTGAAAACCTTAACAGACCAATATACAAAAGAACATCCCAATGTAACATTTAATATTGAAACAGTAGGCGGAGGAGCAGATGGTGCTGCAGCGTTAAAAGCTAAATTTGCATCTGGAAAGGCGCCGGATATCTTTGGTAATGGAGGTTATCAAGAAGCTCAAACATGGAAAAACAAACTAGAAGATCTATCGGATCAACCTTGGGTAAAAGATGCTTATGACGGTTCATTGGATCCTATGACAATAGATGGAAAAGTGTATGGGCAGCCAATTAACCTTGAGGGATATGGTTTTACATACAATAAAGACCTATTTAAAAAAGCAGGTATTAAAGAACTACCAAAAACATTTTCAGAGCTAGAGGCAGCAGCTAAAAAGCTGAAGGCTGCTGGAATTACTCCTTTCTCTATTGGTTATGGTGAATGGTGGGTACTAGGAACTCATGGTCTAAATATTCCGTTTGCCTATCAAAAGGATCCTGATGCCTTTATTAAAGGATTAAATAACGGAACGGCTAACATCGAAGGAAATGAAAGATTCGCACAATATCTTAAACTATTAGACTTAACTGTTAAATATGGAAATAAAAATCCATTAACAACAGACTATAATACACAAGTTACAAAGTTTGCAAGCGGAGAAACCGCAATGATTCAACAAGGGAATTGGATTCAACCCATGATTGATAAACTTAATCCAAACATGAATGTAGGAATTCTACCAATGCCTCTTAGTAATAATAAAGCAGAAACAGATAAATTAGCAATCGGAGTTGCAAGCAACTGGGTAATTTATAATAAAGCACCTGAAGCCGATAAAAAAGCAGCAAAGGATTTCTTAAACTGGATGGTTACATCTGATGAAGGCAAGCGAGCTTTAGTTGAAGATTTTAAATATGTGCCTGCCTTTAAAACAATTGAAGCAAAAGATATCGGACCATTAGGTAATGAACTAGTTAAATATTTAGATGAGGGAAATACTCTTTCTTGGGAATGGACTAAGTTCCCAGATGGCGTTATACAAAAATTTGGTTCGAACTTACAAGAGTATGTTGGTGGTCAAAAATCTAAAAAAGAAGTGTTAAAAGCTTTAGATAGCAGTTGGAATGAATTAAAAAAATAATGGTGATAAAAATTGGGATTTTAATGAATTTAAATAGAAAAGGAGTTTTTGATAATGATAAACGTAACCGTATGGAATGAAAATCGACATGAACAAAAAAATCCAGTGGTAAGGGAAGTCTATCCTGAAGGTATACACGGTGCGATTGCAGGATTTCTCCAAGAGTCAGGATTTAATGCGAAAACAGCTACATTAGATGAAGTCGAGCATGGTTTAACAGAGGCTGTATTAAAAGAAACAGATGTACTAATTTGGTGGGGGCATTTAGCTCATGATGAAGTAGACGACGTAGTCGTTAAAAAAGTCCAGCAACGTGTATTAGATGGAATGGGTTTAATTGTGCTGCATTCGGGTCATTTCTCTAAAATTTTCAAAACATTAATGGGCACAAGTTGTGATTTAAAGTGGCGCGAAGCAGATGAAAAAGAGCGTCTTTGGGTAACAGATCCTAGTCATCCGATTACAGAAGGCATTTCAGAATATATTGAACTAGAACGTGAAGAAATGTATGGAGAACATTTTGATATTCCAGCTCCAGATGAATTAGTCTTTACCAGTTGGTTTGAAGGTGGCGAAGTTTTCCGCAGTGGTTGTACCTATAAAAGAGGAAATGGTAAAATTTTCTATTTTAGACCAGGACATGAAACATATCCAACGTACCACAATAAAGATATTCAACGTGTCATTATGAATGGTGTTAAATGGGCACAACCGGTTGACAGAAAACGACCTATATACGGAAATGCAACACCACTTGAACGAATTGCAGTGAAAAATTAAGAAAAACAAGGGGGAGAATGAATATGAAAACAGTAAAAGTAGGCATTATCGGTTGTGGAAGCATCGCTCAACATCGTCATTTACCAGAATATAAAATGAATAAAGAAGTAGAGATTGTGGCAGTTTGCGATATAAACGAACAGCGTGCCCTTGAAGTTGCTGATCAGTATGGTGCAAAAGCATATATCAATTATGAGGAATTACTCACAAGTGGTACGGTGGATGCCGTAAGTGTTTGTACACCGAACTATTTACACGCACCTATTTCAATTGCAGCGTTAAACAATGGTGTTCATGTATTGTGTGAAAAACCAATGGCTACCTCAAAAGAAGAATCCCAGGCTATGATCCAAGCATCAAAAGAAAGTGGTAAGAAGCTTATGATTGGTCACAATCAGCGCTTTGTTTCCTCTCATCAAAAAGCACGTAAGCTCATTGAGAGTGGAGAAATTGGAAGAATATACAGTTTCCGCACCACATTTGGTCACGGCGGACCTGAACAATGGAGTGTAGATGGAAAAGAGAGCTGGTTCTTCAAAAAGGATGAAGCATTTATTGGAGCGATGGGAGATTTAGGTGTTCACAAGACAGATTTACTTCGTTATCTTCTTGGTGAAGAAATCGTGGAAGTCGGTGCATTTGTACAAACGAGTGCCAAAGATTTTGCGAACGTCGATGACAATGCAGTATGTATGTTGAAAACAGAAAGTGGCATTATTGGTACCCTTGCAGCAAGTTGGGCTTACGTAGGTAAAGAAGATAACTCCACTATTATTTATGGTGAAAAAGGAATTATTCGCTTAGAAGATCATCCAACATATTCTTTGATTGTCCAATATGCTACAGGGGAAGTAGTCAATTATGAACTTGGCAAAATTCAATCGAATGATGAAGGCGGTCAAAGTAATACACATGTGATTGAGGAGTTTGTATCGGCTATTTTAGAAGATAAAGAGCCTGCTGTTTCAGGAGAAGAAGGAGCAAAATCTCTCTCTGTTATTCTAGCAGCTTTAGAATCTCATGAAACCAAACAAATTGTAAGTACCGTTTTAGGGATAAAAGAGCCAGTTGTTTAAAAGCTGGCAGAACAAACTTACAAATGGTTTTAATTGAGGAATCATCTCCACAGGTGTGGTGGGCATAACAAGTAAAAGCTTAATTTTCTTGGAAGAATGCTATGGTATGGATCTATTTGTTCTATATCACAACATTCTTCAAATTTAAATTATCATAAAATTCTAACACAAAACAGACTAAAAATCTCTGGTTCAAGGGGGAGAAAGTAATGGCAGGGTTAAGTTTAAATCATATCTATAAAATTTACGATAAAGATGTAACAGCAGTGAAAGACTTTAATCTTCAGATTGAAGATAAAGAATTTATTGTCTTTGTTGGTCCATCTGGTTGTGGGAAGTCAACTACTCTTCGCATGATTGCGGGACTCGAGGAAATTTCAAAAGGTGACTTTTTTATCGATGGTAAACGTGTAAACGACGTAGCACCAAAGGATCGTGACATTGCGATGGTCTTCCAAAACTATGCTTTATATCCACATATGAGTGTCTATGAAAACATGGCATTCGGTCTGAAATTACGTAAATTCGCAAAAGAGGAGATTGATCGTCGTGTACAAGAAGCAGCCCGTATCCTTGGTCTAGAACAATACTTGGAGCGTAAACCAAAGGCCCTTTCAGGTGGTCAACGTCAACGTGTTGCCTTGGGTCGTGCAATTGTCCGTGATGCAAAAGTATTTTTAATGGATGAGCCTTTATCTAACTTAGATGCAAAACTGCGCGTCCAAATGCGCTCTGAAATTGCTAAACTACATCAGCGTTTACAAACCACTACGATTTACGTTACACATGATCAAACAGAAGCGATGACTATGGCAACGCGTCTTGTTGTCATGAAAGACGGGGTTGTTCAACAAGTGGGCGCACCTAAAGAAGTATATGACGAACCTGCGAATGTATTTGTTGGAGGCTTTATTGGTTCTCCTGCGATGAACTTCTTTACTGGCACCTTAAAAGAGGGTATATTCCAAATGGGCCCAGTCCGCCTTGAAGTGCCGGAAGGGAAAATGAAAGTATTACGTGAGCAAGGGTATAGAAGTGAAGAAATGATTTTAGGTGTTCGTCCAGAAGATTTTCATGATGAGCCAGTTTTTATTGATGCCTCACCAAATACAACGGTAAATATTAAAGTGGAAGTGGCTGAGTTAATGGGTGCTGAAATAATGGTGTACTCACAAATTAATGGTCAAAGTTTTGTTTCGCGCGTAGATGCTCGTACAGAAGTAAAAGCAGGTCAACAAATGAAGTTAGCTATAGATATGAACAAGGTTCACTTCTTTGATAGTAAAACGGAGACCCGGATTCCTCTTCCTATGAAAGCAAATAAAAGAAGAGAGACTGTCGTCCTGTAACATATGTATGAATACAAAATATAAATAAGTGAATTTATATAGTAGATAGACGGTAAAAGTAACATATAAGAGAGATACGGAATGCAAAAAGAAAAGAAGATTGTATATATTCAGGTGGTAGTTAGAGGTAATGCCATATATACTAAAGGATGTTCCAATCGTAAAAAAACTACTCAGTGGATGATTATCACAATAACAAAAAAAATTTGTCAGGCATTCTGTTTGAAAAGAATATAAAAACATACAAGAAATTATTATCAAGTAAATCAAAAAGAGCATTGATATTTTCAAAGTGCTCTTTTTTAATTTCAGTAAGAAATTTATTTTCTATAAGGGGATACAATTTGGTTGTGGTGCAAAGATTACGTCAATCTGAAAAAAAGCATATAAATGGCTAACTAAATCTATTCTTAAGCAGCAATTCCAAATAGTTCATGAATGAACTCCATTTGATTTTGGGCAGACTTGTCTCGTGAAATAAGTTGCCCTTTTTTTATCATATGCATCGCTTCTATTCCATAAATAACGGATGTAGCTGTGCTAAAAGATTTTAATCCTAACATAGAGCGAACTCGTTTTTTAATAAACCGATGATCCTGTTCTACGATGTTATTCAGGTATTTGACTTGCCTTAATAAGATGCCTACAGGCATCTTTTTTTGGTTCTTTAATTCTTCAATCGCCATGGGATAGGCTGGGTTCTTATCTACTGTAATCACACGGGGCATGGAAACATGAAGAGACCGCAAAGCTTCCTTGAAAAAGCGCTTTGCAGCCTTCGTATCTCTTGTTTTGCTTAAGTGAAAATCAATTGTATTTCCTTCAGAATCAACGGCACGATAGAGGTACATCCACTCGCCAAGAATCATTTGTTGTTTTAAGGTGACGTCGTACGCGTTCATCTAATTCAGGGCCATATTGATGAACCCAACGCATAATAGTTGTGTGGGCAATAGATAGACCTCGCTCTTCCATCATTTCGACTAAATCACGAAAGCTAAGGTTGTACCGCAGGTACCATCTGACGGTTAATAAAATAATGTCCGGCTGATAATGTTTCCACTTAAATAAATTCTGCTTTTCCATACTGATCACGTCCTTTTTTTAGAATACTAGTATCAGTATGTCCAAGTTTAAGAGATTACTTGCAAGTATGTGAAAGTTTTTGCACCAGAACCAAATAGATCCCCCAGGAAATCAACAAACTGAATACCACAATTTCCATTATTATTTTTACTTTTACTTGCATAAGAAAGAGGCAGGGAAAAAACTCACCACATTGTAACATAAGTACTTTACAATGTTACCTGCTTTATTAACTGAAAATGGTCTTGTTTCACCGATTTTAACAAAGTTTAACTTAGAAGTAACTTAGTAAGTTAATTAGATTGACAGCCGGAAGAGAAGGGTATTGATTTAGTGTAAGTATAATGATTGATACTACATGAAATTCCCTATCTACTCCTAACTATTTTAGACTATTAGAAGTTAAGCTATTGACCTATATTTTAAGAAATGGGAGGGAAGACAAAGAATGTCATATCTATATTGAAAAAGAATGTTGATGTTAAGAATAAAGGATATAAAGTAACGAAAGAAGAGGGTTTGAGTGTTCCATATAACTTAACTTTGTTTCCATTTTATTAGGTACATGTTTTTTATACTTTGCACACGAGATAGCTTCACTCTAGAATATTTCTAGCATTCCAGAGAATAAACGCTAAAGTACAGATTGAAAAAATATATATTACCTGTTCGAAATCTAGAAAATGAATATATTCATCTGAATAAATACAATAAAAGTGTATCTAAAATTCAAAAATTAAGGAGTAGAAAAAATGACTAAGGAAAATGATTTAACTCCATCCAAAATGATGAGATTTTTAGATTGGAGTTATGAAAAAGCATTGAACGGTCTCCCTAAAACTCAGTCTGCTCAAGAACTCGCTGAGAGTTACTTAGCTAAACACAAAACCGTAGATAAAGCAATTGATGCTCTTATAAAATGGCAAAATACTAAGGCAGGAACATCGGGCTTTCTAACTGGATTAGGAGGTGCTTTCACTTTACCGGTAGCTATTCCGGCTAACTTAGCTTCCGTCC
This sequence comes from Sphingomonas sp. PsM26, assembly GCA_030433805.1. Lineage (GTDB taxonomy): Bacteria > Pseudomonadota > Alphaproteobacteria > Sphingomonadales > Sphingomonadaceae > Sphingomonas. Next base: position 13,200 of record JARUXA010000038.1, on the reverse strand, counting down.
TCTATGTTCAACTACGTATGGTGGCTGCTATAGCCTATATGAGAGGCTATGATATAAGGGATGATCAAGTTAAGACTTTAGCTTTCGTAGCCCTCACAGGACAGGCAGCAAGTGATATTTTAAAAGAATTTGGAATACGAACAAGTACAAGTTTTTTAAAGGTAGCCATACGTAAAGTTCCAGGAGAGGTAATTAAAAAAATAAATCAAAAAGTTGGCTTTAAATTGGTAACTAAATTTGGTTCCAAAGGGGTTGTTAATTTAGTGAAGCTAGTTCCAGTAGCTGGTGGGGTAATTGGCGCAACTGTAGATGTTATAGGTACAAATACTATTGGTAAAGTGGCTAAAGACAAGCTTTTTATTAGTCCACCTCCACCATACCATCGCCTGACTTTATAACAATAGTTTAAACATAAAGAGGTTTTAAGAACTTTTAATCTAGATTAATAAGCTTATAAATAAAGGGGGGGATTTTTAAGAGATGAATCTAGCACTTAGTAAGACAAAAGCAATATGGCTTGTAAGAGCTGGTCGTTATGGGGATCAGGAACAAGCAGCATTAGATAATGATATTGTTACAATTGGTTGGAACGAGTTAGGAGATATTTCAAATTACAAAAACAAGGAAGCCTTTTTTACATTTTTTGAAACAACCTATCCAAATGAAAAACCAAAAGCGATTATTAACAAAGCAAATCAGGTATGGCGCTTTAAAAATAAAATAGAAATTGGAGACTTAGTTGTACTTCCCCTAAAGCAAGAATGTTCTATTGCTGTAGGGGAGGTTATGAGTGACTATGAATCCCCTAAAAATATGGGATAGGATATAATTCATACTCGTAGAGTTAAATGGATTACTAAAGATATGCCACGAACTAGCTTAAATCAAAATTTACTTTATTTTTTAGGAGCTTTTATGACTGTATGTGGCATTCAACGAAACGATGCTGAAACAAGAATACCTGCTGCTGTTCAAAGCTACCTTGATAAAGTCTCCTCAGCTTCTCCTTAGGTCTAAAATATCTTAGAGGAAAGTCCGGATGATAAAAGTGTAGTAGCTGATTTAGAGACCCTAGGAAAGGGTCAAATACGTTCCTTTATTAATCAACAGTTTGCAGGTCATAGGCTTCAGGATCTGGTTTCTGCTATTTTTGAAGTAGAGAGTTATGCAACAGTTGTTTCGCCTTCTGGAAAAGATGGAGGAGTGGATATATTAGCAGGAAAAGGACTTTTGGGCCTAGAAGAGCCACGAATATGAGTACAGGTAAAAGCTACATCAACCCCATCTGGAACTGATGTAGTAAATAGTCTACTGGGAATTGTAGCAAATTATAGGGCATCTTACGGATTAATTGCTTCCGTGGGTGGTTTTAACCAAGATGCTCGAAAAAAAGCCAAAGAACAGTTTTTTAAGGGAAGATTATGGGACTCAAATGCTCTCATTAACGCAACATTACGTAATTATCATAAATTAAATGATGATATACAAGCAATTCTCCCTTTAAAGCAAGTATGGGTAGTAGTTGATAAGGACGAATAAACGTTATCATTAAAAGTTTTGTCTATACATTCTTAAAAAAATTGAATGACTACAACTAATATTGCTGTAATATAACTGGCTAAATTTAAAGGTGAAAACCTGTTATACTTTTATGATTTTACTTGTTTACACATAGGGTTTAGCTATTAATGATTAACTCTCGTTTTACCTTTTTCAAACAATTTCTGCGTTATCACTTTTTATATGTAATATAGGCCAACTAAAACTTCGTAGTTGGCCTATAACTATATGGATATTGTTTATTTATTTCAAAACGATTTTATCTCAACTCATCATCCAAAGGTACAATGATTTCATCTAATGTCTTTCTCCACTGACGCTTCATTTCTGGTCCGTATTTCAATGGTTTTGCATCTGGGTGTACAGCTTTATACTTATCAAATTGCTTGCTGTTGATGATTCCCCCAATATTCGAAATAGGGGTTGTTCCTACCACATATTGAATCGCAGATAAATGCAACTCATTTTCTTCCACAAACCAAGTATTCGCAAATTCTTCAATCGCTTTATTGTAAGATTCAGTGAAGAAGCGTCGTTTCACTACAAGAATATCTTCCTCTGAATCTATTTCTTTAGTATCAATAGCGTTTAAAATGGCACGGTACACAACTTTAACAATTTCTGGTTTTTTAAGTTTTTGAAGTGCTTTTTCGATCTCGTCACGGATATTCTGATTATTGGCTGAATACGTTCCTAATAGTCGGTCAATATAGGTTGAGTCAATATCGTAGATCTTAATTGCATTTTCTCCATAGAATTCAATGTCTGAGAAATCTGGACCTGGTCCATCGTGGCCCCCTTCATCTACTAATGAACCCTTAACCGTGTTGTATACGCCAATATATTCTTCTAAGGTCTTCACCTGTTCTTGAAGTGCTGTTGATTTCTCCATATCATCATTGTAATCATCATACGTAACTAAAGCTTCATAGGCATTGTTTAACTCTTGGAATGTCTTCACAAATTCAATCCGGGTTTCAAGAGGTGAGTGCTCGTTAATATCGGTTGGATTTGGAACTAACGTTGTTAGCACTTTGTGAGCCTTTTTGAAGCGTTTCTTCGATTCATCATAAGTTGGATAAACAAGATTAGATTCCTCTTGCGCTTCGGAATATAACTTCGTGGCATCCTTCACATTTTGTTCCATTGTCGAAGGTTTCCGGAATGTCACAATCAATCCTTTTGTCTTTCCTGGAAAGGTACGATTGGTTCGAGAAAAGGCTTGAATCAAATTGGCATAATTTAAATTTCTATCCACAAATAACGTTTGAATGGTTGGTGCATCGAATCCAGTCAATAAGCGATCCACAACAATGACAAGGTCAATTTGTTTCCCAAATTCTTTGAACTCCGCTTTCTTACGGGCTAAACGATTGTTGATATCGCCATTATATCGTTCAATATCTTCTATCGACCAGGCAGTGTGATAATAATCGTTATAGTCCTTGATAATATCTTTCATTTCATCTTGAATTTGTTTGGAATTATCTTCGTTTTCTTGTATCGAATAGGTGATGGCAACCCGTGGAAAATCTGGATCTTCAATCGTACGCCCGGTTCGAATCGGATGTCCAGCAAATTCTTTCGTCAACCATTCTGGATCTTTGGTCATTTCCTTGATTGCCTGATAGTAGCGCTTCGCCATATCAATGGAGCTTGTTGTTAAAATGGCAGACTTTTGTGGATGACCATTTTGGAAATCAAATTTGGTATAGGCATTATCTGGTCGAAAAATCTTATGAATGACTTTTTGAATATGTACATCACTTTCGAAAGACGATGGTTCAAGAAATGCTTCCTTTTCCATTCCATCCATTTGATCGATGATGTTATTAATTTCATCCACACTGAAATTGGCATATTTTTCATTTTGACGCAGTTGCTTAAAAATATAATTATTTAATGATGTTGGTTCAATCGTATCTTCGTGCTCTACTTGAAACCCTAAAACAGCCCCATCATCTAACGCATTTTTAATGGTATAGGTGTGCAAGACTTCTCCATATTGATCATGAGTGGTGCGAGCTAATCGACCTTTAGCTTGTTTTTTATTCACATCAAATATCGGTGTACCTGTAAACCCAAACCATGTTGAATTTGGAAAAAATCCCTTGATCACTTCCATCCCTTCTGCACTTAACGCTCGATGGCATTCATCTACGACAAAGACAATATGTTGCCCCAGTAGTTTCTTAAAGCGTTGGGTACCTTTTTGTTCCTCTTGTCTTTGGGCATAGCGCAGGGCAGCTTCTAATTTTTGACGAGTGGTAATAATCACTGTATTGGAATTGGCATCAGATAGTAGAGTATCACTTAACCCTTTCGCACTTCCGGTTCCGATAATCAAGCTATTAGACTTGGCATTACCAGAAGAAATACCGGTATTAAACTCGGAAGCAAATTTAGTGAATTCAGTCGTAGTTTGATTGTCCAAGTCTTTTCGGTCAATGAGCATAACTGTACGATCTACACCTGGTTTTCGAGCTAATAACTTCGTAGAAACAAAACTTGTCAACGTTTTTCCTGAACCAGTCGCATGCCAAACATATCCGGATTCATGTTTCATGGCAGATGTAAACAAGGCTTCAATCGCATGAATTTGATACGGGTGTAACACCATTAAGGCTTTGTTGTCTTGGTCCTCACTTACAATGGTATAATTGGCAATCAAGCGATGTGCATCTGGAATATTTAAGACTTGTTTCACAAATTCATAGAGATTTTCTACTTTTCGATTGTCTGTTGTTCGCCAACTAAAGACAAATTTCTTATGCATGTCTTTTGGCATCACATTGGCAAAGTAGCGAGTCGTTTGTTCGTTGGAAATGACAAATAACTGAAGAGTAGAAAAGATATTATTTCTAAACATCCCTTCTTCTGCGTATTTCTTGATTTGATTATAGGCTTGAAATACACCGTCTTTGGCACTGACCTGTTTCAATTCAATTTGAACAATTGGCAACCCATTGATTAAGAGTGTCACATCAAACCGGCGATCACGACCATCAACGTTTGCCTTTTGTTTCGCAATCTGATGAACAACTTCGTAAGTAGATATTCCGCCACCAATGTCTTGATTAGAATACAACACCAACGACATGGAACCCAGGGAAACATCTTCACGTTCAATCGTAATACGAGAAATTCCATTCTCCCCTTTGAGCCATCTAGCAGCATCAAAAGGTGTCTGTGTTTTTAATAGTAATTCTGTTTTAATATTGTCAAATTCTTTATCAGAAATTGGATGTTCCCCAATTTCTGATAAGTTATTTTGCGTAATTATTTTACGCAAGTTCTTCCATAGGTCATCTTCTGATTTTAAATCTGGACGATAATTCCATTGATTATGCCCTTCTCCTAACACTTCAATCAGGCGACGCTCCACTTCAGCTTCATCTTTATGAGCAATCTTCGTCATTCCCTTTCCCCCTCCAGTTTGATTATAAAAACATTTTTTGTAGAAATGCTCTCTTTGTTTCCTTTAAAGCATCTAATTCACTTTGATGAAGTGTTATCGTTTCGTCTAGTTTTTTTAATAATTTCCCAATTAGTTTTTGTTCTTCAACAGTAGGAATAACTACTTCTATTTTTTTAAAGTCTGTTTTGTTAATTTTAGGCTGTACCCCAGGTGTTGTTCTTTCTTTAACTCTATTTTGTATATTTTCAGTTAACATCATTTGATAAATAAAGTAATTATCATTTTTTGAACTTCTTATTAACACTGAATTAGGTGCTAAAGTCATTGGTTTATCTAAGTGAGGTATTAAAAAGAATTTACCTACACTCCCAACATTCGACATAATAATGTCTCCTGGATATAGGGTAGACTTTTTCAAAAAATTGTATCCTTTTTTATCAGTATATAACCATGGGCCTTTCCATTGATTAGAAGCATCTTGTAATCTCAACATGTAAGCATAATTTTCTGATTCATAGCTATTCACATTTTTCCTTAAAGCTTCAAAACTCCCATTGGCTACATAATCAGTCATAGTATCGAAAACATCTCCTAAGCTCCGCTGTTCCCACTCTCCACTAAATCCGGAAAATCGAATTTCTGGCACGGATTCCCCTTCTTTTGGAAACAGTTTTTGCAAGAATCCCTGTTTTGTTTGTTTGAGAGTAGCTAGTTCTTGCTGATAAAGATCGACAGCCTTATTGATTTTTTTGAAAAAATCGCCAATTTTAGTTTGTTCTTCAATTGAAGGAATCGGAATAGGCATTTCACGAAATAAAGAATCTTTGATCGCAAATCTGTCTGATCGTGCACCGGAATCTCCATTCAATCTCATAAATATATGCCAACTATTGGATGAGAAGTATTGTTCTAAATATGTTTTATCAATGTTATGCGTACGGAATACATAATAAAGAGGCGACATTACGCCAGTTCTTCCTAACTTATTTCGCTTAATTGGACCTACTGGAGCGAGATTTGAAATCCTCGGATTGTATACAAAATCATCTGGACGAACGACATAATAACCATCTAAATTCTTTTCGTTTGAAATATCCTTATCAAAAAAATCACGTTGATTGATAATTCCAAACTCAGCTGAATTCGTCAGAGTTTCAGAATAGATATTATTTTTGTTTTTCTCAGTTACTTTTTCTGAAATCTCTCCTAACTTACGCTGTTCCCAACCTCCAGTAAACCCTGGAAATCGAACTTCTGGTGTTTGTTCATTTTTCACGATTAAGCACCTCTAATGCACCCTTAATCCATTCCGCGTTTTCTTCATCAAATTGTAGCGAAGAAATCATCTCATATAGGCTGGACTCTAGTTCTGCTTTTTCTTTTCGAATATCTTGAATTGTTGAGCCAATTGTAGCCATATCAACAGGCGCTTCTTCCTCAAAGGTATCTACGTATCGAGGGATGTTCAAATTGAAATCATTCTCTTTGATTTCATCAAAGGTAGCGACGTGGGCATATTTCTCAACATCTTCTCGCTGCTTATACGTTTCGACAATCTTATCAATATTCTCTTTTGAAAGTTTATTTTGGTTCTTTTCTTTCGTAAACTCATTACTTGCATCAATAAATAAAACATCACGAGTAGTACGATTTTTCTTTAAGATTATGACTGTTGTTGGAATCGTTGTCCCAAAGAATAAGTTTGCTGGAATACCAATAACAGCATCAATACTGCCATCTTCTAGTAATTTCTTACGAATCACACCTTCTGCAGCTCCACGGAACAATACCCCATGCGGTAAGACGATTGCCATTGTTCCCGAATCTTTCAAATGATAGAACCCATGTAAAAGAAAAGCAAGGTCTGCTTTTGATTTTGGCGCTAACTTCCCATAACGGTTAAAACGAGAATCATCTAAAAACGTATCATCCGCAGACCACTTTGCAGAGTAAGGTGGATTCATAAGGACAGAATCAAAGGTATAAGGCTCATCTGTCGGCCAATCTTTGTTCAATGTATCCCCATTGCGTAGCCGCATATCTTCTTTATCAACACCATGCAAGATCAGGTTCATCTTCGCTAGATTATAGGTAGTTGTATTTAGTTCTTGTCCATGATACTTTATACTATCTGGATGGTTAATATAGTTTCGAATATTTAACATCAAGGAACCTGATCCCATGGTTGGGTCAAATACGCTAAACAATTTTTTGTCTTCTTGACCAATTGCGGCAATACGAGCCATCATGTCAGATACTTCATGAGGTGTATAGAACTCTCCAGCTTTCTTACCAGCTTCTGAGGCAAATTGACCAATCAAGAACTCATAGGCATCCCCAATGACATCACCGTTATGTCCCAATACATCTACATCATTTAGTTTCTTCAGTACTTCTGTAATGGTAATGTTTCGTTGTTGATCGTCTGATCCCAGTTTTTTTGAGTTCAAATCTATATCATCAAATAATCCACTAAATTGATCATACTTCGTAGATAAATTGATAAAGGCTTTATTCAGGTCATTCAACTGAAACGTGTTTTGTTTAGCTTGATTGGTTAATACATTGAATAAATACTCTGGTCTAATATCATAACCCAATGTATCCACTAAGGTTTCAATCAAGTCATTTTTTATATCTTCATCTGTTAATAAATCTCTATATAGTTGGGTTTGTTTTTCTTGTATGTTGTATTCTTCTAGCGATTCATCTGCTATTTCAACTACTTTTTCTAATAACCTATCAGATAAGTACTTGTAAAAGATCAATCCTAATAAGTAGTTTTTGTATTCTGATGCATCCATTTTGCTTCGCAAGTTGTCTGCGGCACTAAATAGTCTTGAATTTAACTTAGCCATGTTGCGTTCCTCACTTTTTCTGTTATTGGTCTACTTGCTTCAATAATTCTAAATAAAGTTGCTCTTCAAGTTCTGTTTGTTTCTTTACCAAAGCTTGACGCTTTCTCAAAAAGAAATAAGCTTTTCCAATCTTCTGCTGTTTCTCAATACTTGGTAACTTGATTTCCAACTCCTTTAAAATCGCTGGAGTTAATTTTGGTACAGTACTTCCTTGCATCGAAATTGCCATTTGCTTTTTCATTGAGTATGATTCATTCAACACATAACATAAATAGCTACTATCCAAATGATCATGTTCAATAATGAGTTTCGCAAAGTTTTGGTTTATGATCTTCCCTTGGTTTAAGTCACTTACTATCCCAGCTTTGGAACTAACAAAGCTGAAAACAACATCTCCGGTACTGCTCAAATAGCTGTCTTTATGGTTTGAATTTCCACTATACGAACTAGCTTGTGATTCTAGAAATGAACCATCTAAATCATTCATTAAATCCTCGTACGAATAAGCAACTAAAGTCATATCATTTTTCTCATTTCCTCTAGAAAGGTTTCTTCCTATTCTAACTGTTACGATATCTTCAAGTTTCATATCCCGCCCTCTTTAAAAAGTATTTCTTTAAAATTACTTAATTTGAATTACCGTTAAATCATATCACTTTGAAAATACCCCGTCAATAATATAAAGGTAATTTTTAAAAATTACATAAAACATTTATTAGATGTCTATTAAGGCTGTTCAATGTAGATAGTCTCAAAAGGTACACCTTTTTAGACAGTAGAAAAATCAATGATATTCAGTCTATTTAATATTGAAAATAAATATTTTTAGACGTCCGAAAATGAATAAATTTTTTTAGAAGATAATCATATCAAAATTCAAAAATTTGAGGAGTTCAATCGATTTGCCATTACAGGTGAGATCACTCCTGAAAACCAAGAATGTGGAAATGACTTAGGTTTAAGTCCTCTAGGGTGCAAAAATTTTATTTAATCAACTTTTGGAACAACAAAAACTAAGTTAGGCTATACAAGAAGGTTATCAAAACCACAGAGCTGATATTCGAATCTGTGTTTTGATAACCTTTTATTTTGAATTATTAGAATTAGTGTCAACAACGTTTTAAATTTACCCAATATCAGCGAAAACAAATTCCCCGTTATAAACGGTTAAGTAGTCAACTTGGCAGGATAAATTCCTGCCTTTTTCTTTTCGCGTAGACGATATGAATCTCCCTTTATATTAAATGTAATCGCATGATGAAGAAGCCGATCTAATACAGCTGTTGCCAACACTTCATCTCCAAAGACGTTTCCCCAATCAAGATAGGATTTATTTGATGTTAAAACCATTGCTCCTTTCTCATACCGTTTAGATACAACTTGAAAGAAAACATTTGCTGTGAGTTCGTCAAATGGAAAATATCCTACTTCATCTATAATTAAAATATCTGGCCGGCTCCATCGATTGACAAGCCGATGGAGGGTACCTTTCTCATTTGCCTTTCGGCATTGTTCTACTAAGTCATCTGAGGTTAAGAAGAGAGCTGTATATCCTTTGGTAATGGCCTCTACCGCGAAAGAAATAGCTAAATGCGTTTTCCCTACACCAGGTGGACCAAGTAAAATTCGATTTTCTCCATTCGAGATAAATCGGCACGTAAGTGTCTCTTTTACTTGTTTCTCACTAAGACTTGGTTGAAATGTAAAATCAAAGTCGTGAATCGTTTTGTTATAAGGGAGTTTTGCCTGTTTCATTCGTTTTTCCAATTGTCCCGACTCTTGCTTCTCTATTTCCTGTAAAACGATGGTGTGAAGAAATTCAGAATATGATACATTATCTTTAGATACGTCTTCTAATACACTATCTAGTTGGTTAGCTGTATGGTGCCAACCAAGCTTCCTTAGCCGGTCAATTAAGAGCTCGTTCATCATACATGTTCACCTTCTTCTAATGCTGCGTAAGCAGCGAGAGGACGTTTCTCTACTTTAGGGGATGGGTCTTGTGATTGAGAAACATCGGTCGCCAAACCTTCAATGTGTTTCTCTTTCTGACCCATCTCTGTCTTCTGTAAACCTTGATAATGTTCCATCCGGATATGTGTCGTTGCGTTTCCAGTAAGAATAGGATGTTTTGCTATACATTCATGTTCATCGTATATTTCTATATGATGATTTAATGTTTCCTTTACTTTAACGGTCTGTCCAACATAACGATAAGGAACGGAGTATTGTTTTCCCCCGTATGATATAAAACAATCTCGACTAACCTCTCTATGCTCCCAATGGGAAGTAGGAAATAAAGGTTTTTCCCCCCAGGCCTTCAGGAACTTCTGTTCCTGCTCAAACCTCTTAAAGGGTGCTTCATTTGTTGTCTGATTTTCCTTTTTATTAGCCACCTGATTTAACCATTCTTTTATATCCTCGTTTAACGCATTCAGTGTTGGTTCATGTTTTCTTTGAAAAAAGTTATCTTTTAAATACTTTACCGTTCTTTCTACTTTCCCTTTTGTTTGAGGCCTCCTTGGACGGCAGGCCTTTGGCACAATTCCATAGTAAGCCAAGAAATCTTCGAATTTCCGATTAAAACGAACTTCCACTGGGCTGTGCTTGATCACCACTGTTTTCATGTTATCGTAAAGGATTTGGTCTGGTATCCCATTAAAATAAGAGAAAGCATTCATATGGCATTTCATTAAAGTTTCTAGGTTCATATTCGTTGTGAATTCTACATATTTCATCCGGGAATAACCCAAAATCATGATAAATCCATATACATCTTGCAGCACATCATTTACTAAGTACTTCCCGACATACGCCCAGTCCATTTGAGCTTGCTTTCCAGGTGGCGTTTCAAACCGTAAGGTTGCCTGTTTCTTTGGTTGTTGGCGAAGAGGACGAACAAAATCTCTTAAGATTGTGAGCTGACCTTCATAACCCATTGCTTGTATTTCTTCTAATAAGACTACGCAATTAGTGGTACCCTCTTTAAGCCGTCCAAGTATATACGGTTTGTAAGGGGTTAATTTGCTTTCTTTTTTCTGTTTACTTCCTTTACGCTTAGGTAACTGGTTATCTTTTAGGTATTTACTGACTGTTTTGCGATCGAAACCCGTTGCTTCTGCAATAGCTGTTTTCGTCCAACCTTTTTGAAACAATTCTCTAATCATAAAAAACTCCCCAATCTTCAGCACCGTTTCTCCACTCCATCCATGATGTTGTCTTGAAACGATTATCTGTTATTATTGGGGAATTTGGAATCGCTGTTATTGAGTATTTTACAGTCGCTGATTACAATTAGTACTAATATTCTTTTTACACTCTATTGGTATTGTTAAATTCGCAACTTTATATGAATAGGGAATAAATGAAATTACTTTTATTCATTAGTAAAAAAATTAACAAAATTACATAAATATATTAATATTATAAATTTATGGTAATTAAATAGAAGGGATGATTTGTATGAAAAAATTTTAAAAGTTTATTTTCTTAGCGTTTGCCCTTGTGTTAGTAGTACCACAAGCTAGTTTTGCTGAAGAAGGTGTAGAAGGAGAACTACCTGAAGATGAAGAGAATATAGAATTAGGGGAAAGTATTAGGGTTGAAGGTGAATTGTCTGGTCCACAGATGGAAGCGATGGCAGCACATAGAAGTGTTACTGTTATTTCTGGTCCCAAAAAAATAAATAAAAGAGTAAAGTACTTAACAGAGTCTTGGGCTAAGGCAAGTTCTTATACTTGGTCTAAAAGCATTTCATCTAGTTCAACTATTTCCTCCAGTGTAGGGATTAGTGCGGGTGCCATCTCGAGTTCACTAGGTATATCTAATAGTATAACAACTTCTTTTAACGTAGGGATGACCCTTCCAGCTTCCAAAAGTAAATACAGTAAACTTGCTTTTTATGGTGACTATAATCAAAGATATGTAAGAGTTAGACTATACAATACTCAGGGGCTATTGTATTCTGATAAAAAGACGTATCATGATGCACCACGAAAAGATACGTACTTACAAGTTGTTTACAAATAATTGGTGAAAGGATGCTTGCTATTAATAAAAAATATTTAGTTATTGGTTTGTGTGTAGCAGTATTTATGTTTTCAATTTTTCTTTTTTTAAATGAGAATAAGAAAGAGCAAGCAAGTGGAAAGGAAGCCCCTAAACTTAAGTTTGCTAATAATTTTATTAGCTACGTTGTAGATGATGATGATGAAGTGTCATTTAATATTTTTGCTGCAGAGAATGTAAAAACGCACACTTCAAATTTAGAAAATTCAGTTGATTACATCGAATTAAACAATCCTAATATAGAAGTTATGAATTTTAAAGTCAATACTGGCTTCAATCAGGATAATTATGAACTGGTTAACTTTGTAATTGATGTAACATCAACCACTACAAATATTGAGCAAGCAAAAGAAATGATTATTCATTTTAAGGATGGAAGCAAAAAATCATATAATTTTGGGCAAATAAATATTCAACAAAAGAAAAACCTATCTCAACATTTGGACGTCTCGGGGAGATATACTATAGGTTACCCATCTCTAGAATTGAATGCAGGAGTTAAAAATAAAACTAATAGTACGATTTTACCAATAGAAGTATATGACATTACAAAAACAATCTCACACAAATTCAATAACGACCTACAACTTCAGCCAAAGAAGCAAAGTGCAATAGTGGTTAACGACTTTTATTTAAAAAATAAAAAAGAATATGATTTTATAACTATGACACCTATTGTTTCTTATAAAATTAATAATGATCAATACACTTATCATATGCCTGGAGTAATTTATGGAGCATTGGATTCTGATCAAGAAAAACTAAATAAAATTATTAAAGATAATTAGAAATTAGATAGTCACAATTGATATGCCTAAGTTATGATGTGTAAACGAATAAAATAAGAAAAAGGACAGGTCTATTTTAAAACCTGTCCTTTTTCTGTAAGTAACTACGTTCTTAACGAGATTGCTTTTGTACCCCATCATTTTGTACCTCAAGTAGTTCGTAATTTTAGTGATGTAGATTTATATGAACTTTTTCTAACTAAGTATACAAGTCATATAGTTTTACGATATGCAATATATGCTTGAATATATAATACATCCCTATATAAATTTAATTTAATGTAATTAATAAAAGAAATAAGTCACGTATTTTATTAAAAATAGCGTTAGATGTTACACACCTTGTAGAAAAACTCCATATTTGTCGTCACTAAGAGTAAATAATAAAACCTTAATAATAAATGAAGTAATTTAGTATTTACTTAAAGAACAATAAAACGTAGACAAGGTTATTTTCTATAAATATAGTTAATGAAAACATCTGTTTTTAAAGGTATATGTATATGAA
>JARUXA010000388.1 GCA_030433805.1 Sphingomonas sp. PsM26 | reverse complement strand
CATCAGAGTTATGCAGAGTATATAACTATTTTACAGTTTATTTTTGATGAATTAATAAAGTCATTACACAGAATTAAACAAAATCCAAACTTGAAAATAGTTCAAGAACAACGAGTTGTTCAAGCTGATAGAGCAAGAAAGATTGACCATAAATCTATTCAATATTTATGTAGACATCCTCACTTGCTTATAGCTGAAGACAATAATGGAGTAGTGAAGTTTGGAGA
>JARUXA010000387.1 GCA_030433805.1 Sphingomonas sp. PsM26 | reverse complement strand
AGCCAACATGGCAATGGTGGCGGTTCTAAATCTGCTCATGGAGATACAAGTCATCATATGGACGAACCTGGTGTAGGTTGGAAATCTGCAGATGGGAATATAGGTCACCATTGTGAACCAGGAGGTAGCCTGACGGAATAGAGCACGAATCGTCTTAACTACCCCTTTGAGAAGTATTTACACAACACACTCTATACATATAGGCTTTTCTTTTGTATGGTAGAAGC
>JARUXA010000386.1 GCA_030433805.1 Sphingomonas sp. PsM26 | reverse complement strand
ATTTGAAGACGATTTAGAAATGTTGGTTTCTAGAATCAAACATTATTTTCCTGAAGAAAAAACGCCAAGAGTTATTACTTTAGTAAATGAAGTTTTAATTGATAAAAAAGCGTTTTACACGAATGATTTAATTTTAATTTCGTTAGATACATATTTAGGAAAAAATCATAAATTTTATGAACCGTTTGCTGAATATCAAAAAGCCAACTTAGAGCCAGACCAAATAC
>JARUXA010000385.1 GCA_030433805.1 Sphingomonas sp. PsM26 | reverse complement strand
GTATCAATCCGCGAGAATTTGCTGAGGGTAACTACAAACGAGTGGATGAACGTCCATTTGGTGGTGGTCCTGGTATGGTGATGATGGCTGAGCCTTTGGCAAAAGCAATCCACCATGCAAAAGAGCTTGCAAAGCAAGCAGGTGCAGTTCATGTTCCTGTGGTGTATATGTCGCCACAAGGGCAGACCTTAAATGAACCTGCAGTACAACAATTTGTTGAATATGAC
>JARUXA010000384.1 GCA_030433805.1 Sphingomonas sp. PsM26 | reverse complement strand
CTACTGAATCTTGCAGATTCGCCACTCTTGAGTCTTCCATCAATCCACGCTGGATTTTTGTCCCCATACTTTTGAAACATCGGGTTCTTACTACCTACTTTGCTAAAAGCAAGTTTTTTTATTGTTTCAGGGGAACGTTTTTTTCCGCGCAATGCCCCGCTGAGTTTCTTTTTAGTTTCGTTGGAGACTATTCTATGCTCCCACGCTTTTTTAGCACATTCGTGCAA
>JARUXA010000383.1 GCA_030433805.1 Sphingomonas sp. PsM26 | reverse complement strand
TGTAAATTCCCCTTTCGACAAATATGACTTTCAACGTAATAATAAGAGCTGTCAGTTATGTGAAAATTCTTTCGATTATAGTCAATTTTACCACAATTGACTGCTATTAAAGGAAGAAGCTAATCTTCTACTTACTTTAAGATTTACTAAAACAAAATCAGAACACATGTTTGGTTTTTGTTTAGAAATATGATAAAATACACATAGGCTAGAACGCAGTGAGTATC
>JARUXA010000382.1 GCA_030433805.1 Sphingomonas sp. PsM26 | reverse complement strand
ATTTAATAATTATAAAAACGAATAATAAATGACATCTTGAGCAAACTACCCAAGATGCCTGAACGGCGTCTTCCACTGCAACCTTATCAGCAAGAAAGAAAGCTGTCCTCCCTGGCAGCTTTCTTTCTTGTTTTCTTGATGTATATTATATACATTCGTAGTTAACATAATGTCGTTTTCCGGAACACTTTTAGTCTAATAATCCTTTCTCCTTAAACACTTTTCTC
>JARUXA010000381.1 GCA_030433805.1 Sphingomonas sp. PsM26 | reverse complement strand
GACCAATTCCAGCACAACGGGCCCGCTGGTCATCAGGGCGGTCGGCGCGATGTTGGCGAAGTCCCGCGCGCCGCGGTCCGCGCGCAAGGCAGAACGCGCCGCGATCGACTGAAGCGATTTTCCATCGCCGTCGTTCAGAAACCCGATGCGTCCGGCGCGGCCGGTCGCGCCCTGATAATCGCTTCCATCCACGACCATCCCGCCGCCGAGGCCGGCGGAGAGCAGGAT
>JARUXA010000380.1 GCA_030433805.1 Sphingomonas sp. PsM26 | reverse complement strand
GCATTCGTTGCTCTTGCTATTGAGGCTTATGAGGCTGAATTAGCAAAGAAGCGGCAAGCTGAAAACATTGCAAGGAATGTGTCGAAAGTGGCAATCGTGCCACCTTCGGAGGATGCTGGTAAATCTAGGGACAAGGCGGCGGAGGCGGTTGGCGTAAGCGCTCGATATGTTCAGGACGCGAAAAAGGTAGCAACAAAGGCCCCGGAGCTTGTAGAGCAAATCCAAGCC
>JARUXA010000379.1 GCA_030433805.1 Sphingomonas sp. PsM26 | reverse complement strand
CGGTTCAAATACTTGAAACAGAGTTGTGAAGAGAGTCGTCAAGTCAGCTATCAACTGGGAAAAAAAGGATGTTGCAGATTTGACACCTCGAAGAGTTTCTGCGTACGCAAGGGGGGTATGGGGGTCACTTATTCGAAGCACACTCTGCGCACACTCAGTCATAAGTAGCGACATGTCTTTCAGCATCTTTACTTCACCCTTAAGTCTCTCAACTGACAAAGGCACCAG
>JARUXA010000037.1 GCA_030433805.1 Sphingomonas sp. PsM26 | reverse complement strand
TATCTGGATAATTTGTAATAGTATTCTTAGTATACAGTTATTTTACAAAATAATATTTGTAAAAGATGTCGAAATAGGTCGATTGCAACAAAAAAATTAAACGTTCGTGAATAGACCTATCAGTTTGTTTTACGGAACTTTAATTATTACTGAATTTCAATAAATTCTTCTTTGGTCATGCCGGCTTGAATGGGTGGTTCAATTAAATGACGCCACTCTAGATTGAGGGCTGGCTTTGAAGTTAGAGCCGGACAGCTGATGTCTCCCTCAATTAATTCATCAATCGTTGTGTGAAGAGAAGACGCGATTTTATCAAGCATTTGAAGAGAAGGGTTATTATTTAACCCTTTTTCTAAATGAGACAAATACGATTTTGAAATATTAGCTTCTTCAGCCAAGCGTGTAATAGAATAGCCTTTTTTTAGTCGCAAATTCTTAATCTTTTCTCCTATCACTTCAGTTCATCCTCTTTTATTAGTTATTTTTGTTCATTATAACGTATAAAAAGAAATTTTGATCGTTTTTTCTTTAAAATTGTTCTTTATAAAGAATATTTTGAGGGTTTTTTACGGAACACATAAACTAATTCATGCATAATAAAAGTAGAAAAATATATAATAGGAGAGATGAACATGATGTGGAAAACGGAATGGAGTAAATGGAGGAAATTGCTTCATCGGCAATGGATTTAGCGAATATGTCGGAGGAGCTGCAAGAATTGATTGCGAGATTTAAAATCTAAGAAAAAGCATGGAGCCAGCGCTCCATGCTTTTTGTATGAAGTAGATGGAACAGTTTTTTTAAATAGGTAAGAAAAGTTTATTGCCTATGAAGGAAAGATAAAGGTATTTTGGATATATTACAAATTTTTAAGAACTATAGATTCACTACGCGATAAAACTTTTTATCTACTTTAAGTAAAAATAAGTAAATATATGTACCAAAAGTATGTGTTTTGTTATAAAATAGTTTTGCTGCAAAATATTACATAAGGTCTTTAGTCTTATAAACTAAAGAGAAAATTATATATTAATTGGAACGAGGGGATTTTATTGCCTAAAACTGCACCTGTACTTATTTTTTCAAACAATGATTATTCAGAGTTAATGAAATTCAAGCTTTATGAAGGCTGCTATTTTATGCCTTCTAACGTAGCTGTACATACACAAGTGAAAAATGCTGATTATTTAATAGACAGCAGTGGTTCAGGAGTATACAGAAGTCAATTTATTATGAATCCAAGCGACTGGGTGGCTGCTTTAGAAGAAGCTGGTCATCATATTTCAGGTGACTTTATCGGTCGAGATATGCGAGGTTCGTTATGTGGATTTATCAGTAATAAATCTGCTCAAGAAAGTATGATTATCCCAGATCCTTTTGGAAGCGCTATTGTCTTCTATTACCGCTCGCGTTCAATTACTGTTTTCTCAACGGATATTGATTCAATTGTTAGCGTGTTAAGCAGCGTAGGTATTTCACTTCAAAAGTCTATGGACTACTTGAATGAAGTTATTGGAACAGGAAATGGAGGCTTTTTTGAATCAAGCTATGAAGAGATTCAAGCGCTTAAACCTTTTGAATACGTAACTTCTACTAACAATAGTTTCTCGATTAATGAATACAGCTGGAAACAAGATTTCTTCTCAAGTGATAAGTCATATGAAGAGCAGCTTACGCTTGCTGTAGAGGAAATTAAAAATAACATAGAAGCTGCTAGCAACTATAAACATGCGGCTCACAAAATTTCTCATTTAACAGGTGGGTTTGATTCGCGCTTAGTATTGGCTGGTATACTAGGTACGGATTCAGGGCAATCTTATCGTTTCTTTTGTTCGGGCCGCCCCAATATGCCGGATCGATATACGGCTGAACGATTATGTTCTGAATTTGGGTTAACGATGACGGAATACAATGGTTTTAATGCATTAAAGGCACCACAAACGTTAGAAGAACGATTTTTATGGCCATTGGATTTCTCCAGCGGCATTCTTGCTGCGTCTCCGCACCGTTTTTATGAGACGAACTCGAATATTGTGCTAAGCGGCGGTTACGGTGAATGCTTTAGATCCTTTTTTGGTTCAAGAGCAGAGCTGGAGCAAATCCATGATGTGGATTCTCTAATGCCAACTTTGTGGGGTAAAATCTTTTTTGATAAAGACAAGGATAACGCTTTGCTGTCGGAAAAATTTAAAAAGCGCTTCTCCCAAAAGATTAAGCAATTCTTTAATGATTGCCGTGAAAATGGCCTTCGTGAAGATGCATACTTGGATTATATGTATCTCGTAATTCGAAACAGATATTACGTAGGAGTAACTTCTCACCGCTGGAGTAGTTTTGGAGCGCGATTTGACCCGCTTTATACGCTAAACGGTATTAAGTGTGCGTTATCTGTTTCTCAGGAAATGCGTTCTGCAAATGTGGTTGGTATTGATCTGATGAATCGTTTATTCTCTGAGTTATCGACTTTGCCGTTTGATCGAGAGATTTATACAGAAACGTATTCTAAACTGCGCGAAAACGTAACCATGAGAGAGTTTAAAAGTGAAAGACGTCCGAAGTTTGCGCTAAGTGAAATGGTTAAACCTGTTGAGGGAATGAAAGCACCCAAGGCTCTGCCAGAACATATCGAAAGAGCTAAAAAGCTTAGAGCACCTCTTTGGCAAGTAGTTGAATTAGGTTCCGTGCAAGAAAAATGTTTGGAGTATCTATCAACGATGGAAACAAGAGAAATTGATGCGATTTTTAATCGTAAAATTCTATTTAGATTGCTGCGATCACCGAATTTAAGCAGCAGAGTTCATATTCGAAAAGTATTTTCGGTGTATTCTATTCTCCTTTGGTATTTTGCTGAAAAGGAAACACTACAGCCTATTGGGTAAAAAAAGAATTTGTGTGAAGGAAGTCATTTAAATAATGGCTTCTTTTGTTATGAAAAAATTCGCTTTGTAAAGTCACTACTATAAAAAGAATTATGAAAAGATTTCATGACTAAAGTTGTGGTTATAAATAACTACAAGTTGGTATAATTAGCTGGAAAGTTTAAATTTAACGTATAAGAGGGGGCTAACACCGCTAGAGATGTTAATTGGAGTCAACTAAATAGATAAAAAAGTGTATTTTGATTGTGGGGGAAGAAAAATGACGAGGAAGATATTGACAGTTTGTTTAATTATGTGTTGCTTGTTCTCTATCGGAAATTACGCAACGCCTGCAAAAGCAGAGATTGCAGGTGGAAAAATAGAAAATTTGATATCCTTTACACTGGCAGAAAAAACGGTATTAATTCCTAACTATCAAACCGTTACAATGAAATTCAATCCAGATAGTAAAATTCGCCGTGTATATATTAATTATAAGACTCCCGCTGGATATCTTCAAATGTCTTTAGGGAACTATGGAAACGGCTTGTATGAGGGGATGATCGGAAGTTTTTACAATGCAGAAGGAGAGTGGAAAGTTTCTTCTATATGGGTTGAGTATAGCGATGGCCGTTTCAGCATGTATGATGACGTAGAAGAAGGAGGAGTCTATGAGTTAGATGAAGGGAATTTTAAGACCACGTCTTATGCGGATACTGCTGGTCCAGTTTTTAATGGGATTAACTCTGATAGCAAAAGAGTGAATTTATATGATTCAGTGAATATCATTGTAAATGCCTATGATGAGTATAGCGAAATTAAAAGAGTAACAGTAGATTATAAAACACCTCAAGGTAGGTATTACTCTTTCGACGCTACTGGTATAGGAAATAATCAATTTCAGCTGCAAAATTTATATTTAGCTACATATGGATATATGGGACTAGGACAGTTTGAATGTGTGTCGGTTATGTTAACCGATAAATTTGACAACCAGACTTTTTTTTATGACTATGGAGATAATTTTAGGAACGCAGATTTAAATGGAGGAGATTTCACAGTAGCAGAGCGAGATGTCACGGCACCTTATAAGCCGACTGTTTATGATATAGGAGATCAAGATTCATATGTACAAGGTTTATCTGAAGAAAACGCCACTATTACAGCTAAAATTGATGGAAACATAATAGCAACTACACAAGCGCAATCAGGTGGCTGGTTTTATATGGAGATTCCTAGGCAAGCACCAGGAACAAAAATAACGTTTACAGCTACAGATGAAGCTGGCAACGAAAGTGAGCAAACAGAAGTCACTGTTCAAGATCGGACGCCACCATCTGCTCCTGAAGTATATACAGTAACAGATCAAGATACAGTGGTTGCTGGTACAGCAGAAGCAGGAGCTACCATTAGAGTCACAGGAGAAACAAACACTTATGAAGGAACGGTCGATAGCCAAGGTTCATTCCAAGTGAAAATAGATCGTCAAAGAAGTCTTTCTTCTTTAGACGTAATAGCGATTGACAGTACAGGAAACCAAAGTGAAAGAACGGTTGTAACGGTAAATGATAAGACAGCGCCGCCTACACCGAGCGTTAATTTAGTCACTGATCGAGACACTACGGTTACTGGAACAGCAGAAGCCGGGTCATCTGTTAGTGTAAAAGCAGGAAATACATCAATTGGCAATGGAGTAGCAAATGAAAATGGTAGTTTTACAGTTTCTATTGCGAAACAAAAAGCGGGAAGCAAACTTGCGGTAACAGCTAAAGATGCTTACGAAAATACGAGCGGAGAAGCTCAAGTTATTGTACAGGATAAAACCGCACCAGCAGCTCCAAAAGTAAATGCCGTTAGCGATTCTTCCACTGCTGTCACCGGAACAACAGAAAGTAACGCAACGGTTTATGTAAAAGCAGGCAGTAAAGTAGTAGGGAAAAGTAAAGCGACAAGCAAAGGTACGTTTAGTGTGAAAATTCCTAAACAAAAAGCGGGAACAAAATTAAGTATTGTTGTACAAGATGCAGCTAATAACACGAGTAAAGCTGTGGAAATCATTGTCCAAGACAAGACTGCACCAGCAGCACCGCTTGTAAATCCGTTAACTGACCAAGGAGAAACAATAACAGGAACATCCGAGCCAAATGCTTTCATTACAGCA
The DNA here is from genome assembly GCA_030433805.1 of Sphingomonas sp. PsM26. Classification (GTDB taxonomy): domain Bacteria; phylum Pseudomonadota; class Alphaproteobacteria; order Sphingomonadales; family Sphingomonadaceae; genus Sphingomonas. The sequence continues at coordinate 15,669 of JARUXA010000037.1, read as the reverse complement.
AAGATTGATAGCAAAGTAATTGGCAGTGCAACATCAGACGCAAAAGGCAACTTCTCCATCAAAATAGGAAAGCAGCTAGGAGGAGTAAAAATAGGTGTAACAGCTCGAGATAAAGCGGGGAATAGCAGTACAACAAGTGAAATAGTTGTTGAAGACAAAACACCGCCTGTCTCTCCAAAAGTGAATTCTATAACTGATCAAGATGAGAGTTTAACAGGAACAGCTGAGCCTAATTCTCTTGTTACAGCAAAAGTAGGAACAATAACAATTGGAACAGCTACGGCTAACGATAAAGGCAGCTTTTCTATACGGGTTAGAAAACAAAAAGCTGGAGCAAACATCAGTCTATATGCAACAGATAAAGCAAATAACGTGAGCTCGACTGCTTATGTAAGTGTTACAGCTAAAAAGAAAGTGCCTTCTGCCCCAAAAGTTAACGAAATAGGAGACAATGCTACGACTATTACAGGAACAGCAGAAAGTAATTCAACGGTTACGGCAAAAGTCGGAACAGTTGTTATTGGAAGCACTAAAGTAGCAAGTAACGGACAATTTTCCATGACAATTTCTAAGCAAAAATCAGAAACAAAAATAGCTGTGAATGCCAAAAATAGTACGGGAGAAAGTGCACCTACAACAGTTGTGGTTAAAGATAAAACAGCACCTTCTATACCAACAGCAAATAGCATTACAGATCAGCAAACAGTCGTCACAGGAACGGCGGAAGCTAATGCTCAAGTAGATGTAAAAATAGGTACGACAGTTATTGCAACAGGAATGTCCAATGCTAAAGGGGAATTTAAACTTACCATTCCTAAGCAAAAAGCAGGAACAAAAATCTTTGTTACAGCAAAAGACTTAGCTGGAAATGTAAGTGTAGCTCAAACAATTACCGTTCAAGACAAAACAGCGCCATTGGCTCCTGCAGTAAACAAGGTCACGAGCCAATCTACTTCTGTAACAGGTACCACAGAAGCAAATGCAAAACTTACAATTAAAGTAGGTACTAGGCTGATTGGCAGCGGCGCAGCAGATGTCAAAGGGCAGTTCAAAGTTGCAATAGCAAAGCAAAAAGTAGGAACAAAGCTATCAATTACCTCAACCGATTTAAGTGGAAATCAAAGTATAGCTAAAGCAGTTACCGTAGTTCAATAGAAAAAAGAGTCCTTTTCTACTTGTAGAAAAGGACTCTTTTTTGGTTTTAATTAGGTTTTAAATCAAGCATGATATAAAGTCATATCTTCGACATTATAGCATAAGGATTCGACGAATATAAACAAAAAGTTGAAAAAAGTACATGATTTAAGGGTTTTATCAACTTAAGTAAAAAAAAATCAGCGTACCTCTGGCAAGTATGAAATTGTATCCGATATTAGGGAAGAGTATTTTTTATGCAATATTACTAGAAAAATAGAGAAAGGTAAGGCGAAAAGAAAATGAAATTTATATTAAAAGTTGTACTAGGGCTAGCCATTGTTTTAACTCCACTAGCCTGGTTCACCACAGCAGAAGCAGCAGGAACAGAACCTCTTGTGTCGGTAAAACTAGAAAATTATCTAGGCAACAAAAGCAGCATTACTATTCATCCTTCAGCATTATACCGTGTGAAAGATGAAAATGTAACTCTGCAAGCAAACAGAGATTACGAGGTGAAAGTTGCTGGTGCGAACGTAGCGTTATATCAAGGAGCAGAAAAGTTAGGCGAGTTTCCTAGTTTTGAAGTCACCCCTTCTACTTACGACGCTAAACTTACTATTAACAGCATGTCTTATTTAGGAGACATGAAGTTTACGAATGAAGGTAATAAGTATGTTCGTCCTATTAATACGCTTCCTATGGAAGATTACATAAAAGGCGTAGTAGGAAAAGAACTATATTGGTCTTTCAAAACAGATACATTTAAAGCCCAAGCGATAGCAGCAAGAACATACGTAATTAGCCTTCCAAAATCAGTCTTAATTAATGACAAGACAGATTACCAAGTGTACGGTGGTGACTATTGGGATGAACGTATCGCTCAGGCTGTGGAAGATACGTTTGGCCAAGTTATTACATATAAAGGTAGTATTATAAACTCTGTATACTCTTCAAGTAATGGAGGAATTATTCAATCCAACACAAATTTCTGGGGAACTCCAGTTAATACATATTCCCAAGTAAAAGAAGATCCTTATGATCCACAAAGAGTATGGACAAAGACAGTTCGAAAAAAACAAATTGATTTATCAGATAAAGATTTAAAAAAACCGGAAGAATGGTGGAGTAAGACAAAAGAAACTGATACAGAGATGACAAATCGCATCAAAGCAAAGATGCTAGCTGACGAACTAAAAGGAAAAGATATTAAAATTACAAGCATTTCAAAAATTAAATATTACGCTCCAGACTCAGCTAAGCGTGTAACAAAAGGTGATATCAGTGTTAAATATATAGTGAAAAATGAATTTGATAAAAACGGAAATATTGAAGAAAAGCAGTGGGATTTAATCGGAAGTTCAGCAGGGACGATTAACTATCTTATTACTGAAGGAGGAATACCCAACAAATACGTGACAGACATTGATGATAATGGGACATCTATTGTTATTAAAGGAAAAGGATCTGGACACGGTATAGGCATGAGTCAATTTGGTGCTGATGCAATGGCTACTGAAGGTAAAAATTACAAAGAAATTCTGGACTTTTATTATCCTACAACTCTTTTAGTAAGTAGATATGCTACACCTTACCCGAGAGTATATAAAGTACTTCCTAATGCCCCAGAAGTAAACGACATTACATCAGAAGATACTAAGGTTACAGGAAAAGCAGCGCCTGGAAGTGTCGTATATGTGAAAAAAGGCTCAACGTTGTTAGGGCGTAGTACAGTATCCAGTCAAGGTACGTATTCAGTATCTATCCAAACGCAGGCAGCTAAAACGAAGATTGGTGTAGTTATTAAAGATAGTGTGGGATACAGTACGTACACGTATAAAACAGTTATACAAAAAGCAACAAAACCACAAGCACCGACCATTAATAAAATCTATGATCAAGATACATCGGTCAGCGGAACAGCTGAAGCAAACAGTATTGTATATGTAAAAAAAGGCTCAACAGTGTTAGGAAGAGGAGTAGCAACGAAGCAAGGAACGTATAGCATTGGAATAGCGCCTCAAGCCGCTAATACAAAACTAGGCGTAACGGTGAAAAACAGCGCTGGGTATAGCGGCTATACGTATGTAACTGTTTCAAAAACTGTTCAAAAACCAGCTGCTCCCGTTATTCACACAGTGACTGACCAAGATACAAACGTAACAGGTACAGCTGAAGCAAACAGTATTGTGTATGTAAAAAAAGGTTCAACAGTGTTAGGAAGAGGAGTAGCAACGAAGCAAGGGTCGTATAACATTGCAATAGTGCCTCAACCTGCTAATACAAAACTAGGCGTAACGGTAAAAAACAGCGCTGGGTATAGTGCGTACACATACAGTACGGTAGTGGCAAAATACAAAGCACCTAATGCACCAGTCGTTAGTGATATGACAGACGAATCCAAAGCGGTAACAGGAACGACTGAAGCCGGAAGCCGTGTATATGTTAAAGCAGGCGCAAATGTAATTGGCACAGGTACAGCGAATAGTAAAGGTACATTTAGTGTTACCATTCCAAAGCAAGCAGTGAATACGAAAATAGGCGTAACGGCAAAAGGAAAAGGAGGGTACAGTCCTTATACCTATAAAACAGTTGTATCTTCTGGACCTTCTGCTCCTAATGTAAATCGTGTTCGTAGCATGTCTACAACCGTTACTGGTACAACAGAAGCTAAAAGTATTGTCTATATTAAAAAGGGCTCGGAGCTAATTGGAAGAGGCGTAGCGGATAGTAAAGGAACTTTTAATGTAACGATTAAACCGCAGGCAGCCAAGACAAAAATAAGTATTATTATTAAAAATCCAAAAGGTAAATATAGCCCGTATCGTATTCTTACGGTAGGCTAATGAAAAAGCCGGAACATGTGAAACTTCACATGTTCCGGCTTTTCTTTATTCTGCTTTATAAGCAACAGAAGTTTTAGGGCTTTCTACTTTACCTGTGCTAATTCTAGAAATCAGTACATTTCCTTTTCCAGTACCAAGCTGTTTAATAGAAATCTTGGTGTAGTTAGATGCAACAGGTTTAGATGTCGCAATTAGACTTCCTTTTGAATTATAAACTTTTATGACATCATTTTTGCTTAATGACTTTACTGTAATTAAATCGTTTTTGTTTTTATTATTTTCAATCGTTACTTGTTTAGCAGCCACAGAAGCGGATGGAACAGGTTCTGCTGCGAAAGGTACAGAGACAGAATCACTTTCTAAAACGCCTGATGTTGTACGTGATACAAGGATGTTTCCTTTTGCCGTGCCAAGCTGTTTAATAGAAATCTTAGCATAATTAGATGTAACAGGTTTAGATGTAGCTAATAAAGCACCTTTAGTATTATACACTTTAATGACATCACCTTTAGCTAATGACATCACCGTTACAACGTCGTTTTGGTTGTAGTTGTTAGCCACAGATACACGAGAAGCAGATAGTTTAGCTGATACCGGTAGCTTTTGGAATACTGCGTTACCTAACACAACGTTATGATATCCTTTTGCCCCTTCTTTTTGCTTAACGAGGATTTTAAATTCTTGCGTTTTTGAAGGGATTTGTACACCTACATTTAAAATACCCGTTGACTTTGTTAAAGCTTTTGAATACAGCACTCGATTATCTGCTAAAAGCTGAATTGTGGACGAACCGTAGTCACCTTGAAGGTGTGCAGAATCTAATGCTAATTTTGCTTTAAAGTAGTTTACTCCAGCATCTGAAAGATTGTAAGTAGCGTAAGCATCACCTTCATAATCACTTTCAAAAATTAATCCAGAAGTTCCTAACGTTCCATTTGAGTATCGAATGATTCCGCCGAAATCTGATAAATTACTTTCACGTACTCCATTACTAGCGTTATCACCAATTGTAGAAGGTAAAGCTGTATATGGAACGGATTTGTAAGAAGAACCTACTTTTGATACAACTGGTTGATTAAATGTTACAGACTGATATCCTTTAGCGCCTCTAATCTGGTTTACTAAAAGAGTTACGTTTTGCGTGCCTTTTGGAATAGAGACTTTTACTTTTTGAATCGGTGTCTTAGATGTGAATTCTTTTTCATAAAGAAGGTAATCATCTGCGTAAATACCAACCACGGACTTACCCCAATCACCATTTACATATCTTGAATCAAGTGAAATAGAAGTTTCTAACGTATTATAGCCATTACCTCCAATAGAGAAGGTAGAATAAGATAGCCCACTGTCATAATAATTAGTAGATAAGGCAAACCCTTTAGTAATGAGATTTCCGTTAATATCTTGTAAATCATGATAAGAGTTTGTATCTAGATAACTAGATGAATCAGCATCTCCTACTGTCACAAGAGAACTGTAAGAAGAATCTGGAACACTTAAGTAAGCTCCACCTTTTATAAATTTACCGTCTTGTACAACAATAAGATGCTGACCTTTACTTCCATCTTTTTCTTTGACGATGATAGAAAAATCCTTTGTATTCTTAGGTAACTTCACATTTACGTTTATAACACCGCTACTTTTTGAAAGAGGCTTTTCATATAGTAAACGATCATCTGCATAAAAACCAATTACAGACTTACCAAAATCACCATTCACAAATCGAGAATCGATGGTTACTTTACCTTCAAAAGAAGAGTATCCTTTTTCAGCAACGTTATAGGTTGCATAAGCAGAATCATCATAAAGACCTATTCCATCATTTACTTTTTTTCCAAATACATCAGTGAATTTTTCGTCGTCCGACCAATAAGACGTGTAAAAACCGTCATCTGAATCCGGAAATAATGAACTTAAACGTATACTTGAAGTTGCTGCAGAAGCTTTAATGGGTAAAAAGTTACTGTACGCAGCAACTGAGAAGAGAACAATGACTGCAATCATTGCTTTTAAAACTTGTTTAATCATACTAAAGTCTCCTTTAATTAAAATATTTTACCATTTTAATATTTTAATTGTATTAGAAGGTGGAAGCAATTTAATTCACTCGACAAAATGTGACAAAAGAATTATATTTATGGATAATATATAAGGATTAAGACCTAAATATAGGTGGCGAAAAAAGATTAATTTATAATGGTAACGATAAAAACAAATTTTTCTCTTCATTTTTTCTAAATTGAGATAGAATAGAAATGAAGAATTTTACCAATTGTTAGAGAGAAGAGTATTGAGCTAAAATGTTTCCATTTGGCCAAGAAATAAAAGGAGATACGAATGAAACAATCGATTAATGAGTTAACCCTTGAACTTAAAAACTTTTATCAGCTTGTAGTAACATGTCACGGAGAACACAAACATACAAAAGTGTCGTATTACTTAATCAAAGATCAAGAAGTCATTGAAAAGATTCCGTATTCTAGAAATCATTCACATACGTTTAACTTACATGAACGAGGAAGATATAGAGTAAAAGTCTTTATCCGAAATGCTGAAGGAGAAAGAACAATAAAAAACAGCGAAGATTTTCGCTACAAAGATTTTGAAACGAAAGATCACCCAGTCTACCAACAGAAAATGTATTCCATCGTAGGTGTCCACCGAAACGCAGCTTTTATTAAACTATTGATGGAAAAGCATAATACAATTAGAAGTTTTATTGATCCTACCAATCAATACTGCGGCCAAACTTTTTTTGATCTTCCAGTTGAAAGCCTTGAAGACATTAAAGGACAAAACGTTACGTTAGTTGCTTTAGAAGGTCTTGAACTAGACGACTATCAAACGGAGAGCTATACCTTAAAAGTAAGTGAAACAAATATACTGACAAATAGCTTACATCGATTCTTAGCAATGGATCTTTACAAGTTATCCAGAACCTTTTATGAAAATGGATTAACAAAAGGAGCAGAATATGTAAAAGACTTTATTCGTCATAAATTCAACTCTTATATTCCATACACAGCAGAAATAGGTAAAGGGACAAAACTAGGCTACGGCGGTATTGGGGTTGTTATTCAAAAATCAGCGAAAATCGGAAGAAACTGCACCATCTCACAAAATGTAACGGTTGGATCACGCGGCAAGCAGCCGATTATTGGAGACAATGTATATATTGCTCCTGGAGCAATTTGTATCGGAGGCACAATTGGAGATAATGTTGTAGTAGGAGCTAACGCAGTAGTAACAAAAGATATTCCAAGCAACTGCGTTGTAGCAGGAGTGCCGGCTCAGATTATTAGTACGGATATGGAAAAGTACGAGAAATATGTAAAAAAGGAATAGAGGAAATACAAAGAGATCTCTAGTTGATAGAGGTCTTTTTTATTACAGTAAAATTATGTATCGATTGAGCCAGAAAAATATCAGCAACAAAATTTTAAAAAAGAAGTGAGGGGTATATATGAAGAACAATGTAGAAAAAATGAAGATAGCTTATGGGTGGATATATGAAACAGAAAGAAGTTTAAAAAGTTCGATTGAGTACTACTTGCGCCATGAGTATGGGGTAGGATGGAAAAGTAAACTAAACTATATGAATATGAGTTTCATAATTGATATAAAACTACTATTATTCTATTCGTAATAAAACATAATAAAATCCGTCATATTAACCTTCTTTTTGAGGATGAATTTAAACATTTATATGGGGGCTATCAAATGATTGCGGCCAAAAAAGAGAGAACTAAACACCGTAAGCAATAATAAGGAGCTGTTGTCACAATTGTATAATTTATAAATATTAGAACTGCTTTTTTGATTGATGAGAAACCTCTAGTGTTCGCGTTAATCTGAAGAATGTAAGGAACGAAACGAAAAAACAACTGATTCCCTGTTTTGACATGCGGCAGTCAGGTATGCCTACATTTCTGCATAATTTACCTCTCGATACCAAGAATAGGCGTAACAATAGCTATTGAATTTTTCGCGTTCACGAAGCTTATTTCAACCGTAGTGCTATGTATTTTATATGATTTTTTGCAAATTTTATACAAAAATTTGCTTATGCTTTTTCTTTAAATGCTTTCCAAATATCATGTGTGATCGTGCATTGTTTTTGCCTTTGGCATTGGTTTTAATTTAAGTTGAATCTATCATTGACGCGCGCTCTCCCAACATACTATGTTCAATGGCTTGATGTATATTTTCGTCCAAGAAGTCTTCAAAAATTATGCCCAATGATTAAAACTAATCTTGGAATGATAAGGGATTGTATCTATTAAGAATAAGTCTAAAAGCCAACTTTATGCAACATTGTTCTGAATTTTTTCACGAGTTACTGTTCGGTACAAAGGTTCTAGAATATCTAAGAAATACTATTTTTAGAGGGGAATAGAGTGAAGGGACAGTCGATTGTTATCTTCGTGATAATAAGAGATTAACTTTTCTTCACAAAACGTGAAATCAATAGTTGCTTCAATTGCTTGTAAAAATTCACCCCTGAGAACCAATACTTCTACTGACATCATCATTTCTTTATTTAAATGGTTTTTTAGTGCCCTTCCCATCCTTCCTTAACTCCTACCGTTTTTTTAATTAGTAGCAATATTGATAAAAACTCTTATAAAAAAGCTGTTGAGAACGAAATGTCTCAACAGCCTGAGGAAGTAACAACTAATTAGGTGTCACTTCTCTTTTTTTTACAATCTTAAGTTTAAATGTTTTAGTAAGGGCAATTTTTGAATGTAATATATTATATTTCTTTTTAGTGAATTTTAATTCTTCAACCTTTTTGACGTTTGCAATGTTAATTATGAAATACATCAAAAAAACAGTCTGGGGTTGCAAAAGGCTCCCGGATAGGAATAAATACATAAAAAATAAAGCAGCTGTTAGAATATTGCGGTTCTTCGCAAAAACCGAGCTGAAAAGAAATATCATAAAAATCAGTGTTGAAAACAAGCCATACTCATACCAAAGCTTAGGGATAACAGTAAAATTAGTGTCAAATGGAAAAGGGTCCGTTGTAGATTGCCCCGCGCCGTGCCCTAAAAGTAACTCATTCTCATCTGACTGGAAAACGGCTAGAAATGGATTTGTAATACGAATAGAGAAACTAGAGCTTTGTGATTTATATTCTTGTGTTCGACCAGTTGTTAGCTCGCCAAATTCTGATGTGAAAAAGAAATAACCAGCTATTGAAGCGATACCAAGGATTAAAACTAAATGCTTTAATTTTAGACGCAATACCAAAGGAATTGAAAATACAGCAAGCAATAAAAGGCCTGTCCCAGAAAAAGAAAGCAAAATAGCTATAAAAAACACAAAAATTCTATTCCATCTTTTAAAAAATATTAATTCTACAATAATTCCTAAAGCAAGAAATTGTGAAAACATAGATGGCTCTAAGTAAAATCCTCCATTGGGCTTTGAAATAGGCGAATCATAAGCGATTGGATAAGTTGTATTATATCCTGTTTGTATGAATTCTGGATTAATAAATGACATTGGATCAAAGAATTCCATACCTGCCGTTTGAAGAACAAATTGCACTATTCCAAAGAAAGCGGTGAAAAGTACTGCACTTTGAAATTTTTTGAGGTACTTTATTTTCCATTCTTCTTGAATTTCAAATTTAATTAAAAATGGTATGTAGAGTAAGAAAACATAAACATAAGAAGTCATGGAAAACGAACTGTTAAAAAGTACTGGAAGGTAAGCGAACGTCATAAATAACGAGAATAATATCAAGCGACCAATATGTATGGTGAATTTCTTTGTCAGCATCATGATTAACATTGTTACCATTACTAAAGGAAATACCACTGGTGTTTGTCCTACTACAGGTAACACAAGTCTTTGACCAAAAATACAGAAAAACAGCAATAAAAATAAAAATATATCTATAAAGCCTCTCCTTGATTTTTTACGTTTTTTTACTTTCATAAACTATTTAACCTCCCAAATTTAAAACCTCTTTTTATATTAACAGATTTTTAACAGCATATTTGAAAATTTTTTTATTTTTTACCAAATTAACTAATGTTTGTTTACCTCTGTGATAAGAGTACTTTATACTATTATTTATTGTTTAGTAAAATTAGGAGGATTTGAGAAATGAGAACAGTAGAAAGAGATAAAAGAGTGGATATTTTAAGGTTTATAGCAATTATGGGAATTATTATAGCTCATAGTAGCCCTAACGGTTTCATTTTACAATTGAGAAACTTTGATGTTACGTTAATGGTTTTATTGCTAGGTACCTCTTTTTATTTAACTTCTTCGGACAAAAAAATTAAGTATCTACCATATGTAAAAAAACGGTTTGAAAGGCTAGTGGTCCCTACGTGGGTGTTTTTAACAATTCTTTTTGGTTTGTTTTATGTTATTTCAGTTGTTGACCACGTTCACTATTACTATAGTATAGGCCAGATTATATCATCTTATATGCTTATTTCAGGTATTGGGTACGTATGGATTATGAAAGTCTTTTTCATTATTGCGCTTGTTAGTCCCTTTATTTTATTACTTAGCAAAAAAATTGAAGATAATAAAACGTACTTTCTTGTTATAGTCATTGGCTTTTTTATTTATGCGGGACTTCTACATATCTACGACAGTTTGAATGGTGCACCTAAAAAAATATTTGAACATTTTATTTTACAGGGGCTTGGATATACATTAGTAGCAGCGATTGGTATAAGGATAAAGCAGCTAACTAAAAGCGAAGTTAGTTTTCTATGTGCGCTTTTCTTAGTAACATCTGCCCTTTTAATGGTTTATCATAACTATGCTCCAACACAAACTTATAAGTATCCACCAGGTCTATATTATTTATCTTACGGTTTATTTATGAGCTTTTTACTTTATAGATTATTAGATTTAGAAGCTATTAAAGGAATTTTTGATAATAAATTTGTATATTACATTTCTCAGAATTCTCTTTGGCTATATTTTTGGCATATCATACCTGTACAATTGATTTTTATTTATTCAAAAGGCACTGTATTTGAATATAGCTTCTTGCTAAGATTGCTAGTAATCTTTGTTGTTGCTTGTATTCTAACAGTATCACATGACAAACTAAGCAATAAAACGAAGGTATCATCCAAGAAAAAGATAGGGAGTGTGGCAAAGTAGATACCTTTAATTATAGGGAGTGATATAGGGTGTATAGTGCTAAATGAAGGTATTAATAGGCGTTTGTATAATCGTGATATTAACAGTCACTGGTTTTATCTTTTTTAATCATTCAAAAAAAGACAATATAAAAACATACAATATAAAAACATACATCTACGAAGCGGAGGCTGGAATACTAAACGGCCCTACAATTAGTAAAAAAGGAAATGGTTACTCTGGAAAAGGATATGTCACAGACTTTAAACAAAATCAAGACTCCGTTATCTTTAAGGCTAATATTAATTCTGCAGGCGTATATAGATTAAAAATTGGTTATCGTTTACCTCTAGGATTTGGTAAGAAAAAAACAAATTTAAGCATCAATGGCCAAAGTGCTATAGAAATTGAACTTCCAGAATCAAAGGCATTTACTGAGTCTATTAATCAAAAAGTATTACTTAACAAAGGTGAAAATATTATTCAATTTACATCTGGTTGGGGGCATTATGATTTAGATTACATAAAACTTGATTCTATTGCTCCCGAAGAAAGAAATCAACAGCTAGTTAATCCTAAAGCTACAAAAGAGACCCAATCACTTATGAATTTTTTAGTGAAAAATTATAGTCACAAGATTATTTCTGGACAACAAAACATTTCGGAAGTGGATTGGATATACAAGAATGTGGGGAAAAAGCCTGCAATTGTAGGATTTGATTTTTTAGACTATTCTCCTTCTAGAGTTCAGAGGGGCTCTATGACTAACCAAGTAGAAGAAGCAATCAAATGGAGTGAGCAAGGTGGGATTGTAACCTTCTCGTGGCACTGGAATGCACCAAAGGATTTAATTGATAAGCCGGGAAAAGAATGGAAAAGGGGGTTTTATACAAACGCCACAACCTTTGATATTGCATATGCAATGAAACATCCTAAATCCAAGGATTACCAATTACTTTTACGTGACATTGATGCTATTGCGGTACAAATGAAGCGGCTTCAAAAGGAAAATGTGCCCGTTTTGTTTCGCCCCCTACACGAAGCTGAGGGAGGCTGGTTTTGGTGGGGAGCTAAAGGTTCAGAGCCTGCAAAAGAATTATATAAGTTAATGTATAATAGGCTTACTGATTATCATCATATTAATAATCTGATTTGGGTTTGGAATTCTGTTTCAGAAGATTGGTATCCTGGAGATAAGTATGTTGATATTGTAAGTTATGATTCTTATCCAGGGAATGGGGACTACGGTACTGTTAATGATAAATATGAACAGTTAAAAACCCTTGTGAACAATCAAAAACTTGTAACTTTATCAGAGAATGGGTCAATTCCGAACCCTAATCTTTTATCTACTTACCAAATATCATGGAGTTGGTTTCTTACTTGGGATAGTTTTATACGTGATAAAAATAGTTTAAGTCATGTGAAAGAGGTATATAATAACCCGTATGTTATAACATTAGAAGATCTACCTGATTTAAATTGATATACAAAATCAAAACGGCGCCAACAAGTAGTTACTCGTGGGGAGAAAATTAACTTCAACGCATGAAGAAAAGCTTTAACAGAACTTACAATACATGTGTTAAGAACTAATATCAATAAATAAAAAACGTAATGAAAAATCTAAGATTTCCCATTACGTTTTTTCATTTAAAGAAGCTTTTGGACGGACCCTTTATATTTGTAAACAAAAAACAGAAATAATGCCCCACCAAATGAATCAATAGCCACATCAATAATCCGGCCATCTCGACCAATAATAAAAGCTTGGTGAACCTCATCTAAAAAAGCAAAACAAGTAAGCCCGAACCATGCTTTTAAATACCTCCAGGATCTTTCTTTTAAATTCCAGTAAATTAATAATGCCAACAGACCGAAAAAAGAGATATGAGCGATTTTGCGTAAAATGAATTCTAAGTCGAACCCATAGGTGTACGATGTGTAAAAGGGGCTACCTGGGTGTAAGATAGACCAAAGGGTTGCTTTGACATCCCAAACGGATGGATTTCTCCAAGAGCTAGGGTTGGTAACTTTTAGGTGTGGAGTGTGAGAGAAGTAAGAGATTGCCACAATTGTTGCTAAAACACTAAATTTTTTAATTATCATATAAGAGGTTCCTTTTTTTATTTATTTTCCTATCCTAAGAGAAATTTAGTTGAAAAGCAAGAAATTTCATAGAATGATGTTATTGTTTTGTATGAAAGATTGTATAATACCTAACGGTGATAGAGTATAAACTTATTTTAGAAATGAATATGTCGTTGGTTTCAGCATTCCCCATTACTCAGTAACTTTCATATTAAATTAAGTGGAATATTTAATATGAAAATTGGTTATAGGATGCCGTTTGGGCTGGGAGGTAGTAAGAAGTTGAATATTAGTTTGAATGGCGACCTCTATAACAATAACTACAATCGTTCAAGTTTTTTAGTGAAAAGTAAAAAATACAGTAATTCGCATTTGATAACATTAGACAAGATAAATTCCCTAAACTCCCTAAATTTACACTAATATATCTCCATGAAGTAAATTGAAGGATCTAAATATCTTACTTTTTTAAAACTAAAATCAGATAGATATTTAAGAGAGACCTTTTTGGGTAATTACGCCTATTGATTCCGCTTATTGGAGAAAAAAAATACAAATTAATTTAAGGGATAGGAAAGTTAGATAAAAGTAAATTTGCTGTAAAGAAAAGTTAGCATAGATAAAATATTCAATTTCTTGGAATGTAGTAATAACAGATAATGACTATTATACTGCTTTTGAAACAACTACTACTCTACCCGTTAATATAGGTAATAATAGTTGGGTTAGTTGTAAAAGTCCAATTTTAAATGCAGTTAAAATTGGTGATGATTCAATTATTGCAGCAGGAACCTTATAACAAAGGATGTCCCCAAAAAAGTTCTAGTAGGTGATAATCCTGCGGAGATTATAAAGTCAAATATTAGTTCGGAATAGAAGGTATTAGTATTTTAATCTGTCGAATGAATTTCAATTATTAAATTAATACTCATTAGGTTCTATTTATTATTACATTGATAAAATTCAGGAGAAAGAAAGGGCTTTCGTAGATTTTTTTAACGTTATATAAATATAAATATACATTATGATATTAATTATATCGTGAATATTAGAAATAAAACACCGAATCGTCCTAAGAGAATAGAAAAAAATAATAATTTAACATTGCATTAGGGTTGTTAATGAGTTAAAAGACCTAGTAATTTAGATTTTCTTTATTGAAATCGCAGTGAAAAATTAATGAAATTTTTATCATTGACTAAGGAGTATTATATTAATAATGATGGTAGCGCTATCATTATTAATATATAAAAAAGTAAATAAATAGAACTGTTGACCCACGATAAAGAAGATTTTTATTGGTAATATTTTGGTTGTAAGTAAATATAAAGTAGCTACTATCTATAAATAAATAAATAATCCAATATTAGATAATAAGTACTATTTAAGGGACAAAAAAAGACATGAAGCTCCATTTATAGTACATTTGATTCCTTTCGACAAAATAAGACATTGAAGAGAAAAGAAGCATATGCTAGTATTTTCTAGTATTAACATTAGTATTCTCGGCAGTTTTAGTTATTTAGTGCTATTTCTTTTATAGTGAAATAATAGAATTTTAAGATGAAATATTCCATATTTACTTTTATATTTTATTCTTGAATATCAGTTAACAAAGAGAAAACAAGTTAAACAAAGATAATTTTATAAAATTATTATTCGGAAATTCTTTTACTAACACATGATTGTAATATATCTTATCCCTCTTATAAACTTCTACAAATATAGAACTTAATTAGCAAAAATTTAAAAAGTTAGATTCTAATTAATTATTTGTTATAGTCAGTCATTTATATATTCGTTTAATATTCTCTAAAAATTTCATTTGTTTTTAATTTTAAAATAATAATGTCTAAGAACCTAACAAATTTGTTCTTTTTTGTTTATTAATAGGTTAGTATTTCCTTACTAAAGATCTAGAACATGGTGATATCTCCTAACCTTTATCAAAGGAGGTACTCGACTGTACTGTGGGTATTTATTAAAGTACCTTAGACACTTTCGTTGTCAGTAGTATGGAGTGAGGAAGGGTTAGATGCCCACATGTTTAATTAAGAAAATGAATACTAGAACTTTGAAAATTACTACAGTATATACATATAAAAGATATCAAGTTTCCATTCTTATATTTAGAAAGAGGGATAAAAATGAAAAAAGTAAAAAAAGCGATTATTCCGGCTGCTGGCTTAGGAACTCGATTCTTACCAGCTACAAAAGCAATGCCTAAAGAAATGCTACCTATTGTTGATAAGCCTACAATTCAATACATTGTAGAAGAAGCAATTGAATCTGGTATTCAAGATATAATTATAGTAACCGGTAAAGGCAAAAGAGCCATCGAAGATCATTTTGACTATGCACCCGAACTAGAGAGTAACTTGGTTGAGAAAGAAAAATTCGAATTACTTGAAAAAGTACGTAAATCATCTAATGTGGATATTCATTATATTCGTCAAAAAGAACCAAAAGGTTTAGGACA
>JARUXA010000378.1 GCA_030433805.1 Sphingomonas sp. PsM26 | reverse complement strand
ATGTATATGTATTTGCTTTGTATGTGTATGTGTATATATAGACATATGATTCTACTATTTCATCATGTATGATACCATAACTTATTACGTATGATCGTATATTATAATGTGCAACTATGTATGACCACGCATACATGAACATATATGATAGTATACGATAATGTACATTATAATGTACCATACTAAAGATAGTTGGTAATGGTTGATAACGTATGATCAGATGGGATC
>JARUXA010000377.1 GCA_030433805.1 Sphingomonas sp. PsM26 | reverse complement strand
CCTCTGCCCACGCTGGCCGGCCGCAAATCAGGTTGTGGATCGCTCCGGTGCCCACTGGAAGCGCCGAGCCAAGAACCCGATTCACCGCTTGGTGATGCCCATCATATGCGGGCGCACCAGGTAGCGCAGTGATTTCCTCGATTTGATTGCTGCGCGCGATGTAGCGCGCCAGTCGTCTTCTGCTCAGCATGTCTGCCTCCCCTGGTTATATGCTTCCTCCTCTTAGCC
>JARUXA010000376.1 GCA_030433805.1 Sphingomonas sp. PsM26 | reverse complement strand
CATCTCTTTCGCGACCTCGCTCTGTTTTCTTTTCCTCGCGAGATAGATCAGCGTGTTCACGGCCTGTTCGCTGATCCCCATCACTTCGGCAACCTCGCGTTGCGTGCGTCCTTCCCCATAGCGTGTGACGGCTTCCCGCTGTCGGGGAGTAAGGGGTTTCAAGTGTGCGGGCTGTTCCTTTGCTTGAGGGAGTCCGACCTTCTTCTTGATGCGGCTCCGGTACACGTA
>JARUXA010000375.1 GCA_030433805.1 Sphingomonas sp. PsM26 | reverse complement strand
ACGTTTGCGGATCGGTTCGGTTCAGGACGGTCGCGCTCGTCGAGCACGCAGGCTAGAGGTGACGAACCGCATTCTTACGCTGATGCAGGCTGCGGATGACGGCGATCTCGTAGCTGGTCAGCCGAAAATAGATAACGTGCTGCTTAACACCGCGTTGCCGATAGCCCGGTCAGATGTTGGCTCATCCCTGCGCCTGCTGCGGACCTTCAGCCAAGTCAGCACAGACGG
>JARUXA010000374.1 GCA_030433805.1 Sphingomonas sp. PsM26 | reverse complement strand
ATCCAGGACAATGTCGAGGAAGCCTCGTCGGGCGTGAAGGGTGCAAATTCCGTCAAGGTGTTCGGCCCCGACCTCGCGACGCTACAGCATATCGCCGAGCAGATCCGCGACCAGATGGCCAGGGTGCGTGGCGTAGCCGACCTCGGCATCTCCAACTCGCTACGCCAGCCGACCGTGCAGATCGACATCGATCTCGGCGCGGCGCCGCGCTATGGACAGACCCCCGACC
>JARUXA010000373.1 GCA_030433805.1 Sphingomonas sp. PsM26 | reverse complement strand
GCGGTCGCCAATGATGAGCTCGCGTTGTCCACGCCCAATTGGTACAAGAGCGTCAATCGCCATGATTCCGGTTTGTACTGGTTCTGATACCGGCTCTCGATCCATAACGCCTGGAGCAATTTTCTCAATTGGTAGCTCGGTCACATTCGTCAGTGGAGCCTTACCATCAAGCGGTTGCATCATTGGGTCAACGATGCGCCCAATCACATCATCAGAAACACCAACGGAA
>JARUXA010000372.1 GCA_030433805.1 Sphingomonas sp. PsM26 | reverse complement strand
GTATACCTGTTAGTGCGTTAATCGCTAGTTCCGGTGTTGAAGCATGTCCTCCAACTCCAATTGCCTTAATATGAACCTCGCCGCCTACTTGATCAGACAGCTCAAATTGAACTCCTGTTTCTAGCGTTACCTTCATGGCTAGCTCAATATTAGGAAGCGACATTCCTTTAACGATTGCCTCGGCTTCAGGGGGAACGACATTCACCTTATATCCCCCGTGCAGTGATAC
>JARUXA010000371.1 GCA_030433805.1 Sphingomonas sp. PsM26 | reverse complement strand
ACACCATTTCAGCAGGACCTCTAAGAAGCCGCGCTGCAAGAGCGATTGGTGAAAAAGGAGCTAGCTTTATTGACAAAATGATTGAGTACTCTAAAGCCAATGCACCTCTGCAAAAAGACTTACATGCTCAAGAAGTAGGGCAAGCTGCTCTTTTCTTAAGCTCGCCAATGGCATCTGCAATTACAGGGATCACACTCTATGTAGATAATGGATTGCATGCAATGGGCAC
>JARUXA010000370.1 GCA_030433805.1 Sphingomonas sp. PsM26 | reverse complement strand
ATGCATATACTGCAGTATTGAGTAGCTCTCTTGCAGTAATTACCGCTCCTGTTCAGATAGTAAACAATCAGGATGTTTTAAACATTACGTCAGTTGCACAAAATGGATCTGCTAACGTTTATTATGAGATTGATAATGGATATGGTTACAACACTTCTATTAACACTAATTACATCGAGTGCGTAAATGTCACCAGCTCTGGTGTTGTAGGTACAGCCGCTATTATAGAG
>JARUXA010000369.1 GCA_030433805.1 Sphingomonas sp. PsM26 | reverse complement strand
CCACGTCGCCGTACTCTTCTATCTTTGGGCGCTGGTGGCCATGTGCGGCATCTTCCACAGCCAAGGGGTGCAGGTCAAACTCCTCTTGCATTTGGTGCAATTCGTCCAGCGAAGCATCGCGCAAAGCCACCCAAATAAAACATCCTGGCTTGACCAACCAATCGCTGATGTCTGCCACAGGGATGTCCGCCAGCTTTTGGCCGTCTTGGTAAGCCACACAATTGATCAAC
>JARUXA010000036.1 GCA_030433805.1 Sphingomonas sp. PsM26 | reverse complement strand
CGCCACGTTTAAAAAAGTGGTTGCTAGATTAGAAGAACAAGAAATCCTTTCGAAAAAGGTCTCTGGTAAAGGAAGAGGTGCTTCAACAGAGTTAACTATCATTGATGAAGTAAAAGCTCGTAGAACGCAATCTGAAGCGTCAAAAAAAGAGAATGACCATACTTCTAAAATTAATGGGTTCAATTCAAATACAATTAAAGATACGGTGGTGGGGGGGACGGCTCTATCTCTCTCTACAGGTTCTAGCTTAGCTCTTCCAAAAGAAACGTTAACACCTGTTATGGTACCTACGTCTTCTACTCTTTCTAAGCCTGCGCCTATCCCCGGGAACGTGCCTATTGCGTTTGTTAGTGCTCTTTACAACCGTGGTTTTGTAGACGGGCGTTTTATCTTCCGTGCCTGGGGCAAGATTCAACTTGCTTCCAAGGCCTTTGGTATTACCTATCATTCTATTGCAGCTACTGACGACTATATACGCTTAGCCGTGGATGCTGTTGGGTTAACTGTTGAGAACAAAGGTTCGATGATTGCAGGAGACTTCCAGGGAGACGAAAGTTTCTTGAAGTATCTTTTCGGCACGATGAAGGGTTTATTTGCGAATTATCGTTCTGATCAGATTACACAGTTTGTTGAAGAAATTGAAGGTTTAGGTGACATTACATTATCACATGTAGGTATGGAATTAGAGGACGAATTGAAGGCTGCTAGGGTAGTAGATCGAGAGTTAGTGGAGACTAAATTAGCTGAAATTGAACGTGAGCAATCTGCACGCCAAAAACGCAAACACTATAACAACCATTCTGTTTTTGATCTAAATTCTAGTTTGAATCAGTTCAAACTTTTCATGAAGACAGATGATTAATTTCTGTAAAAAAAAGAATCAAGAAAAGATATAAAATCTCTTCTTGATTCCACTCACGAAGTTAACTATTCCCCTTACAGAATAGTCAAAGATAGTGTATACAAATAACGAAATAAAGGCAATTGTTATTGCGATTCAATCAAATTATTAGTAAAGATATATACCATGTATGATTGAATATTTTGTGATATATATGGTCAAATATATGGGTGTAGGTTTCATGAAGTTTAAGAGCTAGGTTAATACCAATACTTATAAGGGTTTACGATGAGGTTATTCTAAAAAATGTCACCTTAAAGGTCTATGTAATAAAACTTTTGTTAAGTATTAAGCCAGAACCATTGAAAATCCCTTAATGATCTAGGGATGGATGAGCATAATGAAATTAAGCAATAAAATTACTGAATTTTTCAAGATACTTTCCTTATAGGTAACTTTGATTACGTTAGTAATCATGTTCCTATTGGATACATTCTTTTTTTACTCCTATTTTGGATTAGATATTTATCGTGGCGGCCGAGGGTGTTATCTATACAGGAAATATGTAGATAAACTAATCTGTCAAATAACCATCAAATAAAGAGATAACGAGCCTGTAAATAAGATGTTAACTATCTCTACTTAGGGTGGCTAGTTAGTTTACTGTTACATAGGCGATTAAGTTTGTTCTGTAGCCACTGGTAGGCGTTTGGATAGAAAGACACTTTCGTTGTATTCTTTACCTTTTACCATATTCAAAATATGTATACAGACGTAAAGGGTACGCTTGTACTCAGTATTTCGTAGATGCGGTGTGAGGTTGGAGTGGGTTTTTATTAGATTTCAGACAAAGCTATTAGGGACAGAAAACATATCTGGTAAATACTCGTTAGAAGTTTGTTACGATAGGAAATCTGATTATCCAAGCAATAAAGGTGATGATTTGGAATTCTCCTCTCTATAGCATGAATGAGTTGCAACGTGATATGAGGTACCAAGTGAAAGCTAAAAAAGCTGATACAAAGTCTCAAATTGCCATGAAAAAAATGTTCTTCGATCAAGTGATGAAACGATTCAGCTCTACGGAGATAAACAAAAAAGCTTGCAAGAAAAGCTGGAAAATTTGAACGAAAAAAAACAGGATTTGGTCATGAAGTGAAAGAATGAAGGGGGACCCAAAAGGGACTATGGTGAATAAATGGAATTAAAAGGTAAATATTCGGCCTAAAAAAACGGTGTTAAAGAGTGAAAAGGGGACTCAAAAGGGACATGAAGAGCTTTTTCTTGATATCACGGTTTCGCTAGGCTTTGCCTAGCCTATCACCCTATGTGATAGCAGAAACCCCTTATGCTCTTCTTTCTTTTAGGGGAGAGAGAACTACTAGAAAAGAGAGGTTAGGTAAAATGGGAATTTAAATTCTAAAAGTAGATCCTGTATTTAGTACTCTAAAACTAAGCCAGCATAGTCATTGAAAATCCGGCCGGTTTATAATAAACCCATGCAGACTATTTTGTAGGTTCATGGGGGAATTTGGGGAGATGATTACGCTGAAAAAGAAACAGGAGATTATATTACTGCACGTACGAGAAGGTTATTCTCAGAGAAAGATTGCCAGCTTAGTAGGCGTTAACCGAGAAACAGTAGGAAAGTATATTCGTGAGTATGAGACGAGGAAGAACAAATTACTGAGTGAAGATAAAAATGCGGATACTGGTGAACTTGTTCAAGAAATTGTAGAGGCCCCAAGGTACAAGAAACGTGATTCCAAGAAAAGAAAGCTATCTAAAGAGATTTTACATCGTATTCAAATGCATCTAGAAGAAAATGTGCAGAAAAAGCAACAGGGGTTAAGGAAACAAATAAAAAAAGCTGTTGATATCCATGAATCCTTAGAATCCGAAGGATTTACCATTAGTTATAGCACAGTTCTTCGCACGATAAGAGCCATGGAAAAAACAAAAAAAGAAGCATTCATCAAAGGAGCTTACGCACCTGGACAAGTTTGCGAATTTGACTGGGGAGAAGTCAAGTTAATGATTAATGGGAAGAAACAGACCTTACAAATGGCTACATTTACGTCGGCTTACAGTAACTTTAGAATGGCTTATTTATTTACAAAACAAAAAACGGAATGTTTTCAAGAAGCTCATTCGTTGTTCTTCAAAGATATTGGTGGTGTATTTCACACCATGGTTTATGACAATATGAAAGTAGCCGTAAAGAGATTTATTGGTAGGGACAGAGAACCTACTGAGGGGCTGATAAAGCTTTCGCTTTATTATTCATTTCATTATCGTTTCTGTAATACAGCAAGTGGAAATGAAAAAGGACATGTAGAGCGAAGTGTAGAGATGATTAGAAGAAAGGCATTTGCCTTTCAAGATACCTTTGACACATTAGAAAAAGCAAATCACTATTTACATGAAATTTGTTTAAAACTCAATCACAAAGAGAAGAACTCATCATCTTATTTGACACCCAATGACTTAATAAAAGAAGAAAAGAAGTATTTATTAGTCGCGCCCCCGCCTTTTGATGCAGCACGAGTGATAAATGGACGTGTGACTAAGTATTCAACTGTCATCGTTGATCAAAACTACTACTCTGTACCCGACCATCTAGTTGGAGAGATGATTCGGATCAAAATTTACAGCGATCATATTCAATGTTTTTATCAGGAAAAGAGAATCGCTTTACATCCACGAAAAACTGGAAATCACGAATGGAGTTTACATCTTGAACATTATTTGTATACCCTACAAAAAAAGCCTGGTGCATTAGCTGATAGCACAGCATTACAACAGGCAGACCCAAAATTAAAGAAAATATATCACTCTTACTATACCACTCATCCTAAGGATTTTATAGAGTTAATCCACTTTATTAAGTCTGGAATTACTATCAAACAGATAGAAAAAAGCATTCAAGAACTTTCTACTCTTCACCCTAGCCATATCACCACAGATAAAATCAAATTAATCTGCGCGAAACAAAGAGAAGCACTACACCTACCTAAAGACTATTCATCTCAGAAGACCATTGATATCGAACACTATTCTAAACAACATCTTCAGACCTATGATCAACTGTTTCAAACGAAATTTATCCAATAAGGAGTGCAGGTAAATGGAACTTTCGAAGCAAGCATTGGTAGAGGAAATTAATACATTAAGCAAAGAGCTCAAATTGCCTAAAATCCGTCAGGATTTTGAAGAAGTGATTAAAGAATCAGTTGAAACAGATGCCAGTTATGAAGAATTCTTACGACAGTTACTTCAAAAAGAACTGGATTCCAGACAGGAATCCGCCAAATACAACCGAATCCGTCGTGCAGACTTTCCATATAAAAAATATCTAGAAGATCTATCAACTGAGGATTTGTCAAAAGATGCCCAGCAAAAATTTAAGCTTTTAAAGAGCTTAGACTTTATCAGAGAAGGTCGAAACATCATTTTAGCTGGCAATGCGGGTACAGGAAAGACTCATATGGCAATTGGTTTAGGGATAAAAGCTTGTATGGAAGGTTATAAGGTATGGTTTACAACGGTCCCTTTATTAGTCAATCAAATAAAAGAATGCAGATCGGAGAGAACTCTACGAGTTTTTCAGAACCGATTTGAAAAATATGATTTAGTCATCGCAGATGAAATGGGCTATATTTCATTTGATAAAGAAGGTGCAGAGTTATTGTTTACCCATTTATCATTACGAGCGAATCAGAAATCAACCATTATTACAACGAACTTATCTTTTGAAAGATGGGGGGAGATCTTTCAAGATCCTGTCATGACAGCAGCTATGATTGATCGTTTAACCCATCAAGCCTATATTGTGAATATGATTGGTGACTCCTATCGGATGAAAGAAACGGAGAAATGGTTGAAGAAACAAGAGTTAATCGAACAGAGCTAGAACGAAAAGAAGAATAAAAAAAGCATTAAAAAACCGGCCAATTATATAAATGATGGCAGAAAATTGGCTGGGTTTTTAATGACGAAATGGCTGGATTTTGAGTTGACAAATACATAGATCCAATTACGTTTAAAAAAGTAGATGAATTGGATAGGAAAAAGAAGGTGTCCCGTTAAGGATTTTTAAAAGGTCAGCTTGAAATACTCACTTTATTTCAAGCACAAACAGATAGAGAAATAGAGTTAGAGAATCCCGTTCGCTTTAACATTCAGACGGTAGAAAAATGTACAGAAGTAATGGAAACGATGAATCAATTTATTAAGGGATTAATGGAGGAGGACACCTTTCAATAAAAATTGATATGGGATAATTTCTTTGGTGATACAAGGACATATGAACGTATTGAATAATATATATGACTGTTGCTTTGAGTTTTAAAAATGAGATTACCAGAGATAAATGAAATCCAAAATTCAATGGGTGAATTTAATGAGAACATGCTTTTGCTTATTATAAAAGTTAATATGTGTACAAGTGTCTTATTGGATTTATATATAGCAACAAGAAGAGGAGAATATGAAATGAACAGGTATTGTTAGAAAATTGGATGCGGTAGGGCGTGTTGTTATTCCGATTGAATTACGAAAAATACTTAACATAGACATAGCCGATCATTTAGAGATTTCTTTAGAAGACGATCATATCAAAATTGAAAAATATGAAGAATTTTATAGATGTGCTATTACAGGAGATATTACACCCCAAAATCGTAGGTATGCCAATGGTTTGGTATTAAGTCCTTTAGGCGCAGAAATCTTATTCAATGAGATTTGTGAGCACCAAAAAGACTTGGCTTTAGAGGGTTAATTTATACAGGTTTATATACAGTATGAGCTATTTGTTAAACCGTCAAAACCTTGTTAAATCAACGATGTATAAAAAGATGCATAAACGATAAATTTTGATGGAATGCCATCCCTTGAGCGCCAAGGGATGGCGTTTTTCATGTGTTCCGCGAATCTCAATTATGTTAACTAAGGATGTATAATATATACAAGCTAAGGGGGGAAGAAGGATATGACAAACCTATATTTAGTTCGTCATGCTCATTCAATTTATACACCAGATGAAATGGGAAGACCTTTATCCGAAAAAGGATTTTTAGATTCTAAACATATTACTAATCTACTTAAAGATGAGGATATACATATTGCTATTTCAAGTCCATATAAACGAGCTTTTCAAACAATTGAAGGGGTGGCTAATCACTTTAATTTAGAAATTGAAATAGAATTTGAACTAAGGGAAAGAAAACTTTGTTCCTACCCGATAGACGATTTTGAGACGGCTATTACAAAAGTTTGGGAAGATCCCTACTTTTGTTTAAAAGGAGGAGAGTCCAATAGGGTAGCTCAGCAAAGAGGAATAGCATGTATTTTTAAAATTTTAGAGAGGTATAAAGGAAAAAATATCGTAGTCGGGACACATGGAAATATTATGGTGCTTATCATGAATTATTTTAATACAAGATATGACTTTGATTTTTGGAAGAACTTACAGATGCCCGATATCTATAAGTTATCTTTTGAAGACAATGATTTAAAGGCTGTTTCAAGGGTATTAATTAATGAATTCCTATAAGGAACATTATGGTAACTAGGAGTTAATATCTGATTGTAGAAAACAATTGGTAAAAATGTTAGGGAGTGTTTATATGAACCCAGTGTTATTAGATTTTCCTTCAGAGTTTTACACTGAGAGGCTTTTTATACGTATGCCTATGCCAGGTGATGGACAAGTGGTATTTCAAGCTATAAATGAATCTATTGAAGACCTAAGACGTTGGATGGCCTTTGCTCGAAAAGATCAGACTGAGGAAGAGGTAGAAATAAACATCCGAAAATCATATACAGAGTTTTTACAGAGAGAAGATTTAAGACTTCATATCTTTTTAAGAGAAACTGGGGAATTTATTGGATCTTCTGGTTTACATCGTATCAATTGGAGTGTACCAAAATTTGAGATTGGGTATTGGATCAATTCTCGATTTAGTAAGAAAGGCTATATGAAAGAAGCAGTTGAGGGAATTGTTAACTTTGCTTTAGAAGAGTTAGGAGCTAAAAGACTGGAGATTAGATGTGACCCGAGGAATACCAGAAGTCGCGCTATTCCAGGAAAATTGGGGTTTAAACTGGAGGGGATTTTGGAGAACGATAAGGTATCTGCTGATGGAGCGACTTTAAGAGATACATGTATTTATGCCAGGGTTATAAAGTCTAATTAATCTATATAAATTCCGATAATGGACCTTATGTAAAGTAAGGAAATAGTATATAATTTTGGAAAACAAGTAAGGAGAAGCATCATGCGTGTCCCATATACAGGTTTAGCATTACAAATTGTCTTTATCCTATTCATTACAGTTTTTGATTCCTGGAGAGCATCTATAATCAATCATTATTCTGTATATCCACCAGCTTTATTTGAGTTGTCTTTAGGTATACTAAGTACTCTACTAGGATTATATGGACTTATTAAAAGAGATAAAATTACCCTCTCCCTATTGGTGACGGGGTTTGGAGTACTTATATGTCTATTTTTCGTATTTATTTATCTATTACCAGAGGCAGGGATTCCACCGGCTATTCCATGGTTATACTCTAAAAATTAAGATCATCAAGGACAAAAAGGTATGCTATATATGGCAGCCTTTTTTATATTTCGAGAATCCGTTTTATGTTGACTACTAATGTATAGGTTATACAGTATTATCTACTGTAATTTAGGTGTTGTAAAGGGATATAACGGCTGTATGAAGAAGTTCTATTTTATAACTATTTGTTAAGTGGTGATATCTTTGAAAATTAAATCTTCCTATAAAATACATATTATAGGTTCCGTCGGAAGTGGAAAGACAACATTAGCAAAAAAATTGTCTTCACAACTAAATATCCCATCTTATGAGCTAGACAATGTTGTTTGGAAAAGAGCTAAAACAGGAGATATTAGGAGAAGTGAAGAGGAAAGAGATCAATATTTAAACACTATAATCAGTTCCGAGTCTTGGATTGTAGAAGGGGTTCATCATAAGTGGGTTTTTCAAAGTTTTAAGAATGCAGATTTGATTATTTTTCTAGATACAAGTTATTCAAAACGGAATATTCGGATAGTAAAAAGATTCTTTTTACAAAAGGTTGGTATTGAAAAAGCGAACTATAAACCCTCTTTTTTTATATTTAAAAAGATGTTTGAGTGGAATTCATATTTTGAAAATAAAAGTAAGCCGGAAATATTAGAAATGTTAAGTGATTTTGATGATAAGGTAATAATTTCAAAAGATACTAATGAAATCGAAAGTATATTGATTAAGAACAATCACTACTAAAATCTTATAATCCATTTTGCATTGAGTAAATAGAGAAGTATTTCATAAATAATAAATGTTTTATCCTTTACTCTACCTGACGACAAATAGGCGATTTTTCTACAAAGTGTGTAAAAGGTATAACTATTTTTAATAAAGTATGTTTGATCTTACTTAACGATATGGCGGGAAGCAAAGCTAAACATAATCATTATTATGTAAACAAGAAATGAATATTATATACATTATAAAAAAGAAGAAATTACTATTAAGGGACAGTGATTTCTTCTTTTAGCTTAAAGATATGGTACATCAATGCAGCTTAATTTTATAAATGACAAAGAATTATTATTATGTAAAAATTATTGAATTAATTTAAATCCCACATTTTATCGGCTTTAGAACGTAAGGCTTCTAATTCATCTTTATATTCCTCTACTTTTTGAATAGAAACTTGATTAGTTGCATCTTTACTAATAGGTTTTAAATTTTCATCAACGTAAATTTCATATGCTAAGCCATCCTTCTGCAATCTAAACCCGTATTCATATCCTCCAGTTATTAAAGGCCAAACAATTAGCATTTCCTGCTTATCATTATTAGCAACTGCTAGATTTCCTGTAAAGCTTAAATAGCCAGGCTTTTTTACGCTATAAATATAACCATCATCTTTTTCTATAAAATGTAGACCCCATTTGTTTTTAGGAATAGCTTCTACATACTTGTTATATTTTATAGTTGTTATTGCGTACCAACTTAAATTCCAAATGCCAAATATTAATACGATAATCAGAAAAAAATATCTTTTTTTGAATTTTTTCATAAATCCACCAACCTACTACCTTGTTTTTTTATTTCTTCATCATGAGTAACAAGTATTATGGTTTTCCCTTGTTCGTTAAGCTTTTTTAAAATATCTAGCACAATTTCTGCATTCTTTTTATCGAGGGAACCTGTTGGTTCATCAGCCAGTATGATATCGCATTTTTTTAACATTAGTCTTGCCAAAGCAACCCTTTGTTGCTCTCCTCCGGAAAGAGTATATACCTTCTGGTTTAACTTTTCTTCTAGACCTACAATTTGTAAGGCCTTTTCTATGGACAAATCAGTCTTGGCATTTTTACGAACTAGTTTTAAATTTTCTTTAACTGTTTTATTATCAACTAAAGCAAAATTTTGAAATAGAAAGCCTATTTTTGTCCTAAAGTAATTTAAGTGATTTTTTTTTTGAGTAACATCTACTCCATCAACAATTATTTCTCCCTTATCTAACTTCTCTATCGCCCCAACCATATTGAGTAAAGTCGTTTTACCACATCCACTAGGACCTGAAAATATAACAAAATCTCCATCATTTATAACTAAATTAAGGTTTGAAAATAAAACCTTATTATCAAATTTCTTAACCAAATTTTTTATTTCAATCATAGGTTTCCTCCTTTCAATATTTTTTGAATTTTACTACGTTCGATTTTGTATATATAGAAGGCAATAACTAATAGTTCTAAAACTAGAATTACTGTACCTCCAATAGCAAGGTAAAAAGTTTTATCTAATTGTAAGATACTGGCTGCAATAAGGGTTGATATAATACTTATTATGGTAGTTATGAATGTGATCAAAATAATTTTTTTGTTTTTTTCTATCATACTGTATCCAAGGACTTTTTTTATGGAAAGTTCTATTGAGTTAACTTCATATTCTAGCTTTATTATTGACGTGATAACTATAAATTCTAAAATTAAGACCAAGATAGTGAAAACCAAATTAATATATAGAACACGTTTAGCATTATTCCAATTTTTGTTGTAACTATCCATTACGTTAGTTTTGCTTACGATTTGTCCCTGCAAATTGTTTTGTTTTATAAAGTTATTAAATTCTTTATTTGATATATCGTACATAATGTCGTGTACATAGTTTACATTTTGAGTATCTTTACTAATTGGACTCTTAAGTTTATCCCTATTAACATTGTTATAAATAATAACAGGGTTCTCCACCAATTGGCTTCCGTATGTATAATTCTCATCAATGTTAATGATATTTATATTGTCTTCATAATAAATTACATCATAGTTATAAGCGAAACCTTCTCCTTCATAAAAATTTATTGCATTCTTTAGTTGACTAATTATTTCAATGTTATTGGATAGTTTTTTAGGTATTAAAAAGTATATGTCTTTATCTAGATTTGAACTTTTGAGTTCTTTTATTTGGTGTGATAGATATTTAAAAGCATTTTTATTTGCTAAAACACCATTCGTATCTAATAAATCGGATATATTTGTCAACAAAGTCGCATTGAATTTTTTGAAGAATTGTCTATAAAATTTCTCTTGTACAATTCCATCTTGTTGACTATCAGTAATAGTTCCATCTTTATTTTCTATAAGTCTATATTCCAACCGAGTGTAATTATAGTTAGAATAGCTCTCAAAAAAAGGCTTTTGTTTATAAAGATCATAAGCCTGAAGAATAAGCGAAATATTACTAGAAATAATAAAAACAGTAATTATTATTGTTATTAACTTTAATCCATAATTCAGTGATAATAATTTTTTTGAAGAGCTGGTATTAGAAAAAGCTTCTTTTAAATTGTAGAAATATAAGTTGAAATAAATAAGTGCATTTAAAATGATTAATAAGAAAAATAAAATAAGCGAGATTTTGAACTGATAAAATACATGAGTATATTTTGATAATATGTAAAGTATTACTCCAAACGTAGATAGATAAAATAATGAATCCAACAAGATATTTTTCCAAATAATCTTATGTATACTTTCCCCCATAGTTACTCTAATAAGATTCTCTTTTTTTTGAAGTATAGTATCGTAATAGGTTAATAGTAAAGTAACGCCTATGATAAGTAACCATATGCATATTGCCGTGTTTCTTAATTCGTTACTAATGAATCCTTTTTGAGGATGATTACCTGCATACTTATCAATTAGGTCCATCTTGAATTGATGAACGCTGTTTGGCTTACCGATAATGTAGAAGTTATGAACGTCTTTAAAACTTGTTATACTCTTTAAATCCTTAAACTTAAAATCAACGTCACCTAAGAATAGACTAGTATACTTCCTTTCCGAAATGTCTAAATTCTTATTTATATAACTCTTTACATTTGAGGTTCCATATATAACATATTCGTTAAGAAAAATACTACGGGGAGATTTTATAAAGGTAAATACCTCTACATCATTGCTCTTTGCCGAATTAAGTATGTCATTAGCCATTTCTACATCATTTGTATCTTTTTGCAAATATAATGTTGTATTATCAAAATCAGTATAAAAATTATTTAAACGAAAGATATGACTTTCTCCAATAATTAGTATACCGATAAAGATAATACACAAACTAATGATATACTTAATTGTTTTCAAAAAAATCCCCCCGTAATACATTGTTGACTTTATGATTTTATTTAATATTAAAAATCAATATATTATTTCCCGTTATTTTTTATAAGCTTCAAAAAACTCCTTGTTACTTATAAATATTACCATATTATTAATAAACAATCTTGTAAACAATAGAAGATCCACTATGTGTAACCTCTATCCCCGCCCAGTTTCCTTTTGTATCATTATCAGAGTACTGCCCATTAGCATTTTTAACAATCGCAGTATGGCTTGTAGTGCTATGCTTAGTATGAGTGTAATCCTCATTTATTGCTGCAGTATTATATCCATATTCTATTACCCAGTTAGTACCACTTCCGTATGCTTCCCAACTTTTATTGAAACTTTTACCACTACTAGAGTAAGCTTTCTCTGCTGCAAATGCAGATGTAGATGAAGCTAATAGACTTAAAGCTACAGTAGCACCAATCAATACTTTTTTCATAAAATTACCTCCAATATATTTTTTTGACGTCTTATCCTTCTAAAAACCTATATTTCTTGGATTATGTAGTATAAGAACGCCTCGAATTATAGATATTTGACATAAAAATTCAAAATCCTACATGATAATGTAAAAAAATTGATAAAATTGTATTTTTTCTGATTACTAAGATTAATATTAAAAGACCTATTTAATTGGTCTTTTTGTAATTTAAATGAAATTATAGGAGTAGAAGAAGCAGCAGAATTGTGGGGGTAAAAAGATGGTTACATTAAAAATTCATGTGCAGCTCTACCGTAGTACCTACATAGTTTCTAAATGACATCTACTTCGGTTATTAAATAGTATCTACCTCGTTAGCGTTACCGCATTAATACAAGCTTTATGTAGCTAGTTAGAGCCATTTATGAAATTTGTAAGGAAGCTGAGCCGGAGAAGTAAAAGAGCAGTCGGGTAAGGTTTAAAACAAAAAATGAGAAGCACATCGCGTGCTTCTCATTTTTTATTTTAGCAGCCTTTCCAAGCCATTTTAGCAATAAAGGCAGCAATCAACGTACCAGCTCCAGATACACCTGTGCCATCAGCACATGCATTTAAAACACGGTCACATCCGCAACGACCAGGATAACTAGTATTAGTTTTATAACAATTGTCGTGCCATTTGCAGCATGTATCTAAAGAGTTAATCGGTGTGCCCGATCCACATCCAGCTCCACACCATTTATATTTTTTTCCACTTAATGTACAACAGGAGCCTCCCCATACACAATCAAGATAAGCAATATGAGGCTCAATATCAGATTCCTCTTGTGGAATTTCAAACTCTTCTGCATCATATGCTCGATCTACTTCATACAAGATTTCTCCTTTTTCAAAGCTTACTGTAAATACTCGAGGGATCTCATTTTTTTCCCCAATGTAAATCGCTGCTACGTTAAAAATCTCATTTCCATCTTTAGCTTTTGTTGCAATGACACGAAGATGAGCTTCTTCACTTAATTTTACGTAGGTAGTTGTTTGTTCAACAACCACCCCTGTCTCTTCATCGTAATATTCACTATTAAACGTAGTAAACTCATATTGCTCATTAATTTGTACTTTGCCTTCTAAATAAGCAATAGCCTTCTTTACGTCTGGTTGTTCTAAGACATCTAATGAATGTGCCTCAATTTCTGGTGCTTTTGCTACGCGTCCTTTAATAACCATATTATCTTCTCCTTTTAAGATTAATTTAAGCAAAATGATGTTTTCTGCTTACACCTATACAAGTGATTAAAGTAACTAAATATAAACCAATGTAATGAAAATATTTTTAGAAATAAAAAAATCCCCTGCTACTTAGGGGAAATGAAGGTATTCAAGCATCTTTACTTACTAAAAGAACACTATCAATAATTATTTATCTTCAAAACAACATCTACAAATGCTTACATCATATAGTAATTCTAATGACTTTTTCATGTCTTTTAATTCTTTAGAATACTCAACGCAAATGTTTTGGTACATTTCTTTTTGCGATTCATCACAGTAGTCAAGACATTTGGCCATCTTTAAAAGATCCATTTTAATTTCATTGTATCTTTTAAATTTATTTTCAATTGTATTCACATCTTTCACCTCATTAATTAATAGGTCTTATCTGAGTAGGACTAGTACCTGTATTTATAAGTGAAATAAAATAAAAAAAATAAATCAATGAGAGTAATTAAAAGTTTTTATCGGACCTAAAAAAAAACGTAGCTGTTAATTAAATTATTTTATAAGAAACATCATATAAGAGGTTTATATTCTTAATATTCTTCCACTTATTTAATGGAAATCAAATAAGGGAGTGTATTAAATGAATAAAAAAGTAACTTTATATTTTAATGATTATTGTGGGCATTGCAAAAATTTAAAAGCTTGGTTTACAAAGAATAATATCCCATTCGAGGCTTTAAATACTGAAAAGAAAGAAGTATCAGACGAACTTGTACAGCGTGGAATTACAGCGATTCCATTCACTGTAATCGAAAACACTTTAACTGGAGAAAAAGAAGAGATTATTGGATTTAATGAACAAAGATTTGAAAATACATTCCAATGAAAAAAAGCCGATTATATCGGTTTTTTTCATTATAATTTTCTTCCTTTCCACATTTAACTTATTAAGGAGGAGATGAGCTTGATTAAGGATGGACTTGTGTTAAAACCTATTAAAATTTTGGACAGATTTAAGGCACTTAGTATCATTCCAGATAATTTGGATCAGATTAGAGCACGTGAGATATGGAATACTACTAATCAAGGGTCGGGAATTGTGATAGCAGTCTTAGATAGTGGAATTCAGGTAGACCACCCAGATTTAAAAAATAATATTATTGGTGGATATAATTTTACAGAGGACGATGATAGTAATCCGGAAGTGTATAAAGATTATTTTGGTCACGGTACACACGTTTCTGGAATTATTGCTGCTACAGATAGTGGAAAAGGGGTTGTGGGGGTTGCTCCTAAGAGTCAGTTGCTAATTTTAAAGGTAATTGACCATAAAGGTAGAGGTAGTTTTGAAAGTTTAATTAAAGGAATTAAGTATGCTGCTGATTGGATAGGGCCAAAAGGTAAAAAAGTTAGTGTAATGAATATATCGTTGGGTGGAAAAGAAACAAGCGATGAACTTCACAGAGCAATAAAGTATGCCCGTTCAAAAGGAATTGTATTAATAGCTGCAGCTGGAAATGAAGGAGATGGAAACAGCGACACTGTGGAAGTTTCATACCCTGGATTCTATAAAGAAGTTATTCAAATTGGATCTATTTCAGAAAATCAGATACCTTCTAAATTCTCTAATACAAATGTAAACTTAGATTTTGTTGGTCCAGGAGAAAATGTACTTTCTACTCATTTAAACAGTGATTATGTAGAATTAACTGGTACATCAATGGCAGCACCATTTGTAGCCGGTGCGGCAGCCCTCATTATTAAAACATTAGAGTCAGTTGAACATCATTTAATCCCCATGTATGTATATGACTATTTATTAATACACTCGCTTAAGTTGGAAGAATTCTCTATAAACCAAGTGGGAAATGGATTTATTCAATTAAAATAAATGAGATATTTATTTCTGAAGAGGGTGCTATATGTGGATGCACAACTAAAGCTAAGACTTATTAAAGATTCATTATCTATAAATGATAATAAAATAATATTTGATCAAATCTATGCTAAACAAAAAGGACTTCCTGCTGAAACTATCTATTTAATTAAAGAAAAATTAAGAGAAGAGAATGGCAAGGAAATAAAAGCCTCCAGTATTGAACAATTCATTTTTCCTATTATTGTTTGGGCAATTGATTCTCTACATTCTTATTTACTGAAAGAACTATTCTCTTTGGGGATCTCCTCATTTTGTAGAATTTATGAGAATGAAAATAAGGTAACAGCATTACTTTGTAATGAATTAAATACTAAGTAAGGAAAAGAAGGCCTTCTTATAAGAAGGCCTTCTTTTTCTTATTGTTTACTAAATTTACTTTTTAAGGCTCTGAAATACCATTTGCAACTGCTAATAAGAAAATGAGAATGGTTAAAAGAATAAAGAATACACCATTGGCTAAGATACTAAACCATACTACACTCGTTTTTTTAGTACGAACTCCTAAAATTAAAGAGATTATAAATCCAATGTCTATTATTGACAATAAAACAATACTAATCCATAGCTCCATATTTGGGAATGTTCGAGAGATTAGAAAGACAATGATCGTAGCTACAATCAAGCAAACCGTCAAAACAATAGGTTTACCCATTTTTTTCTCTTTTTGGATTTGACTATTCATAATATCCCCCCTTTCCTACCTTACCAAATTATACATAAAAATTCAGTCAGTATGACGGTTACAACCAAAGCATTAAAGAAAATAATAACAAGTACCTAATGTTTTTCCAATATGAATCTTATATCTGTATATTAATCTGAATTATTAAAAAATATTAAAGTAGGAACATTTGTTCTTATTATGGTTTATAATGGTATAGTTGGTTTCACTTAGTGAGGTATAGCTTTTTTATAAGTAAGTTTTACTAAAACTTCTAGAAAGGAATGTGTGCAATGAACAAGCAGCAAATAATTCAACAATTTTTTGAGAAACATGAAAAATCCCTGGAAAAACCTATTATCAAAGGATTTCTCAAAGATGATAAAAACTATGAACCTCTCATTAAATACATTCTATATCCAACTAAACAAAATCAATTAGAAGTAGATCAAGCATTTAAGAAGCACTTTCAAGAAGTTAGAAACATTAAATTCTACAGCAGTTTAATTAAATTCTTCTCGATCGATTACGATAAACGAATTCGTAAACTAAATACTCGTTTTTTATTAACTCTAGATCAACCCCTGGGAGATGAGCATGAATCAACTAGAAAAGATTATTTAGTAGATCCTCAACCACAAATTCCTCTTGAAGAAGGAGAGTCCCTTGATAATCTTATTGAAAATCAAAATTTACTTAGAGGTCTTAAAAGTCTTACAAAAAATCAATTTAACATTTTAGAATATATATACGTTGAAAATTTAACGAATGCTGAAATTGCAAAATTAACTAATTCAACTACTCAAAATGTCTGCAATACACATCGAAAAGCCATTCGAAAGTTAAGATCCTTTTTTTAGTAAAAAGCAGAAAATTAATCATTATGAGGGAGGAAACTGTACGCTTATGCAAACTAATTCTGAATTATATTTGAATATGGCAGAAGAAATCATTAATCAATTTGAAGGACATATTTATAAAAATTCAAGTAGAACAAAACCGGAAGAACGAGAGGATTTAGCACAAGAAATACGCCTGAAAATTGTCGAAAAAGTATTTAGTAACAAATTTGATGAAACTCCTGGTTTCTTCGATGTTTTATTAAATGACGATTATTATTAAAAAAGTTGCCAAACGGTCAACTTTTTTAATATAAAGGTTTATTTTTGCTATCTAATCACACTTAATTATTTATAGCATGGTGGCATAGCCAAGTGGTAAGGCACGGGTCTGCAAAACCCTGATCGCCGGTTCAAATCCGGCTGTCACCTTAATATTAAAGAAATCCTTTTAAAAGGGTGATGTAATTTACATGTATAAAATTGTTCTAGATCCAGGTCATGGTGGAGAAGATTATGGTGATACATCAATAAAAAGCAAACTTAGAGAAAAAGATATTACACTAAAAATAGCTCTTTATGCAATGGATTTTTTAAGACAACAATATGCAATTAGAGTGAGATTAACTAGAGAAAATGATGTAACTGTTAAATTAAAAGAGAGACTTAAGATAGCTAAGCGTTTCAAAGCTAATGTGTTTATTTCTATTCATCTAAACCGAAGTAATGGGGTAGGAGTTGAAAGTTTTATTGGTCTAGAAGCGCTCAAAATAAATCAAGAACTTCAGCAGTGTTTGCACAATGAAATTAACAAAATATTAACTAGGAAACAACTAAATATAGCAGGTAGCCATTTAAGGAAAGCGAATCATGAAATGTTACAAAAAGTATCTATGCCGACCATACTTTTCAAACATTTGTGTATTAATGATGATTTTAAATTATTAAATGATGAAAGATTCTTAAAGGAATTAGGTGAAGCATACGCAGTAGGAATTGGGGGATTTTTAGGTTTTGAAAAAATATAATCCAGTGACCTTTCTAGATTATATTTGAAAGGAGAAATTCACATGAAAAAAGTATGGCTAGATGCAGGGCATGGAGGATTTGATTCAGGTGCAGTAGGAAATAACTTAAGAGAAAAGGATGTTACACTACAGCTAGTACTGTATACTCAATCATATTTGGAACAAAATTATCAAAATGTTGAAGTTGGACTGACGCGATTAACAGATGTTTTTGTCTCGCTATCTGAGCGTGCAAAACGAGCAAATTCTTGGGGAGCAGACATTTTTGTTTCTATACATGTTAATGCCGGAGGAGGTACAGGTTTTGAAACTTATACTTATCCAACCCCTGGTTTAAATCAAACAACAATTGTACAAAGAGCTCTTCATACAGAAATTATAGAATCAATAAGAGAATATGGAGCTATAGTAGATCGTGGACTAAAGAATGCTAATTATGCAGTACTTCGTGAAACGACCATGTCAGCTGTTTTAACAGAGAATCTGTTTATTGATACACTTACAGATGCTGAGAAGCTAAAGAAAGAAAGTTTCCTCCACGAAGTAGGAGAGGCACATGCACGTGGAATTGCTAAATGCTTAGATTTACCTTCAAAAGAGAGCATTTCATATGTGGTTCAAGCTAATGATACGTTCTATAGTATTGCAAAAAAATATAATATTACGGTTCGGCAACTTCAATATGCAAATCCTGAAGTTGAGCCAACTACGCTACAAATTGGTCAACATATCATTATTCCGATAATTTAAGAAATCTGTCTCAGTCGTTATCCAGTTAACGGCTTTTTTGACGTCGCTTGAACATTAGAAATAAAATATCATGGTTAAGCTTTATCCATAAAGTTACTCGCTTCATTAACAATGTAAAGAGGTAAAAGAGTGTTAGTTCTTTGCCTCATATGTTTTAACTTTTGTATAATTCATAAAAAAAATTTAGTATCAACAATATTAGGTACTTTTATTATTGTGAATTTTAAATATTAAAAAAATCATCTGTTTTTTTACTTTTATCTATTGTACGAGCTAACTTCATAACTTTTTTTAGTACATTTGCGCTTGGTACATAATTTTTATCATTACAAAGTTTTGAAACTGTAGCCCTAGAAACATTACTATCTTTTGCAAAGTCTTTCTGATTCACACCATTCCGATCTAACCATTTACCAAATTTTGAACGCTTCGGATTTTTCCACCAAGGCATAAAAAACCCTCCTTTATTAGCATTCATTCTTTCCAGTCTTCCAAAAATTATAATCTTCGAGTCTAAACTTTTAGACATAATGTACAAGCTACAAGCTATATACTTTATTAAGACGTCATTAAAAAACATCACGAATGGAGTGAATGAATTGACAAAAGAATTAGCTATCTCTTTATTAGCTCGAAAAGGTGTCTATTTAACGTCAGAGGGGAAACGGTTGTTAGAGGTCATTCTGAAAGAAAGAATCGTGTATGAAGGAAAATAAAAAGTCGAAAAGCTCAAAAGGTACGTATAGACCAACGATGTAATATAATCCAATTTATCGTACATATGTAGATAGTCTTTTTAAAGTGACTAACTTAGAATAATGTCGATATTTTTGTCATAATCATATAGCATGAATATAGTTAAGACCGCCTTATACAATGATAAGTAATGGGCGGTCTTTGTTGCGGATATGAATATATATTTGGAGAATTTTAATGTAAGGCAAGTCTATTAAAACATTATTAATTAACGGGCTGCTGTTTTGGAGCCCTTTCAATTACTGCTATTACTTTTTTATATTTTCTATTAGTCTCTTCGAATTCTTCTCTAAATACATCCATTACTAATACTTTAGATTGAGCGCCTGCAGCATCTACTAAAACAATATCGCCTTTTTGAATCGGGTTATCTCGTAATTCCTTTGGGATATGCCAGCTATAAAGCTTTGATGTATTGAGTTTTAAAATATCGCCTTTTCTTTTTGTGATATGAAATGCATAAATTGTATTATTGTCCACTGCTTTTTCCCGCCCTTCTCAATATATGTATTTGAATATAGTATACCATTAACCTTTTTTTAGCGTTTGTACACTTCTTGTAACGGTGTATATTTTCAATAAGCAGACCATGTAACACCTGTAAGTTAACTTGAGTTGAACTTATAACATAAAATCGTATGCGTTTTTATATTATGTTCTAAAAACATATTAAAAACAACAAAAAATGTTCAACTCAAGTTAAACTAGTATCACTAGTGATATATGAAAGGTCAAAAAAATACCTTGTTTTAATCTGTATCACGGGGTGATATGCGCGCTATTCGTTGTAGCCAGTTGGTTTTTTTCTCCTTTTTCTTCTCTATAGACTGTTGTAAAAGCTGTGTGATATGATGATCTCTTTTCTCAATAGATGCAGCTATGTATTTTTGTTGTTGGATAATTTGTTCTTGTTGATCGATCATCAACTTTTTGAATTCTTCTAGAGTGTTTTTTAGTTGTTCATTGTCCTGTTTTATCTCGTCTATTTCTGCCATGACCTGTTTTAAGTCTAAATCTTCGTTTTCCAGAACTGTAACGGATGGGGTTAATTGGTTAGTTGGTAGTTCGCTGACAACCGTTTTAATAGCCTGTTCTACAGAGATATCTTTCGTTCTAAATAATTCTTGAATGTTTTTCATGACAATGATATCACGCTGAATAAATGCTCGTTGATTATGAGCATTGCGAATAAAAACATATCCATGAGACTCCATAAGATTACAATATTTTCTTAAGGTAGGAGTAGCTATATTTAGCATTGCAGCAGCTTCTTTAGACCAGTAGGCTTTTTCTTGTGATGTGTCATTATGCATATGATATCCTCCTTTTTATATCTTTAAATATTCTATCTTATTTTTCGGGTTTCCTGTATTTTTTGAGAATTCAAATTGAAATTAAGGAACGCATGTTCTATAATAGAGTATATAAAAAAGCGCTCGTGGTTACTAAAGCACTAGAAAAAAATATTTGTTGACAAATATTGTAAACTAATTTTCTGAGAAAATAGTTGGCTTTTTATGGTTCGTCTTGAAATTTTTTTGAAATAGAGTATGATAGATGTAACAAAACAAAATGATCGGATAAAGCAAAAAGCCCAAGCGATTTAAGAAGACCTGAGAAATCTTCTTAAATCGTCCACCGTAATAGCCCTACGGTAAACATGGCTGCTTGAGCTTTCTACTTATCTTATATTATATAAATATCAAAATAATCCTACTTTTTTAAAAAGTAGTTTAACATGATTTTACTACATATCATTTTGATATTCAATAACAGATAAGCAAGAAAGTGTAAAAGTGTAAAAGTGTAAAATTTCTGACTTTTAGTCGTTTTCGCTTTCTCTTTCAAAAGCGCTGTTTACCTAACCAACGGTAAACAGCGCTTTTTGCATTTCCAAAGGAGGAAATGCACGATGTTGAGTGTAGCGAAACAACTTTTTAAAGATCAGTTAACGGAGAAGTCTAAAAAACAATCTGAAAAACAACAAACAGGCTATAGCAAAACGCTAGGCTGGGTATTCGTATCAAAAGACTTTACGAAAGAGACAACAAAAGCCGTTCGTACATATGGCTCGTTGTTTAATGTCAGCAAAGACTATACATACTTTACGCCAAATACGTTTTATCGGAATGATCTACGTCGTTTAAGTACGCTACGGTGGATCAATGCGATGTCGATTGATATTGATGCAAAAAACGATGGGAACGAGGGGATGACTCTTCCAGATGTGCAAGAGTCCATTACACAAGCAGGGCTTCCAATGCCTTCTTTAATCGTTCAGACTCCATCAAAAGGGTTTCATGTTCATTGGTTTTTAGAACAGCCAAAACGGTCTTCAGATAAGCTAAATGCACATTATAGCCGTATTCAGACATGTATTGCTGAAATGATTCGCGGAGATGTATATGCTGTGGGTCCTGAGCGTTTATTCCGTTTACCAACAGATGAAAATACAGTCTTTCATTCACAAGAACGTGTATCGTTTGACGAACTATGCGAGTGGTTCCAACTAGTACAAGAACAAGATCAACAAGACGTACATACATACAAAAAAGGATTCTGCAGAGGCTATGAATCTCTTTTAAAACATCCTGCTGTTCAAAAGATCCTAGAAGGTGTAAACAAAGGTCAACGTGATACGGCTTGCTATACACTTGCGCTTGCTTATAAGGCTGCTGGATATAGTGAAAAACAAGCAGAGCAATACTTACATAACTGGAATCAAAAAAACACGCCTCACATGCGTCAAATTGAGGTGAAACGCAAAGTTAAAAGTGCTTATAATGGTCGTTTCCATGCTCCAGCTGCGAAAAAAATTCGCGAGTTATCAGGCATGTTATTTAGCTATGTGATTTGGGAAGAAGCGAAACCACGTGAAGAGCGTACATACAGTCATATCGAAGAGTGGGAAGGGGATGTCTTAGCATTTATCCGTGCGCAAGGAGGACAAGTATCTGGTTCACAGCGCGACATTGCGGATCAAATCACTTCAAGTGCGGATGCTAAGAAGAAAATCCCTTACGCCACGTTTAAAAAAGTGGTTGCTAGATTAGAAGAACAAGAAATCCTTTCGAAA
>JARUXA010000368.1 GCA_030433805.1 Sphingomonas sp. PsM26 | reverse complement strand
TATTTGAAATGAGTGTTTCAAAAGAAAATAAGCCAATTTTATTAACGGTTATTTTGTTGGTGGCTGCGTTTGTAGTGTTTTTTGCAGATTGGATATTTCCATCAAATTCAATTTTTCCAAACAGAAGCGGAGATTTGACTATTGCACTGTGGCTGTTTTTTGCAATAGATCTTGGTTTTATTGTGACATTAGTTTTAGGAGTCCGAACGAAGAAGCCGAGCGTTGTGTGT
>JARUXA010000367.1 GCA_030433805.1 Sphingomonas sp. PsM26 | reverse complement strand
TATACGTGGGCGATGCGGATCCCGTTTGGAAGTCGGTCGAGGTGATCGGGGGGGGGTTGCGCAAGTAGTTCGGCGCGGACGTGAGCGATTGGGTGCGCGGCCGCGGGTATCGGATCTTCGCGGCATGAGGAGAGGTGGACCCCCTTCCTTCTCCCGTCATGCTGTACTCGTTTTAGGATCCACCGCGCCTCATTGGCGGACAGCCGGTGTTGCACGGTGGACCCTGAAACG
>JARUXA010000366.1 GCA_030433805.1 Sphingomonas sp. PsM26 | reverse complement strand
GGTATGTTGTTTATAAAACAGTGAGGGTTCTAAACGGTATGCCACCATTTGATTACGAAAGCGAATTTGTGGGCTGGCTTGATACCGATAAAAAACCACTACCTAAAAACATTGTCATTTGGCAATCTAAAAGCTACTAAACCCCTTTACTAATGAGCCAAGATAAAAGAGATATTGCAATAGAGAAAGCTAAAAAGATAATTGAGCAGTACCCTGATAAAAATGATTACG
>JARUXA010000365.1 GCA_030433805.1 Sphingomonas sp. PsM26 | reverse complement strand
AAATATGTTCATGTAGGAATTAACATAACTAATTTGGAGCAATCAATTGAATTTTATCAGAAGGTGTTCGGAGTAAAACCTGAAAAAGTAAAAGAGGATTATGCGAAGTTTCTATTAGATCAACCAGGGCTTAATTTCACTTTAAACGTGCGCGATGAAGTGAACGGGAACCAAGTAAACCATTTTGGATTTCAAGTTGATAACGCGGAAGAAGTAACTGTTCATAAAGAA
>JARUXA010000364.1 GCA_030433805.1 Sphingomonas sp. PsM26 | reverse complement strand
AAAGTAAAGAGGGTTAACTCTTTACTTTAATCGACTATAGATAGCTGTTTATGTAGTGAAAAATAAAATTCTTTCTATTATTCTTCCGGAGTCACCGCATTTTTTTATACTCTGATATTCCCTTCACCGCCGATAAAAAGTAGCTTCACTTATAGATTTAGCATAAGGAGTGGATTTTTCAACATAATTATAATAAGGAGAAATTGCACCTATTAAGTAACCTAAAGGTGG
>JARUXA010000363.1 GCA_030433805.1 Sphingomonas sp. PsM26 | reverse complement strand
TCTTTCTGTAGCTGATGAAATCCCCCAAAAATCCTTCATTGGATGAATCGACCATAACTTAAAGGGAATATCCTCATATCGCCAATACGCAACCCCTTTTGGGTT
This sequence comes from Sphingomonas sp. PsM26, assembly GCA_030433805.1. Taxonomy (GTDB): domain Bacteria; phylum Pseudomonadota; class Alphaproteobacteria; order Sphingomonadales; family Sphingomonadaceae; genus Sphingomonas. Next base: position 127 of record JARUXA010000363.1, on the reverse strand, counting down.
GTGCTTCGCTTCATGATCTAGGCTGACTTTAGCCAATAAGAGATTAGGACCGATTCCTGCGGTAGCTGTCAGTCTTGTCTTGCGATAGATCTCATTACGTATTCGATGTGCTAGCTCCTCTGGTGTT
>JARUXA010000362.1 GCA_030433805.1 Sphingomonas sp. PsM26 | reverse complement strand
CTTTGGTGGGCTCATTGGCCCGTGATGGCGTCATGAGAGTCGGCGTCATGGAGCCCCAGGTCAAGCAAGCCCAATTGGACAAGGACCTGACAGACATGGCTGCCGCTGCGCCCAAAGCCGATGGGCCGATGGTTGTCATGCCCATCTCAGAGCCCCCGAAACAAGAAGTCAAGCCTGACGGCAACATGGCCGCTCGATTCGCCGAAATGTCACCCAATGTGCCTATTCCTGAG
>JARUXA010000361.1 GCA_030433805.1 Sphingomonas sp. PsM26 | reverse complement strand
ACAAACTGGCGCGGCACAGGCGTGTGAGTTGTCCTGCCCTGTGAATTCCTCTTCCATAGCTGACACGCGTGTACATGATTCTCATCTCTTACTCACTGTCGTTTCAGGGGTGATGGATGCTGCAGCTGTGCTGCGTAAGTGCAGTCAGATCGAGTTGCTTTGCCTAGCCCAAATCTTCTGCTCGTTAAGATGGGGAAACTGGCTTACATGCCCCACGTGGTGAAATCCGGCCC
>JARUXA010000360.1 GCA_030433805.1 Sphingomonas sp. PsM26 | reverse complement strand
CGGAGCCTGAGGACGGCTCTGGGTGATTCCCAGGCCGAGGGGCTCACCCGTCGGCGGTAGAGCCAGGGATATGTGATCCAAGCGTGCCGTGCACCCAGGGCGAAAATGTTGACTTCATCGGTGGTTCTACGACGGAGGGGGCTGGACCTGAGACGCCAGCAGTGCGCGTTGCGCTGCACGGAGCCTGAGGACGGCTCTGGGTGATTCCCAGGCCGAGGGGCTCACCCGTCGGC
>JARUXA010000359.1 GCA_030433805.1 Sphingomonas sp. PsM26 | reverse complement strand
GCAACGTCCACCGCGATGATCCGGCCCGGCATGGGGGAGAATATATCTCCGTCATGGGCTGAAGCATGCGCGCCGCCTGCATAGCGATAAGGTTCAACCCACCAAGTCTGGCCATTTCCGGTCTGGAAAAATCCGCTTGGGGCGTTCTGGCTGAAAACAAAGGGCTTCGGGTCGACATATTCGACAATTGGAATGTCGACTTCGGTTGCAATCCCGTCAACCGACAGAACCGC
>JARUXA010000035.1 GCA_030433805.1 Sphingomonas sp. PsM26 | reverse complement strand
GAGGGGTTGGGGTGGGGCCGTGCCGCGAATGCGGACGCTGGTCTCGGTGAGACGTCCCCCACCCCCATCCCCTCCCCTGAAGGGGAGGGGCGAACGAGGAACGACTGGACGCGCCAGGATATTGCCGCGCTGTTCGATCTCCCGTTCGACGAACTGATGTTCCGCGCGCAGACCACCCACCGCGCGCATCATGCCGCGGGGCAGGTGCAGCTCTGCACGCTCTTGTCGATCAAGACCGGCGGTTGCCCCGAGGATTGCGGCTATTGCAACCAGTCCGCCAGCGCCGACACCGAGCTGAAAGCCAGCAAGCTGATGGACGTCCGCGCCGTTCTGCAATCCGCGGCGCAGGCGCGCGACGCGGGGTCGCAGCGCTTCTGCATGGGCGCCGCGTGGCGCAACCCCAAGGACAAGGACATGCCTGCGATCATCGAGATGGTGCAGGGCGTCCGCCAGATGGGGATGGAAACCTGCATGACGCTGGGCATGCTGACGCCGAGCCAGGCGGAGCAGCTCGCCGACGCAGGGCTCGATTATTACAACCACAACATCGACACTTCGCCGGAGAAATACGCCGAGGTCATCACCACGCGCACTTTCCAGGACCGGCTCGATACGCTCGATCATGTGCGCGAGGCGGGGATCAACGTGTGCTGCGGTGGGATCGTCGGGATGGGCGAGACGCGCGGCGATCGCGTCGGCTTCATTCACGCGCTCGCCACGCTGCCGCGCCACCCGGAGAGCGTGCCGGTCAACGCGCTGGTGCCGGTCAAGGGCACCGTGCTCGGCAACATGCTGGCGGATACCCCGCTTGCCGCGATCGACGAGATCGAGTTCGTCCGCACCGTCGCGGTCGCGCGGATCACCATGCCGCTCTCCATGGTGCGGCTGTCGGCGGGGCGTGAGAGCATGTCCGATGCGACGCAGGCGCTGTGCTTCATGGCGGGCGCGAATTCGATCTTCACCGGCGACAAGCTGCTGACGACGGGCAATGCCGGGGACGACAAGGACGCCGCGCTGCTCGCGAAGCTCGGGCTCGTCCCGATGGTCGGCGAGGAACCGATGCGGAAGGAAAAGACATGCTGCTGATCGCGCTGCTGATCGCCGCAGCCGCGCCGGTCCAGACCCAGGCGGACATGAACCGCAGTGCGGGTTCGAGCTATGCGGTCGCTGATGCGGCGATGACCGCGCAGTGGAAGCGCACCTATGCGTATATGAAGCGCCGCGACGGGCAGGACACGTCGCGCGGTGGCGGGTTCGGCTTCGCGGCGTCGTTGCTCGCGAGCCAGCGCGCGTGGCTTCAGTTCCGCGATACGCAGTGCGTGATCGAGGGTGGGCAATATGCGGGCGGCTCCGCGCAGGGCATGACGATGGCGGCGTGCCGGACACGCCTGACGCGCGCTCGGACGGCACAACTCAAGTCGATGATCTGGTACCAATAACGATCAGTCCGCACCCGGCATTCGTTCGGGGAGACGGCACAGTTTAGGGCGAGTGATGTTCAAGAAAATCCTGGTCGCGAACCGCGGCGAAATTGCCTGCCGCGTGATGCGGACCGCCAAGAAGATGGGGATCGCGACGGTCGCGGTCTATTCGGACGCGGACGCGCGCGCGCCGCATGTGCTGATGGCGGATGAAAGCGTCCGGCTCGGGCCGCCGCCGGCGGGCGAGAGCTATCTGCTCGCCGACCTGATCCTGCTCGCCGCCAAGGAGACCGGCGCGGACTGCATCCATCCCGGCTACGGTTTCCTGTCCGAACGCGAGAGCTTCGCGCGTGCCTGTGCCGATGCGGGGATCGCGTTCGTCGGGCCTCCCCCGAAAGCGATCGCCGCGATGGGGGACAAGATCGAGTCCAAGAAATTGGCGAAGGCGGCGGGCGTAAACGTCGTTCCCGGGTTCCTGGGCGAGATCGCGGACACCGACGAGGCGGTGCGGATCGCGAGCGACATCGGTTATCCGGTGATGATGAAGGCCAGCGCGGGCGGCGGCGGCAAGGGGATGCGCTTGGCGTATTCCGAGCAGGACGTCCGCGAGGGCTTCGAGGCGACCAAGCGCGAGGGGCTGGCGTCGTTCGGCGATGACCGCGTGTTCATCGAGAAGTTCATCGAATCGCCGCGCCATATCGAGATCCAGGTGATGGGCGATCAGCACGGCAACATCGTCTATCTCGGCGAGCGCGAATGTTCGATCCAGCGGCGCCACCAGAAGGTGGTCGAGGAAGCGCCGTCGCCGTTCGTTACTCCGAAAATGCGCAAGGCGATGGGCGAGCAGGCGGTCGCTTTGGCGCGTGCGGTCGGGTATTTTTCGGCGGGGACGGTCGAGCTGATCGTCTCGGGCGCGGATACGACGGGGGAGGGGTTCTACTTCCTCGAGATGAACACCCGACTCCAGGTCGAGCATCCGGTGACCGAGGCGGTGACCGGGCTGGATCTGGTCGAGCTGATGATCCGCGTGGCGGCGGGCGAGGCGTTGCCGTTTGGGCAGGATGATGTGGTGCTCAAGGGGTGGGCGATCGAGAACCGGGTTTATGCGGAGGATCCGTATCGCGGGTTCTTGCCGAGCACTGGGCGACTGGTGCGGTATCAGCCGCCGGAGAGTGTGGGCACGCCTTATACTTCGCTTAGCCCCTCCCCCTCGGGGGAGGGGTTGGGGTGGGGCCGTGCAGCGGACTCAACCGACGTCGGGCTCGGTGAGACCGCCCCCACCCCCTACCCCTCCCCTGAAGGGGAGGGGCAAGAAGGAGAAGCTTACGTCCGCGTCGACGATGGCGTGCGCGAAGGCGGTGAGGTCAGCATCTTCTACGATCCGATGATCGCCAAGCTGATCACCTGGGCCCCTACGCGCGAGGAAGCGATCGACGAGCAGATCGCAGCGCTCGATGCGTTCGAGATCACCGGCCCCGGCAACAACATCGACTTCCTCTCCGCGCTGATGCAGCACCCGCGTTTCCGCTCGGGTAACATCACCACAGGGTTCATCGCCGAGGAATATCCCGACGGCTTCCACGGCGCGCCCGCGTCGGACGACCTCATCCGCGACCTGTCCGCGATCGCCGCCTTCGCCGCGACCGCCGAAGCAGATCGTGCGCGCCGGATCGATGGCCAGCTCGGCAAGCGGCTGCGCCCGCCCGCACAATGGTCGGTCAAGATCGGCGACGCTACGCATGTCGTCGACATTTCGACCGACGGCGTCACCATTGACGGCGACGATCTGGACATCGGGCTGGAATACACCCCCGGCGACCGGATGGTGCATGCCGAGATCGACGACGCCGACCTCAGCGTGAAGATCGTCCGCACGCGCGGCGGTTTCCGGCTGACCACTCGCGGCGCGAGCCATGAGGCGCGTGTGCTGCCCGCGCATGTCGCGCCCTATGCGCAGCATCTGATCGAGAAGATCCCGCCCGATCTGTCGAAGTTCCTGCTGTGCCCGATGCCGGGCCTGCTGATGCGGCTGGACGTCGGGGTCGGCGACAAGGTCGAGGCGGGACAACCACTTGCGGTGGTCGAGGCGATGAAGATGGAGAACATCCTGCGCGCCGAAAAGGCGGGGACGGTCAAGACGGTCAACGCCAAGACGGGCGACAGTCTGGCGGTCGACGCGATTATCCTCGAAATGGAATAACGTCAGGAGGCTCCGTCGCGACATATTGCGACAACTATTCGGTGGACCGGGCGCGGTGTGTTAGCCACATAGGACGAATGCGCCTCCGCCCGATCCTGCTGCTCTCCCTGACGTTGCCGATCGCGGCCTGCACGGTCGGCCCGGATTACCATCCGGCGTCGCCGACTGCTCTCGGGGTTCCCGACGTCTATTCTGTGCCCTTGCCGGCGCAGGCGCGCGGAGACCTGACCGCGTGGTGGACGCAGTTCAACGATCCGTTGCTGACCAGCGTGGTCGAGCGTGCGCGCGCCAACAACCTCGACATCGCGCAATCGGTCGCGCGGTTGCGGCAAGCGCGGGAATCGCTGGTCCAGTCGCGGGCGCAACTGCTGCCGACGCTCAACGGATCGGGCGGCTATACGCGGTCGCAAAGCATCCTTGGCGGCACCACGACGCTGCCCGGCGGCGCGACCGTCATCACCGGCCGTGGATCGGGCGATACGCTGTCGCTCGGCGCGGACGTGCAATATCAGGTCGGGCTGTTCGGCGAGATCCGCCGCACCGTCGAGGCGAGCCGGGCGCAATATGAGACGGCGGGCTATGATCTGGCGACGATCGCGCTGTCGACCGAAGCAGAAGCGGCGCGCAACTATCTGCTCGCGCGACTGTATCAGGCACAGCTTGGTAATGCGCAGGAGTCGCTGCGGCTGCAGGACGATAATCTCGAGATCGCGGGCTTTCGCGTCCAGGCTGGGCTGGCGTCTTCGGTCGATGTCGAACAGGCGCGGTCGCAGCGGGCGAGCACCGCCGCGACGATCCCGACGATCGAACAGAATTACAATGCGGCGGTGTCGCGGATCGGCGTGCTGACGGGGCAGGCGCCCGGTGCGCTCAAAGCCGAACTCGCCGCGCCGCGCCTGATCCCGAACGGGCCGGACAGCGTGGGGGTCGGCGTTCCGATCGACACCTTGCGGCAGCGACCCGACGTGCGCGCCGCCGAACGCTCGCTTGCCGCGACGACCGCGCAGATCGGCGTCGCGAAGGCGCAGCTTTATCCCGCGTTCGCGATCAGCGGCAGCCTGTCGACCGACGCCTCCAAGGTCACCAATTTGTTCCAGACGATCGCCGGGCAGGTGTTCAGCGGGCTGACGCAGGCAATCTTCAACGGCGGACGGTTGCGCTCGCAGGTGCGTAGCAGCGAAGCTGCCGCCGAGGGCGCGTTCGCGGCGTACAAGTCGACCGTGCTGCAAGGCCTGGAGGATGTCGAGAACGCCGTGGTCGCGCTCGACTCCGCCAAGCGCCGGGTCGAGCAATTCTCGATCGCGCTCGACGCCGCCAATAACAGCGCGATCCTGTCGCGTAGCCAGTATCGCGCGGGACTGACCGACTTCCTCACGCTCAACACCACCGAGACCGCGCTGCTGAACGCGCGCAACGGGCTCAGTCAGGCGCAATCGGACCGCGCGACCGCGCTGGTTCAGTTGTTCCTCGCGCTCGGCGGCGGGTGGGACAGCAGCGCCGATCCTACCGCCGTCATCGCCGCACCCGCGTCGAACCCCATCGTCCGCCAGGAACGCTAAATGGCCAGCACCTCCCCGACCCAGCCCAACGGCGATCTCGATGCCTTTCTGGGTACCAAACCCGTTCCTGCGTGGAAGCGCTGGGGGAAATGGGTGCTCGTCGCTCTCGGCGTCGTGCTGTTGCTGCTCGCGCTCAAGAGCTGTTTCGCCGGAGCGGAGAAGCCCGACTATGCGACCGCCGCGGTCGAGCGCGGGGCGTTGTCGGTCAGCGTATCGGCAACGGGCAAGCTGGCGCCGACCAATCAGGTCGAGGTCGGCTCGGAGCTGTCGGGCCTCGTCACCAAGGTGGTCGTCGACGTCAACGACCGCGTGACCAAGAACCAACCGCTCGCGCTGGTCGATCCGTCGCGGTTCCAGGATGCGGTCAACCAGAGCCAGGCGGCGCTCGATAACGCGGTCGCGACCGTGGCGCAGAATCAGGCGACGCTCGCACAATCGTCCGCGACGCTCACGCGGTTCGAGGAAGTCAGCCGGTTGTCGGGCGGGCGGGTTCCCGCCAAGACCGAGCTCGACCAGGCGCGGGCCGATCGCGCGCGCGCGGTGGCCAACGTGCGCGCGGCACAAGCGAACGTCGCCTCCGCGCGCGCGACGCTGTCGTCGAACGCGACTCAGCTGGTGAAGACGGTAATCCGGTCGCCGGTCAACGGTGTGGTGCTTGCGCGCCAGATCGAGCCGGGACAGACCGTCGCCGCCTCGTTCAGCACGCCGACGCTGTTCGTCATTGCCGAGGATCTCAGCCGGATGAAGCTCGAGGTGGCGATCGACGAAGCGGACGTTGGGTCGGTCAAGGAAGGGCAGGCCGCGAGCTTCGCGGTCGACGCCTTCCCGGGCAAGAGCTTCCCCGCGACGATCACCCGGGTCGATCTCGGGTCGAACCTGAGTGCGCAATCGACGACATCGACCACTACGACCGCGACGACGGCGGGGCAGGTCGTCTCCTATAGCGCGAAGCTGTCGGTCGGAAACGCGAACCTGCAACTGCGCCCGGGGATGACCGCGACCGCCGACATCGTTACCACTGCTAAGCCCAACGTTCTGCTCGTCCCGAACGCCGCGCTGCGGTTCAAGCCGACCGATACCGGGGCATCCGCCAGCAGCAGCGGGATCGCGGGTGCGCTCGTGCCCCGCCCGCGTCGGCGGGGCGGTGCGAACAGTGGGAAGGGCGAGACCGTCAAGCGCGGTGGCGCGCAGACGGTCTATGTGCTGACCGCCGAAGGGACGCCCAAGTCGGTCGATATCACCACCGGCGAAAGTAACGGATCGATGACCGAGGTCCTCGGCGGTGCGCTCAAGCCCGGCGACAAGGTGATCACCGGGCAACTTGCGAAGGATGCGAATGGCGCAGGCGGCGGAAGCGGCCAGCGGCGGCGGTCGGGCGGGCAGGGCGGTGGCCAGTAACCCCGCCTCCCCCGCAGTATCGGAGGCGGCTGCGGTCGCGCCGATCATCTCGCTGCGCAACGTCATCAAGCGCTATGGCGACGGTGCGACCGCGTTTCTCGCGCTCAAGGGGATCGACCTCGATATCGCGCAGGGCGACTTCGTTGCGGTGATGGGCGCGAGCGGATCGGGCAAATCGACGACGATGAACATCCTCGGCTGCCTGGACGTGCCGACCGGCGGGACGTTCGCGTTCAAGAACGTCCATGTCGAGACGCTAGACCGCGATCAGCGCGCCTTGTTGCGGCGGAAGTATTTGGGTTTCGTGTTTCAGGGGTTCAATCTGCTCGCGCGCACGACCGCGCTCGAGAATGTCGAGCTGCCGTTGCTGTATCGTGGTGATGCGAAGGCTGCTCGGCGGGCGGCGGCGATGGCAGCGCTCGACAAGGTGGGCCTTGCGAACTGGTGGGACCATACCCCGGCCGAGCTATCGGGTGGGCAGCAGCAGCGCGTCGCGATCGCGCGTGCGATCGTCACCAGTCCGGCGGTGTTGCTGGCGGACGAGCCGACGGGGAATCTGGATTCGGAACGGTCGGTCGAGATCATGGAATTGCTCGCGGGGTTGAACCGCGACAGCGGGATCACGGTGATCATGGTGACGCACGAACCCGAGATGGCTGCGTTCGCGCGGACGATCGTGCACTTCAAGGACGGGCTGGTGGAGCGGATCGATACGCAGCATCGTCAAGATGAGGTGGTGTCGTGAGTTGGATGTCCAAAAAGCCCCTCCCCTTCAGGGGAGGGGCTAAGATAATGTTCGGCACCACCCTCCTCCTCGCCCTCCGCTCGATCGCGCGGCACAAGTTGCGCTCGTTCCTGACGACGCTCGGCATCATCATCGGCGTCGCTGCGGTCGTGACCATGGTCACGCTCGGCAAGGCAACGACTGCTGCGGTCCAGAAGTCGATCTCCTCGCTCGGCACCAACATCCTCCAGGTCCGGCCCGGCCAAGGGTTCGGACGCGGTGGCGGCGGGCCGCGGCCGCCCGACTTCAAGCCCGCGGACGCAGTCGCGATCCGCGACCAGATTGCGGGCGTCACTGCGGTCGCCGCGCAGGCGGGTACGACCGCGACCGCGATCTACGAAGGTGCGAACTGGTCGACCACGCTCAACGGCACGACCAACGCCTATTTCCAGGTCCAGCCGTGGCCACTGACCGAGGGCCGCACGTTCACGCCAGCAGAAGAGGGCGCGGGCAAATCGGTTTGCATCATCGGCAATACCGTCAACACGAACCTGTATCGCGGCGGCTCCCCGCTCGGCACGCGGATGCGGATCGGCGGGATCTCGTGCGACGTGATCGGTCGTCTGTCGGCGCGCGGGCAGGCGGGGTTCGGCGGGGATCAGGACGATGTCGTGATCATGCCGCTGAAAGCGGTGCAGCGCCGCTTCACCGGGTCGACCGACCTGAAGCTGATGCTCGTCGGGGTCGACCAGGCGTATTCGACCGGATCGGTGCAGGCGGCGATCGAGGATTTGCTGCGCGAACGGCGCAACATCACCGGGGGCAAGGACGATGATTTCAACATCTTCGATACCGCACAGATTTCGGCGACGCTGACGCAATCGACGACGTTACTGACCGGGATCGTGACCGCGGTGGCCGGGATCAGTCTCGTCGTGGGCGGGATCGGGATCATGAACATCATGCTCGTCTCGGTGACCGAGCGCACGCGCGAAATCGGTATCCGCCTTGCGATCGGCGCGGTGGCGGGGGAGGTGCTGTTGCAATTCCTGGTCGAGGCGATCGCGCTGTCGATGCTGGGCGGACTGATCGGGCTGGTGGTCGCGCAGATCGCGGTGTTGTCGCTGACGGGGGTGATGAAGGTCGACTACCTGTTCGATCCGCAGATCAACATGATCGCCTTTGCCATTTCGGCGGTAATCGGGGTCGTCTTCGGCTATTTCCCCGCCCGCCGCGCCGCCGCGCTCAACCCGATCGACGCGCTCCGCCACGAATAACCGCGAAGAGCGCAGCAAATTTCTCCTCCTGCTCTTTGCGGCTTTGCGGCTTTGCGGCTTTGCGCGATCAATCCTTCCTTCCTCCAAGCGAAGAAGAAGAGGACTCACGCAAAGGCGCAAAGCCGCAAAGAGAAGAAGGGTTTTGGGGACGCTTGCGCGTCGGTGCGTGGGCGGGCAGGGACACGTCCATGACCAGCTGGAAATTGAGCCTCCCCTGCACCCGCGCCGAAGCCGAGGCGATCGATGCCGCCGAGGATATCGCCGACGGCGTCGTTCTGATGACGACCGAACTCGAGGAGGACGACCGCGAGCATTGGCGGCTCGACGCGTATCTCGAGGACGAACCCGACGCCGCGATGATCGCCGCGATCCAGGCGCTCGTGCCCAGCGCGACCGGTTCCGCACCGCAGATCGAGGCTTTGCCCGAGGAGGATTGGGTGACGCTCAGTCAGCAGGGGCTCGAGCCGATCGCGGAGGGACGCTTCGTTGTCCATACCAGCGCCCATCCCGCGGATGTTCCCGCCGGTGGCCGCGCGTTCCTGATCGAGGCGGGGCAGGCGTTCGGTACCGGGCACCATGCGACCACGTCGGGGTGCCTTGCGATGCTCGATCGGATGGCGGGCCAGTCTTTCACGCGCGCGATCGACATCGGGACGGGCACCGGGCTGCTGGCCTTCGCCGCACGACATCTGTGGCCGCAGGCGGAGATCGTCGCGACCGACATCGATCCGCGCGCGATTATCGTGACGGAAGAGAATGCGGCGACGAACGGCGTCGATGGGGTCGACCTGATCGTCGCGGATGGGACGCTCGACGACGGGATCACGGCGCGTGCGCCCTATGACTTGGTCATCGCCAACATTTTGGCGGGGCCGCTCGTCTCGATGGCACCCGAGATTGCCGCGATTGCGGCACCGGGGGCGACGATCGTGCTCGCCGGGTTGCTCGACATGCAACGTGTCGATGTCGTTGCAGCGTTCGAACGCTGCGGGTGTGCGCTTGCCGAGACCGATCGGCGGGGCGATTGGACGATCCTGCGCCTGACCGCCGCCGCGGTGCGCTATGTCCCGACCCAGCCGATCGACCCCAAGGGGCGCGATGGCTGGGCACTGGATCTGTAGCGAACCAATCAGTCGAGCGTCTGGCTGATCAACTGCTTGGGCTTGGCGTCGGTGAAGTTGGCGACGTCGCCGAAGATCTCGGCGGCGTGCGGGCCGTTCATCGCCTGATCGACATCGGTCATCGTCGCGAACGACAGTTCCGCGATGATGACGTACAGCGGCGGCGTGCCGTCGGGCGCTGTCATCCCCTTCAGTATCCGCGTTTCGCTCAGCACGCCGGACCAGCGGTCCCGCACCAGCGGCATGTGCTGGGTCATGTAATAGTCTTCGTCGAAATGGTCGGATGCTTCGTACAGGATGCTGACGATGATCATGCGGTGTTCCTAGAGAATGGGTTAACGCTTGCCCAACGCATAGGCCTGCGTTCCGTTCGTGATCATTGTGTCGCCCGGCAGCACTTCGGCGACCGGCACGTCGGGCTGCGTCGCCAGCGTGCGGTACAATGGGGCGAAATCGGTCTCGACCGTTACGCGCAACAACTCCTCGAAACTCGGGATGACGAAATAGTTCTGCTGGAAATCATCGATCCGATATTCGGTGCGCATCACCCGTTCCAGATCGAACGCGATCCGGTTGGGGCTCGGATCGTCGAGCGCAAAGCGGCTCTCGGCGAAGCTCGATACGATCCCTGCGCCATAGATGCGCAACCCCTCGGGTTCGGCGATCAGGCCGAACTCGACCGTGTACCAATACAGCCGCCCGAGATATTTGAGCGCATCGAGTCCCTGCGCACGCTGGCCCCCGCGCCCGTAGGCCGCGAGATAATCCGCGAACACCGGGTCGGCGAGCATCGGCACGTGCCCAAACACGTCGTGGAAGACGTCGGGTTCCTGCAGATAATCGAGCTGGTCCGCACGGCGGATGAAATTGCCTGCGACGAAGCGACGGTTCGCCATATGGTCGAAGAACACGTCGTCCGGCACCAGTCCCGGCACCGCGACGACCTGCCAGCCGGTCAATTGCATCAACCGTTCGGACAATTCCTCGAAGTCGGGAATCCCCGGCTTGGACAGCTTGAGTACATCCAGCCCGCGTAGATAGGCATTCGAAGCGCGTCCCGGCAGCAATTTTGCCTGGCGTTCGAACAGGGTATCCCAGACGCGATGCTCCTCTGCCGTAAAAGCGTCCCAGTTTTGCGGAATGGTCCAGTCGGCGTTGGCCTCTGCGGGGGGAGCGTCGAGAACATGCGTATCATCGGTCATCCATCATCCCTACCATAGCGATCGTTGCGGTTGAAACAGGAAGCGAATGCGACAGTTGCGTCTTTCGGTCGGAATCGGCCTTTTTCTTCTGCTGCTTGTGCTGGGGGCGTACGGTGTCGCGGGGGTGGTCGGCGGTTTGATCCCGTCCAATGCCGGCTCGGTTCGCCCGGCGCAGGGCATTCCCGTCATTATCGAGAGCAACGGGGTCCACACCGGACTGGTGCTGCCCAAGGTCGCGGCCGGGGTGGATTGGCGCAACCTGCTGCCCGCGGGCGACCTCGCCGATCCGCGCTATGCCGCCTATGATCATGTCGCGATCGGGTGGGGCGATCGGAAATTCTACGTCGAGACGCCGACATGGGCGGACGTGCGCCCGATGACGATGCTCTGGGCCGCGCTCGGCAGCGGGCAGACGGTCCTCCACGTCGAGCATATCGCGATGCCCAAGCCGGGGCCGGACGCGCGCGTTATTCTGTTGCGCCCGGGAGAATATCGCCGGTTGGCCGCGTTCATCCGGGCAAGCTTCGCGCCGCGAGGCTGGCACCGCACGGGATACGGGATGGACGACGCCTTTTACGCAGCAACGGGTCGATATGACGCGATCCACACGTGCAACGCCTGGACCGGGGACGGCTTGCGCGCTGCGGGTGTGCGGGTCGGCGCGTGGACGCCGTTCTCTGCGACCGTGCTCCACTGGTTCGCGGCATGAAGCCGCCATCGCGCCTGTTGTGGGCCGCGGAACTGCCGCGTGCCGCCTTCGGGCTCGCATCACTGCTGGGCGCTCGGCGCAAGCTCGACGCGGCCCCGCGCGGGGACGGGCGGCCGGTGCTGTTGTTGCCCGGGATGATCAACAGCGACCGGTCTATGGTCGTGCTGCGGCGCTATCTGCGGCGTCTCGGGTATCGCGCCGAGGGCTGGGGTTTGGGGCGTAACCTCGGGGTTCGGGCGATTGGTTTTGAGGGCGCGCTGTTGCTCGAGCGAGTCCGGTCGTTGCATGCGGAAACCGGGCAGCGCGTGACGCTGGTGGGCGTCAGCCTCGGCGGGATCATGGCGCGCTACGCCGCGCACCGCCTGCCGGACGCGGTGGCGGAAGTGATCACGATCAGCTCGCCCTTTGCGGGATCACCGCTTGCCACCAACGTGTGGCGGACGTTCCAGCTGCTGACCGGCGAGCGGATCGATTCGCCGGGCGTGCTGGCGCAACGCAAGCTGGTGGCGGAACCGCTGCCCGTGCCGTCGACCGCGATCTGGAGCCGTAGCGACGGGTTCGTCAACGGCATGATCTGTCACGATGCGAACGGCCGGACGATTGAGGTGCGCAGCAGTCACGTGCTGGTGCAGGTGCGCCCCGAAGTCCTGCTCGCGGTTGCGCGCGTTCTGGGTGAAAGCAGCGCTGCGCAAGCCGCCTGACGGTGCGGCGCGAGGCCGACCGTCAGGGAGGCGGATCGATCAGCAATCGCGACGGCGGTCCTCGCGGCACTCGCGTTGCGCCTTACGGCGCTCGCGGCCTTCGCGTTCTTCCTGCTTGCGCATCTTGCGGCCGTAGTTCCGATCGGATTCGGACTGGCTGGTCGTGGTCCAGTCGATCGTCTTGCCCGCGGCCTTGACCGGGAAAGTCACGATGCTGGCAGCGGTCCGGACACAGCCGCCCGCGACGAGCGGCAGCATCGCGGCAGCGATCAGGGGGAGGTATTTCATCGTTTTTCCTTCAGGGCGTTACGCACTTCTACCCCAATACCCGGAAAGTCGGTGAAAAAACCGTCAACGCCAAGCGCGAGATAGCGTCGCATCGCGGTGTCGACGTGTCCGTGCGTCGCGGGATCGGTGCCGACCTGCAAGCTTTTGGGCAGAAACGCGTTTTCTGCGCGGAACGTCCAGGGGTGGAGCCGCAGCCCGACGGCGTGCGCGTCCGCCACCAATGTGGTTGGCACGGCGTCGCCGTCCTCGATCATCGCGAGGCCCGGGCCGATGCCGTAAGCATAAGCCGCGACAGCCTTGAGGCCGGCGGGGGTGATCATCGCGGCGTAGCTCGGGGTAGCGTGGTCGGCGGGACCGCCACGCGCATCCATCAACTGGATCAGTCGTAGCCCGGTCATGCCGTGCAGCCGCTTGAGATTGTCGACCTCAAACGACTGGATGAACACCGGGTCGGACGGCTTGTCCCAGCCCGCTGCCTTCAGTTGCGCGACAAGCAGTGCTTCCATCGGATGCCCGATGCCCGCGAAATAGCTCGGATGCTTGGTCTCCGGGTAGATCCCGACGACCCGCCCGCCGACCGAATGGCGTTTGGCGAGCGCGATCACCTCGGCGAGCGTCGGCACCTCGAACTGGCCGTCATATTTCGCGTTGTCGGGGCGCAGCTTGGGCAGGCGTTCGATCGCACGCAGGGTCTTCAGTTCGGCGAGCGTGAAATCCTCGGTGAACCAGCCGGTATGGCTCTCTCCGTCGATCAGCTTGGTCGTGCGGCGTGTGGCGAATTCGGGGTGGGTGGCGACGTTGGTGGTGCCGGTGATGTCATTCTCATGTCGCGCAACGAAGACATTGTCCTTGGTCAGGACCAGGTCGGGCTCGATGAAATCGGCCCCCTGCTCGATCGCGAGGGTGTAGGAGGCGATCGTATGTTCGGGACGCAACCCGCTTGCGCCACGGTGCGCGATGACGATCGGCGGGGAGAGCGGTTGGGATTGTTTCGGGGGCATCGGCGCACCTTGCGCCATTGCCGGAACCGCCGCCAGCAGCGACAGTGCCGCAAGGCATCGCACACCGCGTCGGACGGGGTGAGAATAAAGCCGAAACCCGCGTGTTTCTGCGGAAACCAAATCATTCATGTTCGTTAACCCGTACTGAAAAGGAGGCGCTGCCCCATGCAATTCACCATCAACGGCGAAACCCGTACCGTAGAACCCGATATTCGCGCGTCGCTGCTCGACGTGCTGCGTGAACACGTTGGCCTGACCGGCACCAAGAAGGGCTGCGACCACGGCCAGTGTGGTGCGTGCACCGTGCTGGTGAACGGGCGCCGGATCAATTCCTGTCTCACGCTCGCGGTCATGCATCAGGATGATGACATTCTGACGATCGAAGGGCTTGGCAGCGCGGACAATCTGCATCCGATGCAGGCGGCGTTCGTCAAGCATGACGGATATCAGTGCGGTTACTGCACGCCGGGGCAGATCTGCTCGGCGGTCGGCATGCTCGACGAAGTATCGAAGGGCTGGCCCAGCCACGTCACCGACAAGCTCGACAGCGTCTCGCTCAGCGGTGACGAGATTTCCGAGCGGATGAGTGGCAACCTTTGCCGCTGCGCGGCCTATCCCAACATCGTCGACGCAATCTCCGAAGTTTCGGGCCTTGCGCCCGCCAAGAAAGAGGCAGCGGACGCATGAAGACCTTTGCTTACAGCCGGGCGGACAGCCCCGAGGCCGCAGTCGCCGCGGGCGGTCGTTTCATCGCGGGCGGGACAAACTTGCTCGACCTGATGAAGCTCCAGATCGAAACGCCGGAATCGCTGGTCGACATCAGCCGGCTCGATCTCGCGAAGATCGAACAGCGCGAGGACGGCGGTCTCACGATCGGCGCGCTCGTTCCCAACAGCGATCTTGCCGCCGACCCGCGCGTGATCGAGGGTTACCCAGTGCTCAGCCGTGCGCTGCTCGCAGGTGCCTCCGGGCAGTTGCGTAACAAGGCGTCGACCGGGGGCAATCTGCTCCAGCGGACGCGCTGCTACTATTTCTATGACAAGGCGACCGCTTGCAACAAGCGCGAGCCGGGCACCGGTTGTTCGGCGATCGGTGGCGTCAATCGCATCCTCGCGATCCTCGGCACCAGCGAGCATTGCATTGCCACGCATCCGAGCGACATGGCGGTCGCTATGCGCGCGCTTGATGCGACGATCGTGACGCTGAAAGCAGACGGCGATCGTCGTCGCATCGCGATTGGCGAGTTCTATCGTCTCCCGGGCGACACGCCGCATATCGAGAACGTCCTCGAGGCGGGCGAACTGATCACGCACGTCGAATTGCCGACGCCGCCCAAGGGTGAACAGATCTACCGCAAGGTCCGTGACCGTGCATCCTATGCGTTCGCGCTGGTGTCGGTCGCCGGGATCGTGTCGGTCGAGGACGGCAAGATCGCATCGGCGTCGCTGGCGTTCGGTGGGCTCGGTCCAATGCCGTGGCGTGACCCCGCAGTCGAGGCCGCGCTGGTCGGTCAGGCACCGTCGGATGCAGTGTTCGGTGCGGCGGCGGATGCATTGCTCAAGGATGCCAAGGGCTACGGTACGAACGATTTCAAAATTCCGCTCACGCGCCGCACCCTGATTGCGAGCCTGCGTGAGCTGACGGGAGTTTCCGCATGAGTACGACCAACGCTCTGAAGATGGACAAGCCGGCGCCCGACAGCCTGCTCGATACGAGCACGCAAGGGATCATCGGCAAGCCGCTCGACCGCAAGGAAGGGCCGCTCAAGGTTTCCGGCGCGGCGACCTATGCGGCGGAGTATGCGATCGAGAATCTCGCTTATGGCGTGATGGTCGGTGCGCCGTTCGGCAAGGGCAAGGTGACCGGCGTCAATTCCGACGTGGCCAAGGCGCTGCCGGGCGTGATCGATGTCGTGACGGATCTCGACAAGTTTATTGCCACCCCGGCGCAGGGGCTTGCGCCGAAGGCACCGCAAGGCGTCGAAAAGGTGCAGTATTTCGGCGAGCTCGTCGCGATCGTGCTCGCCGAGAGCTTCGAGGCCGCCCGCGATGCGGCACAGCAGGTCGTGGTCGAATATGATGAGGCCGACGATGGCCGGTTCGATTTCGAAGCGTTGAAGTCGGAAGCAGAGAAGCCCGCCGACGGCGATATCCCCGCGCATTTCTCGCAGGGCAATATCGACAAGGCGATGGCCGAAGCCGCGGTGACGGTCGATTCGACCTTCACCACGCCGAGCCAGAACAGCGCGGCGATGGAGCCGCATGCCAGTATCGCATCGTGGGACGACAGCGGCAATCTGACGATCCACGGGTCGTACCAGTTGCTCGGGCAGGATGTGAAGCAGCTCTCCGCCGCGCTTGGCGTAAGTGAGTCCAAGATCCGGATCGTCGCGCGCTATGTCGGCGGTGGTTTCGGGTCGAAGCTCGGGATCGCACCGGAATCAGTCGCGGCGGCTTTGGCGGCGCGTGTCCTCGGTCGTCCGGTCAAGTGCGTGATGGCGCGCCAGCAGGTTTTCGATGCGACCGTTCGCCGGTCGAACACCGAGCAGCGGATTCGTCTGGGGGCAACCACCGACGGCAAGCTGACCGCACTCGGCCACGACACGATCGCCTCGAACCTCGCCGATGACGACTATTTCGAGCCGACCGGCCAGGCGACGCACTTCATGTACGATGCCGAGAATCGCGAGATCAACCATGACCTCGTGCGGCTCGACTGGCTGGTGTCGGGTTCGATGCGCGCGCCGGGCGAAGCGGTCGGGATGCTCGCGCTGGAAGGCGCGATGGATGAGCTGGCGGAGAAGCTGGGGCTCGACCCGATCGAGTTCCGCAAGATCAATGAGCCTGCACAGGACCCCGAGAAGAACGTGCCGCATTCGTCGCGCGAACTGGTGCGGTGCATGGACGTCGGTGCGGCCAGCTTCGGCTGGGACAAGCGCAATGCGACTCCGGGCACGCGGCGCGAAGGCGAGTGGCTCGTCGGCATCGGCATGGCCGCGGCGGCGCGCGCCAACATGCTCCAGCCGTCGGAAGCGCGCGTGACGCTGTCGGCCACGGGTCATGCCACGGTCGAGACCGACATGACCGACATCGGCACCGGAACCTACACCATCCTCGGCCAGATCGCGGGCGAAGTCCTCGGGCTTCCGCTGGAGCATGTCGAGGTCCAGCTGGGCGATACCAATCTCCCAACGGCTGCGGGCTCGGGCGGTTCGTTCGGTGCAGGGTCTAGCGGAACGTCAGTCTATCTCGCGGCGGAAGCGATCCGCGAGAAGATCGCCAAGGCGATGGGCGTCGACGTCGATGCGCTGACGCTCAAGGACGGTCACGCGATTGCCGATAACCGTCGCGTGCCGCTGGGCGAACTGGCGGGCGAGGGAATCGTCGCGGTCGGGTCGATCAAGCCGGGCAAGCAGGAAAAGGAAACGACCCAGTCGTCGTACGGCGCGCATTTCGCCGAAGTCGGCGTCAATGCGGTCACGGGGGAAATCCGCGTTCGCCGGATGCTCGGCGTGTTTGCTGCGGGGCGGATCCTCAATGCGAAGACCGCACGCTCGCAGTGCCTCGGGGGCATGACCTTCGGAATCGGCACCGCGCTGACCGAGGATCTGATCCACGATCCGCGCAACGGCAAGCTGGTGAACCGCGACCTCGCGGAATATCACTTGCCGGTGAATGCGGATGTGCCGCAGCTGGAAGTCGAGTTCCTCGAGGAACGCGATATCCATGCAAATCCGATGCACGCCAAGGGGATCGGTGAGCTGGGGATCTCGGGTGCGGGTGCGGCGATCGCCAATGCCGTTTACAACGCCACTGGCTTTCGCGTGCGCGATTACCCATTTACGCTCGACAAGGTGTTGGACGGCCTGCCCGCACTCTAAGGGCAGGCCCTGGCGGGGAATATCATGGCCGACTTCAAGATGGACGCCGATCATTCCGGTCTCGCGTTGGACCGGGGCGTTCAGGGGGTATTGGGTGCCGCACTCGACCGTAGCGAAGGCGCGCTCAAGGTCAGTGGTGCGGCTCGCTACGGCTATGAACATTCCGTCGCGGGGGAGGTGGCCTACGGCTATCTGATCACCGCCCCCGCCGCCAAGGGCAAGATCACCGGCTTCGATGCCGATGCTGCGCACAGCCTGCCCGGCGTGCTCGACGTCATCCTGGATGACCCGCGCATTCCGCGGCAGGCGGCGGCGTTCGTTCCGGCGCATGCCGGGAACGACGAAATTGACCATTGGGATCAGATTGTTGGCGTCGCGGTCGCGACCAGCTTCGAAGCCGCGCGCGATGCCGCCAAGGCGGTGACGATGACGATCGAGCCCGCGCAGGGCCGGTTCGACACGATGGCGAACGTCGCCGACGCGAGTGGTCCGCCCAAGGACAGCCGCCTGCAGGATGTGGCCAAGGGCGATATCGATGCCGCGATGACGGATGCCGTGGTGACGATCGATCAGGTTTATACCACGCCAAATCAAGTGCATGCCGCGATGGAGCCGCATGCATCCGTCGCCATCTGGGACGGCGACACGCTGACGCTCCATTCGAGCTTGCAGATCCTTCACGCCGCCAAGGGCATTCTGGCCAAGTCGGTGGGGATCGAAGCGGACAAGGTTCGCATTCTGTCTCCCTATATCGGCGGCGGTTTCGGGGGAAAGATGCTCGGGCCGGAAGCGGTGCTCGCGGCGATCGCGGCACAGAAGGTCGGGCGTCCGGTCAAGATCGCGATGGCGCGGACGCAGCTGTTCCACAACGTCTATCGCCGCACCGATACGCATCAGCGCATCCGCTTAGCCGCTGATAAGGATGGCAAATTGACGGCGCTGGCGCATGACAGCGTGGTGAGCCAGGGGCCGGACGGCGGGTTCATGGAGCCGGTCGCGCTGGGGTCGATCGCCTTGTACGATGCGCCCGTGCGGCACTTCACGCACAAGATCGTCACGCTCGACATGGTGCAGGCGGGCGCGGTGCGCGCGCCGGGCGAGGCTGTGGGCATGCTCGCGCTCGAAACCGCGATCGACGAAATGGCGGAGGCGCTCGGGCGCGATCCCATTGATTTTCGGAAGTTAAACGAGCCGCCCGTCGACCCAATGACGGGCGCGCCGTTCTCGACGCGCGCGTTGGTCGAGTGTCTCGACAAGGGCGCGGAGCGGTTCGGCTGGGCCAAACGGTCGCCGCGGCCGGGGCAGGTGCGCGACGGCGAGTGGCTGATCGGCATGGGGATGGCGGCTGCTGTCCGGATCAACCTGTTGGTTGATTCACAGGCGCGCGTGACGCTTTCGCCCGACGGACGTGCGCGAATTGAGACCGATATGACCGATATCGGTACCGGAAGTTACACGATTCTAGGTCAGATTGCCGCGGAATCGCTCGGTTTGCAGATGGATTGTGTCGATGTGATCCTCGGCGACACCGATTTGCCGCCGGGTGCCGGGTCGGGCGGGTCGTTCGGCGCGGCGAGCGCCGGATCGTCGGTGGCGCTCGCGTGCGAGGATATCGTCGCGACGCTTGCCGAGCGGATGCAGGCGGACCCCAAGGACATGACGCTCAAGGACGGCCATGCGATCGCGGGCAACCGTCGCGTGCCGCTGTCCGAGCTGGTCGGCAGCGAACCGCTCGCGGCGCTCGGCAAGATCAGCCAGGGGAGCAACGCCAAGACCTACAGCCAGGCAGCGCACGGTGCGCAATTCGCCGAGGTCGCGGTCAACAGCGTGACCGGCGAAGTCCGCGTCCGCCGGATGCTCGGCGTTTTCGAGGCGGGGCGGATCCTCAACGCGAAGCTGGCGCGCAGCCAAGCGATCGGCGGGATGATCTGGGGGATCGGCTATGCGCTGATGGAGGACGCGGTGCTCGACCAGCGCCATGGTGCGTTCGTCAACCACGATCTCGGTGAATATCACGTGCCGACTCATGCCGACGTGCCGCCGCTCGATGTGCTGTTCGTCGAGCATATCGACCGCCACGCCAACCCGATCGGGGTCAAGGGGCTGGGCGAATTGTCGATTTCGGGGGCAGGAGCCGCGGTGACCAACGCGATCTACAATGCGTGCGGGGTGCGCGTGCGCGATTTCCCGCTGACGCTCGACAAGATCCTCGGTGGATTGCCGGATATGTAATTTCTCCCTCTCCCGCTTGCGGGGGAGGGTTGGGGAGAGGGCAGTGTGACTAGGGTGATGGCCGGTTTGAGGCACGCCCCTCTCCCCGGCCCTCTCCCGCAAGCGGGAGAGGGAGTAGTAGAAGATGGCCGACAATGATTCCGTGCTGAATGCCGCCACCCAGTGGAAGGGAGCACCGCTCGCGCTCGCCACCGTGGTGTCGACCTGGGGCTCCGCGCCGCGTCCGCGCGGGAGCCATATGCTTGTCCATGCCGATGGCCGGTTCGAGGGATCGGTCTCGGGCGGATGCGTCGAGAACGATATCCTCACGACCGCCGCCGAGGTGATCGCGGGGGCGCCGTTCCAGCTCAAGAATTACGGCATCGCGGATGCCGCCGCGTGGGAAGTCGGGCTGCCGTGCGGGGGCGAGATCTCGGTGCTGGTCCAGCCGGTGTCGGCCGAAGGGTTCGACCCCGAACTGTTCGACCGGATCGCCGAAGCGCGCGACGACGGCAAGGCGTTGCAGGTCGTGACCGATCTCGCGTCGGGCCAGAGCTCGCTCCGGCCGCAGGAGGGTGCTGCGTTCGTCAACCGCTACGATCCCCCGCGCCGGTTGCTGATCGTGGGTGCGGTGCAGATCGCACAGGCGCTCGCTGGCCTCACGCGCGAGATGGGGATCGCGACAACGGTGATCGATCCGCGCGCGCGCTTCCTGACCGAGGAGCGCTTCCCCGGCGTCACGCTCGACGATCGCTGGCCCGACGAGGCGGTCCAGGCGCTCGATCCCGGCCCTGCGACTGCGGTGGTGACGCTTAGCCACGATACTAAGATCGACGATCCCGCGCTGATCGCGGCGCTGGCACATCCGACTGCCTATGTCGGGGCGCTCGGCTCGCGGCGAAGCCATGCCGCACGGCGCGAGCGGCTCGCGGCGGCGGGCGTGTCGGAGGCGGACCTCGACCGGATCGACGCACCCGTCGGGATCGACATCGGCGCGGTCGGCCCGGCGGAAATCGCGCTGTCGATCGCGGCGGCGATGGTGGGCGCGTTCAACGCGGACGAACGCAGGAAGGGATGAGCGCGGTGCTGACCCCGGATCGTTGTGTGCTGATCCTGCTGGCGGCGGGGCGTTCGGTTCGGTTCGGGGATTTGGACAAGCTCCAGCAGGACTTCCTCGGCAAGCCGCTCGCTTTCCATGTCGTGACCGCGCTGGAGGCGATGCCGTTCAAGGCGCGGCTCGCGATATGCTCGGGGTCGGACCTCGATTTCGCCAGCCGCGGCTACCGCGTGATCCCCAATGACGATCCGGGGGACGGCATGTCGGGCTCGGTCAAGCTCGGCGTGGCAGCTGCGCGCGAAATCGGGTGTGAGGCGGTGGTGATCGCGCTGGCGGACATGCCGCGCGTGACCGCGACGCACATCTACCGACTGCTGGAGGCGGCATCGGGGCGGGATGCGGTGATCGCGTCGAGCAACGGCGTCCACCCGACCCCACCTGCGGTGTTCGGGGCGGATCAGTTCGAGGCGTTGCTGACGCTGGAGGGCGAGGAGGGCGCGCGCGCGATGGTGCGGGCAGGGCGACATGTGATCGCGCCGGAAGCGGAGTTGCTCGACGTGGACCGGCGCGAGGACCTGGAGCGGTTGCGCAGCTTGCGGTGAGGGATACGGCGGGGAGTGACCTTCTTGCCTCTGTCCTAAGCTCTAGAGGGGTCATTCCGTTCGTTCGATCCGCTGGTAACGGCAATCGTGTCCGCATGACGCCATCCGCGCGCGTCGGCGGTGGTTCGCAAGGATGTTGAGCACCCCCTGGAGACAGGAAGGGTATGTTAGGCGAGCACTGCTACCGTTCGCCCATGAACAGTAGCTGGCATAGTGGCGATTGGGTGGATTCGCGCATACGATCGGTCTGCGGGGCACTGCTGGCGATGACGGTCATTTCCTATGCGGCGCTACTGCTGAGCAGTCATGGCACGCTGGACTGGAAGGGGCGCCCGATCGGGACCGACTTCTCCGACGTTTATGCTGCCGGTTGGATGGCCAATCACGGCCGTGCCGCTGCTGCGTGGGTCTGGCCGGAGCATTATCAGGTACAGCAGATGCTGAATCACTCCCGCACGGTTCCTTTTTACGGATGGCATTACCCACCCCCATTTCTTCTGGTTGCAAGCGCACTCGCAACCCTTCCGTATCTCGCCGCGCTGGCGCTGTGGCAGGGGACGACGCTTGCCGCAGCCGTGGCAGTAGCGCGCCGGATCGTACCCGGGCCCAGGTCCGCACTTGCGGTGATTGCGGCACCGGCCAGCTTCGTCTGTATCGGCCACGGCCAGAACGCCTTTCTCACCGCAAGCTTGCTGGCGGGTGGTCTGTTGCTGATCGATCGGCGTCCGTGGATGGCCGGGCTGCTGCTGGGATGTCTCGTCTACAAACCGCAGTTTGCGGTCCTGCTTCCCGTGGTGCTGATTGTCTTGCGGGATCGCCGGGTTTTTCTGGGCGCGGCGCTGTCATCGTGCGGGTTGGTTGCGCTCACGTTGGTGGTCTGGGGGTGGCCGGTATGGGCCGGATTTTATGAATCGCTTGGTCCGACCCGCGCCATCGTCATCGAAACGGGTCAGACCGGATGGGAGAAAATCATCACGGCCTTTGCATTGGTCCGAGCGTGGGGGGGAGCGGTGCCCCTCGCCTATGCGGTGCAGGGCGTTACGACAGTGCTTGCGATTACTGGAGCGGCGATCACGGCGCGTTGGGCAAGCGCGTGCGTGCGCGGTTCGGCCGTGTGCAGTGCGGCGTTGCTTTCAACGCCCTATGCCCTGGATTATGATCTGGTCATTCTGGGCGGTGCGCTCTGCTTTATCGTTGCCGATGCTCGAACGCGCGGGTGGCTGGCTCAGGAAAAAAGCATTCTCGCGCTTGCCTATCTGGCTCCCCTGTTTGGTCGCCAGATGATGGAACTGACCTTGGTGCCGGTCAACTGGATCGCGACGATCACGGTATTCTTCCTGGCGTTGCGGCGCGCGTGGATATTCGATTCTGGTAACGGACATGCCACACGGGATGGTTTCCAATCCGCGGTGACGTGACCTCGATACGCGGAAGGCATTGCACTCCGTAAAACACAAAAAGGGCCGCGAGCATGTTTTCTCGCGGCCCGTTTCGTTTTCCCGTTGGGGTGTG
>JARUXA010000358.1 GCA_030433805.1 Sphingomonas sp. PsM26 | reverse complement strand
GATAACAGATGAGCAGACGCCGGTGGAAGAGTGAATGGTTTCTGAGAGATTATGAATAACCGCTAGTTCCTTTTTGGGGCTAGCGGTTGTTGTGGTTGGAGTCGGTTTTTCCTTTTTTTGTAGAGTGGTAGGAACTATTTGTGAGTCTTTCATTGATTATGTTCATGCTTCTTCCAGTAGAAGTATGGTAGTATCGAACATGTATAAAATATAGGTCGTAACATAAGTAAAAGG
>JARUXA010000357.1 GCA_030433805.1 Sphingomonas sp. PsM26 | reverse complement strand
CGGTGGGATTGCCGCCGCCTCAAGGCGCTTCTGCGCTCAAGCGAGTTCTCTGGCGGTGTCGCAGTCCTTATTGCACAGGTCGTGACGGTCGAGCGGATACCCGCCAGCGACGAGCCGCGTCGGTTCTTCGTGATCGAACTGCGTGGAATAGTCGGGCTGAGATCGGACCGTCTTCATACTCCAGCCGCCGTCGCCGAGTACCTGTCACAGGTTGCCCCCGGTCTCTTATACAGAT
>JARUXA010000356.1 GCA_030433805.1 Sphingomonas sp. PsM26 | reverse complement strand
ATACTGTTATCACGGTGCCGTCGCATGACGCACCCCATCCGCCAAGCGCAGACGGCACGGTTTTGCCCTGTACCATAATTGCGGCGGTAGACGAAAGCCTGTAACCGGCTGTCATTGTTATAGTGAATACTGTTGCCCCTGTTGCCGGAGATGTGCCGGTGGTAAACTTGCAAATCCCTGCGTTGCCGCGCCAAACAGAGTTAGATCCATCAATGGAGCCGCCTGTACCCATGCC
>JARUXA010000355.1 GCA_030433805.1 Sphingomonas sp. PsM26 | reverse complement strand
ATTTCTAAAATTTTATTTTTTATTTCTATATCTGGTCGAGAAATATATTTTTCACAAAGACATAAAGCTAATTGACGTCTTGCAGATTCTAACTCACATTGATTAGTTATAGAATGACCTTCGTAAAGTATTTTTTCACCACTTCCGTAAAATGGATATTCAACCTCACAATCTTTAAATGTTAAGATTTTAGTTTCGTTTTTTTACAAGATTGAATCAGAAATAAAAAAACAAA
>JARUXA010000354.1 GCA_030433805.1 Sphingomonas sp. PsM26 | reverse complement strand
CATCTACGCAAAGGGACCGACGAGAGCAAGGGGCCTGGAAAGATGGATGTTGCGGGTAGCTCAAAGATCACAGACGGAGCCGACAACGTGTTTACGGTGTGGTCATCCCGCAAGGACGAATCATCGACTGACGCAGACGAGGACAAGCCTGATGCCCGGCTTGAACTGCACAAGCAGCGCAACGGTGAATGCCAGCACTACTCACTGTGGCTGAGATTCCTTAAAGACTCCCAGC
>JARUXA010000353.1 GCA_030433805.1 Sphingomonas sp. PsM26 | reverse complement strand
CCACTCGCCCGCACCTCGCCCCAATGCAAGGAGCAACGAGATGAGCTTCCGTTTCCGCCCCAGCGTCGAACGCCTCGAAGCCCGCGAAGTGCCGGCCGTGTTCTCGTATGTCGTGAACACCGTGCAAGACCTGCCGGACGCCAACCTCACGGACGGGGTGCCTCAGGACGCGCTCGGGCACGTCTCCCTGCGGTCGGTCATGCAGACCATCAACGCCATCCCTGGCGGCGTCAACC
>JARUXA010000352.1 GCA_030433805.1 Sphingomonas sp. PsM26 | reverse complement strand
ACCGTGGCCTCCGCGCCGATCTTGCTGCCCATCGTGACTGCTGTGGCAGCATCACACATGAGGAACATGGCGAGGATCAGGTAATAGCTGCTGGAGTCAGCCGGGGCCGCGATGATCGAGGCATCCGTCTGGCTTTGCGCGATGGCCGTCCCCGCACTCCGAGCGTGCCGAATCTGGAAGCGCTCACCGTTCTCCGTGAAGAAATCATCACTGAGCATGTGACGCACCGCCAGCGC
>JARUXA010000351.1 GCA_030433805.1 Sphingomonas sp. PsM26 | reverse complement strand
GTTGGATGTTGAAAGACTACCCAAGCATAATTTAACGCAAGAAATGTACAATGCGGTTTTGCCTGACACCGCCTATATTCCTATGGAGGTGCCAAAATCCTCAGCGGTGATGTCACGATTGAAAGAAATTGCAGAACAAGGTTTTTCTCCTTCGGCATTGACCAAGTATATTCGGAATCCAATAGATTTTTATTTTCAAAAAATACTGCGCATTCGCGAAGTGGAAGAAGTAGAAG
>JARUXA010000349.1 GCA_030433805.1 Sphingomonas sp. PsM26 | reverse complement strand
TTTTTGTTCTTATTCATTATGCTTTCCAGCGATAATTTTTTGTTTGGATGACTTGCTCTCTTGACGCTGATGAGTGTGAATCTGTGCGGCGGCTTTTTCTTGACGAATATGAACCTGTGCGGCGGCTTCTTCCTGTACGACCTTCTGGAGTGCCTTCTGCTGATCCTCCGTCTTCAGTATTTGTATTTTCCTCTTTCTGCTCATCATCTTGATTATTATTTTGTTTAAAAGATCCC
>JARUXA010000034.1 GCA_030433805.1 Sphingomonas sp. PsM26 | reverse complement strand
GCATGCCGACCACGACGGTGTCGGCGTCGAGCAGGCGCGACACGGCCGCGATGTTATCCAGCATCCGGCCCATGAACGAGTCGACGATCTCCAGCCCCGAGATGTCGATCATCACGCCGCGCGCGCCGGTCGCGACGATGCGCTCGGACAAGTCCTCCTCTAGCGCCTTGGCCAGTCGATCATGAATATCGACCTGGATGCTGACGAGCAGCGCACGGCCGAGTTTGAGGATGGGGATACGGTCCATGTCGCTCAGCCCTTCGCGACGGCCTTGCGGACGACCGTTCGCCCAGTACGCTGAAATGCGAGCGCCAACGCGTCGGCGAGCGTCGCTTTCGACACGACGTCGAGTTCGACACCCAGATGCACCATTGTCTGCGCGATCTGGGGCCGGATGCCGGACACGATGCAATCGGCACCCATGAGGCGCGCGGCCGCGATCGTCTTGAGTAGGTGCTGATCGCGTCCGAGGTGACATCGACGACCTGGGTCGCGATCTCGCCGATCTGCCGATAGCGACGCGCCTCGATCAGGCCGATGACGATCCCGGCAAGGTCGGCAAGCGCTCTGAGTTGTTCGGGCGGCACCTCAGCCCGTGGCTGGCGATCAAGGACGCACAGCGTGCCGAGACAATGACCGTCACTGGTGATGATCGGCGCACCGGCATAAAAGCGGAAGCCGTCAGGACCGAGAGTCAGCGGGTTCCCTTCGCATCGTACATCGGCGTGAGTGTCGAGGATGACGACCGGCTCAGCCGATTCCAGCGCCAGAGTGCAAAAAGCATGCTCTCGGGGCGCTTCCGCAGCAGGGATGCAGACGCGCGACTTGAACCAGGCGCGTCGGTCGTCGACCAGACTGACCGCTGCGCTCTCGCTGCCAAGCGCAAGCGCTGCCAGCCGTGTGACCTCGTCGAAGTCCCGCTGGGTAGGCGTATCGAGGATCGCCATGTTCCAGAGAGCGGCAAGCCGGCTCGTCTCGGCCGCATCGCTCAGGGAGGTGGTGAAGGTCATGCATTCAGAATGACATAGGGACATTGGCAATCTGTTAACGGTGACCCGCTAAGCGACGATCATCTCGCTCACCCGTCGTTCTAATTCGAGGACGTTGAAGGGCTTGGTGAGTACCGACATGCCCTCGTCGAGATGGCCGGCGCCTACTGCCGCGTTGGCAGCATAGCCGGTGACGAACAGCACCCGTAGGCCCGGTCGCGTGACGCGACCGGCGTCGGCGACCTGGCGTCCGTTCAAGCCGCCAGGCAAGCCGACGTCGGTGACGAGAAGGTCGATCCGCTCGTCGGATTGCAGCAGCGCAACGCCCAACGGGCCATTGCTGGCCGTCAGCACACGGTAGCCGGCGTCACCCAGAATCTCGCTGACCAACTCGCGGATCGCGGCTTCGTCCTCGACCAGCAACACGGTCTGACCCTGTTCGGCACGATGCCGTGCCGCTGGCGCCTGCTCCAGTTGAGAAAGGTCGTGGGTGCCGACGAGGCGAGGCAGGTAGAGGCACATGGTCGTGCCCTGACCGACCTCGGAATAGATGCGCACCTGTCCGCCTGATTGCCGGACAAAGCCGTAGATCATCGAAAGGCCCAGGCCCGTACCCTCGCCAAGCGGCTTGGTGGTGAAGAACGGATCGAACACCCGCTCAATGATGTCCGACGACATGCCGGTGCCGGTGTCCGTGACGCACAGCGAGACGTAGTCGCCTTCCGGCAGGTCCTGCGCGGCCGCGGCGCGGGCATCGAGCGTCTTGTTGCTTGTCTCGATCGTCAGGCGACCGCCATCGGGCATCGCGTCGCGCGCGTTGATGCACAGGTTGAGCAGCGCATTCTCCAGCTGCGGCGCGTCGACCAGCACCGGCCACAGTCCGGCTGTGGCGGCGAAATGCAGTTCGATCGACGGGCCGAGCGTGCGGTCGATGATCTCCGACATGCCCGCGACGAGCCGGTCGGTGTCGGTCGCCACCGGCGCCAGCGTCTGGCGCCGCGAGAAAGCGAGCAGGCGCTGGGTCAAGGCCGCAGCACGCTGCGCGCCGGTCAGCGCCATGCTCATGTAGCGATCGAGTTTGTCGTACTGCCCTGCCGCCACGCGGTGGCCGAGCAGCTCCAGTCCACCCGTCACCGCGGTCAGCAGGTTGTTGAAGTCGTGCGCCAGACCGCCGGTTAGCTGACCGACCGCTTCCATCTTCTGGCTTTGGCGAAGCTGTTCCTCGGCCTTGGCCAAAGCCGAGGCACGCAGCAACTCTTCGGTCACGTCGCGGCCGATGGCGACGATGCGCCCGTCACCAGGTCCGGCCGTCCAGGAGAGGGTACGGTAGCTGCCGTCCCTGTTACGGTAGCGGTTCTCAAAGTTGCGCAGCGCCGCACCCTGCAGAATGCCGGCCGTGCCTTCCAGCGTGTGGGTCAGATCGTCGGGGTGGATCAGGTCGAGAAGGCTCCTACCGACCAGCTCTTCCTCCCTCCAGCCGAGCACCTCCGTCCAGGCCGGGTTAACGGCTTCCATGGTGCCATCGAAGCCTGCGATGAGGATAATGTCGGCCGACATCTCCCACAGGCGATTGCGGTCGGCCGTGCGCTTGGCGATCTCGGTCGCGAGCTTCTGATTCTCGGCGTAGACGTGCTGGGCGCGTTCGAAGATGCCGGTCTGCTCGGGGTAAAGCTCCATGCCCCGGGATTCGGTATCTACCGCCTCGCGCAGCCGCTCCAGTTCGGTGACATCGATCGGATGCTGGAGGATAAGCGTTACCTTGCCGCCCGCGTCGAAGACGGGGACGTGGGTAATGCTCCAGAACCGTCGCTCCATCCCGCCGCCCTGGGCGTCCGGACGGGGCACGTCGAAGCGGAGCAGCGCCATTGTGTCGGGCCTACCCGTCGCCTTGACCCGCTCAAAGGAGTCGACCGCCTGCCGTACGGTTTCGGCATCGCTCGGAAACGCGTCCCACGCCCAGCGTCCGAGGATTTCAGGAAGCTCGCGCTTGACCGAGTTCAAATAGGCCCGGTTGGCCCCGGCGATGTTGAGATCGCGGTCGAGGACCAGATAGGGGTTTGGCGACCCGTCGAAGAGGCCGGCATAGTCGAGGTCGGGAAGGCTCAAGGGGTACTCGTCTCGGTTGTCCCCTTCGTCGTCAAACCCCCTAGGGCTCGGGAACGTTCGGAGAAGCGGCAGTCTGGATGGCATTGATATCGCGACGATCCTTGGGTCCCGCAACCCGCGGATCGCCGACTGGAAGACCACCGCCGGGCTGCTATATGGTCGATCCAGAGAGGCAGGGCTGTGGCAGGATGCTGAGTTTCATTCCAAATGATGGCGAATTGGCCAACCGGATTCGCAACCATCCTTGGGAAGAGACACCGCTAGGTCCGCTCACCTCCTGGCCGCAATCGCTGCGAACGCTGGTCAGTGTCATGCTGGAAGCGAACCAGCCGATGTTTATCGTCTGGGGTGCGGAGCAGACGCTGCTCTACAATGATCGCTACACCTCTATTCTCGCGGCCAAACACCCGGATGCGCTTGGGCAGCCGTTCCTAAAGGTGTGGCACGAGATCGAAGCTGACCTGCGTCCGCTCGTCGACGATGCCTATGCCGGCATCCCGTCTCACACCGACGACATCATGCTGATGATGGAGCGCAACGGCTATCCGGAAGAGACCCATTTCGCCTACTCCTACACGCCGATCCACCATCAAGGCGGCGGCATCGACGGCTTCTTCTGCCCCTGCATCGAGACGACCGAACAGGTGAAGATGGCGCGGACAGTTCGGGAGAACGAGGTCCGCAACCGTCAGATCATGGACAGCGCGATCGACTATGCGATCGTCGCCACAGACCTTGCTGGCGACATCACCAGCTGGAACGAGGGTGCGACGCGCGTCATCGGCTGGACCGAGCAGGAGATGCTGGGCGGTCCGATCGACCGCTTCTTCACGCCCGAAGACCGGGCAGGCAACCGCCCGCGTGTCGAGATGGAGATGGCGCTCAAGACCGGCCGCGGCACCGACGAGCGTTGGCATCTGCGCAAGAGCGGCGAGCGGTTCTTTGCGAGCGGCGAGATGACGGTACTGCGCGATGCGGCCGACCAGCCGGTGGGCTTCGTCAAGGTGCTGCGCGACCGTACCGCCGAGCGCCAGGCCGATGAACAGCTGCGAGAGCTGAACGCTACCCTGGAAGAGCGGGTCGCGGCCGAGGTCGACGCCCGGATGCGGACCGAGGAGGCGCTGCGCCAGTCGCAGAAGGTCGAGGCGATCGGGCAGCTGACGGGCGGCGTCGCGCACGACTTCAACAACCTGCTCACCGTCATCAAGGGATCGGTGGACCTGCTGCGCCGCGCGGACGTGTCGGAAGAGCGGCGCAAGCGCTACACCGATGCCATCGCCGACACCGCCGACCGCGCTGCCAAGCTCACCGGCCAATTGCTGGCGTTCGCAAGGCGTCAGACGTTGAAGCCCGAGACGTTCGATGCAGGTGAGAGCGTCAGCGCCATTCAAAGTATGATCGGAACGCTGACGGGATCGCGCATTCGCATCGTCACCGACATTCCCGCCGGCGCGCATCCAATCAACGCCGATCGCAGCCAGTTCGATACAGCCATCGTCAACATGGCGGTGAATGCCCGTGACGCGATGGGCGGCGAGGGCACGCTGACGCTGGGTATCGGCAAGGCGACGGTCATCCCGCCGGTGCGAGCGCATGATGCCATCCCCGGCGACTTCATCACAATAACCGTCCGCGACACCGGTGCCGGCATCGCGGCCGACCAGATCGACCGTATCTTCGAGCCCTTCTTCACGACCAAAGGCGTCGGTGAGGGCACGGGGCTAGGCCTCAGCCAGGTTTTCGGCTTCGCGAAACAGTCCGGGGGCGAGATCATCGTCGAGAGCAAGGCAGGGGAAGGGGCGGCCTTCACCCTTTACCTGCCGACGGCGACTACGGCTGCGGACATGGTGGCCATCGAAGCCTCGCCAGCCAACGATGGTCGTGGCAGCGGTGCCTGTATCCTAGTGGTTGAGGACAATGCGGAGGTTGGCCGCTTCGCGACCGATGCGCTGGCCGAACTCGGCTACAAGACGCTGCTGGCCAACGACGGCGCGAGCGCTCTCGCCGAGCTTGCCTCGGATGCCAGCCGGTTCGAAATCGTGTTCTCCGACGTGGTGATGCCGGGCATGTCGGGGATCGAGCTAGGCGAGGAGATCAGGCGCCTCGATCCGAACCTGCCCGTCATCCTGACTAGTGGCTACAGCACCGTTCTCGCCGAGAACGGCACGCATGGCTTCGAGCTGCTGCGCAAACCCTATTCGATCGATGAACTCGCCCGCACCTTGCGGGCAACGTTGGACGAGAAGCGGAGCAATGCTGGGAGATGAGGCCCCGTCCCGACCGGGATCGGGAAATGAGAAAGTCGGCCCGACCCGGAACAAGAAAGCGCCAAGTAGCCCGCAGCAGCACGAGGTAGAGCTATGCGGTCGTAATCAGCGAACCTGCACCGTCATGCTGATGATCAAAGCTGCTCCGGCCAAAGCGGCGCTTGAAGTAATCCAGCCAATGGCACGAGACCGCGTCCACCCGCTGCACCCAAGGCTCGCAAGGAGCGACAGCGATCCGACTGTGAATCCAAGGCTCATGATGGCTCGCGGCTGGGACGCAGTCACGGCAGCCATGAATTTTGGTGCGGCGGGGTGATAGATTGCAGTGAGCATGGTCGCCGCGACGACCGTCACGATGAATGATACGGACGACGCCACGGCAAAGCCGATCGTAACCGTCATTAATCTGCTCTGATGACCAAGGGTGAGCAAGGTTGCTGAGAACGTCGCGGCAAAGCCGCCTCAGAATGCGCTGAGTGCCGCCAACTGAGAAGCAAGTGCAGAGATGTAGGCCGGAGGAAGCTGGTCCATGCCGATAGCGTTCCAGCTTTTCGCCGCGTCTGCAACCGGTAAGCGTCGGTAGCTGTTTTAACGACCGAACTCGGCGTCTCTTGCCAAACCGACCTTTCCGATTGGGAACGCGACGTTAGAAAAAGCCCGCGCCGATCGTACCCACAGGCGTCCATGGCAACCGCTTTCCCAAAATCTGTTCCCGATCGCTCTTTCCCGAAACGGCTGGGTGTAGCCGGAGAGATAGGAAAGCCGCGAGCTTCCCAAGGCAGCAAGTTTCGGGAAAGCGACAGGCAATGGGCACGGCCGAGATGGGCCATGCGTCGGTCAGAGGAGACCCATGTGTGGACGGCCCTCCGTTGGCAAGCTCAAACAGTCGCGTTGCAATGCTGGTTGGTGCGGCCATGTGTCCGACCTGTTAGCGCGGCTCATATCGCCGCTGGCCATAATGCCATTCGCGCAGTTCGGGTCCCGATCAAAAGTTCGCACTCGAGGTGCTTGGGTCATTGTGGGTTTTCCCGATCCGGCGGTTCAACCGGCTTGTTGCATTAGCTCCTATCCGCCCTTCCCAACCTCGTCCGGTGCGGTCGCCCGCACCGTATCCTATTATGCGATCTGCGGCTCGTGATACCGTTCGCCGCTGGCCATCATCGCCCAGATCATGCGGACGTTCTTATTGGCGAGCGCGACCGCGGCCACCTTGGCCTTTCGCCTGGCAAGTAGTTGTACGAGCCACGGCCGCTTCGCCCCGTTCCGCTCGGCATAGCGCACGACTGCCACGGCGCCGACGATCAGCATCTGACGCAGGTATTGGTGGCCCGCCTTCGTAATGCTGCCTAGCCGCTCCTTTCCGCCGCTCGAGTTCTGCCGCGGCACCAAGCCAATCCAGGCAGCCAGGTTGCGGCCCGAGCGGAAGATCGCGGGGTCAGGAACCGTGGCAACAATGGCGCTGGCGAGCAGCGGACCCACGCCGGGTATCTCCATCAGTCGGCGACCAAGCTCGGTCTCGCGTGCGCTCGCCAGGATGCGACGATCGTTCTCGAGGATCTGCTCCTTTACGATGCGCAGCTGGGCTGCCAGCATCTCCAGGCAGAACCGCGCATCTGCCGGTACGCGGCCATCGGTAGGATCAGCGATCACGTCGAGGAGCTGCTCAATGCCGTTTCTGCCAATCGCCGCAATCCCGAACTCGGCCAGGTGCGCCCGCATCGCGTTCGAGAGCTGCGTGCGTTGGCGGTTAAGAATCAGGCGGACACGATGGAGCATCATCGCGGTCTGCTGCTCGGGCGACTTGATCCCGACGATTCGCATGGTCGGCCGGGTTACTGCCTCACAGATCGCCTCGGCATCAGCCGCGTCGTTCTTACCTCGCTTGACGTACGGCTTCACGTATTGCGCCGGCATCAGCTTCACGTCATGCCCGAGCGCGACCAGCTCGCGCGCCCAAAAGTGTGATGTCGCACACGCCTCAATGCCGATTAGACACCGGGGCAGCTTGGCGAAGAACTTCAACATCCGCCCACGCGTCAGACGCTGGCGAACAACCGCTGCGCCATCAGCATCCACTCCGTGCACCTGAAACACGTTCTTCGCGATATCCAGACCGATCGTTGTGACGTTTCCCATCGTGTCTCTCCTTCGACTCTCCGCAGGACATCCTGCTTGAGGGTTGGAGAGCCGTCCACGTCATCATAAGTGCTGCTGGACAAGTTGACCCACCTGTGGACATTCAAGTGTCCTTCTCCGCCTCCCACTTCCGGACATTCGTTCAGGCGGTTGAACGGCAGATTTTGAGCGTCTAAATCAGCCCCCTGCACGACCTAAACTGGTGGACTGCAGACCGTCTGCTTAGGGGGGCAAAAGTGCAGATCATGGAAAAGCGTACCCTAACGATGGGCTGTCGCCTCTATCTATGCGAGCCGCAATTCTTCAAGAAATGCGACGGTAGCCTGCTGCAGCATGATCGATTGCATGGATACGCGGCGACTGGTCGCGCCAACCTCGTCGGTTAGGGCACCGGTGGCATCGGCACTTTCTGCAAAGGAAAGTACCTGATCTCTCACATCGCGAACATGGTTGGCCACAACTTCAACGGCTTTGCCGATCTCGATTGTCGCATTGCGTTGGTCGTCGATGCTTCCTGCGATGGACGTTGCGATGGCAGCGACTCCATCGATGCTAGAAACCGTCTTGTGCACAGCGTCGGTCGCTACATCTACTTGCGCAAAGATGTTCTCGATATGGGAGGACACATCCCCGGCTGTCACCTGAGTATGGACGGAGAGCGATTTCACCTCAGCTGCAACAACTGCAAAGCCGCGCCCCGCCTCACCGGCTCTGGCAGCCTCAATCGTGGCGTTCAGGGCGAGCAGGCTGGTCTGCTTGGCAACATCAGTGATAACAGCCGTCATATTGCCGATTTGGGTTGCCCGGTCGCACATCCCCGCGATCGCGCCCGAACTTGCTTCCGCCAATGCATGGGCGCCAGCGCTTAGAGTGGCGTGATCGTCGACCTGTGACGCGATATGAGTGATAGTTGTGCCGAGCTGATTAGCAGCGGCAGCCAGGGTCGATACCGATAAAGATGCCGCCTTTGCGCGATAGGATACTTCGCTAACCGCACCCGCGCTTTCGTCTGCGATCACGGCGAGGCGCTGCGCTGATTGTTCCAGATCGAAGACCGCGGCAGATACCTGTTGCGCCACACTCAAGACGTTGGCTTCAAAATGCTCTGCCAGCTCAATCATGACATTACGGCGTTGTGCCTCTGCGGCACCTGCCGCCGTAGCCGCTGCCGCAATATGTTCCGAGCGGAGATGCGCAGCCTCAGTGCGAGCATTCGCCGCATCTACTCGCGCTGCAGCGGTGAGACTGTCAGCCGCCCGCGTCGCAGCCTCGCTGTCGATCAATCGTTCAGTCGCGCAAGAGGCTGCGACGAATACCCGGCATTGATCTACGGCCGCCCGGCCTAGCACGGTGAGATACAAGATCGTCAGAGCCGACGCGCTAGTCAGCCCTCCAATTCCGTAACCTGCAGACATTATCGTCATAGGTATGGCGATCGGGACACTAAACCCTAAGAACGCTACGGGTAAATAATAGTACATAACCAACCCTGATGCGATCACACCCATCTGGATCCACAGGATCATCATCACAACATTAGCGTCGCCAATAGCAGTAATGCCCCAACCTAGCGTACCCCACCCAATGCCCAGACTGATTGCCACGAGCAGATGCGATCTAGCGAACGCATTGAGGTCAAGCCCCGGCGTCATCAGCCACACTCGCGCTACTATAGCTGTAATGCAGATAATCGCGGCACCACCAAGGAGAAGCGGTTGGTTCCCCCGGCGCCAGAACACAACAAGGGCAATGCTAACGAGCATCAAAGCCAGCGGAATGAGCGGTCGCATGCCCCTAGTGACAGCCGTTAATTGTTGGCAAAAAGCCTTTTGCCGAACGACGTCGTGGTCAACGCTGATCGCCACCACGTCATGACAGTAAGATTGCAGGGAACGTAGCAGATCGACGCCGATGGCATGGCCTCTGCGTTCCGCTATGGCTAACAGATGATGGTTTTCTCCCATGACAACAAGCCATTGCAGCGCAAAGTTGCTGCTTGGTTAAAGCGACTCTATGTCAGCGAGACATGAGAATCTGACTACGATAAGCGATAGGGTCGATGCGTCGCGCACGCCTCTTCAAATAGGCCCAGACACAATCGTCAGACCCGCAGCCTTCATGCTTGTGAATGCGCCAGGGATCGCGATCGGGGTAACGTCACCTGGCGGTAAGGCATGATGATATTGCTGATTTGGTTACCGTCCTTATGACGACGGTTCGGGTCCGCCGCACGTACCAGTCTCTTTTGGCAACGCCAAATCGACCGGCGGTTCCACATCACCAATGGGGCGTCCGGCAACCGCGCTGTGCCGCAACTCTTATAGCATCCGCTTATAGACGCTAGTCGCCGGTCCGCGTTGCGGCTGCCAAGACCCATACCCGGACATTCAGATACCCTCCCTCGCCTCCAGACTTCCGCCATTCGTTCATCTGAAGCTACGGCAGCGCTCAGCGGACGATCCTTCGTTTGGTCGGCTTGGGAGACGAGGAGAACGCGCTGATCTTTCTCAAAGCGGAAAACGGCGATACCAGACCTGCGATCTAACCTCTGCCATGGCTACGGACCCGCGTAACACGCTTGTCTCACATTGAACCTATTTGACCGGAACGGCACGATCACTCCGTCGAACCGTGGGGCAAGCCGTCGAGAGTGATCCCCAATAGAAAATTATTTCTGGGACGTAAGACCTCTTCAACAGTCCTCCAGCGCTTGTTACGCGAAATGCCATCGCCTCGCCTCCAGCGCGGCTGCACGGGGGGCTTGCAATGACGACGCTTAACCGACGCAATCTGTTGGTTTCTGCCAGTGCTCTTGGGCTTTGTTCTTTGGGCCGCAGCGCCTGGGGTCAAGCAAGCGGCCCGCCCGTTGCTTCGATCCGACGAGTGACAGAAACGATCTTCGGCACAACTGTCATCGACCCCTATCGCTGGATGGAAAACTCCCAGGACCCGGAATGGAAGCCTTATCTGATGGGTCAGAACGCCTACGCCCGGCGCGTTCTGGCGTCGTTGCATGGGCGCGACGAACTAGCACGCCGCATCCACCGTAACACTGGCCTAATCGAGCCGGTGAGCACCGTTCAACTGGCAGGTCCCTACATCTTCATCGAACGGCGGCCCGAGGGCGCGGATACGTTCAAGCTGTACGTACGCAACGGCATTAACGGTGCCGAACGCCTACTGGTCGATCCCGATGACGAGGCGACGGGCTCGACCCACTTTGCGCTCGATTATTGGAAAGCGTCGCCCGACGGCTCGCTCGTAGGCTTCGGAACATCACCCGCCGGGTCCGAAAATTCGGTGCTGCAATTCGTCGAGACCGCAACCGGAAAGCGGTTGCTGGACCGGCTCGACCGGGCACTATTCGGCCCGGTGTCGTGGCTGCCCGACAGTTCCGCGGTATTCATCAATCGAATGAGAGCCGGGACCAAACCGGGCGATATCGATCGTTATCTCGACAGCGCGGTATGGCTGCACCGCATCGGGACCGATCCTGCGTCTGACGCCAGGGTTCTTGCCAGGGAGATGGACCCGGTCGTGCCGATGCAGGACATTGGCACGCCGATGATCGCTGCGCGGGCGGGCGAGTCCTTCATGCTTGCAACGGTCGAGAATGGCACCGAGTTCGAGTTGGATGTCTATGTCGCACCGGCACACAGCGTGGTGGAGGGAAGCCCGCACTGGACCTCGGTCTGCAAGGTCGCGGACAAGGTTACCATGGTCACGATGCTGCATGGCGAGCTCTATCTCCTCAGCCACCAGAACGCGTCGCACTTTAAGATCCTGCGTACCAGCGCCGCCCGCCCTTCCATCGCCACGGCGGAAGTCGTGGTTCGTGAAGGGAACCGCATCCTGAAGGCCATTGCCGCCGCGCGTGATGGCCTGTTCATTACCGCCACGAACGCCGGTCTGGGGGAGCTCTTGCACCTTTCGACGGACGGAAAGACGAGGCGTTTGACCCTGCCGTTCGAGGGAACGGTGTCGGACTTGCGTACTGATCCGTTACGGGACGGCTGCTGGTTTCTGCTCGAGAGCTGGGTCCGGCCGCGGGTGGTCTGTTTTGGCAAGGCGGATGGGAGCGTCGTCGTGACGGGGCTGGCACCAAAACCCGCAATCGATACGGCGCCCTATGGCAGCCGCGAAGTCATGGTAACGGCGCGAGATGGCGCAAGGGTTCCGCTATCGATCGTCTACCGCAAAGGTGTCCGCCGGGACGCCTCGGCACCTGTGTTCCTGACCGCTTACGGTTCCTACGGCCTTACCGAGGATCCCTACTTCAGTTCGGGGCTTCTTCCCGTGCTGGATCTGGGCGTCGTTCTTGCCGTCGCCCATGTGCGCGGTGGTGGCGAGCTCGGGCAGGAATGGTACGAAGCCGGAAAGTTGCTGACCAAGCCAAACACGTGGCGGGACTGCATCGACTGCGCTGAGTATCTGATTGCGGAGAAATGGACCAGCAAGGGCAAGCTTGCCGTATCCGGAACATCGGGCGGGGGAATCATGGTCGGGCGGTTCCTGACGGAGCGACCCGATCTGCTTGCAGTAGCGATCATTTCGGTCGGGGCAACCAACGCGTTGCGGTTCGAGTTCGAGGAGTCTGGTCCGCTCAACATTCCCGAATTCGGCAGCATCAAGGACCCGGTCGGCTTCAAGGCGCTCATGGAAATGGACGCGGTCAGCCACGTCGAGGACGGGGTGGCGTATCCCGCAGTGCTGCTCACAACAGGATTAACCGATCCGCGCGTCGCAAATTGGGAGGCGGGGAAAATGACCGCGCGCCTTCAGGCCGCCACCAGCTCACGCCGCCCCGTTATCCTCAGGGTCGAAACCGATGCCGGCCACGGGATGGGATCGACCCGAAAGCAGAAGGATGACGAAAGCGCAGACCTGTGCGCCTTCATCCTTTGGCAAACGGGCGATCATCGCTTTCAGCCGTCCTAACGTTGGACGGCAACGACAGTTTGGGGATGCCCGCCGACGCGGCCAAACGCTCGCTATCCATCGCGACGTAGGAATGCCCCATAGGACATATCGACCTGATACGCCCCCGCCCAATTGGGCAAATGCCCGGGCACGCCCGCACGCAACTGATTGGGGGTTACGCTGAATAGCGCCCGGAAGCGGCGGCGGAAGCGTTGCAGATCGTTCATCCCGCACTGCCAGGCAACCAGCGCCAACGGCGTAACGTCAACGGGATCGCTCAACCGCTGGAAGGCCGCCAGCAGCCGTCGGCGTTCTACCATCATATCCAACCCGCCCGCCCTGTCCGCGATGTCTCGCACGCTGTCTGCGGTCAGGCTGAGTTGATGGGCCAGCTCGTCCACCTGCAAATCGACGCGAAGCTGCGTATCGATCGCACGATTAATCCTCTGTAGCACGGATTCGGCGTCCGTGTTCGGGTTGCTGGCGAGACGTTGCAGTTCGGGCATCAAAGCAACAGCAAACAGGTCGCGAACGGCGCGCCCCAGTGCCGGACCGCCCTCCTCCGTAATGTCCTCTGAATGTTCGAGCAGGTAGCGGACTTGCACCGCTGCGAGCGCAAGCTCGGAAGACTTCGGGACGACGCAGCTATAGGAGGTCACTGCAAAAATTTCGTCGAGCATATATCGCGGCAGCGTGACGATGATCAGTTCTGAAATATCAAATGCTTTGAAATCGAGCGTGTGCGCAAGATCCCATACTGCCGCGGACCCCGGGCCACTATTAAGCACCCTGTTATCCAGCGTTCCGCTCGCGGCGCCTGCGATACGATAGTGAATGGCGACCCGGTCCTGTCCATCCGCCTCGATTAACGCGTGATCGCGCTGATAGTGTATCGGGCTGGTGATCGAGCGGATAACGTTGACGTCACCCAGTTTGAGCAACCGCCAGCGCGTGTGGAAGGCTCGGGGGTCTCCGACCGGATCAACCGCAAAATGGCTTGCACCTTGCCGGAATGCCGACAGTCGCGCTTCCGGCGGAAGCAAGGCGGAATCAAAGTCAAACGCTCGCATCATGCACCTTTGCTGCGGAGCGACAGCCTGCTGCGTCTCAGCTCTGTAGCCG
Organism: Sphingomonas sp. PsM26; assembly: GCA_030433805.1. Taxonomy (GTDB): domain Bacteria; phylum Pseudomonadota; class Alphaproteobacteria; order Sphingomonadales; family Sphingomonadaceae; genus Sphingomonas. Next base: position 10,853 of record JARUXA010000034.1, on the reverse strand, counting down.
TTCGACCGAAGTGCCGCTTGAAGGTGCGACTGAAACCCGATGAATCGCGAAAGCCGCAATTCCGAGCGAGTGCTGCCACGGTTCGATGCTCGGCGGGATCAATCAACCGCTTGTAAAGTGCCGACAACCGACGCTGGGTAATAAAGACAGCTACCCCGCCGACCGGCCCAGTTGCACGATACAGTACCGAGCGGGAACAAGCGAGCGCCTCACAAAGTGCTGAGACGTCAAGCTGGTCCGCCAGATGGGTGTCGATATGATCTGCCAACCGTTCGAGCAACGACGCACCGCGCCGCTCAGCAACCGACGTCCGGCCCTCCGGTCCGGCACCCAGAACCGCCGTCAGGCATTCCAAGACAGCGCGTCCGAGGAGGGACATTTGCGCCGGGCTCAAGCTGAGGTTGCGTTCCAGCAGACCGCGAACCAAGCACGTCACCGCAGCCAGGCCTGGAACCGGACCCAGCACCGAGATCCCCGCTCGCTCATGCGACCATGATGTTGCAAGCCGTCTCGGTAGCAGCAGGACCATATCCTGGCCGTACACCAAGTCCGCCACGTCGGCAGAAGCAAGCGGATCAATCAACACTGCTCCATTTGCAGGGCAGGAGCTCAATTCACTAGCGTTTTGCCAGCCGAGGTCCTGCGCGGGGAGGCATAGAATGTAAGCGTCTAGTAAACGCGGATCGATGCAACACGGTGTCGCCCCCCGCCATAAGACAATCTCCCCGAACGTTCGCGTCGGCAGCGGAAGCCCCGTTCTATCAGGCTGTTCCGTTTCTACCGTCGCAGGGGTCAATAGCAACTGGTCGTCCATCATTGGAGAGGCTTAACCCTTTGTTTTGTGACACGGCAAGACAGAATTAGGCGATTGAGTGCAACGTCATGACGCTTACCAGTCTTAGGTCAGACCCAAGCGGCCGAGTGCGTTCTGTTCTGGCGCTGCATTAACCGAAGGCCAACCGGTCGAGGGACTTTGCCTTCTTCACAAATTCGATCGTCGACTCGTATCGGTACTGCACTGCCTGCCACAGGAAAAATCCGATATCACGCCGTCCAACAGGGCGATCCGTTACCCCCAAGTCTGGCGCAGATCTGATGGCACGCGCGTCCCACGCAACTTAAAGTTCGTTGAACTGAAATTTGTCGAACGGTCTCGTATGTGGCTTGATACGCAAGTTTTGATACGACGGCAGAAGGGCATAGGACTGAATGTCGGGTTTGTTTCCCGCCTTTTTCTGGGACGCTGTGCCTATGGTATCGCGGGACCAGATCGAGATAAGAGGCGGTTGAGCGACGGGCACTGTGATGATGACGACAGCGCTTACTCTTCAAAACAACTGGAGAGGCTACGGCCTCTCCTTTTTTGTATCGCTTGATTGATTTGTCGCCAACAGAACTACTTCGCAGAGGGCAAGGACCCATCAATGTGAGAGGCGCGACCTGATTCAGGCTGTGCGAGGAGACTGGCGATGAGCGACTTTTATGGCTGACAACAAGCAAATGGCTTGGCTCGAGCCGTACCTCCCATGAGCTACGGCAAGCCCAGGTCGATGATTGGCAGGTGTTGAACGTCATTGTCTTCGTAAACCGCAACGGAACGTAGGTGGAGACGTCGTCGATCAAGTCAGTCTCGTCGGCTGGTCGATGACACATTGCTGGACGATGGCCTCCACAGCACAGTCGCGCGCGCCGTCCAACCGGACCGACCGCAAGCTGTCGGATTTATGGAAGAGTTGCCGCGATCGGCGTGCTATCCGTTGCTGCTGTGACCCAGTGTCGGTCGTTCGGCGCCGGTTGAAGGCGTCTCGAAAGCGGTCGCTCGTTCAGGTGAAACGGTGCGGCAGGGAGTGGGCCGATTGCCGACAGCCCGGTCCTCGGTGCTTCTCCGCGGAAAGCTGCCGTTGAGTTGTCAGCGCAAGAGGTGCGATGATCTAGTCGGGCACACGCCGACGCGTTCCAAATAATCCATCCTGCCGTTCCGGTTTCAGTTTTCATGGGGATTACCCCTGAAACGCACTTATGCTGGTGCTTTGAAAGGGAGGACAAGTTGATCGCCCCGCTCACCCGGAAGAAGAAGGACGGGACGCTGTATACGCGCCCCGACAAAGTCGAGGCGCTCCTCCCCGCCCTTGGCGACCTGTCGCGCGATGGACTGCTCGAGCGGGCCGGGATCCGCAATCGAAAGGATCCTGGCTACGTGCCCAGCGAATGTCTGGTTCATTTCATCCGCGCCAGTCATTGGGAAAACTCCGACGCTTCGTTTGAGCGCCTCTACAAGGCGCTCGCCGAGCGCGTCATGCGGGCGGTGCCGATTGCGTCGGGCGGCACCGCGTCCGCCACTGACGAGCGCATCCGCGACGCGGTCTTCGACCGCTTCGTCGTCTTGCTCGCCAAGGACCACGCGGAGCCCGACGACAGGCTCGACTTCTTTGAGGCGCGGTTCGATCTCGCCATCAAGCGGCTCCGGCTCGACGCCCAAGAGCGGGTGTGGCGCGAAGCGAACCGCGGCGATTCCATGGACGAGGAGGGCGGCGCCGCCGAGGCGGCAGCCGCCGCCGGTACGACCGACCCGCTGGACGCCGAAATTTTTTCCGATCCGCTTTTCCGGGAGAGGCTCTACGTCGCGATTGACGCCCTGCCACCAGAACAAAGCAGGACCATGCATCTCCTGCTGATCGGGTGGCAGATCCATTCGAGCGACCCGTCGGTCATGACGATCGCTAAGGCACTGGACTGCTCGGATCGGTCAGTTCGCAACTATCGGGACCGGGCGCTAAAGACGCTTGGCGCCCTTTTCAATTCTGGGGACGACGAATGACCGCCACCAACCCGCCGCTCGCGCTCGACGCCGTGCTCGACCTGTTCCAGATGGAGGAGGTCCACGACGGCGATGTCCTCGCCCGCTACGTCGCGGCCCACCCTCAGTTCGCGCTGCAGCTGATCGACTTCTCCCGTCTAATCGCCACGGCCGACACCGAGGACGAGGGCGGCCTGACCGCGACCGAGCAGTCCCGCGTCGACGCTGCGTGGATCACGCATCAGGCAGCCCGGCCCGAAGCCGCGACTGACGCCGATCCCTTGGCTCGCCTTTCCGGCGACGTGGGCAAGGCTCTCGCCGTTAAACTCGGCGTGCCGCGGCAGGTGATCACCTGCATCCGCGAGCACAGGGTGCTCGCCTCCAGCGTCCCGACGCCCGTGACGCGCGAGCTGTCCGTGGCGCTGGGAGTTCCTCAGCCGCACGTGATGGCCGCAATGGCGCGACCTCCGGCGGGGATGGCGGCGACCAGAAGCTACAAGTCGGACGGTCCACCCGGGTCCGTCGCGCAGACCACGTTCGAGCAGGTGCTGACGGATGCCGGCGTATCCGAAGCCGACCGCGTTCGGCTGATGGCCGACGGCTGACCCGTGGACGCAATAGAGCTAGGACGCCGACGCGCGGCGGAACTGCACGCCAGCGCGGTCGCGCGGGGACTCGATCCGACGGATTCATACGCCTTCGCGGTCGCGATCGCGAAGTATCGCGGCCTCGACGTCGATTCCGCAAATCCGGGCGCCACGGTCCTCGACAACGGACGCGCGACGCTGGTTCCGGAGGATGACCTCATCATCCATGAGAACATCGGGTCGCCCTTCGAGCAGGCGTTCCTCGTCGCCCATGAGATCGGGCATCACGAGCTGGGGGACGGAACCTCGTCCCCGACGGGCACTGAGGCGGATCCGGCCCGTGGCTCGGAACCCTCGCCGACCGGCATCGACCGCGTGGTGGACTACGGCCGCCGGCAAAGGCGCGAGGTCCAGATGGACCTCTTCGGCCGGGAGCTCCTCCTACCCCGTGAAGTGGTGTGCCGCCTCTACCTCGAAGATGGTCTGACCGCGTCCGACATCGCCGAGCGGATGCAAGCCCCGTTCGACGTCGTGGCGCAGCAGCTGTTCGACGGTCTCCTACTCCCCGTGATCGAACCCGACGACAAGGTCCGCGAGTCCCATCCGCTGAATGAGGCCCAGGCGATCGCTGCGGCCCATCGCGGCGGCCCCTACTTGCTCGAGGCGGGGCCCGGCACCGGCAAGACTCAGACCTTGACCGCGCGGGTCGTTCAGCTGCTCGACGAGGGCGTCGATCCCAAGCGGCTCCTCGTGCTCACCTACTCGAACAAGGCAGCCGGGGAGATGGCCGACCGCATTGCGGCCGAGCGTCCCGAGAAGGCAGCGGCGATGTGGATCGGCACGTTCCACGCCTTCGGGCTCGACCTCATCCGACGCCTCAGCGCCGAATTTTCGCTTCCCGACGATCCGCAGTTGATGGACAGGGTCGAGGCGGTTGAGCTGCTCGAGCGGGAGTTCCCGAAGCTGGCGCTCGAACACTACCAGGACCTTTATGACCCGACGCGGCTGATCGGCGACATTCTCGCGGCGATCTCGCGAGCGAAGGACGAGGTGGTCACCGCCGAGGAATATGCGCGGCACGCGGAGGCCATGCGCGTCGCTGCGGTCGGAGACGAGGCACGGACGACCGAGGCGCTCAAGTCCACCGAGGTGGTGCGGGTCTATGCGCTATACGAGAGGATCAAGCGCGAACGGCGGGCGGTCGATTTCGGCGACCTGGTATCGCTCCCCGTCGAACTCCTCGAGCGGCGCACTGACATCGCCGCGAAGCTCGGCGGAATGTACGACCATCTCCTCGTCGACGAGTATCAGGACGTCAACCGCGCCAGCGTTCGGCTACTCAAGGCGATCCGCCCAACCGGCGATAACATCTGGGTCGTCGGCGACGCGCGGCAGTCCATCTACCGGTTCCGGGGAGCGTCCCCGATCAGTACCTCCAAGTTCACGACGGAGGATTTCCCAGGTGCCGTGTCGGGCAGGCTAAAGGTCAATTACCGCTCGTTCGACGAGATCGTCACGGCCTACTCCGCGTTCGCGGTCAGAATGACGGCGAGCAAGACGGAGACGCTGCTTAAGGCGGACCGTGGCCACTCTGGGATCCCGATCGAGCTCAGGACCCGCGCCATGAAGGACGAGCAGTCGGTCGCGATCGCCGACTGCGTCGCCGAGATGCACGAGGCCGGCTTCGCCTACCGCGACCAGGCCGTGCTGTGCACCGGCAACGAGCGGCTCGGCGTGATCGCCCGGGACCTCGAGCGCATGGGCGTCCCAGTTCTATTCCTCGGCAGTCTGTTCGAGCGCGGCGAGGTCAAGGACCTTCTGTCAATGTTGTCGCTGCTCGCCGACCGCCGGGCGATGGGCCTCGTTCGCGCCGCAGGCATGACTGAATTTGCCATGTCGCTCGACGACGTCGGCGCCATACTCGCGACTCTGCGCGACGACGAGCGGGAGCCACTCGATTGGCTTGCCGCGCGACGGGACCTGCCGATCTCCGCGGACGGCCATGCCGCGTTGGACAGGCTCGCGGAGGCGCTTGAGGGCTTCGACGCCGACACGCCGCCTTGGCGATTCCTCGCCGTGATCCTCCTCGACCGGACCCGCATCGCCGCCACTATCGCCGTGGCGCAGTCGGTCGGCCAACGCAGCCAGGGCATCGCGCTTTGGCAGCTGCTGAACTTCCTCCGCGTGCAGCCGCGCGAGCAGGGAAAGGCCGTTCCCCGCCTAATGGACCGGATCAGGCGGCTCGTGGCGATCGGCGACGATCGCGACCTTCGCCAGCTGCCTGCCGCCGCGCAGGGACTGAACGCGGTGCGGCTCATGACGATCCATGGCGCCAAGGGCCTCGAATTCCAGTGCGTCCACCTCCCGGGCCTCAACCAGGACACGCTCCCAAGTCCGTCAAAGGCGCCCGCATGCCTCCCGCCGGAGGGCGTCATCGCGGGATTGACCGGCGACGTGAAGACGGCGTTGCGCGATGGGGACGCGGAGGAGCGGGAGTGCCTATTCTACGTCGCGCTGTCGCGCGCGCGCGACCGACTCGTCATGTATGCGGCCACGGAGAAGGCCAACCACTCCGCCAGACCCCTGTCCGAGTTCCTCGACCGCCTCGGGGCGGGCGTTGCGCGGTCCACGCCCGATCTGCTCCGCAAGCTGCCTCCCGCCCCGGAGGACGAGCCGGTCACGCTCGTAATCGACGGGACGATCCGGCTGCGGGATTCGCAGGTGGCGATGCTGGACAAGGACAAGTGCAGGAGACGCTTCTTCTACATACACGTGCTCGGCATCGGGGGGCGCCGGACCGAGACCGACTACATGAGGATGCACGAGGCGGCTCGGTCCGTCGTCCGCGCGGCGGTGCGGGAGGGGCTCGACCTGTCGGATGACGTGCACCTCCGTGCCGCCGTCGAACAGGCCTGCGACGATCATGGTCTCGACACGCCCGGTAGCTTCGCGGAGCTGCGGACGATGGCGATCACGCTGGTGACGCGGTTCCGGCAGTCTCGCTTGGCCCACCGCGCCGAGATCCCGGCAGCGGTGCCGCTCAATATCGGCTCCGATCAGATCGTCTTCAACGCCGACGATGTCCTTGTCGACGCGCGGGGCGTCCGGATCTACCGGCGCATCCGAACGGGAGCTTACCGCAAGTCGGACACCGAGAACCTTGGCGTAGCCACCGCGCTGCTCGCCCTCGCGGAGAGCGCACCTGGCGCGGCCGCGGAGGTGGTGTACCTCATGAGCGATCAGGTCACCGCGCTCGACATGACGGCGCGCGTGCTCGGCAACCGTCGTGAGCTGCTGGACAAGGTCGTCGCGGGGATCCGCGACGGTTCGTTCCCCGCATCCCCGTCACAGCGCGTTTGCCCGGGGTGCCCCGCCTTCTTCATCTGCGGGCCCGTTCCCAGCGGCTCGCTGCAGAAAGTTTTCTGATCGCCTTTCCGGTCGGCGGTTTCCGTTCCGATTGTCCCCTCGTGACCGGGTTGACCCGGCTAGACACGAAGGAAAAACCAAGATGAACACCCCCGAACTCCCCGAATACGACGACGTCGGCGACGCGATCCGCGAGGGCCGCCCCCTGCTGGCGGCAAAGGCCTACCGCATCCAGTTCGCGCTCGACGGCCTCGACTTCCGCCCGCTCAGCATCGCCGACCCGATCCCGGTGGGCCGCCAGATCCTCGAAGCCGCGGGCCTCGAGCCCGAGCGCGGCTACAGCATCTTCGCGATCCTCGACACCAGCGATTTCGAGAATGTGCGCCTCAACGAGACGTTCGACCTCCGCGGGGCCGGCGCGGAGCGCATTATCGCCTTCCTGACGGACCGCGACTTCAAGTTTGAGGTCAACGACCACGAGGAACGCTGGGGCAAGCCGACGATCAGCGGCCGTATCCTCGAGCAACTCGCCACGCCGGGCCCCGACGAAGCAGTCTTCCTCGAGGTTCGCGGCGGGACGGACGTCCTGATCGAGCCCGCGATGCTGGTCGACCTCAGCGCGCCGGGCATCGAGCGCTTCTACAACGCGAAGCGCCCGACGGTGGAGATCGAGATCATCGTCAACACCCGTCCGCGCACCGTGCCGGGGCCGGAGGTAACCTTCGAGCAGATCGTCGAACTGGCCTTCCCCGGTCCGCACGATCCGAACGTCGTGTTCTCCATGACCTACCGCAAGGCGGCCTCGACGCCGCATGCTGGGGAGCTTGGCGCCCACGGCTCGGTCACCATTAAGCAGGGGACGATCTTCAATGTCACGCGCACTGTTCAGTCGTAACGCCGACCTCGCGAAGCTGCGCGAGGAGGGCTATTTCGTCCAGATCGTCGGAGGGTTCCTCGTCATGCGCGAGGTTCCCTACGTCGACGCCGACCGCAAGGTGCGTAAGGGGACCTTGATCTCGAGCCTGACGCTGGCCGGCGACCAGACCAGGCCGCCCGACACGCACGTCGTGCATTTCGACGGCGAATACCCTTGCTTCGCCGATGGGGCCCGCATCGCCGCGATCGCCAACCAGACGACCCACTTCGACCTCGGCCACGGTCTGACCGCCGAGCATGCGTTCTCGAGCAAGCCCGACGGCGGCTATCGCGACTATCACCACAAGATGACGACATACGCGTCGATCATCGCGGGGCCGGCCGCGGTGCTCGATGCAACGGCGACACCCCGCCCCTATCGCGCGCTCGACGAGGAGGACGCCGACAGCGTGTTCAACTACGTCGAGACCGCGTCGGACCGCGTCGGCATCGGCGCGTTGACGGCGAAGCTGGCGGGGCACCGTATCGCAATCATCGGGCTCGGCGGCTCGGGCAGCTACATCCTCGACATGGTCGCGAAGACGCCGGTGGCGGAGATCCGCATCTTCGATGCCGACGAGTTCCTCCAGCACAATGCTTTCAGGGCACACGGCGCGCCGAGCCTCGACGAACTCCGCGAGGCGCCGCTCAAGGTGGACCACTTCAAGGGGATCTACGAGCGCATGCATCGCGGCATCACCGCGGTGCCAGTCGCGATCGCTCCGGGCAATCTCGACCTGCTCGACGGCATCGACTTCGCGTTCCTGAGCCTCGACGCAGGCGAGGCCAAGGCGGCGCTGGTCGAGCGGCTCCACGCGCGAGGCGTCGGTTTCATCGACATCGGCATGGGGCTGGAGCTAGGCGACCGAGGCCTCAGCGGGATCCTTCGCGTGACGACCAGCACCGCGGAGACGCGGGAAACCGTCGCGTCGCATGAACGGATCCCGCTCGCCGGGGGCGGTGCCGGCGACATCTACGCGTCCAACATCCAAGTCGCCGACCTCAATGCGCTGAACGCAGTGTTCGCGGTCATCAAGTGGAAGAAGCTGTGCGGCTTCTACTGCGACTTCGAGAACGAGCATCATTCGACCTATACGCTCGACGGGAACATGCTGCTGAACGAGGATCAGTCATGATGCGGCATTCCGACCTCGAACACCGGTTCGTCGATACGTTTCCGGAAACGCTTGAACCTGGTGTGCTCTACGTGTCGATGGAGTTCGGAAGCGCTGCGCACAGCTGCTGCTGCGGCTGTGGCGAGGAGGTCGTGACACCGCTCACGCCGACGGACTGGAACATCAGCTACGACGGCGAGACGATCACGCTGCACCCATCGGTCGGTAGTTGGACGCTCCCATGCCGATCGCATTACGTGATCCGCCGCAACCGGGTGATCGAAGCGCCTCCTTGGTCGGATGCGGAAGTTGCAGCTGAGCGTCGACGCGACCGTCGGGCGAAGGCGGCGCATTATGGTTTGGATGAAGTTTCCGAGGTGGCCGTATCAAAGGTGAATGTCGAACGATCTCAAACACTACCAGCCGCCCCCGGATGGAAAAAGCGCTTCCTCGCTTGGCTGATGGGATCAAAATCTTAGGCGACCGCTTGTCAGGGTTCTGCGCGCCTCAACCGCGCGCAGAACCCGACCAATTTTCATTCGATGAGTCGATCCAAGCGACCGGAGCGAATGGCAGCGTTAGGACTCGTTCGCAGAAGCGGCGCGTGACCAAAATTGGGGCGCGTAGCTGCCGTCGCGAGCTTTATGAACAAGCGTCCGCTTACGTTGTCTGCGCGCCCGAAAGCGGACCGGCCGCTATCCACCCGAAGTCGGCGTTGGACCGCTGCTGAGCCAACTGAACAAACGGCTGTTTACGGCAATCGCCACCCGAAAGCGGATCGGCCGCTTCCCACCCATAAAACGGCGATGCCGCCCCTGCCGGGCTATCTGAACGAACGTCCGCTTACGCCGATCGGAGCGAAAAGAGGCCGTTCCAGTTCGGACGGAAAGGTGTCAAGGCTGCCTGTTAGCGAAGTGCTAGGACTCGCCATATTTTACACAAACCGCGATGATGTATTCAATACAACGGGGCATAGATGTTGGACTGATGTGTTTTTACAATGCATCCTTGTTTCAAATCGGGTTTGCATGATATATATGACGTCACTAGATTGTATTAGTCTTGTTTGGGTCGCCTATGAGTATCATCCACGAGATATTTGTTGGTGATGAGCCGGATATCCGGTCTATCGTTGAAATGGCAATGCAGCTTGATAACGGCATTCACTACAAGAGTTTTGATAGTGGACGGTCGACATTAGCATTCTCATCAGAAAGCGGGCAGCATTTTGACCTGGGGCTACTGAACTCTCGCCTTTCTTATTTGACAGGGATAAAGTTGCACAAACAGCTTCGCCTCATACCAAATTTAAGCAATATTGTGACGGCACTTATAACGGCCCACGTTCTTAAAGACGATATTGCTATTTACAAAAGTACAGGCATCGCAGGATACATCTCAAAACCATGCGACCCTATCACTTTGGCTGGGCAGTTGAGAGGCATCTATGAGGGTAATGTTGAACAACGCTGAGCTAGGCCTGCAAGCTTATTAGTCACCCGTCGGATCGCTTGGGTCATCCCATACGAAGCGTTGCTCGGCCTCGTTGCCCTCCCCGAGATGAATTTCATAGCCTTTGCCGGCCTCCAGGCAACGTATATGTGCCAGTGCAGATGTGCCGTATATCCCCAACACACGCCATGGGTCCATCCGTATGACGCCCCAGCCTACGCACTCGATTTCAAGCTTGCCTCCATTCTGCTAGGGAAGGGTTGAGGACGCAATTGTCGGGGTGTCCAGCACCGCTCAACGACAGTTCGTTCCGCAGTCCATCGGGTACCTCGTTGGCTAACGTTCAATCTTGAGTCAGCAGTTTGCTTAGGCGATCAAGTCATCGTGTTAAGCAACGAGTGCGCAGCAGGAATCTCCACCGGCAATTACCAGTGTCCTTGATTACCGGTTTACTGATCCGTTGTTGTTCGTGTCGATCCCAAGATGACGCATGGCTCGCACGGATTCGGTTAAAGCATTTGCAGGCGTCGGGTTGACGTAATCAGCCACGGCAAACCGTCGCCAGCGCTTACAATCTCACAATCACATGGCTCCCGTTTTGGCACATATCCGCGTTTGGGC
>JARUXA010000348.1 GCA_030433805.1 Sphingomonas sp. PsM26 | reverse complement strand
GATATGAACGAGGTTCGGGCGCTGATCCTCGCTTCTGTGGCGGACCTGCCCCCTGCGCAGCCGGGTAAGGACGCAGATCCCGAGCTCGTCCGTGCGTTGGTTGCCGAGGCCGTTGCATCAGTGGAAATCCCTCAAGGGAAGCCCGGCAAGGACGTCGATATGAACGAGGTTCGGGCGCTGGTCCTCGCTTCTGTGGCGGACCTGCCCCCTGCGCAGCCGGGTAAGGACGCAGATCC
>JARUXA010000347.1 GCA_030433805.1 Sphingomonas sp. PsM26 | reverse complement strand
CAACGACACCAACCAGATGCCCCGCCTCGGTCAATACATCTCTAACCAGTTCGCCAGCGACATCGTCGTCTTCTACATAGATAATGCGTGCCATTGTCCCCGCCTAATTGATGATGGCGCTCCAACGATGTAACTGTATAATGTTAATAATTAGCGACATGCAGTTGTCGGAAAAGCGGCGGCTTTCGAGACGCTCAAAACTTAGCATATTAGCGACATCAGTCTGATGCACTCGC
>JARUXA010000346.1 GCA_030433805.1 Sphingomonas sp. PsM26 | reverse complement strand
AGAATGGATATTCTGTTCTTTCTCTGATGGTAATAGCTCCACCGTCCTCCTCTATAGTTAAGTCATTAGATGATGGTGTAGTACCTTTCTGGATGTATAACTGATTCTCAAACATACTATTAACAACGCTTATTTCAGCTGCACGAGATACCCTTAGTGAGCTCTTTTGTTCGGGGGTAAGTTTACTAAAAATCTCTTCTTTCACTTTCATTGCTTTCTCTTTTGTCCATACCGCAT
>JARUXA010000345.1 GCA_030433805.1 Sphingomonas sp. PsM26 | reverse complement strand
CCCAGCTCATTTTTTTAATCATACGGCGACCACCGAGATCTACATACAATAGAGTTCGTCGGCAGCGTCTGTTGTGTATAAGAGACTGGGTGCTGACGACGTTGGGCGAAGGCGAGGAAGTCGCGAGCGTCGAGCCGCAGGTGATGGAGCTGTCACATATACACATATCCGAGCCCACGAGACGAATAACTATATCAAGTTTTGCCTGTTGAGGATTTAAAAAAAAGTGTAGGGGGG
>JARUXA010000344.1 GCA_030433805.1 Sphingomonas sp. PsM26 | reverse complement strand
AAACTCCTCCTATTCATCCCCTGCTTGCTTCTTTTGGGGATTTCTTTTGTTTTTTATGGGCGTAAAAAATCAGTTTTCGAAAGGCAACGTGCAGTAAAATGATAAAAACCAACATACCAATCTTTACGAGAATTAACAGGTCATCACATCCTTGTTAACAAACAAAATAAAGAACGAACGGCCAATTGGTAAATAAATCAGCTATGAAACTTTTTATTTTCTTTGTTCTTTTGATAC
>JARUXA010000343.1 GCA_030433805.1 Sphingomonas sp. PsM26 | reverse complement strand
TCGGCTCGATGCCGCCCCCGTCGCCGCGTTGCCGTCCGACGGGTTGCGCTTGCGGCGTGAAGCTGTCGGCATAGCTTGCGTACAGGTTGAACTGCGGGGTCAAGTCCCACACGACTCCGGCATACGGGGTGAACCGGTTTTCGACCGTATACCCCGTCCCCAAACCCCGCGTCGGGAGCAGCGTCTGGCTGTCGGTATCGAACCACGTCAGGCGACCGCCACCGATCAATGTCACGC
>JARUXA010000342.1 GCA_030433805.1 Sphingomonas sp. PsM26 | reverse complement strand
CCACATATAGGATTTCGGCGCGTGGGCGCGTATATTTTAATATGCTACATCCCTAACATAAACAACACCCACCTGGACTACTACCTTACTGTTCTCCAACAGAAGATGGCCGACAAAATATCAAACGACAACGATCCGAATACCTAATCGCAATACTAGTTATACAGCCGCTATGCTGATGAGATTGACTTTCCAATGCGAAACCTAAGCTATGTAAAGACAATAACTCGCGCCGAAG
>JARUXA010000341.1 GCA_030433805.1 Sphingomonas sp. PsM26 | reverse complement strand
AGAGGGTGTAGTTGAATCGCATCTCCTTCAATAAGGATAGGTTTAAATGCTTGAATACCAAGTCTGTGTAGAGTAGGAGCACGGTTTAACAGAACGTATCTATCAGCAATAACTTCTTCAAGAATTGCCCAAACTTCTGGGATTCCATCTTCAATAAGCTTACTTGCACCTTTTATGTTATAAGCAAATTCTCTCTTAAGTAGTTGAGAAATTACGAATGGTTTGAACAATTCAAGAG
>JARUXA010000340.1 GCA_030433805.1 Sphingomonas sp. PsM26 | reverse complement strand
GACAAAGATGATATGGGAATTCAATTTCAAGCTAATTTCCATTCACTTTATTCCAATTGGAGCTATCGCCTTTTAAAACCCACCAATACCTTTAATATGTTTGACATCTATGTCAATCTTTATTCTGAATTTGATAATAGAACAGGAAGAATTCAACAAGGAATGTTGAATCTTAATTTGAATTCTATGAATAAAAAAAACAATTATTTTGGAGGAGGTTTTAATACAAGACCTATAA
>JARUXA010000339.1 GCA_030433805.1 Sphingomonas sp. PsM26 | reverse complement strand
ACGACGGGCTCATGCCCGCGGCGGTGGCGATGTCTCCGATACGGCGCGGCCGGTCGAACCCCGTGCGGATCGTTGCGATGGCGCGGCTGCCCTGGTTGAGATGGCTGTCGGCGACCGCCATGTAGCGAAGCGCGGGCCCCGGGGGGCCCCGAAAACAACGCGAACGGGAAAACCCCCCCGAAACCCCGGCCCGCCCCGCCGGGCCGGCTGGCGGTGGCCGCACAACCCCCACCCCCCC
>JARUXA010000033.1 GCA_030433805.1 Sphingomonas sp. PsM26 | reverse complement strand
GCCTTCCATTCCAACGAAAGGATCGCACCATCAAACCGTGGGATCAAACACCTAGATGTCGAAGGCACAGTGATTTTGGCACGATGTAATGCCGTGACGCGTTTTACCTAAGCGATGCTGCACCCAGCCAGTTCGGCCGTTCGAGCGATGCTCATGCCAGCCTCCCGTAACGCGATAATCCGACGGTGATGGGCAAGGTCGAGTTTGCGACCGATGTATCGCCCTTCCCGCTTAGCACTGTCTGGCGTCACAACATAGAACGGGCACAGATATACGCTAAGCGGTTCAGGGTGGCGGACTGAGCACCTAGCGCAGGAGCCGGAGTTGCTCCGGTTTGGTGACAGGGTCGGTCCAGAGGTAATCACCGGTGTGGTTGATGTGGTGCCAGCGAGCGGCGACAGGTGCTGGAGCATGTCGGCCGGCACAGGGCGGCCCTGACGCTCGAGGTGCCGCATGACGGTCTTAAGGTAGGTCGTGTTCCACAGCACGATTGCGCCCGCGACGAGGTTGAGCGCGCTCGCGCGATGGCTTTAAGCCTGAATTCCCTGGTCGCGAACCCGACCTGCACGATGGAAGAAGATCGCCCGCTTGAGCGCGTTCTCCGCCTCGCCCTTGTTCAATTCGCGGATCGCGCGGCGGCGTTCCTCGGGCTTTTTAATCCAGTCGAGCATGAACAGCGTGCGCTCAACCCGGCCGATCTCCCGCTAATCTAAAGGCGCTTCGCCAACGGCGCCACATGATCCCGACGCGGCAGACCATCGCTGGCAGCGCTGGTGGAACGTCTTTCGCGTGCGGGGACTGCGCGACCCCTATGAAGATCCGTGTATCACGCGCGAGCGGCACGCCGGCCGCTAGGCGGCGATATTGCGCTCTTTCCCATCCGGCTGGCCAGATTGTCCATCCGCCGAGGTCTGTCCCCTCCCCGCGTTCTGGGCATAATAATCGTCCATTGTCATGCGTGGTAACATCATATATCCAATAAGGCAGACGAAGGTGCTGAGACATCACGGGGAGAGGACAATTGATCACCAAGGGCAATCTGACGTCTTTTGCGATTGGCGTAAGCGCCATCGCATTGTCTCAACCAGCAGCCGCGCGCGCCCAGGTCGAAGTGCCTGCGCCCGCACAAACCCCGACGGGCGATGGTCAGTCTGCCGTGGATACCGAGGCGCCGGACAGAACGGTTACCGAGGAGATCGTCATCACCGGTAGTCGTATCCCGCGGTCCACGTTCCAAACCGCAACACCGGTCACGACCTTGACCGAGCGCCAGCTCGAGCAAAAGGCAGCGACCAACGTCGTGGATCTCCTGCGCGACGTACCGTCGCTCCGGCCGAACCGGAACAACGGCAGCGGTCGCAACCTCGGCCTCGCGACGTTCAACATGCGTGCGCTGGGTTCGACCCGCACGCTTTTGCTGATCGACGGTCAACGCGTGCTCGACAGCAGCCCGATCGCGAACGGGTTCGACATCAACATCATTCCCGCACCGCTCGTGTCTCGACTGGACATCGTGACAGCAGGCGCATCGTCGGTCTATGGCTCTGATGCGATCACCGGTGTCGTCAACGTCATCCTCAACGACAAGATCGTCGGCGGAAAGATCGACGGGCAGATCAACCTCTCCACCTACGGCGATATTCCGCAATATTCGCTGAGTGGAATCTATGGCGCAAAGTTCAGTGAGGGCCGAGGACATTTCGTCGCTGCCGTGTCATATTTCGAACAGCCCGACATCGTCTATCAAGGGGCACGGCCCTGGGGTCGTCGCGGGGTAACGTTCATTCCAAATGCCGCCTACACGCCGACCAACGGGCAGTTTCGTCAGCTGATCGTTCCGGACGTCCGTTACTCGCAGATGACCGCCGGCGGCGTCATCACCACGCCGGGTGCCCTGCGAAACATTCAGTTCGGCGAGAACGGCGCGCAGAGCCTCTTCCGGCAAGGCACCAATGTTGGTACCGTTTGGATGCAGGGCGGCGACGGGCTGATGCCCCAGCCCGACTTTGCCCCGCTGCAGGTCGCGTCCCGCCAGTTCAGCGGTTTCAGCCGGCTGACGTACGATTTCGACAACGACATGACCGCCCGCGTCGACGTGCTCGCTGCCAATACGCGTGCGCAAAGTACCGGCAACTACAATACGAACAACGCGGACATCACGATCCGGCGGGACAATGCCTTCCTGCCCGCGAATATCCGGAATGCGATGATCTCGAACAATCTGTCGACGATCCGCGTCGGGCGCTATAACCCGGAACAAGGACGCAACGAGAATTCGACTACCAATACGTATGTCAGGGTCGGCGCCGGGCTGAGCGGATCGTTTTCCGATATCTGGAAATGGGAACTCGGCAGCAGCTATACCTTCGCGCGTTCGCTCACGCTCGGGCGCAACAACCGCAACCAGGCCAATTGGGCGTTGGCCCTCGACTCCGTGGTCGGACCGAACGGCCAGCCGGTATGCCGGTCCACGCTGACCAACCCGAACAACGGCTGTGTCCCGGCCAATATCTTCGGCATTGGGACAGTGACGTCGGCAGTGAACGACTATGTGCTGGGCACGTCGCGCCAGGACTCCCGCTCCGACAGTATCATTGTTAACGCCAATACGTCGGGCCAGATCTTCGATACCTGGGCTGGGCCGGTGAAGGTGGCGGTGGGCGCGGATTATCGCCGCGACACGGTCGACAACAGGTCCGATCCGATCTCCGACATCAATGGATGGCGCCAGGGCACTTTCGGCTCCTATTACGGCAGCTTGGAGGTCAAGGAAGGGTATGGCGAGATATCGATCCCGCTGGCCCGCGACACCAGCTTCGCGCGCAGCCTGGACGTGGATTTTGCCGGTCGATACGTCGATTACAGCACTGTCGGGTCGACCGCCGTGTGGAAGGCGGGCATCAACTACGCGATCAACGACAGCATTCGCCTGCGAAGCACCTATTCGCGCGATTTCCGCGCACCGAAGATCAACGACCTGTTCGCGCAGGCCAATATCCGCATCGGCACCGTAACCGACTATCTGACCAACCGCACCGCCAACGTGAACTTCCTGATTGGCGGCAACCCCAATCTTGGACCGGAAACGGCCTATACCTTCACCGGCGGCATCGTCCTTCAGCCGTCGTTCGTTCCCAACCTGCAGTTGTCGGCCGACTTCTACAATATCAATCTGAGCGATGCGATCGTCACGCCCGGTCAGCAGGAAGTCGTCGATCGCTGCGGACGCGGCGAAGACGTCTTCTGTGCTGGCGTCATCCGGGATGCTTCCGGCGAAATCACACAGGTCAACGCTAACTCGTTCAACGCCCAAAGGCTGAAGACTCGCGGAATAGACTTTGAAGCGAGCTACCGGTTTCCCGTGTTCGGTGGGCAACTGACCACGCGCGCGCTGGCTACTTACGTGGATCGCCTGATCTCGACGACTGCCAGCGGTCAGGTCGATACCGCCGGACAGTTGCAGGGCGGCTTTGCGGTGCCGAAATGGCGTGGGTCGACCACTCTGTCCTACGACAAGGGGCCGCTGAACCTGCGCGCGTTGTTCAATTACATCGGACCAGGCACGTTCGACAACAATTTCGGTCCGCTCGACCTCAACCGAAATCACTATCCGGCGTACGTCTACACCGACATTTCGGCACAATATGACATTACCAAGACTGTCCAGATTTTCGCCAAGATCGAAAACCTGACCAACACCGCACCGCCTTTGCTGGCGGAGGCAAGCATCACCGTCGCACTCGCCACCCTGTCGCAATATCACGACCTGCGCGGACGCGTGTTCGGCTTGGGCGGACGTCTGCGGTTCTGAACCGCGCAGCGCATTGAGGAAGACATCATGAAGATCGGATTTGTGGGCACGGGGATCATGGGCCGGCCGATGGCCGGGCATCTTCAGGCGGCGGGGTATGATCTGCTGCTGGTCCAGCATTGTTCGCCTGTGCCCGCTGAGTTGCTGGCGGCGGGAGCGAGCATCTGCCCGTCCCGATCGGCGCTGGCGAACGAAGCGGACATCGTCATCCTGATGCTGCCGGACACGGGTGATGTGGAAACCGCGCTGTTTGGGGAAGACGGCATTGCCGCGGGGCTCTGGGCGGGCGGATGCGTGATTGACATGAGTTCGATCGACCCGATCGCCACACGCTCGTTCGCAGCACGGGTCGAGGCGCTCGGGTGCGCGTATGTCGATGCCCCGGTCTCAGGCGGCGAGGTAGGTGCCAAGGCCGCCAGCCTGACGATCATGTGCGGCGGATCCGACACGGCCTTCGCGCGGGTCGAGCCGCTCTTCCGACTGATGGGCAAGAACATCACCCACGTCGGCCCCGTCGGCGCTGGGCAGGTGACGAAGGTCGCCAATCAGATCGTCGTTGCCCTCAACATCGAAGCGGTTGCCGAGGCGCTTCTGTTCGCAGCGAAGGCAGGCGTCGATCCGGACAAGGTGCGCACTGCACTGATGGGCGGCTTTGCTGCGTCCCGCGTATTGGAAGTGCACGGTCAACGGATGATCGATCGTACCTTCGCACCAGGCTTCCGCATCGCGCTACACCAGAAAGACCTCAATCTCGCGCTCAACACGGCGCGGTCGCTTGGCATGGCCTTGCCCAACACCGCCTCGGCGCAACAGCTGTTCAATGCCTGTGTGGCGCGTGGCGGCGCTGAATGGGACCATTCGGCCATGGTGCGCGCGTTGGAGGTTCTGGCAGATCACGAGATCATCAAGGTTTGAACCCGGTAGCGGACGCGCAACAGGAACCAAAAATGGATGGATTCGACTTGCACGCGGCGGCATCCCGACGCGGGGTGTTGCAGACACTGTCGCTGGCGGGCCTGGGGATCGCCGCGGGCGCGTCGACGCCGCTGCTCGGGCAGACGGTCAAGGCCGACGCCCGGAATGCTCCGTTCGATCCCAAGACGTGGTGGACGCAGGATTACCGCATCGTCCAGACCAATTTGCGCGAAATCGATATCCGGGAAAACCCGCGGACGATCGCGCGCGCTATCCGTCAGTTCGGTGGCAATGTGATCGTGTCGAACATCGGCGGGATCGTTGCCTTTTATCCCACCGCCCTCCCCTATCAGCGCCGCAACCCGTATCTGAAGGGGGATTTCGCCGAGGCGATGATCACCGCGGCACGCGAAGAAGGACTGGCCTATATCGGTCGCTTCGATCTCTCCAAGGCGATGAAACCTGCCTATGACGCGCACCCGGACTGGTTCATGCGCAACCGGGATGGCACACCGCGCGAATTCGCCGGCACGTATCAGGCCTGCCCGAACGGCGGATGGGCGCTGGATTATGGCCTCCGTATTCTGACCGAAGGCCTGACGCGTTACAAACCGGACGGCATATTCTTTAACATGACTGGCTACCCGCGGACAGATTACGCCAACGTCGATCACGGCATCTGTGTCTGCGACAACTGCCGACGCGGGTTCCGCGAGATGTACGGCAAGGATCTGCCGCAGCGGGAAGGATTCGCAGACCCGAACTGGCGCGATTATCTGGCGTTTCAGGCGCGCACGTCCGAAGCCTTGCGGCAAAGAATCTCGTTGCACATCAACACGCTCGCGCCCGGCGTTCCCATCACCCAGCATGACAGCGTCGAACAGGTGGGCCGCGGCGAGGTCCAGCGCAGGGTCGACCGTGCCGCGCCGGAATGGGCGTATCAGTCGGGCGAGCAATGCCGATCGGCGCTGGCGCGCAGCCCCGGCAAGCCGTGGTCATCCACGTCCACCGCCCACATCGACTATCCCTGGCGTCAGGTGACCGAGAGCGCCGCCTGTCACGAAAACCGGATGGCGCAGCAGATGGGGGTCGGCGCGAAACTGGACCTCTATCTCATGGGCACGCTTGCCGATCAGGACGATCCGACGTACCTGCCCCCCGTCTCCCGCTTGTTCAAATGGCGCGAGGCAAATGCCCACCACTACTTCGGCATGGCGGAATCGGCACGCGTCGGGATCTACCAATCGGGCGCGACCGGGCGGCTGGCCGGCATGACGCCTTACGCCAGATATCAGACGGATGAGTTTCGCGGATTTTACACCGCGCTGGTCGACGCCCGCATTCCCTTCCGCTTCGCCCGCCAGCCGCAAGGTGCGGAGGATGAAGCACGGCTGACCCAGGATTTCGATGTCATTCTCGCCCCCAACGTCATGCTCGTGTCGGATGCCGAAGCTGCGGCGCTCGATCGCTTCGTGCAGAATGGCGGCCTGCTGATCGCCACCGGCATGTTCGCAGGGTTCAACGACCGCGGTGACCGCCGGGACGCGATACCGCTCGCCGCCTTCCCGCTGACACGCTACGCCGCGGCACAGGCGATCGCGGGCTGGACGCTCGATCCCGCCAGAAGCGTGCTGAAGACGCCCGGGCGTGTGCCGCTCGACGGTGTCTATTTCGGTGGCGCGACGCATGGCGACGCAGCGACACTGATGCGCTTCGCACCCGACCAGCGCTTTGGCCCGCCCGAATTCAGTTATGCCATTCCGGGCGTCGCCCCACGGACGGACCCTGGCGTCTCCCTGCGCGCATACGGCAAGGGGCATACCGTCCACATTCCCTGGATCATTGGCTGGCACTATTACCGCGATGGACTGTCCGTTCATCGCGAGCTGATCGCTGCCCTCATCTCCCGCTACGCACCGCCACAGCGGTTCACCCTGAGCGGGGCCGGACCGGTCGAACTGATGGTCATGCGTCGGGACGATGGGGCATCGCTCGTCACCGTCGTGAATTATGCAGGGCAGCGCAACGGCACCTACGTACCGCCGCCACGTCTGCACGGACTGAGCATCGGCGTGTTCGGATCTGGAGTCCGCGACGCACGCTTGCTGGTCGCCAACAGGACGATCCCTGCACGCGCCGGCCACGCCGGTCGAAGCTGGTTGGATCTTCCGCCCGTCGGCGCGTTCGAAGCAGTGCTCATTCCCGCATGACCGCTGCGACCCATACTTCCGGGCGGACCCGGGGCACGCTATATGGGGCCGATGTCGGACACACTTTCATGAACGCACCATCGATCAAGCCGGCGAAGCTCGCAGATGCGATTGCCGAACACGTCCAGCAGATGATCTTGGAGGGATCGCTTCGCCCCGGAGAACGGCTGCTGTCGGAACGGGAGCTGTCCGCCAAGCTGGACGTATCGCGGCCATCGCTCCGCGAAGCGCTCGACAAGCTGATCGCGGCCGGCCTGCTCACGACCAACGCCCAGGGCGTGGCGCATGTCAGCCCCGATATCGGGAGGAGTCTGCGCGATCCGCTCGCGCAGTTGATGGACACGCCCGAAGCGCGGATCGACTGCCTCGAACTGCGCTCCGAGATCGAGGCTGCGGCCGCCGCCTTTGCGGCAGAGCGCGCGTCGGATGTCGATCGCGACGCCATCCGCGCCTGTTTCGAGGCGATGGTGGTCGCGCACGAGGCGCAGGACGTCGATGAAATCGCACGCACCGATGCGGAGTTCCACTTTGCGATCTACGAAGCGAGCCACAATCTGATGATGTTGCACTTCATGCGCAGCATCGAAGGGATCCTGCGGTCGAACGTCTATCTCAACCGCAAGAACCTGTACGAACATCGGCGGCAGAAGGATTCGCAGCTGCACGAGCACCAAGCCATCTACGATGCGATCATGGCGCGCGACGTGGTCGGTGCACGTGAGGCTTCCCGCCTCCACATGACGACCGCGATGCGGACGCAGCGTGAAATCTACGAGGCGGAACGTCGCCTGGAGGCGAGCATTCGCCGGCTTGCGCGCAGCGACATCGTCGCACCCCCGCGATCGCGGGGACGCGAGGCCTGAAGCGCAGGATGGGAGGTCGGCATGCGTCGATTGCTGGAAGGCGTCCCGTTCATTGGCGCACGGCACACCCAACCACCGTAAAGCGAACCGTCCCGAACGAACCATAATCCGCTGCGTAGCGCCCCGGTAACAACCAGCCGCGATCCCCCATCTTGCCCGTCACGATCAGGTCCCCCGGGCGCGCGCTGCGTCCGGTCGTTCGGATCAGCGCCACGAGCGTCGAGAGGCTCCGTCGCTGCCCGTCGAGGGACTCCCCGCCCATACCCGATGCGATCGGTTGCCCGTCAAGCGTCAGCGACACACGGACTTTGTCGAGATCGACCTGACCCGCAGCGCGCACCGCCCCCAGAACGTAGCGCGCAGCCGATACGTTCGCGGCCGCCATGTCGATGGCGCTATAATGATCGGGATCGCGGTAGGCGATATCCGGCAGGTCGATCACCGGCAAGACCGTCAGGCCACCGTCGCCGGAGGTTCGTGATGACGCTGCCATCACATAACCTAACTTGAGCTCGAACGACGCCTTGCGATAACCGCACAGCGAGATCGTTGCACCGTCAGCGGCCCGACCTGAGGCGAACAAGGTCCCCACCAGTGGCTCGGTGACGTTCCGCGCATCCAGAGAGCCGCGCGACATCAGGCCGCCCTTGTATCCCGCAACGGTGTCGCCCGCCCGCAGGCGATAGCGGACGTATCCCCGCTGTGCGCGATAGGCATCGTCGAAACGCGCTCTCGTACGGCGGTCCGTCATTGGTTCGAACGGGAGACCGGCACGCTCGGCGGCAATGAATTGCGCGAGATACGAAGATTTGGCGCCGTAAGAGACGCACCCCGTCAGCACGCCCGCGAGCGCTGCCGACGCCAGCATCCGCCCCGCAGGAATCATGATGGTATGATACCCGGGAACACATTTTGCTGGACCATGACGATCACACCCAGCAGTAGCGTCAGGAATACGCTGTGCTTGAAGGTGCGCGCCAGGATCGCACCCTCCTGCCCGCGACAATCGGTCGTGCTCGTGCCGGTCGAAATGTTCTGCGGCGAGATCATCTTGCCGAGCACACCACCCGATGCGTTGGTCGCGGCCATCAATACCGGGTTGAGATCAAGTTGCCGCGCGGCGACGACCTGAAGGTTGCCGAACAAGGCGTTGCCTGAAGTATCGCTGCCTGACAGAAAGACGGCGAGCCAGCCGAGGAACGCAGACAGTAACGGGAACAGCGGCCCTACCGACGCGACTCCGACCCCCAGCGTATATGCCATGCCGGAATAGTTCATGAGATAGGCGAGGCCGACGATCGTCATCGTCGTCGCAAGCGGCAGCCGGATCTGGTGCAGCGTCTTTCGGATCGCGGCCAGCAGCTGGCCAGGCTTCAGTCGCAGCAGCAAGGCGGTAATGATGGTGGCAACCAAGATTGCGGTTCCAGTGGCCAATGGCTGGAACGACCAGATCGCAGCATAGGGCTTGCCATAGGTCGTTATGAAGATTGCCTCATGCAGGCCTGGCCACTTCACCTTGATTTCACCGATCAGGTTTACCTTCAGGTGAACCCAGAGAATGACGGTGACCGACAAGACCAGCCACGGTAACCAGCCCTTGAGGCTGTTGCCAGGAACTGCGGACACGGGTGTCGTGATCGACGCCGTCTCGGCTGGCCGTAGCGCAAAGGCGGGATCGGGCTTGATCCGCCAGACCGTCACGAACACCAGCGTGCAAACTAGCGACGAAAGCGACGACAGCACGTCGGTCAGGGCGTATCCGAGGAAATTCGCCGACAGGAATTGCATGATCGCAAAGGATCCGCCCGCGACCAGCAGTACGGGCCACACCCCGCGCACCGCTCGTACGCCGCCGTAAACGGCGATCACGTAGAACGGCAGGAACAGCGCGATCAGCGGCAACTGCCGACCGACCATCGCACCAAGCGCGACGTCCTTCAATTGCGTTACGGCGCCCAGCGTGATGATCGGCGATCCAAGCGCGCCGAACGCGACCGGCGCGGTGTTGAACATCAAGGTAAAGACGATCGCCTCGATCGCGGGAAAGCCCAGCGCAACCAGAAGCGCGCTCGTAATCGCAATCGGCGTGCCGAACCCCGCAACTCCTTCCAGCAGACATCCGAACGAAAACCCGACCACGACGAGCGCAACCCGGCGATCGTTGGGGAGATGCATGACCATCCAGGCCCTAAACGCCTCGAAGCTGCCGGTGACAACTGCGACATTGTAGAGAAGCAGCGCGTTGAGCACGATCCACATCACCGGCCATGCAGCGAACGTCGCACCCGCCGCGATGCTGTTCAACGCCATTCCGAGCGGGAGTTGCCAAACGGTCACGGCGAGGATCAGTGCAGCGACAACACCCGCAATGGATGCCTGCCACGCCGGACGTCGGGCGATCCCCAGAAGCACGAGCACGAGCACGATCGGCAACGAGCCGGCCAAGAACGATAACGCCAGATTGTCGGCGACTGGCGTGATTAACTGGCGAAACATTCGTCCTCCTCCCCTGCTGCACCTTCTGGCGTCGGTCGTTCCACCCTAGGGTGGGATGACCATCGATTCAATTGGAAAGTTTATCTATCCAACGTCTTGGTTAGCCGTCCGTATAATGGTTGTTTCCGACGGCAAACCGGCTTGCAAGACCTGGGATAAACCCGCTTGAAGAATGATTGCAGATCATGGTAATAAAGTTTATCCATATAGCATAAACGCTTTTGGAGGAGATGGAATGCCCGGCAGTCTACCAGAGCGCCCCGACGTCATTGACCGGCGTACCGTAATCGCTGCCGCCGCGCTTGGCGTCGCGGCCGTCATCCCCGGCGTTGGCATCGCCCAAAATGCAAAGGGGGAAACGATCAACGGTTGGGAATGGGGCCCGATGCGCTGGGTACAGATCTGCGCAACGGAGGACGATCCCGGCCGTTACAACCTCGGCTTCTGGCTTGATTTCCTGAAACGCACGAGCACGCAGGGCGTATGCCTAAGCGCAGGCGGCGTTACCGCTTTCTACCCGACCAAGGTGCCGTACCATTATCGCAGTCCGTATCTGGGCAAGGGCGACATGTTCGGCGACCTGGTCCACGCCTGCAAGGCGATGGGGATCCGCGTGCTCGGTCGTGTCGACCCTCACGCCATGCGGGCAGATGCGCTCACGGCCCATCCGGAATGGGTGGCGCGCGATGCAGCGGGGCAACCCAAGCGCCATCCGACCGACCGCGACCTGTATCTTACCTGCCCCAACGGTCCGGTCACGTTCGAATGGATGCCGCAGGTATTGCGGGAAATCGTCAGCACCTATCCAGTCGACGGGTTGTTCGGCAACCGCTGGGCCGGGGGTGCCGGACTGTGTCACTGCGCGTCGTGCAAGACGAAGTTCAAGGGGGCAAGCGGGTTCGCGCTGCCAAGCGCCCTTCGGGACGTGAGCGATCCGGTCGTCCGTGCTTATCTCGTCTGGGACGACGAGGTGCGGTACGAGCAGCTGGCGCTGTGGGGAAAGACGGTTTCCGCGGTCAACCCGCAGGCATTCTTCACGCCTGGAACATGGGGGCGGCTCGATCCCCGCCGCTTGCGCCGCACCGCGCGCGCGCTGTTTGCCGACCGGCAAGCGCGCAGTGGCAATGCCCCCGCATGGCTAAACGGGCGCAGCGCCAAGGAAACCGCGTGCTTGATGCCGGATCGGCCGATGAGCGGGATCTTCGCGGTCGGTGAAACGGGAACCCCCTATCGATTCATGGACTCGGCGCAGGCGCCGACCGAAATCCGCGCCTATCTCCATGACGGGCTGGCGCATGGCTTCCGTCCATGGATGACCAAGTTCAAGGCCGAGGTGTTCGACAAGCGGTGGGTGACGGCAGTTACGGACTCCTACGCGTGGCACGCCCGGCACGAGCCGTATTTCCGCAACACCGACAACCTGTCAGAGGTCGCGATGATGCACTCGACGCAAACCAACACCTATTATGTCGAGGAGGTGCAACGCGCCGACGGCGGCTCGGGCGGACCGCAGGACGCACAATCGCTCCGTGGCAGTTCCGACGATGCGACCAACGGTTTCTACCAGGCACTGGTCGAGGCGCGCATCCCCTTCGCGTTCGTGGACGAACGGCTGCTCGAACCTGCAGTGATCGACCGGTACAAGGTGATCGTGCTGCCCAACATCGCCGCGTTGTCCCTTGCGCAATGCGCCGCATTGCGCAGTTATGTTGAGCGCGGCGGTGCGATTGTGGCGACCCATGAGACCGCGCTGTACGATGAATGGGGCAAGCGACGCACTAACTTCGGTCTCGCGGAGCTGTTCGGCTGCGATTTCGACGGAACGATCGAACCGCGGGTGCAGAACAGCTACCTGAGCGTCCGCGAGCCAAGCCCGCTGACGGCCGGACTGGACGACACGCCGCGGATCATCGCGGGGACCAAGCGGGTACATGTAAGGCCGCGCGGATCGAGCCTCCCCGCTGCGTTTACGCTGGTACCGAGCTATCCGGATCTTCCGATGGAGAAGGTCTATACCGCGACCCGAACGACGGACGATCCGATGGTGTATGCGCGGCGGTTTGGAAAAGGGCGGGTCGTCTATTTCCCCTTCGACCTCGATCGAACTTTCTGGGAGAACTCCACCGCCGACCATCTCGCCGTGTTGCGCAACGCCGTCGTCTGGGCAGCGGACGGGCCGCAACCCATGACAGTCACCGGCCCCGGGCTGGTCGACATCAGCTATTGGCGTCAGCGTGGCTCGCTGGCCGCGCACCTCGTCAACCTCAACAACCCGATGGCGATGCGCGGCTACATGCGGGAAGTTCTGCCCGCGGGGCCCTACCAGGTGGAATTGCAGGTACCGCGCGGGGCGGCACCACGCCGGGTGCGCTTGTTGGAAGCAGAACGGGATGCAGTGTTCCGGCAAGAGGGTGCGCGCCTCGTCGTCGACGTGCCACAGATCAAGCTGCACGAAGTCGTCGCGGTGGATCTCGCATGATGGCGGCACGAGCCACTACGCGGAGTTCGTGGACCGACCCGACCGCGCGCCATGCATTGCGCAATCTGTTCGATGTCGCAGTGGCGAGTGCGGACCCGAGCCGCGTGCTGGGACGGCACCTGCCGTCGAAGCCGGTGGGACGCTGTATCGTCGTCGGCGCGGGTAAGGCCGCGGCGTCGATGGCGGCGGCGGTCGATGTTGCCTGGCCTGACGTCGATCTGTCGGGCACCGTGGTCGTACCCTATGGTTACGCCATGCCCGCCGGACGCATCACGGTACGCGAGGCGGCGCACCCCGTACCCGATGCCGCGAGCGAAGACGCCGCCCGCATCATTCTTAAGGCGGTGGACGGACTGCGGCCCGAAGATCTCGTCCTGGTTTTGATATCGGGTGGCGGATCGTCCGTGATGGCTTTGCCGGCGGAGGGCATCACTCTTGCGGACAAGCAAGAGGTTAGCCGCCTGCTGCTTGCATCCGGACTCGACATCCGCACCATGAACATTGTTCGCCGTCGCCTGTCCGCGATCAAGGGGGGCAAGCTGCTCACCGCGGCGCAACCCGCCCGCGTCGTGACCCTGGGGATCAGCGATATTCCGGGCGACGACATGGCGGCGATCGCATCCGGGCCTTCCATTCCCGACCCCACCGCCGACATGGACCTGCGGCATGTGGTGGCGATGCTCGGCGAACACCTGCCTGCGGCGGTATCGGCACGGTTGCTGAGCCCGGCGCTGGCGATCACGCCGTGCCCCGATCATGATGCCCGTCTGATCGGGACGCCGGCAGCAGCACTCGACGCCGCTGCCGCCGCAGCCCGGACGATGGGTCTGTATCCCATCCTGCTCGGTGACGACCTCGAAGGGGAGAGCGAAGCCCTCGGGCAGGAGATGGCCGCGTTGGTACGCCGCGGCGTATCCATGCCTACGGTACTGCTGTCCGGCGGCGAGACCACCGTGACGCTGACGAACCAGTCACCCGGGCGAGGCGGGCGCAATACCGAGTTCGTGCTGTCTTTGGCGTGCGCGCTCGAGGGTCGCCGCGGCGTTTGGGCGCTCGCGGGCGACACGGACGGCGAAGACGGTGCCAGCAAGGCCGCGGGCGCGATGATCGCGCCCGATACGATCGACCGATCTGCCGCGATCGGACTTGATGCGCACGCATATCTCGCCAAACATGACAGCGCGACCCTGTTCGACGTGATCGGCGACTTGCTCGTCACCGGCCCGACCCGCACCAACGTCAATGATTTCAGGGCGGTGCTGGTACTGCCCTCGGAGGATCAACCATGACCCGCCTTGCTGCCAATCTGACCATGTTGTTCACCGACCTGCCGTTTCTCGACCGGTTCGCAGCAGCGGCGGACGCCGGATTCACCGCGGTGGAGTGCGTCTCCCCCTACAGTGAGTCAGCCGAGGCCGTGTCCGAAGCCGCCCGGCAGCACGGGCTTACCGTAGCCCTGTTCAACCTGCCGCCGGGGGACTGGGCGGCGGGCGAGCGCGGGTTCGCGGCCGACCCCGCGCGGGTTGAGGAATTCCGGACAAGTATCGCCACGGCGCTCGAATACGCGCGCGCAACGGGCTGCCGGACGCTCCACGTCATGGCCGGTAAGATGCCCCACGACGCGGACCGTGCGGCATGGACCGGCACCCTGGTCGATAATGTCCGAACTGCCGCCGACATGGTGTCGGGGGACGGTATCACCCTGGTCCTCGAACCGATCAACACGCGGATCGATATCCCAACCTATTTCTACGATACCACGTCCGCCGTGCTTGACGTCATGGACAAGGTCGGTCGGGATAACGTCAAACTGCTCTACGACGTGTATCATATGCAGATCATGGAAGGCGACGTGGCGCGCGCGATTGAGCGGCTGCTCCCGCGCATCGGCCATATTCAAATTGCCGACAACCCGGGGCGGCATGAACCCGGAACCGGGGAGCTGAACTTGCCCTGGCTGCTCGAACGGATCGACACTCTCGGGTACGAGGGATGGATTGGCTGCGAATATGCGCCTGCGGCGGGCACGATCGCCGGGCTCGGTTGGGCGAACCGGTATCTGGTTTGAGCGCGCCACAGCCGATATGAGCACATCCGAAAGGACCGCGATCCTGTGCACCTATCATGGTCATGAACGACCGTAGCATCACCCCGCGTTCCAGCGCCTGGCGCCCCTGGAACGGGGGCCGATGCCCGGTGGACGATGACGCGATCGTCACCGTCTGCGGTCGCTACGGTTCGCAGAAGACGGCAAGGGCGGCCGATCTGCGATGGTCCCACGACCAGTATTTCGAATATGGGGTCGATGACATTATCGCCTACATGCCCGTCGACTGACCCGGAACACTGGAGTTGCCGGGTGCTCGCGGCCAGCGGAACAGCCCAAAATGCCGTGGCTGGCCGAGGAAACACGCCGTGACCGCCCTCGCGGGGGTCGAACAGCGTCTGTAGCGGTCAACGTCATGCCAATAGTACGGATGTTCGTCGCCCCCTTGGCCCCCCTGCCCTGCCCTGTGCCTGGTCGCAGGAACGCTACCGGATCGTCACGACCTCGACCGCGTCCGCGATCTTCTTCAAGTTCTGGTCGCTGGTCCATGCCGGCAACCCGTCGCGCCTGGCCAGCGCAAGGCAGAAGCGATCCCCGAGGCTGAGCCCCACGTCGGCGGTCACCCCGCGCAGCCTCCCGGCCATTTGGGCAAGGCCCTTGTCCGCCGGCACCACGGTCATTGGCAACGGATCGAGCATGGCATCGACTTGCCGCTCGGGCATGCCGGCATGGATGAAATGGGTAACAACTTCGGCATAATTGACGCTGCTCACCCGCGCGCCCGCAATCCCGGCGGCAACCTTGGCGGATCCTTTCTCGCCCTTGATCATAGCAATCAGTGCCGATGCATCCAATACCACGGTCATTCGCCGCTGTCCTCGCGCCGTCGGCAGAGGAATGCGTCAACCGAAGCGTTGGGATTCCCGCCGGTATATTGCTTGGCCAGCGCCTGTGCCTTTGCCACCGCCTGGTTCGCGGTGCGTAAGACGACCCCATCTTCCGTTTCCTCGAGATAGACCGCACCGCCACCTGCCAGGCCCAGTCTCTTGCGGACGTCGGCCGGCAGTCTCATCCGACCATTCGGCGTGATATTGATCTGTAACGTCATAACGGCATCCATACCCGTCCAGGGGATTCTTCGTCGAGTTCAGTCCCGACTGATCCGAAGGACAACACGCGTTGCATTGTGTCACCTGGCGTACATTAAGACAGATTTGCGTACTTATGAGATGCGGCAGTCTCAATGCCAAGGCGCGTAAAATGATGGTTTCTTTAGGGTATACCCTCAACGCACCTCTCCAGACTGGTCCCATTTAAATCAGTAAATGACGCAAAAAGTCTTGGTCGATTTGCACGCTTGGTCCGGCTTAAGCCTTACCCAACGAGGACCATACGGCACCCAGCCAAGCGGCACCGTTGACGCTGCGTGCAGGGGTAAAGAGCAGCGTCTTTGTCTCAGCCTCATTAACGTCCGACGAGCCGGTGTCAGGGGCATCACAAAAACGCCTCGGAAGCGTACGCTAAGCGCCGGTAATTAGCGCACAAAGGGTCGAGAAATAAGAGGATAGTTTGGCGTTCGCACAATGCATCGCAATGGCGTGCTGAAAAGGTTCGCGATGGGGTTGCCCATCGGCGCACAATGGCACTTGGCTAACGGGCTACCCTGTCGTTTTGCCCCCTTGGGCGTCGTGGAAAGCAGGTGCGTCAGCTTGGACAAGCCCATCGCCTCATCGTCAAGTACATGAGTACCGGGCAAACGCTTGCCCCACGGCCTGACGGCACATGACAAAGAGCCAGAGACGGAAAACACTGTCCTTAGCGATTTCTTAACCGTGTCTCCTCCATAACCTTGGAAACAAAGAGCCCAGTTTAAAACGCTAATTTCAGATGATGAGCTTCCGGTATGCGAAGTGCTTTCGCGAAGCTTAACACCTGCTTCCACCGGGAACTTCGATGCCGTCACGCATGCTAGACACTGCTGTCAGCCCCTCTAACTCGCGGGCACCGACATCAAGCGCCTCTCATGCATACACAACACGCAGGTGCGTTCGTTGGGCGTTGCTGGCCGGCGCGGCCTGCAGCGCAATGACCCCGGCCCATGCCGGTCCTACCGGTGGCAAAGTGACGGTGGGAGAAGCGTCGATCCACCAGATCGGGGACACCACGACGATCAACCAGTCCAGCCAGGACCTGTCGCTGTCGTGGCAGAGCTTCAATACAAGTGGCGAAGAGACGATCAATTTCGTGCAGCCCTCGAGCAGCGCGATCGCGGTCAACCGCATCTTCGACATCAATGGCACTCAGTTCATGGGCAAGCTCAATGCCAACGGTCACGTCTACCTGATCAATCCAAACGGCGTGCTGTTCGGCGCCGGTTCGCAGGTCAACGTCGGTGGTCTGGTGGCATCGACGCTCGACATCGACGATGCGGCACTCAAGGGCCCGGTGCGCCAATTCAGCGGCGCCGGCACTGGCAGCATCGTCAACCGCGGCGACATTGCGGTGGCCAGGGGCGGCTATGTGGCCTTCCTGGGCAACCGGGTCAGCAACCAAGGCAGCATCAACGCGCCGACGGGCAGCGTGGCGCTCGGCGCAGGCAGCGACGTGACCCTGTCATTTGCTGGCAACAGCCTGGTGAACATGCAGGTCAACAAGAGCACGCTCGACAATCTGGCAGAGAACGGCGGCCTGATCCGGGCCGACGCAGGTGCCGTGATCCTGACCGCAGGTGCGAAGGACGCGGTGCTGGCCAGCGTGGTCAACAACACCGGCCTCGTCCAGGCGCGCACCATGGAGAACGTCAACGGCACGATTGTGCTTGGCGGCGGGCAGCAGAGCACGGTCAGCAACAGCGGTACGCTGGATTCTTCGGGAACGGCGATGGGCCAGCAGGGCGGCACTGTGAAGGTGCTGGGCGACAAGGTGGCGCTCGCGGCCGCCAGCAAGATCGACGTGTCAGGCGATACGGACGGCGGTACGGTTCTAGTTGGCGGCAATTTTCTTGGCGCCGGCCCCGAACGGAATGCCCTGACGACCAATGTGGCGGCCGGCAGCGCCATCCATGCGGACGCGATCTCGCGCGGCAATGGCGGGCAAGTGGCAGTCTGGTCCAATGACACGACCAGCTTCGATGGCAGCATCAGCGCCCGTGGCGGCGCGCAGGGCGGCGATGGCGGCCAGGTGGAAACCTCGGGTCATACGCTCAAGGTCAGCGCGTCGGCAGCGGTCGATACCGCAGCCGGCCGCGGCACGACCGGCAGCTGGCTGCTGGATCCGGCGGACATCACTATCGGCAACCGCAGTCTGTGGGGACCGTCGGTCAGCATCGACGTCGACTCCGTTGCATTGACGAGAGCGCTCAACACCACTGACGTCACCATCAAGACAACGGCCTCGCTGCCCGCCTGCACCGGTGTCGCCTGCACGAGCGGTAGCGGCGCCAGCGGCGATATCAGGATCCTCGATCCCATCGGCGGCGTGGCCGATTTCAACAATGGCGGTTATGTCTACAACTGGGTCAGTCCGAAGACCCTGACACTGAGCGCCTACAACGACATTCGTTTCGTGATCGCGCGCAATGTGACGACGGCGGCGGGTACCGGGGATGTGGCTGGCGCGATCGAGGCGCAGGGTGGCGGAAATATCGTCCTGCGTACCGACAATGCCGGCAGGGGGCAGGGTACCGTCAGGTTCGACGACCCGAACTCCTCCTATATCTACGCGGACAGCGGCAGCACGGTCAATATCTTCTACAATCCTGGAAGGGATACGAATGGCGCCTGGGTTCCGACCGACTACAGCATCTACAACGTCGGAAACCCCAGCGCCTTCAATGCCTATATGCTCGTCAACTTCGCGGCGAACGTCGGCAGCAAGACCTATGACGGCACCACCACGGCGAGCCTGAACGGCTTGACGGTAGTGGGCGGCGCGCCCAGCGGCATCAGTATCGATACCAGCTATGCCACGGCCACGTTTCAGAACAAGAACGTCGGCGCGAACAAGGCGGTGACCATTAGTGGCGTCACCCTGAACGGCGCCAACGCCAATGCCTACGCCATCAACGGCCTAGACAACAAAACCGCAACCATCGCCAAGGCCGACCTGGCCGTGACCGGCGTGAGCGCCAGCAACAAGACCTACGACGGCACCACCGCCACCACGCTGTCCGGCAGCGCGGCCGTGACCGCCATCGGCGGTGACGTCGTGGCCGTTTCCGGCACTGGCACCGGTGCCTTCGCCAGCAAGAATGCGGGCACCGGCAAAACCGTGACCGTTGCCGGCTACACGCTGAGCGGCGCGGACGCTGGCAACTACAACGTCGTCCAGCCCACCGGCCTGGTGGCTAATATCAACAAGGCAACCTTGGCCGTGTCCGGCTTGAGCGCAAACAACAAGACTTATGATGGCACCACGGCTGCGACGCTGTCCGGCACCGCGACCGTGGCCGCCTTCGGCAGCGATGCCGTAGCCGTGAGCGGCAGCGGGAACGCCACCTTCGCCGACAAGAACGCCGGCATCGGCAAGTCGGTAACCGTTGGCAGCTACACCCTGAGCGGCGCGGATGCCGGCAATTATAACCTCGTCCAGCCGAGCAGCCTCACCGCCACCATCAACAAGGCCGGCCTGCTGCTCGCCGGCCTGTCGGTCGGCGACAAGGTCTACGACGGCACGACCGCAGCAACCTTGTCCGGCAGCGCGAGCGTGACCCCGATCGGTGCCGACGTGGTGTCGGTGTCAGGCAGCGGCAGCGCCGCGTTTGCCGACAAGAACGCCGGCACCGGCAAGGCCGTCAACGTCGGCGGTTACACCCTAAGCGGCACCGACGCCGGCAACTACAACTTGGTAATGCCCGGCGGTCTGACAGCCAACATCGGCAAGGCCGATATCAGTGTCTCGGGCGTGAGCGCCAACGATAAGGTCTACGACAGCACGATCACCGCGACCCTGGCCGGCACTGCGACCGTGTCGGCCATCGGCAGCGATGTCGTGTCAGTGACTGGCATCGGCACCGGCATCTTCGCCGACAAGAACGTCGGCACGGGCAAGAATGTAACCGTCAGCGGTTTCACGCTGCGCGGCGCGGACGCTGGCAATTACAACGTCGTCCAGCCGACCGGCCTCATGGCGACCATCAGCAAGGCCAACTTGGCCGTGTCCGACCTGACCGCCAACAACAAGACCTATGACGGCACCACGGCCGTGACCCTGTCCGGCAACGCGACCGTAGTCGCCTTTGGCAGCGACGCGGTCTCCGTCAGCGGCACTGGCACTGGCAGCTTCGCGAACAAGAACGCTGGCAGCGCCAAGTCGGTGACTGTCGGCGGCTTCGCCCTGAGCGGTAGGGACGCCGGCAACTACAACATCGTGCAGCCGACCGGCCTCACCGCCACCATCAACAAGGCCGGCTTGCAGCTGGCCGGCTTATCGGTCAGCGACAAGGTCTACGACGGCACGACTACGGCTACGCTGTCCGGCAGCGCGAACGTGACCCCGATCGGTGCCGATGTGGTCTCAGTATCGGGCAGCGGCTCGGCAGTGTTCGCCGACAAGAACGTCGGCATCGGCAAGGCCGTCAACGTCAGCGGCTACACACTGAGCGGTGCCGATGCGGGCAACTACAACCTGCTGCAATTGGGTGGCTCGAGTGCCAACATCGCCAAGGCTGACCTAGCCGTGGCCGGCGTAAGCGCCAACAACAAGACCTACGACGGCACCACGGCTGCCACGCTGTCCGGCAGCGCAGTCGTGTCCGCCTTCGGTAGCGACGTGGTGACTGTGTCCGGCAGCGGCACTGGTGCCTTCGTCGACAAGAATGTCGGCATCGGCAAGGCCGTTACCGTTGCGGGCTACAGTCTCACCGGCGCGGACGCCGGCAACTACAACCTTGTCGCGCCCTTCAACTTTACCGCCGACATTGCCAGGGCGGCCCTTAACATCAACGGCCTTACCGCCCGCAACAAGACCTACGACGCCACCACGGCCGCCACGCTGGCCGGTAGCGCGGCAGTGTCCGCTTTCGGCAGCGACGTCGTGAGCGTCACCGGCACAAGCAGCGCGGCGTTCGCCGACAAGAATGCCGGCAGCGGCAAAAGTGTCGCTGTCACCGGCTACACCCTGAGCGGCGCGGATGCCGACAACTACACCGTTGTCCAGCCGACCGGCCTCACCGCCACGATCGACAAGGCTAGCTTGGGAATGACGGGCTTGTCGGTGGCCGACAAGGTCTACGATGGAACCTCAGCCGCGACACTGGCCGGAACTGCAGTAGTCACGCGCTTTGGCGGCGACGATGTCAGCGTGAGCGGCAGCGGCAGCGCTGTCTTCGCCGACAAGAATGCCGGCAACGGCAAGGCCGTGAAGGTCAGCGGCTACACTCTTACCGGTGCCGACGCGGGTAACTACAACCTGCTGCAGGCGGTTGGCTTGAGTGCCAACATCGCCAAGGCCGACTTGGCTGTGACCGGCCTGAGCGCGAACAACAAGAGCTATGACGGCACTACTACTGCGACGCTGTCCGGCACCGCATTCGTGACCGCCCTTGGCAGCGACGTGGTGGCTGTGAACGGCAGCGGCACTGGCGCCTTTGCCGATAGGAATGCTGGTATCGGTAAGGGAATCACTGCCAGCGGCTACAGCCTCACCGGCGCAGACGCTGCCAATTACAACCTCATTGCGCCGAGCGGCCTCATCGCCGACATCGCCAAGGCCAACCTGAGCGTCACCGGCGTCAGCGCCAGCGACAAGATCTACGATGCCACCACAGCCGCCACGCTGTCCGGCACCGCCGTCGTGTCTGCCGTTGGCGGCGACGTCGTCAACGTCACTGGTGCGGGAAGCGCGACATTCGCCAATAAGAATGCCGGCTCCGGTAAGGCCGTCAGTGTCACCGGATACGCCCTGAGCGGCGTCGATGCCGGCAACTACAACGTGGTTCAGCCCACCGGCCTCACCGCCACGATTAACAAGGCCAGTCTGAGCGTGACGGGCCTCTTGGTGGCCAACAAGGTCTATGACGGCACCACGGCGGCGACCCTGACAGGTACCGGGTCCGTCTCGGGCTTTGGCGACGACGACATCAGTATGACCGGTAGCGGCAGCGCTTCGTTTGCAGACAAGAACGCCGGTGCCAACAAGGCCGTTACGGTCAGTGGCTACACTTTGGCGGGCGCCGACGGTGGCAATTACGCCGTCGTCCAACCAACTGGTCTGGTTGCGACCGTCACGCGGGCCGGGCTTGGCGTGAGCGGACTTTCGGTGAGCGACAAGACGTATGACGGTACTACCGCCGCCACGCTGTCCGGTAGTGCTACGATCGCTCCCCTTGCGGGCGACGCCGTTGCCCTCTCGGGCGTGGCCACGGGCATGTTCGCCGACAAAGCTGCTGGCAGAGCCAAAGCGGTGAATGTCTCTGGTTACACGCTCGCAGGGACTGACGCGGGCAATTACCTGTTGCTGCCGATCGCCGGCCTTGCCGCCACGATTAGCCCCGCCACGCTCAACGTGACCGGCGTGACCGCGAACAGTCGGGTCTATGACAGCACGACGGCTGCGGCGCTTTCCGGTACCGCTTCGGTCAACGGCATCGCCGGTGACGTGGTTGCGGTCGCAGGCGGCGGTGTCGCCACTTTCGCTGACAGGAACGTCGGCACTGCCAAGGCCGTGACGGTCACTGGCTACTCGCTGGCCGGCGTGGATGCCGCGAACTACGCGATCGTGCAGCCTGCCGATCTCGTAGCGGACATTAGTCGGGCAACTCTCACGCTCGGCGGACTTTCCGTGCGCGACAAAGTATATGACGGCACGACAGCTGCTTCGCTGGGAGGGACCGCCACCGTGACGCCGCTCGGCAACGACCTCGTCGAGCTCGCCGGTATCGGTGCTGCGGCCTTTGCCGACCGGAATGCGGGCCTGGTCAAGTTGGTGACGGTAGCCGGCTTCACGCTAGGTGGCGCCGATGCGTCGAACTACAACTTGGCCCTGCCTACCGGGCTGACCGGAAACATCGCACGCGCCACCTTGACGATCTCGGGCGTCGCGGCGCTCGACAAGACCTATGACGGCGTGACCACCGCCAACCTCTCTGGCAGCGCGTCGGTGACCCCGATCGGCGCGGACGTGGTTTCGGTCGCCGGGACCGGCTTGGGCGCGTTCGCGGACAAGAATGCTGGTGCGGGCAAGCCCATCGGCGTTACCGGCTACTCGCTCGCTGGTGCCGATGCGGGCAATTATGAGCTTGCTCCAACGAACCTCACGGCCTCGATCAATCGTGCGAGTCTGTTCGTCACGGGCGTGACGGCGAATGGCAGGATCTACGACGCGACCACCATTGCCACCCTGTCGGGGACAGCACGCGTCACGCCGATTGGGGGCGACACGGTTTCCCTCGCAGGCGACGCCGCTGCTAGTTTCGTCGACAAGAATGTCGGCGTCGCCAAGGTCGTGACGGTTGCCGGATACACGCTCGTTGGTGCGGACGCGAACAACTACGCGATCGTCCAACCAACGGGACTTAGCGCCGGGGTCACGCCAGCGACCATCGCCATCGCCGGCGTGCGAGCGAACGGCAAGGTGTACAACGGTAATACCACCGTCACGCTGACCGGCACGCCCACGCTTACGACTTATGCCGGCGATGCAGTCAGCGTAACGGGCAACGCCACGGGCACGCTCGCCGACAAGAATGTCGGCACAGCCAAGACGGTCGTGGTCGCCGGGTACGGGCTTACCGGCACTGACGCGGGCAATTACGCGATTGTTCAACCTTCTGGCCTCACTGTCGACGTAACCCCCGCATTTTTGACGGTCAGCGGCGTTGCTGCGGCCGACAAGGTATTCGACGGCACGACCGCCGCCTTCGTCAACACGGCGAATGCTACCTTGGCCGGTCTCATCGGATCCGACTCTGTCACCCTTCGTGCCAGCGGCACGTTCGCCGATCCGGCGGCAGGTACGGGCAAGGTCGTCACGCTGGATACCGTCTATGGTGGCGCAGATGCCCCCAATTACACGATCGTCGACCAAAGAACGACCACTGCCAGCATCACGCCGTTGACTGCCACATCTCCCGTGACGGTTACCGACGCGCAGCAGGTCCGTCGTGCCGTCACGCAAATCCAGACAGCACTGCTGCCCAGCACTGCTGCCGCAACCCGCGAAGGGCTAGCCGCTTCCTCGACGATCACCGTCATTGGGTCCGACAAGGATGCCCACGATACGGCAGCGAAGCCCGTCATCAATACATCGATCGGCTCAAGCCCCGGCGCGCCCACGCTTCGCATCCGCAACGGTGGCATGCAGCTGCCTGCCGTCGCTACTGCCATCAGTCAGTAAGGCCGACCATGAGCATCTCGATTTACCGCCGCCTTCTTTTCAGTTCGCTGGGCGCTGCCACCGTAATCAGCGTCGCTGACGCTCAGACGGCGCCCCAGGTCAGCGTGCCCGATGCCGGAAAGCTTCTGCAGCAGGTGCAACCGCCTACATTACCGGCCGTGCCTCAAGCTGCCCCATCGCTGAAAGTGGCGCCAGAGCCGACGTCCGGTCCCTCAAGTTCGGTCGCGTTCGATCTGCGGCTGATCCGGATTACCGGTAATACTGTCTTCGATGGAGCGCGGCTGCATGCGCTGGTGGCGAGCGGCGAAGGTCAGCGCCTAACGCTGGGCGAGCTGGAAACGTTGGCCGGTCGGATCACCGCTTACTATCAGAACCATGGCTACCCCCTAAGTCGTGCTATCATTCCCGCCCAATCGATCCGCGACGGCGTGGTTGTCTTCCAGGTCGTCGAGGCGCGCTACGGCGCGGTGCGGATCCACAACGGCAGCCGGGTGAGTGACAAGCTGCTCTCCTCGACGCTGGCCAGCCTCAAACCTGGTGCGCCAATCGCGGCGGGCGCGTTGGACCGGACGCTGCTGCTCGCATCCGATATACCGGGCGTAACCGTCGACGCCACGTTGCAGCCGGGCGCGACGGTCGGAACGTCCGATCTGGACGCCACGGTGACCCGACGTCGCTCGCCCCCCTTCTACGTCCTCGCCGATAACAGCGGTAACCGCTACACCGGTCGCGTCCGTGTCGGGGGCGGATTGGACCTGATCAATCCCTTAGGTTTTGGCGACGTGCTTGCCGTGAACGGCCTAACCACTGGTAATCGCCTACAATATGGTCGGGCGAGCTACGACTTGCTGCTAAATGGTATCGGCACTCGCGCCGGCGTTGCGATCTCTGCGCTCGG
Organism: Sphingomonas sp. PsM26; assembly: GCA_030433805.1. Lineage (GTDB taxonomy): Bacteria > Pseudomonadota > Alphaproteobacteria > Sphingomonadales > Sphingomonadaceae > Sphingomonas. The sequence goes on along the minus strand of JARUXA010000033.1, from coordinate 3,927 downwards.
CTACAAGCTTGGTCGCGATGTTCGCCAGTTAGACGCCCACGGTTCAGCACAGATCGCGAGTGGTTGGGTCAAACAGCCGCTTCTTCGCAACAAGCTCGCGAACATCTCTGCGGGGATCGAGTTCGATCATAAGCGCTTGCACGACCGCGTCGATGTGATCGACTCGCGGAACGATCGTCATCTCGACAACTGGGTGTTCAGCCTGAGCGGCGATGTTCGCGACGGTCTCCTAGGAGGTGGCATATCGGTTTGGGGGCTTGGCTGGACGCGTGGACGCACGCACTTTGACGATCCCACAGCTGCGGCGCTCGATGCCGTATCCGCTAGAACGAGCGGCAACTTCTCCAAATGGAATCTCAATGCCTCGCGCCTGCAATATATCACTCCCCGCACTACCCTTTACGTGTCGGGTGCAGCACAATGGTCAAACGCGAACCTTGATACTGCAGAAAAGGTAGCGATCGGAGGGCCGGATTCCGTTCGGGCGTACGACATCGGCGTTCTTTCGGCCGATCGCGCCTATCTGGAGACGATCGAACTACGCCGAGATTTCAGCCGCCGCTGGCACGCTAAGTTGTTCGTCGATGCCGCTCAGGTCAAACTCAATCATCGACCCTGGGTAGGCGGTGACAACATGGCCGATCTTGCCGGAGGTGGTGCCGGTCTGGCTTGGGACGGACCTGATGGCCTTCGATTGGAAAGCACGGTCGCGGCTCGTTTCCAGCACGAGGATGGGATTGCGATCCGGCAGGCAGCGGTGAGAGGGTGGGTCTCAGCAAGCAAGGCGTTCTGACGTGGTACCGGTTTTCTGGACTGGCGCCGCCAGTTCACCCGTGCCGACTTCGCAGGCATGCCGTGCGATGCCGAGGTGTGGATCAGCATGGAAGTGCGCGATCGCTGAATTACAGACGTGTTTATCTGATCGCCTTTGAGACCGGCTCGAAGTTTTGGGGCAGGCTTTGCAGGTAGATAAGCTGTTACCACGGACAGCGCCCCACTCCGCCTCGCCGGCCGAACGCCGGACGAGGTTTATTGGGCAGGTCGCGGCAGCGTTATATTCAGGTACGCCCGATATTGGGTTCACCAGGTCGGCGGCGTAAACCCGTCAGGGTATAGTTTGTGCAGCCGCGAAACCGTCCAAGAAGGCCAAACCACTCAGTGGTGTAACTGTTAAGCAGGACGCCCGAGGAACTTCATGACGCCATACCAGATCACTTCCGCATCGGTGACCGAAAGCTGGCCAGCCGAAATTGTCTGTGCATACGCAGCTGCAACGGTCGCCGGGAACAGTGCGGCCAAGTCGATAACTGCCAGCGTCTGGTCGGTGCATGGCGTCCCCGTAGTGATTGTGTTGCCCGGCCCTGCCCACTGCAACTGCCCAACCCCGCTGATCGACGACGGCCAAGCTCCTGATGGCGTGAATGCGATGACGTACGGTCCGCCATGCGCGTTGCCGTGCTGTACCACGGCCTGAATGTAGTGCGCGCTATTGTCGGCGCTACGCGCCTGCAGCCACACGACGTTCTCGGCACCGATGTTCTCAGTGCCGGCATTGATCTGCATGTTCGCCGCATCGTCTTCGTCGCCAACACCCCGCAGAAATTGCAGTAGGTAGGTCGCTTGCCCTCGGGCCGGGGCAACGGGCGATGGTGCTGAGGCGTCGGGCGCGCCGAACCAAGCGAACATCTGATATTCGTGGAAGAAGCCGGCATTGTCGCCGCCGTTGCCGGCCGTCAGGTCGACGGGCGTCACGTTTAGGATCGTCAGGTTTGCATACACATCAGGCGTCACGGCAATGCTCCTCAATCAAAAGTCGGATAAAGGCCGCTGATGCAGATCAGATACTGCATCGTCAGTCGCGGGATCGGTACGTTGACCGGCTGACCTGCTCCAGCCGACGCGACTGCGACATTGCCCTGCGCCGTCATCGACACCGTTCCCGACGCGGCAGCCAGATTTACGGTATCAGCCGTCGATGTGCCGGGGACGTAGATGGCGGCGGCGTTGGTGGTAGTTGCCGGGCCTTCGCCTAGAAACGATCCCGCGACGGCCGTCACCGAGCCTTCCGAGGTACCGCTTGCCAGCCGCTTTTTGATCGGAATGGACGTCTGCGTGGCGCCAGTCGTTGCGGTGCCGGTGAACGTCGCGCCATGGTTATGTGGCGGCAGGTTGCCCACGCCGAGCTGCACCGCACATTGATCGGCCGTTCCGTCCTTGTACCCTACGGCGTGCGCCGCCGTGGGGCCAGTTAGAAAATACCCTCGCATGTCCGGCAACGCAAAGTCCGTTCTTCCATCGCCGCCATATATGTTGCCGAGAAGCGCGAAGAGACCGACGTTACCGGTCACGGAAAGGAGTTGCCCATTGCAAGCCGCCCAGCCTATTGGAATACGGGTACCTGCAAAAATCATCACTTCGCCAAGATAGGGATCCGCCGACACTGCCGCCTCCTTGAAAGATGGCATCGTTATCGGTTTATATTAGTTAAGGACTTTCTACCACGAACAGGATACAATCAAATTTCCTAGACGTTCGGTTTCACGGTTGTCCTTCTGTTGAAGAGGAAGAAGGCGATACAGGACAGGTTCGTCACGGAAGCGCTACGACTGCGCACGCCGTCCGAGCAACGACGTGCTCCCTGCCCTGCCTCTTTAGCGCGTCGCTCAACACACCCCGCCACGCTCGCGATCGTATATCGGGTCACGCCGTAGCCTACCCGCACGATGCATGGTCGCGGATTAGATTACTTTCATATAACTTTCGCCCAGCCTGATGGTGCGCGGCACGGGATCGTTGAGTAGGACGTCAGCGGCACGGCAATCGGCGCCGTTGCGCAGGTCAACAGGCATCAGATCAGGCAGCCTTCGTGGTCGGTAGGCGCGTGGAGCCTACTGTTGCGACCGCCTAGACTGATCCCGATCGGTTGGACGAGTGCCCCCTTTTCCGCGCCTGCGGACGGGTGCGACTTAACATGCGTGCCGTCATCAGGACCCTGGCGGGCGGTCCGCCCGCTGCCACCAGCGTAACGAACACTCCTTGCCAGATGCCTTCCGCCCCCACTTCAGGAACCGATTGTAGCGAGTCTTGCTCGGACCGTAGCAGGCCAGTGTATCAACCCAACGACAGCCCGATCTCACCACGTTGGGATGCCGTTGATCGCCCGACGGTCATGGACCCGTCGAACCCGCTCGGATCTTGCTCGACAGCAACAGCCGAAGCCGCTCGAACTGCTGCTCACTCGTCCAGAACTTGTTTAAAATTACGCTCCTGATGGCGCCGAGCTGATTAAATTCGCGCCGCCAAGGAAATTCGGTTTATGAGTCCTACTCCTCGGTCATCCACCGGCAACTGTGATCGTCTAACCATAACCCCCTTACGTCCGTGATCAGCGACGTCATTGGGCCATGATCATCATTTCGTTCCAGCGCTGCAGCAATACGCGAACAGGAACAAGTTTTGGCTGTTGGCGCCAAGCTTACGGATAGTGCCGATGAGTTTTTCATCGCTGCGGACCGAGCATCTACGCCAAACTCGTTGCCCCCCGTATTGAAATCGACGACGTTGACCGCAACGGTCATGCCGTCCCCCGTCTTTGGTGATGCTGGGCTTCGGTCCTGGTCGGCGAACTCTGCTCGCGAGTAGCCGGTGCGCCGACCTGACCCGTGCAATATCCATGCGTTCCGGACATGATATCGACCGTCTATCCCTGCCCGCTTAATTTGCGGCGATAGTGCCAAGCGCGGCCACCACGTCCTTGACGGAGCAAGGACAGTGGAATGCCCAAATGGGAGCCGCGTTAGGAGCGTCTGTGCCAATGTTGACCAATTAGGGCATCGTGCATCTCCTGTAACTTGAGAGCGGGACCGGACACCCTAGGTGTTTGATCCCACGGTTTGATGGTGCGATCCTTTCGTTGGAATGGAAGGC
>JARUXA010000338.1 GCA_030433805.1 Sphingomonas sp. PsM26 | reverse complement strand
CTGTACGTCGAGTGGCTGGGGGAAGCGTGACCCCCATGGGTGATCCTGGCGAGTTCGACGACGAGCCCGTGGACCACGGAGCGGACCACCGCCCCGACGTGTAACGCGAGGACGGCAAATGGGTGTTCCGCGCGTCGTCGTTGGGCAACTGCGAGGCCAACCTGATCCGACAGGCGTTGGACCAGACCCCGGCCCCTCCTCCCGACGCGATGCTGGCCGCGTATGCCCAGGGCAACAC
>JARUXA010000337.1 GCA_030433805.1 Sphingomonas sp. PsM26 | reverse complement strand
CTGATGCCTAGCCGAACCACATTTGATTTCTCGACCTGGTCTCGAATCCAGTCTTCTCGTTCATCGCGAGTTCTTGGGGTTTCGATCCGATCGACACCTAGGAGTTGGCCTGTGGAATCAAAAATCCCAAACCGAAGCCAGGTACCCCCTAGGTCAACGGCACCGATAAGACCGCTTGGTCGTCGGGTCGGTGCAACGAAAGCACGGGTTTGCTTAACCGGATCATTTATTGCACCTC
>JARUXA010000336.1 GCA_030433805.1 Sphingomonas sp. PsM26 | reverse complement strand
CATGCTGACGACGAAACTTCAGGCCATGGAGCTGAGAATTAGAGAGCGCCCTCCAAAGCCTCAACTCAGGCTCGGTAGGATTTCGACGCATCTCATGCGCGCGAGCCAGCAACTCCGACTCAGTGGCCATCACTTCCCCACCCCAACCCCTCCCCTGAAAGGGACGGGCATAGAATTAGCCGCCTACGCCCACAACAACACCACACCAACCACCACGCACAAAACCGCAAACGCTCCA
>JARUXA010000335.1 GCA_030433805.1 Sphingomonas sp. PsM26 | reverse complement strand
ATGCCTGCCAGTCTGTATGCCGACATGGGTGGATCATTGCTCACCACAGAGGCCGTTTTGCAGGCGCTGCTGCTTCGTGAACGCCCGGGCAAATCACAAGGCAAGGGTGTATTCCAAGAAGTTGCCCTCAGCGATGCGTCAGCCTATTTGGCGCTGCCTCGGACGTGGGGGCTCACCACACCTCAAGGGGATGTTGGTGGCGCTCATGCAGGCTACAAGATCTACCCTTGCAAAAATG
>JARUXA010000334.1 GCA_030433805.1 Sphingomonas sp. PsM26 | reverse complement strand
CATTTAGTAGTGGTCTGAAAGAAACGGTGATGATGGATGGACGATTCAGAGACGTTCATAATTGTGCCGGGGATCATCTGAATATGAAACGGAAGTATATCAATGTTATCGTGCAAAATTTCATCAAGGAGAAACGATACGGTTCTTTTTTGTTCTACGGTCGGTGACTCAATTCGAATGCCATATTTTTCAGAAAAATTGCCGGCGACGCAAATTGAAACAGCATCAAAGTTGTGTC
>JARUXA010000333.1 GCA_030433805.1 Sphingomonas sp. PsM26 | reverse complement strand
TTGCTGATGTTGAACTCTTAACAATCAAAATCCGGCTGCTTGTCGCTTCTATTGATAAAGCAAGAGAAATTGGCATGGACTGGTGGGAAACCGACCCTTACCTATGTTCAAAAGCAAATCAGTCTTATCAAAAACTCCAGGCGGAAAATGACAGTTTAACGCAGCAAGTGGCATCTTTAACGCAGCGAATTCAAGATGATTTGCTTTCGCTTGATTAACAGCTCACTTTATATAAGGA
>JARUXA010000332.1 GCA_030433805.1 Sphingomonas sp. PsM26 | reverse complement strand
CGGCTCGCCTTGGACTCGGTCAGGACGACGTCGCACTCGTCCGCGCGGCCGAAGCTGACGACGGCGTCGCCGTCGGGTGAATCGGCCAGATCGACCGTGCGTTCGGTTCCGTCGCTCGCGACGACGAGGAGCTGCGCCATCGCGGAATGCTACGTCGCGGCGCGGAGAGGCGCCGCAACAAGTTCACGGATCGAACGCCGAGCCCGCGTGGGACCGGAGCCGGGCCCCCGACCGGCCGC
>JARUXA010000331.1 GCA_030433805.1 Sphingomonas sp. PsM26 | reverse complement strand
CTAGAAGAATGTAACGAACTAATGGATGCAATTGACAAGGAGAACCGAGACGAGACAATAGACGCGTTAGGCGATATACTTGTCACACTCATCATTCAAGCAAAAATGCAGAACGTTGACTTGCTTAACTGCTTGCAGTCAGCATACAATGTTATCAGCAAAAGAACTGGAGTCATGAAGGACGGAATGTTTGTAAAAGATAAAGCCACTAATTAGTGGCTTTTCTTTCTTTATACTTC
>JARUXA010000330.1 GCA_030433805.1 Sphingomonas sp. PsM26 | reverse complement strand
ATACCAGACTAAAACTAATTGATAATATACCCGCAGTTAGGGAAGATGAGTGGACATGGCGAACACAGCTAAAATATTCAACAACAGTTCAAAGCCTATAGTTGCAAAAGAGATAGTTAGTGAGTATACTAACACCGTGTCTATTGTAAATTTGATGGATGCTACGGTGAAAGTCACTGGGACAGTGACCGGAAACCTGTATGTATTTTCAGGAGCAGGGACAGTTCTTGAAGTAGATG
>JARUXA010000329.1 GCA_030433805.1 Sphingomonas sp. PsM26 | reverse complement strand
GCTGGGGACGCCCAGCGCCATTCCCCCTTTAGCGAACGCAAAGGGAGGTGTAGCTCACCCTCCCCCCCCCCAAGTTGGGGGCCGCCCAATCTATCGGCATTCCTGTGTCAATACAAAGGAACCCGACGGGTTGGCGTGCCTCGACGCCACCACCGGCGCGGTCTCGCCCTCACGGATAATTCACTCGCGCCGGCCGCCTCTCCTCGGCGGCCGCGCCAGAAGAACGCGCGGGCCTAGGT
>JARUXA010000032.1 GCA_030433805.1 Sphingomonas sp. PsM26 | reverse complement strand
CACAGGCGGTACCAGAACCGCAAAGCTGGGTAATTATGCTTATGGGCTTTGGGGTTATCGGTGGTGCGCTACGCTATCGCCCTGCCAAGGCGCCACGCTCCGCCGCAGGCTAACGGCATTGTTACGCCGATCGGGACATACCAACGTCCCGATCGGCACCGACCTTCAGTAACGTCAAAGCCAGTTATAGATCTGCAGACTGGCTGAGTCGCTTTGCATGCCGGGAGGTTACCGTTGCGACGATCACGTGAAAAAGCTCGTTATGAGCCTCGTCTTCCACGTTAACCCGCCAATGCCCATCATCCGCAAAACCCGGATGATCAATAAGATACGAAGCCAAGTACTTTACCGCTTGATTTCGTGCATCTGAAAGTGACTCACACTCGATCGTCTTGTAAACGTTTTTTTCACCAGCAAAGCTGAATATGTAGTTATTCATAAAGCAACCGATTCTGCTGTTATATACTAATTACGTGTCTAGATTTATACTTACATCAATAACACAGTATATAGTCAAGTCAAGCCTGTGATTTATCATACGCATGGACGCGGGCTGATAAACTTTCGTGGTCAGTGCCTCGTCGCGGAATGTGATCGTCCAGATGCTAATCAGCCTTAACTGGCGAAAGCGATGTGTTACTCGTTCCCGATTCCGCAAGGTTCCTCCGGTGAAGAGCTGTCACACGTTTGACCTGAGCAATGCTGCAGCCTGCCAACTCGGCTGTTTTGGCAATGCTCATCCCTGCATCCCGAAGTCCGACAATACGACGGTGATGCGCCAGGTCCGGCTTTCGCCCGGTGTAGCGTCCTGCGCGCTTAGCGAGCTCTATTCCTTCTCGCTGTCGCTCGCGACGGGTTTCGTAGTCATCCCGGGCAGTCTGAAGCGCGACCCGTAGAAGCATATCCTGCACCGCCTCCAGCACGATCCGAGCCACGCCTGAACTGTCCTCGACCAGATCCGACAGATCAACGATTCCCGGCACAGCAAGGCGAGCCCCCTTCCCCCTGATGGTGGCAACCAGAAGCTCCGCCTCGGCCAGCGGTAAGCGGCTAATGCGATCGATCTTCTCGGCGATGACCACTTCGCCCGCCTGAAGGTCTGCTACCATGCGCAACAGTTCCGGGCGGTCGGGTCGAGCGCCTGACGCTTTCTCGCGATAGACCGCGGCGACGTAAAAACCAGCCGCCCGCGCGCTCCCCACGATCGCCTCTTGTCGCGTCAGGTCTTGCTCGTCGGTGCTCACACGCAAGTATACCCGGGCTGCTCGGATCGCATCTCGTTTCGGCTGATCGGTCATCATTCCTCGGCTCCATTGGGTTTACCCTCAGGGTTCCTACTATCGCCGGTCCGATTTGCGCCGAAAGAGAACATCTAAAAAACTAGCTTGGATTGGCCCATTGGTCCGCCTGGGGTCCTAGCTAGGGAGGACCATACGGCACCCTATCAAACGGCACCGCAGAGGCGCCACTGAGGGGAGAAGAGCTACTTTTTATCTCTGCCTTATAAGCGGCCCGCAGCGCGGTGTCGCCGCATCAACGTTCACTGCTGGCGACCGTCCTATAAACGATGGCGAAATGGGAAAGGTCAACGTGGCAGATAGCTGCACGCAGGAGCCGCTGCTTCGAGAGACCCTCGACGCTCTCGGCGAGTTTAGCGAAGCCGTCCCAGACACGATCAGCAGCCGCTACTCGGATGCGCGTCAGACGATCAATGAACTTGCGACGTTGGGCATCGATTTGTTGGACGTCGCAGAAACGCTCGAACGGGAGGGCCTCGCCTCTTTCGTGCAGAGCTGGGACGACCTGATCGCATCGGTCGAGGACCAGCTCAAGAACGCGGGAGCGGAGGTGATGCCGGCCGGGGCCGTGAAGCCTGCAAGCGGCGATGGCGCTTCAACCGGCACGCCAGCTGCGGCAGCACCGGAGGAGACCGCAACGAGCGTTCGCCAGCAATAGTGCCAGCCGCACGCATCGAGGCACCAATCAGACGAACTCCAGGACATATTCATGCAAATCAAAGCCATCCTCTTCGACATCGACGGCACCCTGGTCGATAGCAATGACATGCACGTGCTGGCGTGGGAGGAGGCCTTCGCCAGCATCGGCGAGAAATTCGACCGGCAGGTCGTGCATGACCAGATCGGCAAAGGGACGGACATGCTCGTGCCGACATTGCTGCCAGACCTTGACGAAGCCGCGCAGGATAAACTCGGTGACGCGCATAGCGCTGTCTTCAAAACGAAGTTCCTCGGCGAGGCCAAGCCATTCCTGCAAGCGCACGAACTGTTGGCGCACGCTCATCAGAATGGACAGAAGATCGTACTCGCGTCATCGGCATCCGCAAGCGAACTTGATCATTATCTAGGACTGTTGGATGCACGCGAGTTCGTTGCCGCTACGACCAGCAGCGACGATGTGAAGCATACCAAACCGGCGCCCGAAATCTTTGCAACCGCGCTGGATAAGCTGGAAGGGATCAGCGCCGATGAGGTGGTCGTTGTAGGTGACACACCCTACGACATCGAGGCTGCCCGGAAGTGCGGGATCGCGGCTATCGGCCTACGATCTGGTAAGTTTTCTAATGACGTACTGCGCAACGCTGGGGCGATTGCGATCTACGACGATGCCGCGGCTCTGCTCGCCGGATATGCCCACTCTCCGCTAGGGCGGTGAGCGAACGCTGGTCGAGGCGTTGCCTAGCAAGCGGCAGCTCAATCATCCTGATCGGCTGCGTGAGCAGCTCTGGAATAGTTTTATGGAATCGATGGTGATCAAACACCACGGATTCGCATACTCTGGATGACCCACTTGTGGACATTGGAGCGCCCTCCCCCGCCTACTACTTTCGGACATTCGTTTATCTTGTTGAGCGGGGGCTTCTTCGCGGCCGCATCGGCCATCTATACGACCTAAAGACGGGAAAAACAGATAATCCGCTTTGGAGCAGCCATCCGGTCTGAGTTCACGGTTTGAGGCATCAGGCGCTAAAACAGGCAAAGGTCGAAAGATACTTAAACTATGTTAATTATCAGGGCAGGCACTTAGCTAGCCTACCTATGTTAGTTGTGAACAGGGTAATGCTTTGAACAAGGCTGCTGATTTAGTTGTCTCTCGCGAGAGCGAGGCTTGGCTCCTTGCGTTGGTCGAGGGCATGCCACAGATGATTTGGCGCTCAGTGGGGCAAGGGTCGTGGACTTGGTCCAGCCCACAATGGGCTCGATATACAGGGCAAACAGTCAACGACAGCGTCGAGTCTGGTTGGCTAAACGTAGTGCACCCCGATGATCGTGAGACAGCAAAGGAAGCGTGGAGGAGCGCCCCTGCGGTAGGCAAATTCAGCGCTGAGCTTCGAATCTGCAGTCAGGATGGCGGTTTCAGATGGTTCCAGACACGCGGTAGTCCGATCCGTGACGATACGGGCTCGATCCTCGAATGGATTGGCACGTCGACTGACGTCGATGACCTCCGCCGACTGCAATCACAGCAAAAGGTGCTCGTTGCTGAATTGCAGCATCGAACTCGCAATCTGATCGGTGTCATTCACTCGATCGCGATGCAGACGTTACAACGTGCCGATACCCTTGATAGTTTTCGCGACCGCTTCGAGAATAGATTGGCCGCGTTGAGCCGGGTACAGGGCTTGCTATCGACCTCTGAAGACGAGCCGATCACCATTCGCCGACTGATCGAGATGGAGCTGAAAGCGCTTGCGGAGGAACAGATGGGCGATCAAGTCGAGGCCGCCGGCCCAGATACGGTGGTGCGGAACTCAACTGCACAAACCCTAGCGCTTGCGGTTCATGAGCTTTCCACCAACGCTCTGAAATACGGGGCGCTAGCCACCCCGCATGGTCGCTTGCAGATCCACTGGTATGAACATGTTCGGGGCGATCGGCCGTGGCTGCACCTGAACTGGCGGGAGACCGGTGTTCTCGAGCGATCATCGGCAACTGCGCGGCGTGGCTATGGCCGGATCCTGATAGAGCAGGCACTGCCTCATCAGCTTGGCGCGGAGACTGACATGAGACTCACGGCGGGTGAGATGGCGTGTACTATTAACCTGCCACTGAGACACAATCATTCAGGCGACCTTCATGGATGACCGGGCACCCTGGCTTGAAAGTCGCCACATTCTGGTGGTTGAGGACGACGCACTCGTCGCGATTGGCTTGGTGTCTTACCTGGAAGAGCTCGGCGCTACCGTGATGTGGGCGACTGACATACCAAACGCGGTTGGGTGGATCGAACACTGTTCTAAAATCGACGTCGCTATCGTCGACCTCAATCTCGATGGCAGCATGAGTACGCCGGTAGTGGACCGGCTTATCGCTAAAGAAGTTTTTACCATCCTCTGCACCGGCTACGAGGTGGGCAGTATCGAGGAGCGATTTCGAGGTCTTCCACGGTCGGAAAAGCCGTTCACCCGCGCCAAAATCCGCAACTTGTTAGCTATTGGCGTCTAACGGCCAATTCTAATGTTTGCCATAGATCCACGGTATGGCAAATTTGTTCTGTTCGATCTCTAACGCGCTTTGGCGGGCATAACCGAACCGGTTGCCATCTTGAGCAGCCGACTTTGTGAACAGGCTACGACTCTCGCTAACCCTTGGAAAACCGAGGGCGGGGTGCCGGTGTCAAAACTGTATGAGTTTGACCGTTCTCTAACCCACGCGTCACGGAAAAAACGCTCGCAATTTTGGTAGTGCCCGCCGTACACGGCTTTTGACGGTGCCGAGCGGCATACCTGTCCGCTGTGCCAATTCCGCGTAGGTCGATCCTTCGAGGAATTCGGTGCGGATCAGGAGAGCGTCGAGAGGATCGATTGTTTGGAGACCATCCGATAGCTGACGCTGCTCGTCGCGCATTTCCAAAATTTCGAATGCGAGCGGGCGGCTGTCCGCGATATGCTCTACTAGCTCGATTGGCGCCGTAGACATTCGGCCGGAGCTGCGTAGCCGGTCAACTGCACGGTTTCTCGCGATGGTCATCATCCAGGTCATCGCCGCGCCACGCGTCTCGTCGTACATCGCCGCCCGACGCCAAATAATGACGTAGGTCTCGTGTAGCGCGTCCTCGGCTTCCGCACGTTCCGCAAGAATGCGTAGGCAAATACCAAACAGCTTTGTGGAAGTACGTTGGTAGACCTCCTAAAAGGTAGCTCAGTCGCCAAGCAACACCCGATCCATTGCCCTTGCAAGCCATTCCGCATCATGATGTGTGGAAACGTCTTGAATACTAGATCTAGCGAACGGTGCCTCTTGTGACGGATCAATCGAACTCAACAGCAATCGCCAAGCGAAGCGTTGATCGGCACAGTCGTTACAACTCGAAAGCCATGCCCCTTCCTGCCCGATGTCCTCGTCACCTTCGCGCCAATGACGGCACTGAGTTGATGGAGTAACCCGCCGCCCTGCCCTGGGGTATAGGTTTCGGCGTCGCCGATCCCATCATCCTCGACAATCAGTTCCACCACGCCATGATTGGCGGCCAAAGTGACCGTTATTGTACCGCCGGCCTCTGTCGAATATCCGTACTTCAAGGCATTGATAACCAACTCGCTAGCCATCAGCACGAGTGCACGTCGTACATCCGTTGGAAGCAGAACCGCCTCTGCGGAAATCGTTAGCGCAATCTGCCTTGAACGGCCAAATATGTCCGCTAATCGGGTGGTGATCTCAGTGAGTAAAGCGGCGCAGGGCACATGCGCTAGGGCGTCGCTTTGTACTCCAAGCTCTTCGTAAGCTCTGGAGAGGCGCCTCGCCTGGGTTGTCACCTCAGTTGGCAGCCTGCGCCGCGAGGGATGGTCCACGACCTCCGCAAATGAGCGTGTGAGTTGGGCCATGTTCCTCGCGCGGTGGATTGCATCCGCTCGCCAGAGACGCGCATGCTCGCTTCGAAGGGCTGCCGTATTGAGCGGCGTCGACGAAAGTGTCGGCGCGAACAACTCTAGCAATCCGGCTTCCAACTCGGGTGGAGACAGGATTTGCATGGCGTGTAGATGTGAGCTTAACTCAACATGCATATTGCCCCCGATCGGTATTTGCGACGTGTCTTGAGCATTCTCTTCGGGTAAGCCCCACCCGCTATTTAAGCGTAGGGACAAACCGGCTCAGATAGTTCATCTATGTAAAGATCGAAGAGAGTTTGCGAGGCGGACCGGTTTCGGTTGTAGGTTAGTCAATATCCAGGCTCAGGCTTTCGCGGATAACCGATAGAAGCCCAAGGGTCTTGTCCTTCGTATCTTGATTGTCGCCGAGATCTGCGGCGATCTCCATTTTGACGTCAATCGCAACCGTCACCATATCGATTGCATCTGCAACCTGGATAACTGACCGTGCAATCAAACCGTGGATGAGACTTTCAACCAGTAGCATCGCGGCCTGGCCATGGGCATCGGGCTCGTGAAGCCCAGGAACGGGTCGCACAAGCTCATTATCGTTGGAGAGATCGACCATTGTTGCGCTCCAAGCAGGCGAGAGCGCTTCGATGCCCACAGTCGTCAGAGCCTATGTTGAGCCGACGATGACGTTGGTCTAGCAGATCTATTGCGATTAAACTCCACTGGGATCAATATTTGTCTATAACATTGAGCAATATGATAAATTCGACAAGCATGTGACAAGGAGCGATGGGTAATCGCTTCACAGATAAATTATGTGGTTTCGCCACACTCGACGATGAAGATGTGAAATCGCTAGCTGCGGCAAGCTCACGGTCCCGCCATTTTCCCGCAAGGCACGACCTGATCCGCGAGGGCGATCGACCGGGTCCGGTGTTCATAATGCTTGAAGGCTGGGCATGTCGCTACAAGGTGCTGCCAAGCGGCACCCGGCAAGTGCTTGCGTTCCTTATGCCCGGCGACGCCTGCGATTTGCATATCGGACTTCTGGCGGAAATGGATCATAGCATCCAGACGATTACGCCGGCAAAAGTTGCGACGATCGAACGCGTTGATATGGATGCGCTCATGGATCGCCGCCCGGCGATCGCGCGTGCTATGTATATTTCGCAACTGATTGACGAAGGCACGATGCGCGCTTGGATCACGAGCATGGGACGACGAACAAGTACTGAGCGCGTAGCGCATCTCATGTGCGAGCTTTATTTGCGAGCGCGTAACATTGGCCTCAATGCTGAGGACTCCCTGTCTCTGCCGCTCTCGCAAATCCTTCTGGCCGATGCGCTGGGCATGACCGCTGTGCACATCAATCGCGTACTCAAGGAATTGCGCCTACAAGGGGCGATGGCCTTGGGGCGCGGCAGTCTTGAAATTATCGATCCAGATATGATCGTCCGGATAGCAGGATTTGACGATGGCTACCTGCACCGTCGATTACGCGTAGCATAGTTGGGATCAGCGCGCGGTTGACATAGCCGGTACCGCAACCATCCATCGCTCCATCGTGGTGCCATCGACTGCCTGCCCGTATCGGAAACCTTGACCCTCGTCACAGCCGACGGCGAGAAGCGCTCGTTCCTGCTCCACCGTTTCGATACCTTCGGCAATGACGGACAAGCCAAGTCCCCTGCCGATTGCCGCCACATTCTTTGCGATAATCGCGCTTTGCGGGTCCGTCATAATGTTTTGGACGAAGGCCCGGTCGATCTTGAGACGAGTCAGGGGAAAGTGCTGTAACGTGCTTAGTGAGGCAAAACCGGTACCGAAATCGTCTAGCGCGATGCCGACCCCAGCATCATAAAGGTTTTTGAGCGGCCCCAGTGCATCGTCATCATGGCCTAGCGCGATGGTTTCCGTAATCTCCAGCTCGATGTCTTCCGGTCGTAAAGCGTGAGCCATCAATGCAGCGCTTACCATCGTTTCGAGAGTTCCAGCCCTGAATTGGGCAGCGAACAAGTTTACGCCGACTCTCGCTATCATAAGCCCCTGGTTGCGCCACGCGGCGAGTTGACGACATGCTTCGTCGAGCACCCAACAGCCCACTTCATAGGCGACGATATGGCTTTCTAACAAAGGCATGAATGCCGCCGGATAAAGGAGTCCGCGCGTTGGATGTTGCCAACGCAAGAGTGCCTCAACACCAATGAGAGCTCCATCTCGCAAGCAGACCTGCGGCTGGTAGAATAGACGCCATTGGCCTTGTTCGAATGCCCGGCGCAATTCGTCTCTGAATGCGCGTCGCGCCGCCTGCTCGCGCGCCATAACGGCACTGAACATACAATATGAGCGACCACCCTGCTTTTTAGATTTGAATAAGGCAAGATCGGCACACACGAGCAATTCGTCGGCTTCGGTCGCATGCAGCGGCGCAAGCGCGATACCGATGCTGGCTCCGATTGTGACCGAGTGATCACCAATGACGAAGGCTTCGGCAAACGCATCCAACAACTGCTGAGCGGATGCACCAATCTGAACCAGGTCCGTACATCTGGGCAGCAGTAAGCAGAACTCGTCACCGCCTACGCGCGCCAGAATTGCTCCCCCTTCTATCGCAGCGATCATCCGCACTGCAATCATCTGCAAAAGCGTATCTCCGGCCTCGTGCCCGAATGCATCGTTGACCCGCTTGAACCCGTCCAGATCCAGCGCGATGACGGCAGCGGCTTCCTGATCATCGAAGCATTGATAGAGAAGTGCGCGAAACTCGCCGCGGTTGAGTAGACCGGTTAGGGCATCATGGCTTGCCAGATGGCGCAGTCGTTGCTCCTTATCCCGTCGATCAGTGATGTCATGAATATGAGCACCGAACTCAATGCCCGCCGGACCCTGCCAGATCGATATGGCAAGTTCGGCTGGGAACTCTCGTCCATCGCTGCGGCGTGCGATAATTTCCACCCGTTTTCCATTGAGAGCCGGAGGTGCACCATTACTGAGCCGAGCCAACCCTGCTGCATGAGCCTGCTGAAACCGATCCGGGATTATAAGCTCGAGCTGCCGCCCTATCGCTTCTGCTTCCGGATACCCAAACAGCTTGCATGCGGCGGCATTCCACCATGTAATTGTGCCGGCGTGGTCACACGTGACCAAAGCGGTCCCGGTGGTTTCGGAGAAGCTGGTCACAATCCTCCCGGTCCGAGCCGACCGACCTTTTTCCAGTAGCTGCGAAACGATTTCTGCGAAGCAGACCAGCCGCTCGATGTCAGCAGAGCTGAAATCGAACCGCGCTAATCGGTCAAGGATACAGAATGCGCCGAGTTTGACCCCATCCATGCTGACCAAGGGGGCCCCTGCGTAAAAACGGATATGGTCCTTCCCCGTGACAAAAGGATTATCACGAAAACGTACGTCGTCGCTGGCATCGGGAATAATTGTAGGTTTATCGGACAGGATCGTGTGCGCGCAGAAAGCAATTTCGCGTGGTGTCGATAAGACGTCCAAGCCAACTCGACCCGGCAACCATTGCCGATCCTCGCCGACTAACGAAACCAGGCATATCGGTACGCCAAAGATATCAGCCGCCAACTCTACGATACGATCGTAATTAGCATCAGATTCCCGTTTGGGCACGTCATAGCTTGGCATACAGAGCAGCCGCTGCTTTTCGTCCAGTGGGATAGGAACGAGGTTATTTAATTTCCTAATCCCATGCGGCTCGACAGAAATAAGGCAACGATAATAACGACATATAATGTCGAATGTTTATATGGCTATGCGTCGATTAATATTTTCGCTTTTTCGATGCTGCCACAGCTAGCGTTTGAAGCTGCAATCACCGACTTTGTCGGGCCTCTTTGTGACGACGATGCCCATCAACATGCCGCACTGCTCCTGGTGAAGAGCCAGATTTATGGACTGCGCGCGCGCACTACTATCAGGATCGGCGACGCGATCGACATCGTCGAAACCGCGGACAGAGGGCAGGACGATGTAGCCGTGGCACTCGATGAACCGAAGTAACAATACGGCCGTCCCACACGTTACTGCCAGCCATCGTTGGAACATTGAAAAATAGATTGCACGGACGAGTTGGCAGCGCCTCATTCCAAACCTTAACGGGTCAACGACACGTTCCTGACTATAACTTACGGCACGGCCATCGGTTTGGCGCCTTTCGGAACGTGAAACGGCGTAGAGGTTACAATAACCGAACTACGAATACGATCGATAAGCCCGCGACGTAATCACAGCTAATTTACCTGCTCGAACGCCGTTGGATCGGAAGAACCGAGCAAATCTCAACTCACAAGGAATATAAACAAACGTCGGTTATGCGGCACAATCGCCAACAATTATTGCAGAAACGAGCAATCTGGTTTGTTTCAATCGGTGCAAACTGTCGCCCGGTTACCAACATAAAGCAATTAATGACCAGCTGATCCGCGTTATCGCAGGGCATCGTCGGCCAGATTGCTGCCGGCGAATAAGAGTGTCGCGCTCCCACAAACGATTCAGAGTTCACCATGGAACGCCTCACTCTGCAGCCGTTGCTCAACAAGCTCAAGCGTCGCAATCATCTTCAAGCGGAAGACGAATCCGCACTTCTAGGGCTGCCGTACACGGTAAACAAGCTGGAGCCGAGCCGATACCTAGTACGCCAAGGCGACAGGGCATCGTTCGCGTACGTACTGCTTAGCGGCTTTGCGTACCGGCAGAAAGTTGTAGGGGACGGCGGTCGACAAATCGTAGCGTTGCAAGTTCCTGGCGACGCGGTCGACATACAAAACTCGCTGCTTAAATTTGCTGATCACAGCGTGCAAGCGCTCAGCGCGATCATGGTGGCGCGCATCCCTCGACAGGCACTTCTGGACCTCGCGGCCGTGCGTCCTGCAATAGCGAAAGCCCTTTGGCGGGATACGCTGGTCGACGGTTCGATTGCATGGGAGTGGATGACCAATATTGGCCGCCGGAGCGCCTTGATGCGGCTTGCTCATCTCCTCTGCGAAATAGCGATTCGTCTGGAAGCCGTGACTTTCCAAAATGGCGAAATGAGCAAGGTCCCGATGACGCAGGAGCACATGAGCGATGCGCTGGGACTAACTACAGTTCACGTAAACAGAATGGTTAAAGAACTAGAAAAGACCGGTTTGATTGCGCGAAATGGTAGATCTGTTTCGGTTCTCGACATGCAAAAACTTCGTGAGTTTGCGGACTTCCAAGACTACTACCTCCATCTTGACCAGCTTATTGATTGACGTGATTCAAGCCCGGAATAGTGCTTGATGCGTAAATTATCTTCCTCCCGGCTAATGGTAGCGCAAGGGGGCAGCAATCGTTCCACGAAGCAAGGGCGAGCAGCGCGTTCTTTAACCCTTTCTACCCTTTGACTTAGTGGCCAAGATAGGCCGCATACCTCGGTAAAGACGTCCGTTCACAATGATCGTCGCCGAAGAGCGGACGGGCCGGTTTCCACCCAAATGGCAGTGCCGCTCCCTCACCCGGCACCATGAACGAACGTCTGCTTACGCCGATCGCCGCTCGAAAGCGGAAGGGCCGCTTTCCACCCAAAATGACGCTACAGCCCCCTGCCTAGCTGCCTGAACGAATGTACGCTTACGCCGTTCGCCTCCTGAAAGCGGACGGACCGCTTTCCACCAAATGTTATCGAAATGTAAACGGTCCAATTCTCGAAGGATCAAGCGATCTTTGCCATAAGGCGACCGGCGGCACCTTGCTCTGCCGCAAGATTGCGATTGTACGCAAGCGGCATCCGCGCTGATTTCCATCGCAAAGCGTCCATAATACCCGCCAGGTCCTCACCACTGGCAAACAGGTCCTGGTTAAGCCCAATCCGCGTCGAGTGGGAGCTGATGCCTTTGAGCAGTCGAGCGATATCCTCTTCAGTCAGGTCGGGCAGCGCACTGCGGTTAAACGCGCGCTGGATAATCGATCGAAAGATCTGTCCTATCGAGCCTGGATGCAACGCTACAATGCCAACGTCATACGCCACGCGCGCCTTCACCGCAGGTTTGGAAAGTGTCTTGCGCAGATCCCACGTCTCCCGCCCCGAGATGCTATGGATCGAGCGGCCACGCACCGCTGCGCGAGCCTTGTAACGACGAACTTGCACCCGTCGGAAAAGCGGCCCGGTCGTGATCTCGGCCGCCTCGGTCCAGGCAGCTATCGCCGCAACGGTCCGCGGGCTAAGATAGGCGGTGGCTCCCTCCCCATCCTGATCACCCTTGTGTCGCAGGATTTGCAGCAGCCGCGCTTCGGGGTCGATCGCTTCCTTGATATGGTCGATGGCGACTGCCACCAGCTCAGATGCGCGCAAACCTGTGTCATACGCAGTCGACAGGAGCGCGCGATCGCGCAGTTCAGGCAGATCATCCCCGCAGCTTTCGAGCAAGGCCCGGATATTGAGCCCGCGCGCCTTGTCGCGCTCGACGTCGCGTACTGGACCTTTGAACCGGAGCGGCCGCGCCTGTTTCTGGGCCGTCCCCTTCTTGCGACGTACAGCCTGTAGCCGCAGCTTGACCAGCGGGGCGGGCGTCGGATCCTTGAGATCAAGCAATTGATGGATTTTGGCGATCGACGCCTTGTAGCGGGACAACGAAGCCGGCCGGCTCCCCTTTCCTGCTCGGGCATCAAGATAGTCGGCCACAGTCTCGGCCGTCGCCGGTAGCGCGATCCGGTTAGTGTGCCGACACCAAGCATCAAACGCCGCAATGTCGGATTTGACCGCCCGGATGCTGTGGGGCGACGAGGCCGCCTGATAAGCGGCGATAAGCGCCTCGTTGACGGCGATGCGCTCGCCCGCACGCATCCGTACAACGATCCAGGAGAGGTCGTCCGGCGGTCTGATGGTGGGCACGCTTGCCTCAGATGCCGCAATAGCGGACTCATGCCCTTCCGACGCGGTTTCGGTGCTCATTGCGCGCCTTACTCCTCCGCAACGCATCTACCGCACCTTATGCAGGATGGTCAATTACGCTTATGTGATAACTGCAATTATTGAATACGCATAGTTCGATGACCTGCCCATGCTAGACTGAGATGCCACGTTCGGGATATAATGACATTGTGACGCGCGCTATTCCTGACCTTTCGAAGCCGGTTTGGACCCCCAAACTCGTGACTGCTATTGAGCGCGCCGCGGCGGCCATAGGCAGGCTAGATGCCCGCGTCTGCGTCAGTCCGGTCGCTGCGTCGTGGGCCATTCGGGCTTCTTGGACGGGGTATGCCACCGCACTCAGGGGGCAGTCTGTCGAAATTGACGAAATCGACATTTTTGGTCGTGAATGTGCGATCAAACTCCCCGGTCGACCGCTGGTCCCGACCCATACGGAAGATCCCGGGGCCTTGCACGAATGGCAAGCGCGGTTGCGGCAACACACGCCGCACTATTGGCGGGACATTGTCACTATGCCGACCGCCGTGGGCGAGGACTGGAACCGGCGCCCCGCATTACTTCGGACTCTCGAGGTCACCGCGTATCATGCGCGAGCCGACGCTACCATCGCTCCGTGGCTGACGTTCCCCGTCCTGCTCCGCTCGATGGCCATCACTCGGGCAACGCTCCCGTGTCTCACAGTCGGTGATAAGGCGATGCGCCTCGCTCCGCGCGAGGGCGAGGCCATCATCGTACGCAACCTGCGTGGTCTTGCCGATCGCGCCGACGAGGCTCTTGATCGACTCCAGGCGCTTGAGGATCACCGGCTGCGGACAGCCGAAGCGATCCGTGCCGCGCACCGGCCTGGTAGGCTTCTGGAACTCGCCGCTCTGGTTCAGTTCGCGCCGGTGGTGAGCCCGCGTCAAATTGCACAGCGTTTAAACATGACACTTTCGGGGGCCGGAAAGCTGCTTGCACGCGCCGCGGACCTCGAACTGCTCGCCGAGGTCAGCGGTCGAATGGCTTGGCGCGCCTATATGGCTCCGGATATCGCAATAGCGTTCGGGTACGTCACCCGACAGGTCGGACGACCCCGCGCCCCACCCCGACAGCTGACGGAGCTCGAACCAACCTTGACGGCTTTTGATCGCGAGATGGCGGCTCTAGATCTCGTCCTCGAGAAGTTCGGTGTGATCGGTCCTGCGGGAGAGCCAATCTCCTAGATTCAACCTCACTGCCCAGAAGGACGCGTTGTAGAGAAGCTCAACGCATTGAGTCCTGGTATCTCCCTTACGTCCAGTGCTGGTCGAGCACCTCTCGTATTGCCTTCTCCGCGTCTTCCCGAGAAGCTCCACTTTTATGTAACAGCGTCAGGCGGACACCCTTGCGATCGGCGCTTTCGATCCGAAGAACAGCCTTCCCCTTAGCGGACGAGATGGTCTGGACCAATCCTGACCTTTTGGGGGATCCTGACTTTCTGGGGGGGGGCGCAACTGCGCTCAACGCCCGGATGATATCAAGGACGGGCATCGGGGTTCCGGTGTCTATCTGCCGCTTCCTTAGCATTGCAGCCTCCTGAAAGACCCGAACTCGCTTTTCCTCCGGCTTCAGTAGTGGCTTCAAAGCGATCACGTTTCGGATGGTAAGCAACTGCGGTTCCGGGAATGCCGCCATTAAGGACTCGGGCAGGCGCGCCAGATCAAGATACCGAGTTAGCCAGCTTTCACTGACGTTGATCCTCTCCGCCATCGTCTTTTGGCGCCCTCCATAATAGGCGTCGAGCGCCCGAAGATAATCGCGCGCGCGCTCGAGGTCGGTAAGATCATCGCGCGCTCGGTTTTCAATGTCAGCCAGCCGGAACGCTTCCTCATCGCCGATTTCCCGAATGTCGACAAGGAATTTGAACTCTGGATAGTTGTGCGACCGAAGCCAGCTGATCGTCCAGTGGCGGCGCGCCCCGCAGATTACCTCGAAGTCGCAATCCGGATCGCCCGAAACGCGGCGGACGATGGCCGGCATCTCCTGCCGACCCTGCGCCTTGATGCTCTCGATCAAATCTTCGCAGCGTTGCTCGTTCAGCAACCCATATTCGCGATTATGCCCGGACCACATGCGACAGCGTGCTGGATCGACCAGTTCGTGGGTCCGGGTGATCACGGCACCCGAAGCGAGTTCCGCAATTCGGTTGCTTCGCCCCGTGAGAACATTGTTTGCGATCCCGCTACGTCTCGGCGCGGCCTCATTGCTAAGGTCGATTCCGGCAGCGAGATCGGCTGCAAATCCACTGTTCTTCCCGCTCATGCGGCCCTCCGGTTCTCGCAAATTGCACGCGTGCAATTTCGCGTTTTCACGCCAGTGCCTCCTGGCGCAAGCGGGCACGATGGCTTGGCCACATCGACCGCACATCGACCTCGATTTCCTGATTTACACCGTCGAGATAGGCGAGGCATCGGTTACGAACCTGCGAGCTGGTGGCTGGCCCGTCTAACTCATAGACCGTCATTAATCGCGCCGTAGCGTTGTCGATCTCAGCGGAATCCTTTAGCGGCGTGCGGATCATGGCATGCCCGAAAAGGGTTCGCATGAGGTTGAGCAGTTCTTTCTGCATCGACTTGTTCTCGTCGACCTTCGACGCAACAAACCGAAGGAACTGCAGATCGGGAGCGAGGCCGCGTTCCGTCAGCTGTTCGATCGTCTCGTCGAGCATCGACAGAAATGCTGCGGTTGAGGAAAAGTCCATCACTGTCGGCGGCACCGGCACAATGAGTGCATTGGCGGCGCGAAGGACTGAAAGCGAGATAGCGCCGAGCGCGGGGGGCGGGTCCATCACGATCACGTCGAACCTATCCGAAATGCTGTCGATGCCTATCCTCAGGCGGTCGAGCAGTTCGCCGCTGCCACGTGCCATCCTTGCTGCCAGTTCATATTCAGAGTTGAACAACCGCAAATTAGCCGGAATTAGCTCAAGTCCGTCGAAGTGCGTCTTGCGCAACGCGTAATCGAGCGATGTCCGCTCCTCTTCCCGCAGGAACGGATAGAGCGTGTCATCCTCCGTAAGATCCAGATCAGGGACATACCCAAAAAGTGTTGTCGCGGACGCCTGGCTGTCGCAATCAATCAATGCAACGCGATACCCGTGAATTGCTAGGTACTGGGAAAGGTGGACCGCGAGCGTCGATTTCCCGACGCCCCCCTTGAAGTTCTGGACCGCAACGACGCAGCACGGATCTTCAGCGGTGCGATAAGGCCGCGTCCCGAACACCCCCCGCATGTCGTTAATCTGAGCAAGCGTGTATCGCTCCCGCCGGTTATTCTCGCCGCGCACCGGCTCTGGAAGCCGACCATCTTTTTCGGCATCTCGGATTGCAGCGGCCGTTCGTCCCACCAGCTCGGCGGCCTTGCTTATGGTAAATGTAGGTTCGCGCCGATCACCAGCACGAGCACTCCGCGCAGAATCCCGGAGCTTCTCGAGCACCGACGACGTGCGGGCAGCGAGCGTCGCTACCGACACTAAGTCTTGGGCGCCCTCAATATCCAATGCCGATGTCACATGCCCACCTTTTTGAAATCTGGGGCATGGTTCGCTTACTTGCGCTTTTTTGTCAATAAACTTAAAAATTGCGAAAGCTGGTGTGGCGAGAAATGCACCCTTGGTCAGCTCCGAGGCTATCCTGACCTTTTGGGGGCAAACGAAATTGCACGCGTGCAATTTTTTACGAAGCCCTGCCCCGCCGAGTAACCCAACCCTCACAAAATCCCGTCCAAGCTTTTAGCAATTTTGCTCCTCGAACCTTCTCAATCCGATCGCCCATTTGCTGTCTGAAGCCGTCTGCGATCAGATCGATGTCCCAGCCCCCGCCGTCGTGCCGGGCAATCGCCGCAAGCTCATCTGCTCCAAATCGGATTGATCCCGACGGAAAGATGAGCTCAGCCGACTTCGCTGGAACGGGGGCCGGCTTCTGCACTGCGATGGCAGGCACGGTCGTCATCACTTCGACCGTTCCATCCCGCCGCTGTCGACGCCCGCCGGAATGGCGTTCGAGCTCATCGACGGTGGCGATGAGCGCTGGTGTGTCCTTCGGTTCAAACCGGAATTCAATCTCCACGACGGTCCGACCCTGCCTGATCTCCCGCCACTCGACGCGGAAATGCGCAAGCTGATCAATCTCAGCCTTTGCTTTCTCAAGTACCTTCCGCCGAAGCTGCGCAAAATCGGTGTAAACTTCGGGAGGTATGCCGAGAGCAGCGCGCAGCGCGGTCATATCCCCGCGCCATGTTGCCTGCCTGCGATGCAGCCGAAGCGCCCCCAGTTCATAAAGCTTGAGCGCATAGTTCGAGCGAAAACCGAGGACTGCCTGACGGTTCAGGACCGCATAAGTCTCGGATGCCTGAATTAGTTTTCTAGCATCAGCGGTAAATTCCCATTCAATCCACCCGGCCTCGCCCTCCTCCTCCGTTTCTTCCCGCGATCGGGAAATGAGAGAGAACAGGGTGGTGGCCTTCTTCCCGCGCCATGATCGATCATCGACAGCAAACAGTGTCCGATGGAGTTCCTGGAGCATGTCCGTGATCCGCTCATTGCCTTTATGGCCGCGGCGAATGTCGGCCTTTCGCATTCGGTGTGGCTTGTCTTCCCAAGCATCCCCGCCTGCTGTTAAAATCATCAAAGCCAGTAAGCGCGATGCCGTAAGGCTCAGCGATTCGCCTTTGACGAACTTCACCTCGATGATATTGCCCGGCTTTGCGAACTCGTCGCCGCCTTTAGCGCGCAATGCCGCAGCCACGCGCATCGAACGGCCCGGAAGCGGCTCCTCGGTGGCCTCCTCGACTACAACAACACTTTCACTATCGCCGGCTTCCATGCCATAACACGATCAGAATCAGAGGTCAGAGGCGTGATTGCTGCCTGACCTGACCTCCACCGTCAAGTCAGGTCAGGACGATTTTGGATTCAGCGTCCCCCAAGTGGTCAGGATGATGACGGTGTCAGATCTGGAAAAGCCCTGTTAAAGTCTCGAGTCGCGACGAGCATGCGTTCTTGTTGCCCAAACTGTCGATTTTGCGAAATTTGTCGCGGAAACTGGGATCGGAAAACCGATCTGAACGCGATATTCCCGCCGCCCCCAAATGGTCAGGATAACCCCAATCAGTCAGGAAGCTTCCCCCGGCAGGACAGGATGTAGCCCCCAATGGGTCAGCGAAACTCCCCCGCAAGGTCAGGACACTTCTCGTAAGCTACTGGGAATAAGCCGGTTTTCGGCCGCGAATTAGAATCTATTGAATCATGAATCCTTCCGCTGCGAGCAGCGTCGTTTTTATAGAATGATTCTTAAGAACAAGAGAGTGATCGAGCAGGCCATCGATCGATCCCATACTGATCGCCCTAAGGCTTGTGCACGTGTCGATGATGCTCAAGTGGCCGCGATCGGAGGGCTCGAGCCGCATACCGTTCATACGCTCTTCGCTGAGATGCAGTTCGAGGAGGGGCTACCGCCAACCTGCGTATTGAATTGTCGCGACGACTTGCAGCGGAGCTCTGCCAAGCCGATCAAGCCGCCTGAGGCACTTGCGCAGTGGTCGATCCTTAGGATTAACTGCGGCGGCGAGATGCTCTACAACAAGCTGGGTATCCATGACGCTGCCAACCTGACGAAGGCACAATATCGGGTCACAAGCGAGAAGATAGCCCAAGCTACGAC
This sequence comes from Sphingomonas sp. PsM26, assembly GCA_030433805.1. Classification (GTDB taxonomy): domain Bacteria; phylum Pseudomonadota; class Alphaproteobacteria; order Sphingomonadales; family Sphingomonadaceae; genus Sphingomonas. The sequence goes on along the minus strand of JARUXA010000032.1, from coordinate 13,977 downwards.
GCTGCGAGGCGTGCTCGGTGCACAAGGCTATCGTCAGCTCAGTGCGCACATCATACAGTATCTGCATGACTGGACTGGAGAAACCGGCTCGGTCCACACTTTTAGAACAGGGACTTTCTCCGCGCGCGCAATTCATCCATCGCGATCTCCAACAGCGCTTCGAGACTTTTGTAGGCAGGGGCCGCTTGGAGGCACCGACCTGGAGATATTCGCGGACAGAGTGGCCGAACAACTTGTAGAGTTGAACTCCATCCATTTTTTGCGCGAACGTCGTCATTGCAACCGAGCCGACTCGGCTCGTCACCATGGCGAGCGCTGAGAGCAACGTGAACGGCTCGAACAAGGTGAAGGTGTGGCTGTGCTTTAGCCGAGCGAACGCTTGATCTCCGCTTAGCATATTCCGCCCATTTCGGTGACTGGCACGCCCGGTCCGTTCAAGCCAATTGGTCCGGGTATACCGCCAGAGCATGCCGGCTTTCACGCTGCACTCGAACGGCTAATCGAGCGCGAAGAAGAAAAGATTTACTCAGCTGCGCAGCGGCTCTTGTCCGAATTGCACTAACGCCCTTTCGCGTTGAAACGATAACGGGGCCGGAACCGATAGCAGCGGTCCCGACCCCGTCGATCGAATGATCCCCCGTCGAAACGGTGGATAGACAGGCTGAACGCGTTAGCGACGATTCCGGTCCACCACCCCCGTTAGACGGTTCATCCTCAATTTCCCATGAACGAGCCGTTCCGGCCGTTCCACTCGCCATACGGCACGCCACCCGAAGAACTTCACCCGAAGGACATCAACCCCGAAGGGACATCAACATGACCGTCATTGCGCTCTTGGCTCGTCGCAGTTCGCTCGCGTCGTTCGAGAACGCCTACCCCGTCGCCATTAAGCTTCTCGAGAATACCGGGGTCGACCAGTTCGTGGTCCGCACCGACAATCCCATCCAGCCCTTCCGCGTCTCCCGGTGCCGGCCACATCACCCGGAGAGTCTTTCGCCCTGGTCGCCTGACCAGGTTTCCGTTGTCAGCCTGCGCTCGACACATTGGTTATGATCTGCGCGGCCGTGCGACCTTCACACAGTTCAGCGTTCGTCGCGTACAGCACCGGTAGCTTCTGCTCACGCATCACGTTGCACATCCGGCCACGACGATATGTCAAGCTCTGCAGCCAGGCCAACTCGGTGATCGCCTGCTCGATCGGCGTGTCGTACAGCAGATACCAAAGGCGCATCTGGTACGGGTTCTTGTCGCGCAGGATCTCTTCGATATCCTTGTGGTCCTCGCCGTATCCCGTCGTGTTGCGGACGTCGCTCGCAAGCGCAGTAAACGCCTCCTGCAACTCCGTGATCGCGAGATAGGCAACGTCAAGGCCGATGCCGACCGTGGCGCCTGCAAGCACCCTGCGATCGACCGATACCTGCAGATCGCCGTTGTCGTCCTTCTCGTTGTTGTTCAGCACGTCGAGCAGCGGCAGGTCGTAATCGTACCCCCGCATCATGTCCTGGACCTTCATCATATTCTCCTTCGGGTGAGGCCTCGGACTTGCTGCGATCGTCACGCGCTCGGTTTCATGGCCGCATGACGAACATTGACAATTCCGCCACCTGCGACAATGTCTGTACGTCACGACAAACAAGGTCAACCCGAAATGCAAACTTTTTCCAGTCGCGATTTCAATCGCGAACCGGGGCGCATCAAGCGCGCGGCCGTGGACGGCCCCGTCATCATCACCGAGCGCGGCCGGCCGATCATCGCAGTGATGCCGTTCGCCGAATATGAGCGGCTGAAGGCACCCCCCGGCAACATTCTCGACGCGCTGGACATGGACGAGGTTGGCGACATCGAGGTCGACTTCACACGGGCAAAGTCCTTTCCGCGGCCGGCAGTATTCGACTGATGTACCTGCTAGACACCAACGTCCTCTCCGAACTGCGCAAGCGTCGCAGCGGAAAGATCAGTCCGGCCGTGGAGGCATGGGCCGGCACCATCGATCAGGCCGACATGTACCTCTCGGTTGTTACGATCATGGAGGTCGAGCTCGGCATCGAGCTTCTTGAGAGACGCGATGCCAGGCAGGCCGGTGTGTTACGGCTCTGGCTTCACGAAAAGGTTATGCCAGCGTTCTCCGGTCGCGTCCTTCCTATAGACACGACGATCGCCCTGCGCTGCGCGTGGCTGCACGTCCCGGAAACAAAAAGCGAGCGCGACGCGTGGATCGCGGCGACTGGGCTGGCCCATGATCTGACGGTCGTAACCCGGAACATTGCCGACTTTGCGGGAACCGGCGTGACGCTTCTCAACCCCTGGACCTCGGCCGCCTGAGCAGCTCGATAGTCAAGCGTCCTTTGACACCGGATCGCGACGTTTAGGAACGGCCGGCGCGCCGGCTCTTCCTCAACCCCGACAGGCAGCCTCCGGGCGGCTAAGCGGACGAACTGGAAACGTCCCTCGACCAGTTCAAACGGCAAACGTACTGTGAGCCGGCTACGTAGAGAAAAGGGGACCGTCTGTGGGGGCATGGGGCGCGCTGATTATGAGCTTCTTCGGAGCAGTCTTCGCTTCGGTGACGCTATATTGGCAGTGGCACTTGTCCGGGGTCGCTCTGGCGCTTCCCTTCCTGGTGTTCGTCGTGATTGGTTTCGCCGCAAGCTATGTGATCCGCACCCCCGGCGAGGGCATCAAGCCGTCGCCAAGGGAAGAACGAGCCATCATGTGGAGCAGCATCGGTGAAGGCGTCGGCCTTTTTCTTGCCGCCAACATCGTCATGAACCTGCATCGGCCCGATCTTCTGCCGCCATCGATGGCGCTGGTCGTCGGGCTGCACTTCCTACCAATCGCTTTCGCTGCTGGCTTTCGTCCGTTCTATATTCTTGGGACGGCGCTGATTGTTGCAGCAATTATAGGGTTCATCGTCGGAGCCCCTACAGGCGGCGAGGTGGCCGGATTCATGGGTGCTGCTGCGCTGTGGCTTGCGTCTAGTATCGCAGTTCGACGCGACTGGTTGGCAAAGGTGCGAACGGCAGCGACTATCTGACCATTTCCTATTTTCCGATCCCAACCGGGAAGGCTGTATCAGCAGCCTTCCCCGTAGTTAACCTCGCGTCGGGCAGGCCAGCTCCATCCTTATTGAAGGCACCTCGGTACCTGTCGCGAGGCAAGGTCGCATGACGTGCCCGGTTTCCACAAAGCCGAGCTTGCGAAGCACCCGGCCTGAGGAAGGATTGTCCACGAAGTAGCCAGACGTGATGACGGGAAGGCCGAGACGTTCGAAACCAAAGGCAACGACGGCCCTCGCGGCTTCGGTCGTTATGCCACTCCCCCAATGGGCAGGGGACAACCAATAACCCAACTCAGCGGCGTCAGCGCCCTCCTCCGGCGTCAGGCCGATCGCACCCAGAAGCTTCTCGGACCCTCGCAGAGAGACAGCCCAGACCCACTCGGCAGGAGCGACATGATCTAGGAAAAAGCGGGCATCGGCCGGACCATACGGATGTGGGACACGCGCCAAGCAGCGCGCCACTTCCCAATTTCCGACAACGCCGACAATGGCGTCTACGTCGCGATCGTTAGGACGCCGAAGGGATAGGCGTTCAGTGGCGAGATTGGGTCGATTGCCCAATGACAAATCGGTATTCATTGCGTCTGAATAAACTGGCGTGCGTAGCCACCGCAACTACAGACGGATTTACTAATGGCGACCGTGGTCCTGTGATCGCGCTCGCGTGCGAAACGAAGAGATTGCACCCGCGATTCCGGAAGCGCTCATCAGCGTTGCCTAATCTCAATCAAGTGATTAGAGATTGGATGACTGACATGCTTCCGGACTCCCCTTCTGCCGATCGGCAGCCAGTGGACGTTCCACTGAACCTAATGAAAATGGCACTCGCGCTCCTTGATCGGGAAGACCAAGGCGGAAGTGTTTCGGCATGCCTCCTGCAGGAGGCGATCGAGGCACGCTCCACTCGGTAACGGGCTTGAAGCCATGCTCTTTTTGCCGGGGCCATTTTCGGAATTAGCGGGTTATTGCCTTATGACCCTATCTACCGCCCCCTATGCTTTGGCCGTCGATGATGATCCGTTTCTTCTCATGTCTACGTGCGACATTCTCGAAGATGCTGGCTTTCGTTGCCATTCGGCCGACGACGGTGACGCGGCCAAAGCCATGCTCCCGGAGCACGCGGAAAACATCACCCTCCTTTTCTCGGACGTCGAGATGCCGGGCGGCACCAACGGCTTTGCCCTGGCGCGCTACGTCGACGAGCATTGGCCGTGGATCGAGATCGTCATTGCCAGTGGCCGGATCAAACCGGAGCCCGGTGAAATGCCGGAGAAGGCGACGTTCATCGGCAAGCCGTTCTCCGCGTCGATAGTCCACGAACATCTCCGCGCGAAACTTCCGGACGGCAAGAAGCCCGAGCCGCTTAAAACGGCCGTTTGACGACCATGACCAGTGCGGGTCTACTCGTCGTCGGTATCCATGGTAGCGGCTACGCCGCGGGCTTCCAGTGCGGCGTTCAATTGACGCCTGATGCTCATGCCGTTCAGGTGGCTGAATACGCCTTCATAGCCTTCGGCAGTCAGGCGTTCGCGAATGTCGCTCACTGAGCGACAGGCCCCCTCCTTCGCCAACTGAAAAGCTCGCTCGATCGTGCCGATACGCGTGTCGCTCATGTCCCTCCGGATGGCCGATTCATCGCGCGGGACGCAGCGGTCAGCCAAAGCGGGATATCGTCCGGAAAATATGTCGTTCAACCCCGCTGGCGGTTGCAAAACTTTGTTCGCACTTGCAGCATAGGGACGCCTTTCAGGCATCCTCTCCTAGAAACTCTCCGGGCCGGCTCACGCTGGCCGTTTTTTTGTCTGCCGAACGCAACCGCAACTGCGTGATAAGGACGCATCGTTCGCGCTCAATCTGGGTTTTCATCAACGCCCAGATATCGCGGGCTCCGGAGCAATAGCCTGCCCAGTCGGCTTCGATTGGGCCGCGCCTGGACGCCGCACGACCGATCGCCTTCCCCCCTCCGGTAATGCGCTGCCGCCAGCTTGTCCGAGTGGCCGCGAGCTGCCCGATCTTCACGAACGCGGCCAGCGCGCCCCGGGCTCGCTCGCATCGGTCCAAGCGCTGCCGTCATCACTGCTGACCAGTTGGCAGCGTTTCTCGATATGCTTGCCGAACAGGCGCTGCGGTTGGGCTTTGCGTTGCTCCTCCCCGTCTACGGCGTGACGGGCGATTCGTGGTTCGAGTTCGATGCGCGTGTCTGTCATTTGTCGCTGGCAACGGTCGCGCGGTGCTTCGATCTCGATCCCTCCGTGATCGCGATTCTGGACGAAGCGCAGTTCCTTGGTCGACGGGTCCGGATCGCTCAAACCGACCGGGCGCGCGACATCGAGATGCGGTTGTCACTGAACCCGGACGCGGCCCCGGGAATCGCACTGGCGAACCCGGCCGCGCTCACGCTTTTGGAGGGCCTTGGCATCGATCGAACGATCGCTGGAATGGTCCCAAATGACAGAGCTGCGACAACGCCTGATGGACCCGCGAATCCGGCGACGCCTCGATGCCGATCCGGGGATGGCCGATTGCATTGAGACGCTCTCCAAAATGGCAGCACTGAAGCCCGTCGACGGCGAGTATCTGCTGGCTTGGATCTAATCGCCCGCCACATCGAAACAGCACGCAAGGGACGCCCAGCCTAACGGCTGGCGCGTCCCTTTTTTTGCTTGATACCGCCAAGCCGGCTTCGCCGCTTTCCGGCTGAAAAGAGAATGGCCGCACAGGGTAGCACACCCGTGCGGCCATTGAAGCGGGCCTCGGCCTCGAAGCGTCTCCGGCTTACGCCGTCAGCCGCTTCTCGACCTCATCCACGCCCAGCGTCTTCACCGCCTCCATAATCCGCTCCAGTCGATCCAGTGGGAGCTTAAGCAACCCTACCTTCTCGACCTTGTCGATCGCCGTATCCCGCAGCTTCTTCAGATGCGCCTTTCGACGCTCTGCCAGCTTGCGTTCCTCGGCCTCGATCGCGGCCATTTCAGCGTCCAGTGACTTCGCCATATTCTTGCCTTTTGGTCAGGCTGATCGGGCTCTGAACAACCCCGGTATAACCGCCACTCGAGCGATAGAAAAGACGGAGACCAAGGCTCTCAGCGTCACCCACGGAGACCCCGATGACGATCAACGAAAAACGAACCCAAGACACCCGCGCGGAGCGCAGGATAGGACAACCTTTCCGCCGGCATGGCGGGGCCTTTTCCCGTGGATCCCCGGACGACCTTCACATCGAACCGGACGCACGAGGAGATCAGAGCAACAATGATGGATCGGGACTACAGTAGAGCACACCTTACGCAAGCTGCGCTTGCCGTTTTCGGCGGATTTTCGCCATTTTTCGAGCCCTCCCGAGGTGATCCCAACAGAGTTGCTTTTGATCCCAACCGACTTTCGGGCAAGAAACCGCAGAAAACCGCCATTTTTGCTGGGATCGGATGGGATCACATTTTTCCGGTTTCCGACCGGCTGACCGTTGCAATACCAAGGGTGACTGCCCTATTGTAGCAGCGTCTCAGAGCCCACCAGCCTCCCTGCTAGGAGGTTGGTTTGAAGATACCCTACGTCCAAAGAACCGTCCGGTTCGACCCGCAGCAATACGCGCGGCTGGAAGAGCTTGCCACCAAGCATTCCAGGTCGATGGCCGAGGTCATGCGCCTCGCGATTGCCCATTATCTCACCGGTGAACAGAAGCGCACCGAGAGCCAGCTTCGGCACCTTCGCGTGACCGAATATGTGCAGGTCGCCCTCGACGCGCGACCAGCTGATCGTCGAAACCGACCAACGCGTGAGGCGCTACCATGGCGCGTGATGACCCCCAGAAGCCGCCCCAGGAGCCCCGCAAGGACATCCGAAACGACCGGCGTCCAATTCCTCAACAGCACCATTCTGCGCGCGGTAATGCACCCCGCAATTCGGGCAATTTCACCCGTGGGAGCCAGCTGCTCAACACGCAGGTCCTCATGTGGCTCCAGGGCATCAAGATGCCCGTCTATGCGCTGAACGCGCACATGGCGCAGGGCGTGACGGCCGACAAGGCGATCGGCGTGATGCACAGCTATGAGAGCAACCTCTCCAACCAGCGCCTGACCAACGTCGTCGTCACCCGCGTCAGGGATGACCTCATCATGGTGGTAGATGACCAGGAGAAGCTCGAACGCCAGCTTGACCGCAATCCTGGGAACAAGACCTCTGCGCTGGAAAGCCTCGGCCGGCTCGACATCGACGGGTCCGGCGCGAAAACAAAATCTGCCGATGACGCGCTGAGCAAGGCGATCGACGACCTCGACAAGGCGGACAGTGAGCCGATCCTGATCGATCCGGCCAGCCTCGACATGACAGATCTGCCTCCGATGGGAGAGTCCACCACGGACTATTCCGACCTGAGAAACTTCGATCGCGATATCCCGCCGATCAAGGACGTCGACGATCCGGACCGGCAGGACAACAGATCTGATCGCAAGGATGATGAGCTGGGGATGCGCCCGCTCGACATGGACGACCTCAGTGCCCTGCCCGCGATGCTCGCCTCAAATGAGCAAATCCGTGGGCTGCCTGAGAAGAACCTCAGCCTGGATATGTGAGCACCGGCATGCCGATCCAAACTAACACTCTCTCCGCAAAGGCCCTGTGACCATGGACAGGAATATTGCCATCCTGGTCGCCCTTCTCGGGGTCTTCATGATGTTGAAGGCGCTGTCTGGTGGCGGCGCTGGCTTCGGCGGGAGGCGGCCGCTTGCCAAGCGGTTCATGACACCTCGCGAGCTTGCGATGCTCGACATTCTAGAGCGATGCCTGCCTGAGTACCGTTTCCGTGCTCAGGTGGCAATGGGCGCAGTGTTGAAGGCCCCTCACCGGATGATCGGTAAAAGCCATCCCGCTGATCGCAACGCCTTCTCCCAGAAGATCATCGACTTCGTCGCGCAGGACCGCGTGACCGGGGCGATCGTCGCGCTGATCGAGGTCGACGATGCAAGCCATAATGCCCAGCGCGACAGCAAACGCGACGCGATGACGGGCCACGCAGGCTACCGCACGATCCGCATCGGCCGTGGGGTCCAACCCCGCATCCATGACGTCCGCGCTGCGCTCGCGCCTCTATTCCAACAACACGAATTGCACGGGAGCAGCCGGCCATGAACGCCAATGGACTACAGGTGCCTCTCGACGAGGCGCCGAGGCTCGCGGACTTGCCCGACGACGATCTGGCCGACGAGCTACGAACGCAGTCCTTCCACTTGATGGTGGCTCACCCGATCGCGGCTGCGCATCTCGTCCTCGCAGCCGCGTCTATCGCGCCGACGTGCGACGCAGAGCGGGAAGTCGCGGATGAGTTTTCCTACGTAATCGTGGATTTCGCACAGCAGCTTGGTGTTCTTCACCGGCGTGCGGTCGCCCGTCGCGAGCAGAAGACGAGGAGCGCTGCAATTGGGCATTGATGACCGGGACTACATGCGCGAACGCTATCGCGCACGACAGGGCCAGGCGGGCGTTTCGACATGGTGGAACGATCGCAAAAGCCGGCGGGAGCTCGGCAGCAACGAAAAAGCAGTGCCGCTAGGGAGCCCAAGCTGGATCGGCGGTGGAGGTAGCGGGACAGGGTCAGGGGGTGGTTGGTTCGATGCGGCTGACCGGCATAACAATCCATGCCAACGACGGGGAAATTGGCCGATCATGGACGGAGCGAAGCAGATGCTTTGCCGCGACTGGCCGATGGTCCACGGCGACACCGCTTGCTTCAGGGGTGACCCCCCTGCCCTTGCCCACGAAGCTGGCGGCGAAGACGTCCTATGGGGCGACCAGGAAAGCGATTATGGCGACGACTAATAGGGCTGCGGCGGTCTACAACGGGCGCGCACGCCGCAAACCGACACTGATACCAAACCCCGAAGTCCGATGCCCATGCTGCGCTGACATCGTCGCGCATCTCCCGCCGCCATGGACCATTGAGTCATGCCAGAGGTGCCGGCGTCCGCTGACACTCGTTCGAATGGTAAGGCGACCGACGCACTACCAGCTGCGCAATGTCATCGACGTAGCGGGCGCGATCTACGGCACAATGACGATGCTGCTAGTCTTGTCATTTGTGCTCTCAGAAATGAATCCCCGGACCTTCGCGAAGGCCGTGACGATCCTCATGTTTATCATCGGATCGCTCCTCATGGTGGACGGCGCTCTGAGCTTGAGAACGGCTATCGATCGAACATGGATGACCACCCGATACGGAACCGCCGCGCGGGTTCTAGGGGTCGGGAAAACGATCGCGGGAACGACGGCGATCGGGCTGGCTGTAATCGGCCTGCACCTTTGAAGACCACCTTCGCCTTTTGAAGGACGCGCAAAGGCGGGCAACCTACCGTTCAATTAGGTGTAATTTACGATCCCTTTAATATTAAAAAGGTCAAGGAAGGTGATGATTAGTAGCGTGTTCGAAGATCGACGTCATGGTTGAGCGCCTCGATGCCAAGCGCTTCGATCGCCAGGTCCAGGAATCCCATCATCGACAGATGGGGTGGCTTATCAGCCGGACGCAGAACAGCCGCAACGCGCACATCATCTTCATAGGCGACGATGACAACGACATAGCCGTTCGGCGCCGTCACGAAGGTGTGGTAGCCGCGGATGCCGGGCGAGTACGCCAATCCAGCAGCACCGACCACGTACCGGACCTTGAACAGGCCCGACAAGCCGGAGTCGACAAGCGGCGTGGTAGCTTGAAACGTCACACCGTTGGCTTGGCGGTCTCTCGGCGCTCCGGCCTCGACAGATGGAGTTGCACAAACGAATGAATAACCCGCGACCGGCTTGTCAATGATGCCCTCTACAATGTGGCTGAGGTCCTCTGCCCCGATGTCTCCCTCCGCGACAGTGACTCCGGTCTGCCATCCCAGAGCGATCATGCCCCATTCCGCCGAGCATTCATCACCCGGCTCTTCCGGTCCGGCCTCTGCGTTCCTGAACCAAATGATCCTGTCGGCACTCACTGCCAGATAATCCACACCCTCAGTCGGCAAACAGCAACGGCTCGCTCATTAACAGCCTCCATATTCAACCGCTTTAACACTTCTTTCAACGTGAGATGGATCGCGGATGAATATTAATGTGACGTGATAATGGGTAGGCTACGATCGGAATAGGTCACCTTCGATGGCCTGAAAAATGGCCATGTTTATGACCGCTGCCCTAGCCTGCCCTGTTCGCTTCGCGACTTGGTCAACGCGCTCCAGGAGGTCGGGCGCGATCGTCAAAGTAATCTGACGCTTGTTACCTTTCTTAATCCCCTTCTCGTACTCCCGCGCCTCTTCCTGCGGCGCAGGCGCAGGCGCAGACGCAGGCGCAGAAGTCGGAGCAGCATCCGGAGCGCCGCTGATGAAAGCGTCCTGCGCAGCGATTTTGGCCGCGTTGGCGACAGGTCTGGGGCGCGGAGTGATTGCCATGTGGTTGGCTCCTATCAGGATCGCGGCTGGATATTAAAAAGGGATGCAATCAGCGTGTCGAGTTCGGACGCAGCCTTGGTATCCTTGGCTGGCATTTCCGACACGGCCAGTCCCGCGCCACCTGCGTTGCTGAACGCTTTGCGACGACGGATCGGATGCGGGAGGTACTCAAATTGAGGAAAGTCCTTTACCGCTGCTGCCGCTTCAGTGTTGTCGGTCGACTTTTCTCCTGGATCAGCTTGGTTCATCACCGCGAAACAGCGGAGCCCGTCTCGGACGCTTTGAGCTTCATCAATAAGGGCTGCCATATCCTCAAGAGCCCAGACGTCATACGACCGAGGAGCAAACGGCACGAGCAGAACGTCGGAGAGAACGAGCGCGGCCCGCAGGGCAGTAGAGTCTCGACCACCGGCATCGATAATGATGTCCTGCCACTTGTCCCGCTGCTGCTGAATTTGGGCACGCAGTCCCGGACCGTCAGGATATTGGGCGCATGCTATGCCGGGAAGACGACCGGCTTGGGCACGGGCAGCGATCGCAGCGGCCGCAGTACCTTGACGATCTCCGTCGACCAGCCAGACATCTCGGCCTGCCATTGCACGCGCAATCACTATCTGAACAGCCAAGGTGGTTTTCCCCACGCCGCCCTTTGTATTCCCTATCGTGATAATCACGGACGCACCCCATAAGGATATTAATTCCACTTACGTACCGCAGCGCTATGGCGCTGTCAAAGGTGAAACGGTAAAGCACGGTTGATGGATATTAAAACGACATGTGAAACCCATTACGGCGGATGGAGCCAAGTGCCTTTTCACTGCCTTGGGTAGCATCCGTACTAATAAAGTGAGGCGACGGGCAGGTTTGCCTTTCAGCCGAAGCCAAGGTTGGGGCAGGGGGTGTCTTATGTTTTAGAGTCCGATCGGAGATCCTAACGGAAGCCTCAGCGTCCCAGATCATCGTCAAAGTGATCTGACGCTTGTTACCTATCTTGATCCCCTTCTCGTACTCCCGCGCCTCTTCTTGCAGCGCAGGCGCAGAAGTCGGAGCAGCATCCGGAGCGCCGCTGATGAAAGCGTCCTGCGCAGCGATTGTGGTCGCGTTGGCGACAGGTCTGCGGCGCGGAGTGATTCCCAAGTGTTTGGCTCCTATAAGGATCGCGGCTGGATATTAAAAAGCGATGCAATCAGCGTGTTGAGTTCGGATGCAGCCTTGGTATCCTTGGCTGGCATTTCCGACACGGCCAGTCCCGCGCCATCTGCGTTGCTGAAGGCCTTGCGACGACGGATCGGATGCGGGAGGTACTTAAATTGAGGAAAGTCCGTCACCGCTGCTGCCGCTTCAGCGTTGTCGGTCGACTTTTCTCCTGGATCAGCTTGGTTCATCACCGCGAAACAGCGAAGCCCGTCTCGGACGCTTTGGGCTTCATCAATAGGGCTGCCATATCCCCAAGAGCCCAGACGTCATACGACCGGGGAGCAAACGGCATGAGCAGAACGTCGGAGAGAACGAGCGCGGCCCGAAGGGCAGTAGAGTCGCGACCACCGGCATCGATGATGATGTCCTGCCACTTGTCCCGCTGCTGCTGAATTTGGGCATGCAGTTCAGGACCGTCAGGATATTGCGCGCATGCTATGCCGGGAAGACGACCGACTCGGGCACGGGCAGCGATCGCAGCGGCCGCAGTACCTTGACGATCTCCGTCGACCAGCCAGACATCTCGGCCTGCCATTGCACGCGCAATCACTATCTGAACAGCCAAGGTGGTTTTTCACACGCCGCCCCTTGTATTTCCTATCGTGATAATCACGGATGCAATGTAAAAGGATCTTAAACCCACTTACGTACCGCAGTCCTCTGGCGCTATCCGGGGCGAAACGGTAAGCACTGTTGATGGATATTAAAACGAGATGTGAAACACATTACGGCGGATGGAGCCAAGTGCCTTTTCACCTGCCTTGAGTAGCATCCGCACTATCAATGTGACGCGACGGGCAGGTTTGCCTTTCAGCCGAAGCTAAGGTTGGGGCAGGGGGCGCCTTATGTTTTAGGGTCCGATCAGAGGATCCTAACGGGAAGCCTCAGCGTCTCAGATCGTTGGCATGATCCATTACGCTTTTCTGGCCGAAATGGTGGAGCCAGAGGCGTGCGCCGAGTTCGGCGGTTCGATCTGGGGAGGACCTGACCGTCAGCCACTTGAGCGTGGTTGGATGTAGGCCAGCATCAAATAGCAAAAAGCCGGCCGCAAGACAGCAGGTGTCGGCTTGGATGCCGCAGACCAGCACGCGCTGCACCCCTGCGTTTTTCAGATGGTCAATAAGTTCGCCGGGCGGCGCAAAGCCGTGTTTCACAAACACCTTGTCGGTAGCCACAAGCGGGTTGTCATCCAATGACGGTATCCATCCGAGCTGTCGCCAGAATGGCGTCACGTCCTCAACGTAGCGCTCGACCGTCGCGATCGAGTGCATCGTTTGCGCAAGTTGCTTGATGCCGTCTATCTGCCACCGAGGCGGGTCGAAGCACGACCGAACATCGACGACGAGAAGAGCCTGTTTCATATGGCAGCGTACCAGAAGGAAAGATGCCACATCACTGCGACGGTCACACTCCCATTTCTGGACCCCGATCGGGGTGGTTGCGGAGCTTGGTGAAGGATTTTGACGATCCTCTCATCGGACCCCATTTTTGAGGCCAGTCTCGGGTGAGTGATCGGCTTTCGGCAGTCGGCGATCGCGAGCAATCTTTGCGAGTAGGGTGCGGCTGCAGCCGGTCGCATCCATAATCTCGCGCCAACTGCGACCGTTATCCAACAGCGACGAAATCGCGGCATTGCGGGTCTTATTTGGTGGACGGCCCTTATAGAGGCCCGCGGCCTTGGCCTTGGCGGTGCCATCTGCCTGGCGGCGGCGACGATCCTCATAATCCTTGCGCGCTACGGCCGCGAGGACATCGAGCATCATAGCGTTGACCGCAGCGAACATACGCCCGGTGAACTCGTCCGCCGGTGCGGTCAGGGTCCAAGATGTCGGCAAGTCGAGTGCTACGATGCGAACGTGCTTGGCGTCTATCATGCCACGTAGGCGAAGCCAGTCGGGGGCGGTGAGACGGGAGAGGCGGTCGACCTGCTCCACCAACAGCACGTCACCAGGCTCGCAGTCGCCAAGCAGACGGAAAAGCTCCGGCCGGTGCAACTTGGCCCCGCTCTCATTTTCGACGTAGCGCGCCGCGATCCGAAGCCCACGCTCGACGGCGAACGCGTTGAGTGCTCCACGCGCGCGCGATGCGTCCTGCTCGGATGTGGATGCGCGGAGGTAGGCACGGATGAACATGGTCCGGTCTTCGATACGTGGTATCCAAAAGTCCAGTCCTTTTTACGGCAGGTGGTAGCATATAAAGCACCAGTGTCAGGATAGTTGTTTGATCCCACGGTTTGATGGTGAGATCCTTTCGTTGGAATGGAAGGAAGCCGTATGGGACAAGTACGTCACGGGAGCG
>JARUXA010000328.1 GCA_030433805.1 Sphingomonas sp. PsM26 | reverse complement strand
CACCAACAACGATGGTGCAGATGACAACAACAAGGTCTCCATCTCGGTTGACACCATCGCGCCCACCGTGAGCATCGTGTCTGATACGACGGCCGTCAAAGCGGGTGGCACCGCCACCCGGACCATCACCCTGAGCGAGCCAGCCAAGACCGGCACCTTCACCGCGGATGATGTGACTGTTGCCAACGGCTTGGGCACAGTGACCAACTTGGTCGAAAAACCCGGCTCTAACGGTTTGGT
>JARUXA010000327.1 GCA_030433805.1 Sphingomonas sp. PsM26 | reverse complement strand
CAGGATAGGTGGTCACCACCTCAGCGCTATTACTTCCGTTTTCAAAATTGTGTAGATGCCATGTATGAGAATAAAATGGTTGACACGGGTGCTGACCCAGACCGGGTTTACCTTTTTCCTCAACTATTAGATCAAAACTGGCAATATTGGAAAAATTATTTAAAAGGAATTAAAATTGATTTCATACCATCAATTTCTCCAGGTTATAACTATACAATTCAAAATCCATCAAGTAAAAAC
>JARUXA010000326.1 GCA_030433805.1 Sphingomonas sp. PsM26 | reverse complement strand
AGTCACGCGAGGGCGACTGCCCGTCGTGGCGGATCGTGTCGCGCGGCCGGGACAGCGCGGGCCACACCTACAACCTCCTGACCATGGGATTGGACGCCTATGGCCTGCGCCAGCGCAAGCACGTTCCGCAAGACTACAAAGCGGCACCCTTTGAGGCTCGCCTGAAGCTCATCGCCGGGATGATCGACTCAGACGGGAGCCTGTCGCGCAAAGGCTTCGACTGGATCAGCAAGTACAAGG
>JARUXA010000325.1 GCA_030433805.1 Sphingomonas sp. PsM26 | reverse complement strand
GTAACATCCCAATGCGGACTATACCACCCCACCACACTCCTACCAATAATGGTAACTATTCTATGTTTTCTTACTCCTATGTCTATTCATCTTTCATCTGACTACCTAATACTATGCAAAAATGTAAAATTATCACACAAAACATAAACAATCAAAATCAGCCATTTCCGCACCTTTTCCTCTGTCCACTTTCAACCGTCCCTCCAAATGTAAAATGGCCTATCGGAATACATTTTCTAC
>JARUXA010000324.1 GCA_030433805.1 Sphingomonas sp. PsM26 | reverse complement strand
TCAGTTAACAGGTCTCTTTCAAATGGCGTTTGATTCCAGAATGAACAACGTGAAGGAATGGATAAAAAACCAACTAACGAATATAGACAATAGATTATTTTATGTGGATCTTGATTAATGAAAGAGCTGATTGAAACGAATAGCCTGTGAACTACATTCCTATTATTTTTATTTCCTATTTTTTAAAATAGCGATTTATAAGTATGCAGTTAATTGCTTTGATTTTTCTTCTTCATAAAA
>JARUXA010000323.1 GCA_030433805.1 Sphingomonas sp. PsM26 | reverse complement strand
CTGCATTCTGAGTTCTCCGACCAAATTATCAAGAAATCCCAACGAGCCATGGCGCAGAAGGTACGCACCAGCGCAGCCAAGCGAATGGGCGGCGGATCACGACAGGTTGCTCCCGGTCCCTACAAGGGTCCAGTGAGTGAGAACCCTGTCCTCGCCGAAGCATTCCAGCGGCTCTCTAGCGACCCAACCGCTCGACTCGTCAACAAATAAGGACGGCATCACATGCCTCTACTTCCTGACC
>JARUXA010000322.1 GCA_030433805.1 Sphingomonas sp. PsM26 | reverse complement strand
GTTCCATGACCTCATTTGCTTCCCCTTTTTCCATCAAAAGAGGATCGGCATAAGTGGTAAGAAGGTCAAAGCGAAAAGTAGTCAACTCCGTATAGGTATTATGAGACTTTGCAAGATCTTGTCTTTTATTTTCAGCTAACTCTTCTTTCCTTTCTAGAATGGTCTCTCTAATATCATATAATTTTTCTTGATGTATATAGTGCAACGGTGTCCCTCCTTTTATCTTAAAAAACAAATAGTCC
>JARUXA010000321.1 GCA_030433805.1 Sphingomonas sp. PsM26 | reverse complement strand
ATCTGTACTTAAACAAGTTCCCGAGTTGACTGCGTTTAAAATAGCATTTTTGGGTTGTGTTCCAAATCCATTATTGAATTTTATTCCCACGCCACTTACCAAATGACAATAACTCATAATAGTCCCTTTTACAGTTGGAGACGGAATGGTTGGCGGATTCGTCATGCAGGAATAACCTTCAGCAGAAGATCCAATAGCAGACTGCGCACAATTGTCAATAGCCGAATTGTTTCCGTTCCAAAT
>JARUXA010000320.1 GCA_030433805.1 Sphingomonas sp. PsM26 | reverse complement strand
CCACCGCGAGATACACACACAATAGAGCGCCGGCCCAGCCACATCTGTATAAGAGACAGGTACACGCTCAGTTAGAGGATGGAAGCCGTGTCAATATTGAAATTCAGCTTAATAATAAACATGACATGGAAAAACGAACACTCTATTACTGGTCCAAAATGTATAGCAGCCAAATGAAAGAAGGTATGGACTACGGAGAGCTGTGTAAAACGATTACTATCAATATTGTTAACTTTCGTTATT
>JARUXA010000319.1 GCA_030433805.1 Sphingomonas sp. PsM26 | reverse complement strand
AAACAACTAAATCCCGTGCACGTGGCACACGCTCAGGATGCGTCGTTTCTGCCTTGCATCGTTCGAATAGGTATCCCATAGTGATGTCCCAGGTACAGACGACGCCATCATCCGATTCCGTCTTCAGCCTCGCGCCATCATCATCAAATGTCGCGCGAATGTTGGGAGCAGATTCTCGCCACTCGACGGGCTTTATCGATGCCATCTGTGGACCGAGTGCCGCCAGTTCCAGTTGGTCCTCGAC
>JARUXA010000031.1 GCA_030433805.1 Sphingomonas sp. PsM26 | reverse complement strand
GCCCATTCCGGCAAGCGCGTGGTTACGGTGCGGATCGATGCCGTCGAGTTCCTTAAGCCAGTCTTGATCGGTGATGACGTCAGCGTGTTCTGTGAACTGGAGTAAGCAGCCGGCACCTCGATCGCTGCCAAAGTTAAAGTCTGGGCGCGTGTTCGCGCCGGGGATGCGCGGCATAAGGCAACGAGTTCAATCTAGCTGATAGCATGGTAGAAATAAAGGTAATAGTATAATAAACAGCGGACACGTCAGTAGCGGAAAATACCCGCCCTGGACTGAACGCGTCCAAACTCTTGCAAGCTTTCGGTACAAGTGCGAAACGGCAGAAATGAAAACGACGCACGCAATCATCGCACTTTTAATGCTGGTCAACTGCTCGAACGCGAAGGGCGTCGAGTATTATAAAGCGCATGCGGCCGAGCGAGTCCACCGGCTCGACGCCTGTGTGGCTTATACCGATTTTTCACGTGATTGCCGCAATGTCCGGCAATCACAGTTTGACTCAGATGGCATTCCGGCAAGTGACGGGGTTGCAATATCTAAGTGATAACTGGGCCAGACCACTGCCGTAAACAGCGGGGTCTGATGGATCTCACAAAAGTTCAGCCAATTTCTCCAGCGCTAGGTAGCGCGGATCGAACTTGGCCATGGTGACGAGCTTGGTCCAGTTGAGTACGTGCATTCGGCGACCGACAATCTCAGCTGCACCATCCTCGCGGATCGCCCGCAACATGCGATTGACGTGGACTGCGGTTAGTCCAGTAATGTCAGCAAGATGGACCTGCGTCAGTTGCCACTCGAAGCTCGAACCGTCCTGACATATACCGTTGGAGAAACGGCAGCACATTTCGCATAAAATATGCGCAACCTTCCCTAAGGCTGGCAGGCGCGCATTCATAACGCTCCATTGCGATAGTACGGCCGCATCGATTGTACAGTCGCGCCAAAAGGCTTTAGAAAGTGCCAGTGAATCCGCTGCAATTGTGTGGATAAACTTGTGAGTAATGCGGTAGACAAGCGTCTCGTTTATACTCCGTATTGCACTTATAGAACTTGGTAAAACAATAGAGTGTAGGTTGGCCATATTGCCGGGAAGGTGGAGGGCGGTCATCTGCCGCTCGCCATTTTTTAACTGGCCAAAACTGCCGGTTAAGCCGGATGCGATGGAGTAAACATGGTTCACGTTGTCGTCCAATCGGACGAAATCGTGATTGGGTTTGATTACTTCGAATTGCCCTGGGAGACTTAGAACGGCCTGTCGCTCATCGTCGTTCAGAACTGATCGCAGCTCAAGGCGGTCAAGCCAAAGCGATAGCGCGGGTACATGATTGATCATGGTCTGTTCTATAATACAATGAGTACGATAGCCAGGATGCTACCGGATGATGCCTCAACGAGCCCTAAGAGTGATAACGTCATTAGGCATCACCGCTTGATGCGCTATCTAGGCGTCATCGTTTTGCCTGTTCGCGTCAGCGACCGGTAGCGGGGCTGATGAGTGCCTCGGCGCGCTCCTTAGCACTGCGGCGGATCTCCTTGGCCTGCTGTTCAAGCCGGTCCGCCTGTGCGTCAGCCTCGGTATTAATCTTATTACGTTGGGCATCAAGGTCTTTGCGGGCTGCACGGTTGGCATGATCCTGCGCTTCCCCGATGCGTTCGGCCGGTCCGTTCCCCTGGTATTTAACACCAGCGGCATTGGCTGCTGCTTGATCCTGCGCTACCCCGGCTTTCTCGTTCGGGCCGTCGCAGCCAGCCAAGAGAATAAATGCGGTCGCCACCACGATATATCGCATTGTCATCTCCTGTTGATGCGAGGCGGTCTTGGAAGACCGCCTCGCTGTTAGTGCTAAATTTAGGCTAGAAGCCAGCTTCATAGGCTGTGCTCCAGAGCCCTACCCGACTTCCTCGTTGCGCAACTGAGAGTACAGGCTGTCTTTGCTGACGCCGGCCACTTCCTGAGCAGCCTGCCTGACATGGCCAAGCAGTTCGCCGCTTTTGAGGTCACTGACAAGCTCACCAATCGGCTTGTCTCCGGTCAGGCCGTGAGCCTGTGCACTGTCCTTGACCGCACCCAGAGCGTCGCCAGCAACCTGTGCGCCGCGGTTGACGACGTCCTGTGCCAGATCGCGACCCTTGTTGCGGAGTTGCCCACCGACAGTGCCAAGTGCATCTTCCTCCTGCTCAGTGATTGGGATAAGTACGCCTGCAACAAGGCCAATCAGGGCGGCTGCACTACCCAGCACGACCGGGTTGCCGATCAGTCCGCCCTTCCCGCGGCCAAGCCGGTCGACGGCGTCGGATGCGCTGCTTCCTATGTCGTGTGACGCCTCCTTTAGGTTCTGGGTCGCAGAGGTAACTGCATGCTTAATTCGCTCCCCATATGAAGCCGCAGTATCGGACGCATTGCGTGCGACCCCAAGTACCTGCCCACGTGCATCGTCGAGCCGGCTCGCGTGCACGTCTGGATGTTCATCCAGTAGCTGCGTCACGCCCGCCTCAGCCGAGCGTAACCGAGTTGGTAGGTCTGCTTCACGATTAGCTTTGGTCCTGTCCTGGCTCGACGCCATCAACCAAGCAACGCCAACAGCAGCCAACGCGGCTGGAATAGGATTAGCTTTAGCCTTTGCAATCAGCATCTGGGCGAAGTCCGCGCCATTGCCGCCAGTGACATGTGCAAGCGCGTCGTTGACCAACTGGTTCGGCTGCAGCCGGTCACCAAGTTCGTCGAGGCGCCGGTCCATACGGGCACGCGTTTGCGCCAGATCGCGTTCGATCTGATCGGTATCGTCAGTGGCTTCAGCCATCACACGTGCTCCTTAAGAATGCGGCCGTCCTTATTCAGGTTGGCGGCTGTTTTATCGGGGGTAAGGTTCTTGAGCGACAGCTGAGCAAGGCCTGCGCGCGCAATCAAGCCGCCCACAATGACAATAACTAAGCCGATGATGAGCAACGCGGCCCAGGCGGGCAGCCACTTCGTGAGCACGGCAGCGCCGCCTTCGAGCAGCACCACCAAGCCCGCAAACGCGACCAGTGCACCTCCGATCAACGAGATCGCACCCGCGGTCAGACCGTGCAGCTTATGATCGAACTCGGCGCGGGCAAGCGCCAGCTCTCCGCGCACAAGGTCCTGCACGTCGCCGGCCAAGCCGCCAGCGATCTCGCCCAAGCTGTGCGTAGACTGAGGATCAGGATTGGCCATCACCCACCTCCGGTATTGTTGGCAGGTCGTTGCGCGACAGATCGCTTGCGACGACCTTGCCAAACCGAGCAACCGTGAAGCCAACAACGAGTGCGACACCGATGAACAGCGCCGGTTGGCGACGGGCAAAAGTTTGGGCCTCACTCATGAGTTCGCCAAGGTCCTTGTCGCGTAATGACCCAGCGAGCGTGTTCAACTCGACTGCACCGCGCCCGACGGCACTTGCAATCCAATCCTGCCGCCCCTCAAACTGTTCGCCGGACCGTTGAACCGAAACCGCGAGCTGCTCGATCAGATCGGCAGCCGTACCCTTCTGGCCGTCAAGGGTATCGGTCAGTTTCAGTTTGGCTTGGCCAGCGAGAGACGAGGCGCCCTTTGCGACACCGTCTGCCGCTCCCTTGACCTGATCGACTGGCGTCGATGGGGAGGGATCGGAAGACCGGTCGCGCGATTGCGACGTGACGGACGCGCCGCTTGGCGCGCCGCTATTATATGGGTCTTGGATCATTACGTTTGCCTTATGTGTGCTTGGCCGTGCGAAGTGGGTCTCACACGCGGTACTAATGCGTGCGAGACCCAACCTTTTGCTTACCGGTCGGATGAGGTCCCAAAGGTCGAGCCGCGGTCAGTGTTCTCACCTTCGTCGCGGTCCACCTCGACATCGGTACGACGTACGGTGTCGTCGATCTGCTCAACCCGATCGTTGGCAGTTTTGGACACGACCACTTCCTCGACCACACGTGCGGTCTTGCCGACCACGGCTTCCTCACCGGTTGCCGTCATGTCGATCGTACGCTCGCGGAATGCATCGCCGTCCGCCGCAGTCAGTGGCTGACCAACCGTACGGCGCTCGACGTTAACCCGCTCGTTGCGCAGTCGCACCTGCTCGTGCACTGGTGTTTCAGTGATGTAGGAACGAACCCGCACGCCGCCACGATCTACGTCACGCTTGCCAACAACCAGCTGTTCCTCGACGATCGGAATGACTTCTTCCTGTGCGCTGGTGGCCCGATCGGACAGATCGCCATCCGCCACCATGTCGCGGTCGGTCGTATCACGGTTGCCAAAGCCGCCGAAGGTCGATGCGCCGGTCGCAGCGCTCGCTCCTGTTGGATAGTCCCAACCAGACTGGCGCCATTGGCTTGCTCGGTCATCGACGTCGACGGAGCCGGCCTCCTCAAGCACCTGCACTGCCTGAGCAACGTCGTCCTCGTCCACGTCGGCGGTCAGCACGGCACCGCCCCGGCGAACTCCCTCTTCATAAGTATGGCGATCCTCGTCAGGCAGGAACGCGTTCTTGACCGATGCCCAAAAGCCGTGGTCCTCATGGGTCGAATATCCCTGCTCTTTATAACCAGCGCTCGACTTGTCGTGGACGTGGATGTGGTCCGCATCGACGTTCGACGCATTAAGGCGCTCTTTGGCTGCTTCGGCATCGGCGCGCGTATCGAACATTGCAGTGATAGTGCTGGACATGATAGTCTCCTTTAGGTGGAACTAGGTGATTATCGGCTAGTGACGACGAGCTCGGTGCGGCGGTTCTGCGCTTGCCCCGACGCAGTTGCATTGCTGTCGACAGGGTCGGCTTCACCGCCCGAGACAGTCTCGATGCGGTCAGCGTCAACGCCCTGCTTGACGAGCGCGGCCTTCACCGCTTCGGCTCGTGCCTTGCCAAGTGAATTGTTTGCCGCGCTGGAACCACGAGCATCCGCGTAGCCCGCAATACGAATGTGGGCGCTACCGTACTGTTTCAGCACCGTAGCGATTTGAATGACCTCAGCAGCGTCGGCTAACCGGACTTCACTTTTGGCGGTGTCAAAGTTCAGTTTCTCAAACTCGAAACGGCGTGGTGCTGCTTCGGTACCAGCGAGATAGCCGCTAAGCGCGGACGTACCTGCCAGCGCGGTCGCACTGTTCGCGTTGGGCGTATTGCCAACGACAGTACCGCTATCGGCTATCGGCGTTGCAGCAGGCCTCACTTCCGTGGTGTCGTTGCGATTGCAATGGCTTAGGCCCAGCAGCAAGGCCAGGATGCCAGCGATAAGTGCGATCCAGGCCAGCGCTTTCAACCATCCGGGCTGCTTGTTCTTCTCGATATGAACGTGGGTGGGCGGAGCGCCCTTGGTGTTATGCCGGTCGGCCATCAGTTATTTCCTGCTGTAAGTTGGTCGGAATTGTCCCGTTCGACCACGGCGCGCGTCCGGCGCAGCGACACGGGAATGCTCACCGCTTCGTCTTCGACAGAGGTGGTAACGCGTAGCTCCTCGATCACGAACAGCCGCTTTTCAACAACAAGCCGTTCCTCAACGATCGAAATGACAAGTGTGGCGCCGTCCCGGTACGGCTCCGGCGCTTCAGCGATCTCTCGGTCAACAGCTACTCGGGTCACATCGAGCCGGCCAACCCGCAGTATATCCTCAACAGTGACATTTTCGGTGTCAATGACGGTACGAACACGTACGTGGTCTGTCTCAACCTCTTTGCGCTCGACCGAGAGCTGCTCTTCGACAAGGGGTACGCGCATCTCGTCTGAAGTTTCCGGCACCATAATCGTCATCCCCAGCCGCTTGGAAGCAGTACTGCCGGGGATGACGAGACAAATGCCCCGCCTTAGTCCTGATCGGCTCGAAGCTAATCTCTTTACGGATTAGATTGTTCCGAACAGCTCGAAGTGAGGGTTGAATGTGGTTAAATCTGCGACGAGCCGTAAAATGGCTAAGCGCAACTATTTGGACGCCTGCCGCCCCTCAGTCGTTTTGCTACCATCGGATGAAGCGCAAATTGCGAGTCGACCCATGGCATCCTTGCAACGCGGAGAGGATTTGCGGGTTTTTGAACATTCGATGACCCGGCCTTCCTTATTGCGACAGGGCTTCGCACTGGCAGGTGACGGCCCGGCGGAAATTAGTGACATCCCTAGAGCGATAGATAGTGCAGCACACTTCTTCATCGTTTTATTCCCAACCATTACGTGCGTGACAGCCGAAAAACTATTTTCGTTTGTTATTATAGGCCTGTTCGTCTTCTTCATTAAACCCCGAGGATGGCGCAGGATCATTGCGACCTGGTTGAGTAATGGACGGAGCGTCGCTGGCATCCATCGACTCGTCGATTGCAACATCGAGCTTGGCCTGCTCATCGGATGGATCTCTTTCAAGACGCCGGGCAATGCTGGCGTCTTGTCCGGCGTCCTGACGTGGATCGCGCTCCTGATTGCCCGAGTTAGAAGCTGAACGCTGCTCCTCATTGTTGGCATAGCTCGGAATATTGTTCATCTTCGTTATCTCCTCAAAGACGGCAACGCCCCCCCTCGTAGCGTCGTTCCTAACCAATTAAAGAGATGCAAGGTCGACGTTATTAATGCTCATGGAGGGTTCGTAGCAGGTCAGCGACTACACCGCCGCAGCAGCCCTGCTTGACGACCTACCCAATGCGCAGTGGTAGCTGGGCGGCCGCGCCTATGATGCCGACTGGATCAGGGATGCCTTGGAAGCCAAGCGCATTCAGCCGTGCATCCCGGGTCGCAGATCGCGCAACAAGCCGGTGGAATACGACAAGCGCCGCTGCCGGTGCCGCGGCCGCATCGAAATCATGTTCGGCCGTCTGAAGGACTGACGCCGCGTCGCCACTTGCTACGACCGATGCCCCACGGTCTTCTTCTTCGCCATCAACCTCGCTGCCACCTTGATCTTCTGGCTATGATCAATGTGTCCTGACCCTAGTCAAACTTGAACCGCACGCCGAGCGCGAAGGTACGATCGATCAGCAGCGTGCTTGAGTTGAACTGTGTCGGATTACCCACATCACCGAACTTGTAATAGTTCTGTTGCTTCGCCTTGGTGAGATTCACCGCATCGAAGGTTACGCCGATATCCTTGTTCACGTTCAGGGTAAGCTGGAAGTCCAAGCTCTTTTCAGGAGCACGCCAGAAGCCGATGGGGCCAGCGAACGCGCGGGCTTCGTTGCTTTGTAGGAACCCCTTGCGCCAGACGTACGAAAGGCGCGCGCCAATGGGCCCGTTGTCGTAGGCGAGTGTGGTGTTGTAGGACAGCTTCGACACGCCAAAGAATGCAGATTTCGTCGTTCCGGTGATCGCACCAGCGGCATTCGTCAGCGGGATAGTCTGCTCCGAATCCAGAATTGTGGCACTACCGGTGAAGCCCAGGCCCTTCAACGGGCCCGGAAGGTAGCTCGGGAAGTATGTCAGGCCTACTTCCACTCCCTTCAAAACGCCATCGGACGCGTTCACCGGGCGTGTGATGTTGAAGGATTCCGTGTAAGTCTCATTTCGCGGAAGATAATTGTTCGGGATGGATTCCCGCACTGTGAGCGGAACGACCAAGCCGTCGATCTCGCGCCGGAACGCAGTTGCATAAATCGCGCTGTTGCGCTCGAAATACCACTCCACCGCCACATCGATGTTCTGGGAATGTGTCGGAGCCAGACCGGCGGTGCCCGACGTGCCCGAGCCGAAGCCGATGCGCGACAGATCGCCCGTGAGTACAGGATTGGGATTCAGATCGCCGAAATTGGGGCGACGCAATGTCTCGCCATAGTTGAAGCGAATGCGCACATTGTTGGTAACCGCGAAGCGCGCCGTGAATGACGGAAGCCACTTCTCGGACGAGCTGGAAACGCCGGTCCGGGTGAAATTGGCGCCCCTGTCAAAATAATCGTAATCCGTGTTGATCGCCACATAGCGCACGCCAGCCTGAAGCTGGAGCGGACGCCCGAAGATCTCCACTTCTCCATCCGCCAAAGCATAGGCGGCAAGGTTCTTCTCGTTGATGCTGAACACGCGGCCGAAGCTCATCTCGTTCGACAACAGCAGACCTGGTGCGTTGCCGCGGTACAGGCTGCGGACAGCATCCCGGTCCATGCTGCGAGGATCGGCCACCACCCAGCTTGTTGGGATGTCGGCGCGGCCATCGAAGAAGTCCTTGTTGGTGAAAGGCCTGCCTTCGCCGAATGCAGCCAGCGTAGTCCCCAGCGCGCCCGCCCCCTGGTCGCGGACATACGTGTCGGCATTGCGGTCGTCGTAGCGGAAGCCCGCCTTGATCCGACGCAACAAGCCCTCGTCCCACTTGTACTCGCCATCGAGCATGAACGTCAGCGCGTTGCCGGTGTTCTTCGTGCCGCTGTCGAACAGGTTGCCGATGGTCCAGGCGGTCGCGTCGGTCAGCACGCCCTGATTACCGAACTTGTAAGACGGCAGACCACCGCCTGCGTTGAAGTCGACGTCGATATCGAGCGGAGCACGATCGGTGCGGATGGCGAAGAAGGACGTCTCGTTCTTGCTGTCCTGATACGCGATGTCGGCGGAGATCTTGCCCCGTTCGGCCACGTCCCATTTGGCGTTGAACGCATAGACATAGCTGTCTGTCTTGCTGGTCGCGGTGTCCCCGCTGTTGAATCCCGCGACCGCGCCCACACGTCGCGACTTTATGATGTTTGTGCCGTCATAGAGTTCGAAGCTAGAACCCGGATTGGCGGGCAGATTGCCCCACCAGTCGACGAAGCTGAAGTTCAGGCTGTTGAACGTGCTGCCCTTGAAGCCGGTATAGAAGACTTCTGCCGTATAGACGGATCTTTCGTTGGGCGCCCACTGCAGCGCGGCGTTGACCGCGCGACGTTCACGCTTGCCGTAGAGATCGGATGCGATGACGGCGTCACGCGACAAGTAGTAAGGTGTATCTACGCCGTTGATCTTCAACGTCGAACCCGGAGCGGTCGGCAGGCCAGCATCTAGGCCTGGGGTCCAGTTCTGATTGGTGGCGCCTGGGAAAATACGCTCTAGCGGCGTCAGACCCGAACCTGCCGGCGGATTCGCCGTGGCGAAAGGTACCATTGCACCTGCCTGAAGATTCTGGTTCCGGTACTCGGCGCGAGTGTAGCTGCCATTCACCAGGACGCCAATGTCCCCGATGCCGGTCGTCCAACGGTCGCTCACGAGCAAAGCAGCGTTGGGATTGGCCTTGTCGGCCAGCTCCGAATATATTCCTCGTACCAGGCCCGAGACAGTCAAGCCTTTGAAATCAAGCGGGCGACGGGTCTGCACGTCGATCTGCCCCGCCAGTCCCGTCTCGAGTTGGTCGGCCGAACGGGTCTTATAGACGTCGATCTGCTTGACGAGGTTGGCAGAGATGTCCTGCAGCGCGAAGGACGTCCCTGCGGCAGTGAAGATGTTGCGCCCATTCAGAGTCGTCAGGGGATCGGTCAGGCCGCGGATCGTGATCGTCGCCGCTTCGCCGCCCGCACGGTCCGTGACCTGAACGCCGGTCACGCGCTGAAGCGCCTCGACCACATTGTTGTCAGGCAACTTGCCGACGTCTTCGGATACGACCGAGTCCACGATCTGGATCGAATTTCTGCGGACGTTGAGCGCGCCGACGATCGACCCACGCACGCCCCTGACGACGATGTCTTCGCCGCCACCTTCCGCATCCGGCGTCGCCGCCGGACCGGCAGGCGTTTCCGGCGCAGCGGTCATATCACCAGGGGTGCTTATGGGCGTGCCGTCTGGCGTCGTATCAACGCGGTCCTGCGGCGTGGTCGATGCGGCCTGTGCGAACACCGGAGTGCCGATCGTCAGCGCTATCGCCGATACGGACCCCAGTACAATCGGTTTGAACCCCATCTTCCCACTCCTAATGTCCCAGCTCATTTGGCCGGTAATTACTCCGACAACATTATGGTCGGATACGATCTGTGGCAAGTAATTTTTGGGGCTCGGAAGGGGGAGTATGAGCGGATGGTCAGAACGGTTTGTACATGCATGGGCCGTCAGTTCAGACTAGTCCGACAGTCGATGCGGCCTCTGCATTTTTACTGGTAGCGCCAGTAACGTTCGCGATGCCACGACGACAGAGTTGCGTGGTTATGGCTCGCTCACGTCCGCAGCTCGGTCAACCAGCACCCGAAATCAAGTCCGGGTGACGTCATATTGTAGGTGTAAATCCCGACTAGTGGTTTTTCGGAAAGGCTGGCGTCCGTAGCGACTAATTGTCAATGCCAAGGGTGATGCGGTCGGTTGCGTTCGCTCGCCTGGTTCATCGCGTGAACTCAGGGTCGGTGAGTGGCCCGTCCGTTTTGACATCGGTGGCGCAGGTCGCAGCGAGCAGTAACGTGCGCGTTGTCGACCGAGCGTCATCGGAATGTGCTGCTAGATCAAGGCAGTGGGCCAAGCGGCAGCATATCTGCTTCAGGCTCTCCTTCGACGCTTCGGCGCTCGGATCGCGGTCATCCTTGCCGCCTCGGCTTCGATGCTCGGTGTGGTGGAGCCGTTCCGATTCATCGAAGGAGTCGGCGAAAGCGGCGATCCGGCACCGCTTCCGTTGCAGTAAGCGTGGGCGGCGCAGCGGCGACGGTGCCCGCCGCAGGAACATGCGCTGCCCTATGGCCGTTACACTCGCCCGTTGGCCAACGGCACGCCAAAGTTCGGGCTGCCATCCGCGTCGAAGGTGAATGGCTGCACGCGCGTGTGGCGGTTGGGATCGAACAGAGGATCGCCCTTGATCGCTGCATAGTCGCGTCCGTGATAGACCAGCATGTCACGGCCCTTCTCGTCGACAGTGAAGCTGTTATGCCCGGGGCCGAACACCTTGTTCTCAGGCGACGACTGGAAAACGGGCTGCTGGCCCTTGGTCCAGACCGCCGGGTCCATCAGGTTGGCATCGTCCCTCGCGCTCAGCATGCCCATGCAATAGCGTTCGTCCGTAGCGCTTGCCGAATAGGTGATGAACACCTGTCCGTTGCGCGCAAGGAACGCCGGCGCTTCGGCGACCTTGAAACCGCGGATCTCCCAATCGAGTGTCGGCACGGTAAGCCGAGCGGGCTTGGCACCAAGCGTCAACGCCGTCTTGAGTGGCGCGAGGTACAGGTTCGAGTTCGTGTCGATCCCCTCCTCGCGCTGCGCCCAGCAAATGTAGCGCGTTCCACGATGCTCGAAGACGGTGGAATCGAGATTGAAGCTGTCCCATGCCGTCTGCAACTGGCCCAGCACGGACCATTTGCCGACCATGGGATCAGCGCCGTCGCAGACCACGGCATAGGTTCGAATGCGGAATACGTCCTCGCCACCGCCACTCGGGCCTGCAGCGAAATACATAACCCACTTACCGTCGATCAGATGAAGCTCGGGCGCCCACAGGAAACCTGACATCGGGCCGGTCTTTTCATGTCGCCACAACACGCGCTCCGTCGCGGTCGAAAGGCCGGCGAGCGTGCGCGACCGGCGTAGCACAAGCCGATCATATCCGGGCACCGATCCGGTCATGTAATACCAGCCGTCGGTGTGGCGGAAGACCTGTGCGTCGGCGCGCTGGCGCACCCATGGATTGATGATCCCCTTGGCAGCAGGCGTGGATGCCAAGGCTGGCAGCGCGGTCGCCACCGCGGCTCCGGTGAGGAAAAGGCGGCGCGATATGATATCCATGGTCTCTCTCCTCTAGCGGGCTGTCGGCCATCCGTCCGCGTCCCAGCTCAAGGTCGCGATACGAAGAGTCGGCACCCCGTTCCTGTCTTTGTCATAGGCGTGATAGACGACGAGGTCGGTGCCGTCGCTGTCACGGAAATGGCCCGAATGGCCCGGGCCGCGGAAACGCTGCTTCTCCTGCAGGTCAGCGCGCAGCAGGATCGTGCCGCCCCCTTCGAGCAGCGAGCTTCCATCCTTGCCCCGATACGGGCCGGCCACCATCTTCGAGCGGCCGATCACCGTGTAGTAGGTACTGTTCACGCCTTTGCAGCAGTAGTCGTAGCTCGCCAACAGCCAGTACCAGCCACCATGTTCGAAGATGTACGGGGCCTCGACAATCGACGGCGCACCGGCGGGAACCGGTCGGCGAGCGATCGCGGTGGGCTTGGCGCCCGGATGCAGCAACTTGCCCGTGGCGGGGTTCAGCTCGAAAAGCTTGAGCCCGGTCCAGAAGCTGCCGAGCGACAGCCAGTGACGGCCCCGTTCGTCGGCGAAGAACGCGGGATCGATCGCGTTGAAATCGTCGCCCGGCTGCGAGCTGACGACCAAGCCTTCATCGCGCCAGCCATAGCCCGGCCTGCTAGGATCGAGCGTTGCGCTGGAGGCCATGCCGATCCCTGAGCGGTTCGATCCAAAAGTCGAAGCCGAATAATACAGCCTGTAGCGACCGTTCACGTACGAAATGTCAGGAGCCCACAGGTTCTTGGCGCCTGGAATCGTGCCTGGCACCCAGGCCGGCAGCTTGTCGAAAGGCGGCGGCGCGACTACCCAATGGACCAGATCACGCGAAGTGCGATGCGACACCATGCCCTGCCCCGCCGGGCCGATCCCGGTCGAGAAGACGTGATAGGTGTCGCCCTCACGGATCAGCACCGGATCATGGACCGGAGCGATGTCGCCCTCGATCCGACCGTTGAGGGTGGACGGCATGGCAGCGTCCTGCCCGCTCCCGACAGGCGTGGCGAGCGCCAGCAATACTGCCAGCGCTCCCCCCATGCTGTTCATGAACATGCTCAACGCAGTTCGAGCATCACGACCGACTTGGCCGGTAGTGTGACGGTCAGCGTGTTGCCCTGTACTTGCGCCCCGGTGAAAGCGACCGGCGCGACCTGCTCCGCTACGCCGAAGTCGTTACGCGCGTTCATCGCTTGCGCTGTGAGTACGCGGCCTGAGACGCTGGCCGCAGAAACCCCGGTCAGCAATACTGAGATCGTCACTGGCGCATTCGGGTCGGCATTGGCCAAGCCCACATGGACCAGCCCATCCCTGCCACGCACCGCGCTCGCGCTGACCTGCGGAATCACCCACTGCCCCTTGCCGTACCCCGGCGACTTTATCTCAAGCGGCAGCACCGTGCCATCCATGTACGGCTTGTACATTTCGAACACGTGATAGGTAGGCGTCAGCACCATCTTGCTACCGTCGGTCAGGATCATCGCCTGCAGCACGTTCACCATCTGCGCGATCGCCGTCATCTTCACTCGCTCGGCGTGCTTGGCGAACACGTTGAGATGGATCGCCGCGACCAGAGCGTCGCGCAGGGTGTTCTGCTGTCGCAGGAAGCCCGGATGCGTGCCCGGATCCTGCGCGAACCACGTGCCCCATTCGTCGACGGCCAGCCAGATGCGTTTCTGCGGATCGTATTTGTCCATGATCGCGCTGTGTTTGGTGATCAGCTCGTCCATCTTCCACGCGCCGGCCAGCGTTTCGGCCCAGACCGTCTCGTCGAACTCGGTCGGCGAGGCCCGCGGCGGCCAGCTGCCGGGGATCGTGTAGTAATGCAGCGAGACGGCGTCGATCTGCCCGATCGCCTCGCGCATCATCGTTTCGGTCCATTTGTAATCGTCGACGTTGGCACCGGCTGCGATCTTCAAGATGCGCGTGCCCTCAGGTGCCTTGATGAACGTCGCGTACCGCCTGGTCAGGTCCGCAGCATATTCAGGGCGCATATTGCCACCACAACCCCACAACTCGTTTCCGACACCGAAATAGGGCACTTTCCACGGCGCCTTGTGGCCGTTCTTGGCGCGTTCGTCGGCCAACGTGCCAGAGGGCGAGGTCATGTACTCTACCCACTCGGCCATTTCCTGCGGCGTGCCGTTGCCGACGTTGCCGGCGATGTACGCTTCGGCGCCGATCTGATCGGTCACATCCATGAATTCATGCGTGCCGACTGTGTTGGGCTCGGTCACTCCGCCCCAATGCGTGTTGATCTTCACTGGGCGCTTGGCCTTCGCGCCGATGCCTTCTCGCCAATGATACTCATCGGCGAAGCAGCCGCCCGGCCAGCGGATCACGGGCACGCCGAGCCGCTTAAGCGCCCCGACTACATCGTTGCGGAAGCCGCGGGTGTTGGGGATCTTCTTGTCATTGCCGACCCATAGGCCGCCATAGATCCCGTTGCCGAGATGTTCGGCGAACTGGGTGAAGATACGCTTGTCGTAGACCGGGCCGGGCTTGTCGGCCTGCAGCGAACCGGTGACGGGAGCATTAGTAGGAGTGGTCTGCGCACCTGCGATAGCGGTGGTCGTCAACAAGAAGCCGGCGGCAATCCTGCGCAAGACCTTGGACATCATTCTCGCGTCAATCATCCAAGTTTTCCACCAAAATGCGCGTGCAGCGCAGAGACGCATCGGCCACGAGACGGAACGGGCGGGTATCAACCTCGCTGCGACCATCGACGATCAGCGACGCGAAACGCGCATAAAGACCAGGGTATTCTTCGTCGCCATTGGTGTCCGTACCCTCTGGCAGCGTCAACACGGCACCACCTTTGGCCAAGCGCAGCGTGCCGCCATCCGTCTCAACCGTGATGTCCCAGCTTTGCGGGCCGGTCTGACGCCAGTCTAAATCCATCGTCATCGCCGCGCCTGTCGTGTCCAGGAACGTCAGATCCGCTGCGATTGGTGCGGCGCGGTTGGCCGGCGTCGACAAAGTCCCCTTTTTCAGGAAGAAGGCGTTGGGCAGGATTTCGGTCGCGATGGACAGCGCGTTGATCCCCGGATCGAACACCCCCAGGCCACCTGGCTCCCAGATCCAGGCTTGACCGGGATGCCAAACGCGCACGTCCTCCCGCCATACGATCCATGCACTATCAATCCGGCGCTCGGCCAGCCAGGCGCGTGCTGGCGCGACGCCAGCGGCAAAGCGCGAATGCCAGGCGGCGAACAAGGTAGCGTTGGCTGTCGTCGCTCGTTCCTCAAGCGCCGCAACTTCCGCAAGCGTCGCTCCAGGCGGCTTTTCCAGGAACACGTGTACGCCACGCGATAGCGCTAGAGCGGCGAGGTCGTGCCGCACCTGCGGTGGAGTACACAGCGCGACTGCATCAACTTGCGGACCATCGTCGAACAATGCTTGTAGCGTCGCGAAATAAGGCATGCTGGGCATTCCCGGATCGCTCGGGCTGACCACTGCGACCAGCTCAAACGCTGCATTGCCGACAATCGCGGGCAGATGCTGGTCGTGCGCGATCTTACCCATGCCTACGACAGCGATACGGATCGTAGCCATTGTCACAGCACCCGCACCTTTGCGTCGGTCACGCCTGCGCGCGCCAGCGGATTGCGCAGTGGCAATGCGAATGGCGCCGCCTCGATCTCGAACACATCACCTTCTTCGGTACGCACGCCATCGGTGAACGACAGGGTCGCCGTGCCATAGAAGTGGACGTGCACGTCGCCCGGGCGGCGGAACAGATCGTATTTGAAATGATGCGCCTCGAGATTGGCCAGGCTGTGCGACATGTTGTCTTCGCCAGACAGGAACGGCTTCTCCCACAATGTCTGGTCGCCCCGAATGATGCGGCTGGTGCCGCGGATGTCTGCAGGTGGCGAGCCAACGAGCAATTCTGCACCGAGCGCCGCGTTGCGCAGCTTCGAATGCGCTAGCCACAGATAGTTATGACGCTCGGTAACATGGTCGCTGAACTCGTTGGCGAGGCACACGCCAATTCTGAACGGCGTGCCATCCGGGCCAATCAGATAAATGCCGGCGAGTTCAGGCTCTTCGCCGCCATCTCGTGCGAACGCCGGCATGACGAGCGGTTGGCCAGGGCCCACGAGTTGTGAACCATCGCCCTTGTAGAACCATTCCGGCTGCTGACCGCTAAAGCCAACATCTGGCTTGCCGCCCTCTACTCCTTCCAGGAACATACGCATCGAATCCGTCTTTGCTTCGCTAGCTGCGACGTCGCGGTGCATCTTGTCGCGTCCCTCTGCCGACCCCAGGTGGGTCAGGCCGGTGCCGGTCATCCACAGCCTTGCACCATCCTCATGGTCTATCGGTGCGATGAGCCGGCCGTCAGCGAGTTCTGTCATCAGATCTACGGCTCGGCCCGGTCCCGCGGCAGCAACCACGGCCTCCAGCGTCTGAGCCTGCGCAATCGCGTACGCCGCCAGCGTACGGATGCCATCAAATCCGGGTACGAAGCGAGCTTGGTCTCCCTGCGCTGCGATAACGGCGCGTTTTCCATCAATCCCGCAGTGCTGCATTAGGCGTGACGCCATAGATCCCCTCCCTTGGTTGAACGCCATTATGACCAACGCCCTTATTTAGTCGGTGTAGTCCGTACGATTTGCGTCGCGGCAGCCGTGGATCAGCCCCCGCTTCGTCTTTCTCCGCTTGGTCGCAAGGGCGACCTACCGCCATATGGATAGTTCGAAATCAGAATAATATACTCTGAGTATTGCAATCAAATGCGATTTGCAATGTTTGCCGTTTCGTGTGCTGTGGGTGCCTGCTAGGGAGCTCAGCGGAGAACCGCCCATGGCAGAAAAAGACAACCGCATAGGAAATGTGAAGGCGGCGAACATGGTGCGTGGCCCCGGTCGTCGCCTCCGCGGTGCGGTTGTTCACAAACTCGGGTTAGCTATATTGTCTGGCAAATTTGCTCCGGGCGACACCCTATCTGGTGAAGTGGCCTTCGCTGAGGAGCTAGATGTTTCACGCAGTGCCTACCGTGAGGCGGTGCAAGTGCTGACCGCAAAAGGGCTGGTTGAGAGCCGACCCAAGGCGGGTACTCGGGTTCTCCCACGCGGCCGTTGGAACTTGCTTGACCCCGATGTCCTTGCTTGGGCTTTCGCTAGCGAACCAGATATCGATTTTGTTCGCAACTTGTTCGAGCTCCGCGCAATCGTCGAGCCTGCCGCCGCCAGTTTGGCAGCCCAGCGTCGCGATCGTTCCGACCTCAAAGCGATGAATGATGCGCTTATTTCGATGCGCCGCGACACATTGGTCACTGAGGCAGGTCGTGCAGCCGATCGCGACTTCCACACCGCCATTCTTCAGGCGACACGCAATGACGCTCTCATGGTACTGACCGCCAGTATAGGAGCTGCGGTCAATTGGACTACTCAGTTCAAACAACGCCAGCGCGCGCTGCCGCGCGACCCAATTCCAGATCACGTGCGAGTTTACGACGCGATCGCTGCCGGAGATCCCGCAGCAGCAAGCGAAGCGATGAGCATCTTGGTGGAATTGGCACTGGACGATACACATACCTCTATGAAGGCCTGGCGGTCTTATGGCGGGTGACACGGTCGGCATTGTGTCAATTTACAATAACGCACGTAAACGTATAAAGTGTTTCTGCACCATCTAAATTCGGCTTGAAGTAAATGATGTCTCTTTACGATAAAGACAAAAAGTATCGTCGCCTTCCAGTTGCTGAGGAGATTGGAGTTGCAATCGTGACTGGCGTTTATCCGCCTCATTCCCGATTGCCCAACGAACAGGAATTGGCAGCTCAGCGTGGTATATCACGAGGCGTAGTACGTGAGGGATTAAAAGTGCTTGCGGCGAAAGGGCTATTATCGAGTAGCCCTAGGTCGGGTACCAAAGTCAACGTTAGGACGAAGTGGAACCTGGTAGATATTGATTTGCTCAGTTGGATGAAGGCCGTTGAGCCTACATCCGAGTTTAGATCGAACTTAGCTCAATTGCGACTTATTGCCGAGCCGGCAGCAGCTGGACTAGCTGCTGTAAATAGAACATCGCACCAATTGTCTGAGATCGGAAGCGCGCTCAGAAATATACACGGGGATGGACTTGGTTCGATAAAAAGAAAAGTAGGTATCCGGCACTTTCGCAGAATGGTCTGGCAAGCGACGAGCAACGAATTATTAATTAAAGTTGGAGAATACATCGAGTTTGCACGGATGTGGGGGGCTTCTACCCAAGGAATATTAATAGAGGATTTTGATAGCGAAGTTCTTCTATATGATGAATTGTTCAATGCATTTGCTACTGAAGACGGACGCGCTGCGCGGGAAACGACAATAAAAATTATAAGAAAGGAAATAAGAAGTTGATTCTTCATTTTATGCTTGTTTTTACTGATAATTGTTTAACATAGTAAAAAGCGGCGTTGTTCTTTGGACTTCAGAGAGATTCTGAAGCTCATTGCCGCCGCCCTGCAATCAGCACTTCCGCAACAACCCTGGTGGAAACAAATCTGCCCGGGCGTCAGCCCGGGCAGAATCGTGATCAAGCGCTAAGGTCGGTCATTTAAGTGAGGACGCGGCTCAGCTCCCGTTCGGGGTCGGTGTCCATGCCGGGTGCGCGCCACGCCACGATGGCATCCGGTCGCACCAAGCAGGCCCTTCCGCCCACACACCGAACGTCACTTCGAAGCTGCGCTCGGCCGGGAAGTGGGATGTCGCTGCCGATGTGGACTGCGCCGATCGCGATGCCGGTCGCTTGCGAGACGCTTCTCGCGACTTCGATCCGGCGCGCATTGGCACTGACGAGGGTCAGGCCCTCGGTGAACAGGTCGACGGTGGAGAACCGCTGGTCGCGCTGATCGCTTCCGCGACGCACACGCACCTCATTCGTGCGGCAACCGAACAGGATTACCCGCGCTACGCTTCCGAGCATTACGGACGCCTCAACAGGAGCCTGGACATGGCGCCAAAACCTGTCGGTGCCCCGCTTTCAATGCTGGTGATCGGGCATGCAGGCCGGTCGATCGGATAGCTCGCCGCGAACATCGATGGTGGATATGCATCGGTGTTCTTGCAAGCGCTGGCGCCTCAACCTACTTGTCTGTCGTCAAAAAAGGTGGACCGGACGTGGTGAGCCCCGGTCAGGCACCCCTAGCGGGTGTTAATTTCCAGCTCCGCTACGGGCCGCGGACCACGACAGAAGCGGATGTGTGCCGTTTTCTGGTCGGAGGTTGGATGATCAACAGCGTCTTTACATGGGTCACCTGCCGTAAGGCAGCAGAGGCCGCCAGAGAACCAAGCACGTCCTTTCCGCCGCGCTTGGGGGCAGCGACCAAGGCCAACCTTAACCGTTTGTTCTGAAACGCCTTCTAGGGTCTGGCCAACCGCTAGCGCCGAGCCTGATCACCATGCCGTTTTCCAATCTCACTGTAGAGTCATCCGCGCGCATCCTTGAGTCGCTGCAGAACCCGGTGATCGTTATCAGTGCCGGCGGAGAGCTGAGCTATGCGAATGCAGCAGCTGCGGCCCACCTGGGCGGTTGGATCGTTGGCCTTTCGCTTCAAGATATTTTCCCCGACGTCCTGCACTCGTCGCTGAATGCGGACGGACCGTCCTCGATCAGGTTGATGACACGTCAGGGGGAAGCCTTCGAGGCGTTGGCGAACCCGCTTGGCGGCGGTAGCATGTGCATCAGCCTGTGGCCTGGTGTCAGCACCCCGGAGCCTTCATCACCGACGCAACAAGACGATCTCACCGGTTTGGCGTTGCGTAAACCCTTCATGGCCACTCTCGAAGCTGCCGTGAGCCAACCGCGACCGGAGCTGTCGCGGGTAGCCGTGCTGTGCCTGGATCTTGATCGCTTCAAGATGATCAATGACACTTTGGGGCACGGGATTGGCGACCAGCTGCTGAAAAAGGTCGCTGATCGATTGCGGACGGCGTGCCGCAAGGAAGATATGATCGCGCGTTTGGGCGGTGATGAGTTTGTCATTTTACAAAAAAGTGTCGGCGGGGCGGAGGATGCTGAGAAGCTTGCCGAGCGCCTTGTTGATCTCGTCGGCAGAACCTACGTCCTGAGCGGACACACGATCAACGTCGGTGTGAGTATCGGCGTGGCAATTGGCAACGGCTCTGTTCAGCCACGCGATCTCTTACGTAATGCGGACTTGGCTCTCTATGAAGCAAAGCGCGCTGGCCGGGGTCGATTTCGCTTTTTTGAAAGCGGCATGGATGCCCAGCTCCACGAACGACGTGAACTGGAGATCGATCTGCGTCGCGCGCTCGCGCTCAAGCAATTTCAGCTGGCGTATCAACCGTTTGTAGACCTTGAGACCGACAAGGTCATGGGGTTTGAGGCATTGCTCCGCTGGAACCACCCGACCCGGGGCAATGTCCCTCCGCTCAACTTCATCGGCGTCGCAGAAGAGAATGGCCTCATCATTAAGATCGGTGAGTGGGTGCTGACGACTGCTTGCATGGAAGCAGCATCCTGGCCGGGCGACCTTGTTGTGGCGGTTAACGTGTCTCCGCTGCAGTTCAAGGCGGATACACTGCTTGAAAAGGTCTCATCGGCGTTGGCTCGTTCGGGCTTGGCCCCTGAGCGTCTCGAGCTTGAAATTACTGAGAGCGCGCTGCTGGCGGACACTGACAACGTTCTAGCGACCCTTCACGCGCTACGTACGTTAGGGGTGAAAATTTCAATGGATGACTTCGGCACCGGATACTCGTCGCTGAGCTACCTCCAAAAATTCCCGTTTAACAAGATCAAGATTGATCGTTCCTTTGTCTCTGGCGGCGATGCCGATAGCGAGGCAATCTTGCGCGCCGTATCGGGGCTTGGCTCCAATCTCGGCATGGCGATTACTGCCGAAGGAGTAGAGACCGCTGATCAACTCCAACGCATCCGTGATCAGCGCTGCACGCACGTTCAAGGTTATCTGACCGGACGGCCGATGGCGCAAAATCAGGTTGCTGATTTTCTGTCCAGGCAAATATAAGGAGTCACGATGTCGACGTCCATCTACCGGTTGGTTTACTACAGCCAGAACCATTTGCCGGCCGAAGGCACCGGCTTCGCCGCTGAAGTCGAAGCTATCCTGGAAAAGAGCCGTGCGAACAATATGAAGGACGGCATCACAGGCGCCCTTATGTTTAACGCGGGGTGCTTTGCACAGGTGCTTGAGGGGCCGCTTGAACAGGTCGAAGCAGCGTTTGAGCGCATACAACAGGACGAGCGACATGGTGAGGTGTCACTTCTGACCCTCGAACCCGTCAATGCCCGAAGCTTCCCAAACTGGGCAATGGGTTTTGTTGGGTCTTCGGTCGCGAACGCGGAACGTTTCGCGCCGATCGCAGCGTCGAGCGGGTTTGACCTGTCCCGCTTTAACGGCGACGAGCTTCATAGGCTGCTGCACGACCTTGCTGTCGAGGAAGAGCGATTGGCTGTCTGAACGCGCAGCTGGAGGACAATCCAGCAGCTGCGTTCAGCCGCTTGCGTGAATCAGTGCAACCAGGAAGCAGGTACTTAGCCACCTGAACGATCGGCTGCTCATAGCCGGTCGCTGCCCGAAAGAGAACAAGCGCAATCTACTAAAACTGGACATGGCGTGTCGCGAAACTTAGAATATCCGCGACAGTGAAAGAGCGAGTGGCGACCTGTACTGGCTACAATCGGCTGACGCGGCGAAGCACACGCGATAGCGCCTCAACCGAATAGGGCTTTTGCAGCAGTTCAAATCCGTTCGTGCCCCTCTCGGCGAGAATATGACTGTAGCCGCTTGTCAGCACTACCGGCAGGCCCGGATCGAGGCGTCTGACTGCCTGCCCCAGCGCCACTCCGCTCATGCCCGGCATGACGACATCGGTGAATACGACGTCGAAGCTGCCGGGTGCTTCGTTGAAGAGGTCCAAGGCGGCCTGGCCGCTATGTGCCCAGATCGTCGTGTAGCCGAGCTCCTCCAAGAGCTGAGCGGCAAACTCACCTACCATTTGATTGTCCTCCACCACGAGGACGTGGCCCCGGCCGACCAGGGGCACCTCCGACGAGACATCGGTCGTTGTTGCCGACGCGTCAGCATGGGTGCGCGGAAGGTAGATCGTGAACGTGGTGCCTGTTCCCACACTGCTCTGCACATCGACCTCGCCGCCTGATTGCTTGGCGAAGCCGAACACCTGCGAAAGGCCAAGGCCAGTGCCCTTGCCGACCTCCTTGGTGGTGAAGAAAGGCTCGAAGATGTGAACCAGGTCATCCGGCGCGATGCCCTGCCCCGTGTCGGCGATCGATATAGTGACAAAGTCTCCGGCAGCTGCGGCGTGACCGCGCCGGGCCGGAATGCCGGTGACGTCGTCGATACCGATCGTCAGGCAGCCTTCGCCATTCATCGCATCGCGGGCATTGGCGACCATGTTGACCAGTGCGGTTTCGAACTGGCTAGGGTCGGCTTCGATGTGGCAGGTGTGGCAGCGATCCTTGACCGCAAGCTCGATGCGCGCCCCCGCGATCGTGCGCAGCATGTCGGCAACCTCGTGCACCCGTTCGCTCACGTCGAACACCTCCGGCTTGAGCGCCTGCCGGCGGGCAAATGCCAGAAGCTGCCCGGTAAGTTTTGCTGCCCGATCAGCGGTGTCGGCGATCGCATCGATGTAGCGCTGCCTCTTCTCTTCGGTCAGCTGTTGGCGGCGTAGCAGGTCCGCCGATGACCTGATTACGGTCAGCAGATTGTTAAAGTCGTGCGCGACACCGCCAGTGAGCTGCCCAATCGCCCCCATTTTCTGACTCTGGCGAAGCGCTTCCTCGGTTTTCCGGCGCTCCTCAACCTGAGCTTCTAGTTCAGCGGTTCGTGCGGTGACGGCCTGCTCCAAATCCCGGTTCAGCTGCTCGAGTTGGCTTTGCGCCTGCGCCTCGGCGTCCACGTCGATGCAGGTGCCAAGCCAGCAGACGATGCGATCCTGCTCGTCGCGTTCGGGAAGGGCGCGGCAATCGAAGCAGCGATGCGCCCCGTCCGCCCCGCGTAGCCGGTAGCGTTCCTTGAACAGCTGGCCAGTAGCGATGGCCTGCTTCCATCCCTCCAGGATGTGCGCGCGGTCGTCAGGATGAACGATCTCGATCCAGCGTTCACCGTTGAGATCGGCCGCAGAGCGACCGGTGTAATCCCGGTAAAGCTGGTTAGTCTCCGTGTTGTTGCCATCAGTATCGGTGGTGAAGACAAAACCCGGCAGGG
Organism: Sphingomonas sp. PsM26; assembly: GCA_030433805.1. GTDB lineage: Bacteria > Pseudomonadota > Alphaproteobacteria > Sphingomonadales > Sphingomonadaceae > Sphingomonas. Next base: position 9,869 of record JARUXA010000031.1, on the reverse strand, counting down.
TAGCGGTCATGGTATGGTAGCGCTGCTGCGCCATGCGTTCGGCGGTACGATCTTGCATAAGCTTGACGAAGCCGCCCGCCGCGCCGTGCAGCGGCATCATCAGGCCCGATCCCCAGAAGCGGCTGCCATCCTTGCGGACATGCCAGCGCTCGTTAATCGAGCGGCCGTCCGCCAGTGCTCGGTTCATCTCGTCCGCAGGTGCGTCAGCTTCACGGTCCTCGGCGGTGAAGACCATTTCCCCCCTCTGGCCGATTGCCTCATCGGCGCTCCAGCCGAGGATCGTCTCGGCGCCGATATTCCAGCTGGTCAGGATGCCGCCGGCATCGACACTGAAGATGGCGAAATCCGTTGCGCTATCCACGATCAAGCGGGCGAAATCGGGGTCGGTGTCAGTGGGACGCTGGTTCATTTACTCGTTCGCATCTTGGTGGCTGGTGCTTGGTCTGTTTGCAACGCTCCACCTGCCCTCTGCGGCGCAAAGGAGTGAGTCTATCCCCGCAACTGTCGCAAAAGCGACGGCATCGCGACGCGTGTAAGTCAGGAGATGTGCGACAGGGTGCGGCGGCAATCTCTTAGTTTTCCTGTTCCTGCTGGCGATCGATGTTGGAGGTTTTAGGATGCTTGCCTTGCTTTTCGCTATGACGATGGTCGGCGGCACCCCACCCCACCCGACCCGGCTAGGATCGGTAGCAACCCGCTTAATGCGCAGCGGGCAGTTGCAAAAGCTCTTAAGGAACAGGACTATCGAATTGCTGGCGTCACGACCTTTTGGGGGAGCGCTGCAATACAACCGCCCCCTATGGACTCAAATGCAAAGCGACACCTGATACCGCCTATGCCTACGAAGTGTCCGATGCCATCGGGAATGATGCGGCTGACGGATACGCCAAACAGATTTTGTTCTTGAAAACTTACAACCAAGCCATGCTCAAAAGCGGCAAGCTCCCGGCCGAATGGGGATGCGTATTGGATTCCGCCCCGGGTAAGTTGAGTGGATAATCGCCGACCGAATTAATCTGAAGGTCGCAGGCGCAGCGCGCTATTGGCAGGTGAGTCGAATGGCAGCTAGACACCAAATCCGAACATTTCTGATGCGAAAATCAACCCTTTTGCGACAATCGAAGTGGCCGCGAACGCCAACGTTAGCCATCCCCCGCACGCTATCCGATCATTATGCCATGCCAGTTACGCGCTTTATGTGCACGTGACGGCTTTGAAGGTTGCGCTAAGTAAGGTTGAGCGTTTGAGTTGTCGATAAGGTCGCGCAGATGTCTCCGCCCCCTGGCCAAACGACTTTTGAACGTGCCTTGCGGGATCGCGAGCCGGGTTGCGGCGTCGGCACCAGATATGCCCTGCGCAGCGAGCATGACTGCATCACGTTCGTCAGGGTTAAGGTGGTCAAGCGCCCACTCGACGTCACGTAGGTCAAGTGCCAGATCCTGACCGCCCTTGGTACCTTCGATGCGATCGAAAGCTTCTTCTGGCAGATTGCCGTGGAACCGGTCACGGCGACGGCTCGATAGAAAAATGTTCCGCATCACTACACGGCTCCAGGCGCCGAAGTTAGTGTCAGGCTGAAACCCGTGCCGTGCTGCCCAGCATCGTAGCATCGTTTCTTGAACAAGGTCGTCTGCATCCGCAGCGCTTCCGGCTAAACGCCGTGCATAGGATCTGAGGGAGCGCGTATGATTGTCGAGGGCTTCAACGAAACCGGCACTTGCTTCCGACGTTATGCCCACGCGGTTATAATGCATAATTGATTGGCCATCGTTAAAAGACAGGACCACATAGGCCCGCTTACTTGATATCGAATGAATGACTGCGGCCGTTTCCAAAGTCGAAACCCGCCTGCCTGGAATCCACCAGACCCTGACATCCGCGATCGGTAGCGCATCGGATCTCTGCATCACAAAATGCCACGCTTCCCGCGCTCTCAATCGTGATGCAGAACTGTAAATTTTGCATCACGCACGGCCGAAACTGGTGGATTGCGGAACCGCCGGTTATGGACGTGTAGGAAGAGGGCAGACGGTCGGAAGTGTCGCCTCGGGGAGAATTAGCATGCGCTGCTTGCCTTTGTAACAGCCTTCCTCGCAGCTCCGTTGGCCGCGCAAAACGATCGAGCCGACACCGACGGTGTCAATTGGTGATCCAGGAAACTTGTCTGACGTGATTTCACTTGCGTCCCCACCGCAATCGTTGGAGCGATTACGGCCACTCAAAGGTTCTTTGGCGGGCTGACATCCATCTACCCAAAGGCCTGTCGATCACGCGTGCCGACATGGCCGGCTATGCACCAATCTTTCTAGCGTGGAGGCAACCGGCGACTTTAAGACATTGAGGCGCGTAAACAATTCAGACGGGAAAAAATCGAGGTCCACCTCGCGATTACCGCCGCCGGTGCCATTCGTACCGCCGTCAGAAGCGATTGCGATCTGTGTATTATTGAGCAGGACCTTGGAAAAGCTCGGACCGAGCCTGCTGATCGCGACTTGTACGCCCTCCCCAGTGATGTCTCGGTTCAGGCGCACACCCGGAATGCGATTCAGCGTTTCGGCGAGATTGGTCGCCGGCAGCTTGCTAATATCTTCTGCGAAAATTGAGTCGCCTAACACGACAGCGTTCCGCTTTGCATTAGTCGCGCTCTGAAGACTGCCTCGAATTCCGGTAACAACGATATCGTCGGTGCCACCCAGCCCGTTGTCTGGGGCGGTCGTGCTCTGGCCACTGGCATCAGCGGGGGCCGGTTCGGCTTGGGTCGTCGTACCGGTAATGCCCTGCTGCTCGGGCGTGATCGGCGTCGTCGTGCTCGGTGCGGCAACCTGCGCGGCAGCAGGCGCGACGGCAATCATGACGTTGACCGCGACTGCGGTAAGTAGTGCCACACGAACATGACGCCGGCGTACGATTAAATTCATTGTAGTTCCTCTCCTCACGACTTCACCGCTTCGTTGTCGGTGTCAGTCATACACTGCGCGTGATAGCGCTATCAGAATAGCTGTCTTTATTGGCCTTACCAGTTATGTCAACTGGTCTGCCTAGTGGTAGCGATAGAGTTTTATACGTTGAATCCGCCATTCGCCGGCTGGCAGGCTAATGTGGCGCCCCTGATGGGTCTGATCACCGTTGAGGAGCCGACCCGGTACCCAATGACCTGAGGCGTCGAACCGTCCTTCGAAAGCACTGTCGATGCCGGCCAGCGCTGGACCGTCGCCGATGGGCTTGAAGGTCACAGTGATACCCTGACCCGCCACCAAGAACTCCTCAGGACCGGTCTGAATGATCAGCCCGCCATAGCTTGCAGTATCTGGCTTTGCGATTGGCCGCTGAATGTCAGCGTAGGCGATCGTGAAGCGATAGCCGCCGATGTCTCGCACCTGAGGTTCGTATATGACCGTCTCATCGTACAACACGCGTGGCTTAAACCCGGCCATTCGGTTCGACCCCTGCGCCGCGAGTATCTGCGGTGAGAGTTGGTCGATCACATCAAAGGCCTTAGTTAGAGCGCCGGGAGCGTCGTCAACCGAATCGATGGAAAACGGTCCGAAACCGATCGCGTCATGCTCGCCATACGCAAAGAATGCATTGGCGGGGACCGCGGTATTGTCCGCGTTGTTCGCCTCCGGAATGAAGAGCGGGTTGTCGGGACGCTTATAGCGACCCACCAAGTCGACATAGTTCGGAAAGTAAATGTCCGGTGCCAGAAAATCAATCTTGGGTGCGCCGGCCTTCCAGACGTCGATAAGATGAGGCAGCGGACCGCCGCTTGGATATTCGCCCGGTGCGCGACCGGGGCGATTGAGCGCGACGTTGACGTACATCGGCATTGGATAGGCTGCTTTGCCTGCCGCGGTAAGCTGATCCGCGAACCGTGCATAATGCCACGCGGTGAACACTTCCGCCGCAGCGTCCCCTGCGCCGAAGAGGTCCTCCCATGAGCCCTGCGTCTTTGCACCGCGCTCGACCCACATCGCCTGCATCTCGGGAACGAGACTGGCCTTGTGCTGCATTAGATATTGGACCAATTCAATCGGTACGGGCTGACGAAATGCGGCCTCAGCGAGAGGGCCGTAGTCGCGCGCGACCGGTAGCATGCCGATCTCGTTTTCTACCTGCATCATCACGACGGTGTTCTGCGTACCGTCAATCGTTTTCAAATGCGCCATCAGTGCAGCGTAAGCACGCTGGTCGGCCTTCAACGTCGCAGGTGCGAACGCCGATAGAATGTCGACCCCTTGATCGTTCGGACCTTGTGCACGTGGAAACCGCGTCTGGTCGCGCTTCACCCAAGACGGAGCGTAGGTCGACATCGAGTTTTTCCATGCCCCAAACCACAGAATGACCAGCTTCAAATCGGCGGCACGCGCGTCACGCACCATGGCGTCGACTGAACTCCAGTCGAATTGCCCCTCCCGCGGCTCGATAAGCTCCCATGCAACCGGCGCGAGAACCGTATTAAGATGCATCGCTCGCAATTTTTTCCAGTGCGGCGCCATGTACGCGGCGCTGGACGCTGCAGAATTGCTGAGCTCGCCTGCGATGACCAGCATCGGCTTGCCGCCGACGATCAGCTGTGTCGCGCTACCTTGTTTACGGAGTGAAGGGGCGTCGGCAAACGCAGGCGTTGCTGCGACAAGAGTAGAAAATGCAAAAAGAGCAGAGTGAAATTTCATTATCCAACTCCAATTTGGTTTTTCTTATTAGTATATATTACTGGTTTTTTAACTAAGTATTTAGTGATGCTTTATATTTGAACAAATCAAAGTATCCGTTGTAACATGTAAATAAGTAAATGCACTAATTATAAAACTGTCTAAGCAATGATGCTTATTCATATCTATGCCGTCTAGATCGTTACCAAGCCTTAGGCTCGGAGTAGTACCATGCTATTGACGGGACGCCGTTAATTGCTTAATAACGCGTGATTATTGCGCCCAATTCTAGCATTTAAGGCGAAGGCCATCGATCGCTCCTATTATGGGCGGCCGCATCATCTGCGACAACCTGTCTGATAGCGATAACATGTCTGACAAATTGATGGATTGTCAACATACAAATCTGTCAGCTTGAAGCGACGACGCTTAAAATGGCATGCATAAATAATTTTGGCAGCAAAATGCCATGGTAAAAGACTGCCTATTACAAAATAATAGAGCCGAGTTTTGTGAGAAAGCATCAATCATACTAAAGTATATCAGATACCCTCAACGGCCTCTATCTGAGATAGCCTTATATCGAGTTGCAATATTGATGCATTCAGTATCACGGCTGCGGCCTGCGTGTCTTTTTTGTTGCGTAAGCGGAATGGCCAAAATTGCGCGCTTTCTGCCGATCTCGCCTTCCCAATTAGGAAGGTCAACCAGGACAAGGCCGTTGATACACGCGCCGCGCGTCTCTTCCGGGTTACGCTTTCCCGAAATCTGTTCCCGATTGGATTTTCCCAAAATTGCCGATCGGACATGGGAAAACGGGAATTGGACGAGCGGTTGGAACGGGCGGTTTCGGGAACACATGCCGATCGAGTGAACAGCCGAAATGGGGCGCGAGCGGCCATGATGCCTGGTGTCACAACCGGAGGAGGCTGTTGAAAAATGGCTGCTTGCGACGGTGACGAGGGCGGATTGCGCCGCCTGCGAGCTGAAGCCGCAATGCACCATCGGTCCGAAGCGAGGTGTCACCCGGCTCGTCAGCGAGGAAGCCCGCGATACCGTGCGCGCCCTTGCCGGCACCGACGCCTATGTGCACGCACGGCGTCGAAGACAGCGGATCGAGCGCGTGTTCGGCCACCTGAAACGCAACCTGGGAATACGAACGCTCAAGCTGCGAGGCCTGTCAAGAGCCGCCGAAGAGTTCACCATGGCCGCCGCGGCATACAACCTTCAGCTGCTCGGCCGGCAGGCTGCGCCGGCCTGATACGCGGAGTATCCTACCATGCCGGCGTCACCAGCCATCCGCCACGCCGATTTTGCGCAGGCCTTTTTCAACGGTCTCGAGGGGTTTAGACACTCCCCTAGCCAATTGAGCACCGGCGAGCTAACCCGCCGGCGCAACACATTCAAAGCTTGTCCTTCAGCCCCTTGGCTGGCGTAAACGACACCTTCTTGGATGCGGCAATCGTTATCGTCTCGCCGGTCGCCGGATTACGGCCCTGCCGTTCCGGACGATCCTTGACAGCAAATTTGCCAAAGCCAGAAATGGAGACTTCTTCGCCCTTGGCAGCTGCACTGGCGATTTGGTCGAAGACCGCTGTGATCGCCGTTTTAGCATCTCCCTCGCTCGACCCTGTCGTAGCGGCAACGCCTTTTGCAAGTTCACTGATGTTCATGCCTGATTGTCCTCCTTAGAAAGGGTTGAACCCTAGCCAGGCTTTGCGAGCTGACAATCCTAGTTGTGCGGTTGCAAACGTTTGCCGCGATGACAGCCATACAGGCAGCTGAGTAGCAAAACGCCAGCGTCCCACCCTTCACTTCGTCTGCCGTTCAGCTTTGCCCCGTTACAAAACCGGACAGCCTGTTGCTGATGGAGATACAATGATGACGGCCAACACGATCGGCACCCTGATAGCTTTACTGAGCCTCGCCGGGCTTGGTGCCTGCGCGTCGACCGGTACAACCGGACCCGGGCGTTCGGTCTGCCGCCCCGCGGCTACCGCAACGCTGGTTGGCAAGGCCGCTCCTGACGACGCCACCATTCGGCAAAACACGGGAAGCGCGATCATCAGGCGGATCGCCCCCGGTGATATGACGACGAAGGATTTTCGCGAGGAACGCGTCACGGTCACAATCGCCGACGGTCAAGTGATCGCCGCATCCTGTGGCTAAAAGCCCCTGCCTGATAACAGCGGCCGTCGTTGCCTTAATCGTATTCTGGCTAACTGGCGGCACCTCAGCCCGCCCGGTGGAAGGGCCGGTTCGCCTAGGGCAAATAGCGTCCGTCAACGGACCTCGGGTGCGCGCAGAACGCGTCATCGAAGACACCCGCTGTCCGGCTGATGTGCAATGTGTTCAGGCTGGCCGTGTGATCGTACAAGTGACAGTGTTTGGGGGCGGATGGTCCAGGCGGTTCGATCTTCAGCCTGGGGTGCCCGTCAATGTTGCTGATGGCAGCCTGACACTGGTCGGGGCCAGTCCGCTTCCCCAGGCAACCCAGCTAACCGACCGGTTGCGATCATACCGGTTCACCTTCAGTTTCCAGGGTGGGCTATGATAGGGCGCATTGGCGGTAGTGGTTCGTCATGATGATCGGCCGGATGTAACTTGCCGCTCTAGCCGCGCACGATCAGCACGAAACAAAAAAGGGCCGGTCATGCCGGCCCTGAGTTTCTAGGAGAGGATGCCTGAAAGGCGCGACCATGGTCTGTCGGTCGCCTTCACCATGCAAGAGTTTTTTGTGCGCCGCAGCAAAAAACCTTGGAGGGATTGATCGAGCCATCAAGAACTATCCGACTGCTTGCTCTGCCGCGCCACAGCGGCTGCCTTTGCCCGTTCTGTCTGGTCCGCCAGCTCGTCCCACCGTGTGGCAGAATGAAGTGCTCGGTCTCTGACATTCGGTAACGTCGTGCTGCCCGCGATAGCACGCTCAGATTCTGCTCGCTCACGGTACATTTGTGCATCGTCTGCCATCTAGCGTTATCCCTTTGATCCTTCCCACCATGGCTGTTCGACAGCTCGACAGCAGTATCCCTATTTCGCGCCGTTTTCTGTCTGTCGAGCATCGATCGGCGAATGCCGCAGCAAATACCAATTGAGCACGCAGGGTAAGACGCCCCCGCCCTCAAACGGACCGGAACGCCGTGGCGGACGCCCAACGCTGATCTGCTAATGACAGAGCACTCGCTACACCGCGAGCGGCCAGCTATCTGATTTGTTCAATCTTCTCGATGCGATCGATCGTAGACCCACCGTTATCGATCGCCATCCAGGTAAGCGCCGCATCACTGGCCGCTGCCCCGTCGGCGTGATGCCCCTCATAGACGCTTTCAACCCTGTTATCGTTGGGAAACAGACTGCTCACGGTCACCCTCCAAAGCCTGTCCGTCATCGTGCCATCTCCTTTGCCAGTTCGCCCTGTCTATCGCCCCCGGCCGCGATCCTTGCCTTGCTCGCGGTCCTGACGCTCTTTTTCTCGGCTCGCCCTGATCTTCTCCAACGCGTCAGCCAGCCGCTTCTCCTGCGCGGACTGCGGTGGCTTGCCGTCGGCGCCAGCGTTGCCCACCATGCGATCCGCGATCGTCCGCCCGTCCTACGTCGGAGCCTGTTATGGCTCGGCAAGCGTGCAGTCCTGCCGCGCTGCCAACTTTCCATCGCGTTCCGTGATGGCGCGGAACTCCGCCCGCCGCTGCTCGTCCGCCTTGGTCGTGCCGTCGATCGCCGCCATGCCCGTTTTCCTCACTTCCTGTGGCTCCGCCGCCAGCGTTGGCCTGGCGCGCGTAGCGAGGCGTTCCGCCATGCGCTCGCCGCAGGACTGGCTACCTTCCCGAGGAAACGCCTGCCGCATGTAAACGGCAAGCCGGTCGATCTGACCAGATACGCATAGCGTTTGTTGACGGACAGCAAAAACGCGCAATAGCGAACGATCATTCACATCAGGGCGACGCCTATTGGCGGCGAACATGACCGACATGTTCGCCGCGTGTCAGTTTAAGCAGGCTCGGTTACCTTGGGGGAGCGACCACGCTTTGCAGTCGATGCGGGAGCCTCGGACTTTACAGAAGCTGTCTGTCCCGGCTTTCGGCCCAGCCCAATCTTGTGCGCCATATCGCGACGTAATGCCGAGTAGGACGGTGCGGTCATGGGATAATCGGCCTTTAAACCATAGCGCGTACGATATTCAGCGGGTGTCAGGCCGTTATTAGAAAGATGCCGCGTAAGCGTTTTGTAGGGCTTTCCGTCGATCATTGAGATGATGACATCTGGATTTGCCAGCGACTTCCGCGCAGTGACCGCACCAGTAAATTCACGTCCGGCGTCCTCAGCAGGAGCTTCTGCAGGCGCAGTCGAAAGACCGATCACTGCGTCATGCATTGACTTCAAGAATGCCGGAACATCGTCCGCCGACGTGCGCGTATTCGGGTTGGACAACCACGCCATCGTCAATTCGGTAGCGAGTTCAACAGTATTCGTAGTTTCATCAGTCAATTCGAGTTTCCTTTGAAAGGGGGAGATGTAGCGGGTACCTCGCAAATCACCCTCAACATAACGACCCCTTTTTAGTAGTTTGCCAGTCATTCTTCAAGTGGTAAAAGCCCTACTAAATTCCGATTACCCACTACCTACCACTTATCATCGCCTTTTTTTGTTTCAATCGGTGTTTTCACCGTCTACGTGACTGTGGCGCAGATAACAAAGATATGTACAGGGAGATAGGCAAATGATATTCTAAGTTAGCATTATCGGTGGCTTCGCCGTTTCCGTTGTTCTGTTTGCTCCCGTTTACTACCTGCCGAACGGCAGCTAACCACCACTTATTGCGCGCCCGGCAACGCGGAGCTTCTCATCTCCGTGTTCAGAACGTTTTGAGAGACCGACGACGTTCTCTATACTCGATCCTTTTAGGACAGCCTACACCCCGCCGATTGCCGTTCGTCTGCGTAAAAATGTAGACGAGCCGGAAGCGCTGAATGGCACACTTCTTGAGAACAGCGTATTGGCTTGACAATGATCCGCGACACACTTTCAAAACTCAAAGCTTGGTTCTCATCCGAGGGCACCATCGACGCTGCAAAGCCGGTTGGCAAAGACAGGAAGCAGACCGGTCCGACGCATGTCCGACCCGCAGAGTCTGCGAAGAAGGCAAAGCGTCGAGCGCAGAGGCAAGCTAGGTGTTTGATCCCACGGTTTGATGGTGCGATCCTTTCGTTGGAATGGAAG
>JARUXA010000318.1 GCA_030433805.1 Sphingomonas sp. PsM26 | reverse complement strand
AAAAAAAATCTTTTGTGTCTGCCCTCTCTTGTTTTTAATAATCCCGCGCGGCCCCCACCAACCCCCCCCCCCCGCCGGGGGGTGGGCCCGGGGGTGAGCTCGCGCTATCAACGTCCGCTCCCGTTGAGGGCGCGCGCCCACCCCCGGCCCCCCCCCCCGGAGGGGGGGGGGGGGGTGGGTTTAAAAAGAGGGGCGGGCGGCCGACTCGTATTGTGGGTTGTCGGGGGGGTGGGGGGGGGATTTT
>JARUXA010000317.1 GCA_030433805.1 Sphingomonas sp. PsM26 | reverse complement strand
CGAAAACACACATCGTCCAATAGCTCCAATAGTAATAATTCCACTTCTTTTCGGCTTGTATAATCTCGAAAGAGAATCTGACTTTTCCCAAAGGAACGGGAACTAGGAATATACACATCGGAAATGCGACTAAAATCAATCCCATTCGCATGTTGGTGAAGTTCCTGTCCCATGATGCCAAATTCTTTTTGTAACATCTCTTCAGAGGAAAGAGCGAGTTCTTTTATGGTGTGGATGCCTAGAC
>JARUXA010000316.1 GCA_030433805.1 Sphingomonas sp. PsM26 | reverse complement strand
GGTCTATGTAAATAAACCAAAAGCGACGGCGCTGTAGATTGACAGAGCTACAAAACATAACGCATGGAACTTCGCACTATTCATAGCGGCGGTACAATCTACATTTCCGACAAATCAACAGTATAATGCAGCAACCAACTTTACACCGATGACTACAGCTCCATTACAAGCGGCGGCTTATATTACGGTCCTGACATACGGTCCTTTAAAACTCAATGTACGGCATTTGTACGTTACGTAGCTTT
>JARUXA010000315.1 GCA_030433805.1 Sphingomonas sp. PsM26 | reverse complement strand
CAAATGAATTGATAAAAAACAAGCAAATGATTTTTGGTGCAGCTATTCTAGATGAACATGGGAAAATGATTGGCTCAAGTTGTATTTATGACTTTCCTAGTAAAAGTAATTTAGACAATATGCTTAAAAATGAACCTTATATAGTAGGAAAAGTGTGGGATAAGATTGAAATAGTTTTTTGTAAAGTAGGACCCAGTTTTGAATCTTATGTTAGAGATTAAAGAAATAAGTAAAGAGAATTTTGA
>JARUXA010000314.1 GCA_030433805.1 Sphingomonas sp. PsM26 | reverse complement strand
ATGGTACGCCGTGAAGATGAAGCAAACCATGTGCTGGGATGAAGCCACATGGGATGGCACGTCCTTTTGGAGCATGGATGACATGAGTACATACCCCAATGGAATTCGTGAAGTTCGCGGCCCAATTGTTTACGAGGAATTGCCACTCGTCACAAAGATGGATGACCAATGCCCGAAATCCTAATCGCCGTGGCGTTGATGATGCCAACGGATTACGTCAAGAATCATCAATGGTTTGGCGTGAC
>JARUXA010000313.1 GCA_030433805.1 Sphingomonas sp. PsM26 | reverse complement strand
ATCCGGTGTCACCGGCTGAGCCGCCGCTCGACCCTTATGGACCGCTCCCGGCCTACCCGGTTCAGGGAACCGCCGGCCAATGCGCGCCGGTACAGACACCCGTGCAGTGCGTCACCCAGGTTTATGGCGGGACCGTCACCAGCCTCGAACAATATGGGATCTACGGGCAGATGCGGTTGAGCCCGGTTCGGGGCGTGACATTGATCGGTGGCGGTCGCCTGACGTGGTTCGATACCGACAGCCAG
>JARUXA010000312.1 GCA_030433805.1 Sphingomonas sp. PsM26 | reverse complement strand
CCCTTCCACATAGCACCACGAATCTTCTGTTCAGCGCCACGAGCTAGAATCCTGAATCGGTGTCCGTCGTCATGAACTACAATAACCTCTGTCTTGGTTTGGCTTTCAAAGGCCCGAATCCCAAAGTCTCTTCGCAGGTCCTCATTGGACTCCAACTCTTCAGAAATGTTACTAAGTTGTTCCGCCGCCTTATCTTCCGTCGAACCAATCAGAATTACATAATCCGAAACTCGAAAACATACTGAA
>JARUXA010000311.1 GCA_030433805.1 Sphingomonas sp. PsM26 | reverse complement strand
CTCATAGAATTGATTTTAAAGATTAAAAAATAAATTATCTATTACTGTAACGATGCACGATAACTCTACGCATATCGTTGATTAAATTGATGTTTTCGTGGAATTGTTTCTCTTTTAGTTCAAGAAGTTTTAAAGCTGCAACATGCTTCAAATGTTCTTCGTGTTCATCCATCATGAGCTGAGATTTTGGAAAAAACTCTCTTTTGAAATCAGGAAGACACAAAAACGAAATCACAGAACCAACTA
>JARUXA010000310.1 GCA_030433805.1 Sphingomonas sp. PsM26 | reverse complement strand
GTCTGAACACGCTTGAGAACACTACTGTTGGTGGAACGCTCGCAGTAACTGGTGCAACCACGCTAGCAAGTACGCTTGCTGTAACAGGTGTTGCAACATTTACGGCAGCTCCAGTATTCAGTGGCGGACAGACCGCGACTACCGTAGTACAGAGTGCTCTCGTAGGAGCAACTGTTGTGCTTACAGCATCACAGTCAGGAGGTGTATTCATCAACCGCTCTACGTCAGGAAGTCCCTCATGGACAC
>JARUXA010000309.1 GCA_030433805.1 Sphingomonas sp. PsM26 | reverse complement strand
ACACCCTCCTTCAAGGCGTCCAGGGTCTCATCCTCCGTTTCCAGGACGTCGCCGAAGTGATTCCGAGCGACACCCGTGCTCGCTCGATGATCGAAAAGGTGCTCGAGCGTGGCGACGACGTCATGGTCGAGAGTCGCGCACGGGTGAGAGATCTTCGCGCCGCCCCGCCGGGGGACATCGAGCCGCGCATCGCAGCCCTCGGATATGATAGCGTGGCCCTGCGTGTTCGCGGCGCGACCCGCCCCG
>JARUXA010000030.1 GCA_030433805.1 Sphingomonas sp. PsM26 | reverse complement strand
CCTCGATACATCTAGAACCCAAAAGGACTTTGCTCGAAATTGGCCGTTGTTTTTTTAAAGCTTGTTCATACCGAAAAAGGACCGGCGTATTCTGGTGCCTTATGAGTATACCCTAAAGGAACCAGCTTCGTACACGTCTGGGCAAAAGGAGAGCGGGATGACATTAGCGCGCCGGTTTGTCACAAGAGGCTCTATATGACATGGCTCGATCGCGATTGTTTCAGCCCTTGTAAGCGGCTAATTAGCGGCGACGATGCTGTGAGCTGAGGTGGGTGCCGTCATGACGTTACAGATTAACATAACTCCCAACGGGCGGATGAGCCTGCCCGCTGACGTTCGTAAACGCTTGGGTCTGACTGATGGCGGTGCTGTCTATCTTGACGAAACTGAAGACGGTGTCGTGCTGCGGACGGCAAATCAGGCGGTCGCAAGAGCGCAGGCGCTGGCCAAGCAATATACCGGTGGCAACCCCGACGCCACAGTTGACGCTTTTCTAAACCGGCGTCGCGAGGATAGCGGCGAATGACCGTAGTGCTGGACGCGTCCGCGCTCATCGCCATGATCAAGGGTGAGAAAGGATCCGCCAAGGTTGCGGCGGTAATCGCTGGCGCGCGGGTGAGCAGCGTGAATTACGCAGAGGTGGTCACCCATTTCATTCACGCCGGAATGCTCGAGCGGGAAGTCGATCCCATGCTCGACCCGTTGCCGTTGACCGTCGTGCCGGCGGACAAGGCCCTGGCGCAGATTGCCGGGCGGCTGCGCGCGATGACGGCCGAGGCGGGGCTTAGCCTTGGCGATCGCTTCTGTCTGGCGCTGGCGCAGCGGGATGGGTTACCGGCGTGGACCAGCGACCAGAACTGGAAGAAGATCGCCGACGCCGTCGAGGTCAAGGTTGTGACGATCCGGTAGCATCGTACGACCACGCGTCTGCACCTTGCTCGTCGCTGGCTAACTGTATCGGTAGGTACAGGATAGGGCAGGGGCAATCAGGTCCGGTCCCACCGCTGTCCTTCCACCATCAGAAAGTCTCCATGCTACGCCTGATCCACACGGCTGACTGGCAGCTCGGCAAACCCTATGGCCGCTTCGATAGCGATGTCCGTGCGGCGCTCAGCGAGGCGCGTTTCGATGCGATCGACGCAATCGGCAAGGCTGCGACCGAGCATGACGCTACGCATGTCCTGGTCGCAGGCGACGTCTTCGATACCGAGGGTCCAGAAAATCGCGTCATCGTGCAGGCGGTGTCCCGGATGCAGCGATATGCTTGCACGTGGTGGCTTCTACCCGGCAATCACGATTTCGCGCGCAACAGCGGCCTTTGGGACCGTGTCCGCGCCAAGGGGGCGACGAACATCCGCATCGTTACCGAGCCCGTGCCGTGCGAGCTCGAACCTGGACACTGGCTCCTGCCGGCACCGCTGGCGCACCGACACAACCTCGACGACCCGACGGCCTTGTTCGACACGATGGAGACGCCGGGCGCGTCGCTTCGTATTGGCCTGGCACATGGTTCGATCCGTGACTTCTCGTCACGCGGCGAAGCGCAGAACCAGATCGCTCCCGATCGCGCCCAGCGCTCCCACCTGGACTATCTGGCGCTCGGTGACTGGCATGGAGCGCTGCGGGTCGACGCGAGAACCTGGTACTCGGGCACACCGGAAACAGACCGCTTCCAGCGAGACGAACCGGGATATGCGCTGCTCGTGACGCTTGAGCCAGGAGTGGAGCCGGTTGTATCACCGATCCGGACGGGCAGGTTCCAGTGGCTGATGCGGGAATGGACAATCCCTGACGCGGACGGCTTTGCCGCTGAGTGCGACCGGATGCTTGCACCGATCGAACCGTCGGCAACACTCCTGCAGCTGTCGCTCGCCGGGATCGTCAGCCTGTCTGACCGGATCGCGATCCTCGGCAGGCTCGACAACGACCTGCGCCATCGCCTGCGCCATCTCGCGGTTACGGCGGACGACCTTGTCGGGCGGCCAAGCGAGCAGGATTTGGCAGATCTTCAGGTGGAGGGGATGATCGGGACGGCCGCGGCAAAGCTGATGAGCATGATCGAGGCCGGGAGTAACGAAAACGTGATCGCCAAGCGGGCGCTTGAGCGCCTGTTCGTGGAATATCAGCGCGGACAGGACGCAGCATGAGCCTCAAGATCCGGCGCATCGCGCTGACCAACTTCCGCAAGTTTCGCGATCCGTTCGTGCTCGATGGGCTGACCGACGGTTTGAACGTCATCATCGAGCCTAACGAGACCGGCAAGTCGACGCTGCTCGAAGCCATGCGTGCAGCCTTCTTCATCCGCTACAATACAGCCAACCGGCTAGCGCGGAGCTATGCGCCGCATGGCGAAGCGGTCGCGCCGCAGATCGAAATCGGCTTCGAGGCGAAAGGCGAGGAGTGGCAGGTCAACAAGCGCTTTCTGAAAGGTGCTTCGGTCGAGGTGTGTGGACCAAATGGCCGTGCGCAGGGCGAAGATGCCGAAGCCCAGTTACAGGCGTTGCTCGGCGCGCGTCGCGACACGAGTCAGGCCGGCGACGCGGCCGCACACGGCGCGCTGGGGCTGCTTTGGGTAGGGCAGGCCCAGGCGCTCGAAGTTACGGCTCCGGGTGACATAGTCCGCGACAGCGTGCGCGCCACGCTGGAGGCTGAGGTCGGCACGATCATGGGCGGCGCAGCCTACCAACGTGTCCGGCCCCGGATCGACAGCCAGTTCGCAGAATATTGGACCACCACAGGCCGGCTTAGCGGTCGTCAGACGACAGCACGTACCGAGCATGACGCGGCTGAGAGCGCTGCGACCGAGGCCGCCACCCGGCTCGCCGCGCTTGAGCAGGGCTTTTCTGATCTCGAGGCAGCTCGAGCCAAGCTGAAGGTGGTGGACCGTGATCTTGCCGATACGACGGACGCAGATCGGCGAAAGGTTCTGGTTGGCCAGATCGACGTGGCGCGGTCCGCGGCGCAGTTGCGCGATACCCGACTGGCCGAGCAAGGCCGCCTTGCTGATCAGGTCAAGGGACTGGAGGATCTCACCGCACGTCTCGCCGATGCTCGGAAGGCCGTCAGTGACACGGCCGCAACGCTCAGCAAGGCCCGTGAGAAACGATCCGGTCTGGAAGAGGAATTGACCAGCACGCGCGAGCGAGCGGGTACGGCGCGTGATCGGCTGGCGACCGCCCGCGACAACCGGCGCAAGGCGCACGCGGCGCTTGAGGGTGCCACCAAGTTGGTTGCCGCACGAGCACGTCACGTCGAGATCGCCCGGCTACGCCAGCGGCACGCCGAATTGCTTCTCTTCGAACGCGAACTGGTGGCAGCGCGCAAGCTTGGTACGACCGTGATCCCGCCCAGCGTCATCAAGGCGTTGGAGGAACGCGAACGTGCCGTCGACAAAGCGCGCGCGGCAGTCGAGGCTGGTGCTACCCGGGTCGAGTTCGCGGGCAATGTCAGCGGCGTTCGGATCGACGGGGTGCCGGCAGAGATCGGTGACCGGACGTTATCGCGTGAGACGCGTATCCAGTTCGGCGAGGCTAAGTTGATCATCCGACCGCCAGCAGGGCTGCAAAGCGCCGAAACGGCGCTCGCCAACGCCCGCGATGATCTGGACGCCGCCTTAGCTGACCACGAGGTGACGAGTGTGGCCGACGCCCGGTCACGTAACGAGGTCGCGCGTGATGCTGTCGCCAACGTGCGCACGCTCGAAGCGCGGATCATAGGGATCACGCCGGCCGTGCCGTTGCTTGGTCTCGACGCCGGTGCTTCGGCCCTGAAGACCTTCATGGCCGGATTGCCGAAAAGCGCGGAAGGGGAGGGCAGTGAGGGGGGGGCGGACGTCAACGCATTGACGGTGATCGCGGCGGAGGCGGACTCGGCGCTCGCAAGGGCGGAGGGTGTGGATGAGGCGGCGTCGGCGCAACTGCGCGAGCTGGAAGCCCGCAATGGGCCGCTGATGGTCCAGGCGGCTGGCGCCGAGCGTGATGCTGCCAACGCCGTAGCCCAGCTCGCTGCTCTGGAAGGTAAGCCCGAGATAGGCCGCCTAAATGAGGCTCTGCTGGATGCACGTCAGCAGGAAGCGGCAGCGCTGGTTAGTCTGCAGGACGCCGAACGTGCTGCGACGGCGCATGATGTGGCGGCGATCGAACGCCAGATCGGGGTGTTGGACAAACGTTTCGAGGTCGCCCGGACGCAGCGCATCGATCTGGAGAAGGTGATCGCCAGGCTTGAGGCGCGGATCGAGGCGGAAGGCGGCAAGGGACTGGCAGACCGCGCCGCGGCTGCGCGAGAAGAAGCGGATGCTGCGGCCGCCAACCTGGCGCGCGTGACGCAGGAGGCGGAAACGCTGAAGCTTCTTCGGGACACCCTGGAACGTGCGCGAGCAGAGACCTCACGGACGTTCGTCGGGCCGGTTGCACGGCGCGCGCGCCGGCATATCGAACGGCTGCTGCCTGGCTGCGACCCGAGTTTTGGTGATGATCTGGGCCTCACATCGATCGCGCGTGGCGGTCTTGGCGAGAATTGTGGTGACCTTTCCCGGGGTACTCAGGAGCAGCTTGCGGTGCTTACCCGGTTAGCTTTCGCCGACATGCTGCTGGAGCAGGGTGTGCCGGTGTCGCTGATCCTGGACGACCCGCTCGTCTATTCGGACGATGCCCGCCTCGATATGATGACCGAGATCCTGACCGATGCTGCAACGCGAATGCAGGTCATTCTGCTGACCTGTCGCGATCGTGCCTTTAGGCATCTCGGCAACCGCATAACACTGACGGGGGTCGAGTAGCGGCGGAGAGCGGAACGTCGGTTTTTTGGCAAAACTGGTGGAAAGGGGTCTGGCTGTTTCGGGCGGCGATCGGCGGTAAGCAGCCGTTCGTTAATTTGTTGGGGCAGGGGCCCCATTGGCCGATTTGGGTGGAGAGCTGCCTGTCCGCTTTTGGGCGACCAATCGCGATAAGCTGCCGTTCGTTCAGCCGGGAGGGCAGGGCACCCTCACGCCCGCCGGTGGGTGGAAATCGGAATGGCGGTTTTGAAGCGGTGAAGGAAACTCTCGGACGTTCATTCGTGGTGCGAGGTCGATGACTCGGACGTAGCGCGCCGGCAAGCCACCCCGCGACGCCGCTATGTCCGCCCTTGTAGCGGCCGAATGGTTCAGCCGACTGCCAGGAGGAGCGCAACCCCAGCCAGCGTTCCTGTAGCTACTCTGCCTATCTGCGCTGCAGGGCCACCAGGCCAGTCGCATACCGCCTTGTGGCGGTCGAACCTGCCAGGTGGCTAGGCCGACACGACCACGCGGAGGTCGGCCTCCGTGGTCTTTTTCAAGTAAAGTTCGGTGGTGCCGAGTAGGAGGAGCGCGTCCTCGTTGATCGTCGCGATCGAAGCGCCGGGCTGAACCAGGATCATCTCGAAGTGGATCTTGGATCGACGGGCCTTGTCCTTGAAATAGGCTAGTTCCTTCATGGAGCCCTTCAGGAAGCGCGTGAAGCCTTCCTGCTTCCACAGGTCGTGTCGACGCTTGAGATCGTGGTAGAGGGTCGGCAGGCCCTGATGCTTGGCGACGATGCTCTTCTGGGCCTGCCCACAAACGGTGTAGAAGTTGCGGATGTCTCGCGAGACTACTCCGCGGTGCGCGTTCTTGCAGTGGACGAGGCACAATCCAATGGTCTCGTCGTCGATGTCCCTAAGGCAGACGAGGTCGGCGGCCTCACCCGAACCATCGTCGTTGAAGAGCATGTCGTAGTTGTCGCGCAGCTGCTCGAACGTCCGATACTGGATCGTTAATCGATCGACCGCCTTTCCCGTGGACTCGCGATTGAGTGGTATGCCCGTCCAGTCCCACGCCTCGAGCCGATCCCTGTCGAACTGCCCGGCGTCGAGTCTCACCGGGACGTGATAGCAGTTGTAGGAGTGGGTTCCGTCGACGTAGCGGATGACGAAGGGATCGCGCTCTAAGTACTCTTCGAGCGGCACCGGCCCGTCCGATCCTTTGCGGAAGCGGAGCATTGGCCCGGAGACGTGGACGTTGTCGTAGCCCTTCGGCAGCGCGTCGTCGATCTTGAGCCTGTAGACCGAGGAGAGCGTGCCGCTCTCGATGCGGATAAGTATTCCCTCATCGCCGTCCTCATTCTCTATCATCAGGTCGATGAGGTAGACCGGGATGTCGACGCCGTCGAACTGAACGAACTGCCTGTCGTTGAACCGGTTCTGAGCGAGTTCGCCCCACTGCGCCGAGATCGGTGCAGATCCCCATGGGCGGGCAATCCTCTCGGGCCGCAGGAAGCCTTCGACGATGTTCGCTTCGTCGCCGCCCTCGTCGGTCACCTTGGCCCAGGTGGTCTTCGTCCAGGCCAGCCATTCCGCGACGTCCGCGGACCGCTGCTGCCAGACCTTGCCTCTGCGCTGGGCGGCACCCCATAGGACGCGCTCGCCGTTCTCGTAGCCGAGGCAGGCGATGTTGTTGAGCGCCGATTCGCGCTTCTCGATCATTGCGAGGCCTTCGGTCACGTTGGGTCCGAAGTAGGAGGTGAAGCTGATGGCGCCGATCCGCGAGGAGCCTAGGCTCTTCGCGAGCGGCAGCTCGACGTTATTCAGGATGCGGAAGATAGGGCGTCCAGATACGGGCACCGTGTTCTCGTCTGTCACCAGCGTCGCCATCCGTTCTGAGCGCATTGCGGAGTAGTCGCTGGCGTAAAGGCAGAGGACGCCGGCCGCCTTGTCCCACCGCAAGATCATCAGATCGTGGAGGATATCGACGTCGTCATGGTAGTTGCCCCAGCCGATCGTCGAAAGCCGTCGGACTACGGCGACGAGCACGTTCGCCTTATCGTCTAGCGCATGCCAGGTTTCGACGTTGCCGCCGAGCGCCTGGGCATATGCTGTCGGGTTCCAGTCCTGGCAGGTCGTCCTGAAGAATTGGGTGGAGAGCGAGGGACGCAGGTTCCAAAGCGCGAAGCGCGTGTGCAGGTCACCCGATCCGCGCAGATCCTCCACCACGCCCTGCAGGTCCAACTCCTTGTCAATTCTGTCCTCGCTGAGGCGTCGTATGATGCGGTCCCAGTCGGCTCCTTCCGCATAGAGGGCCGCGAGCTTCCGTTCGGTCTCCGGATCCGCGACGTTCGCGACCACAGTGGCCTCCCCGATTGATCGGGCTGCACCCTTGCGGGTGAAGCGGCCGATGAACTGGAGGGTAATCGCCAGCGACTTGTGCGCGTCGTGCACCGCCGCGACCTTCAGGTTGGGCAGATCGTAGCCTTCCCCGAGCATGTTCACGGCCACTACGACGCGGGATCCCTCCGCTCCGCGGTCCTCGAGCTTGGCGAGTGCGTCACGGTTTGCCCGCGTCGTCCCCTGTCCCGAGTAGACGACGACTGGATTAAAGTCGGGCGCCAGCTCCTCGTAGATTCGGATGACCTCATCGGCCCTCTCGCGGGTCTTCACCCGGGCCATCAGCAAGTGATCGAGCCCCAGCTCCTCGCGGTCCCGCCTAAGCGCCTCGACGGCGTTGCCCGCGATTGCGCGATCTTTGGCGTCCTGATCGCCGTACTCTTCGATAGCTACGAGATTGATGGGCCTGTAGTAACCGGCCTGCTGGGCGTCACCGAGTTTGAAGTTGAAGACGATCCTGCCGTGGATACGGACATCGTCGCGTCGGAATGGCGTTGCCGTGAACTGGACGACGCGTTTGTCCTCGAAGCCTGCCTTGACGGAGGCCCACATGGCGGCGGTCACGTGATGGGCCTCATCGACCATCAGATCCGAACAGCCGGCGATCAGCGTTGCCCGCGCATCGGAATCCGATGCCTCGAGCGAGTGGGGAAGCGCGACGATCACGTTCGCTTCGGTGAGGATGCGCCGCGCGTCCTCCACCGAACGAATGCCGGTCGAGATCAAAGCCACCCGCGGCTTGGCGATCTCGCTCGGAACGATGCCGAGGATGGGAAGGACGCCGAGCGTTTCAAACTTCTTCGCGATTTGGGCTCGGAGCGCGACGCTGGGAACGAGGATCATCGTCCGCCGCAGGCGCCTGAAGACCTGCGTGGCAAGCATCGTCTCGGTTTTTCCCGTCCCCGTCGGCAGCACGACGGTCGCCGGATCAAAGGTTGTGCCCACGGCGAAGTGCGCCGAGATGGCGTGAAGGGCGCCCGTCTGGGGTGGCCTCAGACCCTCGACCCCGAACTCCGGGTCCTCGGTCCTGAAGTCGAATTTCCCGACCCAAGCTGCGAGGACCTGTTCGGGCGTCGCAGCGTGTCCGGCGAGAGGATCGTCGCCGTCCCACGCCAGCCTCAGGACACCCGTCTCTTCGTCGGTGACCGCCGTCACGATGGCCCTATCGTTCGCGCGTCTTCTCGCGCCCGGACGCCTGACGAGCAACTCGTCGAATGGGGCCGTGAGATCTGTTCTGAGGAGATCGTGACCCGCGATCTCGCAGATCATGCGGCGTCCGGTCGTCGTCGCTCCGGAGAAGGGCGACTGCACGACGACGTTGCCGCCGATCTGAACGCGCCGACGGTGAAGTGGTGGAATCTCGACGGTGCCGGTCCAGATCGGAACGAGGGTCATTGAAACGTCAGTTCCGATCGTGTCTCGAAGGGATGGCACTGGACGAGCGCAAGCTGGGTAGGACGGAGGGGTCGGCTTCCGTCTCCCTGGTCGATGCGTGGTGCCCGTCGATGAGGGCCCGAAGGCGGGACGACATGCTGACGATAGGCCCGTTCAGATCGATGTTTCAGCAAGTAAACCCTTTCCGACGGCTCTTGTTTAACGTTTGTTCTGCCGGCTACATTCCGTTCGTGGATTAGTGGAAGGCGGGACCAAGTCTGTTGGTTCGCAAAGCGGAAGGGGGAAGAACGTGGCCGACATTCAACTCGAAGAAGAGGACGCTGGCAACCGGTCTGTTCGTGGAATCGCGCCGCTTTCAGGTCGATCGACGGTGGTCAAACCGAGATCGTCGCCGCGATGACCGCCTCGGAAGACCTGGACGACCTTAAGCGTCATCTTCAGGGTTGCCTCGGCAACGGCCTAACGCTCGTCATAGGATCGGGCCTCTCCTGCGCGGAGGGGCTGCCCGGCATGGGTGAGCTCGCGGATCATCTTCGGCGCGACGTTCCCCTGCACCATCGGCCTCAGGACGAGACAGGCTGGCGGGAGATCGCCGGGCTCATCGGAAGTATCGGACTGGAACCGGCGTTGCTGCGCGCTCCCCCCGGAGCCGAGCTAGAAGCCGTCATCGTCGATTCGACCGCACGTCTCATCGCTGCGGCCGAGACGAGGACGATAGCCGAGGTGTTCGCCGGCACGCGGCGGCTCCGACTCACCAAGCTCGTGCCGCACCTCATGAAGCCGGATACTGGCATTCCCATCGTGACGACCAACTACGACCGGTTGGTCGAGGTCGCGGTTGAGGAGGCGGGTCTCGGCGTGGACTGCATGTTCACCGGCGACTTCGCGGGAAGGGTCGACGAGGAGGGCGCCAGGCTGTCGCACTGCCGCGAGGTGCGCCAGTTGCGGAGGCGCGTCCAGCTAGTGCTTGCGCATCGTGCGGTGGTGTCCAAGCCGCACGGCAGTCTAGACTGGTACGCGCGTGCAGGAGAACCCGTCCGCTACGCGGGCGAACTTCCGGGAGTGCCGCGCCTGATCGTGCCGCCGGGCCGGAACAAGTTCCGCACCGGCTATGATCGTCCCTTCGACCGACAGCGGGAGCGTGCCAACAGGGCGATCGACGAAGCGGCGAGGCTTCTGATCCTGGGCTACGGCTTCGCCGACGAGCACCTGGAGACGCATCTGCGGCCTGCCCTCGCGGGCGGGAAGCCGGCGCTGGTCCTGACCTGGGCGATGACCGACGCGGTCCGTGGTTTCGTCCTCGCGTGCCCGGCCGTCACCGCGATCGAACGGGTGGACGACGCTACGATCCGCGTCTTCCAAGCCGGTGCGGCGCGGGAAATCGCGGCTCCCCCAATCTGGGATCTAAACGCATTCATCAACGAGGTACTCGAACCATGACTGAAGCAGCCTTGCAGTTCGACGACGCCGATGAGATCGGTCGCGTTGCCGCCGTGGACACCAGTCGCGTCGTGGTGGACGTGACCAACTCGACGCTCCTGACGCGCATCGGCATCGGCAGTCTCGTGGCCATCCGGGGGGCGACGGAGCGCGAGTATCTCATCTCCATCGTGGAGCGGGTCACCCGGTCTCTGAAGGACGATCTCGTCGATGCCGGGGACGAGACCGAGGACATGCTGATCGGCGTATCGCCAACCGATCTCCTCCGCGCAGCGATGATCGGCACGTATCGGACCGTGGACGGTGCGCGGTCGAACGTATTCAAACGCGGCGCCGACAGCTTCCCGCAGATCGACCGCTCCTGCTTCGTCCTGGCCGGCGCCAACCTCCAGCGCTTCATGGGCATTCTCGGTAACGACCTGAAGGAGGAGGAGCGGCTGAGGTTAGGCGTCTTCGTCGCCGACCGCACCGCTGAGGCGATCGCGAGCGGCGACCGTCTGTTCCAGCGCCACGCCGCGGTGCTCGGCAGCACCGGGTCCGGCAAGAGCTGGACGGTAGCGCTAATCCTCGAGAGGGCCGCGCGTCTGAAGCATCCGAACATCGTCGTGTTCGACATGCACGGCGAATACGCGCCGCTGGCGGATCGTTCCCGCGGCGGGATGGCAACCCGCCTGCGCATCGCGGGACCAGGTGATCTGGCGAAGCCGACGGACGATGCACTGTTCCTGCCCTACTGGTTGCTGAACAGAGACGAAATGCTCTCGATGATCCTGGACCGGTCCGACGCGAACGCGCCGAACCAGGCGTCGAGGTTTACGACCCACATCCGCACCCTCAAGCGGCAGACCCTGCTGCGCGAGGGCGAGACAAAGACCGCCGAGACCTTCACCGTGGATTCGCCGATCCCCTACGAAATGGTCGAGCTAATCGCGCTTCTGAGGACCGACAACACGCAGAAGGGCGTTGGAAAGACCGGCCCGGTGAAGGGCGAGTGGGAGGACAAGCTGACCCGTTTCATCTCGCGCTTGGAGGCCAAGCTCGAGGATCGTCGCTACGGGTTCATGTTTCAGCCTTCGCCGGCCGCCTCAACTTACAACTGGCTCGCTGCCCAGGTTCAGACCCTGCTCGGAGCGGACGGCCCAGGGGGGATCAAGATTGTGGACTTCTCGGAGGTCCCCGCCGACGTGCTGCCGGTCGTGACCGGCACGCTGGCACGCCTGCTATACGACGTGCAGTTCTGGACCGATTCCGACAGCCGCACGCCGGTAACGCTGCTCTGTGACGAGGCACATCTGTATCTTCCGGTCCGTGACGACGCGGACGCGGTGCAGCGACAGGCGCTGGGTGCGTTCGAACGCATTGCCAAGGAGGGCCGCAAATACGGCTTTTCGCTCATGGTGGTGAGCCAGCGTCCGTCCGACGTGAGCCGCACCATCCTCAGCCAATGCAACAACTTCCTTGCTCTACGGCTGACCAATGACACCGATCAGGGCGTCATCAAGCGTTTGATGCCGGATTCGCTGGCGGGCCTCACGGCGGAGCTACCGCTGCTGGACACAGGCGAGGCGCTGCTCCTCGGCGACGCGGTTCTGCTGCCGACGCGGATCAAGCTCGACGCTCCTTCGATCCCGCCGGATAGCGCAACCCGTGACTTCTGGCGCGAGTGGGGGACCAGAAGACCGGATCCGGAAGCGCTACGGCGGGCTATCGGCTGCCTGCGTAGTCAGACGCGGTCGTAGCATGGGCACGCCGGATCGCTTGGCAGGTCCCAGTGGACGACCCTTCGGCACCATTGGTGGAAGTCGAGCCTCTCCTGGCCAATCGAGGTGGTGCACAGGACGTTGGGCCAGGAGTAACAGTTGAAAGCGCGTCGCAGCGTGACGCTGCGGACCCGCCCGCTCTTTCTCTTGCCGGCCTTGCGCTGCTTGCCTCCGGCGATCCCCACATCCAACCTGACCTTCGGGAGCTGGGACCAGTCGCTCGCGGGCGAGGCGGTGCTCACCGCCGCCATGCTCGATCGACTGCTCCACCACTCTACAGTCGGCTAGATTTCCGGCGAGAGCTACCGGCTGAAGTACAAGCGTGCGCCGGCCTAGTCGCTCGACCGAAGGATAAGGGGTGGCGAAAGGCGCTATCTGGGGGGTGGGGCCCGCCCCACCCCCCAGACAAGAAGGTGGCTAGTTTGCAACCGGCATTGACATCTGGGCGAGATTGTGTGCGACAACGCTGCTGAAAGCCGCATGGCCCCGCTTGCATGGGGTGATCTACGTCGTCGTGATTAGCTGCTCAGGCCCGCCTAGAATCGTCGGACGCCGAAGCCGGGCTGACGACGGAGTTCGGCAAGCTCGACCTGTACGAGATCCTCCGGCAGCTCGAAGCCGTTGAAGCGCTCGTATAGCGGGGTCAGCACCTCCTCGACGACGACGTCGAGCGCGGTGTCAATCTTCTCGACATCGGTCAGCACGTCGAGGTCGATCTGGGTGCTGCGCGCGCGATAGCGGCCATCCGCTCCTAGGCGAACCCTTGGCTTGGCCCAGCTAATGAGCTCGCGTCCTTCAAGGCCCGAATATCGCGCTCGGAAGTGCACCGTGCTCTCGCCATTACCCCTGAGCGCCTTGGCCAGGTTTGCTGCATGGAGCAGCACCTCGGCCGTGCGCCAGATCGGCAGCGTGATGTCAAAGATGGTGCCGGGCTCGAGATTGTCAGGGCCGTCTTCCTGGAAGCCTCGATGCAGGTAGGCGTAGCCGTCCCGCCGCACCCGCCAGAAGTCGCTGTGCGCGGCATCGTTGAAGTTACGGTCTGTCTCGGGCCGCCCGAGCCAGCACTCGACCTGGCCTTCCTCGATCATCGGCCGGATCGCATCGCGTGTCGGGACCCAGAAGGGGGACCATCCAGAGGTTACCGGCAGTTCGGCGAGGATGTCGCGTAGCTGCTTGGGTGACGCAGCTGGCTTGATGCCCTCCAGTGCATAGGCCTGCTCGCTGAAGCCGAGCGGCTGACGGGATGGATGATCGTTGGGGAGCGGCGCGATGAGCTCTTCCCAGCGGCGACGTCCGTCGTAGATGAAGCTTTCCAGGGCATCGGCATCGCCGGAATGAATGAAGAGGCCGAGCGCCTGCAAGATCGCGACGATGCCGGTGAAGCGCAGGTTGATGTCGCCCTGCTCGAATGCATTCACGGTCGGGGCGCTTACGCCCGCGAGATCCGCGAGCGAGCGCTGGGAGAGACCCTCACGCTTACGCCGGCGAACTGCCTCGTCGACGACGGCGCGCCAGTCGATCGGCCATTCCGTCATGTAAGGATCCTTTCTGCGTTGGCTCTTACCACTTCGCGATACCGGCTACGGAAATCGTCAGGCTGGACACTGCCCGGGAAGTCGAGCGCAGGGGCATTGGCGAAGCGCTTCCTCAGCTGGTCCAGCCCGCTTGCGACCGCGCGCGGCTGAAGGCCGATTGACACCCCGAAGCTGCTGATCAGGTCGCGACTGAGCGTATCGAAGGGGCGCTTTGCACCATCGATCGCAAGCGCGACGTTGGCGTCATATTTCGGATAGACGAGCGTATTGAGCAGATCATAGGAAGGGCTTAGCCGTAGGCCTTCTTCGCGCTCAAGCAGCGAAAAATTCTTAAGGTGGGCATCGGCGTTGCCGATGACGAGGTTGAAGGCGACTAGGCGGAAGAAGCGATTGAGATCGATGATCGCGCGCGATGAGAAGCGCTGGATGACACCCGCCGCCTCCTCATAGCTCGAGTGATACTTGCCGTCGAACTCGCGTCCACGGGGCCGCTCGAGGATCTGGGCGAAGTCCTCGAGCCGGAGGCGGACCGTGCCGAGCCGGTCGAAGCGCTCCACTATGAGCGCGATGCCGTCCTCGCCGCGCACGGTTCCTAGATGAGCGGAGGTGATCTCGTGCTTGCCGAGCACCTCTCGGGCGAGGCGGAGCGATAGATCCTCATTTTGGACGAGGGTTGGCTGATCGGTGCGGTTGAACTTGGCAATGTGCGTCGCGGGCTCCTCTAACTTATGCGCTGGCTGGAAGCCCTGCTCGCCGCGATAGACAAGCCACTTCTTCTGCACACCCGACAGTGTGCGCCCCGGCGCGGTCGCAGCTTCCTCGACCGGATCTGCATCGGGGAGCGCATGGACGTTGGTCCCGTCCTCGGGAAGGATGCCGACCGCACCGATGCAGTCTGCGCCATAGTTGAGGAGCAGGCCGAAATCGTCCTGGTCCGGCGTGCCGCCCGCGCGAGCCTGGCGCCCGCGCAGCCAGCCCTCGGGGCCTAGATGCTCGAAAAAGGGAATAAGGCCGCCGCGCCAGAAATGCTCGCGTGTCCCGATCGGCAACGCACAGGCGATTTCCTGGCTCCAGCCCTCGTCATAGACGAAGCGCGTGTCCAACCCTACCTCGCCGAGGGTGCCGGCACGTTGTCCCTTGTATGTGACGATGGCACGACGGTCTGGGATGGGATGCTCCCTTCAATATTTCTGACAGGATATTACCTATTGCATAGACAAAGATAAAGCAAGCTTGTGCCGCATGGGGAAAAGCATGAGGGTGTAATGCTAATATTTATCAAAGGTATGCTCTAGGCTGTAGCTGCAAAGGTTATCGTTCTTAGGACCAACGGAGCAGCAAAACGGCTAACGACGTCGACTGGATATGCTCGCCAGCAAAGGGGTAACGGGCAAACTTTCGCCGGCTGGGCGCTAGGAAACCGCTGTCGACTTGCTGCCAGAATGAGTGGCATGTACCCTCGCGCGAGCCGAGCCGAGCCGAGCCGAGCCGAGCCGAGCCGAGCCGCACCGTCATCGCGGCTCGCGAGAGCAGCTTTTTGGATAGCGAAACCGCAAGCTGCCAACTCCGATGCAAAAGCTGACGATCGAGAATGCGGAAAGCCGATCTCGGTTGCGCCCGCAAATCGCAGCGAGTTGAGGCTTCGGCTCGCTTCGCCCGTCTTCGAGTCGCTGCCTGAGCATTCATGGCCAAGCAACAGCAAGTGAAGTCCATTAGATCACGAACTCTGGCAAGCCGACAGAGGACGCGTGATCGATCCGACGTTGTACGATGAGTCGACCGCCCGATGTGGCCAGACGCGAGATGATCATGTCGCAAGGCCAGCCTATGTCAGCTCGATACTGAGCTATAGCGTCAGCGACGCACCGTTGTGCCCATTCGTCGAGCGCGAAAGGAGAGAGGGTGCCAAGAGCTTTCGAGTGCAGAGCGGCGATGTTGGTCAGAGTCGCCGCGTTGCTTCCAATTGCGGCGACACTGTGTGTCGGGGAAGCCAACGGTATCGAAATCTTCCGCGAAGTCAGCATCTACAAGCAAGTTGATCCGTAAGAACCATCAATCGGTAAGTGAAACCAAAGCCATGGCTATGCGAGTGATGATCAGGGCCCGTAAGGTAGTTCGCCCAGCAATCCGAGCGTGGTGTCGCCGCTCAGCCGCTCGAACGCAATTTCCTTATACGCGTCGGGCGAGCGCGGTTTAGCCGGTCCATCGCCGGGGCCGTTGCGGGTATAACCATTGACTCTCTCGCCATCGTCCTTGGTGAATGGAAGCACGACAATCCGTCCGAAATTCTTCGAGATGATCGTACCTTGGCTCCATTCCGTCGGGTCGCTGTCGGATCTGGTGGGATTGCCAAGTTCCTTGACGGTCCAGCCGACCGATCCATCGGTTTCATACCAGAAAACGAACCGATCGAGCACAACTGCGGTCTTCCCTTGGGCAAGCGCGGTGGCAAGCATTGCTTTCATCGGCTCGAGCTGAAGCAGCTCGATGGCACGCGGGAGGAGGACGCGTCGAATCGCGGCCTTAGTTTTTCCCCAATGCTCGACTGCGCTGAGGCCAAAGCCATCAGATATGCGCGCGCGGTACGCAATTTCAGCTCCACGCCGCGACAGATAGCGATTCGTTGCGCGTACCCAAACAAGACCGTCTTGCGAAAAATACAGACGCCGCGTAATGCCGCGCCCAAGCACTACTATCCGCAAATATGGTAGTTCTTTCAACTTATCATGCAGCTCGGCAATCTCTTCCTCTCCGTCGCAGGCAACCGTCAACTGTTGAAGGTGCGGCGGTACCAATCCTGCGTTTCGTCGCCTCGCTTCGGTTAACATCAGCGCCTGCTCTTCGTCATGGCGGCGTGAAGAGACAATCGCTTTGCTGAGCTTTAAACTACGGGAGTCCGCGCCATTCTCGTTGAGCTTGTCGAGATCAACATCGGGGCTGAGCTCTCGCGAGAGGCGGCGCGCATCTGCACGCGCAGACGTTTCGTCCTCCCGGAGAGCCGGTGCCATAAATCCATGGCTCGTCATTTCACGGTGCTTCACCCAGCGCGGTTCACCATTGGAGCCTATCTTCAAATCTTCAAGGAACCACCGGTTATAGTAGGGATCGAACTTCGCCCGGACCCAATAAGCAGGATTGTCAGACATTAGCGGAGCATGCCGCAGTCAGGACGGTACGGCAACTACGCTTGCTACTGAGGTCCGCGCATATTCGCGGTCGGACATTGGAGCACTGCATTATGCTCAGCAGGAAACAGCGGTGTCAAAACTGAACGGTTGTAACACCGGACGGAAAGCGCTCTCCTCGTCATTGGACTTGTCGCCCTACCGATCGTTGGCCGCCGATCCGCGTCAGGTCCGAATATTAATGAGTGTCCGAAAGCGGGAGGCGGGAAAGGGCGTTGGAATGTCAGAGTTTGGGTCGCAGTTGGTGCCGAGGTGCTGTCAAACGTAACACGTCGATGCTTTTGGAGCTGAAACTGACGTGTTCTTTAGCCGAGTTCGGGCATGCCGTGCGTGCTGTCAGCGCTGCGGATCTGCTCGGCTTTGTTCTGAAAACACCGCCGCTGGCCTGCGCGAGGGCAGGCCATCGGAGCAGAAACTCGCCTCCAGAGCCCCGTGTAGTTGCTTTGACAGCACCCTCGCAGGCGTTCGACGTCTCCTCACTCGTCTCCGGTCAGGTCGGCGGACGCGATCGAGACCGCATCCGGTGAGACACTCATGACGAAGCCTCCGATGTTGCGCCAGCGGGTCCCCCGGGCTTTGATGCCGTCCATGACCTTGATCCTCGCGATTAGCGCACCGTCCACCATCCTGGTCGACGTTACCGCGAGGTGAACATCCCGCCCTAGCGCCGACCCCTCCACCAGGTGGAGCAGGTCCCGACCGCCATCGTCGACCGTGCCGACCTTCAGCGCCTGGATCGCGACGAGTGCCACTAGGTGCGTGCGCGCGCTGGACGGGAGGCCGGTCACCTGTCGCCTGAGCTGCGCCGCCACGATGGTGAGCGGGGTGGCGCTGGCCGCGTCAATGGTAGTCAGGTCGCGCATTCCGACCACGAGCTCACCCGAACCGGCGAGGTGGCTGAGGACCTCTCCCGGAGGTGCGGGACCCGACACCAGCAGCCGGTCCACCGTGGTCAGGTCTATCTCGAACAGTGCCGACTGCTTCCACTCGGGTTGGAGGATGCCATTGGGGCGGACCATGAGCTGGAACTCTGCTCTTCCGCCCTTGGCGATCAGGCGGGCGTCGGGACGCCGAAAGTCGTCATCCTCGATGCCCCATCGCTGCCGCTCGAGCAGCCGCGTGATCGAAGCCCGATGCCGACCGAGATCGTCCTCGGTCCGCTGCTCCCGGTCAATCAGCAGGGCGCCGGTGGTTTGCAGCTCGGCCATGACCCTGGCAGTCATTGCTCCTTCTAGGAACACCGGCTCGTGGAACAGCGCGTGCGCGGCCCATTCCGGTTCTCTTTCCGAGGCGTATGAGCTCGAGTAGTCCGCCGAGTAAGCAGCGCGCCGCTTAGCGCGCGCTCCATGGTTTGGGATTAGCATTGCGCGCCATGGCGCCAGCCCCATCGCCCATGCGCGGTCGTAGAGCGTGGCCCAGGCGTCCGCTT
This sequence comes from Sphingomonas sp. PsM26, assembly GCA_030433805.1. Taxonomy (GTDB): domain Bacteria; phylum Pseudomonadota; class Alphaproteobacteria; order Sphingomonadales; family Sphingomonadaceae; genus Sphingomonas. The sequence goes on along the minus strand of JARUXA010000030.1, from coordinate 16,568 downwards.
CGGGATCGGGGCCCGTTCCACGTGAGCGCATCAGCACCCCGTTTCGGGCGGAGAACGGAGGCTGCTGTTCCGCGCGGTCGAGTTCCACCGCGACCGCTAGCCTGATGCCCGCGACCTCGCTCCGGGCACCCCCGCCGATCCCCGCGGTCGGCACGTGAGTGGAGCTCCAGGGCCCCGGCGATGCGTTGCGGTCGACGCTGGCTCGTGCGGAGGCAAGCGCGATCCCGTGCATTTCTCGGACGGTCCAGTCCCCCATGGCCTTGCGCATGACTTCGGGTTTGTCCGCATCGTAGACGACGAAAAGCGGTGTCTCCGTCTCCTCGACCACGCGGGTAAAGGCGTTCCCGTCCTCGGTGTGGATGTCGAGGTCGGGAACTGCGGGCCATGGCGCCGCGCGCGCCAGGCCGCGCGCCCGTGTCGATGCAAGCAGAACGGCCGCTTCGGCCTGGTGGTGCGGCTTGCGTTCAGCTGGCTTCCTGACGTGCACGCGCCACCCGTCCGTTGGAGGCGGGTAAAGGGTGGCGAGCCTGCTCATCGCTTCGAACGCGGCCGTGCGAAGACCCGAGAGCTGACTTCTGCTGAGCTCGTCGCCCACCCCTAATATCTCGACGACGTCGCGTCTGATCCGGGCGACGACCGTCGCCACCAGACGCGTGCTCGCGCGCTGGTCGCTCCGTTCGAGCGCTCGTCTTAGTTCCGGGGTGAGCACGCTCAGGTCCCGCCAAGTATTCGCCGTCTCGTCCGAAGCCTTGCGCATCAGCGCATGTGCCCTGGACGCCAGGTCGCACTTGAGGTCGTGCATCCCCAAAAGTTCCGCGACCTCCATCGCGAGCATCGGCCTCGCGTGTAACACGGGCTCGTCAATCCGCGCGAGGAGCTCGTCTCGGCCGGTCCCCCCTTCCACGATGACTACATCCCCCTTGCCGAACGCGAACGCGTGCACGGCCGAGCCACCCAACAGGGCCTCCCGCGGCGGCGCCTCCAGCGTTGGCGCATCGGGAACCTCATAGGCCTCGAACGCCTCGATCGTTCCACTGGACGAAATGCGCTGGACGAGCGGGGCGTTCGAACTCCCGCCGATGAAGAGGGGGACCAGGAACCCGAGGGACATGCCGCCCGGGTCGGCCAGCCCGATGAGCTTGCGCGTGCCCTCGCTCACGACAACACCCCTTCCGAGGTCAGGAAGCTGGCGACCCTGTCGTAGAGCAGGGCCGTGTACGCCGACGGCTGCTGGCTGCCGAAGGTGTCGTAGCTGACGCGGGCGACGCCGGGTAGCGGGTCGAGGGCGGCGGTCACCTGTGGGTCTGTCAGCAGCGTGGTGGGCCCGACCACCGCCTTCAGCGCTCCCGACAGCGGCACGGCGCGTGAAATCTGGATTTCGATCGTCGAGCGCCGGTCATCGTCGCCGATCGACTTGTCCCGCGTCAGGCGGGCGAAGGCGCGCGCGGCCCCATGCGCGATCGGGATGGCGCGGTGGTCGGCGGTCGGCGACTGCATGTAGTAGTTCCGGTTGGTGTCGTAGAACGCGCGGACCAGCCGCATCGGCATTTCGCCGCCCGGGCCGAGTTCAAAGTCGGGGCGGCCGAGCAGAGGGCCGGTGTGGCTGGCGTATCGGGCGTAGCCGCCGCTATCGAACGGCAGGATGCGCACGGCCTCGTGAAGAAGCGCGGGGTCGATGACGAGGCACATCGGCAGATGCTCGTCGATGCCGTTCGCCGCCACGCCGGGGAGCGGCTTGTAGGCGGGCCGGCCGTAGAAGAGGTACAGCAGCTCCTGATCGTACTCCGGGCACTTGCGAGTGCGCAGTTCGCCCTGAACGATGATCTGCGCGCCGCGCCCGACGGCGGTCGAGTGCATCAGGTGCATCGTTCCGCCCGACGGGTCGAAGTCAGCGAGGTAGTCGGCGAGGCTCATCCGCCAACGTACTAGCATCAGACCGCACGGGGAGTCACATGGCGACGAGCCCCGCCGCGGCGGTGTCGGCATCCGGCTTGACCTCGTCGACGGCCCCATACAGCCGCGGTATCTGGTCGGTGCGGCGCTGGGTGTCGACCCCGAGTTCGGCCAAGCCACACCGGCCTGCTTTAAAAAATGCGCTTCGGCAGGGCGGAACGCCACAGCCGACTGACAAAAGTAGCAGAGCCTGAGCCGAGCAGCAGTACATGAACGGCCGTCCGGTTCTGGGCAGCGCTTCAGCTGCTCTGAGTGACCGTATGTGGGTCCAAGCTATAGCAATGCTGAGATTTCACCGATCTACAATTAATCTCTTAACACAGGGGCCAATCGTAAAGTGAAACGAACCGGCGCGAGTGGTACACGGTATTTCGGCAACGGGCGGCCTTGTGCGTTCCATGTCGTATCCCCGCCCAGGCCCGACTGCAGAGCATCGACAAGCACCGAGACATGGTCGTGAGGCACGATATCGGTGCTCTTGCGCGTGCCGGGCGCGCGCCGCGCGAGATCTTCATAGGGGAATGCGAGCGCATTCATCGACAGCGGAAGATCGCCTGCCAGCTTGAGCCCGGTATGGCCGTCGCCGTCCAGCGTCATCGAGCGGACATCGCTTTTGGTGCCGGTTTCCTGCGGGCGCATGAAGTTGTGGTTCTGATCGGCGATGGCGCCGCGCCACAGGCCGATCGCCGCGCTGGTCTTGCGATCGGCATAGTTCTCGTGCGGGCCGCGGCCATACCATTCCACGGTCTTGAATCGGCTCGGTGCGGCGAACTGAAAGCCGATGCGGAGTGGGTCCGACAGGTCCTGCTTGAGCGGCGTGAACGCGCCGGCGATGTCGACGCTGCCGTCGCCGCGCATCGTGTAGCGACTGGTAAAGCGGACCGCATCGTCGCCCATGACATAGCGCACGGTGACCGCCGCCGCACCCGAACCGATGCGCTCGGCCTTGACCGACTCGACCGTGCGCGCGGCAGACATCGCCAGCCATGGCGCGTTCGCGGCCTCGCCCCGCGTGCCGATATCATTGTCGGTCAGCGCCCGCGCGAAATTCGGCGCGCCGCCGCTCAGCAACTCGTCGCGCCCGACCCGATAGCTGGCGATCAGGCCGGTCCTTCGGTCGATCGTCAGGCGGGCGTCACCCGCAGTCAACGCGATCATCCCGCCGGTTTCCTGCAAGGTCGTGCGACCGCGCGGTATCGTGATGTGCGCCGGGATCGGGGCACCCAGCGCGAACTGTTCCCAGCCGACGACGTGGCCCGCCGGCACCAGCGGGATCGTGCCCGCCTTCTCGCGCGCGCGGATCGTGATCAGATACTCTGCGCCCGGTTTGGGCGGCAGTTTCGGCAAGGGCAGCGTGAACGGCTCGGTCGCATGCGCGGCGGTATGCAACGCCGGTACGGCGCCTTGCGCGATGGGAACGCCGTTCTCGTTTACCGTCCAGTCGAAATCGAAGCCGGACAAATCACGGAAATCGTCGCGGTTGGTGACGGTGAACCGCCCCGCGACCGCATCGACCGCGGTGAACTGGACCGGAGCGTACACCTTCTGCACTTCGAACAGCTGCGGATGCGGGGTGCGATCGGGGTTGAGCAGACCGTCGCCGAATTCGATCTCGCCGCCGGGGTTGGGACCGTATTCGCCGCCATCGCCCCAGTACCGCCGGCCGTCCTTGGTATAGCGGTACATCGACTGGTCGACCCAGTCCCAGATGAAGCCACCCTGCAACCGGTCGGGCCGCGCATAGATCGCGTCCCAATATTCCTTGAAATTGCCGCCCGAATTGCCCTGCATATGAGCGTATTCGGACTGGATCATCGGCTGCTTGAACTCGGGATGCTGCGCATAGTCGAGCATTCGGGCCGGGCTGTCGTACATCGGCGCATAGATGTCGGCGTATGCGTTCGGCTTGAAATCGTTGATCTGGCTGTAGCCGAGATACGAGATCAACCGGGTCGGATCGATCGCGCGCGCGGCCGCCGCGGCCTTCTCGAAGCTGGGACCGGTGCCGGCCTCGTTGCCGAGCGACCAGAAGATGATCGAGGGATGGTTCTTGTCGCGTTCGACCATGTTGACGACGCGGCTGACATGCGCGGATTCCCAGGCGGGATCGTAGCCGATCTGGATGCTCTCGGGCGTGCGTCCGCCGCGGTTGGCCGCGGACATATACGCGTGGCTCTCGATATTGGCCTCGTCCATCACGTAGAGGCCGTATTCGTCGGCGAGGTCGTAGAGCCGTTCGTCGTTAGGGTAGTGCGAGGTGCGTAGTGCGTTGACGTTGTTGAGCTTCATCAGCTCGATGTCGCGGCGCATCGACGCGAGCGAGATGACGTGGAAGGTCTCGGGGTCGTGCTCGTGGCGGTTGACGCCGCGGATCGTGATCGACTTGCCGTTGACCGTGACGAGGCCGTTCTGGATCGCCACGCTGCGGAAGCCGATGCGGCGGGCGGTCGCCTGCACGGTGTTGCCCTTGCGGTCGAGCAGTTCGACGAGCAGCGTGTAGAGGTTGGGCGTTTCCGCGGTCCAGGGGCGAATGCCGGGCAGCGTGCCGGTGAGCGACAGCTTTGTGCTAGTGGCGGGGGCGGTCTTCGTCAGCAGCGTGCGGTTGCCATCGATCACGGTCGCGCGGACGGTGTGGCCGCGTGCGGCGTTTGTCAGGTTGAGCGCGACATCCAGCGTGCCGTCGCGATAGTCGGCGCCGAGGCCGGCCTTGACGAACGTATCGGCAATCCGGGCTTTGGGCGCGGCCATCAGGTAGACCGAGCGCTCGATCCCCGAAACGCGCCAGAAATCCTGGTCCTCGAGATAGCTCCCGTCGGACCAGCGATAGACCTGGATCGCGACGCTGTTGCGGCCAGGCTTGATCCAGCGGGTGACGTCGAACTCGGACGGCAGCTTGCTGTCTTCCGAATAGCCGACCTTGTGGCCGTTGACCCAGACGTAATAGGCCGAGCCCGCCGCGCCGATGTGGAGAATGACGTCGCTTTGCCTCCAGTCGCGCGGCACCTCGACGTCGCGGCGGTACGAGCCGACCGGGTTTGTAGCGTGCGGGATCAGCGGGCGGTTGGCGGGGAAGGGGTAGGTGACGTTGTTGAACCGCGCCTGATCATAGCCCTCGGCCTGCCAGTCCGCGGGGACTTTGATCTCCTTCCACTGCGACACGTCGTAGGCGGGACTGGCGAAATCCTTCGGTGCCTTGTCGGCGTCGGGCGAGAAAGCGAACTTCCACTGGCCGTCGAGCGTGACGAACCGGGTCGAGCGTTCCATCGTCCCCTCGAGCGCGGCGGCGCGGGTTTCGAACGGGAACCCGGTGGCGCGCGCGCGCTCCTTGCCGATCGCGAAGACCGCGGGGTTCTCCCAATCGGGCCGGTCGGCCGAGACCTGCGGCTGGATGGGAACGGCGACCGGTGCGCGCTGTGCGGTAACGGGCGCGGCGGTTACCAACAGGGCGGCAAGGAGAGGGCGGTAGGTCATCGGGTCGGCGAATTCCATTCGAGGATGTCGGCGCCCTGCGGGAAGACGAGCCGGACGAAGCGGGCTTTCGCGACGGCGGCGAGGGTGATCGGCGAGCCACTGGCGGCGCGTTCGGCTGCGATCTGTTGCCAGACCTTGCCGTCCAACGAGGCCTCGACGCTGAACCGGACCGTCGCGGTTGGGTAGGCCGGGCGGAGCGTCGTCGCGCCAATGGCCTTCACTGTGCCAAGATCAGCCTGCAACCACGCTGCGCCGGGGTTGGAGCGCCAACTGGTGGCGTAATTGTCGTCGCCGGCGGCAGCCGCGGCATGCGTGGCGTCAGCGGAGCCCGACGCGGTCAGCCGGCCAAGCCTCGTTCCCGATCGCCGCGTGGCGGTGCCGGGAACATCGGCGCCGCGATGCGTGGGGACGATCGCGAGCCGCTCGCCCGAGATGGCGAGGCGATCGACCGCGACCTGGCGCAGCACCATGTCGCCGGCTGGCGTGGTCGGTAGCGCCTGCCGGTGGTAAAGGACGAAATCTTCGCCCCCCGCGCTGAAGATCGCGTGATGACCGGGGCTGATGATCTGCCGCTTCGTATCGGTAGCGAGCAGCGGCTGATCCGACACTTCGCTGAAAGGCCCCATCGGCGAGCTGCCGACCGCATAGCGCAGCTGGTACGTATCCTTGGTCGTGTTGCCGAAGGAGTAGGTGAGGAAATATCGCCCGCCACGCTTCAGCATGAACGGGGCTTCGAAATAGTGCGGCGGGGTGACGTCGCGGGGTTCGCCGTCGAACGTCACCATGTCGGGCTTGAGCTTCACCACGAAGCAGTGGCCGTTGACCCAGTTCAGCCCCGACCCCCAGTAGAGATAGGCCTGGCCGTCATCGTCGACGAACGCCTCGGCATCGATCATGTGCAGGCCAGGGCGGAAGTTGCGCGGAACCAGCGGCTTGCCGCCATTGGCGTCGCGCCACGGTCCGGCGGGATGATCCGCACTGCCGACCCAGATCTCGCTGCCGACCGACACGTACATCCAGAATTTGCCGTCGCGGCCTTTCACGACCGAGGGTGCCCAGACCTTGCTCTTGCCAGACGTCGGGCTGGTTGCGGCAGCCTTGGTCGGCCAGTTCGGCGTCTCGAAGGTCCAGTCGCGGAAGTTGCGCGAGCGCCACAGGCCGAGTGTGTCGGCGCCCCACGGATCGATCGTCGCGAAGACGAACCACTCGTCCCCATCGCGGACGATCGACGGGTCGGCGAAATAGCCGGGCAGCAGCGGATTGCGCATGCCCGGATCGAACGCAACGTCGCGACCGAGCGCGGGCGTTGCTGCCAGTGCCAGCAGGCCGGCGATCAGCAGCAGCCGCGAGGCGCTCACAATGCGGTCTCGATCGCTTCGAGCGAACGGCGCTTGGTCTCGGGGAAGAACGCGAGGACCACCGCGAACTGGAGCGCCATCATCGCGGCGAACAGGATGAACGGTGCGCCGCGCGAATAGGCGGCGACCAGCGGGAACGCCATCGCAATGATCGCATCCATGAACCAGTGCGTCGACGAGCCCAGGCTCTGCCCGCGCGAGCGCACGTCTGTGGGGAAGATCTCGCTGATATACACCCAGATCACCGCACCCTGCGAGAAGGCGAAGAAGGCGATGAAGCCGATCAGCAGCCACAATAGCATGTCCTGATGCTGCCCGCTGAGGAAGACGTATGCGACGCCCGACAGCATGACGGTGAGCCCCGCCGCGCCGATCAGCAGCAGCGTCTTGCGCCCGATCTTATCGATCACGGTCAGGGCGAGTGCTGTGAAGAACAGGTTGCACGCGCCGATCACGATCGCCTGGCGGTCCGCGGAAACGCTGTCGAACCCGGCGGCGGCGAAGATGTCGTTGAGGTAATACAGGATCGCGTTGATGCCGGAGAGCTGATTGAACGAGGCGATCGCGAACGCGAGCAGGATCGGGCGGCGATGCCGTGCCCAGCTCAGCCGCGGCTTTCGTGCGGCCGCGGCGACGTTGGATTGGCGATAGCTGGCGATGTCGGCGGCCGGGTCCGCCACACCGAGCGACTGGAGCACGGCTTCGGCTTCGGCTTCGCGCCCGCGGGCTGCGAGCCAGCGCGGGCTGTCGGGAATCATGAACATCATCACCAGCAGCAGTAGCGCCGGCAATGCGGTGACGCCGAACTTCACGTGCCAGTCGAGCGCGCCCAGATCCATGCCGGTGACGATCGCGTTACTGAGATAGGCCACCAGGATGCCGAGCACGATGTTAAGCTGGAACGCCCCGACCATCATGCCGCGCTTTTCGGCCGGCGCAATCTCGGCGATGTAGACGGGGGCGAGGACGGACGATGCGCCGACCGCGAACCCGGCGAGCACGCGGAAGGCGAGCAGCGATCCCCAGTTCCACGCGGCGAAACAGCCGATACCCGAGACCAGATAGACCAGCGCGATGACCTTCAGCGAGGTCCGCGCGCCGTAGCGATCGCCGGGCACGCCCGCGAGCAGCGCGCCAGCGAGCGTGCCCCAGAGTGCGCTGGAGACGGTGATACCGACTCCGGCTGCGTCGAGTCCGAACGCGGTGCGGATGCCTTCGGTGGTGCCGGCGATCACTGCGGTGTCGAATCCGAACAACAGGCCGGCGAGCGCGCCGACCAAGACGCCGCGGAACAGGGTTGCATTCATGCGTCTTGGCTCCAGTATTCGGGGTCACGCGGGCCGGTATTCGCCCCTGCAATCCTCCCCCGCAAGGGCAAGGTGGCGTCGGAGGGGAGGAACAAGGAACCGCGGTTATCGCTTGCCTCCCCCCTCCGTCAGGCAAGCGCCTGCCACCTCCCCCTTGCGGGGGAGGATCGTAAGGTCAGAACGTGAAGCGTACGCCGGCGCGGAAGGTGCGGCCGATCGAATCGAAGTCCTGGACGCCCGACGGGCCGTTCGAGACATACGGGTTGATCAGCTGGTTGAAGACGTTGGTGACGCTCAGATACGTCTCGACGTCGCCGCGCATAGGCAGCTTGTAGCCGATCCGCGTGTCGACCAGCAGCTGGCCGTTGAAGTGGCGCTGCGCCAGATCGGTCGGCACGGTGCCCTTGTCGTACGCGCCGCCGCCGATGAAGCGGCCTTGCGTGAAGACGCTGAACGGCTTGGCGTCGAGCTGGACCTGCCCGGTCATCCGCCAGTGCGGCGCGGTGCCGATCTGGCCGGCTCGATCGACCGCGACGACGTTGGGCGTGCGCTGGATATAGCGATCGACATAATTGCCGAGCAACCGTAGCGACAGGTTCGCGTCGGTCGCGATGCGCGATTTATAGCTCATCTCGAAATCGATCCCGCGGGTGTCGAACGCGGCGAGGTTCTGCGTCACCAGATCGATCTGGATCAGCTGGCCCGCATCGTTGCGGCGGACGAACGCGCAGCTTGCCGAACTGCCGTTGAAGCAGTCGTCGAGCGTCTGCTGGAACGACAGCGAGGCAATCGCGTCCTTGATGCGGATGTCGTAGAAATCGATCGAGGCGTTAAACCCGCGCAGGAACGACGGCGAATACACTGCGCCGAACGTCGTGGTCTTCGCGACCTCGGGCGTCAGATTGAGATTGCCCAGCACGACCGAGCGCACGTTGGTCGCGGTGCTGTTGGTCGCCCGGTCGAACACCTGCGGCTGGAAGCTGGTCGTGCCGCGCTGGAACAGCTCGTACAGGCTGGGCGCGCGGATATCGCGCGAGCGCGTGCCGCGGAAGCGCAGTTCGTCGTTGATCGCCCAGGTCAGCCCGGCCTTCCATGTCGTCACCGACCCGCTGGTGGTATAATGCGTGCGCCTCACCGCACCGTTGAAGTCGAGCGCCTTGAACAGATTGACGTCGCGGAGCAGCGGCACGTCGACTTCGAGGAAACCTTCGGTCACCTCATATTCGCCGCTCTGCGCCTTGGCATTGCCGACGCGGTACGCACCCTCGGCATTGGTGACCGGATTGAACGCCTCGGACAGCGCGTCGACGGTCTGGTTGAAGCTCTGCTTGCGGTATTCGAGGCCCGCCGCGAAGCCGACATCGCCCGCCCAGTTCTGGAACGCAGAACCCGCGATCGAGCCCGCCGCGACGAATTCCTTGAAGCGCTGATCGGCGGTGTTGGTGCCGGTAACGTAGTTCAGCGCGGCGTCGGTCGGCGCATGGAAACCGAACACGTTGACCGGCACGCAGCCATTGCTGGGCGTGGTTAAGGTCGAGCGACAGACGATCTGGCCGTTCGCTGGGTTCACCACCGCATCGGCGGCGTTGACGTAGTTCTGCTGGATGAGATCGTTCGTCAGCGCGAGATGGCGGTCGTTGCGCGCCGCCTCGACATAGGTGTTCCACTTCAGCCCGCCGAACACCGTGCCCTCGAGACCGAGCACGCCGCGGATCGTCTCGTTGTCGGCGTTGACCTGCGTGCGCGGCAAATCGTCGTCATAGCGGCCCATCGTCAACGTCTGCGTGCCGAGCGCGGTCATGCGGTCGCGGATTGTGGTCGGCAGATAGGCGTTGTCGCGACGGATCACGAGTGCGGTGGTGCCGATCTGGTTGCTGTACGAGCCGACCTGATAGTCGTTGTGCGTCTTGCCGTAATTGCCCTCCGCGAACACCGTGACCGCGTCGGTCAGCTCATAGCTGGCGCGCGTATAGGCGATGTGCTTCTCCAGCTCGGAGATCAGCGGCGCGAACTGCGGACGCGGGCCGCTGCCGCCGATCATCGTCGAGTTGGTCAGGCTCGTGCCATAGATGAACGGGATCGGCTGGCCGCTCGCGTCGAAGGTCGTGCCGCGGAATGCGGTTGGCCCGGTGATGAGTCCGCCAAAAGTCGCGTTGGCGACGCGCACGTCGCAGGCGAATTCGCGCGAGGTGGCGGAGCCGGCGGGGAGCGCGATCGGCTGGCAGCTCTTGCGCGAATAGCTGCGGCTCAGGCGATCCTCGACGCCTTCGTTGCGGAAGAATTCGCCGCTGACCAGGAAATGACCGCGACCGTCCGCGAACGGCGTGCCGTAGGCGAGCTCGTATTTCTGCTCGGCATTGTCGCCATAGGTGGTGACGCCGCCCTGGATCGTGCCGGTCAGCCCGGTGAACTTCTTGTTGATGATGAAGTTGACGACGCCGCCGACCGCATCCGAGCCGTATGCCGCCGAGGCACCACCGGTGACGACCTCGACGCGCTCGACCAGTGCCTGCGGGAACAGGTTGGTGTCGACCTGGCCGCTGCCGTCGTTGGGGATGAAGCGGCGACCGTCGAACAATGTTAGCGTGCGCGTCGGGCCGAGATTGCGCAGGTTGAGATACGCGCCGCCCTGGCCGCTCGACGTCTGCGCACCGCGCGGACCGACCGACGAGGAGAGCGCGGGGAGCTGCTTCAGAGCCTCGCCAAGCGTGGTCGGCACCGCGGCGTTGAGCTGCGTCGCGCTGACGACCGTCACGGGCGTTGGTGCGCCGAAACCGTTGGCGGGGATGCGGCTGCCGGTGACGACGATGTCCGCGTCCGCGGTCTCGCTGGGGGCGGGGCCCGCCGAGCTGATCTGCGCCGCGCCGGTGTCGGCGGCAGGCGACGTGCCGTCGGCGGTGACGCTGGCCGAAGGCGACGCGGCGGGGACGGCCGGTTGCGGCTGTGGCTGGACCTGTGCGGTCGCAGTGCCGGCGATCATCATGGCGAGCGCCGAGGCGCCGCAGAATGCGGTCTTGCGGTTGATCATGTCTTTCCTCCCCTGGGTGGCGGGCTTCGGCCTGCCGTTATGTGTGTGACGGCCTTCAGGCCGATCGTTGCGCGGACTGCAGCAGCCCGCGGATGTATCCGTAACAAAAGGCGAAATTCTCAGCCCGCGGCGTCCAGACCGGCTTGCCGTCGACGACCAGCGAATCGTCCATGCCTGGTACGTGATCGGGCATGATCATCCCGTCATACCCGACCTCGGCATAGGTACGCAGCGCGCGGACCATGTCGATGTCGCCCTCGTCCGGAAAGGTCTCGTTGAACCTGTTGCGCGCGCCGTGGATGTTGCGGAAATGGACGTTGAAGATCTTCTTCCGCTCGCCGAACCAGCGGATCACGTCGAAGATCTGGTTGGCCGGGTCGGTCAAATTCTCGCAGACCGAGCCCTGGCAGAAATTGAGACCGTGATACGGGCTCGCGTTGATCTGCACGAAGCGCTTGAGGCCCTCGATCGTGCCGAGCACGTTGTCGATCCCCTGGTAGCCGCCCGGCGGCGTGCCGGGATCCTGCGGGTGGCAGGCGATCCGCACCTTGGTCTCGTTGGCGATCGGCACGATCCGGTCGAGGAAATAGGCAATGCGCTTCCAGAACTCGGTCGGATCGACCCGGCCGGCGCGGGTGAGCGGGGTCACCGGCTTGGCCTTCGCCAGGTCCCAGCCGAAATACTTCGAGCCGCCACGACCCTCGACGGGCGCGGTGCGCAGCACGCCGAGCAGGCTCATGTTGTATTTGACGCAGGGGATGCCGACGGCGGCGCAGTTGCGCAGGGTGGTCGCGAACGCCTCGATCTCGCGCTCTCGGTCCGGGTCCTGGCCGAGCATGATGCCGGGGTGCTTCTCGCGGTCGATATGCGTGGAGTTGAGGATTTCGGGTTCGAGCATGTCGAGGCTCAGCCCGTGGCGCTCCGCCATCTGTTTCAGCGTCGTGAGTTCGGCAACGGTCGGGTACATCCGCCCATCGGCGACCGTGGCGCGCGCGGAGATGTTGCGGACGCCGTAGCGTGCGAACACTTCGAAATGCTCGTCGGTGGACGGCATACTTTGGCAGCCAAGTTTCATGCGGTACTGGCTCGCGGCGGGCTGCGTGGCGCGGCGGCGCGACTGCGTCTCGCGGGTCTGCGCCTCTGCGGCCTCGCCGATCACCGACAGCGAAGCGGCAGCACCGGTACCCAGCATGAACGTGCGACGATGCATCCAGTCCTCCCCTCCGATGTCGGCGGCAGATGTTTCCGTCCGTCCGGTTCGGGCATCTCTGGCCCGGAAGATACCTATTGCATCCGGACTGGACCGAACTCCATTGCCAATCCTGGATCGTTCGATGCAATTCGGGACCAGACGAATGTTGATCCCATCGCGTTTGATACCAAGCACAGCTGCTTAAGCGTCGTCGCAGTCGGCGTATGCTGGATCATGCTAACCACGGCATCGATCGATTGCGCCTTTGGAATGGACCGCATGATACCGCTGCCATAGACCCGGTGATCAATGATCCAGCGCCGGCGGACAAGGTTCGGCGCGGCAGGGGAGGCAGCATAGAATGGCATTTGGTCCTACAGACGTGGCGAAGACGATCGGCGGCGGGTTGCTGTCGTTCCCGGTCACGCATTTCGACGCAGCGGGCGCGTTCCTCGAAGATCCGTATCGCGCGCATTGCGCGTGGATGCTCGGGCATGAGCTGGCCGGGTTGTTTGCAGCCGGCGGTACGGGCGAGTTCTTCTCGCTGACTCCGACCGAAGTCGTCGACGTCGTCGCCGCAGCCGTCGCCGAGGCCAAGGGCAAGCTGCCGGTGATCTCGGGCTGCGGCTATGGCACCGCGATCGCCTGCGAGATCGCGCGCGGTGCCGAGCGGGTCGGCGCGGACGGGCTGCTGTTGCTGCCACCCTATCTGACCACATCCAACCAGGAAGGCCTCGCCGCGCATATCGATGCGGTGTGCAAGTCGACCGGGCTCGCGGTGATCGTCTACAACCGCGACAACGCGATCGTGAACGACGAGACGCTGGCGCGGCTATGTGAACGCAACGCCAATCTGGTCGGCTACAAGGACGGCGTCGGCGACATCGAGTTGATGGCGCGGGTCCATTCGCGGATGGGTGACCGGCTCACCTATATCGGTGGCCTGCCGACCGCGGAGACGTTCGCGACGCCGTATCTGACGATGGGCGTCACGACCTATTCGTCGGCGATTTTCAACTTCATGCCCGAATGGGCGCTCGACTTCTACAAGGCGGTGCGCGCCGGCGATCATGCTAAGGTGCAGGCCGAACTGCGCGATTTCGTGCTGCCTTATATCGCGATCCGCAACCGCAGCCGCGGCTATGCGGTGTCGATCGTCAAGGCGGGCATGCGCGTCGTCGGCCGCGATGCCGGGCCGGTGCGCACCCCGCTGACCGATCTGACCGCGGACGAGGAGCGCGATCTCGCCGTACTGATCGCCAAGGCAACGCCTGCGGCGGTCAAGCGCGCGGCGTGACATTCTAGTGGCCGGCACTCTATAGATGTCGGCCATGTTCGACCTCAGCCAGCTCCGCTGTTTCGTCGCGGCGGCCGAGGAACTGCATTTCGGTCGCGCGGCGCAGCGTCTCAACATGACGCAGTCGCCGCTCAGCCGGCAGATCCAGCTGCTCGAACGCATCCTCGACGTGATGCTGCTCGAACGGACCAGCCGCCAGGTGCGGTTGACGCCCGCGGGCAGTGCGTTCCTTATCGAGGCGCGCCGTATCCTCCGGCTCGCGGAAAGCGCAGCCTTGTCCGCAAGGCGCGTGGCGCGCGGCGATGCCGGCCGCGTCGTGATCGGCTTCACCGCGGTATCGGGCTACGACCTGATGCCGCGGATCGTCGCGCAGGCGATCGCGCGGCTCCCCAACATCGCACTCGAACTGCGCGAGATGGTCACGTCCGAACAGGTCGATGCGCTGGTAACGGGGCTGATAGACGTCGCGTTCGTCCGCCCGCCGATCGATCGCCACGAGTTCGAGTCGGTCTGCGTCCTGCGTGAACCTTTGATTGCCGCGCTACCCGCGGGCGATCCGCGGCAGGCGAGGGGCGTGCTCGTCCCCGCCGATTTCGACGGCCTGCCGCTGATCATGTATGCGCGGCAGGGCGCCGGCTATTTCCACGAGATGCTGCTGAAGCTGTTCGCGGACGCCGGCGCCGAGCCCGATTACGTCCAGCACGTCACGCAGATCCATTCGATGCTCGGACTGGTCCGCGCCGGGCTCGCCGCGGCGATCGTGCCGCAGGCGGCGACTAGCCTGCACATGACTGACGTCCAGTTCCGCACGATTCAGACCGAGCCGGAAAACCCGGTAGAACTGGTCATGGCATGGCGCCGCGACAATTCGAACCCCGCACTTGCTCCGATGCGCCAGCTCTGCCTCGACACGCTCGGCTGACGCGCCGATCGTCGCTCAGTATGAGCCCCCCGCTCTCCGTCATGCTGGGCTTGTTCAGGCGTCCAGTGCTCCGCATTATTGGGAGAGGTTAGTTGGCGGAACCGTGAACCCCGGAACCAGTCCGGAGTGACGGAGTGGTTCGCCGCGGTTGTAGTTCAAAAAGCTGAAGATGGTACGATCAACTGGAGGCCGCTTCGACGCGACTTACACCTTCAGCTCGACCCGCTTGATCGGCCCCACCACCACCAGGAACGCGAAGATCGTCAGCAGGCAGTGCAGCCCGACGAACACCAGCGCGCCGTCGAACGATCCGGTCCCGGCAACGATGAACCCGATCACGATCGGCGTGACGATCCCCGCCACGTTGCCGAACATGTTGAAGATCCCGCTCGCCACCCCCGACAGTTCGCGCGGTGCGACGTCGGACATCACCGCCCAGCCGAGCGAGGCCACGCCCTTGCCAAAGAACGCGACCGCCATCAGCGTGATGACCAGCCATTCCGCCTCGACGAACACGCACGCGATGATCAGCGTCGCGAGCAGCATGCCGATCACCAGCGGCGTCTTCCGCGCGATGTCGAGCGAGCCGGTGCGGCGCAGCAGCGTGTCCGACAGATACCCACCGACCAGTCCACCGATGAACCCGCACAGCGCCGGTGCAGCGGCGGCGATCCCCGCCTCCATGATATTCAAACCGCGTTCCTTGACGAGGTAGATCGGGAACCACGTCACGAAGAAATAGGTCAGCACATTGATGCAATATTGACCGAGATAGATGCCGAGCAGCATCCGGTTGGCGAGCAGCTGGCGGACATTGTGCCAGCTGAACACCTGCTTCACGCCGGCACCGTCCTCCATGTGGATCAGCCCGCCGCCCGCCTCGATCAGCGCGAGTTCGGCGGCGTTGATGCGGGGGTGGCGGACCGGGCTGCGGATGAACAGCCAGAACACCGCGGTTGCGATCAGGCCGAGCGCGCCCATCACCCAGAACACGCTGCGCCAGCCATGCTCGTGTACCAGCCAGCCCATCAGCGGCGCGAACACCACCAGCGAGAAATACTGCGCGGAGTTGAACACGGCCGATGCGGTGCCGCGCTCGTTGCCGGGAAACCACGCCGCGACGAGCCGCGCATTGCCGGGAAACGACGGCGCCTCGGCAACGCCGACCATGAAGCGCAACGCGAACAGCATCGCCAGTACGGGGAGCACGACCAGCCCCGCCAGCCCCTGCATCGCGGTCAGCAGTGACCAGATTGCGATCGCGCCGGCATAGACCCGCCGCGTCCCGAACCGATCGAGCAGCAACCCGCCCGGAATCTGCGCGAGCACATAGGCCCAGGCGAAGGCCGACAGGATGAAGCCGGTCTGCACGGTCGAGATGCCGAGGTCGTGCGCTGCCGCGCTGCCGGCGATCGAAAAGGTCGAACGATCCGCATAGTTGAGCGACGTGATGATGAAGATCAGCGCGATGATACCGTACCGAATCCTGGTTGGCTTGCCGCCGAGCGGCTTCACGTCATGCTCGTAAATCGCCACGTCCACACTCTCCCGAACGCCATTTTTATGCATGGCTCTTTGCCATCATACGGGCAGTAGGACGAGCAGTCCAAGCCGGTTAGCAACTCGATCCAGTCGTGGATTGGCTCGATCGGGATCGCCGCGTTGCGAGAGAACCGAACGTTGAACGGGCGTGCGCAGCTAGTGAGGTGCGTAACCGAAGAGTACCGTTCCGCCTAATCGAAGGCGTAATCGTTCGCGATGAACGAATGACCGAAACTGGGTAGACTGTTGGACATGCCGAGCGTCCGCTTCTGGGTCATCAGTGCTAATGAATTACCCCTAACGGACGCGTTCTGATGCGCTGTTCGCTCGAAAAATCGACAGTAAAACAGTTTAGATCATCGTCCGCCCGACCGCGGCGGACATGTGAGGGCAGGGGCGGGGGGGGGTTAGGCCGGCCCCCCCCGGGGCCGTGACCCCGCCCCTGGGGCCGCGGGTTTGCGGTAGCGTTTGCGCGGGGGGGCCGGGCACGGGGGGGGG
>JARUXA010000308.1 GCA_030433805.1 Sphingomonas sp. PsM26 | reverse complement strand
GCGGCGCCCCCTCCGTTGCTGAAACCCCCCGCCGGGGGGGACCCCGCGGCTTGCCCCCCCAAACCCCCCCCCACAACACCCCGCCGGAACCAATCTCCCCCCTTCGTGGGGGGGGGGGGGGGCGGCCCCCCCCCCCCCACCCCCGGGCGGGGAGGGTGGGGGGTGATGGGAGATGATGAGGCCAAGAGACAAAAAACACAAACCACCAAACTCACGGCCGGGGCCCCTCAAAAGAGAGACACGAAAC
>JARUXA010000307.1 GCA_030433805.1 Sphingomonas sp. PsM26 | reverse complement strand
ATGTGCGGCATCGCCGGACTCGGGTTCATCGTTTGGGGCCATCACATGTTCGTGTCGGGGATGAACCCCTACCTCGGCATGACGATGATGATCACCACGATGATGATCGCGTTGCCCTCGGCCGTGAAGACCTTCAACTGGCTCGGCACGCTCTGGCGGGGGAACTTGATCTTCGCCTCGCCGATGCTCTACGCGCTCGGGTTCGTCTCGATGTGCGTGATCGGCGGCCTCTCGGGCCTCTTCATGG
>JARUXA010000306.1 GCA_030433805.1 Sphingomonas sp. PsM26 | reverse complement strand
GTATTAAAGTTCCTATCTCATACGCACCAAAAGAAAAGTATGTGACACGCATGGACGGCGATCCTGATTTGATGCGTCAAGTTCAAGCAATTCTTCCACGTATGTCATTTGAAATCACTGGCATACAGTATGATCCTGCACGTAAGCAGAACTCTCTTTTGAAGATTGCCAAGGGTGATACCACAAGTAGAGTCGCCACACAGTACATGGGTGTTCCCTATGATATCAATTTCCAGTTGACGATCTA
>JARUXA010000305.1 GCA_030433805.1 Sphingomonas sp. PsM26 | reverse complement strand
AGACAACAGGTCCCAAAAATGGTCCCTGTTTTCAAGATGTGTAAACGCTTAGTTTGCTTGACGGCGCAGGAATGCGGGGATCTCAATCCGCTCGTGATCGCCGGACAAGTCTTGCTCATCGTCATAGCCCGTCGGCGGCGCAGATACAGGCGGGTGGGCACGGCCCAAGGTTGGGGCGGGCGCGTCGGTCCCTGCATTTGACATACGATTGATCAGACTGCCGATGCCAAAACGCGGACGTTCGGTA
>JARUXA010000304.1 GCA_030433805.1 Sphingomonas sp. PsM26 | reverse complement strand
GTTCGCGCATGGCCTCAAGGACAAGCCGCGCCGTGTTTACATATGCCCGCCACATAGGCTTGCCTTGATAGATCGTGCTCTCTGATTGGCCTGCCGCCCTACACAAAGCACGAGCAACACGTTCGATCATCATCATATGCGCTCTCCAAAACGAAAAATCTCGGGCCCTGCTTCTGCCAGCGAGCTACGCGCGAAGAGATCGGGCTGCCGTTCGGAATACTACCGTAGCAACAGCCCTGGCCGCCCT
>JARUXA010000303.1 GCA_030433805.1 Sphingomonas sp. PsM26 | reverse complement strand
GTAGATGCTTCTGTTTCAAATTCAAATTCTTTGTCTTGTATCTTAGTGAAGTGAACAGTTAGCTTGTTACCTTCAATTGTGTAGTATTCTGTATCTGCATATTTCTCTAGTTTCTTTAGTTCTTTAGACGGTGGGTAGAAGTCTCTGTCACCTTGAGTTACTTGGAAGTAGATGTTTAGCTGTGTTCCCCATATTTCAGATAGCCAGTTCTCTACACGCTTACGGATGAAGTTATCATTGATACCTAC
>JARUXA010000302.1 GCA_030433805.1 Sphingomonas sp. PsM26 | reverse complement strand
CATAATAATAGCCCTGTCAATAGAAAACCCAACTCCAAAGCAATATAACATTGATAATTCCGTACCACTACCTGTTAATTCCTTAAAGAATCTTAAACTGATAAATATTACAATGGTAGTAGTAATTGCACTTTTTAAGAATCTCCTTACGTTGTCATTCCAAAAAAATTCCCAACTAAATTCAACAGGGCTGCTTTCAGATAATGGGTCACGCTTCGCTGTTTTAAGTAAAGCGTTTAATAGTACAC
>JARUXA010000301.1 GCA_030433805.1 Sphingomonas sp. PsM26 | reverse complement strand
GCCAACGCCCTGAACGGCGACGCGCAAACCTGCGAGGGTGTTCTTGCCGAGGTGCTCCTCGACGGTGGCTTGGATGCCGCTGAAGACGCCGAGCGCGGTGACCGGCGACGGGTCGCCCGAGCCGCCGAACGAGCGCGAGATGCCGACGACGTGGCTCGTCTCTTTGCGCATGAACTCCATGTCTTGCATGGAGGTGCCCGAGTCTTCCGCGGTGATGTAGCGACCGCCCAGACCTTCGATGAAGCGCC
>JARUXA010000300.1 GCA_030433805.1 Sphingomonas sp. PsM26 | reverse complement strand
GGATGGCGTCGTAAGCCACCTTGGGGTCGCCGTGCGGAATGATCTGCCCAGGTAGGGCACGGACATGCTCTGTTAAGCCAGAGCGGGCTGAATCCTTATAGCCAGGGGTGTACTTCGGGATACCCGTGACACTACTCCCTAGTAAGCGTCCTACTGGACCACCTAGACTCGCCAGCGCCACCATAGTGGGGCTTTCCTCACTAATGCCCAGGGCCTGTAAGGCTTTCTCTGTCCCCCCACCAGCAACC
>JARUXA010000299.1 GCA_030433805.1 Sphingomonas sp. PsM26 | reverse complement strand
CTCATTGAACAACATCACACACCTCCAAACAACTGAACGAATGCCATCGCAGTCGCAAGCACAAACGCCAAACAAAATCCGCCTACTACAAACCAGAATATATTTTCCAACGACAAGCTCAGTTCATTCTCTCGTTCAAAATTCCGATCATCAGTAAGTGCATGGGTCTTCCCATTCGCCTACTGCATACCGTATCCCTGTGCCAAACATTCCGCTTGTTGTTCAGCGGATGGCTCACTCGTAAATAC
>JARUXA010000002.1 GCA_030433805.1 Sphingomonas sp. PsM26 | reverse complement strand
GCTCTCTGCGAGGCACTGCCCCACCCCCAACCCCTCCCCTGAAGGGGAGGGGCTTTACATTTGCATCACCCCTCGCCCGCGACAACCTCGACAATATCCAGCGCAAACCCCCGCCACCCGCGCATCTTCGACGCTTCCCCAGCCGCCGCGGTCTTGCGCTTGGCCTCGGCGAGCGACTTGGTGTGCCCCCAGAAAACCTCGGTCTTGCCGTTCTCCAGCGTTGCGACGATCCGCCAGTAATGCGTGAAGGCGGTCGTCGTCGGCCCGATCGTCTTGACGTACCCGTCGGGGAGCGTTGCGGTGAGGTACGTGCGCTTCTTGGCCATGAACTACCCGCTTAGATTTCTCCCTGTTTCCCGCAAAGGCGGGAATCCAGATTTGCAAACCAACCACCCTGGAACCCTGGACTCCCGCCTACGCGGGAGAACGCAAGCGCAATTGCTCCGCATGCCACGCGACATGGTCCGCCATGAACGTCGAGATGAAATAATAGCTGTGGTCATACCCCGGCTGCATCCGCAGCGTCAGGTTGATCCCCGCCTCCTCGCACGCCGCCCGCAGCAATTCCGGACGAAGTTGTTCCGCCAGGAAATTGTCCGCCTCCCCCTGATCCACCAACAGTGCCGGAACGCGCGCACCATCCTCGATCAGCGCAACCGCATCATGTCGCCGCCACGCCGCCCGGTCCTCGCCCAGATACCCGCCGAGCGCCTTTACGCCCCACGGCACCTGCGACGGCGCGACGATCGGCGCGAACGCCGACACGCCCGCGAAGCGATCCGGGAACGTCAGCCCGATCGTCAGCGCGCCGTGGCCGCCCATCGAATGCCCCATGATCCCCTGCCGGGCCATGTCCGCCGCGAACGTCTCGCCGATCAGCGCCGGAAGTTCCTCGGTGACATAGCTCCACATCCGGTAATGCTCCGCGAACGGCGCCTCGGTCGCATCGACGTAAAAGCCCGCGCCCAGTCCGAAGTCATACGCTCCGTCCGGATCGTCCGCCACGCCCTCGCCGCGCGGACTGGTATCGGGCGCGACGAGGATCACGCGGTGCGCGGCGCAGGCCGCGCGGAATTCGCCCTTTTCGGTCACGTTCGCCTGGGTGCAGGTCAGCCCCGAGAGGAACCACAGCACCGGCAGCGTCTCGCCCTCGGCATGGTCGGGCACGAACACCGAAAAGGTCATCTCGGTACCCGTCGCGGCAGAGGCGTGGCTGTAGACGCCCTGCACCCCGCCATGCGCCCTGACTTCGGAAACGGTCTTCACCGCCGCCATCAGAACAGCACCACGCTGCGGATGCTCTCGCCCGAATGCATCAGGTCGAAGCCCTTGTTGATCTCGTCGAGCGTCAGGACGTGGGTGATCATCGGGTCGATCTCGATCATCCCGTTCATGTACCAGTCGACGATCTTGGGAACGTCGGTCCGCCCCTTCGCGCCGCCAAACGCGGTGCCGCGCCAGTTGCGCCCGGTGACGAGCTGGAACGGCCGCGTGCTGATTTCCTTGCCCGCTTCCGCCACGCCAATCACGATCGACGTGCCCCAGCCGCGATGACATGCCTCCAGCGCCTGCCGCATCACGGTCGTGTTGCCGGTGCAATCGAACGTATAGTCCGCGCCGCCATCGGTCAGCGCGACCAGATGCGCGACGAGATCGCCGCTGACGTCCTTCGGGTTGACGAAGTCGGTCATGCCGAAGCGCCGGCCCCATTCCTCGCGGTCCGGGTTGATATCGACGCCGACGATCTTCGCCGCGCCCGCGAGCCGCGCGCCCTGCAATACGTTGAGCCCGATCCCGCCGAGCCCGAACACGATCACCGTGTCGCCGACCTCGACCTTGGCGGTGTTGACGACCGCGCCGACGCCCGTCGTCACACCGCAGCCGATGTAGCAACTCGTCTTGAACGGTGCGTCCTCGCGGATTTTCGCGACCGCGATCTCGGGGAGGACGGTGAAATTGGAGAAGGTCGAGCAGCCCATGTAATGGAAGATCGGCTGGCCCTTGTAGCTGAAGCGCGTCGTGCCGTCGGGCATCAGCCCCTTCCCTTGCGTCGCGCGGATTGCGGTGCACAGGTTGGTCTTGCCGCTGAGGCACGACTTACACTGGCGGCATTCCGGCGTGTAAAGCGGGATGACATGGTCGCCCGGCTTGACCGAAGTGACGCCCGGCCCGACCTCGCGGACGATGCCGGCCCCTTCATGCCCCAGCACGCTCGGGAACAGCCCCTCGCTGTCGAGCCCGTCGAGCGTATAGGCGTCGGTATGGCAGATACCCGTCGCCATGATCTCGACCAGCACTTCACCCGCCTTGGGGCCTTCCAGGTCGAGTTCGACGATTTCGAGGGGCTTCTTCGCTTCGAACGCGACGGCGGCACGGGTCTTCATGGCATACTCCGGTCTCTGGGCTCGGCGCTTATAGGCCGGCCTTCCATTGCATAAAGCGCAGAGTGGCCGAACGGTCCCGCCAAATGATCCCTAAGCGGCGCCGGGTTTGCCCGGATGCCCCAGGCGCACGTCGTCGCTGTCGAACGTCCGCACGCTCGTGAGATAGTGATAGCCCGCCCAGAAGCCGGTCAGCGACAGTGCGAGCAAAGCATAGCGCAGCGACTCCGCATTGCTCCCCAGCCGCGGCGCGAGCGTGTCGCTGATCCAGCCGACGACTGTGGGCGCGACGATGAGGTTGCACACGTTGGCGGCGAGCAGGCTGATCGCCATCCCTTGCGCGCGCATCGTTGGCGGCAGGAAGTTGAGCAGCAGTGCCATCGTCGGCCCCATGTAGAGATAGACGCACGGGATCACGATCCACAGCATCGCGGTCGCCACGGTCAGCGAATGCGTCCAGAAGATCAGGAAGGACGGGATCGTCGACAGGATCACGATGGCAGCGAGGAACCAGGCGATCCGCTTGACGTCCTGCATCTGCGGCAAAGCTAGCAGTGCGCCGGTCGCGATCGTCGCGAGCGTGCCTGCCCAGAAATAGATCGTCCCCAACCGCGCGCCCGCTTCCGAGGTCGAGAGGCCGTAGGCGCGCTCGAAATAGGTCTGCATCCAGAACAGCATCCCCCAGCCCCACAGGCAGATCACCGCGCCCGCCGCATTGATGTGCCACGCCGATCGCTGGGTCCACAGGTAGCGGCACGTCTCGACGAAGGTTGCCGCATCGTCCGCCGTCCCGCGCAGCTCGAACCGTCCGCGCACTGGCTCGCGCACCGTCAGGAAGATGATCGCCCCGAACAACACGCCCGGGACACCCAGCGCGATGAACGCCGCACGCCAGCTATGGAAATGATCGACGATCGCCCCCGCGACGCTGGATCCGAGCCACGCGCCGAGCGGCAACCCCAGCGCCCACAGGGTCAATGCGAACGCGCGACGTCCGCGCGGGAAATTGTCCGCGATGATCGAGGTGGAGGGCGGCGTGCAACCCGCCTCGCCGATCCCGACCCCGATCCGCGCGAGCAGGAACTGCCAGAAATTGTGCGTCAGCCCGAGCAGCGCGGTCATCCCCGACCACGTCACCAGCGCGACCGCGACGATGTTGCGCCGGTTGCCACGGTCCGCATAGCGCGCGATCGGAAGTCCGGCGATGATATAGAAGAAAGCGAGCGACACGCCGGTCAGCCAGCCGACCCCGGTATCGCTCAATCCGAATTCCTTGCGGATCGGCTCGAGCACGGTCGACACGACATAACGGTCCGCGATGTTGAGCGCATAGACCAGGGCGAGGATCGTCACGACATACCAGCGCGCGGGGGACAGGGTTGGCGTCGTCTCGCTACTCAAAAACCGATCTCCGCGGACGTCGTGTCCGCGCATCCTCAATGTTCGCGTCGACGGGGTTACGCAAGAGCGGGACCAGAGCAAAGCGTGCTCGTGGGGATTGCCTTTCGCCGACAAACCGGATTGATGCGCGCGGGCATCCACCGCCCGCCCGCGTCCGGAGTACAGGCGATCGCCGCGTCCAAGACCATCAACCGTCGCTGGCTTCCGCTCAATGCGCTGCGCGCGTTCGATGCGGTCGGGCAGCGGATGAGCTTCACCGCGGGCGCGCAAGACCTCGACGTCTCGCAAAGTGCGGTCAGCCGGCACGTCATCAGCCTCGAGGACGTGCTGGGACAGAAACTGTTCGACCGCTCCGGCCAGCGTCTCGTCCTGACCGCGGCGGGTGCGGCGCTGCTGCCCGAAGTGCGTCGCGCGTTCGATCTGCTCGAACAGACGATGGCCGCGGTCAGCCAGGATCCGCTCAACGGCCGCCCGATCCGCATCCACATCCCGCCGTCGCTGTTGCAACAGGTCGTCATGCCGATGATCCGGGACTTCCACCGCGCCTATCCCGACGTCCGCATCGACGTCTCGAGCTCGCCCGTCACCGGCATGCCGAGCCACGAGACCGACATGGCGATCGTGTTCGACCGGCCCAACATCGATGATCGTATCACCGACCTGTTGTGGCTCGTCCGCGTAGCACCAGTCTGCTCCCCCGCCTTGGCGCAGGCGAATGCGGGCAAGTCGCTCGAGGCATTCCTGTCCGACAACGACTTGCTCCACGTCACGCTGGAGGGCGAGGAGCGCGGACTGTTGTGGAGCACGTTCGGGCAGACGATCGGCATCGCGCTCGATACCAACCGTGGCCATGCCTTCGACACGGCATCGCTGGCCGCGCATTATGCGATGCAATCGGGTGGCGTCGCGCTCGCGGACGTCGCGATGTTCGCGCCCGAGATCGCTAGCGGGCAGTTGGTCGTCCCCTATGATGCCGCGATCGACGACGGGTTCGGCTATTATCTGAAACTGCGCGCCGACGATCTCGCCGATCCGACGGTGAGCCTGTTCCGCAGCTGGCTGATCGCGCAATTCGCCGCCCGGCAATAGTTGCTCTGGAGTTGCTCTGGATCAGGCGGATATTTTCCGTCTCGGCATGCCACCATCGTCCGTCGGTGCGTTCTCCTTCTCGCTGGTAGAATGACGAAGGACACCCCGCTGGAACATATTGCCGAATGGATCGCGCCCGTAGCGGCGATGATCGACCGATCCGGGACGGATCCGCGCACGCCCGCACGGCAGGAATTGCCCCCGCAACAGGGCGGCAAAGCCATATGAACATCGCCTATCTCGCAACCCGCATCGCCGAAGTGCTGCGGAAGGACGATCTGATCTTCCTGGCCAACGACGATCAGCAGGCCGAGGCGATCAGCTGCGCGCTCGAAGCGGTCGTACCCAGATCGCGCGTTTATTTCGTGCCGTCGAGCGACACGCTTCCCGGCGATGTCGCACCTCCATCACCTGCCAATGCGGGCCGGCGGGTTGCCGCGCTCCATGCGCTGCGGGTGGCGCAGTCGGAAAAGAAACGGGAGCGGATCGCCCTCATTCTCAGTGGCGAGGCGGCGGCGCGACGCTATCCCGCTCCACCCGCGTTCGACCGCGCACCGCCGACGCTGCGGATCGGCGATGCCATCGATGTCGTGGCATTCGCACCGATGATCGCCGACCTGGGCTATGTCGCGGACGACCGTGTCGATGAGCCCGGCGAAGTCGCCGTCCGTGGGGAGGTCATCGATATCTTCCCCGCAGACGCCAAGCGGCCCGCGCGTATCGATATCGTGGACGGCAAGATCACGGAGATCCGCTGCTTCGACCCGGCAACGCAGCGCACGCTGGACTCGCTCGACTTCCTAGAAGTCGGCCGTGCGGCGGAACCGCCGATGAGCGATCCGGTGGCCATCCTGATGCATCTCAAGCCCGGCAAGATCGCGCTGGCTGACAAGGCCGACCAACGCCGCCTGCGCTTCGTGCAGCTTGCTGGCGACGTCGCGGCACGCGGAACTGGCAAGGTGGATGCGACCGAGAATGCCGACTGGCAGGCAGCGCTCAAGGACTGGCAGGCGATCGCGTTCGATGACGCGGTGGACGCGGTTCCGCGGTTCGCTGAGGTCAAGGCCCCGCTGGCCAAGCTGGTGCGGTTCACCAAGCCGTTGCTCGCGGACCATGCGCTGGTGCTGGCCGGTAGCCGCCGCGACCTGCGCTTCCTGCGCGGCCGGGTGGCGAAGCGCCTGAGCGTCGAGTTTACGACCGTTCAAGACTGGAGCGACCTTCGCGACCTGGTCCCGGGGGAGGCCGCAATGGTCGAAATGCCCGTCGATTGCGGGTTCGTCGACGACAAGCTCGTCCTCATCACGGCGTCCGACCTGCTTGGCAGCCGGGCGATGCTTGACGATGTCGAAGCGGGGAGCGCCAATCCGCTGGCCGGGGGTGCCGAAATCCGCGTCGGCGATGTCGTGGTGCATGAGGATCATGGCGTCGGCCGCGTCCTCGGGCTCGAACCCGCGCCGAGCATCGGGGCGACCTCGGGCGAGTTGATCGCGCTCGAATATGCCGGGGGCGCGCGGCGTCTGGTCGAGATCGACGATGCGGACCGGATCTGGCGCTACGGTGCCGATGCCGATGCGGTTACGCTCGACAAGCTCGACGGATCGTCGTGGCTGAAACGCCGTGGCGATATCGATGCGGCCATCGCTGAAAGTGCGCGCGGCCTGACCGAACTCGCCGAAGCCCGCGAGACGCTCGAGGCACCCGTGCTCGCCCCTGATCCCGCTGCGTACGAACGGTTCGCCAACGGCTTCCCCTTCAACGAAACCGCCGACCAGGCCCGCGCGATCCATGCGGTGCGCGACGATCTCGCGCGCGGCAAGCCGATGGACCGGCTGGTCGTCGGCGATGTCGGCTATGGCAAGACCGAAGTCGCGCTGCGCGCGGCCGGGATCGCCGCGCTCGCGGGCTATCAGGTCGTTGTCGCAGCTCCGACCACGGTGCTGGTCCGCCAGCATCTCGAAAGCTTCCGTCGCCGGTTCGAGGCGGCTGGGATCAAGGTCGCAGGGCTCTCGCGCCTGTCGAGTGCCGCCAAGAAGAAGGCGACCAAGGCGGGCCTTGCGGACGGGTCGATCCGCGTCGTGATCGGCACCGGCGCGGTCATGGCGAAGGGCGTCAGCTACGCCAATCTCGGGCTCGTCATCATCGACGAAGAACAACGCTTCGGTGCCGCCGACAAGGTGCGCCTGCGCGGATCGGGGAACGTGCACCTGCTGACGCTGAGCGCCACCCCAATCCCCCGCACGCTGCAGATGGCGTTGGTCGGGTTGCAGCAGATATCGATCATCGCGACCCCACCCGCGCGCCGCCAGCCGATCCGCACCAGTCTCGACCAGTATGACGAAGGACGTGTCCGTACCGCGCTGCTGCGCGAGAAGGGCCGCGGCGGGCAAAGCTTCGTCGTCGTCCCGCGGATCGAGGACATGGCGGGCGTGGGCGAGAAATTGCGACGCGCGGCCCCCGACCTCAAGATCGTGGAGGCGCACGGCAAGATGCCCGCCACCGACATCGACGAAGTCATGGTGGCGTTTTCGGACGGCGACGGTGACGTGCTGCTCGCCACCAACATTATCGAGGCGGGGCTGGACGTGCCGCGCGCGAACACGATGGTGGTGTGGCGCGCCGACCGGTTCGGGCTCGCGCAATTGCATCAGTTGCGCGGGCGCGTCGGGCGCGGCAACCGGCGTGGGCAGGTCATCCTGCTCACTGATTCCGAGGACGCGATCGCCGAGCGGACCGTCAAGCGGTTGCGTACCCTTGCGACGTTCGACCGATTGGGTGCCGGGTTCGACATCAGCGCGCAGGATCTCGATATGCGGGGTGCCGGCGACCTGCTCGGCGAAACCCAGGCCGGGCATACCAAGCTGATCGGGATCGACCTGTATCAGCATCTGCTCGGCGGTGCGCTGCGGCATGCGCGGGGCGAGGATGTCGAGCGGTGGACGCCGCAGCTTCATCTCGGGGCTGCCGGCGGTTTCCCGGCCGACTGGATTCCCGAAGACGATGTCCGTTTGTCGCTCTACATTCGGCTCAGCCGGGTGACCGACGATTCCGCGCTCGATGCGTTCGAGGACGAGCTGGTCGACCGGTTCGGGGCGTTGCCGGACGACGCGGTTGCCCTGCTCGCGCGGGCGCGGGTGCGCTTGCTTGCGCGCGATGCGCGGGTGGAGCGGATCGACGCGGGCGCGGCGGCGATCGCGCTGACGCCGCGGCGGGGTTTCACCGCGGATACGGCGGATGCCGGATTGGTCGAGAAGAACGGCCGCTTCCTGCTGACGGAGCCAACCGAAGATGCTGCGCGGACCGGCCGGGTGCAGGCACTGCTGGAGGAACTGGTCGCCTGATACCGAACGGCCCAACGGTCCGATCTGACCTGGCCTGAATCAAAAACGCCCCCGGCACGGATGCCGGGGGCGTTTCGTCTGAGGGTCTTTGACGACCCGGATCAGGAAATCCGGCGACCCAGTTCCTTGTTGACGCCCAGCGCAATCAGCGTGGCGAGTGCGCCCGACAGCAGGTATCCGCCGGCCGCGATCAGCCCGAAGTTGCTGGCGAGCAGCAAGCCGACCAGCGGCGCGAACCCTGCCCCGACCAGCCACGCCAGATCCGACGTCAGCGCAGCACCGGTATAGCGGCGCGTGCTGCCGAAGTTCGCCGCGACCGCGCCCGAGGACTGACCGAAGGCCACACCAAGCAGCGCGAAGCCGATCAGCACGAAGGTCAGTTCACCGGTATACCCTGCCGACAGCAACTGCGGCGCGAAACCGCTGAACGCTGCGATCCCGGCCGCCGTGACACCGAGCAGATAACGACGCCCGACGCGGTCCGCGATCAACCCCGACGCGATCACGCCGATGACGCCGACGATCCCGCCGAAGATCTCGATCGAGAGGAACCGCTCAGGGTTCTGGTTGGTGAACAGATGTACCCACGACAGCGGGAACACCGTGACCATGTGGAACAGCGCAAAGCTTGCCAGCGGCGCGAAGGCACCGATGACGATGTTGCGCCAATCGCTCTTGATCGTCTCCATGACATGCGACGGCTCGAGCTCGCGGCTCTCGAACATCGCGGCATAATGCGGCGTCGACACCATACGCAGACGCGCGAACAGCGCGACGACGTTGATCGCGAACGCAACGAAGAACGGATAGCGCCAGCCCCAGTCAAGGAAGTCGGCGGGCGACAGCGTGGTCAGGAAGAAGGCGAACAGCGCGCTCGCGACGATCAGCCCAAGCGGCGCGCCGAGCTGCGGGATCATCGCATACCAGCCACGCTTGTTCTCCGGAGCATTGAGCGCGAGCAGCGAGGCAAGACCGTCCCATGCCCCGCCGAGCGCGATGCCCTGCCCGATGCGGAACAGCGCGAGCAATACGATCGCCCAGCCGCCGATCGTCTCATAGCCCGGCAGGAACGCGACCGCCGCGGTCGACCCGCCAAGCAGGAACAGCGCGATCGTCAGCTTCGTCCCGCGACCGAGCACCTGGTCGACCGAGAGGAAGATCAACGACCCGATCGGGCGCGCGACGAATGCCAGCGCGAAGATCGCGAACGAATAAAGCGTACCGGTCAGCCGGTCGACGAACGGAAAGATCAGCGCCGGGAACACCAGCACCGACGCGATCGCGTAGACGAAAAAGTCGAAGAATTCGGAGGTACGGCCGATGACGACGCCGATCGCGATTTCATTCGGATCGACATGGCCATCGCCGTGCGCATGGCGCGCGTTGATCGCACGCGCATCGCGTTCGGCATTATGGGATGCGGTTTGTACAGTCATCGTTGGCGTCTTCCTGGACCGCGGGACGATCGGTCATTGCAGCTTCTATGCCTCATACCATGTCGCGATGGCATTGGACAAAATGTCCAATGTCGCAGCGCAGCATCTGTGTATAGCGCGCCGCTATGCCCTCCCTACGTCACACCCCGATTCCCCGTCGCCCGATTCGCAATATGCTGGCCGCGGGCGCGCTCGCGCTGCTGCTCGGCGGTTGCAACATGGTCGTCATGAACCCCGCCGGCGACGTCGCCCTCCAGCAACGCGATCTGGTCATCTTCTCGACCGCGTTGATGTTGCTGATCGTGCTGCCGGTGATCGGGCTGGTCTGCCTGTTTGCGTGGAAGTATCGCGCGAGCAACGAGACGACCGACTACGATCCCGATTGGGACCACTCGTCGCAGCTCGAGTTGCTGATTTGGGCAGCGCCGCTGCTGATCGTGATCTGCCTCGGTGCGGTGACGTGGACGGGGACGCATCTGCTCGATCCTTATCGCCCGATCGGTCGCATCGCGGCGGGCAAGCCACTGGTGGCGAACGTCAAGCCGCTCGAGGTCGAGGTGATCGCGCTCGATTGGAAGTGGATGTTCGTCTATCCGGAATATGGCTTCGCGACCGTCAACGAGCTCGCGGCACCGGTCGACCGGCCGATCCATTTCCGCCTGACCTCGTCGTCCGTGATGAACGCCTTCTACATCCCGACGCTCGCCGGCATGATCTACGCGATGCCGTCGATGGAGACCCAGCTCAACGCGGTGATCAACAAGCCCGGCAATTACGCAGGGTTCTCGTCGAACTACTCGGGTGCCGGTTTCTCCGACATGCGTTTCCGGTTTTACGGGATGACCGATGGCGACTTCAACGCCTGGGTCGCGCGGAACAAGGCGGCGGGTGGAAACCTGACGCGGGCTGACTATCTCAAGCTCGAAAAGCCGTCGGAGAAGGTTCCGGTGATGCGCTTCGCCAACGTCGATCCGACGATCTACAGCGCCGTCGTCAACCAGTGCATCCGCCCCGGCACGACGTGCATGAGCGAAATGATGAAGAAAGACATGCAGGACAGCGCGGCGATGGAAGGCAAGCCCAACAGCGGCAACGCTGAAGGCAAACGGACCTCGTCCCCGCTGACGACGCGTGACGCCGGGCAAGCACCGCCGAAAAGCCCGTCCGACGTCCCGCAACGCGGGCCTTCGAAACCCGAAGACTCCAATACGCCCAAGCAGCGCCCCCTCTAAATGGCCAGTACCATGCAAGCTTCACCCCTCAACGTCAGTCCGATCCTCGGCCGCTTTACGCTTGAGTCGCTGCCGCTCCATGAACCGATCGTCGTCGCCACCTTCTGTGGCGTCGCACTCGGCGGGATCGCGCTGCTCGCGGCACTCACCTACTTCAAACTGTGGAGCTATCTCTGGAAGGAGTGGTTCACCAGCGTCGATCACAAGAAGATCGGGATCATGTACATGATCCTCGGCATCGTCATGCTGCTGCGCGGGTTCTCCGACGCGATCATGATGCGTGCACAGCAAGCGATGGCCTTCGGCAACGAAGGCTATCTCAACGCACATCACTATGACCAGGTGTTCACCGCGCACGGTGTCATCATGATCTTCTTCGTCGCGATGCCGTTCGTGACGGGCCTGATGAACTACGTCGTCCCGCTCCAGATCGGAGCGCGCGACGTGTCCTTCCCCTTCCTCAACAACTTCAGCTTCTGGATGACCACTGCAGGCGCGGTGATCATCATGATGAGCCTGTTCGTCGGTGAGTTCGCACAGACCGGCTGGCTCGCCATGCCGCCGCTGTCGGGGATCGGTTACAGCCCGGGGGTCGGTGTCGATTATTACATCTGGTCGCTCCAGATCGCGGGTGTCGGCACGCTGCTGTCGGGCGTCAACCTGATCGCCACCATCGTCAAGATGCGCGCGCCGGGCATGACCATGATGAAGATGCCGATCTTCTGCTGGACCGCTCTTTGCACCAACATCCTGATCGTCGCAGCCTTCCCGGTCCTGACCGCGGTGCTCGCGCTGCTCAGCCTCGACCGGTACGTCGATACCGCGTTCTTCACGAACACGCTCGGCGGCAACCCGATGATGTACGTCAACCTGATCTGGATCTGGGGTCACCCCGAGGTTTACATCCTGATCCTCCCGATGTTCGGCGTGTTCAGCGAGGTCACCTCGACCTTCTCGGGCAAGCGCATCTTCGGCTACACCTCGATGGTGTATGCGACCATGGTTATCACCCTGCTCGCCTACCTCGTCTGGCTGCACCACTTCTTCACCATGGGGTCGGGCGCGAGCGTCAACTCGTTCTTCGGCATCACCACGATGATCATCTCGATCCCGACGGGCGCGAAGATCTTCAACTGGCTGTTCACGATGTACCGTGGCCGGGTGCGCTTCGAGCTGCCGATGATGTGGACGATCGCGTTCATGATCACCTTCACGATCGGCGGCATGACCGGCGTCCTGCTCGCAGTGCCGCCAGCCGACTTCGTGCTCCACAACTCGCTGTTCCTCGTCGCGCACTTCCACAACGTGATCATCGGCGGCGTGGTGTTCGGTGCCTTCGCCGGGATCAACTACTGGTTCCCCAAGGCGTTCGGGTTCCGCCTCAACGACTTCTGGGGCAAGGTCTCGTTCTGGTGCTGGGTCGTGGGCTTCTACCTCGCGTTCATGCCGCTCTACGTGCTCGGCCTGATGGGCGTGACGCGTCGCCTGCGCACCTTCGAGGATCCGAGCCTGCAGATCTGGTTCATCATCGCAGGGATCGGCGCGTTGCTGATCGCCGCAGGGATCGGTGCCATGCTGCTTCAGTTCGCGGTCAGCATCCGCGATCGCGAGAAGCTGCGCGACACCACCGGGGACCCGTGGAACGGCCGTACGCTCGAATGGGCAACCTCGTCGCCGCCGCCAGATTACAACTTCGCCTTCACCCCGGTCATCCACCAGGGCGATGCGTGGGCGGACATGAAGACGCGCGCCTATGAGCGTCCGATCACCGGCTTCAAGGACATCCACATGCCCTCGAATACCGGCTCGGGTGTCATCCTCGCTGGTCTGTGCGTCGCCTTTGGCGTCGGCATGATCTGGTACGTCTGGTGGCTCGCCGCGGTCAGCTTCGTCGCCATCCTCGGCGTCTCGATCGGTCACACGTTCATCTACAAGCGTGACTATTACATCCCGAAGGCGATCGTCGCCGCAAAGGAGGACGCCCGTACGGCGGCCCTCGCGGAGGCAAAGGCATGAGCGCGTCCACGTCCGATTACGATATCGACACGTTCCACCTGGCGGAGGAGCCGCATCATCCGGAGGGGTCGAGCACGATGCTCGGCTTCTGGCTCTACCTGATGAGCGACTGCCTGATCTTCGCGATGCTGTTCGCGACCTACGGTGTGCTCGGCACCAGCTATGCGGGGGGCCCCGGCCCCAAGCAGCTGTTCGAGCTGCCGCTGGTCGCGGTCAACACGACGATGCTGCTGTTCTCGTCGATCACCTACGGCTTCGCGATGCTCGCGATGACCAACGGGAAGGTGCGTTCGACCCAGCTGTGGCTGTTCGTCACCGCGCTGTTCGGCATGGCCTTCATCAGCATCGAGCTCTACGAGTTCGCCAACCTGATCCATGAAGGCGCGACCCCGCAGAAGAGTGCGTTCCTGTCGTCCTTCTTCACGCTGGTCGCGACGCACGGGCTCCACGTCACCTTCGGGCTGATCTGGCTGTTCACGCTGATGGTGCAGATCCAGGTCAAGGGCCTGATCCCCGCCAACCAGCGCCGCCTGATGTGCCTCAGCCTGTTCTGGCACTTCCTCGACGTCATCTGGATCGGCGTCTTCACCTTTGTCTATCTGCTGGGAATGCTGCGATGAGCGCTGACCTCCACCACACCGCGCACGATCACGCAGGCCATGGCCATGACGATCACGACGCGCATCTGCACGAAGAGTCGCACGGCTCGTACAAGAGCTACTTCATCGGTTTCGGCCTGTCGGTCATCCTGACGGCGATCCCGTTCTGGCTGGTGATGACGCGGACGCTGACCAATCAGGCGACCGCGCTGATCATCATGGCGTTTGCTGCGGTGCAGATGGTCGTCCACATGATCTTCTTCCTGCACATGAACCGTCGTGCCGAAGGCGGCTGGTCGATCATGGCACTGATTTTCACAATCGTGATCGTCGGGATCGCGCTGAGCGGTTCGCTGTGGGTGATGTATCACATGAACGCGAACATGATGCCGACCGAAGACATGAGCCAAATGGGGTGACCACGTCCGGGCAGCGGATCCGACGCGGCGCGGTCATCATCGCATGGCTGTTCGTGATCGTGGCGCTGCTCGGGCTTGGTACGTGGCAGGTCCAGCGGCGTGGCTGGAAGCTGGACCTGATCGCACGCGTAGAAGCGCGCATCCACGCTCCACCGGTCGCCGCGCCGGATACCGCCAGCAAGGACGATGCTTATCTGCGGGTCCGGGCCACAGGGACCTACGTCGCGGGCAAGGACACCTTCGTTCAGGCCTCCACCGTGCGGGGTCCCGGCTATTGGGCGATGACCCCGCTACGGCGCGCCGACGGATCGGTATTGCTCGTCAACCGCGGCTATGTCCCGGACCGCAAGGCGCTCGCTCCCCCGTCCGGTGTGGTCGGCGTAACCGGATTGCTTCGGCTGAGCGAACCCGGTGGCGGGTTTCTGCGCAGCAACGCGCCCGCGGCCGACCGCTGGTATTCACGCGACGTTGCGGCGATTGCTGCGCACCGGGGGCTTGGCCCCACGCCAAGCTATTTCGTCGATGCCGACGCCAGCGATAAACGCCCTGGTGCGCCGGTGGGCGGGCTGACCGTGGTGCGCTTTCCCAACAGTCACCTTGTTTATGCGGTGACATGGTTCATTCTGGCCCTCATGTGCGCCGCCGGATTCGCGTATTGGATACGCCAGGAACGGCACCGGCCCGACGATCGCGCGGCATGAGCGCGACCGTGGCGAACTGGCGCGGTGTGCCGGTCTCGCAGACCGCGGGCCACGCCAACATGCTGCAACTGGTCGAGCTGCGCTGGATGGCGGTGGCGGGACAATTGGCGACGATCCTGCTGACGCATCTGGTGTTCGGCATCCGCCTGCCGATGATGCCGATGCTCAGCGTGCTGACCGGGCTGGTCATTCTCAATGCCGCCAGCCTGCTGCGGCTCCGGCGGGAATCGCCGATCACCAACGGCGCCTTGTTCGGTGGCCTGCTGCTCGACGTGCTCGGCCTCAGCGCGCAGCTGTATTTCAGCGGCGGGGCGACCAACCCGTTCGTCTCGCTGTTCCTGTTGCAGGTCGTCCTTGGATCGGTCTTGCTGGCAAGCTGGTCCGCCTGGACGATCGTTGCCGCGACGAGCCTGTCGTTCATTTTCCTGACGGCATTCTATCGGCCGATCACCCTGCCCCACGACTTCGACCGGTCGTTGTTCGCGTTGCACGTCCAGGGCATGTGGGTCTGCTTCGCGCTTGTCGCCGTGCTGCTGGTGGCCTTCGTCGGCCGGATCAACACCAACCTGCGGGCGCAGGACAGTCGGCTGGCGGATATCGAGCGGCAGGCGGTCGAGGAAGAGCATATCGTCCGGATCGGCATGCTCGCGTCCGGGGCTGCGCACGAGCTGGGGACCCCCCTATCGTCGCTGTCGGTGATCCTCGGCGACTGGCGCCGCAACCCGACCGTCGCCCGCAATGCCGAACTGATGCGCGATATCGAGGAAATGCAGGCGGAGGTCCATCGCTGCAAGGCGATCGTGACGAGCATCCTCTTGTCGTCGGGCGACGCGCGCGGGGAGCAATCCGCCGCGACGACGGTGCGCGCCTTCGTCGACCGCGTGGTCGCCGACTGGATCGCCGCGCGGGGCTTCGCCCACGCCACCTATGACGACCGCTTCGGCGCGGACGTTCCGATCGTATCGGATCTCGTTCTGCAGCAGGCGGTGTTCAACATGCTCGACAATGCCGCGGAATATTCGCCGCAGCGGATCGACATCACGCTCGCCCGCGATGACGACGACGTGGTGCTGACGGTCCGCGACGCCGGCCCCGGCTTCGCGGCGCAACAGCTCGGCAACATTGGCAAGCCGTACAACAGCACCAAGCCCGAGCTTGGCCGTGGCATGGGCCTGTTCCTCGCCAGCAATGTCGCGCGCAAACTCGACGGCGCGCTGACGGCGCGCAACCAGCCACGCAGTGGGGCCGAGGTCACGTTCCGGCTGCCGCTGGCAGCAATCGCCCTGGGAAGGGACTGACATGTCCGGCAATCCATTGTTGCTCATCATCGAAGACGACGCCGCGTTCGCGCGCACGTTGCAGCGATCGTTCCAGCGCCGCGACTATGAGGTCGTCGTGGCGGAGGGCCCCGCCGAACTCGCCGACGTGCTGGCATCGCGCACGCCCGATTATGCGGTCGTCGACCTGAAGCTCGCGAGCAGTTCCGGGCTTGCCTGCGTCGAGACACTGCGCGCGCACGATCCCGACACCGTCATCGTCGTCCTGACCGGCTATGCGAGCATTTCGACCGCAGTCCAGGCGATCAAGCTCGGCGCGACATCGTACCTCGCCAAGCCCGCCAACACCGACGACATCGAACGCGCGTTCGGCATGACCGTCGGCGATGCGGACGTTCCGATCAGCAATCGGCAGACGTCGATCAAGACGATCGAATGGGAACGGATCAACGAGACGCTGGAGGCGACCGGCTTCAACGTGTCGGAAACGGCGCGGCGGCTGGGGATGCACCGTCGGACTTTGGCGCGGAAGCTGGAAAAACGCCGGGTCGTCTAGGACAGTCGAGCAGAGACCGATATTATTAGGCCGATGCCGTGATCGCTCCGCGGACCTGAACTCGCGTCAGTTGTGGCCTGCCGACCCAAAATGCTTCCAGACAAAAACTGCGAACCTAACAAATGTACATGACGGGCTATTTATCGCCTGATTTTTAACCAAACCTACACGACTCACGGCCCATCAGTACCGTGATGGCAATTACTGCCACGGGTAGTTGTTACCCTGTCCCGATACGAAAATCGGACAACCTTCGAAAATCCTGATGTTTACGGCGTGCCTGTCCATTTGGGAGCGGCGCGTCCGGCGGTTGTCCGTCTTGTATGAGGGCGTGCGTATGAAATTTCGTTATCTGACGCTGACTTTGGCAGCGAGCGCTGCATCCTTGCAGGCGCAACGGGTCCCTACCGTCGGGGGCCAGCTCCAGCAGATTCCACCCGCACCCATCGCCACCCGTGACGATCCGGGTCTGGTGGTCGCGGTTCCAGCCAAACCCACCCCCGCCGATCCCACGGGCGTCCGCATCCGCGTCTCGCAACTTCGGATCAGCGGGCAGACGCTGTACGACGAAGCCACGCTGGTCCGCGCGAGCGGTATCACGACGGGGTCCGATCTTAACCTTGCCGATCTCCGCGCCGCTGCGGCGCGCGTGGCCGCCTTCTACAAGGCACGCGGCTATTTCCTCGCGCAAGCCTATCTGCCCGCACAGGACGTGCAAGGCGGAGCGGTGACGATCGCGGTCCTGGAGGGACGCTACGGCGCGATATCGGTCGACAATGCGACGAACCTCAATGCCGGAGTCCCGCGCCGCATCCTGCGCGGGATCGATACGGGGGATGTCGTCGCCGCCGCACCGCTCGAGCGTCGTCTGCTCCTCCTGTCCGATATTCCGGGCGTGGCGGTCCAGTCGACGCTCTCCCCCGGTACCGACTTCGGCGCATCCAACCTCAACGTCGCGATTGCACCGGGACGGCGCATCACCGGGGACGTGTCGGTCGATAATGCCGGGAACCGCTACACGGGCGCGTATCGCGGCGGCGGATCGATCAACCTCAACAACGCGACCGGGCTCGGCGACACGCTCGGCGTGCGGGTGCTCGCGTCGACCGAAGGCATGGCCTATGGGCGTGCATCGTGGCAGGTGCCGGTCGGCAACCTGACCGTCGGGGCGGCTTTTGCGCATTTCCGCTACGATCTCAGCCACGAATTCGAAAGCCTCGACGCGCACGGCACCGCCGACATCGCCGCGCTATACGCAAGCTACCCGCTGATCCGGACTCGCGCGGCCAATCTCTATGCGGTCGGCGAACTCGATGCGAAATGGTATGACGATCGCATCGATCTGACCGACGCCCGCTCGTTCCGGATGAGCAAGACCGCAACGCTCGGCCTAAACGGCAACAGCCGCGATGGCCTGGGCGGGGGCGGCGTCAACGTCGCTTCGATCGGCTGGACGATCGGCAACCTCGACCTCCGCACCCCGCTCGATCGCGCCGCGGATGCCCTGGCAGCGCGCAGCGACGGCACGTTCAACAAGTTCAACTTCAGCGTAGCACGGTTGCAGAGCGTGTCCGGACCGCTGTCGCTCTACGGCGCGGTGCGCGGACAGGTCGCGCTCGACAATCTCGATCCGTCGGAAAAGATGGAATTGGGCGGTGCCTATAACGTCCGCGCCTATCCCGAAGGCGAAGCGTTCGGTGACCAGGGCTATGTCGCGACCGCCGAAGCGCGGCTGACGCTGGACGACTGGACGCGCGGCGTTCCGGGGCAGTTCCAGCTGATCGGCTTCGTCGACACCGGCCACGTCCAATATGCCAAGAACAAGTGGTTTTCCGGTCGAAACCACCGGCAGCGCAGCGGCTACGGCGTCGGGCTGGCGTGGATGGGACCGCAGAACATCACGCTGCGCGGCACGTACGCGCGCAAGATCGGCGACATCGCGGCAACCTCCGCCCCCGATCGCGACGGCCAGTTCTGGTTCCAGGTCGCCAAGACCTTCTGACGCGCGCGCGTCCTCGCGGCGCCGTCTGCTCCTTCTTTCCGGGATATCGATCATGACCACCATCGGACATGCATTCACCACACGC
This sequence comes from Sphingomonas sp. PsM26, assembly GCA_030433805.1. GTDB lineage: Bacteria > Pseudomonadota > Alphaproteobacteria > Sphingomonadales > Sphingomonadaceae > Sphingomonas. The sequence goes on along the minus strand of JARUXA010000002.1, from coordinate 311,965 downwards.
CACTGCCGCCAACGCCTGCTCGAGACGACGGGGCTTCGCGGCATCGTCCGCGCCACCCTGCTCGGTTTCGCCGCCACCATCGGTCTAGCCGGACAGGCCCATGCCCAAGCGCAACCGCTCCCGACCGGGGGCACCGTCACCGCGGGCAGTGCTGCCATCGCGACGGGTACGAACGCCGTCACCGTCACCCAGTCGAGCAACGCCGCCGCGATCAACTGGCAGAGTTTCGACATCGCTGCGGGCAACACCGTCACCTTCGTCCAGCCGAACAGCAACGCCGTCGCGCTCAACCGTGTCACCGGGCCGGATGCGTCGCAGATCCTCGGCAACCTGAACGCCAACGGCAAAGTGTTCCTGATCAATCCGAACGGCGTGCTGTTCGGCGTGGGGTCGCAAGTCAACGTTGCGGGGCTGGTTGCCTCGACGCTCAACGTCTCGGACGCGGATTTCATGGCGGGCCGCTATGCCTTCAGCGGATCGGGCAAGGGCTCGGTGCTCAATCAGGGGACGATCACCGCCGGCGATGGCGGCTATGTCGCCTTGCTGGGCGGACACGTCGGCAATGACGGCACGATCAGCGCACGACTGGGAACGGTCGCGCTGGCGGGCGGCGAAGCGATCACGCTCGACGTCGCGGGCGACGGCCTGCTCAACGTCGTGGTCGACGCGGGAACCGTCGGCGCGCTGGTCCGCAACGGCGGGTTGATCCGCGCGAACGGCGGGACCGTGCTGATGACCGCGCAAGGTACGGGCACGCTCCTCGGCACGGTCGTCAACAACAGCGGAGTCGTTGAGGCACACACCATCGACACGCGCGGCGGGACGATCAAGCTTCTCGGCGACATGCAGAACGGGTCGCTGGCGTTGACTGGAACGCTCGACGCGAGCGCACCCGACGGCGGCAATGGCGGCTTCATCGAAACGTCCGCCGCGACCGTGACCATCGCCGACTCCGCGCGGGTCACCACCGCAGCGCCGTCGGGCACCACGGGGTTGTGGCTGATCGATCCGCAGGACTTCATCATCGGCGCGGGCGGCAACATTTCCGGATCGACGCTGTCGGCATTGCTGGTGACCAACAGCGTCACGATCAGCACGCTGCCCACCGGAACGGTCACCACCCCGGGAACGCCACCGACGACCGAGATCGGCACGACCGCCCCCGGCAACGGCGACATCATCGTCAACGACGCGATCGCCTGGACGGCGACGCCCAGCACGACGACGCTTCGGCTAAACGCGGAACGCGATGTCGTCTTCAATAATTCGGTCTCGGCGACGAACGGAAACATCGTGGCCTGTTGCGGACGCGACGTCGTCGTCAACGCCGCGCTTACGACGACCAACGGCAGCATCCTCCTGAATGCCGGACGCAACGTAAACGTGCTCGCAGCGATCACCACGACCGACGGCAACATAGCGCTATGTGCGGGGGTCGATGCGTTCATCGCGGCATCGATAACGCTGACGCGCGGCACCGCCATTCCTGCGCAAAGCCTCGGGCTGGATCCGGGGTTGCTGATCATTGCGGGTGCATCGGGCACAGGTCCAGGCGTAGGCGGCGGCACGCTGAGCTTCGCTCCGGGTACGGCGCCGGTCACCGTCACCGGTCCCAACGCGGCGGCGGTGATCAACTACAACCCGGTCTCCTATTCGGCACCGACCGACTATTCGGGGTTCTTCACGCTCAGCCTTGGCGCGTCGGTGACGCAACGGATGCTCGTTTTCCCCGGCAGCACCAAGGTAGCCGACGGCACCACCGCGACCACGCTCGCCGGGTTCAACGGCACGACGGTTACCGGCTTGCCGGACGGTATCACCCTGCTTGCAGGACCTGATTCCAACGCGGTCTATGACAGTGCGGATGCCGGCAGTAACATCGGCATCACTTTCTCCGGCTATTCGCTGGGGGGTGCCAATGCCGCGCAATATGCGCTTGCAGGATCGTGCTGCGTTTCGACGTTCCGGACATCGGGAACGATCACGCCGGCCGCGGTGGTCGTCCCGCCGGTCGAAACCCCGCCCGTCGAAACCCCGCCCGTTGTCGTCCTCCCGCCAGTCGTCGAAACACCGCCCGTTGTGGTCGTCCCACCGGTCGTCGAGACACCGCCCGTCGTCGTCGTTCCGCCGGTCGTCGAAACGCCCCCCGTCATCGTCGTCCCGCCGGTCGTCGAAACGCCCCCCATCGTCATCGTCCCGCCGGTTGTCGAAACGCCCCCCGTCATCGTCGTCCCGCCGGTCGTCGAAACGCCCCCCGTCGTCATCGTCCCGCCGGTCGTCGAGACGCCACCCGTCACCTTCGTCCCGCCGGTCGTCGAAACGCCCCCGCTCAATGTGCCGCCGGTTGTTGTCCTGCCGCGCCTCCCGAACGCGCCACCGGTCCTGCTACAGCCGGTCCAGCCACCCGAGCGGCCGTATGTCCCGATCGTGCCGACCGTGATCATTCCCCAGCCGCTTCCCCCGACGCTGGAAACGCTGTTGCCGCCGGTCCCAGTCGCGCCGCAGCAACCGACCGCACCGCTGCCTCCGACGCCGACACCGCGCTCGGCGGTCGTACTTCCGGCCAAACAGGCGCGGAACTGACGTGCCTTGGGGTCGATCCTGCCGCCGCGCGACGCTCGCCACAGCGCTGCTCGTTGCGGCGACAGGCAGCGCGCGAGCGGATCCGGTTTCGCCCCCGCTCGAGACGTCTGCAATACGGGCGCTCGCCACGCAGATCGTCGCGTCCGGGGATACGCATGGCCGCCCCTTTCTAATCGTCGACAAGGTAGCGGCGCAGGTGGTCGCGTACGACGCGGACGGAACCGTGCGCGGCGGCACGCCCGCGCTGCTCGGGGCGGCGCGTGGCGACGTGCCGCCGGCAGGCATCGGATCGCGGCCCCTCGCGCAGATCGGCCCGGCCGACCGCATCACCCAGGCGGGTCGGTTCGATGCCCGGATCGGACGGGACCTGCACGAAGACGTGCTGTGGATCGACTATGACACCGGCTTGTCACTGCACCGCGTCGTCACGACGAGCCGCATCGAACATCGCCTGACGCGGCTTGCGACCCCCACCACGGACGACAATCGCGTGTCGTTCGGCTGCATCAACGTTCCGCGCATCTTCTACGAGACCGTGGTCGCGCCATTGTTCAGGCCAGCCGACGGGATCGTCTATATCCTGCCCGAGCAGCATACCCCCGGCGAAACCTTCCCGACCCTTCGATTGCCATCCGCACCCCGCAGCTGACTGGAACTTTCGGGACGACCCCGGTATCGGGTTCCTGCCGCAACCAACCCGGACAGAACACCGCCACCATGCCCGCCGGCATCAAGATCTTCTTCGATGGCGGTTGCCAACCGAACCCGGGGCGGATGGAGATTGCGGTCGTTGCGCGGGGGCAGACGCACATCCACCGCGATCTTGGAGAAGGATCGAGCATGACGGCGGAATGGCTGGCGCTCATCGCGGCCGAGCGGCTCGCCCGTGATTTGGGTCTTGCCCGCGGCGCCTATGTCCTGCTCGGAGACGCCGCCGCCGTCATCGCCCAGGCATCGGATGCGCACCGCTGCCGCGGCCCATCCGCCGAGCATCGCGCTACCCTGCTGGCGCTGGCGGGCGGCACCCTGCCCCCGATCCGCTACATCAAGCGCACGCAGAACCTCGCAGGCATCGCGCTCGCGCGGTTTCATGCGCGGTGACGATGGTCGACACGCTCTACACCTTCCGGCGATGCCCCTATGCGATGCGGGCGCGGCTCGCGCTTGCGGTGAGCGGCGTCCGGGTCGAAGTGCGGGAGATCAGGCTTCGCGCCAAGCCGGAGGCGATGCTTGCGGCCTCCCCCAAGGGGACCGTACCCGTGCTCGTCCTCGCCGGAGGTGGCGTGATCGACCAGAGCATCGATATCATGCGGTGGGCATTACACCGGCACGATCCCGAAGCCTGGCTCGACGGCGACGACCGCGCGCTGATCGCGGACTGCGACGACCGGTTCAAACACCATCTCGACCGCACCAAATACCCCGAACGCCACGCGTCCGATCCCGTCGCGCACCGCATCGCCGCGGTCGAATGGCTCGGTCTGCTGGAGCAGCGTCTGGCGCGGCACGATAACCTCTGCGGGACCCGGCGTTCCCTGACGGACGCTGCGATCATGCCGTTCGTCCGGCAATTCGCCGCGATCGACCCCGACTGGTTCGCGCAACAGCCCTTACCGCGGGTACAGGACTGGCTCGCGCGCCACCTGCAATCGGCGCTGTTCGAGACCGTCATGGTCCGTTTCGATCCGTGGTCGCCCAACGACGTCCCGATCCACTGGCCGTGATCCACCGCTCAGGCTTTGCGCTATTGCCCCGTCCTGTGTAGCGGCACGCGCATGTCCGATCCGCGTTCCTCCCCCGCCCCCTTCACGCTCGGCCTCGATTTCGGGACGACCAACTCGGTCGCCGCGATCGCGCGTGGCGGTATGTCCGACTTGCTCCCGCTCGAGGCACCGGACGGACCGGATGCCGCCTTCCGGTCCGCCCTGTGCTTCTGGGAAGACGATACCGTCAAAGGCGGTATCGCCGCGGAAGCCGGACCGTGGGCGATCGCCGAATATCTGGAATATCCGCAAGGCAGCCGCTTCCTGCAGTCGTTCAAGTCGGTGGCGGCCAACCCGACGTTCGAGCACGCGACGATCTTCGATCGACGGTATCGGTTCGAGGATCTGGGCCAGACGTTCCTCGACAAGATGGCGGCGCGGTCGAACGGGATGCTGGAGCGCGCGTCGCGGATCGTGGTCGGGCGTCCGGTCGAATATGCCGGGCACCGCCCCGACGCGGCGCTGGCGCGGCAACGCTATGACCTGATGTTCGGCAAGCTCGGCGCGGAAGTGCATTATGTCTACGAACCACTTGGCGCGGCGTTCAGCTACGCGTCGCGAATCAGCGACCCCGCGACGATCCTAGTCGCCGACTTCGGTGGCGGGACGAGCGACTTTTCGGTGGTGCGGATCGAAGCCCCCGGCGCGGCGCGGCGCTGTGTACCGCTCGGCCATGCCGGCGTCGGGATCGCGGGCGACCGGTTCGATGCGCGGATCGTCGAACAGCTCGTCATGCCGTTGCTCGGCGAAGGCGGTTCGTATCGCTCGTTCGACAAGATCCTCGAAATCCCGCGCGGCTATTTCGCCGACTTCGCGGACTGGTCGCGGCTTGCGCTGATGCGCAACCGCCGGACCATTGCGGAGCTAGAGAAGCTGCGTAAGTCGGCGCTCGACCCGGACGCGATCGGGCGGATGATCGCGGTGATCGAGGAAGAACTGGGGTTTCCACTGCACGAGGCGGTCGGGCGCGTGAAACGCGACCTTTCGCGCAACGAACACGCGCATTTCCACTTCCAGGGCGGGGGCTTGTCGATCGAGGCAGATGTCACCCGGGCGCAGTTCGAAACGTGGATCGCCCCCGATATCGCGCGGATCGAAACCGCGGTCGATCACGTGCTCGAAATGTCGGCGACCACCGCAGCCACCATCGACCGCGTGTTCCTCACCGGCGGCTCGTCGCTGACGCCGCGCGTGCGGCGCATGTTCACCGAGCGCTTCGGCGATGATCGCATCGCGAGCGGTGGTGAGCTGACGTCGATCGCGCATGGCCTCGCGCAGATCGGTGAACAGGACGATCTGGCGGCCTGGGCCGCCTGACGCATCAATAGGGTGGATCGCGCCGCTCGCGTTGCGCGCGGGCGGCTTCGGTCCACCAGGCAAGATCGTCGGCAAACCGCGGAAACGCCTTGGCGGCGGCTGCACCGCCCTCCCCGACCGGATTACCCTCGGCATCGAACGCCTTGCCGATCCCGCCGACCGCGAGCGGAGCCGAGGTGACGACCATGCCCATTTCGGACAGAATCCCGTGCCATGCCGTCGCCGAACGCGCACCCGCCAGGCGCCCCGCCGAATAGCTCGCGATCGCCGCCGGACGCCAATACCATTCCTCGAGGAAATGGTCGGTGAGGTTCTTGAGGCCCGGCTGGACGCTCCAGTTATACTCCCCCGCGACGAACACGAACGCATCCGCCGCACGGATCTTGGCCGCGAGTGCCTCCATCGCCGCGGGTGCGGTCCCGGTCGGATATTCCTTGTACATGCGATCGAGCATCGGAAGGTCGACCGCCTTCGCATCGATGAGTTCGGGGCTCGCGCCACGCGCACGGAACGCCGTCACGAGGTACTCAGCCAAGCGAATGCCCAGGCGATCCGACCGGTAGGAGCCGTAGAAGATCAGGATGCGGTCGCTCATACGTCAGTTCTCCGGGAAACATCGCTACACATACAAAACGCGCGGGTGTCGTCACACCACGCGCGTCCGTACCCGGCTTTCGCCGTTCCGTTACCGTATCATCAGAAAGCCGCTGAGATCGAGAACAGGATTTTTCCATTCGCGATTGATTCGCCGTTCTTGGTCCGCGAGAAGTTCGGCTGCAGGTAAGCGGCCTCGCGGTTGCTGATATCGGTGTCGACATAGGCCGCACCGAAGGTCAGCGGCCCGACGACGTAATCGAGTCCCACCAGCCAGTCCCAATATTCGCCGGTCGGGGTCACGCTCGTGCCGTTTGGCCCAAGGCCGGGATTGCCCTTGGAATAGCCGATGTGCGCCTTGGCCGTCATCTTGGTGGTGGGAATGCCGACACTCGTATCGCCCCACAGGTACAGATTGTCCTGGCTCTGGCCACGGCTTTCCGGCGTATTGGAGAAGTTGCCTAGCGCCCGCTGCTTGGGCGCATAGGCGACGCCGGCCAGCAACGTTGCCGGACCGAGCGTCCCGCTCACCTTGGCATAGGGTTCGGCAAAGTCGGTATTCGCTGCGCCGCCCGGGTACATGTACCAGGTGAGGCCGACATCGACCGTGCCGTTGCCGATCGTGCGCTTGTAGCCGCCGATCAGATCCAGTTCGATATTGGCGCCGCCGAACGTGCCCCAGCCGGACAGGTTCGATCCCCAAAAGCCGCCGTAAAAGCCGCTCTCATGCGTGATCGTGACGCCGCCCTGGACGGCAATCTCTTCATCAGATTGGGAAACGCCGCGGAAACGATAGTCCGATACCAAGGCGACATTGCCGGTGACCGTCGCCGGCGGAGGTGGCGCGGTTTCCTGCGCGGCAGCCGGAACGGCGGCGAGACACAGGGTTGAGACAATACAATAGCGCAACATGGGATACCCTTCTGATCCAAGGAAAGGTTCCCGCCTGGGGCGGAGCTGCCGCCCCTCTCACTGCCCGAAGGCAGTGGTGGACGGTCGACTCGCACCAGCATCCTCTATCAGTCACTCCCTCAATGACACATTGCTACTCTGTAACAAAGTATTGCTGAGGAGTGGGGTCGTCAGGCCATCATCGCTGCCAACTTGGGAGACGCGCCAGTGAGTTCGACCGGGTTGCCGCCTGCACGACGCCGCGACATGAACTCCTTGAGCAATTCGGCACAGGTATGGTCGACCTTGGTCAGCCCGGATACGTCCATCCGCACGATCCCGTGATCGGGCCCGCGCAACGGAAGCGATTCCAGCGTGTCCGACAGTTTGGGCAGCGTCACGAAGGTCGCGCTGCCTGACAAGGCCATGTCGGTCCCGTTCGTGCCCGCCGTCCGGTTGACATTGAGGCCAAGCCGACGCGCATGGGGCAAGAGCTCCAGCACCGACAGCGCGATACCAATCAACACGCCGGTCAACAGGTCCTGCGTCACCACGGTGACGAGCGTTACGAACCAGATCAACGCGGGCAGCACGCCGTAGCTGTGGAACAGATGCTTGACATGCGCCAGGCTGACCAGACGGACGCCGGTGATCACCAGCACCGCGCCGAGCGCCGCCATCGGGATCTCGCGCAGCAACCACGGCAGCAACGCAACGAAGCCGAGGATCCAGACCCCGTGCAGCATCGTCGAGAGACGCGATGTCGCCCCCGCCTGGACGTTCGCCGAGCTGCGAACGATCACGCCCGTCATCGGCAGGGCACCTGCGACGCCACAAAGCAGGTTGCCGATGCCCTGTGCCCGCAATTCCTTGTTGTAGTCGGTCCGCACACCGTCATGCATCCGGTCGACCGCCGCCGCCGACAGCAGCGTTTCCGCGCTGGCGATGAACGCAATCGCGATCGCCGCGACGATGATCGACGGATCGACCCATTTGGCAAGGAATTCGGGTCCCGGCAGCGCGATCGCCGAGACGATCGACTGCGGGACGTCGACGCGGTTGATTTGCAGCCCGAGCGCGAACGCGGTCAGCGTTCCGACCAGCACGCCGATCAGCGCGGCAGGCACCTGCTTCAGCGCAGCGGGACGGAAACGTTCCCAACCGAGCATGACGAGGATCGTCAGAACACCGATCATGAACGCATGTTCGACGTTGGAGACGTTGAGCGGCGACAGACCCATCAACCGTTCGGGCGCTGCCACAAGGTTCTGCAACCCGCTCGGCAATGGCCGTGCGTCAAACAGGACGTGGAACTGGCCGACGACGATCAGCACGCCGATGCCGGCCAACATGCCGTGCACGACAGCCGGCGAGATCGCGCGGAACCATCCGCCGAGTTTGGCGATGCCGGCGATCAGCTGGATCAGCCCGGCAAGAATGAGGATCGGACCAAGCGCCGAAAGGCCCTTGTCGCGGACGAGCTCGAACACGACAACGGCAAGACCCGCTGCCGGTCCGGAGACCTGCAGCGGGGAACCCGAAAACGCACCGACGACGATGCCGCCGATGATACCGGTGATCAGCCCCTTTTCCGGCGGCACGCCGGACGCGACCGCAATGCCCATGCACAGCGGCATCGCCACGAGAAACACGACGATCGACGCCGTGAAATCGCGCGTTGCCACCGCCATCGTGGGGAGCTTCACACCGAATTTGGTCATTCCGCAGCCTCCAGAAGAGGCTCACCAGCGGCAAACCGTTTTTGCGCAGCCAAGGCGACCGGCATCGGGTTACCTTCACTAATCTCTTCGAACCGACCGCTCGCACCATCGAGTGCCAGCACGACACCGTTGTGAATGTCGAAGAACCAGCCATGCAACGCGATCTCGCCACGCGCGATCCCCGATGCGACCGACGGATGCGTCCGCAGATGCGCGAGCTGCACCACGACGTTCTCGAGCGCGGCGGCACGTGCCTGCTCCGGTCCCGACAATTCCGGGTACCCGTCGCGAACGACGCTGAACGCGGCATCGCTGTGGCGCAGCCACGCGGCAACGTTCGGCATCGATTCAAGCGAGCCCGGCTTCATCAGCGCCTTCATCGCGCCGCAGTCGGAGTGTCCGCAGATAATGATGTCGCGCACGCCAAGCACCATCACCGCGAATTCGACCGTCGAGGTCACGCCACCATTGGCGTTGCTGAACGGCGGGACGATGTTGCCCGCGTTACGGCAGACGAACAGGTCGCCCGGTGCAGCCTGGAGGATTTCCTCGGGGACGACCCGCGAATCCGAGCATGAGATGATCAGCGCCTTGGGGCTTTGCCCATTGGCAGCGAGGTTCTGGTAGAGCGCGCTCCTCTGTGGAAAAACGTTCTTCTGAAAGTCGAAGACGCGACCGATGAGCTCGTTCATGCACTGTGCTCCTGCTGTTGGCTCCGCAATATGGATTTCGCGGATTTCACAGGAAACGGTACGGGTGGCGCCTTGCTGCAACGCGGCACGTTTGTAAAAAAGGATTGCCGTTCAAAGGCAAACCCGTGGCACGATCTCGGTCCTGTCAGCGTGTGCGTGGCAGCTGGATCTCGGCGCGCAACCCGCCCTCAAGACGGTTGCTGAGGGTGAGGTTGCCCTTCTCGAGCTCGACCGCGCGACACACGATCGCCAGACCCAGCCCGAGCCCCAGCGTATCGCGCCGCCGGGCGGTATCGAGCCGGACGAACGGTTCAAGCACGCTGCGCAGCTGTTCTTCCGGAATGCCGGGACCATCGTCCTCGACCCGCACGATCACCGCATCGGGTTCGAGACTGAGCGCGATCGTAACGTGCTCGCCATGATGCAGTCCGTTCTCGACCAGGTTCGACAGCGCCCGCTTGACGCCGAGCTGCCGGAAGACATGCTCGAGATGATCGGGTCCGACATAGGTCACCGCGCGCCCGTGGTCGGCGGCATCATCAGCGAGCGTGGCGCACAGCACACCTAGATCCGCGAGCACGGGCTTCTCCGGGTCGTCTTCCCCGCCGAGGAACGCGAGCAACGATCCGACCATCGCGTCCATCTCCGCCACGTCCTCGAGGATTTCGTCGCGGACCGGTTCGGTCGGGATGCTTTCCGCGCGCAAGCGCAACCGCGCGAGCGGTGTGCGGATATCGTGGCCAACCGCTGCCAGCGCCTGCGTGCGATCGGTGATGAGTTGCTGGATCCGCGCCTGCATCCTGTTGAACGCGGTGATCACGCGGCGGACCTCGGTCGGCCCCTCCTCCGCAAGCGGCGCGGCCTCCGCGGTCCCGAACCGATCCGCCGCACTCGCGAGCAGCCGCATCGGCCGCAACGTCCGCCCGATCAGCCCGCCCCCAAGCGCCATCACGACGCCGGCGATCCCGAGTGCGATCAGGATGCGATTGCGCGACTGGTCGAGGCTGTCGATCGCCTCGGCCGTGCGGAAATAGAGCCAGCTGCCATCGGGCAACCCCGCCGCGCCCGAGACGTAGGAGCCCGTCACCGCAGGCTCGAGCCGCATCCGCAGCGGCGAGGACTGGAGCACCGGCTCCCAGGCGAGCACCTTGGCGCGCATTTCGGACAAGGCCGGGTCGCTCGGCGGCGGCGCTTCGGTGTGCCACGCCATCGCATAATGCGCGGTCGAGACCGAGCGGGCCATCGCCTCCCGCCCGGAGCGCGGATGATCCGCCATCAACCGCCGCGCGATGACCAGATGTTCGGCGAGCCGCCGCCCCTCGTCGTCGCGGACCGAAAACTGGCTCGCGCGTTCGTACAATACTGTGCTCATGCCGAACTCGACCAGGGTCGCGAACAGCAGGATCGCGACGACCCGCCCGATCAGCCCGAGCGAGGGTCGCGTGAACGTCATTACGACCGCTCGACGGTCGCGTTGAACATGTAGCCGACGCCGCGCACCGTCACGATCGGCGGCGGCTGATCACCCACCGACAGCTTGCGCCGCAACCGGCTTACCAGCACGTCGACGCTGCGATCAGTGCTATCGCCCATCCGGGTGCGCGACAATTCGATCAGCCGCTCGCGCGCGATCACGCGACCGGCATGGTCGAGCAGGCTGGTCAGCAGGTCGAATTCCGCCCCCGTCAGATCGACCACCGCACCGCTGGGCGCGCGCAATTCGCGGCGCGGCAGGTTCACTGTCCAGCCGTCGAACGCGATGAGCCCCTGCTCGCGATCCTTCATCTCGCGCGGCGCATCGACCCGGCGCAGCACCGCCCGGATCCGCGCGGTCAGTTCGCGCGTGCCGAACGGCTTGGCGAGATAATCGTCCGCGCCGAGTTCGAGCCCGACCACCCGGTCGGTCTCGCTGCCGCGCGCACTGACGAAGATGATCGGCACGTTGCTTTGCTGGCGCAGCTTGCGGCACAGCTCGATCCCGTCGGTGCCGGGCAGCATGATGTCGAGCAGAACCAGATCGACCGGCCCCGCCTCCATCGCCAGCCACATCTCGGGCGCGGAAGCCGCGGGTCTGACGAGATAGCCATGCTCTTGCAACGCGCGGGTGGTCAGCGTGCGCAGAGCGGGGTCGTCTTCGACCAGCACGATCGTGGGGGGAGTTGTCATAAGCAGCACGTCTAACCTTAGGGGTTGGAAGGGCTTCGGTACGGATGCCAGCCTGCGCGGTCAACGCGCCGGCACAGCGTGCCGTAAGGGCGCCGCAAGAGCAACGTTTCATCACAGTCTGGCGAAAGGCGGGAAAATGACGCGTCGTATATGATGCTCAACTAACTCTATCGGAGGCTGCATTCATGCTACGCACCGCATTCACGGTCGCCATCGTCCCCGCACTCGCTCTGGTTGCAGCCCCGGCTTCCGCTGGCGGCGCGAGCATGAGCCGCGCCGAGCAGGCCGCCTTTGCGCGCTGCCAGCTTCGCCAACCCCATATGCAGTCCGGCAAGGGCTTGATCTTCCAGCCGCAGAATTGCCGCCAGATCGCCCGCATCGAGACTGCCCAGTATTCGCCGAAGCTACCCCTGGCTTCGCGCGGAGTCGGGATCGACTGAGCGACGCTCAGCGACCCAATGGACCGCCGGCCCCCCACCCTGATCTTCGGCGGTCCACCATACACTTGAAAGCCCCGGGAAACCGGGGCTTTTTTTTTGACGTGGTGATACCGGGCACACGGCGCAGGCTGCGTAACTCTACGGATGGCGATCGCTGCAGGGCGGCGCGTAAACCTAGTACATCCACGGCGTTACCGGAGATTTGCGATGGTCCAGTTCAACAGCACGGCGCATCCCCTCCGGCACGTCGTCATCCTTGGCCACCCCGCAGAGAACAGCTTCAATCACGCGATCGCAGACCAATATTGCACCGCGGTGCGCGCATGCGGGCAGGAAGCGGTCCTGCGCGACCTGTACGCGCTCGATTTCGATCCGCGGCTGCGCGCGACCCACCGTCCCGGCGCGATCGGCAATCACCTGACCAGCGACGTGTCGCGCGAACTGGGGTTCCTGCGCGAGGCCGATGTCGTCGTCTTCGTCTATCCCTTGTGGTTCGGCATGCCGCCCGCGATCATCAAGGGCTATGTCGACCGCGTGCTGGGGGCCGCACTGACCCCGGATTCGATCGTGCGGAATATTCCCGATGCCGTCCTCGACGGGCGGACCTTCGCGACCTTCTCGACGTCGGCCACAACGCGCGCCTGGCTCGAGGAACAGGGCCAGTGGGTAGCGCTGCAGCACGCGTTCGATCGCTACCTGTTGTCGATCTTCGGGATGCAGGACGGCGGGCATACGCATTTCGAGGCAGTCGTCGAGCATCTCGATCCGCAATATGCGCGCGAAATGCTGGACAGGGTGGAGCAATCCGCGCGCAAACTGTGCAGCACGCTCTCCGCCGCGCGCCATGCGCTTACCGCACGGGAAGCGATGGGGGCCTTCGCAATCCCGGAATAACCGTTCGCGCAGGGGTGACGCGGTGGTAGCGAACTTCCGTTTGCCGCTGGTCTGCCATCAGGCTCGAACACTATCAGCGCGAGAGTGCCGTCATCCTGTCGACGCCGATTCAGGCAGTTAGTGTCGTCTTAAGAGTCGCGATCTAGACCAAGCCGATGCGATCGGCTCGAAGGGACAGGCGGGAATCAGGGAGTGACGCCCCCCTTCCGAGCTATCGGAGCCATTTCGTCTACCCGTTATGCGCCGCCCTGGCGGCTGCCGGCATCATCATGGTCACGTTGCTGATCTGGCTGACGGTCCAGTCCGACAGGCAAGAAGCCGTCCGGGAAACGGAACTGGCGAAGCTGGTCATCTCGAACCGCCTCGACTTCATGGTCCGCAACCAGAGCGATTACGCAACATGGGATGATGCCGTCGCCAAGCTGGTGCTGACGATGGATCGCGACTGGGCCAACGACAACATTGGCCCCTACCTGTTTCACACCCAGGGCTACGAACACAGCTTCGTCATCGATGCCCATGATCAAGCGATTTATGCCAGTGATCGGGATCATGCGGCCAGGCTGGACCCGTTCACCCTGATGGGCCTAACGCTCAAACAGGTGATAGGCGAATTGAGGAAGACGCCGACGGGCGAGGATCATCGCATCCGTGGTTTGATCCGCATCGGTAACCAACCTGCCGTCTTCAGCATTGCCGCGATCATCCCCGATCCGGGCAAGGTCAAGCTGCCTGCCGGTCCTGCGTCATACCTCCTGTTTATCGACGTGCTGACGCCGGATCAGATCGCCTCCCTCGGTGCCGATCGTCGCCTTGAGCAGATGCGCTTTCTCCCTTCCGGCACGCAGGAAGACAGCCGCCTGGGTAAAGTTGAACTCAGGGGGTACGATGGTGCGTTCATCGGCGAGCTGGTCTGGACCCGCCAGCTTCCCGGAACCGCGTTGCGTGACATCGCCTTGCCGATCCTGCTGCTGATCATGGGGGTACTGGGCCTGATCGGTGCGCGCATTCTGCGGCATTGTCGTCGTGCCATCCAGCAGACCAATGCAGCAATGCTGCGGTCCGCCGCGGATGCAGATGACGCGCGAAACGCACTCGACGCGCTCACCCTCGCCCGGGCTGAAGCGGCAGATGCGGACGCTGCGGCCCGCGTGCGTCTGGAGACGACCGTCGGCGAAGTCCGACGGGACAATGCTGAACTGAACGAGCGGCTCAAGGCCGCCAGACAGGCAGCATTGATTGATGCCCGAATGCGGCTCGAGCAACGGCTCGGACCAGCAATCAAGACAATCCGGCACCAGGGGCGGGTATTGGAAACCGCTTCGAAACGGGTGCGGGATCAAGCCGGCGGACTTCAGGAGCTGGTAACCGTCGCCACCAGCGCGGCAGCGCAGACCGATCGGCACATGACCGAACTGGTACCCAAGGCGGTTGCGTTCGCCGAGGCAGGACAAGAGATCCAGCATAAGACCGGCTTTGCGCTGAGCGAAGTAAAGCGCGCGAGTTGCGACGGCCAGCAAGTGGGTGCCAGTGTTGCCGCTCTCGCCAAGGCATTGGGTGAGATCGAAACCGTCGTCGATGCCATCGATCGCGTCTCGAAGCAGACGAACCTGTTGGCGCTCAATGCCAGCATCGAAGCGGCCCGGTCAGGCATGGCAGGTGCCGGTTTTGCGGTTGTCGCCAACGAGGTGAAGGCACTCGCCAATCATACGGCCGAGCTGACACGCCAGGTCGCCGGACAACTTGATGAGCTTCGTGTGCAGACGGTCACCACTTCGACCTCGGTCGACACGATCGTGGCGGCCCTCGGCCGAACAGAAGCGGCCTCCGGTGTGATCGCAACGGCGGTCCATCGTCAGGTCGATGGTGTTTTGATGATCCGTGGTGGCATTGAGGCAGTCGCTGACGAAAGCAGGGCCACTGCCGCGGCGGTTACCAACGCGAGCTCGGCAATCGCGATTGGGAATGCTGCAGCTGACCAGATGGACGCAGCCGTTACCGATCTGTCCAGCACCCTTTCCGACCTCGGTGACGACATCAACCGCTTCCTCCGCCAGCTGGAGGCGGCCTGATGCTCGACGCCAGACCTGCGGTCGTCGCGTCTTTCGCCCCCACGCCGGGCACCGCGGAATCCGCGCAGGCATCCGGTCCTCGCCCGAACCGGAACCCGGATGCCATTCCCGATGGCAAGGCGACGAACGACACCAAGATCAACATCAGCGTGAACGCTTCGGTGGTAAGCGATTACCGTTTTCGGGGGGTTACCCAATCGGCAGGGCGTGCAGCCGTGCAGGGATCCGTCGAAGTCGCCAGCCCCGTCGGTTTGTATGCCGGTACATGGGGATCGAGCATTGCCGCGTATGAGGGTGCGCACGCCGAACTCGACTTCTACGGGGGTTACCGCGCGAACGTGTCCAGCATCGATCTCGACATCGGTGTCATCTCCTATCTGTACCCGGGTGCGAACGGGGTCAGCAGTGCGGAGGTGTACCTGGCCGGTGCCAAAGACGTGGGCGATGCGACCCTGAAGTTGGGGATCAGTTACACGCCCCATC
The DNA here is from genome assembly GCA_030433805.1 of Sphingomonas sp. PsM26. Lineage (GTDB taxonomy): Bacteria > Pseudomonadota > Alphaproteobacteria > Sphingomonadales > Sphingomonadaceae > Sphingomonas. The sequence goes on along the minus strand of JARUXA010000002.1, from coordinate 296,349 downwards.
AGGACGCGCTTGGCCCCGGCAACGGCGTGTACATGTTTGCCGAAGCCGAGAAGCCATTGCCAGGACTACCCCTCAAGGTGCGAAGCCATATTGGTCGCGAAACGGGCGTGAACACAGTGACCGGCACCCCCAAGCTGGACTGGTTACTGGGCGCCGACGCCCGCACCGGCCCGGCCACGATCTCGCTTGCATGGGTCGATGCGCGTTACCGCGGGCGCAAAAGCCAGGATCATCACGGCGGAAGCGTCGTCGCAGCCGTGGCTTTCGATTTCTGACCCCGCGGGGATTGCTCGGGGTGCGCGGCACTCGAGATACGCACCACGATGCCTGACGCACGCCGCAGCCATCAGCGGTGACTGCCACGGTCTGACAGCGACGAATGGCACGACATACGTCACAGTTTGGTGGAAACCGGACCGGCGCTTTCGAGAGGTCGGGTGGCGATAGCCGACATTGAGCAGCTGCCGGCTTTCCCGAAAAGGATCAAATTTCGGGAACGGACCCGATATCCGGTAATAGAGCGGCTAGTTGCGAACCCCCATCACAACACACCGATATTATGCAACCATTGATTGACCTGCCCTGGCCATTCCCTGGTGATCGGATCGGCGGTCGGGCGCATCCCAAAGGCGTGACCGCCCTTGGCATAGAGGCGCAAATCGACCGGCACGCCAGCATCGTTCAACGCCAGCGCATAAGCCATCGGCTCCCGGACATCGTCCACAGGATCATCCATCGCGTGGATAATCAGCGTCGGCGGTGCCTTCGCGCTTATCTTCACCCAAGGTTTCAATTCGAGGCTGTTCTTCCCTTTGCTCGTGTCCAACATCCGCGCTGTGTAGGCCACGATCGCGAAGTCAGGCCGGGGGGACTGGTGGTCGGCCGCGTCTGCAAGCGGGTAGGTACGCTCTTCCGTATTGCTCATGTTTGCCACGAGATAGGCTCCAGCCGAAAAGCCGATCACGCCGATCTTGTGCGGATTGATCTCGTAGGTAGAGGCCCGCTGCCGCAACAAGCCCATTGCGCGCTGAGCGTCTTCCAGCCCCAACAGCACCTTCGGTCGCTGCTGCTTTCCGTTCTCCTTCGGCCATACCTGGGGCGTCCGGTACTTCAGCATGACGCAGGTCATGCCCTGTTGCACGACCCAATCGCAGATTTCCGTGCCTTCTAGGTCGGTCGCAACCGCGTAGAAGCCACCGCCCGGCATTACCATCATCGTGGCGCCGGTATTGCGGCCTTTCGGCTTGTAGATGGTCATGGTCGGCCGGGTGACATAGCTTGCCCAGTGCCACATCCTGCCGCCAACAAGCGGAGAGCCATTACCCGTTGCTTCGGTCTCATCGCCGGTGTCCGGCTTCGCAAGAGCGACCTTCGTAGGCCATAACGGCACCTGCGCGCCGCCAGCAGCCGGTTGCCACACGCCCTTTCGTTCCACCTTCGGAACTTCGATCTTGCCCGGCGGAGTGTCGTTCTTGCTCGCTTGACCGCTTGCCGCTCCAGCGAGGCCGAGTGCAAGGAGCGACGGCACGACAAACCGGAAGCGCGACAAATTCGTATCTCCAATTTTGAGAGCGCAATCCGCGGTTGAGGATCAGCCGAGTTGCGATGACGAGGTTAATGGTAGCTGCTATTTCCGCAAGCGGCTGTCTTCCTGAAATGAACGTCTAGCGGGAACCTCGCCGCCTTGATCGCGCTGACGAACGCCTGCGGGTTTCGCTTTCCCAAAATCTATGCCCACTTGCTCTTTCCCCAAAATGGCCAATCCGAGGCAGACAAACGGGAAAGATCGCACTCAACGAATGGCCGCTATTAGGCGCCCGGATCGCCAGCCTGAACGTCCGGGTATGGTCAAAACAGAACGACCGCTCGCCAAACCTGCGCCTACAGAAACAGCTTGCGCACCGACAGGCGCACGGTCCGCCCCAACGGATTGAGATACCCCGGCTGATACGCGACCGGCGTCGTGCCGTTGGCATCGGTCACGCGCTGGCGCGTGTCGAACAGGTTGTCGACCGACACCGCGACCCGCATACCGCGCATCCACGGGTGCGCCTTGACCAGATCGAGCCGCTGCCCAAGATCGCCGAACAACCGCACGCCGACCGTCCCCAGCCCCGAGAAGCGCAGCGATTGCGGATTGCCGATCGTCCCGCCGTTGACGTCGGTCGCGCTTTGCCAGTTGGCCGAGAAGCGCAGTCCGATACCGTTGTTGTTATAGCCCGCCTGCCCCTCCAGCTCGTGCCGCGGCTGCCCGCCGCTCGATCCGATCGCGTCGCCGTTGAGCAAGTCGAGCGCGGGGCCGTTCTGCTGCACCAGCACGCGGTTGGTGAAGTGCCAGGTGTGATACAGAGCAAACTGCAATCGGCCACCGGCATTGCCACGCCCGCCGAAGCCCCGACCACCGCCACCGCCGCCGCCGCCGGGACCACCCCCGCCTCCAGGCCCACCCCGACCAGCACCCGCGCCAGGGCCACCCGGCCCGCCCTGCTGATCCGGCCGCGCACCGCCCGGCGGGCGCAACCCGGCGAACGGGTTGGGTCCGGTGCCTGCGCGAAACGCCTCGATCTGCTTCTGGATCTTCGATTTGAGCGGCGCCGAGAAGTTCATACCCCAGCGCAGCTCCGACCGGCTCGTCTCTGCGAAGTTTATCGGCCGTGTATCAAGGCGTTGCAAAACACCTCCGGCATCGCGTGTGAAGCGATCCGGGAACGCTTCCTCGATCGCGGCGGTCGCGGTCGGGAAGGCGACGATCGGGTTTTCCACCCGCGCCTGGACGTAATTGGCGGACAGCGCGAATTGCTTGGCGCTCCACGGCTTGAGCGTCACCCCCACCTTGACCGTGTGGCTGCTGCTCGCGCGCAGATTGGGATTGCCCCCCGACAAGGTCGTGACGACCGCATTCTGGCCCAGCACATAATCGAACACCGCGATATTGGGCGTCGTGATCTGCGGATTGCCGAGTTGCTGCGGCGTCGGCGCGCCGTCCTGATCGGTGACCGAGGCGATGATCCGCAGCGGCACCACCGGCGACCAGTTGACGCCATAGCCAATCGTCTTGAGCGTGCCGAAGTCGGAGAGATGGTCGAGCGCGAGATTGCCGTTGACCGACAAAGTACCGACCGCAGCGAGCACGTCCTTCGCCCGGCTGGTCAGGGGCACGTCGACGTTGAGCTGACCGTTGACTGTCTGGCGCGACACGTTTCCGCTCGACGTCAGCCCGGCGCGGAGCGAACGGCTGCTGAAGTCGGTGAGGTCGCCACCGACCCGGACGCTGGTGGTCACCTCACCCGCCGGGAGCCGCACCACGCTGCCGGTCAGCAACGCGTCGATCTGCGTCTCGTTCGACACCGAATAGCCGAAGTTCGACGGCAGCGGCCCGATCGCCCCCGGGGTGAGAACCCCGAACGGATTGGCGCTTGGATCGTTCGCGAACAGTCGCGCCTGGAACGCAGCGGTATCCAGCCCGGTATCGGTGAAGGTCTTCGCTTCATTATGGTCGTAGGCACCCGTGACCGACCATTGCCAACCGCCGAGCCCACCGTTGAGCACCGTGCCCAGATGCGTCGCCACGGTCGATCCATGCTGCGCGATCGGCAGATAGTCGCCGGTCAGCGCACGATCGACCACCACCGTGTTCGCAAAAGGCGAGAACGGATTGCCCGCGGGCAAGGTCAGCGCGACCGTCGGCAAACCGAGCATCGCGTCGCTGCTCGTCGTGCCCAGCGTCGCATTGACCGTCGCGGAAACCTTGCCGAAGGTGCGCGCATAGGTCGTGTTGGCGTTGAACGTCCGCGTCTGCGGGAGCAAAGTGCGATACGGCGTCACGTCGGTCGTATTCGCCTTGCCGGCGGTGCCGACGAAATCGCCGAGCGTCGGGGTGGTGCCGGTCACGCCCGCGATCGTCGCGCCCCCCAGCGCCGGATCGATCGCCGCGCCGTTGACGCCGACGACATTGCCGCCGATCGCAAAAGGCGTCGGCGTCCGCACGATCCCGCGCTCGTCCTCGGTCAACGCGGCGGCACCCTGATATTGCAGATGCAGGTTGAGCCGCCCGCCCTTGGCGATCTGGAGCAGGTCGAGCTCGGCCTGTGGCTGGTTACGCCCGCCTGCGGTCGCAACGCGATCGGCCAGTTCGACCGTCGCCGCCTTGAAGCGGCGGCGGAGCACGAAATTGACGACCTTCTGGTCCGCGCGATAGCCGTATTTGAGCGCGACTTCTTCAGGCAGGATGTCAACCCGCTGGATCGCCTCGGTCGGCAAGTCGCGGATCTCCTGGAACCCGGAAATGCGCTTGCCGTCGATCAGCACCACCGGCGCGCCGCCGCTGCCGCGGTCGCTGCGGATCTGCGGGCTGAGTTCCGCCAGCAGCTCGGTCACCGATCCGACCCCGTAGGAGCGGATGTCGGCGGGGCTCAATTGCTGTTCGGGCGGAATGTCGCCGACGACCGAGCCGGGCGGCCGCGAACCCTGCACGACGATGTCGGGGCCGTCCTCGCCGACATCGGTCGCGCCCCCGCCCGTCTCGGGTTCGGCGGTCGCGGGGGTCGAGGGAGTCACTGGTGTCGCGGGCGGAGTCGCCTGCTGCGCGAAAGCGAAGCTCGGGGTCGCCGCGAGCGCGAGCGTTAACAGGACAGTCGATCGCGTCATTGGGGTTCCGGTAGGTTACGGGGGCGCAGGGTGAACGCTGCGGTACTTTGCAGTTGTCGCAAGATTGTGCCGGTCGCCGCCCGCGCAGGAAACATTTCCCCCGCGGATCCCGGCGCTGGGCCGGGATCCGCGGGGATCGTTACCGGACCTGACGCAACATGCCCGGTACGGTGAATGCCAATGCTTGCCCGGCATGCCGGAAAGATTTGATTAAGGACCGCGTAAACAGCAGCTTACGCCGCGTCGCTCCGCGTGATCCGCACCAGCACCGTACCCTCGCTCACTTGCCCGCCGCTTGCCGCCGAAAGCTCGGCGACGGTGCCGTCGAACGGCGCGGTGAGGCTGTGCTCCATCTTCATCGCCTCGAGCGTGACGAGCTTCTGCCCCTTGGTGACGACATCCCCCGCCGCGACATCGACCGCGATGATCCGCCCCGGCATCGGCGACAGGATCGCCCCGTCGCCCACCGCCCCCGACGCCGTGCCATAAGGCCGCCACAACCGGTACGACCGCGCCTCGCCCAGCGCGAACAGCGTAATCTCGTCCTCGGCCAGATCGTCGTCGGGGGTAACGTCGTCGATCGCATGAACCGTGCCCGTCTGGTCGACGATCCGGACAGTCCGACGCGCTGCACCGTTCAGCCGGAACCCGCTCCCCGCCGTCCACGGCGCGCCCTCGTCCGCGCTGACCAGCGCGGCGGCGACGGCGTGCAACGCCGCAGGCTCGGTTTCCGGCGGCTGGGTCAGTTCATCTCCGCGCCGAGCGATCAGCCCGGTGTCAACCGCGCCCGACCGGAAATCGGGGTCGCTGCACAACCGCCCGAGGAACCCAGCGTTGGTCTGGACCGGCCACACCTCGACATCGGTCGTCGCGTCCCACAGCCGGTCGATCGCGGCGACGCGCGTGGCTGAGTGGACGATCAGCTTGGCGATCATCGGATCGTAGAAGGGCGACACCGCCCCCCCCTGCTCGACTCCCGTCTCGACCCGCGCCTCCTCGGGGAGCACGAGATGATCGAGCGGCCCGGTCGACGGCAGGAAGCCGGTCGACGGATTCTCGGCATAGAGCCGTGCTTCCATCGCCCAGCCATTGATGCTCAACTCGTTCTGCTGCCGCGGCAACGGCTCGCCGCTGGCGACGAGAAGCTGCCATTCGACCAGATCGACCCCGGTGATTTGCTCGGTGACGGGATGCTCGACCTGCAACCGCGTGTTCATTTCCATGAACCAGATGCGGTCGGCGCGCAGCCCTTCGCTCGCGTCCGCGATAAACTCGATCGTGCCAGCGCCGACATAATCGACCGCCTTCGCCGCCCGCACCGCCGCCGCACAAATCGCGTCCCGCGTCGCCGGCGTCATGCCGGGGGCCGGCGCTTCCTCGATCACCTTCTGGTGGCGGCGCTGGAGCGAACAGTCGCGCTCGAACAAATGGACGACATTCCCGTGGCGGTCGCCAAACACCTGCACCTCGAGATGCCGCGGCGACAGGATGTACTTCTCGATCAGCACGCGCGCATCGCCAAACGACGACGCCGCCTCGCGCTGGCACGACAGAAGGCCATCCGCGAACTCGGCTGCGCTTTCGACCCGCCGCATCCCCTTGCCGCCGCCGCCAGCGACCGCCTTGATCAGCACCGGATAGCCGATCGCATCCGCTTCGGCACGGAGCCGCTCGGGCGACTGGTCCTCGCCGAGATAGCCGGGCGTCACCGGGACACCCGCTTCGATCATCCGTGCCTTGGCGGCATCCTTCAGCCCCATCGCGCGGATGCTGTCGGGGTTGGGGCCGACCCAGATCAGCCCCGCGTCGATCACGCTTTGCGCAAAGTCGGCATTCTCCGAGAGAAAGCCATAGCCCGGATGGATCGCCTCCGCGCCGGTCTGGCGTGCCGCCGCGATGATCTTGTCGCCGACCAGATAGCTTTCGCGCGCCGGGCTCGGCCCGATGTGGACCGCCTCGTCCGCCTCACGAACGTGCAATGCGCCCGCATCGGCGTCGGAATACACCGCGATCGTCCGGACGCCCATGTGGCGCGCGGTGCGAATGATACGGCAGGCGATCTCGCCACGATTGGCGATGAGCAGCGATTGGATCACGTCAGTTCTCGCAACCCGTCGTCCGCGACGACCAGGTGATGTTCTGGACCAACCAGCGCCCGTTCTCGCGGACCAGATCGAAATGATCGTAGCCGCAATGGTGGAGGGCGCCGTTGATGCTGAAGGTATAGGGTGCCCACACCATGGCGATGTCGCCGTCGATCTCGATCGCGGGGGACGCGATTTTCTCCTCATACCGCTCTGCGCCGGGGGCGAAGCGCGCGAGCAGTTCGGCGCGGGTCAAGTGCTTGACGGTGCGGGTGCCGTCGGCGTTTTCGGTCGCGGCGGTGGCGGTCGCATCGGGGCGCATCGCCTCGCCGATTCGCGCAGCATCGCGCGCACCGATCCCCGCGAGCAGCGCGGTGACGGGTGCGAGGACTTGCCCTTCCTCGGTCGCGGGGGGCGGGAGGCCGGTGCCCTTGGGCATTGGCTGCACCGGCGTCACTTGCGACGACATTTGCGCGGCGAGAAGGGCGAGGATCATCGACATTGCAGGCACTCCGGCAAATTCCTCCCCGAGCTTGTCTCGGGGAGGGGGACCATGCGAAGCATGGTGGAGGGGTTGGCGCAACGCTTGGGGGAGCGAGCAGCATGATCAGGGGCACCGCCGAAGCGTTTCGCCGGTCGCGCGCGTCGCGGCGCGAGATGACCTTGCCCGAGGTCTTGCTGTGGCAGCAACTGCGCAAACGCGGCATGGGACACAAATGGCGACGGCAACATCCCGCAGGCGTCTATTCGCTCGATTTCTATTGCCATGCCGCGCGGCTTTGCATCGAGGTTGACGGCGAAGCGCACGATCGCGGCGACCGGCCGCAACGCGATGCCAGACGCGACGCCTGGCTCGAAGCACAGGGGATCGTCACGCTGCGTATCCCGGCGACAGACGTCCTGCGCGATCTCGATGCAGTCCTTCGTGGTATCGTCGCACACACCGCGGAGCGCGCACCCCTCCACCCCCCGGCTACGCCAGGCGGTCCCCCTCCCCGAGACAAGCTCGGGGAGGAATGATTCTTTCCCAAATCCTCCCCGAGCCCTGCTCGGGGAGGGGGACCGTGAGCATTCAGCGAACGGTGGAGGGGTGGATGCCGGGTGCGATGTCCGCAGGCGCGCAAACCCCTCCACCACCAGTCTAAAGAAGACTGGCGGTCCCCCTCCCCCGGTGGGGGAGGATTGAAGAGCGTGCACCCCCATCACATCTCGAACACCCCGAACGCCCGCCGCTTGGCTGCGCGGGGCAGTGCCACTCCCCGAAACGAGCTCGGGAAGGAATGCCTCTCTCTCAAATCCTCCCCGAGCCCCGCTCGGGGAGGGGGACCGTGAGCATTCAGCGAACGGTGGAGGGGTGGTTGCCGGGTGCGCCGTCCGCAGGCGCGCAAACCCCTCCGCCACCGGCCTGAAGAAGACTGGCGGTCCCCCTCCCCCGTTGGGGGAGGATTGAAGAGGGGACACCACCCCCCTCACATCCGGAACACGCCAAACGCCGGCCGCTCCGGGATAGGCGCGTTCAGCGTCGCCGCGAACGCCAGCCCGAGCACGTCGCGCGTCTGCGCCGGGTCGATGATCCCGTCGTCCCACAGCCGCGCGGTCGCATACCAGGGATTGCCCTCGTCCTCGTACTTCTGCCGGATCGGCGCCTTGAACGCCTCGGCTTCCTCCGCGGACCAGCCCTCCGCGTCGCGATGCACCGTCGCCAGCACCGACGCCGCCTGCTCGCCCCCCATCACCGAGATCCGGCTGTTGGGCCAGCTGAACAGGAAGCGCGGCGAATAGGCCCGCCCGCACATCCCGTAATTCCCCGCCCCGAAGCTCCCCCCGATCAGCACGGTAATCTTCGGCACCGTAGCCGTCGCCACCGCCGTCACCAGCTTCGCGCCATGCTTGGCGATCCCCTCGGCCTCATACCGCCCGCCGACCATGAACCCCGAGATGTTCTGCAGGAACAGCAACGGGATTTTCCGCTGGCACGCCAACTCGATGAAGTGCGCGCCCTTTTGCGCGCTCTCCGAAAACAGCACGCCGTTGTTCGCCAGGATCGCCACCGGGATCCCCCAGATATGCGCAAACCCGCACACCAGCGACGTCCCGTACAACGCCTTGAACTCGTGAAATTCCGACCCGTCGACCAGACGCGCGATGATCTCGTGCACGTCATACGGCGCGCGCACGTCGGCGGGCACGATCCCGTACAATTCCTCGGGCGCGAACTTCGGCGCGCGCGGCTCGGCGTAATTGACCGCACCCTCGGTCTGCGGCGGCAGCATCGAGACGATGTCGCGCACGATCGTCAAAGCATGATCGTCATCCTCCGCGACATGATCGACCACGCCCGACTTGCGCCCATGCGTATCCGCGCCGCCCAGTTCCTCGGCCGAAATCACCTCGCCCGTCGCAGCCTTCACCAGCGGCGGCCCGGCGAGGAAGATCGTCCCCTGCCCCCGCACGATGATCGTCTCGTCCGACATCGCAGGAACATAGGCACCGCCCGCGGTGCAGCTCCCCATCACGCAGGCGATCTGGGGAATCCCCTTCGCCGACATGTTCGCCTGATTGAAGAAGATCCGCCCGAAATGATCGCGGTCGGGGAACACCTCCGCCTGATGCGGCAGGTTCGCGCCACCGCTGTCGACGAGGTAGATGCACGGCAGATGGTTCGCCTCGGCGATCTCCTGCGCGCGCAGATGCTTCTTCACGGTCAGCGGATAATAGGTCCCGCCCTTCACGGTCGCGTCGTTGCACAGGATCATGCACTGCCGCCCCGACACGCGCCCGATCCCGGCGATCACGCCAGCCCCCGGCACCTCGTCGTCATACAGGCCGTTCGCCGCCAATTGGCCGATCTCGAGGAACGGCGACCCCGGATCGAGCAACCGCTCCACCCGGTCGCGCGGGAGCAGTTTGCCACGCGCGGTATGGCGCTCACGACTCTTCGCGTTGCCCCCCAGCGCCGCAGTCGCGACGTCCGCCTCAAGCCGCTCCACAAGCGCGCGATTATGCGCGGCATTGGCGTGGAACGTGTCGCTGTCGACGCTGATCTTCGAGTCTAGGACGGGGGCGCTCAAGGGCGGTTTCCTGCTTGCAGTATCCGTTGCATTTGAAACTGCCTAGCGACCCTGCGCGGCGAAGGAAAGCCGATTGGCAGAAGCGCGGCGCGGGTATATCGCGGCATCAAAGCGATAGTTACAGAGGATACTTGTCCATGAAACGCCTGACCGTATTTTCCATTGCGCTGCTCGCGACCTCGGCGATCGGCACCGGGCTTGCGGCGCAGGCGATCGGCTCTCAGTCGGGCGTCGACAAGGCGCTGATCGACCAGAGCGTCAAACCAGGCGACAATTTCGACGATTACGCCAACGGCACCTGGCGCAAGACCGCCGAGATCGAACCAGCACGTTCCTCCACCGGCGTCGGGATCGAAGTCTCGAAGGTTGCCGAGATGCGCAACGCGACGATCATTCAGGATGCAGCCAAGGCGAATGCCGCACCGGGGAGCAGCCAGCGCCTGATCGCGGATTATTACGCCGCCTATAACGACACCGCCGCGATTGAGGCGCGCGGGGTGGCACCCCTCAAGACGCTGATCGCGCCGTATTACGCGCTGCGCGACAAGGCGGCGCTCGCGAAGGTGATGGGGGCGCAGATGCGCGCCGATACCGACCCGTTCAACGTCAACAATTATGCCAGCACGACCAACCTGTTCGGCCTGTTCGTGTCGCAGGATCTCAACCAGCCGAAGCGCAACGTCCCCTATCTGATGCAAGGCGGCCTCGGGATGGCCGACCGGGATTTCTATTTGTCGCCGTCACCGCAGATGGGGGAACTGCGCGAAGGCTATCAGGCGTATCTCGCGCAGATCTTCGGCCTCGCCGGCCTGAGCGACCCCGCGGCCCGCGCCGCGCGCGTGTTCGCGCTGGAAATGAAGATTGCCGCCGCGCAGACCGACATCGAAGCAAGCCAGGACGCGAGCAAGGGCGACAACCCGTGGACCCGCGCCGACTTCGCGCGCAAGGCACCGGGGATCGACTGGGCGAGCTACTGGACCGCTGCGGGCATCCCGGCTGCGCAGCAGGACTTCATCGCGTGGCAACCCGAAGCGATCACCAAACTCTCCGCGCTAGTCGCGAGCGAGCCGCTCGATGCGTGGCAGGACTGGCTGACCGCGCACCGCATCACCGCGGTCGCGTCGGTGTTGCCGAAGGCGTTCGACGACGCGCGCTTCGCCTTCTTCGGCAAGCAACTGACCGGCACGACCGCGCAACAGACCCGCGACAAGCGTAGCATCGCGGCGGTCAATGCGGCGCTCGGCGACGAGGTCGGGCGGCTGTACGCATCGCGCTATTTCTCGGCGCAGTCGAAGGCGGAAATCCAGACGATGGTCAAGAACATCGTCGGCGCATTCGACCAGCGGATCAGCAAGCTCGACTGGATGGCCCCCGCGACCAAAGCGGAGGCGCGGCGCAAGCTGTCGGTGCTGTACGTCGGCGTGGGCTATCCCGATCACTGGCGCGCCTTCCCCAAGTTCGCGGTCGATGCGAAGGACCCGATCGGCAATCTCGAACGCGCCGATCTCGCGATCTACCGCTATCAGGTCGGCAAGCTCGGCAAGGCCCCTGATCGCACCGAATGGTGGATGACCCCTCAAACGGTGAATGCGGTCAACCTGCCGCTGCAGAACGCGCTCAACTTCCCCGCCGCGATCCTGCACGCGCCCTATTTCGACGCAAAGTACGACGCGGCCGCCAATTACGGCGCGATCGGCGCGGTGATCGGGCACGAGATCAGCCACAGTTTCGACAATCTCGGCGCGGATTTCGATTCGACCGGCAAGTATCGCAACTGGTGGACGCCCGCTGATCTCAAGCGCTTCGAACAGGCTGGCTCGGCGCTGGTCGCGCAATATGACGGGTATGAGGCGCTCCCGGGCCTCAAGCTCAAGGGCCGCCAGGAACTCGGCGAGAATATCGCGGATACCGCTGGTCTAACAGCAGCTTACGAGGCGTACCGTGCATCCTATGGCGGCAAGGAACCGCCGGTGATCGACGGCATGACCGGCGACCAGCGCTTCTTCCTCGCGTTCGCGCAGAGCTGGCGCACCAAGATGCGCGACAAGGCGCTCCGCGCGCGCATCGCGACCGATGTGCATGCGCCAGCGATGTTCCGCGTGCTGACGGTGCGCAATCTCGATGCGTGGTATCCGGCCTACAAGGTGCAGCCCGGCGACAAGCTGTACCTCGCACCGGCGGACCGCGTCCACGTCTGGTAGGACGCGGCCCGGCCTACCTTACTGTAGCACTTCCCCGGCGAAGGCCGGGGCCCAGTCGAGGGCGGGTTGTGGCGAGGACTGCGCCCAATGCCATTGGACGCCACGACTGGGCCCCGGCCTTCGCCGGGGAAGCGCAACAGGTTTAGAGAAGTATGTTACTGCGCGTTCGGCGCGTCGTGCCCGATCAGCTCGCGCCCGATCAGCATCCGACGGATCTCGTTGGTCCCAGCGCCAATGTCGAGCAGCTTGGCATCGCGGTAAAACCGCTCCACCGGCCAGTCCTTGGTATAGCCAGCGCCACCCAAAGCCTGCACCGCCTCGTTCGCAACCCGCACCGCATTCTCGCTCGCGAGCAGGATCGCCCCCGCCGCATCGAACCGCGTCGTCTTCCCCGCATCGCACGAGCGCGCGACCGCATAGACATACGCCCGCGCCGAATTGAGCGCGACGTACATGTCCGCGATCTTCCCCTGCATCAGCTGGAACGCGCCGATCGGCTTGCCGAACTGCCGCCGCTCGCGGACATAGGGCACGACCACGTCAAGGCACGCCTGCATGATGCCGAGCTGGATCCCCGCCAGCACGGTCCGCTCATAATCGAGCCCCGACATCAGCACGCCCACGCCGCCGTTGACCGGCCCCATGATATTCTCTTCGGGAACCTCGCAGTCCGTAAAGACGAGCTCGGCGGTCGGCGACCCGCGCATTCCCATCTTGTCGATCTTCTGGCCGATCGCGAAGCCCGGCATGTCCTTCTCGATCAGGAAGGTCGTGATCCCGCGCGAGCCCTCGCCGGTCTTGGCATAGACGACGAGCGTATCGGCATAAGCCGCATTGGTGATCCAAAATTTCGTGCCGTTGAGGACATAGCCCCCCTGCACTTTCTCCGCCTTGAGTTTCATGCCCACGACGTCCGACCCTGCGCCAGCCTCGGACATGGCAAGACTGCCGACATGCTCGCCCGAAATCAGCTTGGGGAGATACTTCGCCTTCTGCTCAGGCGACGCCCAGCGCGCGATCTGGTTGACGCACAAATTCGAATGCGCGCCATAGCTGAGGCCAACCGAGGCCGACGCGCGCGACACTTCCTCGCACGCGATGACATGGTCGAGATAGCCGAGCCCAAGCCCGCCATCCTCTTCGGCCACGGTAATCCCGTGCAACCCCAGTTCGCCCATCTCGGGCCAGAGCGCTTGCGGGAACCAGTCCTCGGCATCGACCTTCGCCGCCAGTGGCGCGATCCGGTCGGTGGCGAAGCGTTGCGTCGTATCGCGAATCATGTCCGCGGTCTCGCCCAGCGCAAAGTCCATTTCGGCGATCATATCCTGCTCCTTTTCCGCTTCGCCTAGCGCCCGGTCGGGCATCGGGCAATGGCGTGCGGCGCCGCGATGCGATACGCCTGCCAGCCATGAGTGAAGATCGATTCGAACGCCATCGCCAGCCCTGGACGACGGATGAAATCCAGAAGCTGCACACGCTTGCCAAGAAGGGCATGGCGCTGAAGGCGATTTCCAAGGCGCTCAAGCGCAGCGAGGAATCGACCAAGGATCGGGCGAAAGTAGACGGGCTTACGATCGCCAAGTTGCGCTAGCGTTGCTGTACGGTGATAGGTCCGTACCGAGACAGTTGATCGGCCGCCGGAACAAGCCTTATGTGGCGACGTTTGTTGACGGTTGCGCAGGGTATTCTCCTGTGGCGCATTCCCCTGCGGAGCAGCGGCTCGAATGAAATTGCGGTCTTTTCCCGTGGGCGTGGTCGGCGCGCTTGGCATGGTGGCGTTGGCCATCGGCGGATGTGCACAAAAGACCGAAACGAAGGGTGGCCGCGGCGGACCAAAGGGCCCGCCCGAAGTCGGCTATATCGAGATCCAGACATCCAGCGTTCCATCGGTGACCGAACTCGCCGCGCGAACCTCCGCCTATCAGATGGCGGAAGTCCGCCCGCAGGTGACCGGGCTGATCACCAAGCGGCTCTTCACGGAAGGGACGATCGTCAAGAAGGGCCAGGCGCTCTACCAGATCGACCCGCGCCTGTACCGGGCATCCGCCAACCAGGCCGCGGCGAACCTCGCCAGCGCCGCCGCCAACGCGACCGCGACCAAGGCAAAGGCGGACCGCTACAAGCCGCTCGCTGACATGCAGGCGGTCGCCGCACAGGATTACACCGACGCGCAGGGTCTAGCACGACAGGCCGCCGCCTCGGTCCAGCAGACGCGCGCCGCGCTCGAGACCGCGCAGATCAACCTCAAGTTCACCACCGTACCCGCGCCGATCACCGGCAAGATCGGTCGATCGCTCTACACCGAGGGCGCGCTCGTCACCTCCAGCCAGACCGATCCGCTGACCGTCATCCAGCGGCTCGACCCGATCTTCGTCGATATCCAGCAGGCAAGCGCAGACCTGTTGCGCCTGCGCCGCGCACTGGCCGGCGGAGGCTCGTCCGCAGCTGGCCGTGCCGACGTGCGCCTCACGCTCGAGGACGGCAGCGACTACGGCCAGGTCGGCGACGTGCAATTCTCCGAAGCGATGGTCGACGCGACCACCGGCACGGTCACGCTCCGCGCGCGCTTCCCCAACCCGCAGGGCTTGCTGTTGCCCGGTATGTTCGTCCGCGCCCGCTTCGCGCAGGCAATCGACAACAATGCGTTCCTCGTGCCGCAGCAATCGGTGTCGCGTGATGCCAAGGGCAATGCGACCGTCTTCCTCGTCGGCCCCGGCAACAAGGCGATCCAGCGCAACATCACCGCCACGCGCACGGTCGGCACCAACTGGGTCGTGACCAGCGGTCTTAAGCCTGGCGACAAGATCATCACGCAAGGCGTCGGCAAGGTGAAACCCGATCAACAGGTTCGTCCGGTCCCCGCCAACGCGCCGCAACAGATCCGCAAACCGGGCAAAGACACCGCCGCCGACCAGAAAAAGAACTGACGCGACATGCTCTCGCGCATCTTCATCGACCGGCCGATCTTCGCCTGGGTCATCGCGATCATCATCATGCTGGGCGGCATCGGCGCGATCTACACGCTCCCGGTCGAACAGTTCCCCGACATCGCTCCGCCCCAGGTCAACATCCGGGCCACCTACCCCGGCGCAAATGCGCAGACGCTCGAGAATTCGGTCGCGCAGGTCATCGAGCAACAGCTGACCGGGATCGACGGGCTGTTGTATTTCACGACCAGCTCGTCGTCGCGCGGGCAGGTGACGATCGCCGCGACCTTCTCCAAGGGTACCGACCCCGACATCGCCCAGGTGCAGGTCCAGAACAAAGTCCAGCAGGCGATCTCGCGCCTGCCACAACAGGTCCAACAACAGGGCCTGACCGTGACCAAGTCCAACCCGGACTTCCTGCTGATCGCCGCGATCTACGATACGACCGACAAGACGACCAACCAGGACGTGTCGGACTATCTCGTCTCCAACCTTCAGGACACGATCGGCCGCATCAAGGGCGTCGGCGACATCAACGTGTTCGGCGCGCAATATGCGATGCGAATCTGGCTCGATCCCAACCGGCTCGCCAGTTTCAGCCTGATCCCCGCCGACGTGACCACCGCGATCCAGGCGCAGAACGCCGAAGTCGCGGCGGGCGAGATCGGTGGCGTCCCCAACACCCCCGAACAGGTCCTCAACGCCACCGTCACGTCGCAGTCGCGCCTGTCGACCCCTGAACAGTTCCGCAATATCGTCCTCAAGACGCAGACCGACGGATCCACCGTCCGGCTTTCGGATGTCGGGCGGATCGAGCTTGGCGCGGAAAGCTACGCCGTCACCAGCCGCGTCAACGGCCATCCCGGCGCGGGCATCGCGGTCAGTCTGGCACCCGGCGCGGACGCGCTGGGCACCGCCGAACTGGTCAAGGCCGAGATCGAACGCTCGTCCAAGGCGTTTCCGAATGGTTACGCCTACAGCTTCCCGCAGGATTCGACCGCGTTCATCAAGCTGTCGGTCGAGGAAGTCGAAAAGACGCTGTTCGAGGCGATCATCCTCGTCGTCATCGTCATGTTCGTCTTCCTGCAAAACTGGCGCGCGACGCTGATCCCGACGATCGCAGTCCCCGTCGTGCTGCTCGGCACCTTCGGCGTGTTCGCTTTGGCGGGCTTCTCGATCAACACGCTGACACTGTTCGGGCTGGTGCTCGCGATCGGCCTGCTGGTCGACGATGCGATCGTCGTGGTCGAGAACGTCGAGCGCCTGCTCGAGGAAAACCCCGAGATGTCGCCGCGCGATGCGACGATCCAATCGATGAACGAGATCACCGTCGCGCTGATCGCGATCGCGCTCGTGCTGTCGGCGGTGTTCCTGCCGATGGCGTTCTTCGGCGGATCGACCGGCGTGATCTACCGCCAGTTCTCGATCACGATCGTCTCGGCGATGGTGCTCTCGGTCGTGGTGGCGCTGATCCTGACCCCCGCGCTCACCGCGACGCTGCTCAAGCGCAAAAGCGAGCACACGTCCGACAACTGGTTCGGGCGCAAGTCGCAGCGCGCCAAGGACTGGTTCAACAACGGGTTCGACCGCACCGTCGATCGCTACGGCCATATGGTCGAGAAGGTGATCAACCGGAAATGGCTGTTCCTGTTGATCTACGCTGGCACGATGGCGGTCCTCGTGCTGCTGTTCGTTCGATTGCCGACCGGCTTCCTGCCGACCGAGGACCAGGGGATCGCGCAGATCCAGTACAACCTCGCCCCCGGTGCGACGCTCAACCAGACGCGCGTCGCGCAGTTGCAGATCGAGAAATACTTCAAGGAACAGGAAGGCGCCAACGTCGAGGGCTATCTGACCGTCGCGGGCGGCGGTGGCGGTAGCGGCGGATCGAACGCCGGCCGTGGGTTCATCGCGCTCAAGGACTGGGCCGATCGCAAGGGCGTCGAGAATGGTGCCGACGCCATCACCTCACGGGCTACCAAGGCGCTGAGCGGGCTGCGCGACGTCGAATTCTACGCGACCGTCCCGTCCGCGGTGCGCGGTCTTGGCCAGTCCAACGGCTTCACGATGGAATTGCAGAATTCGGGCGGCCTGACGCGCGAACAGTTCAAGGCGGCACGCGATGGCCTGCTTGCGGCGGCGCGTGGGGATGCGACGCTGGCGGCGATCCGGCCGACCGACCTCGAAGATCAGCCGACGCTCAAGGTGGAACTGGACTCGCAGAAGCTCAGCACGCTCGGGCTGACCCAGGCGAACGTGAACTCGACCCTGTCGACCGCATGGGGCGGCTCCTACGTCAACGACTTCAACGATCGTGGCCGCGTCAAGCGCGTCTATGTGCAGGGCGATGCGCAGTATCGGTCGTCGCCCGACGATCTGTCGAAGTGGTTCGTCCGCGGCACCACCGGTACGATGGCTCCCTTCTCCGCCTTCTCGACCATCTCGTGGAGCAAGGCTCCGCCGTCGCTTGCGCGCTTCTCGGGCATTTCGTCCTACGAAATTTCGGGCCAGGCCGCCCCCGGGCAAAGCTCCGGCCAGGCAATGGACCGGATGACCGAGCTTGCGGCTAAATACCCGGGGACCAGCGTCGCCTGGGCCGGTCTGTCCTATCAGGAGCGGCTGTCGTCGGGTCAGGCACCTTACCTCTACGCGATCTCGTTGCTGGTCGTGTTCCTGTGCCTTGCCGCCCTGTATGAAAGCTGGTCGATCCCGGTCGCGGTGCTGTTGATCATTCCGCTCGGTCTGATCGGTGCGGTATTCGCGGTGACGCTGCGCGGGCTGCAGAACGACGTGTATCTGCAGATCGGGCTGCTCACGACGATGGGTCTTGCCGCCAAGAACGCGATCCTGATGATCGAATTCGCCGAGCAATCGGAGAAGTCGGGCAAGCGTGTGATCGAGGCGGCGCTCGAAGCCGCGCGGATCCGACTGCGCCCGATCCTGATGACCAGCTTCGCGTTCATCTTCGGCGTGCTGCCGCTCGCGATCTCGACCGGCGCGGGTGCCAACAGCCGCATCGCGATCGGTACCGCGGTGATCGGCGGGATGCTGACCGCGACGATCCTCGCGATCTTCTACATCCCGTTGTTCTTCGTCCTGATCCGCCGCGGCACGCGCGACGTGCTCAAGCACTTCCACCACGACAAGCCCGACGAGACGACTGCGGAGCCATACGGTCCGCCCGCCCCCAATGCGTCGAACCGCCCGGAGGCAACCGCATGATCCGCAAAATCCTGTTGGGCGTATCGCTTGCCGCGGTCTCCGCTTGCTCGATGGCACCGAAGTACGTGCAGCCCGAACTGCCGGTCCCGCCAAGCTGGCCGACCGGCGACGCCTATCTCCGCCAGAGCGAAGCGACGCTGCCCAGCGTCACCTACCGCGACATCTTCCGCGACCCGCGGTTGCAGTCGATCATTGCGCAGGCGCTGGCCAACAATCGCGATCTGCGCGTCGCGGCGGCGAACATCGAATCCTCCCGCGCGCAATATCGCATCCAGCGCGCCGAGCTCTTTCCCGAAATCGGCACTACCGCGAACTTTCAGCGGCGTGACAATGGCTCGGGCGGCGTCATTACCAATACCGGAACGGGTACGGGCACCGGCACCGGCACCGGCACGATCGATCCGACGACGGGCGGGACGGGAACCGGGACCGGCAACACCGGCACCAACCTCACCACGGGCAGCGGCGCACGCAGCAGCTTCTCGGTCAATGTCGGCATCACCGCGTTCGAAGTCGATCTGTTCGGCCGGATCCGGTCGCTCACCACCGCAGCGCAGAACCGCTACTTCGCGACCGAAGCGACCGCACGCGCGACCCGGCTGACGCTGGTCGGCGACATCGCCACCGCCTGGCTGACCTACGCGTCGGACCAGAGCCTGTTACGGATCGCGCAGGAGACCGCCGCCAGTGCACAGCGCAGCGTCAGCCTCACCAAGATGCGGCTTGACGGCGGGGTCGCACCGCGTACCGATCTGGCGCAGGCGCTGATCGTGCTCCAGACCGCGCAGTCGGATCTCGCGACACAGACGACGCTGGTCGCGCAGGACGTCAACGCGCTCCAGCTGCTGGTCGGCGCGCCGGTCGATCCCGCGCTCCTCCCCAAGTCGATCGAGGAAGTCGCCCCCACCATCGCCGAACTGCCCGCCGGGCTCAACTCGACGATCTTGCTGCGCCGCCCCGACGTGCTCGAAGCGGAATATGAACTGCGCGCGACCAATGCCGAGATCGGGGCCGCGCGCGCCGCCTTGTTCCCGCGCATCTCGCTGACCGCGCTCGCCGGCCTTGCCAGCACGTCACTGTCGAGCCTGTTTACCGGGGGCGCGTTCAACTATTCGGTGTCGCCGAGCGCAAACTATTCGATCTTCCAGGCCGGTGCCGCGCGTGCCGGCGTGGCGCAGACGCGTGCCCAACGGGATGCAGCGTTGGCGACCTATGAAAAGGCGATCCAGACCGCGTTCAGCGAAGTCGCCGACGGTCTCGCCCGGCGTGGCACGATCGACCGCCAACTGGCCGCGCAAATCGCGCTTTCAGCGGCAGCAACCGACAATTACCGGCTGTCGGATGCGCGATATCGTGGCGGAATCGACACGTTCCTGCAGAGTCTCGACGCACAACGGTCGCTATATTCGGCACAGCGGACGCTGGTGACGACCCGGCTGACCGGCGCGACCAATCTCGTGACCCTGTACCGCGTACTGGGTGGCGACTCGCTGCTCGACCCGACCGCAAACGGGCCGCGTCCCGTTGCAGAACAGGCGACCAGCGGTGTCACGCCAACGATAAGGTGACTTTACAGGCTGCTGCTGTAAGGATTGCACCGGGGCGATAGTGACCGGGCGGTACTGGCCACTCGGTGGATCGGCTGGGATACGACCGATATGAGCCACCGCATCCGCCGTTTTACTGCCGCCGATCAACCCGCGATGATCGCCTTTGCCGAGCAATTACCGGAACATGACCTGCTGTTCCTGGGGCGGGATCTCAAACATCCGCGCGTCGTTGCCGCCTGGGTCGAGGCGATGACTCAAGGCTATATCGATGGCCTCGTCGCAGAAGAAGACGGCACGCTGGTCGGCACCGCCGCGCTGGTCTGCGACCCGCTCGGATGGAGCGCACACGTCGGGGAAGTCCGCCTGCTAGTCACCCCGACACGACGTGGCGCTGGCGTCGGTCGCGACCTGCTCGAGGGAATCTATGTCATCGCGCGCGATCGCGGCCTGACCAAGCTGATCGCCAACATGACGCCCGACCAGATCGGGTCGGTCATGCTGTTCGAAAGCCTCGGGTTTCGGGCGGAAGCCTTGCTACGTGATCATGTCCGTGACCGAGAAGGCGTCTTCCACGACCTCGCCGTGCTCAGCGCAGATATCACGCGTGACAGTAGCCCACTCGAAAACGACTGATCGGACCTGCGGGGTACCAGGGTAACGGACGGAACCGTCCACCCTGGATCCCGATGTCCGCTTCCTCAGCCCTTGTTGCCGCGCACCATGCCCACGGTGTCGCGCCCGAACTGCATGATCAACTCGCCGATCTCGCGGGCCTGGGTCATGTTGCGGGTGCTTTGGTCGCGGATGAAGTCGCCCTGGATCTTCATCACCTCAGACAGATCCTTCGCCGCCGCCGCCGCACGCATCGCATTGAACGCTTCGCGGGTGTTGGTTTCGGCCTGGTCCAGCATCTTGAGGCTGACGGTTGAGCCATTCTCGGCCATCTTGCCGCCAGCGTCGCGGAGTGCTTCGCCGGCCTTCTTGGCGGGATCGACGACCTTCTCGTTGAAAGCGTCTCGCATATTGTCGCTCATGCCTTGGGTCCTCTCCTTGGATACCGCTGTCCGAACGGCCGGTGCCGACGAAAACCGTCGGTATGATGAAAAGGCGCCGTCGGTATGCCCGACAGATCGCCCTTAACCCTAACGCGCGAAACGGTTTTTCGTCGCGTTACAACAGTTGCGCGGCATAGCTGACCGGGGCCGGAGGCAGAACGTTTCGGGCAATCGTCCCGCTCGCGGTGATGACCATCAGCGCGACGCCCCCCGCCAGCCATTCACGCCGCGTCGGCGTCTGGTCCGCCACCAGCAGGACGACCGCAAGCGCTGTCGCGACCATCGACCACAAATGATAGCGCAAGTCGGACGCGATGCTCAGCACGAGGAAGCTCGCTTCGAGCAACACCGCCGACACCAGCAGCGCCAACGCCAGATCCCGCGCTACGCCCGCGCGCCGCCGTCTCGCCACCACCAGACTGACGACCGCGACCGACAGGAACGCGATCGGCCAGCCGAGCGGCGTGTCGACGGTGATCTGCTCCAACTGCCGCCATCGCCCCGCAAGCGGCGCGGGGCTTTCAAGCCCCAGTGCGTTCGCTTCGCTGGTGACCGGCGGAAGCGCACCCGGCCCCCCTGCCCCGACAAGCCACCGCTCCGTCGAGTTCCAATGTGCCAGCCGGTGCGCGAGATACGCCCCCGGCGCCCGAACGATCGCCGCCGCCAGCATCCGGTACAAGGTCCCGGTCGGATAGGCGTGCAACGGCTCGACCTCCGCGGCACAGCGCGAAGGTTCACCGAGCGGGTCCCAGAAATAGGGTTTGACGCAATGCCGTGCCGCAATCGTGCGGACCGCCGCTGCGGACAATCCGGTCGGGACCGCAGGTGCGCGCACCGCAATCGCCGACAGGTCGTAGATCGCCTCGGTTTGTTCGACACCGCTGTCGCTCGCACCGAGCAGACCATGATTGATCCATGGCGAAACCGCGAGCACCGCACCCACGCCGACCAGAGCGACGACACCGCGCGCCCACCAGTCGCGGGGCCCGACCAGCATCACGATCAGCGCAACCGTCGCAAACACCGCATTCGCGCGCACCAGCGTTGCGTACCCCAGCAACACCGCAACGAGCAGCCAAGCCCAACCGGGCACGCGCAAGGCGCGTAATCGCCACCAGCCGACCACGCCGACCGCCGCGAGCATGGCGCCCAGCATCTGCGCGTCCTTGAGCACCGTCCCCTGCCAACCGAGGAACAATGGCATAGCGCCGATCCCGAGCACCGCGACGCCGCACCCCGTCTTGCCGGTCCGCGCCAGCGCAGATGCGAGCAGCCCCAGACCGCCCCAGTACAGCGCCATCTGCAGGACGAGCATCGGCGCGGCGGCCCCGCCGAACGCCCCGTGAATAACCCGCCACAACCGCGCCATGATCGGGGGATGCCAGTCGTCGAACTGCCCCGACACGACCTGGCGATATTGCGCGACGGTATCGTAGAGTGCGACGCCCGGCCAAAACAGGCCAAGCGCCGCCACGCACAGCACCAGCGCCGCCCCGGCCAGGAACGCGGGGCGGTACCGGTCGGCGATCATATCAAAAGTGGATCGCCCGACCGTAGGCACCGAGCACGCTCTCGTGCATCATTTCGCTGAGCGTCGGATGCGCGAACACCGTCTCCATCAGTTCGGCCTCGGTCGTCTCGAGCTGACGTGCGACGACATAGCCCTGGATCAGCTCGGTCACTTCCGCGCCGACCATGTGCGCCCCCAGCAGCTCGCCGGTCTTGGCGTCGAACACCGTCTTGACGAAACCCTCGGCCTCGCCGAGCGCGATCGCCTTGCCGTTGCCGATGAACGGGAATTTTCCGACCTTCAGCTCGTATCCGGCCTCCTTGGCCTTCGCCTCGGTGAAGCCGACGCTGGCAACCTGTGGGCGCGAATAGGTGCAGCCCGGGATATTCCACTTCTCGAACGGATGCGGCTTCAACCCCGCGATCGCCTCCACGCAGACGATGCCCTCATGGCTCGCCTTGTGCGCGAGCCACGGTGCGCCCGTCACGTCGCCGATCGCGTAGATCCCCTCGACATTGGTGCGTGCATAGCCATCGACCTTGATATGCCCGCGCTCGGTCTCGATCCCTAGCGTCTCGATCCCGATGTTCTCGGTGTTCGGCACGATCCCGATCGCGACGATGACGTGGCTATACTCTTCCGAGGTAACCGTCCCGTCCTTGCCCTTGATCTTGGCGGTGACGCCCTTGGCGGAGGTCTCGATGCCCTCGAGCCCGGTCCCGACCAGCAGCTTGATCCCCTGCTTGGTCAGTGCCTTGTCCATGAACGCGGAGACTTCCTCGTCCTCGACCGGCAGGATCCGCGGCAGCATCTCGACGATCGTAACGTCCGCGCCCATGTCGTTGTAGAAGCTCGCGAATTCCACACCAATCGCGCCCGATCCAATGACCAGCAGCTTGGTCGGCATTGCGGGCGGGACCATCGCGTGACGATAGGTCCAGATCCGCTCGCCATCCGCCTTGGCGAACGGCAGGTCGCGCGCGCGCGCACCAGTCGCGACGATGATGTGCTTGGCTTCGAGCTCGGTCGTCTTGTCGCCTTGCTTGACCGTCAGCTTGCCCTTCCCCGTCAGCGCGCCGACGCCCTCGAACACCTGGATCTTGTTCTTCTTCATCAGGCCCTTGACGCCTGCGTTGAGCTGGCCCGCGACCTTGCGACTGCGCTCGACCACCTTGTTGAGGTCGAAGCTGACGTTGTCCGCACTGAGGCCGTAGCTCTCGGCATTCTGCATGTAGTGATAGATTTCGGACGTGCGCAGCAGCGCCTTGGTCGGGATGCAGCCCCAGTTGAGGCAGATGCCGCCCAAGCGCTCGCGCTCGATGATCGCGGTCTTGAGGCCAAGCTGCGCCGCGCGGATCGCGGCGACGTAGCCGCCGGGGCCGGAGCCGAGGATGACGAGATCGAACGTATCAGCCAAGGGAGGATCCTTCTTCTTGCAAGGGTTGCGGACGATCGTCCGCGCCCATCGAAACCAGGGTAAAGCGCCCGCTCGCGGCGCGCTCGGTATGTTCGCCGTGCCGGTCGCGCCGCCACACGGCAACGGCGACCGTCATCGACGTGCGGCCGGTCGCGGTTATCTCGGCGTGGAAACTGACTTCGTCACCGATCGCGACGGGGGCGGTGAAGTTGAACCCGTCCGCCGCCACAACCGGGGCGCGCCCGCCGCAATGGCGTGACGCGACCGACCCGGCGGCCAGCGCCATCTGCCCCATCAGCCAGCCCACGAAGATCTTGCCATACGGGTTGGCATCGCACGCCATCGCGGTCGCGCGGATCGCAGGGGCAGAGCTGGGGGGAGCCTCAGCCATGCCGCGACGGGTCCCGCGCCGCCCGATCCCGGGCAACCGCCAGACGGATCGGACGGATTCCCATCAGCACCAGCACGATCATCGAGACATAAGCGACCGCCCAGATCGAATCACGGGCCGGAGGGACCGACCAGGTCGCGAGCGATGCGAACACCACCGCGCCGATCAGCCCCGCCACGACCCACAGCGCCTCGATCAGGGTGCGCCACATCATCTCAGGCCAGCATCCCCAGCGGCGACTCGACCAGCGCCTTGAACGCCTGCATCAACTGCGCGCCATCCGCACCGTCGATCGCGCGGTGATCGAAGCTGCCCGTCGCCGACATCACGGTGGCGACGCCGAGCTGGTCGTCGACGATATACGGACGCTTCTCGCCCGCGCCGATCGCCATGATCATGCCCTGCGGCGGGTTGATGACCGCCTCGAACTGCTTGATCCCGTACATACCCATGTTGCTGAGCGACGCCGTACCGCCCTGATATTCCTCGGGCTTCAGCTTGTTGTCGCGGGCCCGCGCGGCCAGGTCCTTCATCTGGGTCGAGATCGCGGCGACGCCCTTGGTGTCGGCGTGCGAGACGATCGGCGTGATGAGACCCGACGGCGTCGACACTGCAACCGAGATATCCGCACGCTCGAAGCTGATCAGCTGGTCGGGCGTGAACATGACGTTGCACTTGGGCACCTGCATCAGGCTGGCGGCGAGCGCCTTGATCAGCAGGTCGTTGACCGACAGCTTCACGCCGCGGCTTTCGAGCCCCTTGTTCATGTCGCTGCGCAGCTTGAGCAGCGCGTCGAGGCGGATATCGACCGTCAGGTAGATATGCGGAACGGTCTGCTTCGACTCGGTCAGGCGACGCGCGATCGTCTTGCGCACATTGCTGAGCTTCTCGGCGGTGTGCGGAATGTCCGGGATCGCGGCGGGCTTGGCAGCGGGCGCAGGCGCAGCACTCGGCGCAGGTGCAGCAGCAGCTTCGCTCGACGCAGGCGCAGCAGCCTTGGTCGCGCCGGCCTTGGCATTGTCCAGATCCGCACGGACGATCCGGCCGTTCGGGCCGGAACCCTGCAACGCCGCGAGATCGATGCTCTTTTCAGCAGCGATGCGACGCGCGAGCGGGCTCGCCTTGACGCGTTCGCCATCCTGGCGCGGTGCTGGAGTCGGCGCAGGCGCAGCCGACTTCGGTGCAGCGCCGCCCTCGGGGTTGCCGTGGTCCTCGGCCTGCTCGGTCGTGCGCTCGACGGGCTTGGCTTCGCTGCCGGTCTTGTTGGGATCTTCCGCCGACGGCTTGGGCTCGGATTCCTTCGCCGCAGGCTCGGGCGTGGTGTCGCCCGCGCTCTCGCCGTCTTCGAGCAGCGTCGCGATGACCGTGCCGACCTTCACATTGTCGGTACCCTCGGCAACAAGGATCTTGCCGATCGTGCCTTCGTCGACCGCTTCGAATTCCATCGTCGCCTTGTCGGTCTCGATTTCCGCCATCAGGTCACCCGATTTGACGACATCGCCCTCCTTGACCAGCCACTTGGCCAGCGTACCCTCCTCCATCGTCGGGGAAAGCGCAGGCATTTTGATCTCGACCGGCATCGACACGTCCTTGTTTTGACCGAATCCTATGGTCGCAGTCCTTCGCGCCCGATCACCGCCCGGTCAAGACCGACGCTTGCGTCATGCGGCAGTTAGCCCCACTTATCGGCAGGGGAGAGCCGGCGAAAATGCGCATTTATCTGGTGGTGATCGACGAAACGCCCGAAAGCAGCATCGCGCTGCGCTTCGCCGCCCGGCGCGCGGTCAAGACCGGGGGCGGGGTGGAAATCCTGGCGTTGGTGCCCCCTACCGAATTCACGCCGTTCGGCGGCGTTCAGGCGACGATCGAGGACGAAGCGCGCGACCACGCCGAGGCATTGGTGACCGGCGCGGCGGGCACGCTGATCCAGGAATCGGGCCTCCGCCCCTCAATTACCGTCCGTCAGGGCGAAGGACCCAAGGTGATCCGCGAAATGATCGCGGCCAACCCCGACATTGCAGCCCTCGTGCTGGCGACCGCAGCCTCGGGCGCGCCGGGGCCGCTGGTCGCGCATTTTGCGGGGCAAGATGCGGGCGGATTGCCGATCCCGCTGATGATCGTGCCAGGTTCGCTGGACCGCGAGGCGATCGATCGACTGAGCTAATCGGGCCGCCGCATAGCCCGTTTTGCGTTCTCGCTCGGGATTTACTTTCGAAGGCAGGAACCCAAAGCCAGGCAACAACTTCTTACAGTCCGCTCGGCTCCTGGTACCCTGTCTTCGGAGAGGTTTCGTTATACCGCCGAGGCCGTCAGAACTTCTCCGGCATCATCGGTCCGCCCCGCGCCTGCGCCCGCAGGAAGCCCGGCTGTGCCTCGAGCCGATCGAGATAGGCAATGAGCGTCGGATATTCGTCGAGCAGCTTCGCCATCCGCGCCATTGCGAGAAAATAGCTCATCTGGATGTCCGCGAGCATCGGGCGCTCCCCCATCAGGAACGGCTTGTCGCCCAGACCGTCCGCGATGTAGCCGAGCGTGGTTTGAACCATCGGCAACGTACGGTCGACGGTGGCCTGATCGCCCCCGCGCTTGGCCAGCAGCACCGTCACCACGGGGCCTGCCGCGGTGCTCTCGACGAAATCGAGCCACTCTTCGTGCAGCGCGTGTTCCGTCGTCCCGGCCTCTGGGGAGAAGCGGTTCTGGCCATAACGACCGTCGATATAGCGCAGGATCGTCGCCGATTCCGCGAGCATCAGGTCGTCGTCCATGATGACCGGCGACTTGCCGAGCGGATGGACCGCCTTGAGCTCGGGCGGCGCCCGGAATTCGGCAGTGCGCTCGTACCGGATAAGATCGACCGGAAGCCCCAGCTCCTCGATCAACCACAGAATACGCTGCGAACGGGAATAGGCGAGATGGTGAAGAGTCAGCATTAGTGAATTCCTTCAAGAAGGGGAGAATCAGGCGCCGGGTGGCACGCCCTGGTCGCGCGGCGACACCGGCGCGTGGACCTCGTGACAGATCGCGCGAAGCCCAGGCTTGAGCCCTTCCTCCAGCGTCGGGTGATAGAAAGGCAATTCCAGCAAGCTCGTCGCGGTCTCCCCGCGCATGATCGCCAGCGCGAGCAGATGCGCGATGTGATCCATCCCCGGACCGATCATCGCCGCCCCCGTCAGCTTCCCGTCGGGCTTGCTCGCAAAGATCCGCACCATACCCTCGGCCTGCGCTATCACCCGCGCCCGCCCCTGATCGTCATAGGGTGCACAGCCGATCACGCTGTCCTCATCGGCTGGCGCACCCAGCGCCGCGACCGGCGGGTCGGTAAAGGTGATCGTGAACGGCAGATCGCGCTCGACCGGTACGACATTGGGAAAGCGCGCGGCGTTGCGACCCGCGATGGTTCCCTCGTTCGACGCCTCGTGCAGCACCGGCCGATCCGCATCCGCGTCTCCCGCGATGAACACCGGCGCATCGCCGCACTGGAGCGTGGTCTTGTCGAAGCACGGTACGCCGTGGTCATCGAGCGAAAGCCGCGCCTGGTCCAGACCCAGCCCGTCGAGCATGGGCGCACGTCCGGTCGACACCAGCACGCGATCGAACCGCTCCCGACCGCCGTCCCAGCTGAGCACGACGCCCCCCTCTGCCGCCTCAGGCGACGCCTCGACGCCAAGATGCACCGTCATGCTCGTCCGCAGAACCCGCAGCAGTTCGTCGTGTACCACCGGGTCCTTGACCCCGCCGATGCGCTCCCCGCTCTCGAACACCGCCACGGTAACACCGAGGCTCGCAAAGGCCTGCGCAAGCTCGAGCCCGAGTGCGCCGCCGCCGACCACGCCCAGCGATTTGGGCAGCGTTTCGCGTTCGAAGATCGTCTCGTTGGTATCGATCAGATCGCCCAATGCGCGAAACGGCTCGGGCACGATCGGCCGCGATCCCGTCGCGATCACCACCGCACGCGCGGACACGGTTCGCCCGTCGTCCAGGGTCAGCGTGGAAACGCCGCTGAACCGCGCCCGGCCTTGGACAGCCACACCCTCGGGCAGATCGTCAAACCCCTTCTTGGTCGCCGCAACGAAGTGATCCCGCTCGCGCCGCACCCGCGCCATCACGCGCACGCCGTCAATTTCCGGAGTGGCGTCGATCCCGAACACCGAAGCACGCCGGACCGACTTCGCCGCCATTCCGGCCGTCACCAGCAGCTTGGATGGCATGCACCCGACGGTCGCGCAGGTCGTCCCGACAAAGCCTTCGTCGATCAGCAGCGTCCGCGCGCCCTCTGCGCGCGCAACGCGCTCCGCGGCCAACCCCGCGGTCCCCGCGCCGATCACGGCGACGTCGCACGTCAGGTCGGCTGTTTCGGTGTCTGCCATCGGATGTCCTTGAAAAGCCATTGCGACCTGCACAACGCCGGGCGCGCCGGATGGGGCCGGGCTCCTTCGGAATAATGGCGTCGCGGGTCGTGCGTCGCATCTTGCCGACACAAGCCCTTGATGCACGGCCGCTTCCCCGCCACCATACCCCCATGCGCACCCTTCCCCTGCTCGCCCTCGCGATCCTCGCCACCCCCGCCATCGCTCAGAACGCCCCCTCGCAGGCCCCCGACCCGGCGCGCCTAAAGGCCAGCGTCGAGAAGCTCGTCAGCTTCGGCACCCGCCACACGCTCTCGTCGTCCGACGACCCCGTCCGCGGGATCGGCGCGGCGCGCAAATGGGCAGGCGGCGAACTCACCCGCATTGCGGACGGGTGCGACGGTTGCATCACGGTCGCCAACATCGCGCAGACCGTCACCAATGCGCGCGCGCCCAACGGTGCCAATATCGTCGACGTGCTCGGTTTCCAGCAAGGGCTCGACCCCAAGCGCGTCGTCATCGTCGGCGCGCATATCGACAGCCGCGTCACCGACGTGATGGACATCACCAAGGACGCCCCCGGCGCGAACGACGATGCGTCGGGCGTGGCGCTGGTGCTCGAGGCGGCGCGGCTGTTGTCGAAGGAGAAATTCCGCGCGACGATCGTCTACGCGGTGTTCACCGGTGAGGAGCAGGGGTTGCTCGGCGCGACGCTGCTCGCCGACACCGCCAAGCAGCGCGGCTGGACGGTTTCGGCGATGCTCAACAACGACATCGTCGGCAATACCGTCGGCCAGAACGGCGTGCGCGTCGCCGATCGGGTCCGCGTCTTCTCGGAAGGCATCCGCGCGTCGGAGGACCTCCCCGCGCAGATCGCCCGGCGCGGCAATGGCGGCGAAGACGATGGCCCCTCGCGCAGCCTCGCGAAGGCGATCGACGGCGTCGCGCAAGGCATCCCCGGCGGGCTCGACGTGATGCTCGACCGCCGCCCGGATCGGTTCGGGCGCGGCGGCGATCATGAGCCGTTCCTCAAACTGGGCTATCCCGCGGTGCGCTTCTCGGTCGCCGCCGAGAATTACACCCAGCAACATCAGGACCTGCGGACCGAGAATGGCGTGGTCTACGGCGACACGGTCGACAAGATGGACTTCCCCTATCTGGCGAAAGTCACCGCGATCAACGTGGCGACGATCCGCCGCATCGCCGCCGCCCCCGCCGCGCCGACCGGCGTGACGATCGCGGGCGCTCTCGCGACCGACACGACGGTCAAATGGGAGCCGGTCGCCGGCGCGGTGCGCTACCGCGTGCATTATCGCCGCAACGACGTGCAGGATTGGCAAAAAACGGTCGAGGTGGCAGCGCCCGCGGTTACCGCTGTGCTGAAGGACGTGATCGTCGACGACACGTTCGTCGGCGTCGGCGCAGTCGGCGCGGATGGCGCGGAGAGTTTGGTGACGTTCGCCGGACCGGAGCCGCGCAAGCGCTGAAGCTGGGGACTGCCTAGCTGGCTTAACTCGGGGATCGCTCCCCGATAAATAAAACCGCTTCCCCGGCGAAGGCCGGGGCCCAGTCGAGGGCGGGTTATGGCGGCGGCTTCGCACCGTTACTGCGACCTTCGCTACTGGGCCCCGGCCTTCGCCGGGGAAGCGCAGAGGGGTGGGGATGGTTGGGCAGGCCTGCCGCGGTCAAACTACCATCGCTACCGCCGCCGCGCCCGCGCCCGCTTGCGATACCGCGGTGCGGCCACCGCTTCCGGATAGCCATAAGACGCGCCGCTCTGCACCGTGACGACGCTGCTGCCCCCGGCCTCATAGCGGCGGGCCCCGCCGAGATACGCCCCGTTGGTCGCATAACTGGTCACGCCACCGCGCGACACGACCGGCGGCATCACGACCACCGGCGGCTCGTCCACCGAGCCATAACCTCCATTCCGGTCGGCGCGGTCGGCCGCATCCCGCACGATCTCGCTCGCGTCGACATAGACCGGCGGCGCCGCATCCTGCTCCGACGCCGGTGCGCGCACGCGTTGCGCCTCGACCGCAGTCGCACAGAACACCGCGACAATCGTCACTGCAAAAACACCCAGACGTACCATCACATTACTCCCAGCAAGGCCTGTCTGCCGGAGCAACATGAAACTTCGGTAAACCCCCGCCCCGGTCAGCCCGCGATCCGCGGCGCGAGCAACGCCATCAGGGCCTCGCATCCGGCGGCATCCTGCGCATCGAACCGCGCCGCGCTCGGGCTGTCGAGATCGAGCACGCCGATCAACCGTCCCTCATGCACGATCGGCACGACCAGTTCGGACCGGCTCGCCGCATCGCACGCGATATGCCCGGGGAACGCATGGACGTCCTCGACCAGCTGCGTTTCCAGCGTCTTCGCCGCCGCACCACACACCCCGTCGCCGACCGCGATCCGGATGCATGCGGGCTTGCCGAGGAACGGCCCGACGACCAGCTCGCCCGCGACCATCCGGTAGAAGCCCGACCAGTTGAGATCAGGCAGATATTGCGCAATCAGCGCCGCCGCATTCGCCATGTTGGCGATCGCATCGTGCTCGCCATCGGTCAGCGCGTCGAGCGCCGCTTGCAGGTCGCGATAGAGGTCGGCCTTGGAGTCCGCGGACACCGCAAATTCGTACATCGTCTTCTCCGTCGCGCGGCTCGCCTTGCGCGCGCGTCCGCTCTTGGCAAAGCGCGGCACGCGGAACAACCCGCCAAACCCGCCGTCAGCCAATCGACCCGCCCGCGCCTTTGGATTAGGAGCAACCCATGGTCGCCATCCCCGTCACCCGCTCGATCAGCATCGACAGCGAAGAATTGCAGGAATCGTTCACCCGCGCGGGCGGTCCGGGCGGGCAGCACGTCAACACCACCGACAGCGCGGTGCTGCTCCGTTTCGACGTCGGCGCGTGCCCGACGCTCCCCGATGCGGTCAAGAACCGGCTCGCGGTGCTCGCGGGGTCACGGCTGACGCGCGAGGGGGTGCTGGTCCTGCGCAGCGAAGGCGCGCGATCGCAATTGCTCAACCGCCAGGAAGTGCGCGAGCGGCTGCTCGACATGATCCGCGAAGCCACGATCGTCCCCAAGCGCCGCCGCCCAACCAAACCGTCCAAGGCCGCCAAGACCCGGCGGATGGAAGGAAAGACCAAGCGCGGGACGGTCAAGTCGCTGAGGGGCCGAGTTACCGATTGATGGGTCGCGTGGCCCTCGACTGTCCGAACATCCTTCTTACCCGTTCGTGCTGAGTAGCGACCGAGTAGCCCCCCTTGGGGCGTATCGAGGGCGCGTATCGAAGCACCGTGGCGCGCGCCACCTGTCCTTCGATACGCCGCTTCGACTTCGCTCAGCAGCTACTCAGGACGAACGGGGGGTATGAGGCCGCACGCGCCGCCATCAACGCCGAAACGCAAACCGTTTCCGCCTAACTTTCCCCTAACCTTCCGCACCACAGCAAGCGTTTCAGCCCTCGCTGAACCCCGCCGCGACGAACCGCTCGGGCAGCGGCGCCTTCGCCACGATCGGCTCCTTGCCCGCGCGCGGGATCGTTAGTTCGGCGGCGTGAAGCAGGGTCTGCCCACCGCCCTTGCCATAGACCGGATCGCCCACGACCGGCGCGCCGAGCCCTTCCAGCGCATGCACGCGGATCTGATGCGTACGACCGGTTTCCGGAATGAATTCAACGAAGCTGCGACCGTCCTTCACAGACAATAGCCGCCATGCCGTGCGCGACGGCTTGCTGCCCTTCGCCGCCTGCGGATCACCGACCATGCGCCAGCCGTCCTCGACCGTGCTGACCTTGGCCAGCGCCAGATCGATCAGCCCGCTGGCCCCCTCGACCCCGTCGCCAATCACGCCGTCGAGCACCGCGAGATAACGCTTGCGCACCAGTCCCTGCTCGAACGCCTGTTGCAGCTTCGCATGCGCCTTGGGGTTGCGCGACAGCAGCAGGCAGCCCGACGTATCGCGGTCGAGCCGATGCACCGGCACCGGCCAGCGCTTGAACCCGAAGGTCAGCCCGTCGAGGTGGTTTTCGAGGCTCAGCGAACCGTCGCGGGGACGATCGACCGGGAGCCCGGCGGGCTTGTCGATAACGAGCGCCTCACCGTCGAGGAAGAGAACATGATTTACCAGCATGCGCGCCTCTTGCCACCGCAAGCCCCGTCATGCCAGTGCCGCCGCGGCACCGGGCAGCGAGAAGACGTGTTTTGCGGAAGTTAAAGTCGGCGGTGATCGCCGCAGCGGCGCTCGCGCCGGTCGTCGTCCCGCCCTCCGCAAGTGCGGCTCCGCGCGCACCCGAACCCGCCGTGCTGGTCGCGGCGGCGGATGGGCGGATGCTCGGGCATCTGCCGTACGGCGATGTTCCGACAGGAGAATTGGTCGCGGTTCCGGCGGGGTTCTCGGTCGGCGCGACCTGTCGCCTCAACCGCGCGGTGCTCCCCGATTTGGAGCGGCTGCGCACCGCCGCCGCCGACACCCCCGGCGTTGGCCCCAGCCTGCGCGGCATTTCCTGCCATCGCAGCATCGCGCACCAGACCGCGGTTTTCTGTCACGGCGCGCATCACGCGGCATGCGTCGACGCGATCGACCGGGCCCGCTCGGTCGCGCCGCCGGGGTATAGCGAACATGCCACGGGCTATGCGATCGACTTCGGCCTCCGCCCGACGCGCGCGTGTCCCGACGTCAATTATTGTTTCGCCTCGACCCCGGCGGGGCAATGGCTGCTCGCGCATGCACCGGAGTACGGGTTCGAACTGTCGTTTCCCGCGGGCAATGCGCAAGGGGTGACGTGGGAACCGTGGCACTGGCGCTGGGTCGGAACCGGGCCGGACGTTCCCGGTGCCGCCGCCGCGCGATCGCTGTTCGCGCGGGCGCGCAGTACGTTTCCCGCACGTCCTGCGGTGCGCGACGTCCGGGCGGCCAATGCCGCGGTCGTGCCGGTGCCTGCGGGCCGGATCGCGGCGATGCCGGTGCCCTTGCCCGATATCAGTCGCGCAAGGGTCCGTCGGCGCTGACAACCCCCTGCTTTCGCAGGAGAACGTTCCGCCATACCCTCCTCAATTACCTCAGAACTTTCCGGCCAACGAGACGCCGATGATGCGCGGATCGTTGTACACGGCGGCGTTGTAATTTTCGATCACGCCTTTGAGGTTCTTCTCGTTGGTCAGGTTCCGCACGAACACCGCGAGTTCGTACTTATTGTCCGGCGCGACATAGCCCGCCTTGAGTCCGGCCTCGAACGTGCCGTCCGAGGTGAACTCGGCGGTCTTGTACAGGACGAAGCTGGTGTACCCCTGCACATTGGCATCGCCCGCCAGGAACAGCGACCCGCCATTGCCAAGCGGCACGTCATACCGCGCGGTCGCATTGAACTGATATTTCGGCGCATTCGGCAGCGGGTTGCCGTCGATCTGCGCGAAGGTGTTCGCGCCGACCTTGATCGTCGGGTCCTGCACCGTGCAGGTGATCACGCCGCCGAGGATGCAGACCTGCGCATAGACGCGCGGATCGTTGATCTCGGTGTGGAGCACACTGCCGCCGAGCCCCAGCGTCAACTGGCGCACCGGACGCCACGTCAGTTCGGCCTCGCCGCCCCACGCCTTCGCCTTGTCCGCGTTGAACAGCACGCCGTTGCCGAACGAATCGTTGCCGTTCAGCTGGATGTCGCTGACTTCATAATAGAAGCCGGTCGCGTTGAAGCGCAGCGTGTTGCCGAACAGGTTCGACTTCACGCCCGCCTCATACGACATGATCGTCTCGGAATTTGCGGTGGTGAAGTCCGCGTTGAACACCGCCGACCGGCCCTGGATCGTCGGCCCACGGAAGCCGCGCGCGACGCGGGCATAGACGCTGACGTTGCGGTCGAACTGGTACAGCGCGCTCGCGTCCCAGCTCGGCTGCGTGTCCGACAGGCGGACGTAGCGACGCCCGGCATAGGTCGACACACCCGCCGCATTGGCGTTGGCGACGAGCAGCCGGGTCGACTTGGTGTCGTTGGTAACGCGCACGCCGCCGGTCAGCGTCAGCTTGGGGACGATCTCATAGCTGACCTGCCCGAAGCCGGCGTAGGACGTGTTGATGTCGCGCAGCAGCACGCGGTTGTTGGGGTTGGGGCGCGTACCGTTGAGATCGGGCTGCGTCAGGAACACCCCGCGCTGCGCGAATTCCGTGATGTCGCGCGACTCGAAGTACATGCCGCCGATCTGCCATTTGAACCGCCCGGTGCCGTCGTCCGACAGCCGGACTTCCTGCGTCAGCTGGTCGAGATCGCGGATGCGGCCCTGGCTCTCGCCATAGAAGCGCGTGCCCGCGAAGTCGGTCGCGGCCCCGCCGTCGGTGTCGCCACGGCTGTAGCCCGAGGTCGTTTCCCACGCGCTGATCGAGGTCAGCACGACCCCGCCGAAGTCGTTCTTGAGGTTCAGCGAACCGCCATAGGTCTTGTATGCCTGCGGGTTGTTCGCCGCTTCGTCGAGCGCGACCGACGCGCGCGGCGCGGCGCTGACGTCGTTCGACCCACGCTTCAGGGCACCGCGATGGAAGATCGTCGAGGTGCCGCTGTAATCGCGCGCATGCGCCGACAACAGGCCGGTGAAGCCGGTGTCGGGCGGGGTCAGCATCAGCTGGACGCGGACGTCGCGCTCATCGAAGCCGCCGAGCTTGTCCTTGCCGCCGACGGTGCCGTCCGCGCTGACGCCGGTGTAGGTGTTGTCGACCCAGTTATCGCGGTGCTGGACCAGCCCCGAGACGCGGAACGACAGCACGTCCTTGACGATCGGCCCGCCGATCCCTGCGTCGAGCGTCGCGGTGTTGTAGCTGCCGTAGGAGGCCGATGCGCGACCGTGGAAGTCGTTGGTCGGGCGGTTGGTGTCGAACTTGATGATGCCCGCGGTGGTGTTGCGACCGAACAGCGTCCCCTGCGGGCCGCGCAGCACTTCGACCTGGCGGACGTCGAACACCGGGTTCGACTTGAGGACGACATGCTCGAGCACGACGTCGTCCTGGATGATCGACACCGGCTGCGATGCGCCAAGGTAGAAATCGATGTTGCCGAGGCCGCGGATGTAGAAGCGCGGGAAGATGCGCCCGGTGGTCGTCTCGGCGTACAGGCCCGGCACTCGATTGGCGAGTTCGAGCACGTCGCCGCCGCCGCTCTGGAACGCGCGCAGATCGTCACCACCGACGACGCCGACCGAGATCGGCACCTTCTGCAAATTCTCGGTGCGGCGCTCGGCGGTCACGACGATGTCGCCAAGCCCTTCCTCAGTTGCGGCCGCACCCACCGTCGCGGTCGCAACGGGATCGCTCGCGGTCTGTGCCAACGCGGATCCGGTGGCAAACAGCGCGGTGCTTGCGGCTCCCGCCAACAGCAGCGACTTTACGACGGTCTTGTTCACAAATAGTCCCCTTGATCGTACCCGGAGCACCGCCGACCGACATCCGTGCGAACACCAGCGGTGTCGCATCCAGGTCGGTTCGTTCAGAGTGGCAGCGCTTCCCCGTCGGCGGCGCTAGGGACCGATTGTTGCTGATTCATGACAAAGCATGGCCATACAAGGGCATAAGCTCAGGTCTGCGATCGACTGTTGCCCGGATGCACCACCTCCGCTTGGCCATGAGGGGTCGACGCGACCGGACCGGTAACGATAGAGACACCGCGATGACCGAACGCCCTGCCCTGCTCGCCGTCGACGACGCGCTCACCCGCCTGCACGCCCTTGCACCAAAAATCGCAGCTGAAACCGTCCCGCTGCGCGCCGCTGCGGGGCGCTGGGCGGCGGCGGACGTCGTCGCGCGCCGAACCCAGCCCGCGCGCGACCTGTCCGCGATGGACGGCTATGCGGTCCGCTTCGACGATCTGGGCGGACCAATGCGGTTGGTCGGCGAGAGCGCCGCAGGGCACCCGTTCGACCACCCGATCGGCGAAGGCGAGACGGTCCGCATCTTCACCGGTGCAGCTCTTCCGCCCGGGGCGGACGCCGTGCTGGTCCAGGAGGAAGCCGCACGTGACGGGGACGAGGTCCGTTTAGAAGGCGACGGTCCGGTGCGCGGCGGCAACATCCGGCGGGCCGGGATCGACTTCGCGCAGGACCAGACGCTGATCGCGACCGGCGACCGGCTCACCCCGGCGCGGATCGCGCTTGCGGCGAGCGGCGGTTACGGGACGCTCAGCGTCGCGCGGCGGATCCGTGTCGCGATCGTCGCGAGCGGCGACGAACTCACCCTGCCGGGCGCGCCGCTCAGCGACCGGACCTTGCCGGAATCGAACGGCGTCATGCTCGCGGCGATGCTGGCGGACCTGCCCGTCGACGTCGTCGATCTCGGCATCCTGCCCGACCGGCTCGACACGATTACTGACGCGTTCCGCACGGTCGAGGCCGACATACTCGTCACCACCGGGGGAGCATCGGTCGGCGATCACGACCTGATCCGCCCCGCGCTGGCGGCGGCGGGCGGATCGATCGACTTCTGGCGGATCGCGCTCCGCCCGGGCAAGCCGATGCTCGCGGGCAAGATCGGCGAGATGCTCGTGCTCGGCCTGCCCGGCAATCCGGTGTCCGCTTATGTTACCGCGGCGATCTTCCTCAAACCCGTGATCGCCGCCATGTCGGGCGCGCGCGACCCGTCACCAACCGCCTACCCCGCGATCCTCGGCGCGCCGCTGCGCGCCAACGACCGGCGTCAGGATTATATGCGCGCCGTCACCCGCGACGGGCGCGTCTATGTGGCCGATAGCCAGGATTCGTCGCTACTCGCGACGCTCGCCGGCGCGGACTGCATGATCGTGCGCGCGCCGTTCGCCCCGGCGGCCGATGCGGGCG
This sequence comes from Sphingomonas sp. PsM26, assembly GCA_030433805.1. Lineage (GTDB taxonomy): Bacteria > Pseudomonadota > Alphaproteobacteria > Sphingomonadales > Sphingomonadaceae > Sphingomonas. The sequence goes on along the minus strand of JARUXA010000002.1, from coordinate 259,107 downwards.
ACTCGGTGGAAATCCTGCCGATCGCTTGACGTCCATTTTTATGTTCCGTATAGGTTCGTCGTCTGTTCCGACGAAAGGGCCCGGAATGCTAACGCGCAAACAGCATGAGTTGATCTGCTTCATCAACGACCGGCTGGAGGAGACGGGAGTCTCGCCCTCGTTCGAGGAAATGAAGGAAGCGCTCGACCTGAAATCCAAGTCGGGCGTCCACCGCCTGATCAGTGCGCTGGAAGAACGCGCATTCATCCGCCGCCTGCCCAATCGCGCGCGCGCGCTCGAAGTGCTCAAGATGCCCGAACGGGGCACCAATGCCCCGGTAAAGGCGACGCCGGACGCCGCACCGGCCAGCCCGCGTGTCGTCCCGCAGCCCGCAAATGACGTGATCGAAATTCCGCTCCACGGCCGGATCGCCGCCGGTGTTCCGATCGAAGCGTTCGAGGGCGCGTCGATGCTGTCGGTCCCGGCCGCATTGCTCGGTGGTGGCGAACATTATGCGCTCGAGGTCGCCGGGGATTCGATGGTCGAGGCTGGCATCCTCGATGGCGACTATGCGCTGATCAAGCGTCAGGAGATCGCGCGCGACGGCGAGATCGTCGTGGCGCTGATCGACGACAGCGAGGCAACGCTCAAGTTCTTCCGCCGTGAAGGGGCGATGGTTCGGCTCGATCCGGCCAACCGCGCCTATGATCCGCAACGGTACAAGCCCGCGCAGGTCCGTGTGCAGGGCAAGCTGGCCGGGTTGCTGCGCCGCTACGACTGAACGTTGGCGCGTTGCCGACGATCGGACCGGTGCCAGCGTTTGGCCCGCCGCTGCCGAGGATCGACAGGCGTGATCCAGGGGTGCGCATCTCCTTGCGTGCGCACCGTTCGGATGCTGGGGGAGTGGTGGCTCGCGACCGTCGACCAAATGCTCGGTCTTGGTAGAGTGATCGCGACGCCACCCGTTCGCGCCAGCGTCGTTCGGTCGAGCCGTAACCAGCGCGGGCGACAGCGACGCGGCAGCCAGCGATCGCTGATCACGATATCCGCGGCAGCACAGGCCCGGACCAGATCTTCGATCGGAACCGCATAGGCGCTCCGCGTCGCCAGCACGGTCCATCGCCGTGCGCCGACGGTTCGCACCGCCATGCACAGATCCCGACTACACCGCGCGTCCCGCTGATCCGACCACAACACCGGCAACCCCGCGACCCCGCCGCCCTGCGCCAGCATGTCCGCGGTGTAGTCGCCGGTCCGGTCGCGCAGCAGCGCAACGTCACCCGCGCGCGTCCGGATCGCCACATGGCGTCCGTCCCCGGTCACGAGTAGATCCGGCGCCGGCGTGGCGATCGCCCACGCCGCACCGATGACGAACGGCACGATCCCCAGCCGTCGCCAGTGCGTCCGCCACAGCGCGATCCAGATCCCGCCAATCGCCATCGCGGCAAATGCGCCCCCCGGCATCGCGGGCAACGGCGCGACCGAACCGGGGATCGCCGCCGTCGTGCGGGCAATCCACAACAACAGCTCGAGCGACATCCGCGTCGCCCACCACAAGGGTGCGCCCAACCCGATCGTGTCGAACAACAGCGCCGCTGCCTCCAACGGCATGATCACGAACGTCGTCAGCGGGATCGCACAGATATTGGCGACCGCGCCGTAAATGCCCGCCTTCTGGAAATGATAAAGCGAGATCGGCAGCAGCGCAGCCTCGACGACCAGCCCGGTCAGCAGCAGCGCACCGATGCCGCGCGCAACACGGTTGAGGCGCGGTTCTTCGCGCGGCGCGACCAGCGCACGGATGCCGGGGTGGTCGTTCCACGCGATGATTGCCACGACCGCGGCGAACGAAAGCTGGAAGCTCGGCCCGGCAAGCGATTCCGGGTATAGCAACAGCACGACGAGCGCACCCGCCGCGACCAGGCGCAGCGTCAGCGCTTCCCGTCCCAGCGCCAATGCGATCAGCACGCACAGCGCCGCGACGCACGACCGGATCGTCGGCACCTCCGCCCCGGTCAGCATCGTGTACCCGATCGCGACCAGCGCGCCCGCCGCGCCCGCCACCAACGGCAACCGCCAGCGCAGCGCCAGCCACGGGATCAGCGCGAGCAACCGCGTCACGACGATCATCGTCGCCGCGACCGCCGCGGTGATGTGCAACCCGCTGACCGACAGGAGATGCGCCAGCCCGGAACGGCGCATCGCCTCGGTATCGGCGAGCGGGATCGATCCCTGGTCCCCCGTCGCGAGCGCTGCGGCAATGCCCCCCGCCCCGCCGCCACCCGCACGCGCCTGGATATGCCCGGACAGATCCGCGCGCAGCCCGGGAAGGATCGACGGTCGCCCCGGCGCGACGATCGTTACCGGCGCAAAACCGCGACCGGTCGCGCCGATCCCGTCGAACCACGCGGTGCGCGCATAGTCATACGCGCCCGGCACCGAAGGCTCGGGCGGCGGCAACAGGCGTGCCGACAGCCGCAACACCGCACCCGGCCCCAGCCCGGCGGGGACGTCGACCGTGGCGAGATTGATCCGCAGATGCTTTGGCAGAACCGGCAGCGGCCGACCGCTCGCATCGGGCCGCGCGTTGACGGCAAGCGGCGCCAACCGAAACCGCACCAGATCCCGCGCCGGCAACGGCTCGATCCGTTCGACGCGCGCGACGAACGTCGCGATCGTCGGACGCTGGAGAACGGGATGCGCGACACGCTCCGACCGCCACCAGATCAGGCCGATCCCCAAAGCCACGGCAAGCGCCGCGACCCCAAGGCTGCGCGCCGCGCGCCCGTACCGCCCGACCGCTGCACAGCCGAGGCCAATCGACAGCGCGACCAGCACCCCGATCTGCCAGTCCGCGCGGCTCGGCAACAGGAACCACAGGGTGATCCCGGACCCCAGCATCACCGGCAACCACAAGGGAAGCTGGTCGCGTTCCGCCTCCAGCCACCGTTCGAACGCGTCCGCCATACCGCGTCCAGCAACGAAAAATTGCGACAGCCTCCAGCGCACCCCGGTTTGAAGCGTGGCAAAGCGCGTGCTAGGGGCGCTGCAGGCTGATCCGGCCATCGAATTTCTAGTCTGGGAGTATGCGCGGTTGAGCGCAATCACTGAAACCACCACAACGACCGACGGCACGCCCGACGTTTCCGCCGGCACCGTGGTCACGCGCTTCGCGCCGTCGCCGACCGGCTTCCTCCACATCGGTGGCGCGCGCACCGCGCTGTTCAACTGGCTGTATGCGCGGCATCATGGCGGACGGTTCCTGCTGCGGATCGAGGATACCGATCGTGCGCGCTCGACCCAGCCCGCGATCGACGCGATCCTCACGTCGCTGCGCTGGCTCGGGCTCGATTGGGACGGCGACGAAGTGTACCAGTCGGCGCGCGCCGATCGTCACGCCGAAGTCGCGCACCTTATGGTCGAACAAGGCCACGCTTATCGCTGCTACCTGACGCCCGAGGAACTTGCCGCGATGCGCGCCGAGGCCGAAGCCGCCAAGAAGCCGCTGCGCGTGCGTAGTCCGTGGCGCGACAAGGCCGCCGAAGCCGACGACAGCCGCCCGTTCGTCGTCCGCCTCAAGGCGCCGACCGAAGGCGCGGTCACGATCGAGGATCGCGTCCAGGGCTCGGTCACGGTCCAGAATGCGGAACTGGACGATCTCGTCCTGCTGCGCTCGGACGGGACGCCCACCTACATGCTCGCGGTCGTCGTCGACGATCACGACATGGGGGTGACGCACGTGATTCGCGGCGACGATCATCTCAACAACGCTTTCCGCCAATTGCCGATCATTCGCGCAATGGATGCGATAGAAGGCGGCTGGCCCGATCCCGTTTATGCACACATCCCGCTGATCCATGGATCGGACGGCGCGAAACTGTCCAAGCGCCACGGCGCCGTCGGCGTCGAATATTACCGCGACGAACTCGGGATGCTGCCCGAGGCGCTCGACAATTATCTGCTGCGCCTGGGGTGGGGGCATGGTGACGACGAGATCATCAGCCGTACCCAGGCAGTCGAATGGTTCGATCTCGCCGGAGTCGGCAAGTCGCCGTCGCGGTTCGACTTCAAGAAGCTCGAGAATCTGAACGGCCAGTACATTCGCGTCGCAGACGATGCACGGCTTGCCGCGCTCGTCGCCGATCGGCTTGATTTCAAAGCCACGGACGCGCAGCGCGACCTTCTTGGCCGAAGCATGGCATCGCTCAAGCCACGCGCGGCCGATCTGCTCGACCTGGCGAACGGTGCTGCCTTCCTGTTTCGAAAACGCCCGCTGGAAATGGATCGGGATGCCTCCGCGCTCGTTTCCGGTGATGCTCCCAAGCTCCTCGCCCGGCTGCACGCAGCGCTTGACGCGCTCGAACGCTGGGATACGGAGAGCCTCGAAACTGCGGTACGGCAGGTCGCCGATGACGCAGGGGTAAAACTCGGGCAAGTCGCGCAGCCGCTGCGCGCTGCGCTCACCGGGCGCAAGACCTCGCCTGGAATCTTCGATGTGCTCGACCTGCTCGGGCGCGACGAAAGTCTTGGTCGGATCGCCGACCAGATGATCGCTTAAGTCACGAAAGGACAACCGATGACCGACACCGCCAAGCTGAGCGCCGCCGGCAAGGACCTCGATCTCAAGGTCATGCACGGCAGCGTCGGTCCCGACGTGCTCGATATCCGTAAGCTCTATGCGCAAACGGGTATGTTCACCTACGATCCGGGCTTCACCTCGACCGCAAGCTGCGATTCCGCGATCACCTATATCGATGGTGACGAAGGCGTCCTGCTCCACCGCGGCTATCCGATCGGCCAGCTCGCCGAACAGTCGAGCTTCATGGAGGTCTGCCACCTCCTCCTCAACGGTGAACTGCCGACCCAGGACGAGCTCGACAAGTTCAGCTACACGATCAGCCGCCACACGATGCTGCACGAACAGCTCGCGACCTTCTATCGTGGCTTCCGTCGCGATGCACATCCGATGGCGATCATGTGCGGCGTCGTCGGCGCGCTGTCAGCCTTCTACCAGGATTCGGCGGACATCACCGATCCGCAGCAGCGCATGATCGCGAGCCATCGCCTCATCGCCAAGATGCCGACGATCGCTGCGATGGCGTATAAATATTCCATCGGCCAGCCGTTCATGCACCCCAAGAACAACCTGAGCTACACCGGCAACTTCCTGCAGATGACCTTCGGCGTCCCCGCGGAAGAATATGTGGTGAACCCGGTGGTCGAAAAGGCGATGGACCGGATCTTCATCCTCCACGCCGATCACGAGCAGAACGCTTCGACCTCGACCGTTCGTCTCGCCGGCTCGTCGGGCGCCAATCCGTTTGCGTGCATCGCGGCCGGCATCGCCTGCCTGTGGGGCCCGGCGCATGGCGGCGCCAATGAAGCGGCGCTCAACATGCTCCGCGAGATCGGCACCGTCGATCGCATCCCCGAGTATATCGCGCGCGCCAAGGACAAGAACGATCCGTTCCGCCTGATGGGCTTCGGTCACCGCGTCTACAAGAACTACGACCCCCGCGCGACCGTGATGCAGCAGACCGTGCGCGAAGTGCTTGGCGAGCTCGGCGTGACCGATCCGGTGTTCGACGTCGCAATCGCGCTCGAGGAAATGGCGCTCAGCGACCCGTACTTCATCGAGAAGAAGCTGTTCCCGAACGTCGACTTCTACTCGGGCGTGATCCTCTCGGCGATCGGCTTCCCGACGACGATGTTCACCGCATTGTTCGCGCTCGCCCGCACCGTCGGCTGGGTCGCCCAGTGGAACGAGATGATCTCGGATCCGGAGCAGAAGATCGGTCGTCCGCGGCAGCTCTACACCGGCCCGACGCAGCGCGATTACGTTGCGCTCGGCGACCGTAAGTGAAGACCCTGGTGGCCCTTGTCGGCGTGCTTGCCACGCTGATGGGGCTGCTGTGGATTGGTCAGGGGCTCGGGGTCGTGCATTGGCCGGCGTCGAGCTTCATGATCGCGCAGACCCAATGGGCTGTGTACGGCGCGATCCTCGCGGCGATCGGCGTGGCCGCAATCTGGTGGTCGCGCCGCTGACTTCTTCTTCAAGCCCCTCCCCTTCAGGGGAGGGGTTGGGGGTGGGGCAGTCCAGCAGAGACCAACGTGCGTATTCGCGGCACGCCCCCACCCCACCCCCTCCCCTGAAGGGGAGGGGCTATTCGGCCAGCGTCACTCCTCCACCACCCTAAGCGTCGCCGCATTCTTGCTTTTTGTGGATTGGTCAGGGGCTCGAGGTCGTGCATTGGCCGACGTCGAGCTTCACGATCGCGCACACCCAATGGGCCGTGTACGGCGCAGTGGTCGCATCGATCGGTGTGGCCGCACTCTGGTGGTCGCGCCGCTAGAACCCTCTTCTCAAGCCCCTCCCCTTCAGGGGAGGGGTTGGGGGTGGGGCCGTCCAGCAGAGACCAACGTGCGTATTTGCGGCACGTCCCCACCCCAACCCCTCCCCTGAAGGGGAGGAGCTATTCGGCCAGCGTCACCCCTCCTCCGCCACCTTCAGCGTCGCTGCATTCTTGCTTTTTGTGGATCGGTCAGGGGCTCGGGCTGGTGCATTGGCCGGCATCGAGCTTCATGATCGCGCACACCCAATGGGCTGTGTACGGCGCAGTGGTCGCAGCGATCGGTGTGGCCGCACTCCGGTGGTCGCGCCGCTAGAACCCTCTTCTCAAGCCCCTCCCCTTCAGGGGAGGGGTTGGGGGTGAGGCAGTCCAGCAAACACCAACCTGTGTATTCGCGGCACGTCCCCACCCCAACCCCTTCCCTGAAGGGGAGGGGCTAATAGGCCTAGGTCACTCCTCCACCACCCTAAGCGTCGACGCATTCTCGCTCTTCTCCGGCCGGATATAGATGGACGACAGCATCGGCTCCGCCGCCTTCAGCTCGGTCTCGATCGTCTCGATCAGCGTTTCCGCCTCCCCCAGCGTCAGCGAGTCGCGGAAGTCCGCGCTGATCGCAACAAAGATGCTGTGCGGCGCGGTGTGGATCGTGCGGACGTGGTTGACCGCGGTGATGTCCGGATACGCCGAAACGATCGCCTCGACCCGCGCGACGATCACCGGATCGGCCCCCTCCCCGATCAGCAACCCCTTCGCCTCGCGCGCAAGCAGCATCGCGACGACCGCGAGAATGACCCCGATCGCGATCGACGCGATCCCATCGATCCGCGGATCGTCAAACGCATGGCTGGCCCAGACCCCCACCCCGGCAACGACCAACCCGGCAAGCGCAGCCGAATCCTCGAACAAAACGATGAACCCGGTCGGATCCTTCGAGCGCCGCACGGCCTGCCACCACCCGCGCCCACGGTTCTCGCTCGCGAAGCCGCGGATCGCGAGGAACCACGATCCGCCCTCCAACAGGAACGCCACGCCGAGGACGATATAGTTGACCAGCGGGTCGCGCAGCGGTTCGGGTTCCTCGATATGAACCCAGCCTTCGTAAATCGACACGCCGGCCCCGACTCCGAAGATCAGGATCGCGACGACGAAGCTCCAGAAATACAGCTCGCGACCATAGCCGAACGGGTGCGCGGTATCGGGCGGACGCTTCCCGCGGTGCTTGCCGTAGAGCAGCAGGACCTGGTTGAAGCTGTCGACGACCGAGTGGAACCCCTCGGTCAGCATCGACGACGACCCGGTGATCGCAGACGCGATGAACTTCGCCACGGCAATGCCGAGGTTCGCCGCGAGGGCGGCGAAGATCACCAGATTGGATTCGCCTCGTTTGGCAGCGGACATCGTTTATTATTCCTGTTCCGGCGCCGATCAGACGACCATCGTCGCGCGCGCACGGCCGTAGACGAAGTACACCACCAGACCCAAGGCGTTCCAACCAAGGAATGAGAGCTGCGTCACCACCTGCAGGCTGGTGAAGAGATAGACGCACCCCAGGATCGCGAGCGGCGCGATGATCCAGGCAAGCGGCATCCGGAACGGCCGCCGCGCATCCGGCGACCGCCGCCGCAGCACCAGCACGCACGCCGCCACCGCGACGAACGCGCACAGCGTGCCCGCATTGGCGAGGCTCGCGATCACGTCGATCGGCATCAACGCGGCGATCACCGCGACGAACAGCGCAGTCACCATCGTCACGCGCGCGGGCGTCCCGCGCTTGGAAACGCGCGCCAGCGCGGGCGGCAGGAAACCGTCGCGCGCCATCACCAGGAAGATCCGACTCTGGCCGTACAGGAAACCGAGCAGCACGGTCGGCAAGGCGATCGCGGCGGCGGCGGCGATGATCGTCGCGATACCGGGCTGGCGCAACTGGACGAGGATCAACGCCAGCGGCTCGGCGCTCTTGCCGAACACGCTGTAATGGACCGCGCCGACCGCGGCGAGCGCGACGACGATGTAGATGATCGTGCAGGCGACCATCGACCCGACGATCCCGATCGCCAGGTCGCGCTCGGGGTTCTTGGTCTCCTCCGCTGCGGTCGAGATCGCGTCGAACCCGTAGAAGGCGAAGAAGATGATCGCGGCCGCGCCCATCATCCCGTATTTGACGCCGTCCGCGCCCGCGACGCTGCCATAGCCATAAGGCGCGAACGGCGTCAGATTGGCCGCGTCGAAATGCGGCAACGCGACGATGACGAACAGCGTCAGCGTGACGATCTTGAGGATCACCAGCGCACTGTTGATCCGCGCGCTCTCGCGCGTACCGAGCGAAAGCAGCCCCGCAACGACCGCGATGATGAACACCGCCGGTAGGTTGATCCCGAACGCGCTGGTGGCGCTGGGGCCGTGCGTCAAAACATCGGGCAGGACGATCCCAACGCCCGCCAGGAACCGCACCGCATAGCTCGACCAGCCGACCGCAACCGCCGAGACGACGAGCGAATATTCGAGGATCAGGCTCCACCCGACCACCCAGGCGATGATCTCGCCGAGCACCGCATAACTGTAGGTATAAGCGCTGCCCGAGGCCGGGATCATCGTCGCCATCTCGGCATAGCATAGCGCCGCGCACGCACAGATCGCGCCCGCCACGACGAAGCTCAGCAACACCGCAGGCCCTGCTCGGTCCGAAGCGACCCCGATCAGCGTGAGGATGCCGGTTCCGACGATCGCGCCGACGCCAAGCGCGACCAGGTGCGGCCAGGACAGCGTTCGTGCGAGCTGGTGTTCGGCGGGCTGTTCCGCACCGGTCTTGATGATCTTGCGGCGCAACAGACTGGCCATGCTTCCCCCGGGAGTGTTTTATTGTTGGCGAGCGCCTTACCGCGGGATCGCCGCGGGAGGAAAGCCCTGCCGGTGCGACGAGCAAACCGCCCCCCCTCTGCGCTTCCCCGGCGAAGGCCGGGGCCCAGTCGCGAGCCGTGCATGGCGGTGGCGGCACGCGATGACATCGACCTTCGCTACTGGGCCCCGGCCTCCGCCGGGGAAGCAACAAAGAAGAACGGGGCCCGCACGCGCCAGGCGGGCACACGCCTTTCCATTCTTGCTTAGGCACCGACAAAGATAGCCTATCCCGCCGCACCACACTAAGCGGGCGCGCATGACAACGACCACTCCCGCCCCAGCCATGCATCGCCACGAATTCGTGGCGTTCGTCGCGGCGCTGATGGCGGTCAACGCGCTCGGCGTCGACCTGATGCTCCCCGCGCTCGCCGACATGGGCCGCGACCTCGCGATCGCGACCGCCAACCACCGGCAGTGGATCATCACCTTCTACATGCTCGGCTTCGGAGTCGGGCAGCTTGCTTACGGCCCCCTCACCGATCGCTACGGACGCAGGCCGATCCTCCTCATCACGCTGCTCGGCTTCGTTGCGGCGAGCATCTTCGCGGCGAGTTCCGCGACCTTCCCCGCGCTGATCGGGGCGCGCATCCTGCAAGGGTTGATGTCGGCGGCCACGCGCGTCCTCGCGGTGGCGATCGTGCGCGACAATTTCTCCGGTCGCACGATGGCGCGGACCCTGTCGGTCGCGCAGATGATCTTCTTCCTCGTGCCGATCCTCGCGCCCAGCCTCGGGCAGATGCTGCTGCTGATCGGGCCGTGGCGCTTCATCTTCTACGCGCTGGCGGCGTTCGCGGCGTTCGTGCTCGCCTGGACGTTCGCGCGGCTCCCCGAGAGTCTTCCGGTCGAACGGCGCGTGCCGATCTCGATCGCGACGCTCACCGCTTCCTATCGCCTCACGCTGACCAACCGCTATTCCGCAGGCTATGCCGTCGCGGCGTCGCTGACCTTCGGCGGTATCATCGCGTTCGTCGCATCCTCGCAGCAGATCTTCGTCGAGGAATTCAATGCGGGCGACCGCTTCACCGTGCTGTTCGCGGTGTGCGCCTTCTCGATGGGCTGCGCGTCCTTCGCCAACAGCCAGCTGGTCGAGCGGCTCGGCACGCGGTTGATCTCGCAAGTCGCGGTGTTCGGGCTGATCGGCCTGTCGCTGTTGCATCTCGTGGTGATCGGCGCCGGCGACGAAACGCTGGTGACGTACATGGCGTTTCAGGCGCTGAGCATGACGTGCATCGGGCTGTGCGGGTCGAACTTCGGCGCGATGGCGATGGAGCCGGTCGGGCATATCGCGGGGACGGCCTCGTCAGTGCAGGGATTCATCACCAGCGTCGGCGCAGTGCTGGTCGGGTCCGCGATCGGCCAATCGTACAACGGCACGACCTTCCCACTCGCGATCGGCTATCTCGCGATCGGTGTTGCGGTGCTGGTGCTGATCCTGGTCGTCGAAAACGGCAAGTTGTTCCAGCCGCGCATGCAAGACGAATAGATCATCTCCGGGCAAGTATCGCAAATCGCGGTCAATTCGTCGACCGATGGGATAATCGTCCGGGCTATACTGATGTAGATCATCAACGTCCGTGGGACCTTTTATCCTACCGCTCGTTAACCGTGCAGGATGGTTTGCTGACAGCGGCAGACCCGATATCCCCAACGGAGATCTACAATGCGCGCATTATGCTGGCACGGCAAAGGTGACGTTCGCGTCGACACCGTAGCAGACCCCGAGATCAAGCATCCGCGCGATGCGATCATCAAGGTAACCGCTTGCGCGATTTGCGGATCGGACCTGCATTTGCTCGACGGATACCAGCCGACGATGGAATCGGGCGACATTCTCGGCCACGAGAACATGGGCGAAGTCGTCGCGCTCGGCTCCGAAGTCACCAACCTCAAGATCGGCGACCGCGTCGTGGTACCGTTCACGATCAGCTGCGGCGAGTGCTGGTTCTGCCGCAAGGGGCTGTTCTCGGCCTGCTCGACCACCAACCCCAATGCCGAGATGGCGATCAAGGCGATGGGCCATTCGCCCGCCGGCCTGTTCGGCTTCAGCCACATGTTAGGCGGTTATTGCGGCGGTCAGGCAGAATATCTGCGCGTGCCGATGGCCGATTTCGGCCCGATCAAGGTGCCTGACAGCGTCACCGACGAACAGGCGCTGTTCCTCTCGGACATCTTCCCGACCGGTTACATGGCGGCGGAAAACGCACAGATCGAACCCGGCGATACGGTCGCGATCTGGGGTTGCGGCCCGGTCGGCCAGTTCGCGATCCGCTCGGCGCTGATGCTCGGCGCAGGCCGCGTCATCGCGATCGACGAAGTGACCGAACGACTGCGGATGGCGGAAGCCGGCGGCGCCGAGACGATCGATTTCAGCGAAGTCGAGAATGTCTATGACGAGCTGCAATATCGCACCAAGGGTCGCGGGCCGGACAGCTGCATCGACGCGGTCGGTGCCGAAGCCTCGGGCCACGGTTCGGCGGATGCGGTGCTCGACAAGGCCAAGGCGACGATCGGTCTCGCGACCGACCGAGTCCATGTGCTGCGCGAAGCGATCATGAGCTGCCGGATGGGCGGCACGGTCTCGATCCCGGGCGTCTATGTCGGCATGGGCGACAAGATCCCGATCGGTGCGCTGATGAACAAGGGCCTGACGATCAAGGCGGGCCAGACGCACGTCCAGGCGTATACCAAGCCGCTGCTCGCGCGGATCGAGGCGGGCGACATCGACCCGAGCTTCGTCGTGACGCACCCTGCCTCGCTCGAGGATGCGCCGGAAATGTACAAGAAGTTCCGCGACAAGGAAGACGGCGTGATCAAGGTGGTGATGCGCCCGCACGGCTGAAGTGTGGTCGGGGTGGCGGCGGTGCCGTCACCCCGGCGACGGTGGTGGCCCCTCGACCGTAAACGCGAATGTATGGTTTGGTGTAGAGCGGTCGCGCAGCTTTCGGCCCGGGGCAGTTGAAAGCAGCCGTTCTAATTGCAGTTAGGTAGCGGGAGAGCGCCACTAGTCCTCGGGACTTCATAGACTCGCCACCTTGTGGAGAGTTGCGCGACTGCCTCGTTTGCAAACTTGCCTGCTTCCTCTAAATTACTGCCGTTGAACCCAATCGCCATCTGCCGTGTAGGCAGTCCGAGATTACCTGCGCCAAAGCCGAAATCACTGCCGTATTGAGCTCCGATATTCACGTGAGGATGGGCTACACGGACGTTGTCGTTTCCGATTGCGCGCAACTCGGCCTCGGTAGCACCGCTCCGGTCAGCGAACTCCATGTCGCGTTGCTGGGCTATCACGTCCATGAAGCTTACAAAGTTGGGTACCTCCTGCGGTCCGGCTAAGCAAAGTTGGACCGTTCTGAACGGGCCTTGCCCCTGCGAGCATCCTCCGGGAAGCACGGCCAAGGCGACCAGTGCCATCGTGATTCGAGCAACTGGTGTCATGATAATCCGCTGCTCTCATTGTCCTCTTTTGGGCAGAATGCCCTAAGCATCGAAGGTCCGGAAGTGGGCGGGAGCGGACTAGCAGATTTCCCACCCGAAAGCTGCCAGTTGGCTTTCGGGAACAATGGACGCCTGTGAAGGGTCTGGACGGCAAGAGGTGGTGGTTAGCTGCCGCTCAGCCGATCCGCTAACTCACGCAGATAGCTGACCGCACCTTCTACTGGTTCTAGCTCGGATTGGACCTTTGTTGAACCCATCCACCAAAGCCAACGGCTACGGAACCGAGGTTTGAACAACGACGCTCGATAGTTGCGACTGACGAAGCCAACATTGAAAGCTGGCTCGTAACCAAGTTCAGGAGCAAACTGTTCGCCACGTTCTAACGCATTTGCGAACTCAGTTAGCTCGTAGGGCAGATGGTCTTTGTAACAACCGTTGAGGCGGAAGGAAGTGTTGCCAACCGTTACCACAAGGTTCAGCGCTTCTTGGCTCCAGCCGTCCTCAAGTTCGATCCGCATACCCGCTTATGACGGCCACTCCGAGGCATCGTCAACGTCCGCAACTGGGCGGCATCGGACGTTCGGATGTGGTATCGGTAACGAGATTTCGTCTACCGGACACGGTGAGCGGTTATATCGAAGGGGCCTCGTCAAATATGTGGAAAAATTTCCCGTTAGAAATCTGCACTCGCAGCGCAATCCTAAGTACAGACTGCGGTACGTACTGGAGCGCGTGGTCAGCTATCGCGACAGGCGTCGCAGCTCTTATCGCACTTGTAGCGGTAGTAATTGCTCTGCTGGAGGGCTGGTTTCGGAGGAGGAAGGAGGCGAAGGCACGCCGGGACGTAATTAGAGAGGTCTGTTCCGCAGTAGACCAAATTCTAGCCTATCACGAGTTAGCCATAACCTTGGCGAATGGAGGCTTCCCATTTCTAGAAAGTCATCAGTCGTTTAGGCAAATCCACGAGAACGCCATTACCTTGCGAGATGCGCTTGCGGTGCTTCAGGTGCGTTCAGAGCTGACCGACGGCGCAATATATTCTGCGATCGCCGTCCAGCGCATCGCGGCGCCACTTATCGTTCAAACTTTGGACCCTGAACACGTAGGTAATTGGCCTGATAGGGTAGCCAGACTGGAGCCGCTTCTTCCGATAGCGCAAGTTGTTCGGCATCGCGTTGATGGAGTCCGCAAATATGCGAAGCTCGGTCCCTCGTCAGCGGCGAAAAAGATTAGAGATAAGTATCAGCCAGTTATCGCCGAAATGGAGCGTGCACAATCCGCCAAAGAACTGCCAAATATTCCTAGCATATTGCGGGACCAATACTAATTTTCGAAGCGGCATTCGGCGAGGTACGTCTTAATACAGCAGGGTACCCATCGTTAGAAGCGAAGGCGCGGTTGTCGGTGAGGTTGAGTCATCCTGCGCGCCGATGTCCGAATCTGGTGGGAAGCGGTCATTGCGCCCGACCTGCAAACAGAGCAGCATCGCCGCATGAAGCACCCGGAAGCGCAGTTCGTCGTCAAGGTTACGGCGGATGATGAGATTATCTGCCGAGCACCCAAGCAGGCGGAGCAGCGCATCAGGATGACTGACCTTGCTTCGGTCTATGTCGAGACAAACGACAGCGGCCCTTGGGGAGCGGACGTTTGGTGGCTTCTAAACGACGATACCGGACAGACACGGGTGGCGTTCCCGCAACTGGCGACCGGTGAAGACGCGGCGCTCGAACGGCTGCGACAACTCCCCGGTTTTGAGGTGGGGGTATGAACTCGGGCGAGAACGCCCGCTTCATGTGCTGGCCGACGCCCGCGCCCTGACTGTCCGCTTGTGGGCGAGAGCGGTCGCTCGCTTTCATGGCTTCACCACCAAGCCCGAGCCTATCCCAACCGTCGTCATGCTGAACTAGTTTCAGCATCCACCATGCAGCGGGCACAGACCGGACGTGATCCGCGGTGGACCCTGAAACGCGTTCAGGGTGACGCTGGGTGTAGGGTTCACAGCCCCCCCCCCCCGCTGAAGCAACGACGGTGGTTTGGGGTGACGCCAGCCCCCCCGCCTTGCTATCGGGCGCGCATGACGACCCCCTCCCCGGATTCGCTCCCGCCCGTCACGCTGTTGCGTGGCGCGGCGCTGTTCCTCGATTTCGACGGCACGCTCGTCGAGCTTGCCGCGCGCCCCGAACTGGTCAGCGTCGACGACCGGCTCGCCAGCCTGCTCGACCGGCTCCGGACGAAACTCGACAACCGCGTCGCGATCATCAGCGGCCGATCGGTCGATGGCATTCTTGCCATGTTCGGCCCGCTTCCGATCACGATCGCGGGAAGTCACGGCCTTGAGGTGCAAACGCACGACGGAATGCGTTCGCTGCCGGAACGACTCGCCGCTCTCGATCGTATTCTGAACACAATGAAAGATTTTGCAAAAACAACACCTGGCCTGCTGGTCGAGGAAAAGCCCTTTGGCGCGGCCCTGCACTATCGCGGTGCCCCCGCGATGGAACCGCAAGCGCACGCGCTCGCGCGGACGCTGGCCGATGAAACCGCGCTGCATCTCCAGACGGGCAAGATGATGGTCGAGCTCCGCGTCGGCGGCGGCGACAAGGGGTCGGCGCTGCGACGGCTGATGGCATCGCCACCAATGGCGGGCTTCACACCGGTGTTCCTCGGCGACGACGATACCGACGAGCCCGCAATGGTCGCCGCGACCGACCTCGGCGGTGCAGGCATCCTGATCGGCGCCCCCCGCGATAGCAGCGCACGCTATCGCCTTCCCAATGTCGACGCGACGCTTGCTTGGCTCGAACAGGCTTGCGAGGTGACAGCATGAGTTCGTTGGATCTCTGGCCGATCGGCAATTGCCAGGTCAGCGCGCTCGTCGACCGTGCGGGCAGCTTCGTCTGGGGCTGTGTCCCCCGGATCGACGGCGACCCGCTGTTCTCCGCGCTCCTCGGCGGCGACGAGCCGGAACGCGGCTATTGGGGGATCGCGATCGAGAACAGCGTCTCGGTCGAACAGCATTACATCCGCAACACCCCGATCCTGATCACGCGCCACACCGACACCGCAGGCAATGCGATCGAGGTGATCGATTTCTGCCCGCGCTTCATCAGCAACGGGCGCAGTTATCGCCCGGTGTCCTTCGCGCGCATCATCCGTCCGGTCGCGGGCAGCCCGCGCGTCCGCATCCAGCTTCGCCCGACCTGCGGCTGGGGCGGCACGTGCAACGAGAAGATCGGCGGATCGAACCACATCCGCTTCCTGCTCGAGACGATGGCGCTGCGCCTCAGCACGACCGCGCCGGTCGGCATGATCCAGAACGAGCTCGCCTTCCGGGTCGAGCGTCCATTGCACTTCTTCCTCGGCCCGGATGAGAGTTTCGCGGGCGACCTCGCCGAGACGCTCGACGCGATGCTCGCAAAGACCACATCGCATTGGCAGGAATGGGTCCGCGGTCTCGCCGTCCCGCTCGAATGGCAGGACGTGGTGATCCGCTCGGCGATCACGCTCAAGCTGTGTCAGCATGAGGAAACCGGCGCGATCGTCGCCGCGATGACGACGTCGATCCCCGAACATGCCGGATCGCAGCGCAACTGGGACTATCGCTACTGCTGGGTGCGCGACGCTTATTATACGGTGCAGGCGCTCAACCGCCTCGGCGCGCTCGACGTGCTCGAAGGCTATCTCGGATATCTGCGCAACATCGTCGATGCCGCCGCGGGTGGCCACATCCAGCCGCTATACGGCGTCCTCGGCGAGGCGCAGCTAGAGGAGCGCGAGGAACCTGCGCTTCCTGGCTATCGCGGCATGGGCCCGGTCCGCGTCGGCAACCAGGCGTATGAGCAGATCCAGCACGACGCCTACGGCCAGATCGTGTTGTGCAGCGTCCACGCCTTCTTCGACACCCGCCTCTTCCGCCTCGCGGGGATGGAGGATTTCGAATCGCTCGAACATGTCGGCGAACGTGCCTGGGCGAACTACGACCAGCCCGACGCCGGCTTGTGGGAGTTGCGCACGCGCCAGAGCGTCCATACTTACTCATCGGCTATGTGCTGGGCGGCGTGCGACCGGCTTGCGAATGCCGCGCACAAGCTCGGGCTGACCGAACGTGCTATTTTGTGGCAAGACCGCGCCAAAACCATCCGCGAACGGATCGAAACCGCTGCCTGGCGGCCTGAAACCAGGCGTATGTCGGCTACTTTTTCGGGTGACGATCTCGACGCGAGCCTGTTGCAATTGCTCGACCTGCGCTTCCTCGAACCCGAGGATCCGCGTTTCATCGACACGCTCAACGCAGCCGAAGCGGGTCTGCGCCGTGGGTCGTTCATGCTGCGCTATGCGATCGAGGACGATTTCGGGATGCCCGAAACCGCCTTCAACGTCTGCACCTTCTGGCTGATCGAAGCGCTGCACTTCACCGGCCGCAGCGAGGATGCCCGCGCGTTGTTCGAGGAAATGCTCGCCCGCCGGACCGCTGCCGGCCTGTTGTCCGAGGACATCGAGCCGGAAACCGGTGAATTGTGGGGCAATTATCCCCAAACCTATTCGCTCGTCGGCATGATCAATTGTGCCGCCTTGCTGAGCAAACCGTGGAGCTCAATCCGATGACACGGCTGGTTATTATCTCAAATCGCGTTTCCGCCCCCAAAGGGTCGGAATCGGGCGCGCAGGGTGGCCTCGCGGTCGCCTTGCAATCCGCACTTCGGCAATATCGCGGCGTCTGGTTCGGCTGGTCGGGCGAACGCACCGACCATTTCACCGGCGACATCAACTTCCATCGCAACGATGGCGTGACCACCGCGACGATCGACCTGGAAGACCAGGACATCGATGAATATTATAACGGCTACGCCAACCGCACATTGTGGCCGTTATTCCACTACCGCGTAGATCTCGCTGAATATGAACGCGATTTTGCGGGAGGCTATCAGCGCGTCAACGAACGTTTCGCCGACACCGTCCAGCCGCTGATCGAGGCCGAAGACGTCGTGTGGATCCAGGATTACCACATGTTCCCGCTCGGCGACGAGTTGCGCAAGCGCGGGTGCGACAACCGGATCGGCTTCTTCCTCCACATTCCGTGGCCGCCGCGTCGGCTGCTGTCGATCCTCCCCGAAGCGCAGGAACTCGTCCGACGTCTGTTCGCCTATGACGTGATCGGTTTCCACACCGAGGAATGGCTCGAGAGCTTCCTCGATTTCGCGCGGCTTGAAATGGGCGCGACGATCGCGGACGGCGTCGTCACGCTCGGCGATCGCAGCGTCCGCGTCCTCGCCTGCCCGATCGGGATCGACGCGCCCGAATTCGCCGAGCAGGCGCGTAGCGTCGTCGCGCGGCTGACCTATCGCCGGATGCGCGACAGCGCGGACGGCCGCGACATGATCGTCGGCGTCGACCGGCTGGACTATTCCAAGGGCCTCGAAGAGCGCTTCCTCGGCTACGAACGGTTCCTCGTCGAGCACCCGGAGGAACGCAAGGAAGTGTTCCTGTTGCAGATCGCACCACCCTCGCGTGGCGCGGTGGGCAGCTATCAGCGGATCCGCAACACGCTTGAAAGCCTGTCGGGACGGATCAACGGCGCCTATGCCGACGTCGACTGGGTGCCGATCCGCTACGTCAACCAGGGCTATGGCCGCGATACCCTGGCGGGGATCTACCGGGCGTCGAAGATCGGGCTGGTCACGCCGCTGCGGGACGGGATGAACCTCGTCGCCAAGGAATATATCGCGGCACAGGACCCGGAAGACCCAGGCGTGCTGATCCTCTCGCGTTTCGCCGGTGCCGCCGCACAATTGACCGAGGCGCTGCTGGTCAACCCGTATAGCGCAGAGGAGATGGCGGACGCGATTCAGAAGGCGTTGCGCATGGACCGCGACGAGCGGATTCGGCGCTGGCGCGCGTGCATGGACTCGATCGAGCAGCAGGATATCAACTGGTGGCGCGAGACGTTCCTGGGGGCGCTGATGGCGACCGATGCGGACGCGACGTCCGCCGCCGCCTGACGGGGCGTCAAAATCGCCGGTGGTCTTATGCAGACCACCGGTCGATTATGCCAAACCCCGTACAAACCGATGCGAAAGCCGCGATGCATGCGGCGCGACGCTCTGGTCCGTCGGCAGGGACAAGCCAGACAGCGTCCAACGCGCCTTCGTCCTGACACGCGGTCCTGGAGTCAGCCGCTTGCCGCCCTGTGCGGCGTTCCCACAACGCTACACGCGCGCGTCGATGACGCGCGCGCAGCGCAAGGATCAAGCGGTAGCGAGCGCGAGGTTGGCGACCGCGATGGACCCTAGCGGCCCCGCTTTGTCACCGAGCGCGGGTGCTACCACATACGGACCTTTCGCTGGCAACCGCATATAGCCGTTGAGGCTGGCAACAAGCGTTGCCTCGATCCGCGCGAGCAGATGCGGCTGGCCGGTAACAACCCCGCCCCCGATCGCGATCCGATGCGGTCCGGTCGCACAAACCAGCGTGTGGCACAGAACGGCGAGCGTATGCACCATCGGCTCCCATACCGGATCGTCGGCGGGAATGTTGGCAGCGGATCGCCCTGCCAGCCGTAATGCGAGCGCCGACCCGGACGCCAGCCCCTCGACGCAATCATCGTGGAAGCGGCAGAAGCTTGGGACGCGGTCGTCCGGCAAGCGCGGAACGCGGATGTGACCAAGTTCGCTGTGCCCGATCCCGCGCGTCGGCAGGCCGTGCACGACGAGGCCTACACCGATTCCGGTCCCCACGGTGACATAGGCGAAGTCGTCCATCCCGACCGCGCAACCCCACGCCATTTCGGCAAGCGCAGCGCCGTTGACGTCCGTGTCGAACCCGGTCGGGACGTCGAACGGCGCCGACAAGATGCCGCGAACGTCGGTTCCTGCCCAGCCGGCCTTCGTCGTCGCGCCGATCTGCCCATAGTGGTCCGACTCAGGGTTCAGTTCGATCGGCCCAAACGATGCAATACCGAGCGCAGCGAAGCCATGCGTGTCCCACCATCTCTGCAGGATCGCGACGATCACCGGCAGGGTCTCGTCGGGATGCAGGGTGGGGACGGTGGTCTGGTCGAGAACGTCTCCGTCTTCATACCCGAGCGTGCAGACGCACTTGGTTCCCCCAAGCTCGATCCCGGCGCGCAGCATCCCCGACGCCGAACGGGCTTCCGCTTCCTGGACCTCCAATACGGAACTCATGTGCGTCGAACCACTTGCATAGACCATCCCCGTCCAGTGCGGTCGGCGTAGCGCCGAACCTGCTTCAAACGACTATTAATAATTTAATTTAAGTAATTCAATCATCCAGATGGACGATGGTATTAAATTGGTCCCTATCTGGCGTTCTCAAGCGATACGCGCGCGGTGGCGGCAGCGGGTATGGAGTTCGGCCCTCCCCCATTGCGGCCCCGCCGTCGCCCCCTCCGCGACAAACAATAAATCTTGCTGCAATCTGCGCGCAACGAACATGCCTCGTCAGAAGGCATACCGTTGACGATGCGATCGGAAGATGGACGCAAGCAGTCTCGGTGTTCGGGCATCGTCGCAAACGCCCCGCGCCGCCAGATGCTAGGTCATCACTGCAGTGCAACGATCTTCGACACGGTTCATTTGGCACGGTAGACCCTTGCAAATGAAGACCGCTCCTACGCCCGGCACTGCGACTGCCCCGGCATCGACCCGCCGCATCCTGCTCGCCAGCCTGATCGGCACGTCGGTCGAATTCTACGATTTTTACATCTACGCGACCGCCGCGGCGCTCGTCTTCGGGCCGTTGTTCTTCCCCGCCGAAGACCCCGGCGTCCAGTTGCTCGCCTCCTATGCCAGCTTCGGTCTAGCGTTCCTTGCGCGCCCCCTCGGCGCGGCGGTGTTCGGGCATTTTGGTGATCGCCTCGGGCGAAAGTCGACGCTGGTCGCATCGCTCATGCTGATGGGCGGATCGACCGTCGCGATCGCGTTCCTGCCGGGATATGCGCAGATTGGCTGGGTCGCGCCGTTGCTGCTGTGCATCCTTCGTTTTGGACAAGGGCTGGGACTTGGCGGCGAATGGGGTGGTGCCTCGCTGCTCGCGGTGGAGAATGCGCCCAGAGGGCATGAGAACCGCTGGGGCATGTTCCCGCCGCTGGGCGCGCCGATCGGGTTCATCGCTGCCAATGGCTTCTTTCTGTTGCTCGGCACCATTCTGAGCGATCAGCAGTTTCGCGACTGGGGCTGGCGCTTGCCGTTCCTGGCGAGTTCGGTGCTCGTCGTCCTCGGCCTCTGGGTGCGCCTCAAGCTGACGGAGACACCCGCGTTTCGCGAAGCTGCCGCGCACGATGCGCTGCCCCGCGTCCCGATCGCGACGCTGTTCGGGTCGCATCTCCGCGCGACGGTCGCTGGGACGACGGGCGTGGTCGCCTGCTTCGCGCTGTTCTACCTCACCACCGCCTTCGCGCTGAGCTACGGGACGACGACCTTGGGCTATGGCCGCCAGGCCTTCCTCGGGGTGGAGATCGGCGCAATCCTGTTCCTCGCGCTCGGGGTGATCGTCGCCTGTACGTTGGCGGACCGGACGGGGGCGACGCGGATGCTACGCTGGGGTTTTGTCGGCTGCGTCCTGTCGGGGTTGCTGATGGGGCCGATGCTGGGGTCCGGCTCCTTGTGGATCGTGTTCGTCTGGCTGGCCGCATCGCTGTTTGCGATGGGGTTCGCTTATGGTCCGCTCGGGGGATGGCTGCCGTCGCTGTTCGAGCCGGGCGTGCGCTACACGGGCGTTTCGATCACGTTCAACCTGGGTGGAATCATCGGCGGCGCACTCGCGCCGATCGCGGCGCAGGCGCTCGCCGCGCGCGGGGGACTTGGCCTGGTCGGCGTATATCTCGTCGCTGCCGGGATCCTCAGCCTTGGCGGACTGATGCTGCTTCGACGACGCTGAGATCGACCGCGATATTTTCGGTCGCATGAAACGCATCTAACGGTGAACAACGACCGCTCACTCGATCCAGATCAATCATAAATGTCGCACGAAAGACGACTGTTACTGAACCACTTAGATGAACAGACGTTCAGCTTGTTCCTTTCTGTGGCAAGGTATTCGATATGCTCGGGACGACATCCGTCGGTACGGACCGGACTTTCTCACGCCAATATCCTGATTCGTTCGCGCCGCGATACACTGGCGTCGCTGCGCTTGCCGACGGCGATCAACCGTCGGGCAACGAGCATGACCGTGTCGGTCGCGAACGTCTGCTGGCGAAGATCGCGGACTATCTCGGGGTCGCCCCACTGACGGCTAAGACACCCGGCGCGGTGCAAGGCGAAAGCATTCTGTTGGTACCGGGCGATACGCTCGATCGATCGCAGCACGACGCGGCGCTCGATACGACGCCGGTTCTCGGCGGGATCGTGCCCGCGGTCTTCGTGGGCACGAAGGCGATCACGCACCCGCTGGTCGATGCCGCGGCGGATCGTCCGACGCTCTGGTCCGACATGATGGCGGACATGATCGGCGATGCCGCGCTATCGGGCTATACCGCGTTCAGTCGTGACGATGCGGCACGAGCGGGACGGCTGCTGCTGGCGAACGGTTCGGTGCGGATCAAGGACGTATGCGGCAAGGCTGGCCTTGGACAAAGCGTCGTCCACGACGAGACCATGCTCGACGCCGCGCTGGCGCTGGAAGATCCCGAGACGCTTGCACATCATGGCATCGTGCTCGAAGCGAACCTGACCGATGTCGTCACCTACAGCGTGGGGTCGGTGCAGCTTGGCGACGACAGCATTAGTTACTGGGGCAGCCAGAATCTCACGACCGATCATCACGGTCGCGAAGTCTATGGCGGGTCGGATCTGTGCGTCGTTCGTGGCGATCTGGACGCGCTCGCGGCGCTTGATCTTCCGCCGTCCCTGGTCCGCGCGATCGAATGCGCCGCGATGTTCGATCATGCCGCGCATTGCGCCTATCCGACGGTGAAACTGACGCGTCGCAACTACGATGTGATCGAAGGGACCGACCACATGGGAACCCGCCGGATCGGCGTGCTCGAACAGTCATGGCGCGTGGGCGGTGCCAGCGGTGCGGAAATCGCCGCATTCGAGGCGCTCCGGGCCGAACCACATACCCACTCGGTCCGCTGCTCGACGGTCGAAGTCTATGACCTGATCACGCCGCCGACCGGTGCGATCGTCTATTATCACGGGACCGACCCGGTGGTGGGGGCGATGACCAAATATGCGGTGCGCCTCGCATGAGCGACCCGAGCGAGGTCGACGAAGGCAAGGTCGCGTTGCAGGTCGGCGGTCAGAAAATCGCCGGGACGTTGCTCAAACCCGAGGCACCGGTGCCGGGCTTCCTGTTCATCCACGGCTGGGGCGGCGATCAGGCGGAGGACCTCGGGCACGCCGAGGAACTGGCACGGCTTGGCTGCATCTGCTTCACCTTCGATCTGCGCGGCCATGCCGACAGCGGCGCCGACAAGGATACGGTGACGCGGCAGGACAGTCTCGACGATGTCCTGGCGGCCTATGACTATCTCGTCGCCCAGCCGATGATCGACCGGTCGGCGGTCGGTGTGGTGGGGACGAGCTACGGCGGATATCTCGCCATGCTGCTGACCGCGTTACGGCCGGTACGGTGGCTCGCGATGCGGGTGCCCGCGCTGTACCCGGACGAACATTGGGACACCCCCAAGGCGAAGCTCGATAAGCAGGTCGTGCGTACCTATCGCCAGCAGCCGCACCAGCCCGGCAACGATCGCGCGCTGGCGGCCTGCACCGAATTCCACGGCGACGTGCTGATCGTTGAATCGGAGAAGGACGAACAAATCCCGCGCGAAGCGTTGCTGTCGATGCAGGCGGCGTTCCGGCAGGCGAATTCGCTCAGCCACCGCATCATCCAGGGCGCAACGCACGCGATGCGCGACCCGCAGCATCAGCGGATCTACTCGACGTTGCTGACCGGATGGATCGCGGAAATGGTCCGTGCGAGCCGTCTGACCTATCGTTAAGCCGCCGCAGCAACCGACCGCATCACCACGTCCCGCCAAGCGCGCGGATCAGGTCGGTCGCGGTCTGGAGTTGCCGACTGCGGACATCGAGCAACGCCCGCTCGGCATCGAGCGCCGCGGTCTGCGCGGTCACGACCTCGAGATAGTCCGCCGCACCATCGCGATACCGGATCAACGCGAGTTCGCGCGTATGTTCCGCCGCGGCGGCAGCCTGGCTTTGTTCGCGTTCCTGCGCGGCGAGGAAGCGCTGGCTCGCCAGATCATCCTCGACTTCGCGGAATGCGACCAGGACAGTCTGCCGATAGGTAGCCGCAGCTTCGTCGAACTCGCCCCGCGCAACCTGGACGCCGCCACGGCGGCGGCCCCCATCGAGCACCGCAACTGCGGCCGAGAGCGGTCCGAGCGCCCAGAAACCGTTCGCCGCGCTGAACAGCGCACCACTCGCAGCCTCGAACCCGCCGGAAGCTCCCAGGGTAATGCTCGGGAACAGCGCAGCCCGCGCGACCCCGATCCGTGCGTTCGCCGCCGCCACCCGGCGCTCGGCGGCAGCGATGTCGGGACGCCGCTCGAGCAAAGCGGAGGGTAGCCCGGCAGGCACAACGGGCGGTTTGGTCTGCGCCTCGACCACCCCGATCGCGAAACCGGCTGGTGCGTCGCCGACGAGCACCGCGATCGCATGTTCGTCGCGCTGGCGGTCGACCGACACCGCTTCCAGTTCCGCCCGCGCGCTCGACAATAGGTTCTGGGACCGGCTGACGTCGATCCCCGACGCGATCCCGCCGGTGTGCCGCGTGTCCGTCAGCGTGAACGCACGCTGGAATGCATCGACCGTCTGACGCAACAGCACGATCCGCGCATCGAGCCCACGCATCTCGAAATAAACGCTGGCGAGTTGCGCCTGCAACCCGAGCCGCACGCCGGCAAGGTCCGCCGCGCTCGCCGCGACGTTCGCGCGCCCCGAACGGATCGAGTTCCGCACGCGCCCGAACAGATCCACCTCATAATCGACCGACGCACCGACCGTGCCCAGCGTGTAGGTCGCTGCGTTGCCAAGCGACAGCGGACGCCCGGCCGAAAGCCGCTGGCGGCTGACGTCGGTCGCCGCGCTGACTTGCGGGATGCGGTCCGCACGGGCCTGCCGCAGCAATCCCTGCGCCTGATCGTAGCGCGCGACCGCTGCGGCGAGGTCGGCATTGCCAGCCTCTATGCGGCCCTCGAGCGCGCTAAGCACGGGATCGCCGAACGCTTCCCACCAGTGCCCTGCCGGCGGCACGGCGACACCGGCATTCTGCCAGCCGGGGACGCCAGCCTCCTTGTACGCGGTAGGCGTAGCGACGGCAGGGCGCGCGTAATCCGGCGCGACCGAACACGCAGCGGTCGCCACGAGCGCCGCCGATGCGACCGTCGTGCGCAGCCAGCCCTTAACGCGCCGCATGCGCACCATCCGCGCCGCCCCGCGCCACGCTGACCGCATCGCCGTCGGCCAGCGCATCGGGCGGGTTGTCGATCACGCGGTCGCTGGCCTTGAGCCCGGCGTTGATCTCGACCGTCTCGCCGTGGTCCTGGCCGATCTGGATGCTCTTGAGATGTGCCTTGCCATCCTGCCCGACAAGCGCGACCTGCGTGCCGCGCTGCCCCGTCATCAATGCACTGGCTGGGAGCGTCATCGCGCCGCTCGCCCCCATGACCGGAAAACTTGCCTGAGCGTAACTTCCCGGCTTCAACGCGCGGTCCTGATTGTCCGCCTGCACTTCCACCAGCACCGTGCCGGATCGCTGGTCGACCGCACCCGCCGTTCGCGTGAGCACAGCATCGAACGTCCGCCCGGCATATTCAGGCAACGTCAGCGCAACGTGCTGACCGGGATGGACCTGCGCGGAATAGGATTGTGGGACGCGGACATAGGCGCGCATCCGGCGGACATCCGATACGGTGAACAACGGCGTCGATGCCGCCGTGCCCGCGGTGACGAGCGCACCGATGTCGGTCGAGCGCGTCGTGACGACGCCGCTGAATGGCGCGATCAGCCGCGTGAACCCCTGCGTGAAGCGAAACCGCGAAACGTTGGCGCGCGCCGCATTCGTCACCGCGACCTTGGCCGCCAGGTCGCCGATCTTCTCGTCGGTCTCCTGCTTCGATACCGCGTCCTTGCTCAGCATGTTGCGCCAGCGCGTCGCGGTCGAGGCAGCGAGCTGCTGGTTCGCCTGCGCGGTCTGCAGGTCGGCCTGCGCCGCAGCGAGTTGCTGATCGACCTCGGGTGCGTCGAGCACCGCGAGCGTCTGCCCGGCGCGGACGCTGTCGCCGATGTCGACATACCATTTGCGCACGTAACCGCTCGTCCGCGCATAGATCGGCGCGGTGTTGAGCGCCTGGAGCGTGGCGGGCAGCGTCAGCGCGGTGCTGCTTCCGGCGGCCTTGGGGTGGATGACCGCGACCGTCGGCGTTGCCTGCGCGCTCGTCCAGCCCGCGAGCTTCTTCTCCGACTGTGACCGCGTCGCGATGCCGGCACCGACGATGCCGACCGCCACCACCGCCGCGACGATCCCGACGGTCTTCAGGGACCGGCTTTGACCGCGCTCAGACATGCACACTCTCCAAATGCGGGTTCGATGGCGAAGCCGCAGCATTAGCCTTCTTGCGGTGCACCAGACTGAACACCACGGGCACGAACAACAGCGTCGCGAAGGTCGCCACCAGCAGCCCGCCGATCACCGCGCGCCCGAGCGGCGCATTCTGTTCGCCGCCCTCGCCCAGCCCGAGTGCCATCGGCAACATGCCGATGATCATCGCGAGCGCCGTCATCAACACCGGACGGAAACGAGTCATCCCCGCCTCGAGCGCGGCGGCGGTCGCATCGCCGAGGTCTGCGAGCCGCTCGCGCGCGAAGCTGACGACGAGGATCGCGTTCGCGGTCGCCACGCCCATGCACATGATCGCGCCGGTCAGCGCCGGGACCGACAGCGTCGTCCCCGTCGCGAACAGCATCCACACGATCCCGGCAAGCGCCCCCGGCAAGGCGGTGATGATCACGAACGGATCGAGCCAGCTCTGGAAATTGACGACGATCAGCAGGTAGATCAGCACGATCGCGCCGAGCAGCCCGAACCCGAGCCCTGAGAACGCCCCGTTCATCGTCGCATATTGCCCGCGCAGCGTGACGGTCGCACCCTTGGGTGCCTGGCCTTTCAGTTCCGCGAGAACCGTGTTGATGTCGCCGGCGACTGCACCCAGATCGCGCCCAGCGGGGGTCGCGAAAATGTCCGTCACCGGCGCGATGTTATAGTGCGAGACGACGGCCGCGCCGTTGGACCGGACGATCGTCCCGATCCCGCCCAGAACCTGCGAACTGCCGTTGGCACCCGTCACCGGAATGCTCGCAAGATCGTCCATTGACCCGACGCGATACTCCGGCGCCTGCGCCACGACCGGGTAGGACACGCCATTCTCCGGGCTGAGGAAGAACACCGGCGCGGTCTGCGACGTGCCCGCCAGCGAACTCGCGACGCTGGTCGTGACGTCACGCTCGGTCAGGCCATATTGGCCAATCCTGCTGCGATCGACCGACACGTTGAGCTGCGGATAGCGCGCGGATTGCTGGATGCGTGCGTCGGCGACGCCGGGGATCGCGGCGATCCGCCGCAGGATCTTGCGCGCATAGGCCTGGTTCGCGGTGGCATCCTTCCCCGAGATCTGGATGTCGATCGGCGCGGGTGCGCCGAAGTTGAGGATCTGGCTGGTGATGTCGGCGGGCAGGAACGAGAAGGTCGAACCCGGGAAATCGCGCGGCAGGCGCTCGCGCAATTGCCGGACGTAATCCGCAGTCGGCGCGTGCTCCTTGGACAGCTGGATCAGAATGTCGCCGTCCTGCGGGCCGACCGTGCCCGAATTGTTATAGGTCGTGTTGATCGAGCTGACCGGCAGCCCGATGTTGTCGACCACCGAGACCAGCTCGTTCGCGGGGATAATCTGTCGGATGCGCCGCTCGATTAGGTCGAACTGTGCCGAGGTCTGCTCGATCCGCGAGCCGACCGGCGCGCGGACGTGGAGCGCCATCTGCCCCGCGTCGACCGCCGGGAAGAAGTTCTGCCCGAGGAACGGGACCAGCAGGAACGACAGCAGCACCACCGCAAGGAAGCCGATCACGAACGGCTTGGGTGCCGCCAGCACACGCTCGAGCATCCCGCCATAGCTGAGGCGGAAGCGTTCGAAGCGATGCTCGAACCCACGCTGGAAGCGAACCAGCGGGTTGCGCGACGCGGGCGTCCCCGCCTCATGCTCATGCCCCTGCGCGTGGGGTTTCAGCAGATACATCGCCATCGTCGGCACCAGCGTGCGCGAGAGGATGAACGACGCGATCATCGCAAACACCACCGCGAGCGCGAGCGGCACGAACAGGAACCCCGCCACGCCGGGCAAGAAGAACATCGGCACGAACACGATACAGATGCACAGCAGCGAAACGAACGCCGGGGTAACGATCTGCGCCGCGCCGTCGAGGATCGACTGCGTCACCGACTTGCCCTGTTCGAGATGCCAGTTGATGTTCTCGATCGTCACGGTCGCATCGTCGACCAAGATGCCGACCGCAAGGCTCAGCCCGCCCAGCGTCATCGTGTTGAGCGTGTTGCCCGTGACCGCCAGTCCGATGATCGCCGCAAGGATCGCGAGCGGGATCGAGATCGCGATGATCACGGTCGACCGCCACGATCCCAGGAACAGCAGGATCATCAGCGACGTCAGCGCCGCAGCAATGATGCCTTCCTTGACGACACCCTCGACCGCGGCCTTCACGAACAGCGACTGGTCGCCGATCGGCACGATCTTGAGCGCAGGTGGTAGCGTCTCCTGGATCTTTGGCAGCGTGTCCTTGATCCCCTGCACGATCGCGAGCGTCGAGGTGGCACCGTTCTTGAGCACGGTCATGATCACCGAGCGCGATCCGTCGACATGGACGACGTTGGTCTGCGGCGCGGACCCGTCGCGGACGTGCGCCACGTCGCGCATGTAGATCGTCGCGCCATTGTCGATCTTGACCGGGATGTTGTTGAGTTCCTCGATCGATCCCGGCGCGTTGTTCAGCCGCACGCTGTACTGGAAACCACCGATCTTGGCGAAGCCCGCCGGGTTGATCTGGTTCTGCGCGGCGATCGCATTGCCGACGTCCTGCGCGGACAGACCCTTCGATTGCAGCGCCAGCGGGTCGAGATCGATCTGGATCTGCCGCGTCCGTCCCCCCGACGGATAGGGGATCGCCGCGCCCGGTACCGTGACCAGCCCCGGCCGGACCTGATTGACCGCAAGATCGAACATCTTGCCTTCGGACAACCCCACCCCCGACAGCGCGAGCTGGACGATCGGCACGGTCGAAGCGCTGTAATTGAGCACCAACGGCGGCGTGACGCCCGGCGGCAACTGCTTGAGCACGGTCTGCGACACCGAGGTGACCTGCGCGGTCGCGGTGCGGACGTCGGCACCCGGCTGGAAATAGATCTTCACCACCCCGATCCCGGGGAGCGACTGGCTTTCGATATGGTCGATGTCGTTGACCGTCGTGGTCAGCACGCGTTCGAACGGGGTGATGATCCGCCCCGACATCTCATCGGGGGAAAGACCGCTATACTGCCAAGCGGTCGCGATCACGGGCACGCGGATATCGGGGAAGATGTCGACCGGGGTCCGAACCGCCGCAAGGATGCCGACGATCGCGATCAGGATCGCCATCACGATGAAGGTCAGCGGGCGTGCCAGCGCGACGCGTACGATCCCGATCATGCGGTGCCTCTATCGTGAATCTGGCCCGCAAAGGACCCGCGCTGGGAGCGATCGGTCATGCCTGGGGAGGACGCCTGATGAAAGGTTGCACGCCACCGGTTGCGATGACGCACCGCACCATTCGGTCTTTGTTTCCACCAAGTCTAATATTGTTTCCACGTCGATTGAGACGTTATAGATATCAATCATGGAATTGCGACATCTCCGGTACTTCGTCCAGGTCGCCACCGATCTCCACTTTGCGCGGGCGGCGGCACATCTCGGCATATCCCAACCGCCACTCAGCCAGCAGATCCGATTGCTTGAGGACGAACTGGGGGTCGTGCTGCTCGAACGTACCAGCCGACGGGTCGCGCTGACGTCGGCAGGGTCGCTGTTTCTGGATGCAGCACGGCGGACGCTCGCAGAGGCCGACCGCGCGGTCCTCATCGCGCGTCGCGCCGGGAATGGTGAACTCGGCGAGCTGAACATCGGCTTCAACGCCTCCGCCCCGTTCATCCCGCAGGTGGCGACCGCCTTATACGCGTTCCGACAACGCTATCCCGACGTTCAACTGTCGTTGAATGAAGTCGCCGGGACCGCACAGATCCCTGCCATCCGGGACGGTGATCTCGACCTCGGTTTCCTGCGAAGCTTCGACAGCCCGGTTGTGCCGCAAGGCCTCACCGCGACACTGATCCTGCGCGAACGCCTCGTCGTCGCGACGCGGCCCGATCATCCGCTGGCGACGCGCGCGGGGTTGCATCTGTCCGACCTGGGCGACCAATCGCTCGTGGTCTACGCAAGCGATCGCAGCGGCGGCTTTACCGAGGCGCTGTTCGACCTGATGCGCGACGCCGGCGTCGAACCCCGGGTTGCACAGCATGTTCGCGAAGTCTCCACGCTGCTCGGCCTGGTGGCCGCCGGCATTGGCGTGACGATCATCGCGGAATCGCTCGCGTCGCTGCAGTCGGCGGGTCTGGTCTACACCCCCTTGCGGGATGATCGCGCGACATCGGCGATGTGGCTGGTCCACGCAGACGCGCCACCGCTACTGACGCGCAACTTTCTGAGCGTCGTCGGAGGTTTACCAGCGTTTGCCCCAGCGGGTCGCTGACGCATGGTTCTGGTCGAACGATCCGCGATGCGCATGGGGGACGTCCGGTCGCGCGTGTTCGGCGTTGCGCATAAGACGCTGTGCCATCGTGAAGCCCGGACATTCCCCTTTGCCAGCGTCACAAGAGTTTTTTCTTGTCCTTTCAGCCCAATGGCAATTTAGGGTAGCCATTCACCACCACGGACAAGAGGACATAGTATGAAGCTGGCCATGGCAAGCCTGCTCGTGGGACTGAGCATCGCAAACCCGGCGAATGCGCAACAGGCGAACCGGTCGTCCTCCATTTCGGCAACGGACCGACAGCAGGGCGCTGCTGCCAACCCGCAACTGATCGCGCAGTTCGGCGGAGCTTATACAGGACCGCAGGCTGCGTTCGTCGAACGGGTTGGCAAGCGCGTGGCGACCCGGTCCGGACTATCCAACGCCACCGGCGATTTCGTCGTCACCACGCTGGACTCGCCCGTGGAAAACGCGTTCGCGATCCCCGGCGGTTACATCTACATAACGCGTCAACTGCTCGCGCTGATGAATTCCGAAGCGGAGCTGGCCTCCGTGCTCGGCCATGAGGTCGGCCATGTCGCGGCACGCCACGCCAACAGTCGCAACACACGCTCGACGATTGGTGCACTGCTGGCGGCGGGGGCGGCTGCGGTCACCAAGAGCGACGTCGCCAGTCGTGTCGTCGGCACGGGTGCGCAACTCTACACGCTCCGGTACGGCCGTAACCAGGAGTATGAGGCGGATGCGCTCGGCATTCGGTACATGACGGCCGCAGGCTACGACCCTTTTGCCGCCGCCGACATACTGGGGGCGCTCGATGCCTCCACCAGCCTCAGCGCACAGGCAACCGGGACGCCCGCCCGGTCGGTTCCCACCTGGGCGTCGACCCATCCCAATGGCGAGGATCGCGTGCGTCGCGCCGTCGAACTCGCAACGGCGACGGGTAAACCGGAAGTCCAGCCTGTTCAGGACACCGCATTCCTCCGGATGCTCGATGGACTGCCCTATGGCGCAGCGACGGACCGCAAGCTGATCCGCATCGTCACCGTCCGATCGGGTGACACGATCGCCTCGTTGTCAGCGCGCATGGCCTTTCCCGACCTGCGGGAGGAGCGGTTCACCACCCTCAACGGCTTGAACCCGGACCAGCCACTGAAGGTCGGAACGCTCGTCAAGATCGTGGTTGCAGCCTGAGGGACGAGCATGGGGACGCAGGCGCAGGGTGCGGCTGCGTCCCGTTCCGGCCCGCCGGTACCGCCTAGTCGGCCACAGCGTTGACGACGGTCCGGGCGACATCTCGCGCGATCGCGGTGTCGTGCTTGCGCGCACCGGGCTCGAGATGAAATTTGACCGATACGATCACGGCGGCCGCGGCCATCGCATTCAGCGAGCCGCGGACGATCGACGCACGCTTCGGGCTGCTCAAATGCACCATCGCTTCCACGCCGGCTGCCAGCGCGACGAAGGCCGCGATCTGCCAACGCGTTTCGGTGGCCCGAAGGCTGTAGCGGGACACGGCACCCCCAACGGCGAACGCGGGAACGGAGATAGCTAGGGTAGCGATTGTATGTCGGCCTATCATTTGATCCGTCGTTATCGCATTGCCTGTTCCCTGTCAGGGACTCACCGCCAACGGGCAGGCCGGTTTTAAGGTCGGTTCGTCCGCGCCGCCGCAATTGCCGTGATCCCGAACACCCGCACGAACAGCCTTGGTCGGACATCGCAGTATTGTTCCCGATTGCCGCTTTCCAATGCGACAATACTCCGACAAAACCTAAGTCCGCAGGGAGAAGGTTAGATGGGTATCGAACGCCTGATACTGGCAATACTGGCCACGTCGCTATCGCCGGTCGCCTTCGCGCAACAGGTGGAACATGGCAGCGGCCCCTACCCCGCATTGATGGAAGAGCGGACGGACCTGCCGGATCACGTGGTTTATCGGCCGGCGGACCTTGCACGATTGGGCCGCAAATCCCTCCCCGTCTATGTGTTCGGCAATGGCGGATGCAGCGCCGACGGCACGAGTTCGCGGAACCATCTGCTCGAAATCGCGTCGCGCGGCTATCTTGTCATCGCGTCGGGCACGTTCCCACGCCCCACGCGACCGGCGCCAACGCCCCCTGCTCCCGGCAAACTCACGCTGGAAACCGAAACGCGGCTGCTGACCGATGCGGTGGATTGGGCACAACGCGAGAACGGACGCGTTGGCAGCCCCTTCCGGGGGCGCATCGCAACGACCAGGATCGCGGTTTCCGGCTGGAGTTGTGGCGGATTGCAGGCGCTGACCGCAGCACAGGACCCGCGAGTCACCACCGCCGTCGTCATGAACAGCGGCTTTTTCAAAGACGGCCCCAACCCACTCAACGGCGTCGTCTCGGACAAGACGCTGCTCGCCACGCTGCACGGATCGATCCTGTATGTGTTGGGAGGCCCGACCGACATCGCCTATGCCAACGGCACCGACGATTACCGACGGCTAGGCACGATCCCGGCGGCTCTGGTGAACATTCCGGTAGGGCATGGCGGCACCTACATGCAGCCCCACGGCGGCATCGCTGCGGAAGTCGTGACGGCGTGGCTGGACTGGAAGCTCAAGGGCTCGAAAAGCGCGAAAACACGATTTGTCGGTGCCGCTTGCGGCTTCTGCCGGGACAGCAGGCTTACGCTGGAACGTAAAAACCTTTGAATCCCATTTGCCTCGTTCGACCGTTGCCGTGCTTCCCGAACCCCGGCGTTGCGGAGAACACACGAGCGGGGTACGCCAAGGCCTTCTTGATCAAGGATACATCCATGCGCTTTGCTCTCGCCTGTCTGGCGCTCTGCGTTTCCGCCGTCCCGGTATCTGCGCAGGTGACTGCAGCAAATGCCGCTGCGGCAGATTCGAAGGCGCTGATCTATGAACTGCGCACCTATTATCCCGCGCCGGGCAAGCTCGCCGCTTTGAACGCGCGTTTCCGCGAACACACGCTCGGGCTGTTCAAGAAGCACGGGATGCGCAACGTCGCTTATTGGAACGAGATGCCCGCCGAAGCATCGCCCGAAGGCCGTGTGATCTATGTCTTGGCCTATCCCAGCCGCGCCGCGCGCGACGCCAGTTGGAAGGCGTTCACCGAAGATCCGGAATGGCGCACTGTGGCTGTAGCGTCCGAAGTGGGCGGCAAGCTCGTCACGAAGGTCGACAGTGTGTTCATGACGATGACGGACTATTCGCCGCCGCTCCCGCTGGCGCGCTGACCGCCAAGATTGGCGATCCTACAGTACGGCCGTGCCAGGCTCGGCGCGGCCGTAGGACGGTTTCGACCATGCGAGACGTCGTGGGCAGACGTGCGCTTCGAGGCCACTCCATCCGAAACCGCAGCGGCGTCGGTTCCACCAACCCGTCGCTCTGTGGCGTGGTATCGATCGATCGCGGTTCGGGAGCACCTGATCCCCCTGCATCACAGAGCCTCCACAACGTCCGTCATGCCCCCGAAACGCCCCACCGCGTCGGCAAAAGCAGCGCGATATGTAATCCTTTACATTCTTAATAAACGTACATACTCAGTCACTAACGGCGGCACGAAGAGGTCGCAAAAGGAGGGGCTGGCATGGTCAGAACAGACGCTGCTATCAGATGCACACGCGCGATCGCGCGCCGCAACCGACCGGGTTCGGTCTATCGATCGCGCACGGCGTGCATGCCATTTCTGACAAAGCCGTCTCTCTGGATGGGCGCCGCGAACGTCGCCGCACCAGACCCCGCATGTTTAGCGGCCCCCCGCACCGATCCGATGCCAGCATACAGGCGAATCGCGTGGCTGTGCGATCGCGCGCGTGCGCGCTCGTTGCCGATCAACACGGCAAGGTAACCAGCCGCCGCGGCGGCGTTTCCCTACCCCGGCATCGTGCGGGGCCGAAGATTAAATACCGCCATCTCGTTCATCGAAGAAACGCTGGGCAGCGACAAAGCTGTCAAACCGACAATCAGTACAGCCATTGGATTGATTACGGCTGCGTGACTTCGAAACAACCGATCATCGAGCAACCATAAGCTCGGGATAACTAAAAACTGAATGGGCTTGTTTTGCCCTACACTGGGAGAGGATTATGAAGTTTCGTTCCGCACGAGCCTGTCTGCTGCTCGGCAGCGCGCTTGTCACCATGCCGGCGTTTGCGCAGGATGTGACCGCGCCGACCCCCGGATCTGTCCAGGACAACCCCACCGGCCAACCGCAGGAACCAACCTCGACGGCCGCCGAACCGGGCCAGGACGCCCCTGCCCCTGGTGAGGATATCGTCGTCACCGGCATCCGCAGCAGCCTCGCCAATTCGGCGCGTGTGAAGCGCGACGCGCAGCAGATCGTCGACAGCATCAGCGCGGAAGACGTCGGCAAATTCCCGGATTCCAACATCGCTGAATCGCTCCAGCGCATCACCGGCGTCGCGATCGACCGATCGGGCGGCGAAGGCCAATTCATCACCGTTCGCGGTCTCGGGCCGGAATTCAACACCGTCCTGGTCAATGGGCGCGTCATGGCGACCGACAATCCGGGGCGTGAATTCTCGTTCGACGTCCTGTCGTCCAACATGATTCAGCGGACCGACGTGTTCAAGTCGAACGTCCCCGAGCTTCAGGAAGGCGGCATCGGGGCCACGGTCAACATCATCACCGCACGCCCGCTCTCGGGCCGCAGCGGGTTCCACTTCGCGGCGTCGGCCGGTGCGATTTACGATACGCTGCGCAAGAAGGCAGGCCCTGATACATCGGCCACGGCGTCGTGGACCAATCCCGACAAGACCTTTGGCGTCGTGTTGTCGGGCTCGTACACAAACCGCAAGAACCAGGACGATTCCATCGCGATCGACGGCTGGATCAACGGGCGGCCCGACATTATCTCGGTGATCGGCGGCACCCCCACCCTGATCACGGGCGCTGACGCGCGATACCCGCGCTCGGGCAACGTCAACGTCCCCCAGAGCCTGTATTACCAGCGCACGCAGGAACAGCGCGAGCGGATCAACCTTGCTGGGGCCGTCCAGTTCAAGCCGACCGACACGCTCGAATTGACGGTCGACGGCGTCTACTCGAAGTTCAACGTTTCGGGGGAAGTCCGCCGGCTGGATAACTTCCTGGCTGCCCCTTATTACCAGCCGACCTTCGACGGGAACGCAACCGCGACCGGGCTCGGCATGATCGGCGCCGACTTCATCGCGCAGAACCCGCAGTTTCTCGCGGACAATCGCGACCGGCTGACCAACAACGGCCTCAATGCCAAGGTCGACCACGTCTACAACCTGACCAACCGCCAGTCCGAGAGCTATCAGATCGGCGGCAACGTCAAGTGGAACCCGTCGAGCAACATCGAAGTCCGGCTCGACGCATCGGTCACCGGTGCCAACCGTATCTCGCCCAACCAGTATCTCGTAATCGGTGCGTTGCTGCCGTACAGCTACCAGTTCAACCTGAATCCCGGCGCGCTGCCGACCGTGTCGTTCGACAATTCGATCATCAACGATCCCAACCGGATGCGCCTGCATTACATGGGCATCGACACCAATCGCTCGCGGGATCGCGGCTCGGAATATCACCTCGATACGAAATATCAGGTCGAAGATTCGATCCTCAAGTCCGTCCTGATCGGCGGCTCCTATACCGAGCGGCGCAAGATCAACCGCTCGTTCAACAACAGCGATTCGAGCTGCACCTATTGCGGATATCAGACCCCGATCGCCGCAGGTCTGCTGGAATCCTACGACTGGCGTAACTTCCAGGGCGGCGGCCGGAACATCCCACCCTCGCTGTTCCAGTTCGACCCGCAGGCGTTCCTCGCCTATCTCAATGACCCGGCGACCTTGTCGATCCCGACCAACGGCCGCACGCCCGCGCAACAGGCTGCGTTCGCACAACAGGCGCTCGCGCTACCGGGCGGACCGTTCGGGGTCCGTGAACAGCTTCGCGGCACGGTCAACGTCCAGGAGCGCCTGACCGCGGGCTATATCAACATGCAGTTCGGCGGCCCGCGCTGGTCGGGCAACGTCGGCGTCCGCGTCATCCGGACGCAGGTAACGTCGTCGGGCTTCGACACCCCCGTCACGAGCATCGCCAACACGCCGGGCGACGACACGCTGCAGTACACCTATGGGCCACCCACGGCGGTCTCGGTAAGCAACAGCTACGTCAACGCGCTGCCCTCGGCGAACATCCGGTACAACGTCACCGACAAGCTGCTCGCGCGTGCCGCCTTCTCGCAGACGGTCACCCGCCCGACGCTGACCGATCTTGGCGTCAACAACGACTTCGGTGGCCGCATCTCGGTGCCGCAGTCGAGCGGCGGCAATCCGAACCTGCTGCCGTTCCGCTCGACCAACTACGACGTCTCGGTCGAATGGTACGTCACCCCCGTCAGCTATTTCAGCGTCGGCGCATTCTACAAGGAGCTCAGCGACTTCCTCGAGCTCCAGACGCTTCCGGTCAACCGGTTCGGCCGTACGTTCCAGGACACCCGCACGCAGAACGGCCAAACCGGCTACATCCGCGGCGTAGAAGTGGGCGCGCAATATGCGTTCGACTGGCTTCCGGGCTTCGCCTCGGGCTTCGGCGTCACCGGCAACTACACCTACGTCAACAGCAAGGTGGAACGCGACCAGACGCTTGCCGACTATGACTGCGGTTATAACGGCCTGTCGCCGCATTCGGCCAACGGCAGCGTGTTCTACGAGAAGTTCGGCATCTCGGCGCGCACGTCCTACAATTGGCGGTCGGATTATCTGCGGCAATGCCGGTCGAGCCAGGGACGCCCGCGCAACCGGTCGTCCTACGGTCAGCTCGACTTCAACGTCGCCTACGACCTGACCCGCAACTTCCAGGTCTATGTGCAGGGCGTCAACGTCACCAACACGAAGGTCGACGAATGGTCGGCAATCGAGGACCGGTTCCTGCTGCTCCAGGAAACGGGTTCGCGTTACAACTTCGGCGTTCGGGTGAAGTTCTGACGCCGTGTAGCTGACCCAGCCGATGGGGTCCCGACGGGCGTTTCTCGTGCCGCACCTCCTGCCTTGGGCAGGACGCGAGCACGCGGACGCTTCGTCGGGATCGTATTGAGCGGCTTTCTCGTTGCTGGAAGCCGCCTGACTGGTTTGGGCAAAAGCCTACGTCCCGCGACCGTTTGCAGCGCCATCAGCCCTGAAGGGTGCCCGGGGTTGGACTACAACGCCAACGACGGCTAGCCGCCACCCCGTCGACCGATATGACCAGAATTTTGTTGAGGGATTGGCTGGGGCGGCAGGGTTCGAACCTGCGAATGGCGGCATCAAAAGCCGCTGCCTTACCACTTGGCGACGCCCCAATCCGGGAGCGCAGGCCTTTAAGCTGCGCGTGCCCCGTTGCAAACCGAAAAAACGCGTCAGCCCTAGATTACCCGCTCCAGCCAGCCATGCGGGTCGGGCGCGACGCCGCGTTGCAGGTCGATCAACGCCTGGCGCAGGCGACACGTCGTCTCGCCCGCCCCGCCGTCCGCGATGTCGAACGCACCGTCGACCAGCTTCATCGTGCCGATCGGCGTGACGACCGCAGCGGTGCCACACGCGAATGCCTCGCGCAGCCGGCCGCTAGCCGCATCCGCGCGGCACTGGTCGATCGCATAGGGCTCCTCGCGCACCGTCAGCCCCATGTCGCGCGCGAGCGTGATGAGCGAATCGCGCGTGATGCCAGGCAGGATCGTCCCCGTCAGCGGCGGGGTCTGGATCGTGCCGTCGTCGAACACGAAGAAGATGTTCATCCCCCCCAGTTCCTCGATCCAGCGGCGCTCGACCGCATCGAGGAACAGCACCTGGTCGCACCCCTGGCGCGTAGCCTCGGCCTGCGCGATCAGGCTGGCGGCGTAATTGCCGCCGCACTTGGCCGCCCCGGTGCCGCCGGGTGCCGCGCGCGTATAATCCTGCGAAACCCACAGCGTCACCGCAGGAGCCCCGCCCTTGAAATAGGCGCCCACCGACGAGGCGATCACGGCGTACAGATATTCGGTCGACGGCTTGACGCCGAGGAACACCTCGCTCGCGATCATGAACGGGCGCAGGTACAAGGCACCGCCGTCAATATCCGGGATCCAGTCGGCTTCCTGCCGGACGATCGCGCGGACCGACTCGACGAACAGATCCTCGGGCAGCGGCACCATCGCCATCCGCTCCGCCGACGAGCGGAAGCGCGCAGCGTTAGCGGTCGGGCGGAAGAGCGCGGCCCCGCCGTCGGGCAGGCGATACGCCTTCATCCCCTCGAAGATCTCCTGCGCATAATGCAGCACCGCCGACGCGCTATCCATCGTGAAGGGCGCGCGTGCGGTGATCTTGGCATCATGCCAGCCTTCCGCTTCGCTGTAGCGGATCGTCACCATGTGATCGGTGAAGACCTTGCCGAACCCCGGGTTGACGAGCTGCGCGGCGCGCTCGTTTGCCGCGATCGGGGCTGCGTTGGGTTCGAAGGCGAATTTCGGCGGCGATGCCGACGCGCCATCGGACGACGTATCAGCAAGCGGCGCGTTGGCGAGCGTATCGGTGTGCGACATGATATCCTTGCGACATATTGCGACAATTTGGGGGTTGAAGGGGTGTACGGGACGCGTCAAACGCGGTCAACAATGGCCACTGCAATCGCTTCTGCCTCGCCGCTCTTCCTCCGCGAACCCGAAATTCGTCGCGGCATGGAATTGCTATATTTCGCACAAAGCACGCTTGCCCGCGCGACCGAGGCGCGTCTCGGCGAAATGGGTCTGGGTCGGGCGCATCACCGTGCGATGTACTTTATCGCGCGGCATCCGGATCTTACCGTCAGCGCATTGCTGAGCCTGCTCGGCATCACCAAGCAGTCGCTCGGGCGCGTCCTCAACGAACTGGTCGACCGCGAACTGGTCGAGACTCGCGTCGGCGAACGCGATCGTCGCCAGCGACTGCTGCGGCTCTCGGCAACCGGTACCGCGCTCGAGCAGGAACTGTTCGAGATGCTGCGCGAACATTGGTCGCGCGCCTATGCCCGCGCTGGCCAGAGCGCAGTGACAGGGTTCTGGTCGGTGCTTGAAGGGATGATCGGCGAGGAAGGCCTAACCCGCCTGTCGGGGCCACACGACTAGCCAGCGACGCAGTCAGGCCTCAGCCTCGCGCCGCCGCAGCCATCTCTGCATTGCGCCGCGTCGCCGCTGCAATCGTTTCGGTTAACAGCCCGTCTAGCGCCTTGTCGGCGTCGAGCACATTGAGACCCTTGCGCGTCGATCCGCCAGGACTGGCGACTTGATCTGCCAGCGCACCCGGCGCGACGCTCGCCGAAGCTGCCAACAATCCCGCCCCTTCCACGGTTGCGAGCGCAAGCCGCTCGGCCTGATCGCGCGGCAACCCTTGGGCGACGCCCGCCGCCGCGAGCGAGTCGATGAAACGATACAGAAAGGCAGGCCCGCTCCCGGCAAGCGCGGTAACCGCGTCGAATTGCGCCGGCGCGACCCACTCCACGAGGCCAAGCGGTAGCATCAGTTGCTCGACCAGCGCGCGCGCCGTTGCGGACGCGCTGGCACTATCGAGCGCAACGACTCCTTTGCCGATCGCCACCGGGAGATTGGGCATCGCCCGAACGATCGCGCCAGCCTGGAACCGCGCCGACAGGGCGGCTTCCTCAACCCCGGCAAGGATCGACACGAGCATCGCGACACCCGCCAGCCGCTCGGCATAGCGCGCAGCAATGTCATCGACCTGCTGCGGCTTCATCGCGAGGATCACAAAATCGGGCAACGGCCCGTCCGGCAGATCGCGTGCCTGTCGCACCCCCTCGGGGAGCGCGCGATCGGACCGGTTGACCACGTCGACATCGGCACCCGCCACCACGCCACTCGCGATCCAGCGGCGCAGCATCGCGCCGCCCATATTGCCGCACCCGATCATCCAGATCCGGCCCACGCGGGTCTCGCTCACAGGCTCAGGCTTCGCCCTGGGTTTCGGTCATCGCCGCGGCGAGCGCTTCCTTGGGCGTCTTGCCGCCCCACAGGATAAACTGGAACACCGGGTAAAAACGCTCGCACTCGTCGATCGCGCTTTCCACCATCAGTTCGGCCGATCCCAGCGACAAGGTGCCGCCATCGCCGTCGATCATCGCGGCGTGACGGTACAGCAGAATGCCGCTCGACGACCACAATTCGAAATGGCCGACCCACAACTGCTCGTTGATCAGCCCGATCGCCTCGTACATCGCCGCGCGCTTGTCGTCGGTGACCTTGATATCCGGGAACGCGAGGAACTGGATGACGCCATCCTCGTCGCGCCACAGCGCGCGCAATTCATATTGCGCCCAGCTGCCCTTGACCTTGGCGATGACTTCGTCGTCCTGCCGCTCGTAATCCCAGCCGTGTGCCGCGAAATAGCTCTCGAGCATGTCGATCGGGGCCGCATCGTCACGGTCGAAATCGGCTTCATCCAACACCATTACGAGCCCTCCGTCCGCGTTACGGTCGAAAGGGTGGCCGCTCGGGCGCGACGACACAAGCGATAGGTGGGAACGCCCGGCGAATTTCCTGTGGATAAGATGAGGTCAGACTCCGGTTGCGGGGCTCGAAGGCGGCGTGGTCGTGGTGCCAGCCGACTTGGCCTCGAGCGCATCGAGCCGCGCGCGGAGTGCATCGGCTTCGTCCCGCGCGGCGGTCGCCATCGCCTTCACCACTTCGAACTCGTCGCGCGAGACGAAATCGAGGCCACCGATCCATTCGCGCGCACGCGACCGTGCACCGGCCTCGGCTTCGCGCCCGACGCCGGCAAGCGTGCCGGCCGCGCCGTTGATGAACTTGGCGAAATCATCGAAGATCTTGTTGTCGGCTTGCATCTGGGGATTCCAATCGAACTTATGTCGCAATAATCTGGGTGGTCGTCGAACCCGGTGCAAGGGTTTCCACCCCGGGGTTGAGCGCCAGAATCTCGTAGTTGAGATACGCTGCGAACAGCAACCAGGCAAGATACGGTACCAGCAGCACCGCGGCGAGCCCGCGCACCTGCGAGAACAGGATCGTCATCAGCATCGTCACGCCGAACATCAGCCCGACCAGCACGAGCGCGAACACCACCTGATGCAGCCCGAAAAACAGCGGCGACCAGGACAGGTTGATAATCAGCTGTGCAAAGAACACGATCAGCGCCGGGGTCCGCAGGCGCGCCCCGCGTGCATTGAGGATCATCGCCAGCGCGATCCCCAGAATGACATAGAGCAGCGACCAGGCGACCGGGAAAACCCAGTCGGGCGGATTGAACGCCGGCTTGTTCAGCGCGGCGTACCACGCATTGCTCTTGCCGGTGGGCGCAAGCTGCGCCGCACCGAACCCAAGCAGCAACATCCCCGGCACCGTCAACGCGGTCCAGCGCAGGAAGGACGCGCGCAACTGTTTCTGCGACACGATGCTGCCCGCCATGTTCCCCGCCGTGTTCGTGGCCATCTCGCGCCCTCTCCTCATTGAACTACACTGACCGGACGCGCTCGCAAGCCAGCGCTCCGTACAGGCCATACCCCGCCGCTATAGGGGAAGTTGCGGGGCCACGTCGGCATTATTTGCGGGTATGTTCGGAGCGGCGCCCCGTTCCGCAGCGATCAGGAATTCGACATTGCCTTCGGGCCCGGTGATCGGGCTTTCGACCAGCGTGACGATCCGCCACCCCTGCCCGGTCAGCCAGGCGGACACCTCGTCGCACACACGGGCATGGATCACAGGGTCGCGCACGACGCCCCCCTTGCCGACCTCACCGCGCCCCGCCTCGAACTGCGGCTTGATCAACGCCAGCAGCTTCCCGTCGGTTTTGGCAAACCGCAGCGGGACCTCCAGTACCTTGGCGAGCCCAATAAAACTCGCGTCGCACACGATCAGGTCGATCGGCTCGGGAATATGCACCGAAGTCAGGATGCGCGCGCTGGTCTGTTCGTGGACGATCACGCGGTCGTCCTGTCGGATCTTCCACGCCAGCTGGTTGGTCCCGCTGTCGACCGCATAGACGCGCGCCGCGCCGCGCTGGAGCAAGACATCGGTAAACCCGCCGGTCGATGACCCCACGTCGATCGCCACCATGTCCGTGACGGACCATCCGGTCGCGTCGAGCCCGTGCGCCAGCTTGATCCCGCCGCGCGAGACCCAGGGATGATCCCGTCCGCGCACGTCGAGCAGCACGTCGTCGCCCACCGCCTGCCCCGGCTTGTCGATCTTGCGATCGCCCGC
Source organism: Sphingomonas sp. PsM26 (assembly GCA_030433805.1). Classification (GTDB taxonomy): domain Bacteria; phylum Pseudomonadota; class Alphaproteobacteria; order Sphingomonadales; family Sphingomonadaceae; genus Sphingomonas. The sequence continues at coordinate 216,405 of JARUXA010000002.1, read as the reverse complement.
GAACACCAAGCCCGCCATGATCAGCGCCTGCGCGCGCGTGCGACTCTCGACGAGGCCACGATCGACCAGCAGTTGATCAGCCCTGATCTTGGGCATCGGTACAACGGAATTGGGAAAAGGGGGCCATCGCCACCCCCTATCAAGCTTCGCCCGAGACCCCAAGCGCACTCGAGTCGCGCCGTCGTGATCGGCCGATCGGGGCGGCGGCATCGGTCCGGCGCACGCGGTCTTCATTCTGGCGCAGGCCTATTGCCTACCATCCCAGTAGGAATAGCTTTGGGGACCGGAAGACGTGGCCGCACGGTGTCCCCCTAGAGCAACGCCGGTCACGTCTTCCTACCTCTGTGGGAGAGCATCGATGGGCAGCTTTTCAAGTTTCGACCCCGTGCAACCGACCATATTGACGGTCCCCGGCCTGGGTGGCTCGGGTCCGTCGCACTGGCAGACTCTCTGGGAGTCGGCACGGCCAGATACCGTTCGCGTCGAACTCGGCATGTGGCACACGCCACACCGCAATGCCTGGGTGACCAAGCTCGATCAGGCGATCCGCCAGGCCAAGGCCCCGGTGATCCTTGCTGCGCACAGTCTCGGTTGCCTCGCGGTGGCGTGGTGGGCCGAAATGACGCGCCAACCCTATGGCTGGCCGGTCGCGGGCGCGCTGCTGGTGGCACCCGCCGATGTCGACCGGCCCGATGCCCACGCGGAACTCGCAACGTTCGGCCCGACGCCGACCGCCCCGCTCCCCTTCCCGTCGATCGTCGTCGCGAGCCGGGACGACCCGTGGATCGCGATCGAGCGCGCGCACAGCCTCGCGGTCGGCTGGGGAAGCCATTTCGTCGACGCGGGCGAGCAAGGCCATCTCAACGCCGCGAGCGGCATCGGCTGGTGGAAGGAAGGCCAGGAACTGTTAAACCGAGTGATCGGTGCCTCGGTCGACCGGGAGGGTCGCCCGCTGCCGATCAGCGAGGCGCGCTCGATCCTCGCGATCAACGCGACCGACGCCGCGCAGACGCATTACCTGCCGCGATGACGCGCAGGCGTCAGTCGAGGAACAGATAGGTGGGGTCGAATTCGGCGAAGGCGCGCAGGCGGTCCCAATCGACGATCTCGACCACGCCCTGACGGAACGTCACCAGCCCGTCCTCGCGCAACTGCCGCAACATGCGGTTGGCGTGGACGGCGGTGAGCCCGGTCGCATCGGCCAGATCCACCTGCGTCAGCGGCAGGTCGAACTTCGTGCCCGACGCCATGCCTGCGCGTTCCAGCCGGACGAACATCTCGCAGAACAAATGCGCCAGCCGCACCGCTGCGCCGCGCGCGCCGATCGAAACGATCCATTCGCGGTTGATCGCGGCATCGATCATCGTCGATTTCCACAGCAATTCGGTGATCGTCGCGGATCGTGCGGTGAGTTCGCGGATGCCCGCATGCGGGAACAGCGCGACCTTGATATCAGTCAGCGCCGCGACCGAATGCTCCAGCCGCTTGAGCGGATAGCTGTGCAAGTCCACGAAATCGCCAGGAACATGGATCGCCAGGATCTGCCGGCGGCCATCGGGCGTATCCTTGAACCGTTCGACGAACCCGTCGAGCAACAACGTGCATTGCGATAGCGGCGTGTGTTGCCGGATGAAGATCTGGCGTGCGTTGAACGTCGTGGTCCGCGCGGCGCTCGCGTCGATCGCCGCCACGTCCTCCGCGTCCAGAACGGGCGTCCGGTGCGTTTTCAGAAACTTGTCGATATACATGCGTGCGATCGGACCCCTTGCGCGGAACATGGCCGGGAAGTTCGCGTTTTGTCTATAGGAGACGTTATCTTGGCCAAGAATCCGCACGACAAACCGATCGATGCTGTCGAGGAAGACGGAGAGATCCTGCTCGACGGGCCGGAAGGCATGGCCGAATCGTTCACGCCCGACGCGGCCAAGCAGTCGGCCGAGCATATCGCCAAGGCGGTCGAGGAAGCGGATGCGAAAAAGCCGAAGGCGGATCGCACGCACCATTAAGCATAGCCGTATGCCCGACGTTAACGCTGTCGGCCGATACCGATCCTATGCCGTACCGCAAACTTTTCCTGAGCCGGTGGTCTGCGCTGATGTGGGCAGCCGGCATCATCTACATGGCGGTCGACACGGTCGGTTTCGCGCCAGCCAAACAGGCTGAGACGCCACCCGGACAAGCGACGGTGACGGATGCTACCGGCACAACGCTCACGCCATCCGATGTTTCGAATTTTGCGAACATCGCCAGCGGGTTATAAGCGTTGCTTCAGCGTTTCGGCACGGCCTTGGCGACCGGCGCAAGTGCAACCTTGGCAATCTTCCACTGCTTTTGCTCGGCGGTTGCGCCATCGATGTCGCCGGCGCGGTGCAGCGTGACCGTCCCGATCGCATAGTCGGGGGCTCGATCCGCCTTCAACCGGGCGTAGACCTGCACCGGCACGGTCACATCGCGCTGCCCCGCCCCCGCGTCGATCCGGCCCGGCGCACCGACGTTGGCGTGATATTCGCTATACCGATCGAACGCCGCGGCGAAGGCAGCAGGATCGCGCCCCGCGCCGTCCGCGTTCGACTGCCATAGCGCCCGCGCATCGACAAACCGTCGCGCACCGAGCAACCCGAAATAGGTCTGCACCACAGAGGCGGCACCCTGCGCGCTGTCGGGGGTGAATTTGGCCTCCGATACGGGCGTCCGGTCATCCGGCAGCCCGCCCGGCGTGCCGGGTGCCGGCGGGTCGAGCGGCAGTTCGCCGTTCGCCACGGCGCCGTTCGCGCTCGCATCGGCGGCATCGGCTTCGTCGTCGGCTGCCCCCATCGCGCGCGCGTCTTCCGCGTCGAGCGCCAGCGCATTCTGCTCGTCCGCGTCCGGCGCACCCACGATCGCAGTGCTGTTGCCGATCATGCTGTTATCGACCGGTTCGCTCTGCGCGCACCCTGCGAGCAGGATCAGGGATACGGGGAGGATCAGCTTGGGGGACATGATGGTGCTCGAGCGCTGGAAACGGGAAAGGCGAATGATGCGTAACGACCCGCCCCCGGCACCGTTCCCGGCGCCGCGTGCGGGTCGGCGGTCGCGAGACCGGTACGGCGGACCGGCAAACCGGTCCACCGCATCCGTCTAGGGTCGGAGCGCTGCGTCGTCGCGGTCGGTCAGCTCTTCGTCGTCGATCGCGTCGCCATCGACGTCGTCCTGCAGGTCGTCCTCGTCGAGATCGTCCTCATCCTCGTCGGCATCGTCGTCTTCCTCGCCGACCTCGCCGTCCTGCATCTCGAGGTCGTCCTCATCCTCATCATCGTCGTCGTTTTCCGAGGCGATGTCGGGATTGAGATCGGTCAGGATCGTGCCGTCGGTCGGACCGTCGCGCGTGACCTCAAGGATCTCGGCACGCTGGCTCTCGTCATAGCCTTCTTCGTCGAACCCGTCGTCGCCCGAGCCTTCGCCGGGCACTTGATGGCCACCAATGCTCATGTCGTGTCTCCCGTCCGCCCCGGCCCGATGCGGGGTGCGGTCATACAAGCGAACCTAGCAGCACTCGATCGGTTCCGCATCCCGGCCCCGAAACGATCAGCTCGGACGAAACAGCCTTCCCCGCTCGACAATCGCTGCGATCACCAGTCCCGCGACTCCCGCGATGAAGAAACCGAGATGCAACGGCACCGTCGTCCCGTCGAAGCTCCGCCCGATCGCCCAACCGATCAGCCCGCCGATCGTGATGCCGAAAAACCCCTGGACGCTCGAGGCCGTGCCCGCGATCGCGCCCATGTTCTCCATCGCCATCGCCGACATGTTCGACGTTGCCAGACCGAAGCACGCCATCGTGATCGCCTGCAACAGCACGAAGACGAGCAGCGGTTCGTCCCCCGCCTGTCCGATGATCAGCCCCGCGCCCGACGACAGGATCATCACCACCAGCGCGGTCTGCGAAATGCGTCGCATCCCGATCCGCATCACGATTTTGGAGTTGAGCAGGTTCGCCACCGCCATCGTGCCCGCCGATGCCGCGAACACGCCGCCGAGCAGCGCAGGCCGGTGGAAGACGTGCTGCATGATCGGCTGGATCGACCCGAGGTACCCGAAGATCGCCCCCTGCGCGATCATCGCCGCGGCGGTGTAGCCGAGCGAATAACGGTCGGACAGCGTCTGCCGCCACCCGCGCGCGAGTGTCACGATGGAGAGTGGGATATGCCGTTCGCGCGGCAGCGTCTCGGGCATCCGGATCGCGAACCAGATAAGGCACGCGAGCGCCGCCGCGGCGATCACCTCGAAGATCAGCCGCCACGACCCGACCAGCAACACCGCCTGCCCGAAGCTTGGCGCGACGATCGGCACCGCCATGAACACCATGAACGCCAGGCTCGTCACCTGCGCCATCGCACGTCCCGAGAAGCAGTCGCGAATCAGCGCGATCGTCACCACCCGGCTCGATGCGATCGCGAGCCCTGTGATGAAGCGGACGATCAGCAACAACGTAAAGCTGCTCGCCAATCCCGCCAGCAGATTGCCGAGTGCATAACAGATCAACCCGCAGATCAGGATCGGCCGGCGCCCGAACCGATCGGTCAGCGGGCCGTGGATCAACTGCCCGACACCTAGCCCCACGACAAACACGGTGAGGATCAGCGGTCCGTCCAGGATGGCATCGACATGCAGCCGCCGCGAGATATCTGGAAGCGCCGGGAGCATCGAATCGATCCCCAGCGCACCCAGCGCCATCAGCGCCGCCACCAGCGGTACGAACTCCGCAAGCCGAATGGGCGGGCCATCGACCCGTTCGAGCGGAACAACACGATCGGACATGATCTCGACATGCCCTAGCCAGTCGGGAAGGTCACCCTGCAAAACGCGCTTTTTCCGTAGCGTCGCGTGATATCTTGCCAGATTACCTGCCCGCAGAATCTGCGGCGACGCGCTTCGGGTTCATCACGCGCCAATTGTCCCGCGGCCCCAATTGGCGGTATGGCGGCCCAAATTCCCCGTGTGATGGACGCTTGACCATGTCTGATTCTCCCGCCGCGCAGGTCCCTGCGCTTTCGCTCGCCGACGAAGCGAAAGATCCCGATGCCTTTGCCGCCGCGCTCGGTGGTTCGTTCGAACGCTATGGCTTCGCGGTCGTCTCGGACCACGGCGTCCCCGCCGATCTGATCGCGCGCGCCTGGGCGATGACCGAAGCGTTCTTCACGTTGCCCGAGGAAACCAAGCGCCAATACCTCGTCGAGGGCGGCGGCGGTGCGCGCGGCTACACCCCGTTCAAGACCGAGATCGCCAAGGGCGCGACGCATGTCGACCTCAAGGAATTCTGGCACGTCGGCCGCGAACTCGCGAAGGGGCATCGCTTCGAGGGGCAAATGACCCCCAACGTCTGGCCCGACCAGCCCGAAGGATTCCGCGCCACCTTCATCGAACTGTTTGCAGCATTCGACACCGCAGGCGACCGGCTGCTGTCCGCGATCGCACGGCATCTCGGGCTCGCCCCCGACTGGTTCGATCCCGCGGTCAAGGACGGCAATTCGGTGCTGCGCCTGCTCCACTACCCCCCGATCCCGGCTGACGCACCCGGCGTCCGCGCAGGCGCGCATGAGGACATCAACCTCATCACGTTGCTGCTGGGCGCGGAGGAAGCCGGGCTCGAACTGCTCGACAAGGACGGCAACTGGCTCGCGATCAAGCCGCCGGAGGGCGCGATGGTCGTCAACGTCGGCGACATGCTGCAGCGGCTGACCAACCACGTCCTGCCGTCGACCACGCACCGCGTCGTCAACCCGCCGCCCGAGCGTCGCGGCCATTCGCGCTATTCGATGCCGTTCTTCCTGCATCCCGCACCCGATTTCCTGATCAAGACGCTGCCGCAGACGATCACCGCCGGAAACCCGGATCGCTACCCGACGTCGATCACGTCGCACGATTATCTGTACGAGCGGCTCGTTGAAATCGGGCTCATCAAGAAATAATCTGTCGCGCCGGGGTTGTTTTGCGGTCTATTCCTCCGCTAGCGCGCATCGCCAGGGAACCCCGGAGCCGGTCCGGGGCGACGGGGTATATTGAAATGACCGAACCTCTTCGCATCGCGCTCGCCGGGCTCGGCACGGTTGGCGCGGGCGTGATCCGCTTGCTCGACACCAATGGCGCGTTGATCGCGCGTCGTGCGGGACGACCGATCGAGATCGTCGCAGTGTCCGCACGCGACCGGTCGAAGGACCGTGGCGTCGACATCGAACGCTTCGCCTGGGTCGATGACACCACCGCGCTTGCCCAGTCGGGTGCGGACGTGGTGGTCGAGCTGGTCGGCGGTTCGGACGGGCCTGCGCTGACGCTTGCACGCGCGACGCTTGGCGCGGGCAAGAGCTTCGTCACCGCGAACAAAGCGATGCTCGCGCATCACGGGCTGGAACTGTCGCGGCTCGCCGAAGGCGCTGGCGTCGCGCTCAAGTTCGAGGCGGCGGTCGCGGGCGGCGTGCCCGTCATCAAAGGGTTGCGCGAAGGCGCCGCCGCGAACGTGATCGAGCGGGTTTACGGCATTCTCAACGGGACGTGCAATTTCATCCTGTCCAAGATGGAAGCCGAGGGCCGTGATTTCGCCGAAGTCCTCGCCGAGGCACAGGCGCTTGGTTTTGCCGAGGCGGACCCGAGCTTCGACATCGACGGCGTGGACGCCGCGCACAAATTGTCGCTGCTCGCCAGCCTCGCGTTCGGGACGCAGCCGGCGTTCGCCGACGTCGCCGCGAGCGGCATCCGCCACGTGCTCGCCGCCGACATCGCCGAGGCTGCCGCGCTTGGCTATCGTGTACGATTGCTCGGCATTGCCGAGGCTGACGAAGCGGGGCTGTTCCAGCGCGTCCATCCGCATCTCGTGCCGGTCGATCATCCGCTTGCGCACGTCACCGGCGCAACCAACGCGGTCGTCGCCGAGGGCAATTTCGTCGGGCGCTTGCTGTTCCAGGGCGCGGGCGCAGGCGACGGACCGACCGCAAGCGCAGTCGTCGCGGACCTGATCGACATCGCACGCGGGGAATTCGGCCCCGCCTTTGCGATGCCCGCGGATTCGCTGACCGAGCAAGCCCCCGCCGACACCGGCGACCGGCGCGGCCGCGCCTATGTCCGCTTCACCGTCGCGGACCGGGTCGGCGTCCTCGCGGAGATCGCCGCGGCGATGCGCGATGCGGGGGTGTCGATCGAGAGCCTGATGCAGCGCGGCGCGATGGCGGACGGATCGGTGCTCGTGGCGATCGTCACGCACGAAGGCCCAGAGCGCGCGGTGGCGCAGGCACTGGAGCGGCTGCGCGGGTCGCAGAGCCTGGTAGGGCAACCCCTGTGGATGCATATCCTGGGGTGAGAACCCCCTTCTTCTCCTTAGCCCCTCCCCTTCAGGGGAGGGGTTGGGGTGGGGCAGTCCAGCAAAGCGCGCTCTCTGCGAGGCACAGCCCCACCCCCAACCCCTCCCCTGAAGGGGAGGGGCTTAAGAACACTAAGGCAAAATCACCGACTCATGCGTCGGCTCCTCAAGCGCAATCGCCAAACGCCCGGACTTGTCCGGCGTCTTGCGAAACACCCCGCCAACCCCGTGCGCAACGTCCTGCCCGAGCTTCATCATGTTGCGCGACTCGCCCGGCTCCTCACAACAACTGCCGGGCGAAACCAGCTTCTGCACCAGGCGCACAACCTGCGTAGCGCCGCCAAACAGATCGACCCCCGTGGTACACCCCCGCTGGACGGCAGAGCACGGCGTACTGTCCTCGACCGCCAGAGCCCCAGCCCCCGTCATGTTCGGATTGGAAGGCTTCGGCCGATCCAGCACGACCTCGTTCGGATAGGGCAGCTTCTGCGAGGGCAAGGGTCGCCCGCACACGACGATATCCTCCCCCTTGGCCTTCACCTTGCCCTGCGGAACGCAAGGTTCGGTCCCGACCGGGTCGAGGATCGACCACGCAGCCTTCGCTGGCTCAGGCGGCGGTGCAGCGGGCGGGGGTGTCGCGACCTGCGCGGCAAGGATCAGGAGCAACATGACCGTCAAGCTGCGGTGTGATCATGGCGAATTTCAGGCGACGCGCGCAATCGCCAGCCGCGGAATGTCGATTGCGGGGCAACGATCCATCACGACCTCGAGCCCGGCCGCCTCCGCGCGCGCCGCAGCCTCGGGATTGATGACACCCAATTGCAGCCACACCGCCTTGGCACCCACTGCGATCGCTGCGTCGACCGCCTCCCCCGCAGCCGCCGAATTGCGGAAAATGTCGACCAGATCGATCGGCCCGGCAATGTCCGAAAGCTCGGCGACGACCGTCTCACCGTTGATCGTGCTCCCGGCAAGCTGCGGATTGACCGGGATCACGCGGTAGCCATGCGCCTGCAGCGTGCGCATCACACCGTAAGACGGCCGGTACGAACGATCGGACGCGCCCACCAGCGCGATCGTCCGCGTCTCGGTCAACAACCGTGCAATCTCGTCATCCTGCGTCAGCATCAGCGCTGCTCCTTGATCCAGTCCGCCACACGATCCGCAATCGCCCCGAACGCAACCGCCTCGGTCCCGTCCGCCGAAACCGGCGGTCGACCCGCATCCGACGCGATCCGCACCCGCATGTCGAGCGGAATCCGCCCGAGGAACGGCAACCCCAGCGTTGCGGCAGCGGCTTCCGCGCCCCCGCTGCCGAATGGATCGGACACGTCGCCGCACGACGGGCAGACATAGCCCGCCATATTCTCGACCAGCCCGATGATCGGCACGCCCGCTTTGACGAACAGGTCGATCGCGCGCTTCGCGTCGATCAACGCGAGATCCTGGGGCGTGGAGACGATCACCGCGCCCTGCGGACGGTATTTCTGGATCATCGTCAGTTGGACGTCGCCCGTCCCAGGCGGAAGATCGAGCACCAGCGTATCCGCATCGCCCCAGTTCGCATCGAGCATCTGCTGCAACGCGCCCGCGGCCATCGGCCCGCGCCACGCGATCGCCTGATCCGCCGCGACGAGCATCCCCATCGACAGCATCGGCACGCCAGAGGGTGTATCGACTGGCTGCAACACTTTATTACGAGCGGTCGGCTTGGCGTCCTCGACCCCCATCAGCTTGGGCTGCGACGGCCCGTAGATATCGGCATCGACCAGCCCGACACGCCGCCCCCGCGCCGCCAGCCCGATCGCCAGATTGGCAGACACCGTCGATTTGCCGACACCCCCCTTCCCGCTCGCCACCGCGATCGAAAGCCGCGTGCTCCGCTGGCTGGTGAGCGCAATCCGTACCGTCGCAACCCCCGGCAAATCGCTCGCTGCCGCCCGCACCGAGGCCTCGAGCGATTCGCGTTCGCCCTTGTCCAGCCCGCTGACGTCGATCACGATACTCGCGCGGTCGCCCTCGATACGGCCGGTGGCGCGGGTGCCCGCAAAGGGGGCGAGCATGGCATCAAGCGAAACTGGATCGGTCATCCGCGTGCAGATAGGCGTCCGCCGTGCGCTTGCCACTGTTTTTCGTAAGTCTTGCCCCCTATAAAGGCATCATGACGATCCTATCGGGCTGGTTCCGCCGCCTCTCCATCCTTACCGCCGACAACAAGGGCCCCTGGGGCGGTCCGGGCGGCTCCGACGACGACGGCAAGGCCACGCCCGGCAACGGCGGGGGTGGCCCGCGCAATCCATGGGCACAGCCACCCAGCGGCACGCCGCGCGGGAAACAGACCGGGCCGAGCGCGCTAGACGAATTCCTCAAGCGTGCCCGCACGTCCGGCGGCGGTGGTGGCGGCAATGGCGGCTTCGGGGGTCGCCCGCGCATTCCGGGCACGCCATCGCCCGCGCAATTGTGGGGCATCGGCGTCGGCATCATCCTGGTGCTGTGGCTCGCCTTTACCGCAATTCACTCGATCGGGCCGCAACAGCGCGGCGTCGTGACCTTCCTCGGTCGCTATGCCGGCACGCTCGAGCCGGGCATCCGCCTGACGCTCCCCGCGCCGCTGTCGTCGGTCGCCAAGGTCGACGTCAGCCAGATCAGCACCGATACCTTCCCTGAAGAGGGTTCAGGCGCAAACCTGATGCTGACGCGCGACCAGAACGTCGTCGATCTCGATTATTCGGTGCGCTGGATCATCAGCAACCCGCAGGACTTCGCGTTCCAGATCAAGGACCAGAAGTCGACGCTCCGCGCGACCGCCGAAAGCGCGATGCGCGCGATCGTCGCGACCGTGTCGCTCGATCAGGCCCTCGGTGGCGGCCGCGCCGCAATGGAAGTCCGCGCGCAGCAGCTGATGCAGTCGATCCTCGACCGCTACAATTCGGGCATCCGCATTCAGGGCGTCGCGATCAAGAACGCCGCCCCGCCTGCGCAGGTCATCGACGATTTCAAGGCGGTCTCCGCCGCGCAGCAGGAAGCCCAGGGCAACATCAACCGCGCCCGTGGCTACGCCCAGCAGACGCTGGCGCGCGCGCAAGCCGATGCGACCTCCTTCGACGTGCTCTACGCGCAGTATCGCCTCGCGCCCGAAGTGACCCGCCGTCGTCTCTATTACGAGACCATGGAGCAGGTGCTGGCGCGCAGCGACAAGACGATCGTCGAAGCGCCGGGTGTCGTTCCGTATCTCCCGCTTGGGCGTAACAAGCGCTTGCCCGATCCGGTCGCCCCCGCCGCCCTCGCCCCCGAAACGCCCGCCGCCGGAGCAGCCCAGTGAATCTCGCCCGTAACCCCATCGCGCTCGGCGCGGCAGCGATGGCCGCGCTGATCGTGCTCGCCAGTTCGCTGACGATCGTGCCCGAGACCAGCCAGGCGGTGATCCTGCGCTTCGAACAGCCGTACCGGACGATCAACCGGTGGAAGCCCAACGAAGTGTTCGGCAATACCGGTGCCGGTCTCGCCGCGCGCATTCCGTTCGTCGACCGGCTGATCTGGGTCGACAAGCGCGTCCTCGACGTCGAGCTCGACAAGCAGCCGGTCCTGTCGACCGACCAGCTTCGCCTTGAGGTCGATGCCTATGCGCGCTTCCGTATCGTCAACCCGCTCCAGGCGGTGACGTCGACCGGCAGCACCTCGGTCACCGAGCAGCGCGTGATCGATCAGCTTCAGCCGCTGCTCAGCTCGGCGCTGCGTAACGAACTCGGTCGTCGCCCGTCGGCGGCCCTGCTCAGCCCCGAGCGCGGCCAGGTGATGGACAACATCCGTGCCGGCCTGCAGAAGCTCGCGAGCCAGTATGGCGTCCAGATCATCGACGTCCGGATCAAGCGGACCGACTTGCCGCAGGGTACCCCGCTGCAGAGTGCGTTCGACCGGATGAAGACCGCGCGCCAGCAGGAGCGCCTGACGATCCAGGCCAAGGGCCAGCAGGACGCGCAGATCATCAGCGCCGAAGCGGATGCGAAGGCTGCGCAAATCTACGCCGAGGCGTTCAACAAGGACCCCGAGTTCTACGACTTCTATCGCGCGATGCAGTCGTACCGGACGACCTTCGGGTCCGAAGCAAAGGGCGAGACCTCGATGGTCTTGTCGCCCGACAATGCTTATCTGCGCCAATTCGAGGGTCGCAAGTGACGAAGTGCATCCAAATCGCCTGATCGGCGGTTCATGTTCAAACGTCGTTCAGCAACGTGTCCTATGAATATTGATGTTGCCGTTCACGGTAGACGAGAGGAAAGACCCTAGTGCGTTACGCCTACGCCATCACCGCCGCCTTGCTTCTGAGCGGCACTGCGACTGCCATCGCTCTCCCATCGATGAGCGGTGCGCAAACCGCGCAGAACGAACCTGCCGCCATGGCCGCCACTGCCCCCAAGGCAGGCGCGCCGATGAGCTTCGCCGACCTCGTCGCGAAACTTCAACCGGCGGTCGTCAACATCTCGACCACGCAGCACATCACCCAGGCACAGCAGCCCAACCCCTTCGCCGGCACACCGTTCGAGGGTCTGTTCAACCAGAGCCAGGGCGGCGGCGGTGGCGCAGCCCCGGTCACGCGTCAGGCAACGTCGCTTGGTTCGGGCTTCATCATTTCGCCCGACGGCTATGTCGTGACGAACAACCACGTCGTCGCGGCGGGTGCCAAGGGCGCGACCGTTGACTCGATCACCGTCACGATGACCGATCGTAAGGAATATGTCGCCAAGCTGATCGGGCGTGATCCGACGTCGGATCTTGCCCTGCTCAAGATCGAAGCCAAGGCACTGCCGTTTGTAAAGTTCGGCAATTCGAACAATGCACGCGTCGGTGACTGGATCGTCGCGATCGGCAATCCGTTCGGCCTCGGCGGCACCGTGACCGCGGGGATCGTGTCGTCGCTCCACCGCGTCACCGGCGGCGGCGCGTATGACCGCTTCATCCAGACCGATGCCGCGATCAACCAGGGCAATTCGGGCGGACCGATGTTCGATCTGGCGGGCAACGTCATCGGCATCAACTCGCAGATCTTCGCTGGCCAGTCGGGCGGCAACATCGGGATCGGCTTCGCCATTCCTGCGGACGACGCCAAGCCGGTCATCGAGAAGCTGATGAAGGGCACGACGATCGCTCGCGGCTATCTCGGCGTCGGCCCGCAGCCGATCGACGACGATCTCGCCAGTTCGTTCGGCCTGCAGAAGAACCAGGGCGAATTGCTCCGCCAGATCGAGCCGGGCCAGCCCGCCGAGAAGGCCGGGCTCAAGGTCGGCGACGTCGTGCTGCGCGTCAACGGCAAGCCGGTCAATCCGGACCAGTCGCTCAGCTATCTGGTCGCCAACATCACGCCGGGCTCGCGCGTTCCAATCGACATCATCCGTCAGGGTCGCCCGATGACGATCGCCACGGTAATCGGCACACGTCCGTCGGAGGAAGCGCTGCAAGCGAAGGCAACCGGCGCCGACAATGACGACATGAGCGACGACGACGATACGCCAACGGTCGGCAAGATCGCGCCGAACGCGCTGGGCGTCACTGTTCAAACGTTGACGCCGCCGATCGCGCGCAACTTCAGCATCGATTCGTCGGTGCAGGGTGTCGTGATCGCAATGGTCGATCCGGCGAGCGACGCGGCGTCCAAGGGCCTCAAGCGGGGTGACGTGATCATCTCCGCGAACGGCACCCCGACGCCTACCCCGGCGGCACTCGGCGCAGCGGTCACTCAGGCGAAGTCGTCCGGGCGCACGCAGGTCGCCCTGTATGTCGTGCGCGGTCGTCAGCCCGCATTCTTCATCGGCGTCAAACTCAAGTAACCCTCCCCTCCTGTCTCGTCCGGTGTACCCGGACGAGACAGGAATTATGCTTCCGCATCCGATGCCTTCGGCGATAAGATCCCCGCGACCACGCTCGCGGGAAGATCGATGACCGACACCACCACTGCTGCCACGCCTGCTCCCACCGGAATTTTCATCGGTGCGAACGCGGGCGGCGCGAAACCCCAATATCTTGATCTCAAGCGCGCCAACCGCCATGGTCTGATCGCTGGCGCGACCGGCACCGGCAAGACCGTCACGGTTCAGGGCATCATCCAGGGCCTGTCGAACGCGGGCGTCCCCTGCTTCGTCGCCGATGTGAAGGGCGACCTGTCCGGTCTCGCGATGGCCGGTTCGCCGACCGCCAAGACCCACGCCCCCTTCGCCGCACGCGCTGCCGAGATTGGCGACACCGCCTGGGCCTATGCGGACACTCCCGTGCAATTCTGGGACCTGTACGGCGAACAGGGCCATCCGATCCGCACCACCGTCACCGAAATGGGTCCGCTGCTGCTCGCGCGGCTGATGGACCTCAACGACGTGCAGGAGGGCGTGTTGACGATCGCCTTCCACGTCGCCGATCAGGAAGGGCTGTTGCTGCTCGACCTCGACGATCTGCAGGCGATGCTGGTCGATTGCGCCGGGCGCGCTTCCGAACTCTCGACCACTTACGGCAATATCTCGAAACAGTCGGTTGGGACGATCCAGCGCGCCTTGCTCCAATTGCGCAGCCAGGGCGGCGAGCATTTCTTCGGCGAACCCGCGCTCGATCTGGACGATTTCATCGGGATCGACGATCGCGGGCGCGGGATCGTCAACGTGCTTGCCGCCGACAAGCTGATGGCGAGCCCGAAGCTCTACGCGACCTTCCTGCTGTGGCTGATGAGCGAGCTGTTCGAAAACCTTCCCGAAGTCGGCGATCCGGAAAAGCCCGTGCTCTGCTTCTTCTTCGACGAAGCGCATCTGCTGTTCGATGCCGCCCCTAAGGCGTTGCTGGAGAAGATCGAGCAGGTCGTGCGCTTGATCCGCTCGAAAGGCGTGGGGATCTACTTCATCACGCAGAACCCGATCGACATTCCCGATACCGTGGCGGGCCAGCTCGGCAACCGCGTGCAACATGCGCTCCGCGCGTTCACCCCGCGCGACCAGGCGGCGGTGCATGCTGCTGCGACTACCTTCCGTGCCAACCCCGGAGTAGATGTCGCGACCGCGATCACCGAGTTGAAGGTCGGCGAGGCGCTGGTGTCGTTGCTACTGCCCGACGGTTCGCCCTCCCCGGTCGAACGCACGCTGATCGCACCGCCGGGCTCGCGCGTCGGCCCGGTGACGCCGGTGGAGCGCGGTGTGTTGGTCGAGACCGATCCGATCGGCGAGAAATACGACGTGCTGATCGATCGGGTTTCGGCCGAGGAGATCCTGACCGGCAAGGCGCAGGAGGCCTCCGCCGCCGCTGCCGAAGCGACTGCCAAGTCGGACGCCGACAAGGCCGCCGCCGCGCAAGCCAAGGCCGACGCAGTCGCCGCCCGCGTCGCGGAAAAACAGCGCATCGCCCAGCAACGCGAAGCCGACCGTCTGGCCAAGCAACAGGCGGCCGCGGACCGCGCCGCGGCCAACTCGCCGTGGAACCGCGTCGCTACTTCCGCCGCGCGTTCCGCATCCTCGGCGGTAGGGCGTCAGGTCGCCAATGAGGTGTCCAAGGCGGTATTCGGATCGTCGCGCGGAGCCGGTGCCGGGATCGTCGGCAGCCTGGTGCGCGGCGTCCTGGGGGGCCTGTTCAAGGGCCGGTAGCGCGCAATCAAAAGCCCCTCCCCTTCAGGGAGGGGTTGGGGTGGGGAAGTACAGCTAGCCAACCGCTCTGCGAGGCACAGCCCCACCCCCACCCCTCCCCTGAAGGGGAGGGGCTTAAGAAGAATGCCCCAGCACCCTCACCAACCGCTAACCTTCCCCTTGTTCTGCTTATCCAACCAGGCCTTCAACGGCGCAAAATACGCAACCATCGCCTGCCCCGACATCTCCCGGCTCCCGGTGAACGTTTCCAGCGCGTCCGGCCAAGGCTTCGACTGCCCCATCGCCAGCATCGCGTTCAGCTTCTCGCCAACCGCCTTATTGTCATAAAACGAGCACCGATGCAGCGGCCCCTTCCAGCCCGACTGCTTGCACGCCGCCTGATAGAATTGGAACTGCAACAACCGCGCGAGGAAGTAGCGCGTGTACGGCACACTCGCGGGCACGTGATATTTCGCCCCCGGATCGAACCGCGTCTCGTCGCGCGCCACCGGCGGGACGACGCCCTGATACTTCAACCGCAGGTCGTCCCAGCCCTTCTCATACTGCGTCGCAGGGATCGTGCCCGAGAACACGCCCCAGCGATATTTGTCGATCAGCAACCCGAACGGCAGGAACGCGACCTTGTCCATCGCCTGTTTGAGCAGCAGCCCGATATCCTTGTCCGCGCTCGGCACCTTGGTCTTGTCGAGCAGCCCGATCCGCACAAGATAGTCGGGTGTGATCGACAAGGCGACGGTGTCGCCGATCGCTTCATGGAAGCCGTCATTCGCGCCATTTTTGTATAAAAACGGCTGCATATTGTACGCGCGCTGGTAGTAATTGTGGCCCATTTCGTGGTGAATCGTGACGAAATCGTCTGCATTTACCTTGGTGCACATCTTGATCCGCAGGTCGTCCATGCTGTCGAGATCCCACGCCGAGGCATGGCAGATTACCTCGCGGTCGGCGGGCTTGACGATCTGCGAGCGCGCCCAGAACGTGTCCGGCAGCGGCTTGAACCCGAGCGAGGAATAGAAACCCTCGCCTGTTTTGAACATCTTGACCGGGTCATAGCCCTTCGCCTTGAGCAGATCCCCCGTGTCGTACCCGACATTGCCGGCACCCGCGGGCGCGACGACGTCGTAGATATTGCCCCATTCCTGCGCCCACATGTTGCCAAGCAGATCCGCGCGGATCGGACCGGTCTTCGCCTGCACCGCATCGCCGTATTTTTCGTTGAGTTTCCAACGCACATAGGTGTGCAGCGCGACATACAGCGGCTCGACCTGCTTCCACAATTTGTCGGTCAGCGCAGCGAACTGGTCCGGCTCCATGTCATAGCCCGAGCGCCACAAAGCGCCGACATCAGAATACCCTAGCTCCTTCGCCCCCTGGTTGGCGATCACGACTTGCCGCGCATAATCCTTGCGCATCGGCGCGCCGACATTGTCGTGCCAGCTGACCCACATTTCCTTCGACTTGGCGGGGTCGCGCACCTCGCCCATCGCCGCCTCAATATCGCTGCCGTTCAAGGGCTTGCCGTCAAGCGTTCCCTTGCCCTTGCCATACCCCGAGGACATGCGCGTCACGATCGTCGACAACTCGGTCGCAGCGCCCGGGGTGGTCGGCGCAGGCAGCGTCAGCCCGCTGCGGAGCAGATCGATCTTGCGTTTGGTGTCGAACGACAGGCCAGGGATCTTCGCGTATTTCGCCGCCTCAAGCGCGTATTTGACCGACATTTCCGTACTTTCTGCGCCGTATTTGGCGGCGATCGCATCGGTATCGTCGGTGATGTAGGTCACGTTGATCCACGAGACTTGCGCTGCCGGGGTCGAGAACGCCTCGATCGCCTTCTCCGCACGCGCGACGAAAGCATCGGCGGCGGCAGGGGTGGCGGCGTCAGCGGCGGCGGGTGCCGCCTGCTGTGCAAAAGCGGGTGTGGCGGCGAGTGCGAGAGCGAAGGCAAGGGTAGAAATGCTGGTGCGCAAGATGCGACTCCCCCGGGAATATGGTGAAGGCGGCAACCTGTGCCGCCCGGAATGGATGGTCAAGCCGCGAGAAAGTCAGCGATTGTGCTACCGAGTTCGGGCTTCATCACCGCGCTCATATGATTGCCCGGGATGCTCGCATAGCGCCCGTCCGGTAGCGCGGCGGCGAGCGCCTCGCCCGAGCCATTGTCGTGATCGTCGACCCCGTTGACGACCAGCACCGGCGGCCGGATCGTCGCCAGCGCCTCGGGCGGCGTGTCGACGAACGTGTCGAGCACCCGCAGCAACGCGAGCGGATCGCCCTTGGTGGTCTTGAGGAACGCCTCGGTCAGCCACTCGCTCGTGCCCTGCTTGAAACTGCCGAGGTTGGTCAGGACGTTATGGAAATACGCGCCGCGCCCTTGCGTGTGGACAATCCCGTCCAGCCCCATGCCTGACACCGCCACCCGCCGCGGCGTCGCGCCGTTGACGAGCATCCGCATCACCGTCCGCCCACCGAGCGAATAACCTGCGAGATCATAGTCTTCGAGCCCGAGATGCGCGACCAGCGCGAGCCCGTCGCGCATCAGCACGTCGGGCGGATAGGAGGCGGCGTCATGCGGTTTCGCGCTCGACCCGTGCCCGCGCAAGTCGGGCATGATCACCCGGAAACCCGCGGCGGCGATCTTTTCGGCGTGGCCGTATTTGATCCAGTTGGTCGTCGCGTCGGAGAAATAGCCGTGGATCAGGACGACCGGGCGCCCCTCCCCCAGCTCGCGCCACGCCAGCCGCGCGCCGTCGATGCTATTGAAAAACTGCGGTTCAATCGGGGAGTTTGCCAAGTGCCTTGATCCATCGATCTGCGGTCGACGGATTATCCGCGACCCGCGTTGTCGGGAGATCCTTAGTGTCCAGCCATGCCGCGTGCCAAGTCTCGGGCGAGAAATGATGTCGGGGGACGAAGCGCCCGGGCTCGTCGAAACTGCCGACCGTCAGGTCCATCGTCTCGCCGGGTTCGAGAAATTCGAACGTCAGCGGCGAGCCGCACGCGCTGCAGAAACCGCGCTGCGCAATGGGGGAGCTCCGGTAACGATCGGGTTCGCGCTCCCAGGTGACGTTGGCGATCTTGACGTTCTTGAACGCGATCGAGACCCCGCCGGTCGCGCGCTGGCACATCCGGCAATGACAGAGGTAGGCGTCGGTAGTGTCGATCGCGACGCTATAGCGGATGCGGCCGCATTGGCAGCCGCCGGTCATGGTTTCTGTCATGGCTTGGCTCCCCACGAAGACGAGGGGATCATCGCGCGGGCTCGCGGCTGGCGCAAGAGTCGCCTCCCCACTGCGTCATTCCCGCGTAGGTGGGAATCCATTAGCGCTGACGCCCCTAATTGCAGATGTCAGCCACTATGGATCCCCGCCCCCGGGGATGACGGATGTGGCGAGGCCAGGCCCGCCTCAGTCCCCCTTGTTCAGATACCGCCGCCCGAGCAGCTCCGCGATCTGCACCGCGTTGAGCGCCGCGCCCTTGCGGAGATTGTCGCTGACACACCACAAGGACAGCCCGTTCTCCACGGTCGAATCCTCGCGCACGCGGCTGATAAAGGTCGCATATTCGCCGACGCACTCGACCGGCGTCACGTATCCACCGTCCTCGCGCTTGTCGACGAGCATCACACCCGGCGCCTCGCGCAGGATCTTCTGCGCCTGGTCAGCCGAGATCTCATTCTCGAACTCGATGTTGATCGCTTCCGAATGGCCGACGAACACCGGCACGCGGACACAGGTCGCCGTCACCTTGATCTTGGGATCGAGAATCTTCTTGGTCTCGACCACCATCTTCCACTCTTCCTTGGTCGACCCGTCGTCGAGGAAGCTGTCGATGTGCGGGATCACGTTGAACGCGATCTGCTTGGTGAACTTCTTGGCCTCGGCCGAATCGCCGACGAAGATGTTGCGCGACTGTTCGAACAGCTCGTCCATCCCCGCCTTGCCCGCGCCCGACACCGACTGATAGGTCGCGACGACGACGCGCTTGATCTTGGCGAAATCATGCAGCGGCTTGAGCGCGACGACCATCTGCGCGGTCGAGCAATTCGGGTTCGCGATGATGTTGCGCTTGGTATAGCCAGCGATCGCATCGGGGTTCACTTCGGGCACGATCAGCGGCACGTCCGGGTCCATCCGGTACAGCGACGAATTGTCGATCACCGTGCAGCCAGCGGCGGCAAAGCGCGGCGCATGGATCTTGGTCCCTTCCGAGCCGATCGCGAACAGCGCCATGTCCCAGCCGGTCGGATCGAAATGCTCGATATTCTGGACCTTGAGCTTACGCCCGGTCTCGCCGAAATCGACTTCGTCGCCTTGGCTGCGCGACGATGCGACGACCGCGATATCGTCGAGCGGGAATTCGCGCTCCGCAAGAATATTGAGCATCTCGCGCCCGACGTTGCCCGTCGCGCCTGCGACCACGATCCTGTAACCCATGTCTTCCTCCAATTCGGAACGCGCCCGTAGCGTCATTACGCGGGCACGTCCAATCGCTTTGCTAATCGTGCGTGCGCGCCTGCCAGGTCGCATGGGTTATTCCATGCACCCGGGCGAGATGATCGGTTAGCGCGTCGAGCTCGCTCACCGCTATATTGGTACTGACGAGCTTAGCCACAATCTCGACGCGGTCCTCACCGCGGTTGATAATGTCGAGCTCGGCGACCGGGAGTTGCGCGTCCTCCAGATGCTCGGTGAGCAAGTCGCCCATCGGCCCGGCCTCGGCGGCGTCGGTGGTGATCGTGACGGTATAGGTCGCCTCGACGCTGCGCCCTTCCAGCGGGATGCGGTTGATCGCGTCGACCAGCGGGCGCAGCATCGTGTTGGCGAGGATGACGAAGCCGGTGAGCAACACCGCCTCGGCGACCATGTCGCTCCCCGCGATCGCGCCGACTGCCGCCGAGCACCACAGCGTTGCCGCGGTGTTGAGCCCGCGGACGTTCATCCCCTCCTTCATGATCACGCCCGCGCCGAGGAAACCGATCCCCGACACGACATAGGCGATGATCCGGATCGACTCGACGTCGCCGCCGAGCCGCTGGCCGAGATCGACGAACGCGGACGAGCCGAGCGCGACCAGCGCATTGGTGCGCAGGCCCGCGGTCCGCTGGCGATACTGCCGCTCCGCGCCGATCAGCGTGCCGAGCACGAACGCGACGAGATAGCTAACGACCGTGTCGAGGAACGGCCAAAGGTGGAAGGTGGTGAGGAACCGCATGATGATGGCCGCCCTAGCCGGATTATCGCTCTACCGCTTCCCCGGCGAAGGCCGGGGCCCAGGAGCGAAGGTGGAGGTAACGGAGCGCAGTCGCTCGCAGTCTCTCGTGTCTCTCCTGGGCCCCGGCCTTCGCCGGGGAAGCAAGCCGGGTTACCCCTACTTCTTATCCTTCACGTTCCGATCCAGGAACGTGAGGATCGTCCCCCACAGATGCTCGCTGATGCCCGGCCCGCCGACGCGGTGGGTATAGCCCGGATAGAACATCATCTCGAACGGCGTCGCGGTCGACTGCATCCGCGCGGCGAACGCGGTCGAGTTGGTGAACACGACATTGTCGTCCGCCATCCCGTGGATCAGCAGCAGCGGGTCCTTGATCGCAGGCGCCTTCCCCAAAGCATCCGACGCGACATACGCCTGCTTGTCCGCGACCGGCGAGCCCATGTAGCGCTCGGTATAATGGGTGTCGTACAGATCCCATTGCGTCACCGGCGCACCCGACACGCCCGCCGCATAGACGCCGGGGTTCGCCTCGAGCATCTTGAGCGTCATGTAGCCGCCGTACGACCAGCCATAGATCGCCACCTTGGCAGGATCGACAAACGGCTGGCTCTTGATGAACTTGGCGCCCGCGAGCTGATCGGCGACCTCGACCGTCCCCATCGCGCGGTAGATGTGATCCTCGAACGCCTTGCCGCGATTGTACGAGCCGCGATTGTCGATCTGGAAATAGATATAGCCGTGCTGCACCAGATATTGCGGCAACGCCCCGCCCCACCCGCGCGTGACCTGCTGCCCGGTGCCGGGGCCGCCGTAATGCTGGAAGAACACGGGGTATTTCTTCCCCGGCTCGAGCGGCGGGGTGATCATCTCATAATAGAGATCGGTCCCGTCCTCCGCCTTGATCGTCCCGAACTTGGTCTGCTGATGCGCCGCCAGATAGGGGTAATAAGGATGCCCCGGGACGACCGCATTCTCGTTGATCCATGACAGCCGCTTGCCGCCAGCATCCGCCAGATACACCTGGGTCGGCTGCGTCGGGCTCGAGCGCGAGACGATCATCCGCGTCGCGGCTTCGTCCATCGTGCCGTTGTTCCACCAGCCCGCCTCGGTCAGCCGCGTGATCTGGTTCGGGTGCGCGATGTCGACCGAATAAAGGTGCTGTTCGAGCACGCCGTCCTTATTGCCGGTGAAGAACAGCCGCCCCTTGGCTTCATCCACGCCGAGCAACGATTGGACGACCCAGTCGCCCTTGGTCAGCGCGGTCCACTTGCCCGCGGCGAAGCGGTAGAGGTGGCCGAAGCCGGTCCGCTCCGAGCGCCAGATGAGACTCCCGTCCTTCATCGGGCGATAGGCGTCCGACAGGTTGAGCCAGCTGCGCGTGCCCGATTTCTCGGTGAACAGCACGGTGGCCTTGCCGGTCGCCGGATCGACGCGGAGCATGTCGAGCGTCTTCTGGTCGCGGCTCTCGCGCTGGACGAGCAATGCGCTGCCATCGGGCGTCCAGTCGACGCGCGCGAGATAGATGTCGGGATTGCTGCCG
This sequence comes from Sphingomonas sp. PsM26, assembly GCA_030433805.1. GTDB lineage: Bacteria > Pseudomonadota > Alphaproteobacteria > Sphingomonadales > Sphingomonadaceae > Sphingomonas. The sequence goes on along the minus strand of JARUXA010000002.1, from coordinate 194,714 downwards.
AGGTCGACTTTCACCTTCCCTGACCCGTCCGCCTTCATCACGTACAAAGCGACCGCGACGTTGGGCGTCCCCGCCGCGGGATAGCGCTGGTCGTAGACCTTTGTCCCGTTCGCGCCGATCGCGGCGCGCGTGACGATTCCGACCGGGGCCTCGTCGAACCGCTCGACCGCGATGTGGCTGTCTTGCGGGGACCACCAATAGCCGGTGCGGCGGTCCATTTCCTCCTGGGCCACGAACTCCGCCTCGCCCCAGTGCACCGTTCCGCCGCCATCGCTGCTGACGGGCCGCGCATCGCCGCCACCGAGCGGCTGGACGAAGAGGTTCTGCCCGCGCACGAAGCTGACGAACCCGCCTTTGGGGCTGATTACGGGATTGAGCGCACCGTCGCCCGGCGCGTTGGTCAGCCGCCGCGTGGTGCCGTCGAGCGTCGCCAGATACAGGTCGCCGTCGATCGGCACGAGGATCGTCTTGCCATCGGGGGCCCAGTCATAGGTCACGATGCCCTTCGACCCGGCGATACGCGCGCGTTCGCGCTGCATCTTTTCGGCTTCGGACAGCTCCGCGCCCGAGCCGACCTTCTTGGAATCGACCAGCATCCGCTCCTGCCCGGTGCGCGTGTCGCGCGCCCACAGGTCGAACCGCTCCTTCTCGTCCGCGCGCGGGCGCAGCGACGTCAGCAACGTCCCGTCGGGCGAAAGCTTGACGCCGCGCGGCTGGACGCCCGACAGATCGGGGCTGCCGAACACCGCTTTCAGCGTCAATTGGGTGGGCGCAGGATCAGCCGCCATCGCAGGTACCGCCACACAGGCGAGCATCACGCCCGCAAAAGCCCAAGTCGCCCGCATCCCGCATCTCCGCTCTCTCGATTGCCCCGGCCCGACCTTGGCGGGCGTTGCTGGCTTATCGCGGCGCAGGGTGTCGGCGTAAAGCCCGCTGTGTCAGGGGATTGCAGTGGCGTCGCGGGCGCGGACCCGCCATGGCAGCATCCGCCGCTCGATCAGCGAGCGCCACGCCCATTCGACCGGCGCGATCCGGAACCGCCGCACCCACAGGTTCGCCCCCACCAGCAGTACGGCGTCGATCACCACCGCGGTCAGCATCAGCCCGGTCCAGCTCATCGTGCCGTACAGCCCCAGCATGAACGGCGGATACAGCACCCACAGGCAGATCAGCGTCTGCGCGACATAGATCGACAGCGCGGTCCGCCCCGCCGCGACGAACGGGCGCAGCAGCCGCGCGCCGATCACCGTCGTCACCAGCAGATTGATCAGACCCAGATGCCCGAGCGTCATCGCCAGCCGCGCGATCTCGCTCGTCGCCATGCTGAAGTCCGGCGACCCGTCGAACCGCGTCCCGGCATAGGCCTCGAACAATCGCAACGGCACGCCGACGGCATAGCCCCCGAGCGTCAGCCCGCCATAGAAGCGCCGCGAGCGCGCGCCCTGCAACACCCCGAGGCGGTACAGCCCCGCGCCGATCAGCATCGTCGCCGCCGCCTCCCAGACGAAGAGGGTCTCGAACCCCTGCCCCTCGGTATAGCCGAACGTCGCCCATTGCTGCGTCGCCCAGGTCGTGAACGTCCCCGTCCGCGCCTTGTCCTCGGCGGCGATCCGCGCCTTCACCTCCGCCGTCATCGTCGCGCGCGCTTTGGTCCGCGCGGCCTGGTCGGTCAGGACCGCCTTGTCGGCTTGCGACAGCGCCTGCCCCGCGTGCTGCCGCGCCACGACACGCTGGACGTCGGCGGCGTCGGAGACGCTCGCGCTATAGGTCATCGCGCCGCCGATCAGGAAGAACACCGCCATGCTCGATCCCAGGAACAGCAGCGCGCGCGGTCGCAATTCGCGGAACAGGAAAGCGATCATCGCCGCCAGCGCATAAGTGTGGAGGATGTCGCCGGGCCACAGCAGCACGAACACATGCACCAACCCGAATAGCAACAGGACGATGTTGCGCGTGAAATACCGCCGCAGCACGACCGACTCCTCGGCCTGCGTCGCGAACCGGTCGGTCAGAATCACCATGCCCGCGCCGAACAGCATCTCGAGCAGCGCCCGCGCGGTCCCCATCGCGAGCACTTCGCGCACCCACCAGACGACCTGATCGATTGCCGACCAGCCAAGGTGCCGCACGTCGTCGAAGGATGCGTGGAGCGATTGCCCCATGTCGTTGATGTTCATGAACAGGATCCCGAGGATCGCGATCCCGCGCAGGATATCGAGCACCGCGATCCGCGGCGCGCCATCGGGTTCGACGGGGGTTGAGGCGACGTCGACCATGGCATTCCTGGAATAGCGGGCGTGTACCCCTAGCAGGCGCACCTTCCCCCTGCCAAGATCGCGCCGCTTCATGCCGGATGGCCAAGCCCGTGCGGGCTCCCTACGAGGAACAGATGACCTCAGCCGCTTCGTCCCCGCTTGCCGGTCAAACCCTTGTTAGAGGCGACCTGGAATGCCTGTCCCGTACGGCTGGCCCACACCATCTCGTTGACTGCGATATCGATGGCGCTGACCTGTCCGGTCTGAATTTGGCGCACTGGACGTTCGACCGTTGTACCGTTCGCCGCGGCGACTTTACCGGTGCGCGGCTGGAGGGCAGCGTCTGGACGTCGTGCCGCGGGGCGTTCGCGCGTTTTCTGCGCGCGGACTTGAGCGATGCGCGGTTCGAGGCCAGCGACTTCAACAATGCCGTATTCCGCAACGCAACGCTCTCCGGCGCACGCTTCGCCCGCAGCAAGCTGACCGGCGTTGACCTGTCGGACGCGAAGGCGTTCGATCTGCTGCTCGACGAAGTACTGCTGATCAACGCAAAGCTGCCCGGCTTCTCCTTTCGCAAACAGACGCTGCGCAAGATCGATTTCGGCCAGGCCGACCTGCGCAAGACCGACTTCCGCGCGACCGTCTTCGAGGATTGCAGCCTGCGCGACGCGGGCGTTGCGGGGTGCCGTTTCGACGGTGCCGATCTGCGCGGGGCGGATCTCGGCGGGATCGCGCTGGTCGACGCGCGCCAGTTCCGCGGGGCCACGATCTCGCGCGAACAGGCGGGACAGTTGCTTGGGGAATTGGGATTGCGGGTCTTATGACCGCTGCGCTTGGCGTCAGCTTGCGTTCACCCAAGCGCTATCAGTCTCGGTTTCCTCCTCGAAAGGGCATCGCATTGTTCACCCGGTTCCTCGCCGTCACGATGATCGCAGCCGCCATCGCGCCGATCGAAGCCCACGCCGACGCGCTGCAAGGCAAGCTGCTCGCGTCGATCAAGGCCACCCGGCCGGACGGCTACAGCTTCCAGCGGACGCTGGTGATCGAGCGCAGCGGAGCCCCGCGCAAGGTGTTCGTGGAACGCTACGATCCGCGCCGCCCGATCGCCGACCGGTGGTCGCTGGTGAGCGTCGACGGGCAGGCACCGAGCGCGAAGGACGTGACGCAATCACGCAAGGCAAAGCGCGGACCGACGCCGTCTTATGCGGAGCTCGCCGAGTGGTTCGGCGCGCCCGCCACGCGCAGCGACACGACGCCGGGCTATGCCACCTACCATTTCGCCCGCCTGCCCGCAGGCGTGCTCAAGATCGGATCGCACGATGCTTCTCCCGACACGCAGGCGGAGGCGCTGGTCAATTTGAAGGGGGCAGCTCCCTATGTCGAACGGGTCCGCTTCGTCTCGACCAAGGGCTTCCGAATGATGATGGTCGCCTCGATCCAAAGCATCGACTTCTCCAGCCGCTACAGATTGCTCCCGAACGGCGCGCCGATCCCGGACGGATCGGCGAGCGTGATGGCGGGATCGCTGATGGGCAAGAGCGGGCAGATAAAGACGTCGGTGACGTTCGACGCGGTCAGGCCGGTCGACTAGCATCGTCGGCGAACAGCCAGGCTTCTGCTTCTGCTGCATCGGTGAAGACGCGTGCGCCGCGGCCTGCCGACGCGCGTTCGAGCTGCATGCGGGCAAGCGTGGAGCCAGTTACGAACGCAAGACGCCGCGACCGGTGCGCAGGATTTGCCAGAAACTTGCCCCAGCGGCTGACGACGTCCTGGCTCTGGATGGACATCCCCGTAACGTCGGTGACCGTCAGAGGCCCACCCTTGCGTCCGCAGCCCATCCGCTGGTGAACCCGCAATAGCTCAGCTTCGAAGCGCTCGATGTCGTCCACGCTAAAAAAACCAGACAAACGGATCCGGATAAACTCACGCGCGACATCGGGGTCGATTGAAAATCCAGCAATGGTCACCGGGGCGTCTTGCAACTGTAACCTCTACGACTCTGTTAACGGGCCGAAAATTACCTGAATAATGAAAGAAGTCGTACGCCGAGCTGCAGCCGACTGAGATGCATGACTAGCACTTTTCGCCATCATCCTGTTGTCTTTTCCAGGGTTTCGTTATGCAGCGGTGTGCGTTCTCTTTGGGTAGCAAGAGGCCGCAACGTCTTAGTTCGGTGGAAATCTGTCGTCGTGGGTATGACGGTGAGCAACGGAATTACCTGCAGCCTGTCCGTTATTCCCGCTTAGGCGGGAATCCAGCAGCACCGTCCGTCTCATACTGTGCAGTCACCCAGTATGGATCCCCGCCGTCGCGAGACCTCTGCGAAAGCCGGTCTACGGACCTTTCGCTTGCTGTTTTCCCGCGCAGGCGGGAATCCAGAGCCAAGCAAAACAACAGCTTACATTTCTCGCGACTCCTGTTCTCGCGCCTGCGCAGGAGAACAGCCGTGGTTTGGCAGACGCCATGCCGTTGCGGGGATGCAGGAATGGGGGCGTGCCCCCTCCAGTGACGGACCCCGCCGCATCAGGGTGAACGAGGGAGGTTGGTGGCTTCTAAACAGGACAGTTTCGGTCGTCGTTGATCACTTGCGACTGATCCGAAGTGGGGCGTAAGCTTTGCGCTATGACCGTAGTTCCGACACTCAGGGTTGCTCGCCCGACCGATAATCTGGACGCTCTGCTTCCATTCTATCGGGATGGACTAGGTTTACGGATTCTGTACCGGTTTGCAGACCATGATGGCTTCGACGGCATCATGCTCGGGAGCCGGGGCGCACCATATCATTTCGAATTTACGAAAGCGCATGGCCATATTGCCGGGCGATCCCCGACGCAGGATAACCTTCTGGTCTTTTACCTGCCCCTTGTCGAAGAATGGCAGGCGGCGGTGGACAGGCTGAATGCTGCGGGTTTTCCGGCGGTTCCGGCGTTCAACGCCTATTGGGACCAACAGGGTCGGACCTTTGAAGATCCTGATGGATATCGGGTCGTCATCCAAAATGCAGCTTGGACGGCCTGACTACGTAAGTGTTCGGTTGCGGCCTCGGGGAAACCTGATGTCCCAGCTTGGGCGACAGCGGTCATTCGCGTTTTAAGTCCACCCCAACGCCCCCGGCCCGACCCCAGCCCGTCAAAAAGGGCGCGGAAACCGAAGTTTCCGCGCCCCCTTCGAGCCTGATCGAGACGCCGTCCGATTACTCGGCTGCGGCAGTGCCCTTTGCAGGACGCGTGTCGCGACGCTCTGCGATACGCGCCGACTTGCCGGTGCGTCCACGCAGATAGTACAGCTTCGCACGACGCACCGCGCCCTTGCGGACGACGACGATGCTGTCGATGTTCGGCGAATACAGCGGGAAGACGCGCTCCACGCCCTCACCGAACGAAATCTTCCGCACGGTAAAGTTGCTGCCCATGCCCTTGTTCGAACGCGCGATGCACACGCCTTCGTAGTTCTGGACGCGGGTGCGCTCGCCTTCGACAACCTTCACGCCGACCTTGAGCGTATCGCCAGGGCGGAATTCGGGGATCTGCTTGGTTTCGAGAAACTTGGCAATGTTCTCGGCTTCGATCGTCTGGATGAGATTCATCTCATGCGTCCTTCGTCTGTCGTCGCGCGCCAGAGGGCGGTTGGACCCGAGCACCCTCATGGCGCTCCCACAGATCCGGCCGCCGTAGCCGTGTATCGGTCTCGGCCATGTGCTTGCGCCATGCCGAAATCCTCGCATGATCCCCCGATCGCAACACTTCGGGGATCGTGCGCCCTTCCCATTCAAATGGTCGGGTGTACTGCGGATATTCGAGAAGGCCGCTTTCGAAGCTCTCGTCATCACCGCTGGAAGCCGCGCCCATTACGCCGGGAAGCAGCCGAATGCAAGCGTCGAGCAGCACCAGCGCACCCATCTCGCCCCCCGACAGGATATAGTCGCCGATCGACACCTCCTCGATGCCCCGTGCTACGAAGATGCGTTCGTCGAACCCCTCGAACCGGCCACACAGGACGGTGACGCCGGGCCCTTGCGCGAGGTCGCGGACGCGCGCCTGGGTGAGCGGACGACCACGCGGCGTCATCGCGAGGATCGGCGCGCCGGTTGCGACGCTATCGATCGCCGCGGCGAGGACGTCGGCCTTGAGCACCATCCCCGCGCCGCCGCCCGCCGGGGTCTCGTCGACGGTGCGATGCTTGTCGGTCGCGAAGTCGCGGATGTTGCGCGCGTCGAGGGTCCATTTCCCCTCCCCCAGCGCGCGGCCCGCGAGCGAGATGCCGAGCGGGCCGGGGAACATCTCGGGGTAGAGGGTGAGGACGGTGGCGGCGAAAGTCATAGCGTCCAATTCTCTACGCGCAGATTGGGGATGTCGGCAAAATCGCGTTCATTGTTGGTTACGAGGGTCAGATCGAGCGCTAGCGCGTGGGCAGCGATTAACCGATCGAAACTGCCGCGCCGGAAAGGCAGTTCGGCATATTGACGCGCCGCCGCCGTGTCGAACGGAACTGGCGGGACGTCGCGAATGAAGGCTTCCAGAACCTTGAGCGGAGGCATCTTTCCGTTCCGGCTACCAAAGGCAATCTCGGCGAACGTAACGGAGGAAACCGCCAGAACGCCTTCGACACAATCGAGCACGCGAGCGCGAAGACGATCAGCCTTCGTTGCCAGCAACAGAATGCAAATATTCGTATCGAGAAGATAGATCACGCCGCCGATGGCCAGTCAGGATCGTCCCACGGTCGAGGGCTGTGGTCGAATTCGCGATCCTCCGCCGTAACGGGCGACAACCAGGGCAATGCCCCCATCCAGCCATCCCCGGAAATCTTGCGCTTCGTGTTCGCAGGCTCGAAGGTGAACGTGCCGCGATCTTCTCGAACGATCATTTCTGTTCCTTCGATTGCACCGAGTCCCTTCGGCAGCCGCACCGCCAATGAATTCCCCGATTTGAATACCTTGGCGCGAAATTCCTGTGCCATGCCAATCTCCGTATATACAGCGTGTATATACAAGCTGGCAGATCGTCAAGGAACGATGCGACCGTGCAGACGTATCGCAGCCATGGACGACTGTATCATCATCGGCGCCGGCCCCGCTGGCCTCACCGCGGCGATCTACCTTGCGCGGTTCCATCTGAAGATCCGCCTGTTCGACTGCGGCAGCAGCCGTGCGGCGCTCATCCCGCGAACGCACAACCACGCGGGTTATCCCGGTGGGATCAAGGGGACCGAGCTGCTCAGGCTGATGCTCAAACAGGCCGAGGAATTTGGTGCGGTGCGCGAAGCGGCCGAGGTGACAGAGATCCGCCCGACCGGCGATGACTTCGAGGTCCACGTCGGCGCGCGTGTTTTTACGACCCGTTCGGTGTTGCTTGCGACCGGGGTCGTCAACATCCGCCCGGAGATGGACCACGCCGTCCATGACGAAGCGCTCGCACGCGGGCTGATCCGCTACTGCCCGATCTGCGACGGCTACGAAGTGACCGACAAGCGCGTAGGGGTGATCGGCACCGGCGACCACGGGATGAAGGAAGCGCTGTTCCTGCGCGGCTATACGCGCGACGTGACGCTCATCGCGCCCGGCGCGCATCACGAGCTGGACGACACCTGCCTCGCCAAGCTCGAAGATGCCGGGATCGGCCATCTCGACGGCCCCTGCTCCCCAATGCGGATCGAGGGTGGCCGGATGGTCGTGACGACCGCAAGCGGCGATCTTGCCTTCGACAGCGTCTATCCCGCGCTTGGTTCAACGATCCGCTCGAAACTCGCTGTAGCCGCAGGTGCGCGTGCCACTACGGAAGGGTGTCTCGAAGTCGACGACCACCAGCGCACATCGATCCCCGGGTTGTTCGCAGCCGGAGACGTGGTGAAGGGCCTCGATCAGATCAGCCACGCCATGGGGGAAGCGGGAGTCGCCGCAACCACGATCCGCAACCTTCTGGACGAACGGCGGCCGCTGCGACGGTAAATTCGGGCACAACGAGAACGAGACCAGCGATCAGCCCGGGAAATTCTGGTCCGGCATGATCGGCCTCAAGTCGCCCGCAACCATCGCGCGTCCCTTGCCCAGCGCCTTTGCATTGTAGAGCGACAGGTCGGCGCGGCGCAGGATATCACTCCGCGTGGTGATCCCCTCGTCGAGCAGGCACGCCCCCATCGTCGCCCGGACGGTGATCGTTCCGGCATCACCGCTGACTGACATCGACAAATCGTTGAGCAAGGTTGCCAGAAAGCCGCGGAGCCGTTCGATCGTTTCCTGAGCGGTGATCGCGAGCACGAACTCATCCCCGCCTAGGCGCGCCGCGAAACCGATCTCCTGCGCGTGGCCGGCCAGCGTCGCCGCAGTCCGCTGCAACACGTCGTCGCCGGTATGATGCCCATAGGTGTCGTTGACCGACTTGAAATTGTCCAGATCGAGCAAGACGACCGCAAATCCACCCAACGCCCGTCGCTTGTCGACCTTATCGTTCAGATACTGGTTGAGTGCCGCACGGTTGGCGATCCCGGTCAGTTCGTCGACCAGCGCGCTACGCTCGAGCGCGCGCTCGATCTCGCGTTGCGCGGTAACGTCCTGACATACCCCGATCAGGCACCCCGCCTCGCCATCGCCCGGATCGATCTTGCCGACATTGCGGATACGACGGCGTTCGCCCCCATCGGCGACGATGTCGGTCTCGACCTCGAACGACTTACCTGTATCGATCGACCGATCGATTGCCTGCATCAGGATCATGCGGTCGTTGAAAGGATAGAAGGTGAGGAAGCGGTCCCACGGCGGACCTTGCGCGTCGGGATCGAGTCCGAACAGGCATCGCGCCTGCCGGCTCCACTCCATCGTCGCGCTCGCCAGATCGAGTCGCCACGATCCCATCCCGGCCAACGCCTCGACATCGTCGAAATGTCGCAGCCAGTTCGATTGCGGCATGACACGTTTCACGATTGCTAACCGCTTGATCGGACGACGCGTGGATGATGTGCGCAGCGAGCCAACCCTAACTTTTCGCGCTGCGGCCACGTTCCCACCCTTGTCCCGCACCGTCACGGCGTCCGGAATATCTGCATATCATAGAGGCGTGACGTGGAGTTTCGGCCTTTTGTACCGAACGGACAGACGGCTTTTAGGATGAGATTGGCGGAAAAGGTGCGCTTTTCTACCGTTTTTTCCCTTGGTGCCGGATGTTGGCGGGCCGCCCGCGGCGCTTGAGCACGCGCCCGGCAGGTTTGCCGGACGGCTTGCCGCGGTCGTCGCGGCCGGGTGCGGCACCGCGTCCTTCTACCATCTCGAACCGCAAGGCTCCCGACACAGGGTTGGCTTCGGCAAGCCGCAAGGGCAGCTTCTGGCCGCTGGCGTAGACCGTGCCGGTCTGATCGCCGGTCAGCGTACGCGCGGCTTCATCGAAGCGGAAATATTCGCCGCCGATGTCGCGGACCGGCATCAGGCCGTCGCCGCCGATCCCCTCGACGGTCGCGAAGAAGCCGAAGTTGGTGACGCCGGTAATCCGCGTCTCGAGCACTTCACCGACCTTCTCCGACAGGAATGCGGCAACGTAGCGATCGATCGTGTCGCGCTCCGCCTCCATCGCGCGGCGCTCGAACTGCGAGATCGATTGTCCGATGCGTTCCATGCCGGCGGTCTCGCCATCGGTCAGGCCACCCGGCCCGAGCTTATAGGCGGCAACGAGCGAGCGGTGGACAAGCAGATCGGCATAGCGCCGGATCGGCGAGGTAAAGTGCCCGTAGCTACCGAGCGCGAGTCCGAAATGGCCCATGTTGGCGGGAGAATAATAGGCCTGCGTCTGGGTCCGCAACACCTGCTCCATGATCTGCGGGCGCATGTCGTCATCCACGAGCTTGGCGAGAATCTGGTTGAACGTACGCGGCTGGATGACCTGCCCCAGCGCGAACTCGATCCCGAAGGTCTTGAGATAGTCCTTGAGCGCGACGATCTTCTCGCGGCCCGGCTGTTCGTGGACGCGGTACATCACCGGGGCCTTCTTCGCCTCGAGCGCCTTGGCCGCCGCCACGTTGGCGGCGATCATGTAATCCTCGATCAACTTGTGCGCATCGAGCCGTTCGCGCGGGGCGACCGACAAGATGCGCCCCATTTCGTCGAGCATGACGCGACGTTCGGGCAGATCGAGATCGAGCGGTGCCCGTGCCTCGCGCGCCTTATTGAGCGCGCGCCAACAGTCCCAGAGGGGAAGCAGCGCGGCAAGGATGGGATCAAGCCCCTGACCTTCCGGCGAAGCGCCAGATCCACGTTCAAGCCCCTCCCCCTCGGGGGAGGGGTTGGGGTCGGGCAGTGCAGCAGACACACCGTCGGAAGCAGGCACGACCCCGCCCCCAATCTGATGAGCATCCACCATCGTCTGCGCGTCTTCATACGCCAGGTTCGCCGCAAGCCGCACCACCGCACGCGTGAAGCGCCACGACAGCAGCGTGCCGTTCTTGGCGAACCGCAAATGGCAAACCAACGCGGCACGATCCACACCTTCCTTGAGCGAACACATTTCCGCCGACAGGCTCTCGGGCAGCATCGGCACGACGCGATCGGGGAAATACACGCTGTTCCCGCGCCGCCGCGCCTCGCGATCGAGCGAAGACCCCGGACGAACATAGAACGACACGTCGGCGATCGCGACGATCGCCTTCCAGCCGCCATCATTCGCAGGATCGTCGTCGGGCATCGCCCAAACCGCATCGTCATGGTCGCGCGCGTCGGCAGGGTCGATCGCGACGATCGGCAAGTGGCGCAGATCCTCGCGGTCCTCCCCCAGCGGCTGCGCCGCAACGTGCACCGCCTCGTCGAGCGTTTCGGACGAGAAGACGTCGGGAATGCCAAGCTTGTGGATCGCGATCAGCGAGAAGCTGCGCGGCGCGAATGGATCGCCCAGCACCTGCGTCACGCGTACCGTGACCCGCGGCGGTCGCCCTGCGCGTTCCGCCAGCACGAGATCGCCCGCCTGCGCGCCGCCGGCGTCCGACACCAGGAACTCGGACCGCTCCTTCTTCTCCACGCCTTGCAGCCACATGCCGCCGGGCTCCTGCCGCAGTACGCCCAGCACGAGGTCTTCGCCGCGCGGCAGTACTTTCATCGGGAGCGCTATCCAGCCCTGCCCTGCTTCCTCGGTCCGCGCGAGAATACGATCGCCGACACCCAGCGCCCCGTTCTTGCGATCGCGGACGCGCAGCTTCGGGGCCGGGGCCTCGGAATCCCAGCGTTCGGGCACGGCCCAGATGTTGCCGCCGTCATCGACGTCCATGATGCGCAACACGGTCACCTTGGGAACGCCGCCCATCTTGTGAAACGCGCGGCCCGGGGCACTGTCGATCAGGCCCTCATCGGCCATATCCTTGAGCAACGCCTTCAACAGGATCTTGTCCTGCGCGGTCAGCCCGAAGGCGCGCGCGATCTCGCGTTTGCCGGCAGGCACATCCGACGTGGCGATGAAATCAAGGATCTGTTCACGGGTCGGCAGACCCTTGAGAGTGCTGGTGCTGATACGCTTTGGCATCGCACGACCATAGGGCAGCACGGGCGCGATGCCATCCATGAAAAAGCCGCCACCCGGGGCTTACGCCAGGCAGCGGCTTGGAGGTTGACGGATTTCGGGCCGCCTGCCTGTCGCGTTACGCGATCAGAACTTGCCCCGCAGAGTCACGCCGTAGGTGCGTGGCTCGGCGAGGAATTGCGAGAAGATCTGCCGACCACCGGGATAGCGCGGATCGACATAAGGTGCGCTGGTCGTGCCCGCCTGGAATGGCGAGTTGAACGCGACTTGCGCATAGTTCTTGTTGAAGATGTTCTGCCCCCAGAATTCGATCGCCCACCGCTCCTCGCGGCCACGCAGGCCGACGCGCGCGTTGAACAACGCAAAGCTGTCCTGCCCCTTCTGTGGGAACAGATCCGAACCCGTGTTATAATTGTCGCTCAGGCGGCTATCGATATAGAATAACGCCGACAGGCCGCTGTCGCCAAGCCGCGGGGTCCAGGCGACCGAACTGGTTACGACAATCTTGGGCGCGTTCGACAGCTGTTTGCCCGGCAGCACGCGGAGCGCGGGATCGAGCGGCGCACCGCTGCTGTTGCCGACCACGTTCTCGCGATATTGTGTTGATTGGTAGGTCCCGCCCAGATTGACGCGAAGATCGCGCATCGGGACCAGCGACGCCTCCAGCTCGACACCCTGCGACAGCACGCCGTAGCTGGTATCGCCGCTCGCGCACCGCCCGGTGGTGGCGCTGAGATCGCGGTCCCCGCCGTTAAGGCTGGTGGTGCAGCCGTTGACGTTCTGGACCAGGAAAACCGTGCCATTGAACGTATTGAGCTGGAAATTGCTGAATTCCTGCCGGAACGCCGCCGCCGACAGAGTGAACGGGCCGGTTCCGTATTTCGCGCCGACTTCGTAGGACGTCACCGTCTCGGGGTCGAACTGAAGGTTGCCGACCAGCGCCTGTGCGCCGCCAACCGCTGCGAACGTGGTCGTCGGAGCACCGTTAAACACCTGGATCGGATTCTTGAGCGCGGACCGATCGAGGTTGAACCCGCCCGCCTTATACCCGCGCGAATAGCTGCCGTAGAGCAGCATGTGGTCGAACGGACGCCACGACAGGATGCCCGTGCCGCTGAAGCGATCCTCGTGCCGCTTGCTGTTGATCGACACGCCGTTCAGTTCGGCGGTCGAATTGCCCTGACACGACAGGCCGATGATCCCGCCCGCGACCGCCGACAGCGCGGCGTTGGTCAGGAACGGCGTCAGCGCGGCCTGGTTGGCGACGCAAGCGGTGTTGTCGTTGCCGAAGGTCGCCGCGAACTTCTTGGTCTCGTTGGTGTAGCGCACGCCAAGCGTGACATCGAGCCGGTCGGTAAGGTGGATGATGTTGTGGGTGAAGGCCGCAAAATTGCGGCTGTTCTGGGTGTAGCGATCGAGCGTCGAACCCTTGTCATTGATCCCGTCGAGCCGGTCAAATGCGGCATAGATCAGCGGCGATGCGGCCCCGAACGCCGCTGGTCGCGCACCAAGGCACGCAGGGGATGTCGGAGAATACAATGCCGCGAGGCCACCACCAGATACGATGCGACAGGTCGCGAAGCGGCCGTACTGGCTGCCGAACCGCAGATTATCCGTCACGGTCAGATCTTCGTTTGCGAAGTAGCCGCCGACCAGCCAGTCGAGCTTGTTGTCGAACAGATTGCCCTGCAACCGCAATTCCTGCGTGAACGTCTTGAACTGCCGCAGCGAATTGCCGTCCGCGGCACGGTACAGGATGTCGACCGAGCTATAGTCGGTGTCCGACCCCTGGTCGCTCTTATACTCGCGGTAAGCGGTGATCGAGGTCAGGTTGATCCCGCCGAGTGCCCAGTCAATCTGGCCCGAAATACCCTTGTCGGTCGTGATCCCCGCAAAGCTCCGGCCGCGGCTGACGCTGACGTCCCGGCTGTATCCGGCGTTGTTGATCCGCGACAAGGGCTGGCCGAGATCGCGCAGCACGTTGACGATGTTGTTGCCCGTCCCCTGCAACGGCGCGAGCGGGGTGGATGGGTTGTTGAGATTGCCGACGAACGAATTGACCGAATTGTCGACATAGGTCGCGGCGCAGCATTTTTCGTCGCGATGCGTATAGTCGGCGATCAGCCGAAGCGAGAAATCTGCGCTCGGCTGATACAGGATCTGCCCGCGAACGAAGTAACGGTCGCGGTTGTTGATGTCGGTGTCGTTGGTCGTGTCGCGGTAGAAGCCGTCGCGCTTGACGTACACCGCATCAACGCGTGCCGCGATCGTCTGCGTGAGCGGCACGTTGACCGCGCCGGCAAGGCGGTAGAAATCATAATTGCCGTAGGTCGCCTCGGCGTTACCACCAAAAGTGAAGCTTGGTTTCTTCGAGAAGACGTTGATGACGCCTGCCGAAGCATTGCGCCCGCCGAGCGTGCCCTGCGGGCCGCGCAGCACCTCGACCCGGTCAATTTCACCAAGCTCATTGAGGCCGATGCCCGCGCGCGACCGATACACGCCGTCGATGAACACCGCGACCGAGCTTTCGAGGCCGGGGTTGTCGCCAACGGTACCGATACCGCGAATGCGCGGCGACCCATTGGCTTCCGATCCGGTCGACGACACTAACAGCGACGGTGCAAGCTGGCTCAACTGGCGAATGTCATTTGCGCCAGAATTGGCAAGCGATGCCGCCGACACCGCCGACACCGCTACCGGCACATTGGCGAGCAACTGTGCACGACCCTGCGCGGTGACGATGATGTCCTGGCCGGTATCGTCCTGGCTGTCGTTGACTTGGGTGGTGGTGGGTGCGGGCGCTGGCGTTCCCGCCGGTGGGGTCGCTTGCTGGGCCATCGAGGGACTGGCCGTCCCGATCGCCAAGGCCGAAAGCGCACACGCCACCAAATACCGCGTATTGGGCATCTTTATCTCTCCCCGGATCGGAACGCTGATCGGCTCCGTACCCTATCCTCGAATGCTCCTAGAGAGGACCGTCGTCAAGCACCAGAAACTGCGTATTGACGCGACATGACGTCAGTGTTGCAGAAAAGTCATAACAGCCGTTCTGTCCGTAACGGCCAGAACGAATCTTCTAAAATATCGATAAAGGATCGATCATCCAAACGGATGACGCACCGTCAATACCCATTCAGTCGCGCAAACCGCTCGCGGTGGTACGCCGCATTGCCCCACATCGCTTCCAGCACGCGCGCGCGCTTGATGTAGAACCCCGCATCATAATCGTCGGTCATGCCAATCCCGCCATGCAGCTGGATCATCTCGCGACTCATCAGGTTAAGCGTGTCGCTTGCGATCGCCTTGGCGAGGCTGACCGACTGGTCGAGGTCCGACCGCCCCGCGTCGATCGCCTCCAGCGCCCCTTCCACCGCCGAGCGCATCAACTCCAGTTCGGTAAACAGCTTCGCCATGCGGTGCTGCAGCGCCTGGAACGTCGACAGCTGCTGCCCGAACTGGACACGCGTCTTGAGATAATCGTTGGTGGTGTGGAACGCCTGTTCCGCCATGCCGAGCATTTCTGCGCACACGATTGCGGTGGCGCGATCGACGACCTGCGCGGTCAGCGTCGCATCCCCGAGTCGGATCGCGGGAGCCGCGTCGAACCGGACTTCGGCATGGCTGCGCGAATCCGCCATGGCGCGCGAGGCGCGGGTCACGCCTGTGTCGCCGGAAACGAGATAGAGCCCGTCCGCCGCAGCGACCACGAACAGCGTCGCGCCATCGCCCTCAGCAACGAACATTTTGGTCCCGGTCAGTGCGCCGTCAACGACCTGCGTGGCGAGCCCGGTCGGCGCATGGACCGGCCCCTCGTCGACCGCGAGCGTCGCGACGACCTCACCGCTCGCGATCCGCGGCAGCCATTCTGCACGCGCCGCATCCGATCCGCCCATCACGATCGCGCTTGCCGCAGCCGCGCTCGCCGCCAGCGGCGAGGCCGCGAGGTTGCGCCCGAGCTGCTCCAACACCAACCCGAGCGACAGATAGCCGAAACCGGTGCCACCGAATGCTTCCGGAATGACGATGCTACCAAGCCCCATCTCGGCCAGCGTAGCCCAGGTGCCCGGGTCATACCCTTCCGCCGGGGCGGCAGCGCGCATCTTGCGAAAGGCAGCGACCGGGGCTTCATTGTCCGCCCACTCGCGCACCATGTCGCGCAGCATCGTCTGTTCGTCGTTGAGTACGGCCATGTCGCTATCCCCGCTTTTGGTTGGGAGAAAACGGGGGAGAATGGCTTCAGCCATCCTTCACCCCGCCCCTCTCCGGCGCGCCACGGTCGCGGCCGCCTGTCTGTTGTTACTGGTGGTCGAGCATCCCGAGGATGCGTTTGGAAATCACGTTGTTCTGGATTTCGGTCGAGCCGCCGTAGATCGACACCGCCTTGCCCCACAACCAGGTGCGGGTCTGCTCGAGCTCCGCGTCGGTGAAGCCGTCACCTTCCCAGCCGAGCCCGGCCATCCCCATGATCTCGATCGACAATTCGGCGCGATCCTGGGTGATCCGCGCGCCGACGTTCTTCATGATCGAGGTGGCGGCGGACGGCCCCTGGTTCGACTTCGCCTCGAGCGCCGCGCGCCGCAGCGTCAGCGCGAAGGCGCGCGCGTCCATCTCGTGGCGGACGATCCGCATCCGCAGGTCGCTATCGTTGACCCGGCCCTGTTTGTCGGTGCCGCGATAATCCTTGGCGAGCGCGTTGACCGGCTTGCCCGCGAACAGCCGCGAGGCGGACCCGCCACCCGACAGGCTTGAGCGCTCATGCTGCAACAGCCGCGTACCGATTTCCCAGCCCTGCCCCTCACGTCCGACGAGATTCCCCTTGGGCACCTTCACGTCGGTGAAGAAGGTCTCGCAGAACGGCGACTGGCCGGAGATCATCCGGATCGGCTTCACGTCGACACCTTCGGCGGTCATGTCGAGCAACAGGAAGCTGATCCCGCCGTGCTTCTGCGATTTGTCGGTACGAACGAGCGCGAAGCATTTGTCCGCCCACTGGCCGCCGCTGGTCCAGGTCTTCTGCCCGTTGACGAGGTAATGGTCGCCCTTGTCCTCGGCATAGGTCTGGACGTTGGCGAGATCGGACCCGGCATTGGGTTCGCTATACCCCTGGCACCAGCGCACCTCGCCCTTGGCGATCGCGGGGATATGTTCGAGCTTCTGTTCCTCGGTGCCATATTCGAGCAGCGTCGGGCCGAACATCATCACGCCCATCCCGCCGATCGGGTTCCATGCGCCGATCCGCGCCATTTCTCCCTGCAACACGCGGATCTGCGCCTTGTCGAGCCCGCCCCCTCCATAGGCCGCGGGCCATCCAGGGACGCCCCAGCCCTTTTCACCTATCGCCTTTTGCCACGCGATTTCGTCGGCGGACGGGTCGCTCGGCCCCTCGAGCGCAGACATCGCATTGTCCTTGCCCTTGAGCGCAGGCGGAAAATTCTCCGCAAGCCATGCCCGCGCCTCTTCGCGGAAGGCGTCGAGCGCAGTCGCTGGAGTGTCGAGTTCGGGCGCGGTTGCCATGAAACCTGTCCTTGGTTGTAAAAACTGAAGATCGGGTATGGCGGCGCGATGCCATAGATCGGGTCGGATTGGAAGCGCAAAGACGGTACGTGGAAGGGCATTTGCTGCCGTCCATGCGAGACTGAACGCGGCCCGGCCATCACCCCCCGTTCGGGCTGAGCGAAGTCGAAGCCCTCTCTTCCCACAAAGCTCGGGAGAAGACGCGAGCGGCCCTTCGACTTCGCTCAGGGCGAACGGTAAAGGGTGGGTATCGCTAAATTGCGTGTCCGGGGATGAAGGGGCGCGGAACCGTCGGTCACGTACCGCGACAAAAAGAGTCGCGCCCGTTCAAACTCCGCGTAAACTCCCCGTCCCGGGGGGGGACCGTCCAATGCCAGCCACCAGTCGTGCCATGCCGATCGTTCTCGCCGCCGTTTTGATCGACACGATCGGCTTCGGCATCGTCATGCCCGTATTTCCCACGCTGCTTCGACACCTCGGCCACATCGACCTGGAAGCCGCGACACGGGTTGCGGGCTATATGCTCGTCGCCTTCGCACTGGCGCAAATCGTCGCAGGGCCGGTGCTCGGCAACCTCAGCGACCGCTTCGGGCGTCGCCCGGTGCTGATCGCGTCGATGCTCGCATTCGGGGTCGATTACGCGCTGATGGCGGTCGCGCCGTCGCTCGTATGGCTGTTCCTCGGGCGCACCGTCGCCGGGATTGCGGGGGCGATCTATAGCCCCGCAAGTTCGGTGATCGCCGACATCACCCCGCCCGAACGCCGCAGCGCGGCCTTCGGCTATATCAGCGCAGCCTTCGGGATCGGCTTCGTGATCGGCCCTGCGATCGGCGGACTGCTGGCAGGGTTCGGCCCGCGCGCCCCGTTCATCGCCGCGGCAGTGCTAGCGCTTGGCAACGCCGCGGTGATGGCGGTCGCGATGCCCGAAACCCATGCGCGCGAGAACCGCCGCGCCGTCCGCTGGCGCGACGCGCATATCGTCGGCGCGTTCAAGCCGCTGTTCGCCATGCGCATCGCGGTACCGCTGCTCGTTACATGCTTCGTCTACCAACTCTCGCACATGATTTATCCCGCGACATGGGCGTTCTGGGCGACGATCCGCTTCGACTGGAGCCCGAGCGCGATCGGGTGGAGCCTGGCTTACATCGGGCTGATCATGGCGTTGGTGCAGGGTCTGGTCGTCGGCCCGGTGATCGCGCGGATCGGCGACCGGCGCGCGCTGGTGATAGGGCTTGCGACGGATGCGGCGGGGTTTCTCGCGTTCGCCTTCATCGGCGCAGGGTGGCAGGCCTATGCGATCATGCCGATCGCCGCGCTGTCCGGCTTCGTCGGTCCTGCCGTCAACGGCCTGCTGTCGCGGATGGTCGGCCCCGATCGACAGGGCGCGTTGCAGGGCGGGATGGGGAGCCTCGGCAGCATTGCCTCGATCATCAGCCCGCTGTTGATGACCCAGGCCCTCGCCGCTGGGGTCCGCCAGGGCTTCGTCGGCGGTGCGTTCCTGCTCGCCGCCGCGCTGGCGCTCACCGCGCTCGTCATCGTCCTGTGGAAAGTGCTCGACCGTTTCCCGACTGCGGCGAGCGCGATTGCGGAGGTGTGACCGCTTCCCCATCTCCCGGGCATCATCATCAGGAGCCGCGCGCATGATCGACCTGTATTACTGGCCAACGCCCAATGGCCACAAGATCACGCTGTTTCTCGAAGAAGCCGGGGTCGAGTACCGGATCGTGCCGGTCAACATTGGCGCTGGCGCGCAATTCGAGCCCGACTTTCTCAGGATCGCCCCCAACAACCGAATGCCGGCGATCGTCGATCACGATCCGGTCGGCGGCGGCGAACCAATCGCGATCTTTGAGTCCGGTGCGATCCTGCTGTATCTGGCCGACAAGTACGGCAAGTTCATCCCCGCCGACATCCGCGGGCGGACCGAGACGGTGCAATGGCTGATGTGGCAGATGGGCGGGCTTGGGCCGATGCTCGGACAGAACCATCATTTCAGCGGCTATGCGCCCGAGAAGATCCCCTACGCGATCGACCGCTACGTCAAGGAAACCAATCGGTTGTACGGCGTGCTCGACCGGCGGCTGGAGGGGCGGGAGTTCGTTACCGGGAGCTATTCGATCGCCGACATGGCGGCCTATCCGTGGATCGTGCCCTATGAACGGCAGGGCCAGAAGCTGGAGGACTTCCCCAATCTCAAGCGCTGGTTCGAGGCGATCGCGGTGCGCCCTGCGACGGTCACGGCCTATGCCAAAGGGGCCGAGGTGAGCGAACAGAAGCCGATGACCGAGGAAGCGAAGAAGATCCTGTTTGGGCGGACTGCAGCAGCGCGGTAACGCGCTTGCCCTTCCCAACCCGTTCGCCCTGAGCGAAGTCGAAGGGCTTGCGCTGCGCAAGGGGCTTCCACTTCGTTCAGCCCGAACGGAAGTGGGAGATACGTGAACTCGACCAGATCGGTCCGCCCACCCCCTTTTCGAACGTCCCGTATGGCATTCCACCCCTATCTCCCTTAGCAGACTCGAACTTCAGGATTCCAAAACGAGGCTTCATGACCGCCGCAGTTCTCCTCGCCAGCGACTTCGCCACCCTTCCCGATCTCATCCGCGCCCATGCGCAGGAAAACGGCGACAAGGTCGCGCTAGCCGAGTCCGACGGGGAGATCGATTACGCTGCGCTCGATGCGCTGATGGACGGGATCGCTGCCGCGCTGCAACGCGACGGCGTCCGCAAGGGCGACGCCGTCGCGATCGTCGGCGCGGCCACGATCGACTATGCCGCCATCTTCCTCGGTGCGCTTCGCGCGGGCTGCGTCGCCACCCCGATCGCTCCCTCGTCCACGCCGGCGGCGATCGTCGCGATGATCGCAGACTGTGCCGCGCCGATCACCTTCGTCGACGCGGACGCCGCCGCCGCGATGACCGGGCACCGCATCCCCGGCAAGCTCGTCCACCTCAAGTCGCTCGGCCACTGGATCGCCCCCGAAGGCGCGCGTCCGCAACCGGTCGAGATCGCACCGGGAGACCCGTTCAACATCATCTATTCCTCGGGCACCACCGGCACCCCCAAGGGGATCGTCCAGAGCCACGCGATGCGCTGGGCGCATATCAATCGCAACGAGGCGGCGGGGTTCGCGCACGCCGTGACGATCATCGCGACGCCGCTCTATTCCAACACCACGCTCGTCAGTTTCCTGCCGACGCTCGGTTGGGGCGGAACGGCCGTGCTGATGAAGAAGTTCGATGCACGCGGCTATCTGCAACTCGCCGAACGTCACCGCGCGACGCACACCATGCTCGTCCCCGTCCAGTACAGCCGGATCATGGTCCTCCCTGATTTCGACCGCTTCGACTTGTCGAGCTTCGTGTTCAAGACATCGACCAGCGCCCCCTTCTCCGCCGCACTCAAGGCCGACGTGGTTGCGCGCTGGCCCGGCCTGCTCGTCGAATATTACGGCATGACCGAGGGCGGCGGCACTTGCCTGCTCGTCGCCAACGCGCATCCCGACAAGCTCCATACCGTCGGCCGCCCGATCGAGGGACACGACATCCGGCTGATCGACGACGACGGCCAGGAAGTCGCGCCGGGCGAAACGGGCGAGGTCGTCGGCCGTTCGCCTGCGATGATGACCGGCTATCACGGTCGCGCCGAAGCGACCTCGGCGGCGGAATGGTTCGATGCGACGGGCAACCGCTTCATTCGCCACGGAGATGTCGGGCGGTTCGACGAAGACGGGTTCCTCACCTTGCTCGACCGCAAGAAGGATCTGATCATCTCGGGCGGGTTCAACATCTACCCCACCGACATCGAGGCGGTGCTGTCGCAGCATCCTGCGGTCGCCGATTGCAGCGTCGTCGGCATAGCCTCGGAAGCCTGGGGCGAGACCCCGGTCGGCTTCTACGTGCCGCATACCGGCGTCGACGCCAGCATTGATGACATCCTCGAATGGACCAACGCGCAGCTCGGCAAAACGCAGCGCTTGTCCGCGCTCCACGCGATCGCGGAACTGCCGCGCAGCGCGATCGGCAAGGTGCTCAAGCGCGACCTGCGCGAGTTGCTCTCCGCATGACGCCGATCGCCGATATCATCGCTGCCGCGACTCCGGTCGAGCACGGGTTCCGCGCGCAGGTACCAAGTGACTGGCTTCAGGGGCGGACGGCCTATGGTGGCCTGTCGAGCGCGCTCGCGCTCCACGCCGCGCAGGCCATCGAACCGGACCTCCCGCCGCTGCGTTCGGCGCAAGTTGCGTTTGTCGGTCCGCTTAGCGGCGACATCACCGTCACCGCAACCAAGCTGCGGCGCGGACGCAATGCCGCGTTTATTCAGGCGGATATCACGTCGGACGCGGGGCTCGGTTACCGGGCGACGTTCGTCTTCATGGACGGGCACCCGTCGCGGGTCGACTTGCAGGGTGCTTTGCGCAAACCGCTTCCGCCGCCTGCCCCGGACGTCACGCTCTACACCGGCCCGGACGAGTTTTTTACCGGCAACTTCAACTTCCTGGATCTCAAGCAGGATGGCGACCGCGCGCTCGGTGAGGCGGAGTGGTTGCGCTGGGCACGGCTGCGCGACCACGCGGGCATCGACGCCATGGTGGAGCTGATGGCGATCGGCGATGCGCTTCCGCCCGCCGCTTTCAAGTTATTTGGCAAGGATTTCGTGCCGCTCAGTTCGCTCACCTGGATCGTCAACCTGCTCACCCCCACCCCGCGCACGACCGACGGCTGGTGGCTGCTGTCGGCCCGAACCGATCACGCGGTCGCTGGAGGATCGAGCCAGACGATGATGGTGTGGAACGCAGACGGCGAGCCCATCGCTCAAGCCATGCAAAGTGTCGCAATTTTCGGCTGATCGCAGCAGTTCTGCGTCGGTATCAAGTCCATATTTAGCCGGTATCGCGCGCTTTGGCGACACTTTGATACAGTTTCGCGCATTGCCGACACATCCGGGGGACAGCTACGCTCGATAGGCGTACCTATGGTGACACGGGCATCCAGCCCCGGGAGGGAACCGGTAATGCACAAGCAACTGTTCGTGGTCGTCGCGGCGATCCTTGCCGCACCGCTCGCCATGCCCGCTTCCGTCGCCGCGCAGCAACCCCCCGCCGCCAACCCGAAGGCCGGTATGGCCCGCGCCGACGCCAACATGGACGGCAAGATCTCGCGTGCCGAGGCGGATGCGCAGGCCAGCCAACGGTTCGACCGGCTCGATGCCAATCACGACGGTTTCCTCACGCCCGACGAAATGCCTGGGCCAGGCGCGCGGATGATCGGCCGGGCGGATGCGGACCATGACGGCAAACTGGCGCGCCCCGAATTTCTGGTCCAGTCGGGCAATCGCTTCGACCGGATCGACGCCAATCGCGACGGGCAGATCACCGCCGACGAAATGAAGGCCTGGACCGAAAACGCCCGCGCCGCGCAGCGCGCCTCCCGCACCGACCCGGCCGATGCGATCGCCCCCGCCCAACCCGCGCGCCCGCCTGCCCAATAAGCCCCCGCGCGACCGGGCCGGAGAAGCGCCCCGCGCCTGTACAGCCCTCGCTTCCCTGATCGGAGCATCATGCTACACCCCGACCCCATGGGAGACACGCCACACCTGCTGCTCGTCGATGACGAACGCTCGATCCGGGAACCACTCGCGCAATATCTGACGCGGCAGGGTTTCCGCGTGACGCAGGCGGGCGATGCCGAAGGGGCGCGGGCGCGGATGAACGCCTATGCGATCGACCTCGTCATCCTCGATATCATGATGCCGGGCGAGGACGGCCTCAGCCTGACCCGCCACATCCGCGAGACCGGCGAGATCCCGGTAATCCTGCTCACCGCCCGCACAGAGGAAACCGATCGCATTGTCGGGCTCGAGATGGGCGCGGACGATTATGTCGTGAAGCCTTTCTCCCCGCGTGAGCTGGCCGCCCGCGTGAAAGTGATCCTGCGACGCGCGGCGGCGGGTGGCGTGCGACAGCATGCGCCCGAAAGCGGTTCGTTCGCCTTTGCCGGATGGGTGCTCAAGTCGGGCGAGCGTACGCTGGTCGATCGCGACGGCGTGTCGGTTCCGCTGTCGACCGGCGAGTATAACCTGCTCCACGCGCTCGTCACGCGCCCGCGGCAGGTGCTTACCCGCGACCAGTTGCTCGATCTTACGCAAGGCCGCGAAGCCGCCGCGTTCGACCGCGCAATCGACAATCAGGTCAGCCGCCTGCGCCGTAAGATCGAGGCCGATCCCAAGGTTCCCGACCTGATCAAGACGGTATGGGGCGGCGGCTATACGCTCGCCGCCGAAGTCACCCGGCTTTGAGGCTGCTACCCCGCAACCTGTCGGGCCAGATGGCGCTGCTGATCGCGCTCGCGCTGTTTTTCGCGCAGGCGATCAACTTCACGCTGTTCCTGCAGGAGCGGCGCCAGGCCCGGATCGAACAGGCGACCGGTCCCGCGGTCGCGCGGATCGTCGATGCCGAGGAACGGATCGCAGCGGGGCGGCTGCTCAGCACGAACAACCGCCGGATGCGGGTGGTCGCCGCCTCGCCGATCCGGATCGACGATACGCGCCGGCCCGAGATCGAGGTGGCATTACGCACGGCTTTGCATGATGTCGGGATTACCCCCAGACAGATTGAAACCCAGGTGATCCCGCTATCACCGAATAATCCGCGGCTGCGCTTTGTCCGGCGCGACCGGCTCGAACGGATGCTGCGCGACGGCGGCGAACTCGTGATCGCGGTCGAACGGAGCGATCATCGCTGGCTCGCGCTCAACCTGCCGTGGTCGCGCAACGAAAACTGGTTGCTGTGGCGGCTCGTGGCGCAGACGCTGATCCTGTATGCGATCGTGCTGATCCCGTTGCTCTGGGCCGGGCGGCGGATCTCCCGCCCGCTGCAAAGTCTCGCCCACGCCGCGCGCAGCTTTGTCCCCGGCGAAGTGGACGTTCCCGTCGTCGAGGGCGGGCCGCAGGACGTGCGCGACACGATCGTCGCGTTCAACGCGCTGCGGCTCCGCGTCACCGCGATGCTTGACGAGAAGGACCGGATGCTTGGCGCGATCGGGCACGATTTGCGCACTCCGCTTGCGGCGCTGCGCGTGCGGATCGAGTCGGTCGAGGACGATACCGACCGCGAGAAGATGGCCGAGACGATCGCCGAGATGAACAGCACGCTCGACGACATCCTGTCGCTCGCACGGCTGGGCCGACCGAGCGAGCCGCCGACCGAAGTCGATCTGGCCGCGCTGGTCGATGCGGTGGTCGAGGATTTCCGCGACCTGGGCAACGACGTCGTTTTCGAGGAAGCTGCACGGCTGCGGATGCGGCTGCGCCCCGGGTTGATGCGGCGGGCGGTGCGCAACCTGATTGAAAACGCGATCAAATATGCCGGCTCCGCCGAGGTGATGGTCACCGAGACCGCGCGCACGGTAGAGATCGCAGTGTGCGACCGTGGCCCGGGCATTCCCCGCGACCGGTTCGAGGATGTGTTCGATGCGTTCACCCGGCTCGAAACGTCGCGCAATCGCGAGACCGGCGGGATCGGCCTCGGCCTTGCGCTTGCGCGGTCGATCGTGCGCGATGCGGGCGGCAACATCACGCTCGAGAACCGCGATGGCGGCGGGCTGGTGGCGCGGATCACGCTGCCGCGCTAGACTGGCAGCAGTCCACGACGGCAGGAGGACGTGATGCACGACGAAGGGACGGGTCAGGGCAGGACCGGTCAGGGCGACGAGATCGTCCGTCGCGCACGCGGCGTGGCGGCAGGGTTCGCCGACGTTGGCCTGACGCAAGCCGAGGAACTGCTGCGTCGCCTGTCGCCCGAGGGCCGCGCGCAGGCACGTCGCGAGAAGGAAGCGCGGCAGCGGCGCGAGCGGCGGGTGTTGGCGCGCCTCGCGCTGGCGCTGGTCGCTGCGCTGCTGGTCTGGGCTACGCTTGGCATGGTGTTCGCGCCAACCATCGCGACGGCGCTCGCCATCGCGACAATGGTCGTGCTGACCGTCATGATCGCACACTATTCCAAGGCAGCGCCTCGCGGTCGCGCGGCACTGGCCGAAGCGACGCTCCCCGATCTTGCCGCCGAGACGACGCTCTGGCTGACCGCCCAACGCCGTGGCTTGCCGCTGCCCGCGGCGCAACTCGCGGATGCGCTCACGCAGCGCTTTTCGGAGCTTGCCCCGCAGACCGCGCGGCTCGACCCGAAAAGCCCGGCCGCCGACGCGGTTCGCACCCTCATCGCAACCGAACTGCCCGACCTCGTCGACGGCTGGCGCGCCGTCCCGGTCTCGCGACGCACGGTCCCGCAAGCCAATGGCCGGACCCCGAACGATCATCTGATCGACGGTCTGCGCCTGATTGACATGGAGGTGGCACGCATGACGGACAATCTGTCGCACGGCGCGCTCGACGCGGTCGCGGTGCAGGGGCGGTATCTGGAACTGAAGTATGGCGACCTCCACACTCCGTTGCGATCGGACGACGCGGAGGGTCTACGCTAGAAACTTGTGTGCGGGACGAGCGCGCGGGTAGCTCCCAGAGGTTCAGAGCCGCATCTTGAACCCGACATGGCTAGGGACGAACCCGCATTTCTGCCAGAAACGATGCGCCGCCGTTCGCGACCCTTCGGACACCAGCTGCACCGTGCCACAGCCCGCGTCACGGCATTGTGCGACGGCCCAGCGAACGAAACGCTCCCCCTCCCCTCGCCCCCTGAGGTCAGCAACGATGCGGACCGCTTCGATATAGCCGTGGCTTGCGCCCCGCATCGACAAGCCGGGGACGACCAGAAATTGCATCGTGCCCACGATCCGCTCTCCGTCAACCGCGACCACCAACCGCTGATGATCGAGCGTCGCGATCGCTTGGAACGCCGCAAGATAGGCAGGCAACAGCGGCACCGAAGCATCCTCGCGTTGCGCGCCCAACGGATCGTCCGCGAGCAATTGCACGATGGCAGGCAGATCAGCTTCCAGCGCGTCACGATAGACTATGGTCATGCAACAGCTTTAGGCAACGACATCCGCGCCAACAAGCAATCACGGTTTCCGTACTGCTCGACCGCCAGACATATGCGCGTCAGGATCAGATCACGCGCGTCCACGCTCGCTATGAAGCGTCAGCGATACGCACCACTTTGATGGCATCCGCTTTCCCGCCGAACTCGACCGTCTCTCCCACTTCCGCGCCAATCAACGCGCGCGCGAGTGGTGCCTGATAGCCGATCCGGCCTTCCGCCGGATCCGCCTCATCCCCGCCGACGATCTCGACCACACGCTCGGTGCCGCCCATTCGGATCGTTACGCGGCTGCCAATCCCGATCTCGCCGGGCTCGGGCGCGGGAACGACTTCGGCGGTGGTCTGGCGGGTGTGCCAATAGCGTTGCTCGCGCAGCAGCGCGGGACGCTCCTCGTCCGACGCCTGTTCCAGCGCCGCATTCAGCCGCGCGACCTCGGCATCGATCAGCGCGAGCCCGCGCGCCGTCACCAGATTGGGCCCTGGCGCGATCGGCCGTTCGAACTTGGGCTCGAGATGTTCGTCGTCGCTTTCGCGACGAAACGCTACGCTCATGGTCGTGTCCTCATACGCTCATCATCCGGCCTCGGACTGGGAATGTCCACCAACGCATGGGCACCGGGATCAGCCCTATTGGGTGCGGCGCAACATTCTGCTACGCGCTCGTCCATGCTGAACATCAACGGTATCACGGTGCGCCTCGGCGGGCGCGCCATTCTCGACGGCGCGAGCGCGGCCTTGCCGCCGAAGAGTCGCGTCGGCCTGATCGGACGCAACGGCGCGGGCAAGTCCACGCTGATGAAGGTCATGATCGGCCAGCTCGAACCCGACCTCGGCGAGATCGAGATGCCGCGCGGCACCCGCATCGGTTATATCGCGCAGGAAGCGCCCTCGGGCACGACCACGCCGATCGAGCAAGTGCTCGCCGCCGATACCGAGCGTGCGGAACTGCTGGTCGAGGCCGAGACGAGCCAGGACCCCAACCGCGTCGGCGAAATCCATGAGCGGCTGATCGCGATCGACGCTTATACCGCCCCCGCACGCGCCGCGCGCATCCTCGTCGGCCTCGGCTTCGACGAGGAAATGCAGGGCCGCCCGCTCGACAGCTATTCGGGCGGCTGGAAGATGCGCGTCGCGCTCGCCTCGCTGCTGTTCTCCGAACCCGATCTGCTGCTGCTCGACGAGCCCTCGAACCATCTCGATCTCGAAGCGACGCTGTGGCTCGAGAACTTCCTCAAGAGCTATCCCGCGATGATGGTCGTCATCAGCCACGAGCGTGATCTGCTCAACAACGTGGTCGACACGATCCTCCATCTCGAGGGCGGCAAGGTCCACCTCTACACTGGCGGCTACGACAGTTTCGAGCGCCAGCGCGCCGAGCGCGTCGCGCAGCTCGCCGCCGCCAAGGCCGCGCAGGATACGCAGCGTGCCAAGCTCAGCGAGTATATCGCCAAGAACAGCGCGCGGGCCTCGACCGCGAAACAGGCGCAGAGCCGCCAGAAGATGCTCGCCAAGATGCAGCCGATCGCGTCGATGGCAGAGGATCCGACGCTGTCGTTCGAATTTCCGTCGCCTGAGGAATTGCGCCCGCCGCTGATCACGCTCGACATGGCAGCGGTCGGTTATGCGGAAAAGCCGATCCTCCAGCGGCTCAACCTCCGCCTCGATCCGGACGACCGAGTCGCGCTGCTCGGCCGCAACGGCAACGGCAAGACGACGCTCGCCCGCCTGCTCGCCGCGCAGTTGCCGACGATGGACGGCGAGATGAACGCCAGCGGCAAGATGCGCGTCGGCTATTTCACCCAGTATCAGGTGGAGGAACTCGACGGCGACGACACCCCGCTCGAGCATATGACTCGGCAGATGTCGGGCAAGACGCCCGGCGCGGTGCGCGCGCAGCTTGGGCGGTTCGGCTTCTCTGGCGTCAAGGCGACGCAAAAGGTCGGCAAGCTCTCGGGCGGTGAGCGCGCGCGGCTGGCGCTCGCGCTGATCACGCGGGATGCGCCGCACATGCTGATCCTTGACGAACCGACGAACCATCTCGACGTCGACGCACGCGAAGCGCTGGTACAGGCGCTCAATGCCTATGACGGCGCGGTCATCCTCGTCAGCCACGATCGCCACATGGTCGAGCTCACCGCCGACCGGCTGGTGCTGGTCGATGGCGGCACCGCCAAGGAATATGCGGGCAGCATGGAGGATTATATCGCCTTCGTGCTCGCAGGCGACGGTGGCGGCGAAGGGGCGAAGGCCAAGGCGGTCAAGAAGGACGACAAGCCGCAACTTTCCGCCGCTGCGGTCGCGCTGCAGAAGAAGGCGCACGAAGCGGAGGCGCTCGTCGCCAAGCTGACCAAGCAGCTCAACGCCGTCGACCGCGCGATCGCGGATCCGTCCGCCGCAGAGGCGTGGCTATCGCGGATGAATGCGGCGGAACTCGCGAAGCAGCATGCGCAGATCAGCAAGAAGCTCGATTCGGCGGAAGCGGTATGGTTCCAGGTCAGCGAGTCGCTCGAAACCGCGTGACCCGTTACCGGAGCGCGGGGTAGGCAACGCCGGACGTGAAGTCCTGCGTGACGAACCCCGCCCGCCCCGCCTATAGCGCCCCCATGCAGACGCTCGCCGACATCGAATCCGAATACAGCTTCCTCGAGGCGGACGACCGCTATCGCCTCCTGATCGACCTCGGGCGAGACCTCGAACCGATGCCGGATCCGCTAAAGACCGATGCGACGCTCGTGCGCGGGTGTTCGGCATCGGTGTGGGTCTATCCGATGGTGCGCGACGACGGGACATTGCACTTCCTCGCCGACAGCAATGCCGCGATCACCAAGGGGATCATCGCGCTGGTGCTACTCGCGGTGCAGGATCAGCCGCCGGCCAAGATCCTTGCGACCGACGTGCCGCAGGAACTCGCGCCGTTCGACCTGAGCAAGCAGCTCAGCTCCAACCGTACGCAAGGCATTCCCAACATGATCGCGCTGATCCGCGAAACCGCCGCGCGTTACGTCGCGGCCTGACCCCCGCGCCGGTAAAACGAGGCACGGTCTCGATCCCTAAAGACACTTATGGTGAAGCCGGTTACGCTGTCGCTCTACTGGCCTCTACCCGGAGACTCGCGATGCGCCCGATGATCGTCTTGCTGCTTGCGTTGGTCTGCTCTCCGGCGGCCGCGCAACAAACCCATGACCGGGAACCGTCGATCCAGGTTTCCGGAACGGCGACCGTATCGACCAAACCCGACATTGCCACTTTGGTCTATTGGGTGACGGGCGAAGGCAAGACGCCGGACGCAGCCAGCACCGCGCTCGCAACCAAGCAGAAGGCGATCGTTGCCGGTCTGACGGGCCTGTTGGGCCAGGAAACGCGATTGTCCTCGGGTGAAATCAGCGTGATCGAAACGCGATCGGCCGAATGCGACGGACCCGGCAATTACAACAATCGCCCGCGCCTCAGCGAGGGAGCCTGCACGGTCACCGGATATATCGCCAGCCTTCGCGGCGACGGACGGACGACGGCCGTCACCAAGGCCGGGACCGCGACAGGCCTGGCGGCGCGACTGGGGGCGCGGGATGCGCGGGTGCAGTCGTTCGAACTGGCCAGCCCCGCCGACGCACAGCGGCGCGCAACCACCGCCGCGATCGCCGACGCGCGCGCAAGGGCCGAGGGATTGGCCAGCGGCGCGGGCGTCAAGCTGGGATCGCTGCTGTCGCTCAACGACCAGAACGCCATGAACGACATTACGCTCACGGGCGCCTCGCAACGGGCCGAATTCGCCCCGCCGCCGCCGCCACCGCCGGCCGCGCCGGTCGAGATCGCGATTTCGCCACGACCGATCGAGACGACGGCCCGGGTCTTCGCACAATTCGCGATCGCGCGCTGATCGCGTCAGCGCCGACGGATCACGCGGCCACGCGCTCCGCGGTCGGCAATGCGTCCGCATGGTATGGCGACAGACCGAACTGCGCCTCTACCTCGGGGTCTAGCCACGATTCGATGTACGCCGCATCGTCTGCGGACAACGCATCGTAGCGTTGTGGCGTATAGGGTTCGTGCCCCTGCCCCTTGTAGCTCGAGACCTTCGTGAACGTCGCCACGCGCTCCAGTCCGGCGGCCATCGCGATTGTTGCCAGGAACCGCTCGGGAGCACGCACAAAGGCATCATAGCTGACCAGCGCGACGTTGTGCGCCCGTGCCGGAAGCGCCGCCCAGTGCCGCAGCTTGGCGGTGCGCTTGGCAATGCAGTTGTGGAACCGCTCGCCGGTGGCCGGGTCGCGTTCGTGGAGCATCTCGGTGCCGAGCATCGGGTGCCCCGGTTCGATATGGTGGACGTGTTCGTCCCAGCAACTGTGCCATTCACTGCGCAGGAAACTCTCGAACGGTTTGGCCTTCAAATCGGGGTGCGCGTGCCACGGCTGGCGATGCAGGCTGCGCGCCCAGTCGAAGGCATCGCGCGCGACGACGACCGTCAGGCTATCCTCGGGGAAAACGGTCTGCGGGGGGACGAACCAGTGCTTGTGGCCCAGTTCGTCGGTCAGGGCAGCAGTCGGGCAATTGGTGGCGAGCGTCTGCGCGACGACGTTTGTCCCGCTGCAGCGCTGTCCGTAAATCTGGATACGCGTGATCGGCACGACCCCCCGCACGATCATGCTGAGACCGTTCTCCGGCCGACTCCAGTCGTACGTAATCGTCATGAAACCCTGCGAAAATCTTGGCGAGAACCACGCGCCCGCCTGTCGGTGGCGCCGATGCGCGCGCTACACGCTTGCGGTCACGCCGCCAACTCGATTGTTTCCTGCGTTACGAACGGTCTGGAAAACGGGCCTCGCCAACCCCATCATTGACCGTAGTGGACAGAACGAAAGCGACCGCCTATCGGACCCCGCTTCGCGCGCGCCTCTTTCGGGTTTCCGGCTGCCGCTTTCCCTGACGAGCCCGTATATGTGAAGGAGACCCGCAAATGGCGTGGCTCATCCTCGGCGTTGCCGTGGTTACCGAAATCATCTGGGCGCTCAGCCTCAAATGGGCAGCGATGCAGGGCAGCTGGCTTGCCTCCAGCGTCCCGATCACGCTCAGCTTCATCAACATGGGGCTGCTTGCGCTCGCGATGCGCGGGCTTCCCGCGGGGACCGCTTACGCGGTCTGGACCGGGCTCGGCGCGGTCGGCGTGACGATCTTCGGGGTGATCCTGTTCGGCGAGAAGCTCAACGGGATCCAGATGGGGTTCATCGCGCTGATCATCGTCGGCGTGGTCGGAACCAAGTTCTTCGCGACCACGTAATCCGGCGGGGGCGAATGCCGCCCCTGCTGTCCTACAACGACCGATTTCCGTAAGGGGGAAGCCACGCTCTTTGACAGCTCTGGCTTCTCTTACCGCGCGAAAACGCATGGCGATTCTGCCTAACTGCAGCCTAACCTTCCGCTACCGGCGGCACCGTCGCCCCGCTCAACCCCAGGTCGCGAGCGATGTCCGCGATCGGCGCGCCGCGCGCTACCAATGCCCAATCGCCCGGCGCCGCGCCGGTTACGACCGTCACCGCATCGCGCGGGCAGATCCCAAGGCACTTCACTTCGATGATGCCGATCGAACCCTTGCGTCCTTTGCGAACGCTCAGTTCCTCGCGCAACGCCTTTGCGAGCGGCATCTTGCCCTTAGGGCCGAACCCGCCCTCCAGCTTCTTCGAGCATTTCTTGCAGACCAGCACGGTGTCGGTCCATTCGGATCGGACCGTTCTCAAACGTCGGGCTTCCACGTCCGCTGGTCTTCAGCGGCCTTGAGCACGTCATACGCCGCCTGAATCGCCATGAAGCGTGCGGCGGCCTCCTTGTCGCCCGGGCGCACATCCGGATGGTTCGACTTTGCCAACCGCCGCCACGCGATACGCACAGTTTCAAAATCGGCATCGACGCCGAGTTCAAGCACTTCGAGCGCCCGGATCTCGTCCCTCGAACGACTACCGTCGCCCGGCCCCGCCCATTGGTGGTGCCGCGATTCGGTGTAGCCTTCGGCAGTCTGTGTCTCGGCGCGCTCGCGTTCGGCGGCTTCCTCAGCGCTCAGACCTTCGAAGTAATTCCAGCCGCGATTGTATTCGCCGGCATGCTCCTGGCAAAAATACCAGCGTTCCGGGCTGTTGGGGGATTTGGGTGCCGGACAGTCGCCCTTGTTGGTGCAGCCGTGCCGGTCGCACAGTCGGATCGTCGCCGCCTCGGTGCTGGATTCGCCATAAGCGCGCCAGCGGGGAAAGCCCCAATCGGTTGATCTGGATGTTGAGCGGGCCATAGCAGGCCATTTAGGCACGCCGGCCTGCCAGCGCCATGACGCTTTTGTGAAACCACAGTGAATTAAAGCGATCAGTGCAGGAAATGCGCCAGAGGGTCTGTAAGCCGGGTTCTGTCCACCCCGCCGCATATGGCAAGGTTAGGCGACCATTCCTCTAGGACGACGCTTGCGCGCCGCCTCAAGCAATCAACCCGGGCGACGAGCTGAAACGAAGCCCATGTGCCGCCCCTATTCGATCTTGCTCCCGGTGGGGTTTGCCATGCCGCCCCTGTTACCAGGCGCGCGGTGCGCTCTTGCCGCACCCTTTCACCCTTGCCTGTTCCCCGTCCGATTTGCATCGGGGAGGACATCGGCGGTCTGCTCTCTGTGGCACTTTCCCTGGGGTCACCCCCGCCGGGCGTTACCCGGCACCGTCGTTTCGCGGAGCCCGGACTTTCCTCGCGTACTCGAAAGTACCCGCGGCCGCCCGACCCTCTGGCCCGCGCGTCTTAGGCATCCCCGGTGGGTTTTGGCAACAGCAGCGCAAGCAGGATGCTGCGACATTCGCCATCGATCTCGCCGTCGATCAGTTCGGGACGGAAGCGGCGCTGAAATGCGACGACCGCGGCAAGCTTGTCGCTGACATCATAACCGAAGCGTTCGAGTGCGACGAGGAAGCCCGCGTCGCTCCACATCGGATCCATCAACCCCTTGGTCGGCCGCGGCAGCGCGAGGCGCAGCTTGGCCAGCCGGTTCCAGGGAAACAGTTCGCCCGGATCCTGCTTGCGTGCGGGCGCGATGTCGGAATGGCCGACGACGTTGCCGCGCGTGATGCCGTGGCGTTCGGTGATGTCGGCGACCAGTCGGACGACTGCGTCGATCTGCTCCTCCATGAACGGACGATAGCCGAGCTCGTGGCCGGGATTGACGATCTCGATCCCGATGCTC
Organism: Sphingomonas sp. PsM26; assembly: GCA_030433805.1. Classification (GTDB taxonomy): domain Bacteria; phylum Pseudomonadota; class Alphaproteobacteria; order Sphingomonadales; family Sphingomonadaceae; genus Sphingomonas. The sequence continues at coordinate 161,265 of JARUXA010000002.1, read as the reverse complement.
GCGCTGTTGACGTCCTCGATCCCGCGCCAGCGCGACTTGCCCGCGTGCCAGGCGCGCATGTCCTCGGCGACCATCCGCAGGATCTGGCCATCCTCGGCGACGAGATAATGCGCGGAAACCTTGGCTTCCGGGTCGCGCAGCCGGTCGATCGCGGCCTGCGCACTTTCCATGCCCGTATAATGCAGCACGATCAGCGACACGGGCAGAGAGCGCGTGTCGAAGTTCGGCGACGGTGTCTCGATCATATTCATGGCGCTGTCCCCTCCGAGCCCGTTTCCAGCTTAAGCACGGTACGGGGCGCGGCGAAACCCCGTCAGAGGGCGGGACGCACTGCTTCATAGAGCCCACGATACCGGGGACTTGGCCTGAATGCCTCGGTTTGCCCGATCACGGTTTCACCCGCGCCAAGCACCAGCAGCCCACCCGGCCGAACCACCGTGGCGAACCGGTCGAGCACGCGACGGCGCAATTCGGGGGGAAGGTACAGTAAGACGTTACGGCAGAGGATGACGTCGAATTTCCCCGCAGGCAGCGGGTCACCGACGAGGTTGATCCGCCGGAACGCGATCCGACGCACGAGTTCGGGCTTCGCAACCCAGTCTTCGCCCTGCTGGTCGAACCAGCGCATCATCCGGCGAATCGGCAAGCCCCGCTGAATCTCGAAATGCGAATAGCGCCCCACCCGCGCGCGGCAGAGCGCGGATTCGGAAACGTCGGTCGCGACGATGTCGGGCGGCAACGTCTCACCCTGCGCTTCCTGTTCCGCGAACAGCATCGCGAGCGACAGCGGCTCCTGCCCGACCGAGCAACCCGCCGACCAGATCCGAACACGCCGCTGCCCCTGCTCGGCACGAAGCACTCCGACGGCTTCGGCAACGAGCTCGATCACCGCGGTATCGCGAAAGAAGGAGCTTTCCTGGTTGAGCAACGCATCGACGGCCTGGTCCGCGATCTCGGGCGAATGCCGCACCGCATCGACCAGATCGTCGAGCGTGGCGAGCTTGAGATCGCGAAGCAGCGGCTTGAGCGCGGTTTCGATTCGCCATTCGCGATTGGCAGCAAGCTGCTGCCCGGTCCGCGTTTCGAGCAGAGTGTTCAGCGCGACCATCACGCTTTTGCTATGGGATTGCACATCAGCCATTCGGGTCGGGGTACTTTCTGCAACGCTGATCATCACACACGACGACGATGCTGGACGATGAATTGACCGATTTCTTGTGGAGACAGGATCGCGCTGGCGTGGCCCGACGTCGCGATCGACCCGGGCATTCCCCACACGACCGAGCTTTCCCGGTCCTGCACGACAATGCTCCCGCCGCGTGCGATGATCGTACGCGCGCCCTCGGATCCGTCGCGGCCCATGCCGCTGAGCACGATTCCCAGCGCGCGGGTGCCGTACACCTCGGCGATACTGTCGAACATGGGATCGACCGACGGCATGCAACTGCTCCGCGCGGGATCGTCGTTCAGCCGGATCGCACCGCCATCGGACGTCCGCACGACCCGTATGTGTGCGTCGCCGGGGGCGACGATGATCCGGCCCGGCCTGATCCGCATGTGATCGGTCGCGACGTCGCACGGTCGCCCCGCCATCGCCGCAAGCTGTGCGGCAAAATACGGCATGAACGATGCGGGCAGATGTTGCGTCACCAGGATCGGTACCGAAAAGTCCGACGGCAGCCCGGTGAGCACCTGGCTGAGCGCGTGGATCCCGCCCGTGGATGCGCCGATCGCGATAATCTCGTAGCCGCCGGGGATTTCCGCCGGCGCTGCCACGCGGGGTTTGCGGGGGGCGGCGGCTGACGGTTGATCGTCTGCCGGTTGCTCATCGCGCGCGATCAGGCGCCGTAGCTTGTCAACCAGCGCGATCGAGAACTTGCCCGCAAAATTACCGATGTCAGGCTTCACCAACGTATCGGCAGCACCTTGGGCCAACGCCTCGATCGTTGCCGCCGCACCGTCACTGGCCACGGACGATACGATCAGGACCTTCGCCCCCCTGCCCGCTACGATCAGGTTGGGCAGTGCCACCAGGCCGGTTACGCCGGGCATTTCGATGTCGAGGACGATGATATCGACCTGTGTCTCGCGCAGGAAGCTCAACGCTGCACCGGCATTCGCCACCGCACCCTTGACCACAAAGTCGCCCCCCGCCTCGATCGCGCGCGAGATCATGGCCCGCGCGACGACCGAGTCGTCGACGATCAGTACGCTTGCAGAAGGATCACCTTCGGACATGCTGGGACTCGCAAGGGCGCAAGGAAATGGACCGTCGCCGTGGCGGGCGCGGGGCGATGGGACGGACGAACCGGAGGCCTGACCGGGATACGCTGGACAAGCCATCCCGGGTCGGCCGTCGTCAGGCCATACCGACGATCTGCAACTTGCTTTCCAGCGTTTCGCGGTCGAATGGCTTCATGACATATTCGTCCGCGCCAGCCTCGATCGCCGCGCGAATGTGCGCCATGCCGTTCTCGGTCGTGCAGAAGACGACCTTGGGACGCGACGGAATGTTGCTGTCGCGGAGCGCGCGCAAGAAATCCATGCCGCTCATCACCGGCATGTTCCAGTCCAGCAGAATGACGTCGGGCGCGGATGAGAGGCATGCGGTCAACGCCTCACGGCCATCGCCCGCCTCGCTGACCTGGAAATTGAGGGTCTCCAGAATATGGCGCGCGACCTTGCGGATCACTTTCGAATCATCGACGACGAGGCAGGTCTTCATGAAGTCTTCCCATTGGAATGCTTGTTCGGAGCTTGCCCGAAATGCGTAAGCGTCACGTTAATACTGGCTGTTGAAAGGCGTCGTCATGCCGCCGCGGCGACACTTGGGATCAGCGCGTTCAACTCGATCGCGAGGATCGGCTCGCCATCGCGCTCGATGATCCCCCGACCGACGCGCAACCATCCGCTGTCGAGCGCGACACCGGCAGACAAGGGGCTGAGATCGAAAGCGGCGACATCCTCGAGCGCATCGACCAGCATCGCATAATGATGTCCGTCGACGATGGTGATGACGGCGCGCATCGCGGTCCCGTCCCCTTCGGGCAGTCCCAGCGCGACGCGAGTCTCGATCACCGTGACCACCCGGCTGCGCAATGCCGCGAGTCCGCGAACATGCCGTTCGCTGCGCGGGACGGGGATGATCGCCCCGATGTCGACGACCGACTCTACCTGCGACGATTCGATCGCAACCGTGCGACCGGCGATTTGCGCGATCAGGAACAACGGCATCAGCGGCCTCCTGCCGTCTTGGCGAGGGCCGCGAGCAGGCCCGGGCGGTCGTATCGGAAGATGCTGCCGTCGATCCCGTCGCTGTCGACATCGCGCCGCAGGCGGACGACCGGCGCGGCGCGCGATGACGGCGCGTCCTCGCCGTCCATCGTCACGATGACGCCAGCCGTCTCGCCTGGCCGCAGCGTCGTGGTCACGCGGTAACCGGCCGCCTCCAGCACGGGGCGGAGGAACGTCGTCAGCCACGCCGAATCGGCCCCTTCCAGCAGGCACAGGGGTGCGTCCGCCGCGGCGTTCGGATCGGCATGGGTCGAGAACAGCCAATGCAGGTCGATCACTTCGATCTGCGCACCATTGATTGCGACCACACCCGCGATCGGGCCGCTATCGTGCGCAGGAACGAGCGTATCGGGCAGTTCGACGATGTCGAGCGCTTCGTCGATCGCATATCCCAGTTCGACCGATCCGTCGCGCAAGCGCAGGACCGATACGCTCGTCTTGCCCTCCCACATGCCGAGCGCAACGAGCGGGATGATCGCGCCATCGACCGACAGGCGCAGCCGCCCCGCGGCATGGCGTATCGCGCTGGCAGGGACTGGCTCGACACGGTCGATCACCGACAGCGGGACGATCCGGCGGACGCCGTCGAGGTCGTCGAACAGCAGCGCCTGTACCCCGGGCGTGGCCGCAGCAGCGTCGTCTTCGGTGACGATCTCGCGCGTGAAGACCAGTCCGGCAAGCTGGGCGATCCCTGCGCAATCGAGCATCAGCATTGGCAAGCCGCTGTCGGGCAACGTCTGCCCTGCGTAGATGTTGGTCGCCATCACCGCCGGTGCGGCGGGCTTGATCACCAGTTCCTCGTGATCGAGCACCGTGTCGACGGCGAGCGCATAGGACCCGCCGGAGACGCCGACGATCACCAGCATCGCGGGATCGCGCTGACCGAATCCGAGCAGGTTGCCGAGATCGACCATTGGCATCCGACGATCGCGCACGGTTGCCATCAGCGTATCGCCAAGCCGGTCGATCCGGATCGACTCCGCCCCCACCCGCACGATCTCCTCGATCGTCTGGCGCGAGATCGCAAAGCGCTGATCGCGCACCCCGACACCGATCGTCGACATGATCGACAGGGTGAGCGGGACATGGATTGAAATCCGCAGGCCCTTGCCGGGTGTATTGGCCAGTTCGATGCGACCACCGATCTGCTCGACGTTGGCACGGACCACGTCCATTCCGACGCCCCGCCCCGAGATTCCGGTGACCACGTCCTTGGTCGAAAGACCGGGTTCGAACACCAGTTCAAGCCGAGCCTGCTCGCTCATCGCGCGCAACGCGCTCTCGGTTCGCAACCCTGCAGCGACAACTTTCTCGCACAGCCGGGCAGTGTCGATCCCGCGCCCGTCGTCCGCGATCTCGATCACGATCTGGTTGCCCGACTGACGCGCGGCGACGCTCAGCCATCCGGCCTCGCGCTTGCCCGCGCGGCGGCGGTCGGTCGGCCCCTCGAGGCCGTGATCGATGGAGTTGCGGATGAGGTGGACCAGCGGGTCGCGCATCATCTCGATCATCTCGCGATCGAGCTCGACGTCGCTACCCTCAATGTGCAGCGCAACCGTCTTGCCGAGCTCCGCCGCGGTATCGCGGACCATCCGCGGCAGCGCCGAGAACAGCGCCTCGATCTTCTGCATCCGCGTCCGCGTGACGGTATCGCGCATTTCGGCGACAGTCAGCGACAGACGCTCAAGCGCAGCCTCGATCGTCGGATCGACCCCTTCGTCGCGCATCCGTCGCGCCAGTTCGTTCCGTGCGAGCACCATGTCGGACATGCCGCTCATCATCCGGTCGAGCAGATCGACGTTCAGGCGCACGCTGCGGGTGGGTGCACGCAATATTGGTGCGGCGCTGGTGACGATCGCCTCTGAACCGGTGTCGAGTGCGGCGATCAGCAGATCCTCGCCGGTATCGTCGAGCGCATGGCCGGCATCGATCGCCTCGACGATCTCGCCGACACGGTCGACGATCGCGAGGACGGCGTTGACCAGCCGCGTGTCGGGTGTCCGTTCACCCGAACGGACCGCCGCCAACACGTCTTCCGCGGCATGGCTCAACCGCGCGAGGCGCGGCAGATCGAGAAAGCCGCAGCTCCCCTTTACGGTATGGACGAAGCGAAAGATCGCATCGAGCCGCTCGCGGTCGGCGGGGGCGGATTCCCACGCGACGATCTCGCCCGACAGCGCCTCGAGCGTCTCGCGGGTCTCAGCAATAAATTCCTGTAACAGATCGTCCATAGGTCCCCACCGTTACGGCACGGGCCTGCATGGCGTCCCATTGGTTAAGGCGCGGTTTAAGCCGCCTTGAAAGCAACGCCGAACACAAGGATCGCATCATCCGGCGGCGAGATCTGCACGGTGCCCCCGCCCTCTGCGACGAGCGCATGGACCAGATGCGCCGCCGCCGCGCGGGGCGTGAGCGTCGCGTCGCCGCTCGTGCCCGTCAGAGCAGCCCGCATTTCCGCGTCGAGCACGATCCGCAGGCCCGCCGCGCGTACGACGATCTCGACCTGCCCGTCGGTGCTTTCCGCGCCCACATCGAGCTGTCCGCCCCGTACCAGCGCGTCACCTGCAATCAGCGCCAGGTTGAGCAGCACCTTGATCGCCGGCTTGGGCAGGGTCGCATCCTCGACCAGCCAGCCGAGCTTTACCTTGTGCCCGTCGCCGAACAGCCCCTCGATCGCCGCACGCGCCTCGCGCGAATCGACCGACTCGCCGAAACCGCCTGCGGCCCCGAACGCGAGGCGGAAGAACTTCAGCTTGTTCGCCGATGCTTTCGCGCTGTCCGCCAGCAGTTCCAGGCACCGCGCGCGCATTTCGGGGTCATGTTCGTCAGCGAGCAATTCCAGCCCGTTGTTCAGTGCACCTACGGGACTGAGCAGATCATGGCACAGGCGCGAGCACAGCAGGCTGGCGAAATCGGTCGGGCTAATGGTCAACGCTTGGGCTCCACTTTGCGCAATCTTTGGCGCAGCACGCAACGTGCCGCAAGCAGCACGTCGGCGGCGACTTAACCCGATCCCGCGGCAATGTCGCCCCCTCAAGCACCGCCGCACAGATGCTGTGAGTCGAACAGTTGCCATTGCTCGCCAGTCCGAAGGTTTCGTACCGCATACTGGCGGCCACGGTCATCGCCGGGCGGGCAATGCCGGGGAATGGACACAAGGCATACTTGGGCGCGGTCCCTGAGACGCGATCGTGCAATCGGCCTCTCTAGGTCGTACGATACCTGGTGAACCCCGTTGGCAAACGTGATGCTGGTTCCGGTCTGATCTGGTGGCCCGCTCGCCCCGAGCCGCGGTCCAATCTGCGCGATCGTCGTCACTTCGCATTGTCCGACCCGCGAAACGCGCCGACGCAGATACCGATCAATCCGTTCGCGTTCTCTCCACAAGGCGGTCGTCCGATCGTCGTACGACGCCGTCACGCACGCCCTGTCGGCACAGGCGTCACGCTGCACCAACCAGGCGCGCTGGGTACGGATCACTGCCGCCCGCATGGTCGGGGGCGCAGATCGGATGGCGCCGGCGTACACCGTATTCAGGTACCGATCCTGTCTCGCCAGATCATCGTTGCCGCAGATCAGTCGTTCTGCCCGCGTTGTTGCGCGCGCGCAGTCGAACCCCGCACCGCGTGGACTGCCGGTGGACGGCTCCTCCCTACTGGATGCGACCGGAGCAGCCGAAACGGCTATGGCAACCATCATGCCCAACGGCAGAGCCTGGGTCATCCCATCACCGTCAGCGCTACCGGTTCAAAAGTCGTGGTGCCTTCCCCTGCCGGGACGGCACGCCACCCTCCGACCAGATCGCCAGCGACGATCAGCCATACCTTGCCATCCGCCGCGGCGCGGGCGGCATCGGTTGCCGACGGTCGAACGTCACCGCTGGGATGGGAGTGCCAATATCCGAGCAACGGCGCCCCTCCCCCGCGTTCGGCCCGCAACGCAGCGAACAATGCCGCAGGATCGACTTCGAAGGTACGTCGTGGATCGGCAGCGACATTGGCGCAGGCGGCAAGGTCCGTGATCCGGTCCGGCGTCCCCAAGACCAGACCGCACACCTCGACATCCGGGGTGGATTTTGCCGCGTCGCACAATCTCTTCCGCAACGCGCTTGAAATTTCCAACGCCATTCCCAGATTCTATCCTATGGACCGGGGGGTTTCCACCATTGAAGCGCGTACTGCCGACGAAGCCGGGCTGCGGCTGGATCGTGCGCTGGCGGATGCCCTGCCGACGATCTCGCGCGAACGGCTCAAGGCGCTTATCTCCAGTGGGCAGGTGACCGACGAAACGGGGACGCTGCGCCGCGACCCTTCGAGCAAGGCAGTACCGGGCGGATTGTACCGCGTCGTGGTTCCCGATCCCACGCCTGCGCACAACGAAGCGCAGGATATCGCGCTGACCGTGGTGTATGAAGACGAGCATCTGATCGTCATCGACAAACAGGCCGGACTGGTCGTCCATCCCGCGGCAGGCAATCTCGACGGGACGCTCGTCAACGCGCTGCTCCATCATTGCGGCGGCAGTCTGTCCGGTATCGGCGGCGTCGCCCGACCGGGGATCGTCCACCGGATCGACAAGGACACGTCGGGCCTGATGGTCGCGGCGAAGACCGATCGCGCGCATGTCGGGCTCGCCAAGCAGTTTGCCGCACATTCGATCGATCGGCGCTACAAGGCGATCGTGTCCGGGCGCCCTGCGCCGCCTGCCGGATCGGTCGATGCGCCGCTTGCGCGCAGTCCGCAAAACCGCAAGAAGATCGCCATCGTGCAGGGCGGCAAGCGCGCGGTAACGCATTATTCCACCATCGAACGATTGCGGGAAGCCGCACTGGTCGAGTGCCGGCTGGAGACGGGCCGGACGCATCAGGTTCGCGTCCATATGGCGTCGCTTGGCCATCCCTTGCTAGGTGACCCGGTTTACGGTAGAACAAAGCAAGCTCACAAACGCGATCTGGAAACCTTGGGTTTCCATCGACAGGCGTTGCACGCTGCCCGTTTGGGGTTCATTCATCCGATCAAAAGTAACGCTTTGGCGTTCGATAGCGAAATGCCTGCCGACATGCAGGAACTGTTCGATACATTGCTAGTATAGGTTTCGGCCGCTGCGCCTTGCGCGCGACCGGCCTGTGACAAGGAGGATACGACCATGGCAGCCCGCAGTAACGTCCCCGCGACGATCCCCGCCCTCGGCGGCGAGGCGAGCCTCAACCGCTATCTGTCCGAGATCAAGAAATTCCCGATCCTCGCGCCCGAGCAGGAGTATATGCTTGCCAAACGCTTCGAGGAGCATGGCGATACCGATGCCGCCGCGCAGCTGGTCACTTCGCACCTGCGGCTCGTGGCGAAGATCGCCATGGGTTATCGTGGCTATGGCCTGCCGGTCAGCGAACTGATTTCGGAAGGCAACATCGGCCTGATGCAGGGCGTCAAGAAGTTCGAGGCGGATCGCGGCTTCCGCCTCGCGACCTATGCGATGTGGTGGATCCGCGCCTCGATCCAGGAATTCATCCTGCGCTCGTGGAGCCTCGTCAAGATGGGCACCACCGCCGCGCAGAAGAAGCTGTTCTTCAATCTGCGCCGGATGAAGTCCAAGCTCGACGCGTTCGAGGATGGCGATCTGTCCCCGGAGCATCTGGCCAAGATCGCCAAGGATCTCGGCGTGACCGAGGCTGAAGTCACGAGCATGAACCGTCGCATGGCGATGGGCGGCGACACCTCGCTCAACGTGCCGATGCGCGAAGACGGCGAGGGTCAGTGGCAGGATTGGCTGCAGGATGATTCGCCCTTGCAGGACACCGTCGTCGCGGAAGCCCAGGAAGCGGACGTGCGGCATGACATGCTGACGGCAGCGATGGATGACCTCAACGAACGTGAGAAGTTCATCCTGACCGAGCGTCGCCTGACGGACGAACCCAAAACGCTCGAGGAACTCAGCCAGGTTTACGGCGTATCGCGCGAGCGCGTTCGTCAGATCGAGGTGCGTGCGTTCGAGAAGCTGCAGAAGGCGATGATGCGGATCGCCGGCGACAAGCGGATGCTCGTCGCCGCCTGATCGACTGTTGGTATGTCCGGATCGGGTCGGTGCGCTGGACAGCGCCGATCCGATCGCCCTACAGCGGTGGGATGGCCCGCCGAAAGACCTCCGCTGCATCCCATTCTCGCGGCGGACAGCGCCGAGCGCCAGTGCGGCGACCAGGCGGTTCCGGAAGCGGGGGTGGTTTACGCCGCTTGTTTGGCTGGATTATCAAGGGCGTACTGGCCTTTGTCATCCTCTCTGTCGCTATCGTCGGTCTTTATCGGTTCGTACCCCCGCCGATCACGTTGACGATGGTCGGTGATGCTTTGGCCGGACACGGGATCGACAAATCCTGGATGCCGCTTTCGCGGATCGATCCGAACATGGCGCGCGCCGCCATAGCGGGCGAAGATTCGCGTTTCTGTTCACACAACGGCTTCGACATGCACGCGATCGAAACCGCCTATGCGCGCAACGCCCGCGGCGGACGGATCCGCGGCGGATCGACGATCAGCCAGCAGACTGCGAAAAACGTCTTTCTAATCCAAAGCGGTGGCTATCCGCGCAAGGCGCTCGAGGCGTATTTCACGCTGCTGATCGAGACGCTGTGGGGCAAGCGCCGGATCATGGAAGTGTATCTGAACGTCGCTGAGACGGGGATCGGCACTTACGGCGTCAACGCCGGGGCAAAACGGTATTTCGGGCATGACGCCTCGCACCTGACGCCGAGCGAGGCAGGCCGGATGGCCGCCGTATTCCCGCAACCCAAGAAGCGCGCTGCCATCGCGCCCAGCGGTTTCACACGCCGCCATGGCAATGCGATCACGCGCCGGGTCGGCGTAGTGCGTAACGATGGTCTGGATGCGTGCCTGCGCTAAAGCGACACGCATCGACCGGCCCAAATGCCGGGTCATACGACCCGGCCCACATACTCAGAACGGCAGCTTGAAGCCCGGGGGCAGCGGAATGCCGCTGGTCATCTTGGCCATTTCCTCGCCCGATTTCGTATCGGCCTTCGCCTTGGCGTCGTTGAACGCGGCGACGACGAGATCCTCGAGCATCTGCTTCTCGCTCGGCTGAAGCAGCGATTCGTCAATCGTAATGCCGATGATCCGGCCCTTGGCCGACGCCTTGACCTTGACCAGCCCGCCGCCTGCCGCGCCTTCGACCTCGATCTTGTCGAGCCCGTCCTGCGCCTTGGACAGTTCCGCCTGGACGTTCTGCGCCATCGCCATGATGTCTTCGATGCTGTTCATGCACTCTTGCTCCGTTGTGCCGCCAACAGGCGGTCGATTTCGCTTTCGGGAAGGCTTGCGTCGGGGAACGCTTCAAGCGCCGCAACGATCACCGGCGTCGCCAGAATTTCCGCCTTGAACGCCTCGCGTCGTGCGGCTTCGGCCTCACGCAGCGTGGGGGCGCCGACGGTGGGCGCGGTCGAGATGCGCCACATCCGCCCGGTGATTCGCTTGAGCGTTCCGCCGAGTTCCGCGATCAGGTCGCTTGGCAGAGGGCGCGCGGAACTCACCATGATCTCGACATCGGCGATGCTGATCAAGCTGACGTGATGCACCACGCGCGAGGCGAGCGCGAGTTCGCCCGCATTCTCGAGTACCGTTACGATCGCCTCGATCGACTGCGGCAACGCCGCTGCGACGGGTTCGCTCGGCGCGGGCGGCGGGGCCACGGGCGTGGCGGCGACCGGCGGCGCACCGTTCTGGATCATCCGCGCCAGTTCACCCGGATCGGGGAGTGTCGATGCATGAACCAGGCGCAGCAACGCCATCTCGCACGCCTCGATCGGTAGCGCGGCGCGGCCGACTTCCTCATGCCCCTTGAGCAGCAATTGCCACAGGCGGTGCAACGCCGCGAACGACAGGCTCGCGCCCCATGTCTCCAGCGCTGTACGTTCCTCGGTCGCCTGCCCGGGTTCCGCGGACGCACCGAGCTTCACGAGCGTGGTTGCATGGACTGTCTCCAGCAGGCCGCGCAGCACGCCCAACGGATCGACCCCCAGGTCATACTGCCGTCGCAACGCCGCCAGCGCGCCAAGCGCGTCGCCCGCGAGCAACAGCGCCATCATGTCGCGGATCGCACCCCGGTCGGACAGGCCGAGCATGTCGCGCACTGCGGCGGCGTTGACTTGCCCCCCCTCCATGTCGGCATGCGCGATCGCCTGATCGAGGATCGACAGCCCGTCGCGTGCAGAACCTTCCGCCGCGCGCGCGATCAGCCCGAGCGCCTCGGGCTCAGCCGAAACACCTTCCGCCTCCACCACGCGCGCGAAATGATCCGCCAGTTTCTCAGCGGGGATCCGCCGCAAGTCGAACCGCTGGCAGCGTGACAGCACCGTCACCGGCACCTTGTTGACCTCGGTCGTCGCGAGCACGAACTTCACGCCCTCGGCGGGCTCCTCCAGCGTCTTGAGCAATGCGTTGAACGCGTTCTTCGACAACATGTGGACTTCGTCGATGATATAGATCTTGTAGCGTGCCACGAACGCGGTCATCCGCGACGCGTCGATCACCGCACGCATGTCGTCGACACCGGTATGGCTCGCCGCGTCCATTTCGATCACGTCGATATGGCGACCCTCGGCGATTCCAACGCACGGTTCGCACACCCCGCACGGATCGATCGTCGGACCGCCCTGCCCGTCCGGGCCGATGCAGTTGAGCGCCTTCGCCAGCAAACGCGCGGTCGACGTCTTGCCGACACCGCGAACGCCAGTCAGCAGGAATGCATGGGCAAGGCGTTGCCGACGGATGGCATTCCCCAGCGTCGTCACCATCGCGTCTTGCCCGATCAGCTCAGCAAAGGTCTGCGGACGGTATTTACGCGCAAGGACGCGGTACGGATCTTTCGATGCCGTCGATGGTGGAGCGCCGAGATCGAACGCGGGAAGATCTGAAGAGTCGGACATTGCCGCCTGTCTAGCGCGAGCCGACCACGAAGTCGAAGGCTTGGTGCGCGCAGCAGGGCCGGATAAGACCGAGTGCCATTCCTTGGGAGCGACCGCAGCTCAACGGCGCGTTTACGGGCCGGAGCATCGCGTGGGAATCGGTAGGAGCCGGAACGACCCGTGGCGAAATCGTTGTGGCTGCTGCCTTCCGGCCCTGACCAAGTTGGCGACGACCACGTCCGCCCGACTCCCGCGCTGCATATGGCGGGGTCGGGCGAAGGGATCAAGAGGGCTTAGCGGCGAACGGTCCGGCAGATGCGAACACGACGCTGGTTGCGCCGTTCCATGCGGCATACCTTGCGCGTACGATAGGACGGGCGATGCCGATCGGTGTGGACAGTCCGCGAGACGACGCGATCATGGCGGTCCTGACGCATCTGGGCGCTGGCGGCGGTCGGCGCGAGCGCGCTTGCCGCGATGAGGCCAGCTGAAAGCAAAGCGATGAATTTCATGGGTAATTCCTCCGTGCGTACGTAAATGGCACGGAGGCGTAATGATCATCGTCGCTGCATGTTCCGTGATTCCGGTGGGATAGCGACAGTTATTTGATCGATATTTGCGTTAAGCATGATCTGGCAGGCCAGCCGACTGGTACGTGTCGCGCCCGTCGCCAGGTCGAGCATGTCTTCTTCTTCGGCGCTTGCCGGGGACAACAGCGCGAAGTCTGCGGCAGCGACTATGACATGACACGTCGAACATGCCATCTGGCCTTCGCAGGTTCCCTCGAGCGGTTGGCCAGCCGCCTGCGCGACGTTCAGCAGGCAGTCGCCAACGTCCGCCGTGACTTCGCATACGCGGCCATCACGCTCGACGAACCGTACCCGCGTCATGCCGCGATCCGTTGCGTAGCGGCCGCTGCCACGATTCGATCGATTGCTTCGGTCAGGTCACGCCCTCCTGTATATCGGCCGAAGCCGATGCGAATGCTCGATCGCGCCTGCGCCTCGCTCAAGCCGATGCCGCGAAGGACATGGCTCGACCGCCCCGATCCACTTGCACAGGCCGACCCCGCCGAAAAGGCGACATCGCGCAGATCGGACATTAACCGTGCGACGTCCAGGCCGTCGCGTCGGATGTTGAGATTGCCTTCGTAACGCGAGTCGAGCGCGCCGTTGATGGTCCACCCTGCTAAACGATCAACCGCAGCGTGGAACAAGGTCGAGACATGGGCGCGATCGGTTTCGCGGCATTCCGCCATCAAACCGGCGGCGGCACCGAAACCTGCACACAAGGCAGGCGACAGCGTACCCGATCGCCCCAGCGCTTCCTGTCCCCCGCCATGCATCAGCGGGGAGAGTCGAACGCCGTTGCGCACCCACAGCGCCCCGATCCCCTTGGGGCCGTGAACCTTGTGCGCCGACACCGCGACGAGATCACATTCGGGCGGGATCGCGACCCGGCCATAGCCCTGCACCGCGTCACACAGGAACAGCGCGCCCGCCGCATGCGCGAGATCAGCGAGCGCGGCGATTGGCTGGATCACGCCGATCTCGTTGTTGACCAGCATTGCCGCGACCAGCCCGGTTCCAGGCGTGATGGCCGCACGCGCGATCTCCAGGTTGACCAGACCGTCGTGCCCCACCGGCAACACCGTGACCTTCCGCCCCTGTGCCGCGATCGCCGCTACGGTGTCGAGAACCGCGGCATGTTCGGTCGCGAGCGTCACGATCGGCCCGGTCGTTCCCTGGATCGCCCAATTGAGTGCCTCGGTCGCACCGCTGGTGAATGCGATCTGCCCGCCCCCGCCAAACAATGCCGCAACCGCCCCGCGCGCGACTTCGACCGCCGCCTTTGCCCTGCGCCCCGGAGCATGCGGCGAATGGGGGTTGGCGTGCTGGTCCCGCAGCCACGGCAGCATCGCGTCGAGCGCTTCGGGGGCTAGCGGTGTCGTCGCCTGATAGTCGAGATAGATCATGCCGCCCCCAACAGGTCGTTGGCGCGAGCCGTCCGGGCGATCTTGCGCCACTCGGCCACGAAGCGGTCGACGTCGGCGGCGGTCGTCGTACGCCCGAAACTGACGCGGATGACCTCGCGGGACGTATCGCTGTCCCAGCCCATCGCGCCGAGCACGTGGCTGGGCTTCATGCTGCCGGACGAACAGGCGCTGCCCGCCGACACCGCGATCCCTGCCATGTCAAAGCGGATCAACTGGGTCGCGGCGGCGAGCCCCGGCATCCGGTACGCTCCGATCGCAGGATGCCTGTCTGCGTCGCCGGCTACGATTTCACCACCCGACCGCGCGATCGCATCTTCGAGTTGCGCGCGAAGCGACGCCAACTGCGCCAAGTCCTCGGGTTCTCCGAGGGCAGCGGCATACCCCATCGCGCCGGGTACGTTCTCGGTCCCCCCACGGTAACCGCGTTCCTGGCCGCCGGTCGGCGTAAGCGTTGCCAGATCGCGCACGAACAAAGCACCGATTCCGGGTGGCCCGCCGCGCTTATGGGCGGAAATCGCGACGAAGTCGGCATGGCCGATGACATCCCGATCCGCCCCGGGCGGCATTTGCGCCGCATCCACCAGTAGAAGGCCTCCCGCTGCCCGCACGATATCCGCGATCGATGCGATCGGTTGCCGAACACCAGTTTCGCTATTGGCATATTGCACGCCTACCAGTGCAGCCTCGCCGTCGATCAGCGTCGAGAGCGCCGCCAGGTCGATCAGCCCCGACGAGTCGACCGGAACGATCGCGGCATCGGGTGCCGCGCGAATCACCGCATCATGCTCGACCGAGGAGATCACGCGTCTCGGCGGGATCGCGCGTTGCAGCGGGATTGCCAGTGCCTCGCTCGCACCGCTGGTGAAGAGCGTCTCGCCGCCCCAACCATACGCATCCGCCACCGCACGCCGAGCCTGTTCCAGCGCAGATCGCGCGGCGCGCCCCTCGGCATGGGGCGACGACGGGTTCGCCCAGGTCGCCATCGCGCGTGTCATCGCGTCCCGCGCCGCGGGGATAATCGGCGTCGTCGCGGCATGGTCGAGATAGAGGCGATCGGGCAGGAACGGCATCAGTTTCGGGGACTCGCTGCAATCATTGCGCAGACGTGCGCCATCATTGTATAGCGCACAACTCTTCGCGCGGCCCAACGGGGCGTGCTTCCCCGCTATTTCTTGTCAGCAGGTCCGATGCCAGAAGTTATTTTCCCCGGCCCAGACGGTCGTCTCGAAGGCCGTTTCGTTCCCGCATCGCGCCCGCGGGCGCCCGTCGCGATGATCCTCCACCCGCATCCGCAAGCGGGTGGCACGATGAACAACCACATCGTGATGGAACTCTACAAGACGTTCCAGCGCCGCGGGTTCGCGACCCTGCGCTTCAATTTTCGCGGCGTCGGCAAGAGCCAGGGTACGTTCGACAACGGTGTCGGCGAACTGTCCGACGCGGCGAGCGCGCTCGACTGGGTCCAGAGCTTTCACCCGGAAGCGCAGACCACGTGGATCGCAGGCGTCAGCTTCGGCGCGTGGATCGGCATGCAGTTGCTGATGCGCCGTCCGGAGATCCGCGGCTTCATCTCGGTCGCGCCGCCTGCCAACATGTATGACTTCACCTTCCTGGCACCCTGCCCGGCGAGCGGGATCATCATCCAGGGCGAGGCCGATGAGGTCGCGACCCCCGCGGCGACGCAGAAGCTCGTCGACAAGCTGCGCACGCAGAAGCACATCACGATCAATCACGACACCATCCCCAAGGCGAACCATTTCTTCGAACACGAAATGCCGCAACTGATGGGGTCGGTGGACAAGTATCTCGACATGCGGCTCGACCCGAACTCGCCGATCCGCTGACATCCGGTCCGCCTTCCCCGCATTTGTGCAGGGAAGGCGGAGCGTTTCAGGCGTAAGCGTATGGTCCGCCCTTGGCGAGCGCCGCCTGATAGGCCGGACGCGCGTGGATCTTGTCGAGCCATGCGATCGTCGCGGGCCGCGACTCGTCCAGTCCTGCGCGGCTGCGCGCCGCTTCGAGCGGGAAGCTCATCATCACGTCGGCCGCGCTGATCGAGTCGCCGGCAAACCATGGACGGCTGGCGAGCTCGCTTTCGACATAATCGAGATGGACGTCGATCATCGGTTGAACGCGCTTGGCCGCGGTCTTGCCGAGCACCGGAATGCGGTTGAGCACGAGCAGCAACAACAGCGGCGGCATCATCGACCCTTCGGCATAATGTAGATACTGGCGATAGCGCAGCGTGTCTTCGCGGTGCGCAGGAGGTCCCATGCGGCCATCGGCCAGCTCGACGATATAATCGACGATCGCACCGGTCTCGATCACTACATGGCCCGCCGCGCGGTCCTCCAGCATGGGCGATTTGCCGAGCGGATGGACCTTCTTGAGTTCGGGCGGCGCGAGCATCGTCGCCTTGTCGCGCTCGTAGCGAACGATCTCATACGGCAGCCCCAGTTCCTCGAGCAGCCACAGGATCCGCTGCGAGCGGGAGTTTTCGAGATGGTGGACAATGAGCGACATAAACGTCTCCGTACAAACGCGACCGGGTCCCGCCGCAGCGGTGGAAGGTCGCAGGAAAGTCGCACCAGCTTACCCAATGTGGGGATGGGCTACCATTCCAAACCATGAAGGGCCCACCATTGCTGGCGGGCCCTCCCAGAGTGTTCGACGGCAAGATCAGCCGCCCCGTATTGCAGGAACACGGCGTTAGCCCCGTGTTCCCTGCCCCGCCCGCCAGATAGCAGCCGGAGCGAACATCACATCTCGTCGTCACCTTCGATATCGTCGTCAGCTTCCGGCCCGACCATCATTTCCTCGGCAACCTTGTCGGTCCGCGAACGGATCGCCTTTTCGAGGCGGTCACTCATCTCGACATTGTTCTTGAGGAAGGTCTTGGCATTCTCGCGACCCTGCCCGATGCGGACACTGTCATAAGAGAACCAGGCGCCAGACTTCTCGACCAGCCCGGCCTTGACGCCAAGATCAAGAATTTCCCCGATCTTGGAGACGCCCTGCCCGTACATGATGTCAAATTCGACCTGCTTGAACGGCGGCGCGACCTTGTTCTTGACGACCTTGACGCGCGTCGCGTTGCCGACGATCTCTTCACGATCCTTGATCTGGCCGGTGCGACGGATGTCGAGCCGGACCGACGCGTAGAACTTCAGCGCATTGCCGCCCGTCGTCGTTTCGGGGTTACCGTACATCACGCCGATCTTCATGCGCAGCTGGTTGATGAAGATCACCATACACCGCGAACGGCTGATCGAGCCCGTCAACTTGCGCAGCGACTGCGACATCAATCGCGCCTGGAGGCCGACGTGGCTGTCGCCCATCTCGCCCTCGATTTCAGCGCGCGGAACGAGCGCCGCAACCGAATCAACCACGAGCACATCGATCGCGTTCGATCGCACCAGCGTATCGACGATCTCAAGCGCCTGCTCGCCCGTGTCAGGCTGCGACACGATCAGTTCGTCGATGTTGACGCCAAGCTTCTTGGCATAGACCGGGTCGAGCGCATGCTCGGCATCGACGAATGCCGCGGTGCCACCGGTCTTTTGCGCTTCAGCAATGACGTGCAACGCAAGCGTCGTCTTGCCCGAGCTTTCCGGCCCGTAGATCTCGATCACGCGGCCTCGCGGCAGACCGCCCACGCCAAGCGCAATGTCGAGCCCGAGCGAGCCGGTCGAGATCACCTCGACCTGCATCGTCTGCTTCGAGCCCAGCTTCATCGCCGAGCCCTTGCCGAATGCACGATCGATCTGCGCCAGCGCAGCTTCGAGTGCCTTGGCGCGCTCTGCGCTCGCCTTATCCGTAGATGCCGCCATTTTGCTGTCGATCACTTTCAACGAAACCGCCATTGGAAGCCTCCCGCTAGACCGAACGCCCATCGCGTTCAATGCATGGTGGCTATGTACTATGTTTGTTCACTAAGAACAAGAGGCGAACGGCGTTCGCTTCGGGTCTGGCCGGACGTGTTCCGGCGGCATGATGACATGCCGCCGGAAACCCGCACGTCAGGGAAGGCCGTTGCCACCTGCGGCACCGTACACATGTCCGGTGGTATAACCCGATCCGTTTTCCGCGAGCAGAACATAAATGCCTGCGAGTTCGCCCGGCTGGCCGGGCCGCCCGGCGGGCGTATCGCCGCCGAACATCTCGAGCTTCTCCATCGTCGCACCGCCCGAGACCTGCAGCGGTGTCCAGATCGGGCCGGGCGCGACGCCGTTGACGCGGATCCCCTTGGGTGCAAGCTGCTTGGCCAGGCTGCGGACGTAATTGCTCGTTGCCGCCTTGGTCATCGCATAATCGTACAGGTCCTTCGACGGGTCGGTCGCCTGCTCCGACGTCGTTGCAATGATGACTGACCCTGGCTGAAGGTGCGGAAGCGCGGCTTTCGTCGTCCAGAACGGCGCGTAGATGTTGGTCTTGATCGTCCAGTCGAACTGCTCGCTGGAAATATCCAGGATAGAGGCATGGGTCTGTTGCCGTGCCGCGTTGTTGACCAGAATGTCCAGGCCACCCAGCTGCCGGACCGCATCGCCCACCAGCTTCTTGCAGAATGCCTCGCTCCGGAGGTCACCCGGCAGCGCAACGCCCTTGCGTCCTGCCGCCCGGATCAGGTCGATCACCTCGCGGGCATCCGCCTCTTCGTCGGGAAGATAGTTGATCGCGACGTCAGCGCCCTCGCGCGCATAGGCAATCGCCGCCGCACGACCCATGCCGGAATCGCCGCCGGTGATCAGCGCCTTACGGCCAGCAAGCCGCCCGGATCCACGGTAGCTGGTCTCGCCATGATCGGGCCGCGGCGTCATCTTGGAGGCAAGCCCGGGCCACGGCTGGCTTTGTCGCTGGAACGGCGGCTTGGGCCCTGCAGTGCGCGGGTCCTTCAGCCCGCTCTGGGGGGCGCCCTGCCCCGGAGCCTGTGGCTTGGCGAACGCAGGTGCTGCCGCGCTGGCGGCGGCCATGCCCAAGGCGGCACCGCCAACCATCGTACGCCGTGAAATTCCATCTTCGTGATTGGCCATCGTCAGTTTCCGTTCTGCAAGGAGAATGCAGCAGAAACCAACGGCGGGTCTCACGGTTCAGCGCGTTCGCGCCTTTGTTTCCGTGATCTCAATCAGGGAAGACGGTTCACCGCGGCCAATCAGCCGAGCGAATCCAGTGCCTTGGCAACGCCGTCCATCGTGAACGGCTTGGGCAGTGTGGGACGGTCCGCCCAGGCGTCGCCGACGCTATCGTGTGATCCACCCGTCGCGAAAACGAACGGGATGTTGCGCGCGGCCAGCGCTTCGGCGATCGGGAAGCTCTTCTCACCGCCCCGCAGATTGACATCGAGGATCGCAGCGTCGATCCCGCCGGCGTCGACCAGTTCGAGCGCGGACCCAACGGTATCCGCGCTGCCAGCGAGCGATTTGCCGAGGACGTCGAGGAAATCCTCGATCATCATGGCGATCAGGGGCTCGTCCTCAACGACGAGAATGGATTGTGGAGAACTCATCCCGCCGCCTCTACTGCAGCGCGAAGGGCCGCGCTATCTCATTTTGTTCCTAACACCTCGCGTGTCGCCTCTGCAAGCTCCTGCACTGAAAAGGGTTTTGCCAGAAACGAAACGTTATCCAAATTAATCGACTTGCGCAGCGTTTCCTCGGCGTAGCCGGACATGAAGAGAATCGGCAGATCGGGATATTGCGCGCGGGCGTGACGGACCATCGTGGGACCGTCCATCAACGGCATCATCACGTCTGAAATCAATAGATCGGGGCGCGGGTTTGCCGCGAGCAACTCTAGCGCAGCCTCGCCATTCTCCGCAGTCAGGACCGTGTACCCTTGGCGACTGAGCGCGCGTTCGGCGACCGCGCGGACCATATCCTCGTCCTCGACCAGCAGGATCGTCCCCGTCCCCCACAGGTCCACCGGCTTCTCGCGCGCAACGACGCGGGGCGGTGGCGGCGGTTCGGTCAGCGCCCCCTCAGTATAGACCGGCAAATAGATCGTGAAGATCGCCCCGTGCGGGGCGCGACCGGGGCCATGCGTCCCCATGTCCTTGCGGTTGTCCGCGAAAATGTAGCCGCCCGACTGTTTGACGATGCCGTACACCGTCGACAGGCCGAGTCCTGTCCCCTTGCCGACCTCCTTGGTGGTGAAAAACGGTTCGAAGATCTTGGGCAGGATTTCGGGGGGAATGCCGCCGCCGGTATCGCCGATCTCCAGCACCGAATAGTCCGCCGGCGGCAGGATATCCGACCCGAGCTTGCGGACATCGGCGGCGGTCACGGCGTAGGTCTGGATCGACAAGGTTCCCGCACCGCGCGGGTCGTGTGTCATCATCGCGTCGCGTGCGTTGACCGCAAGGTTCACCACCACCTGTTCGAGCTGCCCTGGATCTGCGCGGACCGGACTGAGGTTGCGTCCGTGCTTGACCGTCAGCGTCACGGTTTCGCCCAGCAGGCGCTTGAGCAGGTTCGACACTTCCGAGATGACGTCTGGCAACTGTAACACTTGCGGGCGGAGCGTCTGCTGGCGCGAGAAGGCGAGCAACTGCCGGGTCAGGCTGGCGGCACGGTTCGAATTCGCGCGGATCTGCTGGATGTCGTCATAATCGCTGTCGCCGGGCGAATGGCGCATCAGCATCAGGTCGCAATGGCCGATGATCGCGGTCAGGATATTGTTGAAATCGTGCGCCACGCCACCCGCGAGCTGCCCCACCGCCTGCATCTTGGTCGCCTGCGCGACCTCGCGCTTGAGCCGGGTTTCCTCGCTATTGTCCTTGAGGCTCAGCAGCACCGCCGCCTCTCCCAGCCCGCGCGCGCCCGCGATCGACAAGGCGACGGGCTCGTCCGGATGGTCCTTCAGCCGCACCGCGAGATCCGTAGTATGCGTTGCGCCACCCGCGAAACGGCGGATCGCGTCCGCCACCACGCCCTTGTCCTCGCGCACCAGCAAGTCGCCGGGATACAGCGGCGGGCTGAGCGGATCGACGGAGGCCGCCCGCGAGAACGCATCGTTCATCTGCAGGAAGCGCCCGTCCGCGCCGATCAATGCGACCCCGAACGGCATCAGCGAAACCAGGCTCTTGATGTGGGCGCTGGCACTTTCGCCGATCGCGGGATGGCTGCCATCCTCTTCGTCGATCAGCGCGACCAGCATCGGCGCATCCTCACCGTCGAGGAACGGGATCTGCAAAACGCGGAGCGGATTGCTCGTAAGGCCTTCGCGTTCGAAGCGGGCCATGCCGTGCGAATCGGTAATCAGGAAGCGCGCAAAGTCGCGACCGAAAATGTCGCTGTCGCCCTCCCCCATCGCGCGAGCGCGCAGCACGCGGTTGGCAGACCGAATGCGGCCATCGGGGTTGATCAGCGCCGCCATGATTCCCGCGCTGCCCAGCCGGTCGCCGGTCGGTCCGGAAATCAGCGTCTCCATCGTCCGCGCGAGATCCATGCCCTCGTTCCCGCGGAACCGCCAGACCAGCAGGTTGCCGTCCTCGCCTGCGCGCGCGACGTCGGCCGTCAGCACGGTGCCATGGACGACCAGTCGTGCCGCACTCGCAGCGCCGTCCCGCCATGCCGCACGTCCCGCTGCGCTCAGTCGCTCGACACCGCTCGCGTCGAACGGCAGACCGGGCGGCGTCGGGAAGCCAAGGAAGATCGCTTCGTACCGGTCGTTCGCACAGACCAGGCGACCCGCCCGATCCGTCACCGCGATCGCATCCGCACTGCTCTCCGCCAGCGCGCGCGCCACGCTCCAGTCGGGCTCGGTCGTGACGAGCGTGGTCGCCGGGAACAGGCGCCGGAACACCAACAGGGCACTGCTCAGCACGAGCGTCGTCGCCAGGAAGGTCGCCGCAAGCGGGATGCTGCCCACCACCCACAGGATGATCATCGCCGCAACGACACCGAACCCGCCCGCGATCAGCAGGGCGAAGCGGGCGGGCTTGTCGTTGGTCGATGTCGGTACGCTTGCCATAAGACCTCGTGTCGAAGCCTCGAGATGAAGCGTCAAGACTTTAGCGGAGTCGCACGCCGATCACCGAACCAGCGTGGCTCCCCTCGCCCCTTCGCAGTCATGCCGAGAGGGCGAGGGTAACACCGGCTTTACCAGATGCGTACGCGTTGTTCGGGCGTCAGGTACAGTTTCTGTCCCGCTTTCGGATCGAACGCCGCATACCACGGGTCAAGGTTGCGGACGACCCACGCACGCTGTTCCGACGGGCTGTGCGGATCGGTGACGAGTCGCTGCTTGAGGTTCGCCTCGCGGTAGTTGCGCCGCCAGACCTGCGCCCAGCCGAGATAGAAGCGCTGGTCGCCGGTAAAGCCGCCCAGCGTCGGTGCGGGGCGGTTGCCGAGCGCGTGATGATAGGCATCATAGGCCACCGTCAGCCCCGCCAGATCAGCGACATTCTCGCCGAGTGTCAACGCACCCTTCACGTGAACGCCGGGGAGCGGCTCGTACGCGTCATATTCCTTGACCAGCGCATCGGTGCGCCCCTTGAACGCCGCGACATCCGCAGGCGTCCACCAGTCGGTGAGTTCGCCCTTGGCGTTATACTTGGCGCCTTGGTCATCGAAATGGTGGCTCAGTTCGTGCCCGATCACCGCGCCGATCCCGCCGTAATTGACCGCGTCGTCGGCATTGGGATCGAAGAACGGCGGTTGCAGGATCGCCGCGGGGAAGACGATTTCGACCATGCCGAAATTGGCATAGGCGTTCACTTCCATCGGGGTCATCCCCCATTCCCAGCGCTGGAGCGGCTTGCCGAGATGGCCGACGTTATACGCCTGCTGCCACTGGTTCGCGTGCCACATGTTGCCATAGGCGTCGCCGGCCGCGATCTTCAGCCCGGCATAATTCTTCCACTGCGATGGATAGCCGATCTTGGGGGTGAAAGCCGCGAGCTTGGCGTGGGCCTTGACCTTGGTTTCGGGTGCCATCCAGTCGAGCTTGTCGATCCGCCGATCCATCGCCGCGATCACGTTCTTGACGAGCGTGTCCGCCGCAGCCTTCGTCTCGGGCGGGAAGTATTTGGCAACGTAGAGCTTGCTGACTTCGTCATCCAGCGCACCGGTGGTGAACTGGACCGCGCGCTTCCAGCGGGCTTCCTGCTCGGGCGTGCCGGACAATTGCGTGCCGTAGAAGGCGAAATGCTCGTCATCGAACGTCTTCGGCAGCACGTCGGCATAAGTATCGAGCGACCGCAGGATCAGATGATCCTGCAACACGCCGATTGGTGCCGCGGCCACCAGTCTGGCAATCCCCGCCACCGCGGTTGGCTGGGCGACGAGCACGCTTGAGACGTTTGCGCCGATGCCCTTGAAGTACGTCGGGAACGCAAAACCGGGTGCCGACTTGACGAGATCCGTGACGGCCAGCTTGTTGTAGGTCTTGGTCGCATCACGGCTGTCGATGCGGGTCCAGTGGACCTTGGCGATCTCGGTCTCGAACGCCACCAGTGCCGCAGCGCGAGCAGCCGCGTTGGACTCGCCCGCCAGGGTCAGCATCTTGGCGATATGCGCCTGGTATGCGGTCTTCTTGTCGGCGAAGCTCTGCTCGAGATAGTAATCGCGGTCGGGCATCCCAAGTCCCGACTGCGCGACCGACAGCGCGTAGATCTCGGGCTGCTTGTCGTCCTGCCCGACATAGGAACCGAACGGACCGCTGATCCCGGCCTTGGTCGCTTCCGCGAGCAGCGTGGGATAGCCGGCCTTCGTCTTCAGCGCCTTGATCTTGCCAAGCCAAGGCTGGATTGGCGCAAGCCCCTTGGCGTCGATCGCTGGACGATCGAGGAAGGTGGCATAAGCAGTGCCGATCTTGGAGTTCTGGTCCCGCGCGACGCCGTCCAGAATCGTCCGGGTCCGCGACTCCGACAGATCGGCCAGCAGATTGAACGCGCCGTAATTCGACTTGTCCGCCGGAATCTGCGTCGTCCGCGCCCAGGTGCCGTTAGCAAAGGCGTAGAAATTGTCCCCCGGCGCGACCGAGCGATCCATCCCCGGTTCGTCGAACCCGAAACTGCCGAATTGCGGTTTGCCCTTGGCAGGGACCGAAGCTGTCGCGTCCGCCTTGGCAGGCGCAGGTGCGGTTTGGGCAATGCTGCCGGTCGCGATCGCGACCGCCAGCGCCCCGACCGAAGCCAGGGCAAGACTGTAGATAGGCTTCATCATGCTTTCCTAGTTTCGAGACTCGTTACCAAACGCGAACACGGTCGGCGGGCGCGAGATACATCGTGTCGCCGGGCTTGGCGCCGAAGGCCTTGTACCACGCATCGACGTTGCGCACTTCGGCGGTGCGGAACGGCCCCGGCGAATGCGGATCGCTCAACAATTGCGAGCGCAGCGCGGGCTCACGGAACTTGATCCGCCAGACTTGTGCGTACCCCAGGTAGAAGCGCTGGTCGCCAGTCAGCCCGCCGATCACCGGCGCAGGCTTGCCGTTGAGCGAACGGTGATACGCGTCATAAGCGACCGCCAGCCCCGCCAGATCCGCCATGTTCTCGCCCAGCGTCAATCCGCCCTGGATATGCTGGCCGGGGATCGGCTCATACGCATCATATTGCTTCACCAGTCTGTCGGTCAGCGCGGTGAAGCGCTTTACGTCCTCGGGCGTCCACCATTCGGTGAGCTTGCCGGTCGAATCGAACTTGCGGCCCTGATCGTCAAAATGATGGCTGAGTTCGTGCCCGATCACCACGCCGATGCCGCCGTAATTGACCGCCGGATCCGCCTTTGCGTCGAAGAACGGTGGCTGCAGGATCGCCGCCGGGAAGACGATCTCGTTCATCGTCGGGTTGGCGTAGGCGTTGATCGTCATCGGGGTCATGCCCCATTCGGTGCGATCGATCGGACCACCGAGCTTGTTCAGGTCGCGCTGATATTCGAACGCGTTCGCGGCCGCGACATTGGCGACGAGATCGCTTCGGCCGACCTTGAGCGCGCTGTAGTCGCGCCACTTCGACGGATAACCGATCTTGGGCGTGAACGACGCGAGCTTCTGGTGCGCCTTGACCTTGGTTTCCGGCGCCATCCACTCGAGCTTGTCGAGCCGCTGGCCCATTGCAGCGATCACATTCTTGACGAGCTGATCGGCTGCACTCTTGCTTTCGGGCGGGAAATATTGCGCGACATATTGCTGGCCGACGTCTTCGCCCAGCGCACCGCCGACAACCGCGACCCCACGCTTCCAGCGGGGCTGCTGCTGCGGCGCACCCGACAGGACGGTGCCGTAGAAAGCGAAGTTCGCCTGATCGAACTGCTTGGACAGATAGGGCGCATAGGTGCGCAGAAGCTTGAGCGTCAGATAGTCCTTGAGCACCGGCAACGGCGTCTGCTGGAACAATTGCGCCTCAGCCGCGATCGCGCTCGGTTGCCCGACGATATAGGCCGGCTGCTGTGCGACGCCGAGGGCGGTTTGATATTCGGCCCAGGGGAAGCCCGGTGCCTTCGCCGCGAAGTCCGCAGCGGCCCATTTGTTGTACCGCTTGTCCGCGTCACGCGACATGATCCGGGTCCAGTGACCGGTCGCGATCTGCGTCTCGAACGCGACGATCGCGGCAGCGCGCGCCTCGGCGTTCGGTTCGCCGATCATCCCCAGCATCTTTGCAAGATACGCCCGATAGGCGGTCTTGGTCTCGACCAGTTTGGGATCGGTCTTGAGATAATAATCGCGGTCCGGCAGGCCCAAGCCCGACTGACCAGTGCTGACGATGTAGTTGGTCGGGGCCTTGGCATCGAGGCTCACGCCGACACCGAACATACCACCCACGCCAAGCCGCTGGAGCTTCGCCATTTCAACCGCGAGCGCAGTCTTGTCCTTGGCGGCCTTAATCTGCGCGATCCACGGCTGGATCGGGGTCGCGCCCTTCGCTTCGATCGCGGCCTCGTCCATGTAGCTTGCGTACATGTCGCCGCTCTTGTTCCCCGGCGTCTTCATCGCGGTTTCGAGGATCCCGCGGGTCCGCTCGGTCGACAGGTCCTGCAGCACGTTGAACATACCGAACGCGGCACGGTCCTCGGGGATCGCGGTGTTGCGCGCCCAGGTACCGCCGGCATATTCCGCGAAATTGTCCCCGGGCTTCACGGTCTTGTCCATCCCCGCAAGATCGAGCCCAAACGCGCCATAGATCGGCTTGCCCGGAACGGCAGCTGTCGTAACAGACGTCTTCTCGGGCGATTTCGGTGCGGGCGCAGCGGTCTGCGCATAGGTCGTGCCGGCGAGTGCGGCGGTAGCAAACAAGGATGCAACAAGGTGCGAACTACGCATGTAAGGCCCTTCAAATCGAACGAAAGCCCGCGTGTTGTATTCCTCCGACACGCCTAGTCAAACGGGTTAACAAAATTCCTTCGGATCGATCGCTTGCGCCACTTCCGCCCGATCCGGACCCGCCACACCAGGCCTGCGGCGACATAGCCGATCACCGCGAGGATCGCCGACAGGACCGCCAGCCCCACGATCGTCGCCGGGCCTACCTGCGCGGCGAACGTGTGCAACCAGTCGACATGCGCGGCGACGTTGCTTGCGATCGGACGACCCGGCACGCTGCGATCCCAATGCAATACCCAGATCCCGATATGATAGGCGCTGAAATAGATCGGCACGCTCGTAAGCGGGTTGTGCAACAGCGTCGTCGCAACGGCGACGGGCACATTGGCGCGCACCGGCAGCGCCGCGAGTGCCGCGACAGGCGCGTGTACGAACGGGAAGAGAATTCCGCTCACGACCCCTAGCGCGACGCCGCGCGGAACCGAACGCCGTGTGAAGCGCCACAAGGCGGGGTGCAGGATGCGATGCGCTACCGGTCGCAGGAAGCGGTTGCGCGCAATGCCGTCGCGTGTGGGAATATGCCGCAGAATGACAAGCCACAGACGCGCGACAACGCCGACGGGGCGGGTCGCCTCATCCACGATCGCGCATCAATCGGCCCTGCTCGCGCTTCCAGTCACGCTCCTTGATCGAATCACGCTTGTCGTGCGCCTTCTTGCCCTTGGCGAGCGCGAGCTCGACCTTCGCCCTCCCGGTCGAGTTGAAATAGATCATCAGCGGGATGAGCGTCATCCCGTCCCGGTTCACCGCACCGTGCATCTTGTTGATCTCGCGCGCATGGAGCAGCAATTTGCGCGGACGCTTGGCTTCGTGGTTGTAGCGGTTGCCGTGGCTGAACTCGGGAATGTTCGAATTGACCAGCCAGATCGCGCCATCCTTCGCTTCGGCGTAGCTCTCGACGATCGACCCCTGCCCCGTGCGCAGCGATTTGACCTCGGTTCCGGTCAAGGCGATTCCCGCCTCGAAAACCGTCTCGATGGAATAATCATACCGCGCGCGCCGGTTCTCGGCGACGATCTTGGTTTTTTCGAATGTTACGGGTTTGGGACGCGCCATGTCGGGCGATGTAGGGCGGAAGTCGGGTAAGCGAAAGCCCTGCGCGCGCGACCGTGTGTCGATCGCGGGGGATCGTTCCGGCCTGCGCGACGTTTCCCAAATACGAGATGTCGCCGCGACATATTTGTTAAGGCACGACACGCTAAGGTCTCGCACCGCCGACCTTTCTCGGATAGGATTACCCGATGGCCCAGTTCGCGTCACACAACTTCCCGATCGCCATCGATGCGGCAGACATCGATTTCATGGGCCACGTCAATAATGCCTCGTATCTCAAGTGGGTACAGGCTGCCGTGATCAGCCACTGGCAACGCTTCGCCCCTGCCGAGGCGATCACCACGCATGCCTGGGTCGCGCTGAAACATGAGATCACCTATCGCAAACCCACGTTCCTCGACGATGAGGTGATCGCCACCGTCCTGCTCGAGAAGGTGCAGGGCGCGCGGGCGTTTTACGAGACGATCATCAAGCGCGGCGAAGAAGTGCTGGCCGAGGTCAAATCAAGCTGGTGCTGCCTCGACATCGAAACCAAGCGACCCGCGCGGCTTGGCCAAAGCGTGATCGATCGGTTCTTCGCCAAGGACTGACGCTGTCGCCGTGGCGGACCACGGCGATAACGGCTCGAACTGTTTCGACTCCTGTTCTCCTGCTCTCACAGGAGAATATCAGTCCCGCAATCGGCCTTACGCCATTCCCGCCGCTTCCAGTCCCGCATCGACGGCGCGCTGGCTAGCCTCGCTGGGCCACGTCATCGGCAGGCGCAACGCCGTCGGGAAGGCCGGACGGACCCGGTTAAGCGCATATTTGACCGGCCCCGGCGACGCATCCGTGAAAAGCGAACCGTGCAGCGCAAACAGCCGATCGTGGAGCGCCAGCGCAGCCGTATAGTCCCCCGATGCGCAGGCCGCCTGAAACTCTGCACACAGACGCGGCGCCACGTTTGCGGTTACCGAGATGCACCCCACGCCGCCCGTCGCGTTGAATGCGAGCGCCATGTCGTCATTCCCCGACAATTGGATGAACCCGTCCGGGCACGCCGCCCGCTGCGCCGATACTCGCTGGATCACGCCGGTCGCGTCCTTGATCCCGATCACGCTCGGCAGAGCATGTGCGATCCGCCCGACCGTCTCGACGGCAATGTCGGTAACGGTCCGGCCCGGCACATTGTACAGCACGATCGGCAAGTCGCTGCTGTTGGCGACCGCCTCGAAATGGCGGAAGATCCCCTCCTGATTGGGTCGGTTGTAATAGGGCGGGACCATCAAGGCGGCATCTGCCCCGGCTGCTTTTGCCGCCGCAATGTTGTGGATCGCAACGCGCGTATCGTTCGACCCCGCACCTGCGAGCACCGGAACACGCCCGCGTGCCTGATCGACACACACCGCGACGATATGGAAATGCTCTTCCGCCGTCAGCGTCGCTGCCTCGCCGGTGGTGCCGCACGGGACAAGCCCCGCCGATCCTTCTGCGATCTGCCATTCGACGAAATCGCGATATGCCGCCTCGTCGAAAGCGCCGTCTGCAGCAAACGGCGTGACGAGCGCCGGGATTGATCCCGAAAACATACTGTTATGCTCCTGCGCGACGGTCATTCCGTCGCTTTTACGTGTTTTTCGACGGGACAAATACGGACAGGAAGCATACTCTGTCCACATGATTGCAGCGTTGTACAAATCGGGTCTTCTCTTGGCTGGTATCTCGAGCCTGGCGGTGCCGGCGGATGCTGTGCAGGAACAACTCGGTTGGGGGCGCGCTACGCAGATCCTGACCGGAACCAATGCTTCCAATGTCGCAATCGCGGCGACGATTTCGGAATGGAAGACGCTCCAAAGCCCCGGCTTCGGTTTCGATCGCTACGCGACCTTCCTGATCGCGCATCCCGGCTGGCCGAACGAAATGGCACTGCGTCGGCAGGCGGAACGTGCACTCGAGACGCCGGGCTGGTCGCCAGCTACCGCCGTCAGCTACTTCCGACGCCTCCCGCCGCTGACCGGAACCAGCCGCACTCGCTACGCCGACGCGCTCGCGGCCACGGGCGCGCGCGCTGAAGCCAATGCGGCGGCACGGGCCGCATGGATCTCCGGAACGATCTCGCCGGTGGACGAGGCGCGGATCCAGGCATTCTACCCCGGTGCGCTGAGCCCGGCGGATCAGGATGCCCGCATGGACATGCTCTTGTGGCAGAACTCTACGCTTGCCGCACAGCGCCAGATCGGCCTCACCAGCATGGCACGCCGCCCGTTGTTCGAGGCGCGCCTCGCGTTCCGCACCAACGCCCCGGATGCGTCGGATCGCGCGGCGGCAACGCAGGCGATGGGAAGTACCGATCCCGGCTGGCTCGCCGACCGCGCGATGTGGTTCCGGTTCAACAGCGCATCGAACAGTGCGCGCAGCACGCTTGCGCAGCGGCTGCCGCTAGCGTCCGTACCCGCAAGCCCCGAGCAGTGGTTCGAGACGTTGCTGACCAACGCCAAAGCCGCCGCCAACGACGGGCAGATCGCGGTCGCTTATGACATCGCGCGCCGCGTCGATGACGCCTATCCCGCTGGCACCGACGTCAGCACGCGCCCATATGGCGAGCGCGACGATTACACGAGCCTCGTCTGGCTGGCCGGTCAGGCGGCGATGAAGCAGATGAACCGCCCCGCCGATGCTACGGGACTGTTCCTGCGCTACGCCAACGCTTCGCGCACGCCGACGACCCAGTCCAAGGGCTTTTACTGGGCAGGTCGCGCCGCAGAGGCAGCCGGACGCCGGGCGGAGGCCAACGGCTATTACACCCGCGCCGCCGGCTTCCGTGACATGTTTTACGGCCAGCTCGCGATCGAGCGGCTTGGGCAGACGCTCACGGCACCGGGTACTGCGACGCTGCGGCCGGTCGATGCCGCGACACGGACGGCGTTTTACGCACGCGAGACCGTCCGTGCCGCGCAATATCTCGGGGCAACCGGCGCTTGGGCCGACCAGACCGCCTTTGTGCGTCAGATCGCCGCAGACGCCACCACCGACGCCGACCATGTCCTTGCGTCCGAAGTTTCGCGCACGCTCGGCCGCCCCGATCTCGGCGTAATGGTCGGGCGCAGTGCCTTACAGAACGGCCTCAGCGAATATTCGACCGTCGGCTTCCCGAGCGTGAAGGTGCCTGTCTCCAGCCAGGACGACTGGACGATGATCCACGCGATTGCGCGGCAGGAAAGCCAGTTCGATCGTGCCGCGGTCAGCCACGCGGGCGCACGCGGCCTGATGCAGCTGATGCCCGGCACCGCACGCGAGACCGCGGGCAAGATCGGCCTGTCCTATGATCCCTCCGCACTGACCACCGACACCGATTACAACATCATGGTCGGGTCGAGCTATTTCCGGAAGATCTTCGGCATGTTTGGCAGCTATCCGCTGGCCGTCGCCGCCTATAACGCCGGGCCGGGCAACGTGAACAAATGGCTCCGCGCCAACGGTGATCCGCGCATGGCGGGCGGCCCCGACATGATCGACTGGATCGAGGCGATTCCGATCTACGAGACCAAGAACTACGTCCAGCGCGTGCTCGAGAATGCGGTCGTCTATGACCTGATGAACCCGTCGCGGGCGCGGTCTTCCGGGCCGAACCGGGTCAGCTGGTATTTGGGCAAACGCACGCCGGGCTGAACCGCGATGGATCGTCCCAATTACATCACCCCCGCAGGCTACGCCGTGCTGAGCGCGGAATATCGGCAATTGCTGGGCGACGAACGCCCCAAGCTGGTCGATGTTATTAGCTGGGCAGCGGGCAATGGCGATCGTTCGGAGAACGGCGACTACATCTACGGTCGCAAGCGGCTGCGCGAGATCGACCGGCGGCTGGGGTTCCTGGCACGGCGGATGAAGGCCGCCAAGGTCGTCGATCCTGCGGCGCAACCCGACCGTACGCGTGTCTGGTTCGGCGCGACCGTCACGATTGCGGACGAAGACGACGACCATCGCACACTCATGCTGGTGGGAGATGACGAGACCGACGCCGCGGCGGGGAGGATCGGCTGGAACGCGCCGATCGCGCGTGCCTTGCGCGGCGCAGGGATCGGGGATGTGCGCCGCGTGAGCCTTCCGGCAGGCGAACGCGAATATGAGGTTATGGCGATCAGCTATCCCAATCGCGAACCCTCCCTCGCCGACGGTTGATTGAACGATCGTTCGATCGGACGAGGTGCGCTCCCCATGGCCGACGGTATATCCAGCCTGATGGTCAAACGGCAATTTACGATGTTGGGTAGGCACGGATGATGATGCAACGCGTGTTCGTCAGCGGCAAAGTCCAGAATGTCGGCTTCCGCGACTGGGTCGTGCGTCGCGCGAGCGAGCTCGATTTGACCGGTTGGGTGCGCAACCGCACCGATGGCCGGGTAGAGGTGCTCGTCATTGGGGAAGAAGCGATCGCCGCGCGGCTGATTGCGCTTTGCCACGAGGGGCCAGCGATGGCACGGGTCGATCATGTCGTGGTTGAAGTGGCCGACGAACGGCCTCCCAAGGGCTTCACCAAACGCTTTACGGCCTGATATTCCCGCCCTGCGCCTGCATCGTGGCGGTTGCGCCAACCTTCCAGAACGTAACGTCCCTTCCCCGGCGCACGCCGGGGAAGGAGATCGGTTAGCTCAGCGTGTGAGCTTCTTGTACGCCAACCGGGTCGGACGATCCGCCGCATCGCCCAGTCGACGCCGCTTGTCTTCCTCATACGATTCGAAGTTCCCCTCGAACCACTCGACATGGCTGTCGCCCTCGAACGCGAGGATGTGCGTGGCGAGACGATCGAGGAAGAAGCGGTCATGGCTGATCACCACCGCGCAACCCGCGAACGACTCCAGCGCCTCTTCCAGCGCACGCAGCGTCTCGACGTCGAGATCGTTGGTCGGCTCATCGAGCAGGAGGACGTTGCCACCCTCCTTCAGCATCTTGGCGAGATGGACGCGGTTGCGCTCACCGCCCGACAGCTGGCCGACCTTCTTCTGCTGGTCCTGGCCCTTGAAGTTGAACGCGCCGACATACGCCCGCGTGCCCAGCTCCTGCTTGCCGAACCGGAAGATCTCGAGCTTGTCTGAGATTTC
This sequence comes from Sphingomonas sp. PsM26, assembly GCA_030433805.1. Classification (GTDB taxonomy): domain Bacteria; phylum Pseudomonadota; class Alphaproteobacteria; order Sphingomonadales; family Sphingomonadaceae; genus Sphingomonas. The sequence continues at coordinate 128,612 of JARUXA010000002.1, read as the reverse complement.
CTCCCAGACGTTGTTGTTCGGGTCGAGATCGTCGCGCGACTGGTCGACATAGCCGAGCTTGACCGTCTGGCCGACTTCGATCGAGCCCTCGTCCGGCTGTTCCTGACCCGTGATCAGCTTGAACAGCGTCGACTTGCCCGCGCCGTTCGGCCCAATCACGCCGACAATCCCGCCCGGCGGCAGGACGAAGTCAAGGTTGTCGAACAGCAGCTTGTCGCCATACGCCTTGGTCAGGCCTTTCGCCTCGATCACCTTGCCGCCGAGACGCTCGGGCAGCTGGATCAGGATCTGCGCCTTACCGATCGAGCGGTTCTCCTGCTTCTCCATCAGCTCGTCGAATGCGCGGATACGCGCCTTGGACTTGGTCTGGCGCGCCTTGGGGGTCTGCCGCATCCACGCCAACTCGTCCGAGATCGCCTTGGCCTTGCCCTGCTCCTCGCGCTCTTCCTGCTCGAGCCGCTTGACCTTCTTTTCCAGATAGCCGGAATAGTTGGACTCGTAGGTGTAATAGCGCCCGCGATCGAGCTCGAGCACCCAGTTGACGACGTTGTCGAGGAAGTAGCGATCGTGCGTCACGAGGATGACGTTGCCGGTATATTCCTTGAGATAATTCTCGAGCCACGCGACGCTCTCGGCGTCGAGATGGTTGGTCGGCTCGTCGAGCAGCAGGATACCCGGCTTCTCGAGCAACAGCTTGCAGAGCGCGACGCGACGCTTCTCACCACCCGACAGGTTGGTGACCGCGCTGTCGCCCGGTGGGCAACGGAGTGCTTCCATCGCCTGTTCGAGCTGGCTGTCGAGCGCCCAGCCGTCGGCGGCGTCGATCTTGGTCTGGAGATCGCCCATCTCGTCCATCAGCGCGTCGAAATCGGTGTCGTCCTGCGGATCGCCCATTTCGGCCGAGATCGCGTTGAAACGCTCGACCATCAAAGCGACGGGACCCGCGCCCATCTTGACGTTTTCCATGACGGTCTTGGTCGGGTCGAGCTGCGGCTCCTGCGGCAGATAGCCGACTTTGATCCCGTCCGCGGCCCACGCCTCGCCGGTGAAGTCCGGGTCGATCCCGCCCATGATCTTCATCAGCGTGGACTTGCCCGAACCGTTCGGCCCGATGATCGCGATCTTCGCGTCGGGCAGGAACTGCAGGTGGATGTTGTTGAGCACCGGCTTGGGCGCACCGGGGAAGGTCTTGGTCAGGCCCTTCATCACATAGCTGTACTGCACGGCCATAGCCGATGATGCTCCGTTCACATGAGGCTGGAAATATGACCTTCATGTAGCGAGCATGCGGTGGATTGGCAACGTGGCCGCCGGTGGATACGGTGGCTGCTCGACGCGGGGGGCGTCACGAACCGGACCTGAGATCCGCGCGCGTCCTGTCCCTTGCACGCACCCGCGCCGCCGACTCCGTCGCCCCGGCAAAAGCTCGCCTTCCAAGGAGTGTCCCTGCATGACCATCCGTTCGCTGTTTCTCGCGTCGACTTTGCTGGCCACCCTTTCCGCTCCGGCTGGCGCGCAGCGCGCCTTGCCCACGGCAGTCGCCCCCGATCCAGCGGTTGCCGCAATCCGCGACAAGGCGCTGCAGGACGACGTCGCCTATGACATCGTCTCGGGTTTGACGACCGAGATCGGCCCGCGTCCGGATGGCTCCCCCGCCGAAGAACGCGCGCGGCAGTGGGCATTGGTCAAACTGAAGGCCCTCGGCTTCCAGAACGTCCGGGTAGAACCGTACGAACTGAAGAACGTGTGGGTTCGCGGCGCCGAAACCGCCGAAGTCGTCGCCCCCTTCCCGCAGCCGCTGCGGCTGACCGCGCTCGGTAATTCGGGCGCGACCCCGGCCAAGGGACTGACGCTGCCAGTCGTCTATTTCCCGAGCTTCAACGATCTGCTGCTTGCCCCCGCCGGCAGCCTGAAGGGCAAGATCGCGTTCGTGTCCAACGCGATGCAGCCGACGCAGGACGGCTCCAGCTATGGCAGCCAGGGCGGCGCGCGCTTCCTGGGCCCTAACGTCGCCGCAACGAAGGGCGCTGCCGCGATTGTGATCCGGTCGATCGGGACCGATCATGGCCGTGGACCACATGCGGGCACGACCAACTTCGCGCCGGGTGTCACGCCAATCCCCGCCGCCGCGCTGTCCGTCGCAGATGCGGAGAATCTCGAACGCATGTTCAAGACCGGCAAGCCCGTCTCACTGCACCTCACGCTGACCCCGACCGTCGTCCCCAGCCGCACCTCGGGCAATGTCGTCGCCGAAGTCCCCGGTTCTGACCCGACGGCTGGCATCGTGTTGATCGGCGGCCATCTCGACAGCTGGGATCTTGGCACCGGCGCGATCGACGATGGCGCGGGCGTAGCGATCACCGCTGCAGCTGCGAAGCTGATGATGGCCGCAGGTACGCCGCGCCGAACGATCCGCGTGGTTTGGTTCGGGGACGAGGAAACCGGCGGTTTCGGTGGCGAGGCTTATGCCAAGGCACATGCGAACGAGCAGCACACGATCGCATCCGAATCCGATTTCGGCGCTGACCGTGTGTGGCGCTTCAACGCCAACCTGCCCGACAGCGCCAAGCCGGTGGTCGATCGCCTCGCCGTCGCACTCGCGCCGATCGGTGTGGTGCGCGGATCGGACAAGGCGCATGGCGGCACCGATGTCGAACCGACGCTGGCGCTCGGCGGCGGTGGGATTGACCTCAACCAGTCGGGCTTGCACTACTTCGATTACCATCACACGCCCGAGGATACGCTCGACCTGATCGACCCCGCGCAGCTTCGTCAGAACGTTGCCGCCTGGGCGACGATGCTCGCGGTCGTCGCCAACGCGCCCGAGACGATCGGACCGGTCCGTACGAAACAATGACCTCGGCTCGTCGCAAATATGGCTGAAACATGGCAGAACTGTATCGCTAACCGCGATTGCGGATTGACGCACCGCAGCGACCCGTTATGCCACCGGTCTTCGCGGCGGCACCTGTTGCCGTGAAATGCCTTATTTGCTTGGGAGCAATTGCATGAAGAAGACCGCCCTTGTTCTCGTCGCCGCCGGCCTGGTTTCGCTCGCCGCCTGCAACAAGAACCCAGAAGCTGCTGCGATCGAGAACAATGCTGACATGGTTGCCGACGCAGTCGACAACAACGCAGCGATGATCGACGACATGGCGTCGAACACCTCGAACGCCACGGCTTCGGCAGTGCTCGACAACAAGGCCGACACGCTTCGCGACCAGGCTGACAACATCCGTGACGCAGGCGACGAAATGGCTGACAACGTCCAGTAAGGACGTTGGCGCCGAGCCATTGCTCGGATGCTTGACGAAAGGGCGCTACCGCATCGCGGTGGCGCCCTTTTTTCTTGCCCGGCGACCCGGCGAGATTATTGCTGCATCTGCGCGATCATCGCGTCGAGTGCGGCAAGCCGCAGGGCGATTTCTTCGCGATACGGGGCCGCCCGCGGTGACAAGGCCAGCGCCCGCGCCCAATAGGCGCGCCCTTTGCGGAAATCCCCCGACTGGACATAGGCCAGCCCCTCGAAGAACGGCGGCGCGGGATGTTCCGGTGCAAGCCGTGTGGCCTGATCGAACGCCAGCCGTGCCGCAGGCGATACCGCACCGCCGTCATGCTGCGCGATCGCGGTGCCCAGCCCGGTCCACAAGGTCAGGCTTCGCGGATATTGGTTCGCCCCCATCAGCACGATGCGAGCACCGCTGTCGCGGCTACCGCTGCGCATCAGTGCATCCGAGGCGATGAGATAGGCGCCGTCCCCGGTGAAGCGCCCAAGCATCTGGTCGCGCAATTCGATGACTTGCGGGTAGACCGCGACCGGATCGGCATTGTCCTGCACCGGATGACCGGGCAATCCGGCGCGTTCCTGTATCGCATAGCCCGCTGCGCCGAGCATCAGCGCGGCCCCGACCGTCGTCCACAGCGTGCGTGCCACGCCCGCGATCCAGAGCACCGCGAAGGTCGCAACTCCGAACAGCACCAACATGACCCAACCGCTCACGCGCGTGCTTCCAAAGATGTACTCATGCCCCGACCATGCGCGGGATCCGCGTCATGGGCAACCGGGAGCCGCGTCTACGCGTTGCTTCCGCACCTTCCTTTCGGGATATCTTCATGAAGAAACTCATCGCGTTCGACCTCGACGGCACGCTCGCCGAGAGCAAACAGCGGATCGGCGAACCAATGGCGACGCTATTGGCGAACCTGCTGGAGGTGGCGCACGTAGCGGTCATCTCCGGGGGTGACTGGCCGCAATTCGAGACGCAGGTGGTCACCGCCCTCCCCAATCAGGCCCGTCGAGATCGCCTGTTCATCATGCCCACCACCGGGACCAAGCTGTACCGCTTCGAGAACAGCGCATGGGTGCAGGTCTATGCCGACGTCTTCCCGTCCGACCAGCGAGACCATATCCTGCAGGCGCTCGATGCGGCGGTGCGCGAGGCTGGGTTTGCCGACGAGAAAATCTGGGGCGAGCGAGTCGAGGACCGCGGCAGCCAGATCACCTTTTCGGGACTCGGGCAGCAGGCACCGCTCGACGCCAAGAAGGCGTGGGATCCCGATTTCGCCAAACGCAAGGCGATGCAAGTGCTTCTGCGCAAGGCGCTCCCCGATCTGTCGGTCAACATCGGCGGATCGACGTCGCTCGACATCACGCGCAAGGATATCGACAAGGCGTATGCGATGCGACGCCTGTCGGATGCCTCGGGCATCACGACCGCGGACATGCTGTTTCTAGGCGACGCGATCTACCCCGGTGGCAATGACGACGCGGTGCGCGCAGCAGGAATGGATACAATCGCGGTGCGCGACGTGGAGGACACGATGACCGCCGTACGCGCGATCATCGCATGCCTGAGATAGGGTAAACTAAATTGATTGCTGCTTCCCCGGCGAAGGCCGGGGCCCAGTAGTAGAAGTCGCTGCAACTGAGCGCAGCGCCCGGAGACCTACCGTTTCACTCCTGGGCCCCGGCCTTCGCCGGGGAAGCACTAAAATTGAGGGGGACGCGCGTTACGCGCGCCCGATCAACTTCCGTGCCATCGCGTCGGCAACGTCCGACGCCGGCGAACCCGATCGTTCGCTCTCGTCCCAGATCGCGACCAGACGGTCCGGGATGCGCGCGATGCGTGATTCGACTTCGGCCTGGTCGCCATGCCCGAGATATTCGAGCCCGACGTTGATGATTCCGCCCGCGTTGATGACGTAATCCGGCGCGTACAGAATGCCACGCGCCTGCAGGGTAGCGCCCTCTGCCTGGGTTGCGAGCTGGTTGTTTGCGCCGCCCGCAATGATCTTGGTCTTAAGGGCGTCGATCGACTCCGGCGTCAGGATCGCGCCCAGCGCGTTCGGGCTGACGATGTCGGCTTCGGTCGACAAGATCGCGTTTGCCGGAACGGTGTGGCCACCAAGCTCTTCGGCGAGCGCCTGTGCGCGTCCCGCGTTGACGTCCGACAGCGTCAATCGCGCGCCGTCTTTGGCGAGCAACCGCGCCAGACCGCCACCGACGCTGCCGACGCCCTGGATCGCGACGTGTACGCCGCGCATGTCGTCCGCGCCCAGACCGCGCTTCGCTGCCGCCTTGACGCCGAGATATACGCCCATCGCGGTGTACGGCCCGGGATCGCCGCCGGCGCTGCCAGCCGCAACGGGAAGACCCGAGACATGCTTGGTCATCGTCGCGATCGTCTTCATGCTCGCTTCGGACATGCCGACGTCTTCCGCCGTCACGTACCGTCCACCGAGCGATTCGACCGCACGACCAAACGCCTCGAGCTGTGCCTGGGTGATCGTGTCGCCCGGGTTCGCCGCGAGCACGACGCCTTTGCCGCCGCCCATCGGCAGGTCGGCCATCGCGTTCTTGAAGCTCATTCCGCGCGACAGACGCAGCGCATCGGTGATGGCGCGCTCATGATCGGCGTAATGCCAGAACCGGACCCCGCCCGCCGCCGGCCCGAGGGCGGTCGAGTGGACCGCGATCACAGCCCGCAGGCCGCTCGACGGATCGGTAAAGAGATGGACGCCTTCGTGGTCGTCGAAATCGGGGAAACCCCAGCCGGTGGTCAAAGCGAATTCCTGGCTGCTAGAAAGAATGGGGCGACCGACGGGACTTGAACCCGCAACATCCGGCATCACAAGCCGACGCTCTAACCAATTGAACTACGATCGCCGCAGAGTGAGCGCCCCTAGCGGGACCAAGGCCCCACCGTCAAGAATGCTCGTTCAGAAATTACCGTCTATTGTGAGCATATGCCCTTTCGACGTCGGTCGAAAGCCGCCGAGCTCGAGTTTTTGCGCAGCCGTCGGATCGCTCGCGCGGACGGTGAGCTGGGCAACGAACCGCCCCGATTGCCATAACCGGAGGTCGACTCGCTCGGTCCCCGCCTGACTGGCAAGCGGCAGCAGCAACGCCCCCGCGTCACAACGCGCATTGCCCGAAAGCCCCTGCCCCAGGGCGATTCCCGCGATGTCTCCACCGAGCACCGCCCTGACCCGGCCTTCTGCCTTGTCACAATTGCCGTCGCGGTAGCGCACGCTGACATCGTCGAGCTCGAGGCCCGTTACCGGCAAAGGCGCGAACACGTTCCCGGCGGGCAGGCTCGCGGTCATGTCGTCGATGCCGACGGTATGACGCGACGCGCTGATCGCACCGCGAATCGTCCGCGACGCTGCGGACGAATCACCCGTGGCCTGACCAGCGACGTCGATTCGCGCCCGCCCGACCGCAAGCGGCCATGGCGATAACCGTGCCGCAAGATCGCCCAGCGCGACCGACCCGACCTGCGCCTCGCGCAAGCCGCCGAACCAGACGCTGCCCGTCGCTTCGCGCGCAGCGACCCGCGTCTGGCTGAGATCGAACCAGCCGAGTACCAGCCGCAGCGGCAGCAGCACGACCAATGCGAGGACGAACACGGCACCGAACAGCGCAACCGGTCCGGTACGAAGGCGAAACCGCGTCACTGTCCGCGCGCCCGCAGCGTCATCTGCGCAGCGACCGTGCGATCGCCATTGTCGGTCGTCGTCAGTTGCTCGACCAATATGCCCATGGCTTCCAGCTCGGCGACCCACCCGGTCAGCGCGCCCGGGCGCGCCGACGCGATCGAGATCGCGACCCGGTCCGTTCCCTGCGGCGTCACCGCCGCCAACGCGAACCCCGCATCGTTCGCGCGGTCCCGAATGACGGTTTCGATCGGCTCCTGCAGCGGCGCGACCCGTTCGCCTTGGGCCGCCTTGACCGCATCGATCCGCACCTGCGTCTCGCCCAGCGCGATCACGTCGGTCGCGTGGCGGCCGCGTTCGGATTCGAGGATGTCGTTGAGCGGCACAATCAGCAGGTACGCAAGCGCGAGCAGCGCAATCACACCGCCTGCGAGAACGAGCCGTTGCTCGCGCAGCGTACGCGCGCGATACCAGGAGAGCAGGCGTTCGGTCATCGCGGCTTCACCGTCAGTTCCCCTGTAAGCCGGCCGCCGGTCGATACCAGCTGACCTGGGGTGGTCGCCTCGAATCCTGCGGCAGCGATTCGGCGGCGCAGGTCGAGGATCTGGCCTTCGTTCTGCAAGCCGACCGTCACGCGCAACGCGCCGAGTGAATCGAACGATACGGTACGCAACTCGGTCCCGGGCGTCGCCTGGATCGCCGCGAACACCGCCGCAGTCGTCCGCGTGAAGCCCTGCCCACCCCCGCGCAGCCGCTCGAGCCGCGCGTCGAGCTGCCGATCGGCATCGCTCACCGCCTCGCCCCGCGCCAGCCCGCTACGCGCGAGCAGGTCGGTCCGTCGCTCCAGTTCGTTGGCGGCGGTCGAGTATTTGATCAGCAGCACGATCGTGATCAACACCGTGACGCCGAAGATCGCCACGCTCAGCCACGCCAGCCGCCGGATCAGCCCCCAGTCGACCCCGATCTTGCGGCGCCGCTCGAATGCGCCCTGTCGCAGGTCGAGAGCAGGGGCGGTCACCGCCGCAACGATCGCTGCTTCGACATCAGCGCGCGCCAGCACTTCGGGTGCGACTCCTCCGGTAACGAGTTCGGTCAGCCGCGCCTCGTCGGCAAAGCCGCTGGTCGCGCTGCGCACCACACCCTCGCCGCCGAGATCGGCGCGGACATAGCCGGAGTCGGGGCGCGGCAGCAGCATCGGTGCCGGGAGCACCATATCGGGATCGACGCCGTTCGCGGCGAGCGTATCGAGCCACTGCTGCATCTGCCCCGCCGCAACCACGCCGATCGGCCGCTCGACCGCATCGCCCTCGCGTCCGACGGCAACGTGTAACGCGCTGATCGGGGACGCGCTGGCATCCGCCGCAAGCAAGCGCGCCGCGGTGACCGATTGCGCGACCGATCGATCGGGGAGTTCGGCCCAATGCAGTGTCACCGCGTCCGCCGGCACCACCGCGACATGCGTCCGCTCGGCATCGGCGGCGATATCGGGAAACCCTTCGCCCCGCCCCGCAACGGCGCTGCCCGCGATGTGGAGCCAACGCCACGGCAGGTCAGACGTCGGCAGGAAGAGGACTAGCGTGTCGGTCATGGTCGCTCGCCCCATTGCCGCGAGACGAGCCGCGCGGGAAGGGTTGATGCATCGATCAGCCCCGATTGTTCGAGAACGGTCCCGCCCAGCGTCACATCGACCTTGAGCGTGAACCATTTGGTGGTGACATCGGTCTGGCCGACAGCAAGCTCCGTACCCCCGGTAACGGCGGTCTGCGCCCAGAACGCGGCAGCGGTCGCGAAACCGGTCGGCGGACGCCGCAACAGCACCTGCCGCGCACCTTCCACCGTCAGCGTGCCCGGCAGCAGCATCGCCAGCAGCGGTGCCTGTTCCGGAAGCAGCGTGTTGACGTTGAGCTTGGCCGGTTCGGCCTTGGGCAGCGTACACAGCCAAGGCCGCAGCTTCTCGTAATCGGTGCGCGAGACCCCGCTGACCGCGCGCAGTTCGCTCGGATCGCTCATCAGCGTGTTGCCGGTGCGATACCCCTGGCGTCCCCCACCATAAGACGAATCCTCCGCCCCGCCGCTGTCGAGCGGACTATTGTCGGTATCGAGCCAGTCCGCGGTCGCAGCCGCGATGGCGTCGGGAGAGCGGGCATTGGGATCCACCAGCCGGATCAACTGCGCGAACACGATGCGTGCCTGGGTGTAGGCGGCGAAGGAACCCGGTGCCGTCTCGACCACGAGGCTGTTGAGGTTGAAGCAATTTCCTCCGTCGGTCACGCGCGCGGTCGCGCTGCCGTTCGGAATCGGCAAGGCGAAGGGCGTATCGCTCCAATTGCCCTGGAGCGTCACGCGCTGCCGGCTCTTCTGGAGCAGGTCGGTCACCTTGACGACCGCGAGCGTCTCCGCGGCAAGCGAATAGGCGCGCGCCTGATCGAGCGCGACCGCATTGCCGCCGAGCCGGGTCGCAAGCCGCAGTTTCTCAAGCGCGGTGCCCGCCAGCACCGCGATCACCGCGACGAGCAGCAGCACCGTCAACAGCGCGGCGCCGCGCTCGCCCGGGCGGGAGGGATCAGTTGACGCCGACATTGGGCCGCCTCGCATAGCCGGTGCCGACCAGGAACATCTGCCGCGTCTCGATCCCGTTGTTGCGCAGGACCCGCAGCTCGACCGCATCAGGCAGTGGGGCCTGCACGCTGCCGGTCCAATGATCGCTCCACGCGCCGCGAATCCGGTAGCGCAGCAAGACCTGCTTGACGCGGGGCACCAACGCGGTCGGCGGGAGCGGCTGTGCGCCGTCGAGCATCGGATAGGCGACCCGCGCGAGCGCGCCGTCGATCACCGCATATTCGACCTTCTGCACTTCCGCGCGCGGATTCCCGTCGAGGTCGCTCCACCCGCCGCGGGCAAAGCGCAACATGGGGACGACAGTCGGTCCCGAACCGCCGACGAACGATGGGGTGACCGCACCGCTTTCGTCGCGCACCGGGCGGTCGAGCGCCTGCGCGAAATCGGCGGTCATGATCGAGCTGAGCTGGTTCATCCCCGAAACGTCGTCGAGCTTGGCAGCCGTCGCACCCTGCGCCCGCACCGAGAAAGCAAGCAACGCCACCCCCGCCGCGGAGAGCAGCCCGAAAATGAGGAGCGAGATCATCACCTCGATCAGGGTGAAGCCGGCTTCCCGGCCATTGGCGCGCCCTCCTCCTCCCCTCTCTTCTGCTTCCCCGGCGAAGGCCGGGGCCCAGTCGGAAAGGTCGTGGTAACGGAGCGCAGCCGCCGCCATGCCCGGCCCGCTACTGGGCCCCGGCCTTCGCCGGGGAAGAGACAAGGACGAGAGCAAAAGAGGAGAAACCCTCATGACCGCGTCGCCCCGTCGCGCACCACGGTCAAATGCCCCGCGCTCCGTCCGCCTGAATCCATCACCGTGACGTCGATCTTCAGGATCCGCGCATCCCCGGTCGGCTGCACCACGCGAGTCCACGCCCACGACCGCCCCCCGTTCCGCTCGATCCCGCTCGCCACGCCAAGCGTCGGCGCGCGCGCGTCGGTCATCGCGGTATAAGCGACGTTGCGCGCAACGATCTGCGCCATCAGCGTCGTATCCAGCGTCGACGCCCCGCGGATCGTCGCCCCCTCCAGCCGGATCAGCGCAAGCGCCGCCAGGCTGAACACCGCGAGCGCGACCATCATCTCGATCAGCGTAAATCCCCGCTCGGCAAGGCGTGGGCGCTCAGGCACCGATCTTGACCCGCCCGTCATTCCCGATCCGCACCGTCAAATTCTCGGTCGAGCGATGCAGCACGACATCCATCGGCCGATCCGCACTGCCGGTCGAATCGAACAGGATACGGTCGCGCGCGCCCGACGCAGGGACCGCCTCGGTCCCCTTGCTCCAGCGTGTTACGCGGAGCGGCTTCTCGCTCATCGCGACCCACTCCCCCCCGCGCCGTGCATCGAACCCATAGCCCCCCGCCGACACCCACACGCTCACCGGTCGCGCGGTCACCACCGCAAGGTCATGCGCCGCCCGCGCGCGCGCTGCGAATTGCGCCGCCTCGTCGCGCAACCGTCCACGCGGATCGGGCAACGCCAGTACGACCACGGCACTCGCCAGCCCGATGATCGTCACCACGATCATCAGCTCGATCAGCGTGAACCCCGCGTCGCGGGAGGTCAGCTTACTGCCAGCTACCGATGTCGGCATTGACGCCTTCGCCGCCTTCCTTCTTGTCGGCGCCGAGCGTCCAGATGTCCGCCTCGCCATGCTGGCCGGGCGCGGCATAGAGATACGGCTTGCCCCACGGGTCGAGCGGGAGCTTCTTGATGTAGCCGCCACGCTGATACTTGCTCGCGTCCGCATCGGCGGGGGCGCTGACCAGCGCCTGCAACCCGTCCGAGGTCGACGGATAGGTGTCGTTCTGGAGCTTGTAGAGATCGAGCGCGCCCTCGATCTGCGCGATGTCAGCCTTGGCCTTGGTGATCTTGCCCTTGTCGCCCAGCGGCAGGACATTGTACGTCACGATCGCGGCGAGCAACCCGAGGATGACGATCACGACCATTAGCTCGATCAGCGTAAACCCCTGTTCCGACGAGCGAACGCGGCGATTGAGAGCGGGGGTGGCAGGCATATCCGTCATAACAAACCTCATTGTCCGGCAAGCGTGTTGAGCTGCAGGATCGGTAACAGGATGGATAGCACGATCGTCGCGACCACGCCCCCCATCAGGACGATGATGATCGGCTCCAGCAGGGACAAAGCCGTTGTCGTGAACCGGTCGAATTCGCGCTCGAGATAGTCCGCCGCGCGCTCGAGCATGTCGTCGAGCTGCCCCGCGGTTTCGCCCGACGCTGCGAGATAGGTCAGCAGCGGCGGGAAAACCCCTGTCCGCCGCATCGCCGCCGACAGGCTCCCGCCGCCGCGGATCGCCTCGACGATCTCGTCCGACGCCGCTTTCAACCGCAAATTGCGGATCGTGCCCCCGGTCAGTGCAAGTCCTTCGAGCAACGGCAACCGGCTCGCCACCATGGTCGCGAGCGTCCGCGCCATTCGCGCGGCGTGCAGATCGCGGAACAGCCGCCCGATCAGCGGCACGCGCAGGATCCACGTATCGAAGCGCAGCTTGACTGCGGGGTTCTTGAGCGCGCGCCAGAAGCCGATCCCGCCCAGCACGATCGCGAGCAGCAACGCCCACCAATACGCGACCATGAAGTTCGAGATGCCCATCACGATCCGCGTCAGCAGCGGCAACTGCTGACCGACCGTATCGAATTGCTCGACCACCTGCGGCACGACGAACACCATCAACGCGGTGACGACCGCCATCGCAACCACCGCGAGTACCGACGGGTAAGCGAGCGTGGTGATGATCTGCCCGTTGATCTCGGCCTGGCGTTCCAGCAGCACCGAGAGGCGTTCGAGGATGACGGGCAACGACCCCGAGGTCTCGCCCGCCGACACCATCGCGCGGTACAGCGCGGGAAAGCTCTTCCCCTCGCGCGCCATAGCCTCGTGGAGTCGCCGTCCCTCGACCACCCCCGCATGGACCGAATCGACGATCGCGCGGACATGCTCCTGCTCGGTCTGACGCGAGATCGTGCGCAGCGACTGTTCGAGCGGCGACACGCGGTTGAGCGTCGCGAGCTGGCGCGTGAACAGCGTCAGCTGCTTGGTGCTCATCTTGCGGCTGCCGAGCCGGAAATCGGAAAACAACGGCTTGCCGCGAGTGGCGGCGGACGGGCGACCCGAGCCGGGCTCGACCTTGACGACGTACAGTTTGCGCCGGTCGAGCAGCACGCGCGCATCCTCGATCGACGGCGCGGCAACCTGCCCGCGTGCCTCGCGGCCCTTGGTGTCGATCGCGAGGTAATCGAAGTCAGGCACGATTTACTGCCCTCCCTGGAAGAGCGCCGGGTGAACAGCGCCCCGCGCTGTTCAGGCCATGCCGGGGGCATGGCCGACCCGGCGCTGGGCTGGGGGTGGGTCGGCATGAGCAGCGGACAGACCCAGCCACGAGCCGACCCACCCCCGGCCCCTCCCTTCCAGGGAGGGGAGGAAGCAAAACCTCACTCACCCGCCGTCTCCGGCAACGGCATAGGCGCTTCGGCATCCGCCATATCCCGCCGCGAAATCCGCACTGCTTCCTCGGGCGTCGTCATCCCGTCGCGCACCAGCGCGCGCGCCGCACTGCCGAGATTGGGCGCGTGCAGGAAAGCGTGCCGCGCGATGATCGATTCATCCCCGCCGTCGTTGATCAGCCGCCGCACGGTGTCGTCGATCCGGATCGCCTCATAGACGCCGACCCGGCCCTTGTAGCCGGTCCCCTGGCACTGCTCGCACCCGACCGCCTCATAGACGATCGCGCCTGGATCAAACCCGAGCAGCGCCGAAACCGACCCCGTCGCTTGCACCGGCCGCCGGCAATGTTCGCACAGCCGTCGTACCAGCCGCTGCGCGATCACCGCGCGGAGCGTGGACGCCAGCAGGAACGGCTCGACTTTCATGTCGCGCATTCGGGTAATCGCGCCGACCGCGTCGTTGGTGTGGACCGTCGACAGCACGAGATGCCCGGTCAGCGACGCCTGGACCGCGATTTCGGCGGTCTCGCGGTCGCGGATTTCGCCGACCATCACGACATCGGGATCCTGCCGCAGAATCGCGCGCAAGCCCGCCGCGAAGGTCAGCCCGACCTTGGAATTGACCTGCGTCTGCCCGACGCCCTCCATCGCATATTCGACCGGATCCTCGACCGTGAGGATGTTCCGGCTACCATCGTTGAGCAGCCGCATCGACGCATAGAGCGTGGTCGTCTTGCCCGAGCCGGTCGGCCCGGTAACGAGGATGATGCCGTTCGGTTCGGTGATCGCTTCCTTGAGCAACTGGTTGATCGCGGGCGTCATCCCGAGCACGTCGAGTGTGATCCCGGCATTCTCCTTGTCGAGGATACGCAGCACGACGCGCTCGCCCGCGCGGCTTGGCAGCGTCGAGACGCGGACGTCGAGCAATTTGCCGCCCAGCGTCAGCCCGATGCGGCCATCCTGCGGCACGCGCCGCTCGGCGATGTCGAGCCGCGCCATGACCTTGATGCGGCTGACCACCACCGGCGCGACATGCGGTGGCATCCGGAGCGTCTCGCGCAGCACGCCGTCGATCCGCATCCGCACGACGAGGCCGGTTTCATAGGGTTCGACGTGGATGTCCGACACGCCGTTCCGCGCAGCATCGGCGATGATGCCGTTGATGAGGCGGATCGCGGGCGCATCGTCTGCGGTGTCGAGTAGATCGTCCGCGGTGGGTAAGTCGCTCGCGAGCACGTCGAGTTCGTCGCCGAGGCCGAGCGTTCCGGCTGCCATTGCCGCTGCCTGGCCGTCCATCCGATACGCTTCCGAGAGCAAGCGGTCGAATTCGGTCGGGCTTACGAAGCCGACGTCGAACGGGCGCGCGAGGTGGCGGCGAAGTTCGAGCAGCACCTTGGGGTCGGCGCCTTCGCGCATGGCGATCGCGAGGTGGCTGTCGGTGCCGGGCGCGAGCACGACGCCGAAGCGGCGCGCGAAGGCATAGGGGATGGTGATTTCTGGAATACTTAGCCCCTCCCCTTCAGGGGAGGGGTTGGGGGTGGGGGGTGTCTCACCGAGAGTCAGTCCTGCTGGACTGCCCCACCCCAACCCCTCCCCTAAAGGGGAGGGGCTATCTGACAAAGGAACCCCCGTCACTTGCCCCTCCGGCGGATCACGGTCGAACTCCGCTGCACCGGCAGCGCGATCCTTGGATCGTCCACATTCCCCAACACCGGCGCACTCGGGATCGGCGGTGCTGCCCCAAGATACTCGCGCACCAGCTGGTCGATCGACGGCTCCGCATCGGGGTCCTGCAACCCCTGCTGCAACCGCAGATAGCCGTACCGCTGTTCGGTCAGCTTGCGGCTGTCGTCCGCCGTCCGCAGGATGGTCGGCCGGATGAAGATCATCAGATTGGTCTTGGTCCGCGACTTCGCCTTGGAGCGGAACAGGTTGCCGAGCGCCGGAATGTCCCCCAGCAGCGGAATCTTCTGGATCGTCCGCCGCTCGTTATCGTCGAGCAACCCGCTGATCACCGCAATGTCCCCATCGTCGACCGTGCGGACCGTCTCGACCTCGCGCTTGTTGAGGATCAGGTCGCTATTGTCGCTCGATACCGGCCCAGCGATCGAGCTAACCTCGAGCCGCAAATTGAGCTTCACCGTCCCGCTCGAATTGACCTGCGGACGCACGGTCAGCTCGATGCCGACATTCTGCCGCTGGGTCGTGCGGAACGCATTGTCGAAATTGTTCGACAGCGCCTGCCCCGTGGTGATCGGGATTTCCTGCCCGACCAGGCTGTGCGCTTCCTGATTGTCGAGCATCACCAGATGCGGGACCTGCAACAGGTTCGACGTGGTGTCGCTCTTCACCGCATTGATGATCGAGGCGAAGATTGTATCACCGATCTTCCCGCCAAACCCGCCAAACCCGCCGCTCGCACCCAGGATCGAGCTCAGCGCTGATTGCGCGAGCGTATCGCTGACCGTGCTGTTGGTGCTCGTGGTGACGGTTGCGCCATTGATCGTCGTCGTCGTTGTGTTGAGCTGACGCGCCGCAACCGCGCCCGCAATCGTCAGCAGGCTCGGCGCGGTGTTGGAGAAGCTCGACGCGGCAAACACCCCGCCCTTCAGATTGCCGATCGCAAACTGCGCACCGAGCTGGCTCGCGACCTGATCCGACACTTCGGCGACGATCGCCTCGACCAGCACCTGTTCGCGCCGCGTGTCGAGCTGCCGCACGACCTCGGACAATTGCCGCTGCACTTCGGCGGGCGCGGCGATGACGATCGCGTTTGCGCCGACGAAACGCGTGACCACAGCCGCAGTGCGCCCGCCCTGCGTGCTGATCGCCGCCTGCCCTGCCGTGCTGCCGGGAGCGGTCGTATCCTGTTGCACCGCCGGGGTATTGGCCTGGCGCTGCGAGCTGTTGTTGCCGTTGCTGCCAGTCTGGTTGCTGTTGTTGCCGAAGTTCGACTGCGACAATTGCTGGTTGGTGATCGGCGACGGAGTCTGCCCGACGAGCTGCTGCAACACCGGCAACAGTTGCTCGGCGTCGGCATTCTCGAGGAAGATCACCTTGATTTCGGTGCCGTTCTTGGTGCGGCGATCCAGATCCTCCGCCACCGCGACGAGCCGCGCGACAGTCGACGCATCGCCGCTGATCGCGACCGAGTTGGAGCTTTGCACCGCAACCACGCTGGTACCGGTGCTGCTCGGTGCAGCAGCCCCCGCGGTCGCGCCAGCGCCGCCGCCACCGCCGCCACCGCCGCTTTGCCCGGCGAGCGACTGGAGCGCGGTCGCGATCTCGCGTGCGCCGGCGTTCTTGAGCGCGACAACACGGGTCGATGCATTGTTGGTGTCGATTCGCCGCAACACTTCGCGCACGCGCCGCACGTTGTCGGCGAAATCAACGATCACCAGCGTATTGCCACTGCGGTTGGCGGACACCGTCCCCTGCGGCGAGACGAGCGCGCGGACCGTGTCGACCGCGGACTGCGCATCGACCGAGCGCAATCGGACGATCTCGGTCACGAAGCTGTTGCTCTGCGCCCCGCGCGACCCGACCCGGCTCGGTTGCGACGCGGCATTGTCGATCGGCTGGATGCGGAAGCTGCCGTTGGTGGTCGGCACCGCGACCAGTCCGTTGGCGCGGAGTGTCGACAGGAAGATCTCGAAATATTGCGACTTGCTCACCGGGTGATCGGTGACGACCGTCACCTTCCCCTGCACGCGCGCATCAATGATGAACGTCCGCCCGGTCACGCGCGCGGCGTCCGCGATGAACGCACGAATGTCGGCGTCGCGTACGTTCATCGTCTGTTGCGCAGTCGCAGTGCCGGCGGATGCGAGCACGAGTACGGAAGCAAGTACGGGCCGGAGAATCAGTCTTTTCATTGACCCGCAATCGTAAGGGTAAGGGGAACAACCTGTCCGCCGCGTTCGACCGACAGGGAAACGGTGCCGCCACGGGCAAGCTGCGGACCGAGCCGATCGATATCGGCCTGACCGCTGACCGGACGTCCGCCGATCTGTGTCACGATGTCGCCATCACGCAAGCCCGCCGCGCGGAATGCTGCGCCGGATCCTTGCGATCGCACGGTCAATCCACTGACCTTGCCGCCGTCGATCCGCGGGATGAAGCCGACGTCGCTGCGCAACTGCGCGGCAGTTACACCTTGCGGGGTGCTGGCGGGTGTCGGCGGCATGCCGGGCGCGGGCGGCGGTGGCCCGATGCGATCGCCCATCCCGCCCATCAGCGGCGCACCGGCTGGCTGCACCGCAGGCGCGGGTGCCTGCGCGGCCTGGGTGATGAACAGATCCTCGGCGCGCCCGCCGCGCTCGATCGAGACGTGATCGAACGCGACCGACTTGAGGATCACGCCCGGCGAGATTTCCTGCCCGACGCCGATGCTCTGCTGGACGCCGTCAGGCCCGGCGATGATCGCCGACCCGCCGCCTTGAGCCTCGTCGATCCGCGTGCCGTACAAAGTCAGTTGCAACGTCGTGATCGCAGCAGGCCCCGCTGCGTCACCACCGCTCGTGCGGAAGAACGGATCGAAGCCGCGCAGGATCGCTTGCGGTGACCCTGCGATCACGCCCTGTTCCGGCCGCCATGTCCCAACCGGTCCGACCGGCGTGATCACGGCATAGACCAAGCGCGCGGACTGGATCGCCAGCACCGCGATCAGCGCCAGCTCCAATCCGGTATAGACTGTCGTGACGGGAAGGCGTCGCAGAATGGCCCGCGCCCGCGCATCCAAAACCAACCGCATGCGGACATATTCCCCGATCAAAGCCCTGCTAGGCAACAGGTGTTACAGTCCGGCGTCATCGCTGTGAACCTTATATGGCACCGACATACACTGGAAAATACCCGGCAGATTTGGCAGGAAATGCGCATGACCCATGTGCTGAATTACGGATCGGGATACCCTGCGGACGCACTGGTCGCGCATTTGATCACCCAGCCCGGTGTCCAGCGCGTTCCGAGTCCGAAACTCACGCTGTTCATCAAGCGTCACTTCATCGACGCGGCGACCTGCGCGGCGTTGTGTTCGGCGGTCGATGCCACACGGCGGCCCTCCACTTTGTCCGATGCCAACGGCGACGCGGCCTTCCGGACGAGCGAGACCGGCGACCTCGACCAACGCGATCCGCTGACGATCGACCTGAACGCCCGGATCACCGCGCTGACCGGGCTCGATCCGGTCTTCGGCGAACCGATCCAGGGGCAACGCTACGCGGTCGGCCAGGAGTTCAAGGCGCATACCGACTATTTCGAGCCCGACGGCGTGGACTATCCCCGCTATTGCGGGGTCGCGGGCAACCGGACGTGGACCGTGATGATCTACCTCAACGAGCCCGAGGCCGGCGGCGCGACGCGCTTCAAGGCGATCGACAAGATCGTGCAGCCCGAGACCGGCAAGCTGCTGGCATGGAACAACCGCCGCCCCGACGGAACGCTCAACCCGGCGACGCTGCATCATGGCATGAAGGTCCGCGCGGGGACGAAGTACGTCATCACCAAATGGTTTCGCGAACGGCCGTGGGGCTGACCGCAGCCCCACCTCCGCGCCGGTAATCAATCGGGCGCGGAGGCGATACGGCATCAGAACGTCGTGCTGAGGCCGAGCGACAGGATGCGGCCCAGACGGTAGCGGTTGACGAACACCTGGTTGCCGTTGCTGAACGTCTGGCCTTCCTGATAGCGCGTCCCCGTCAGGTTTCGCGCTTCGGCCTTCAGCTCCCATTGCCCGCCAGCCACCTTGAACCCCTGCCGCGCGACCAGATCGAGCCGGATACCCGGCTTCTCGATGATGTCGGGCTGGAAGCCGGTCCCGCTCAGGTTGGACGGGCCACGATTGGTCACGCGGTCGCTGGCGTAGTTGAACAACAAGGTGATCTGCGACAGCGACGCCTTGTCCTCCAGGCCGACCTGTACGTTGACCAGATGTTCGGACTGCCCGGTCAGCGGAGCACCGTCGCGGAATTGCAGATTGGCCGGGCCGAAACCGGCGCCACACCCGCCGAGCGTCTGGTTGAGCACGTTGGGCACGCAACTGGTGTCCGCTTTGATCTTCGACTTGGAATACGTGTAATTCGCGATGAACAGCGCCCGCCGCGTCGTGAAGAAGCTGCTGTCGAGGAAATCGAGCGGGAAATACTTCTGGAGCTCGACCTCGGCCCCGTACAGCGTCGCCTTGGGCAGGTTGGTGAAGCCGGTCTGCAACCGGTCATCCGCACCGGTGTAGAAACCGACTTGCTCGACCGGGTTCTTGATCAGTTTGTAGAAACCACCGAGCGTGAAGCGCTGGTCGCGTGCGAAGAACCATTCGAAGCGGCCTTCGTAATTGTACAGCTCGGAATCGCGCAGCAGCGGGTTACCGAAAAACAGGCGATCCGACTCCGGATCGCGGAACTGCTGTGGTGCCAGTTCGCGGAACTGCGGACGCGAGATCGTCTTGGAGCCGCTCGCGCGCAGCTGCATGTTGTTGCGGAAATTCCACGTCAGCGTGAGCGCTGGCAGGAAATAATCGTTGTTGAGCCGCGTCGTGGCCGAAGCAACCGGCGTGACGCGCTCGTCCGCGGTCTCGTAGCGCACGCCGATCGTACCGCGCACGCCATCGAGGACTTCGGCTTCGATCTGGCCATAGCCCGCATGGATATCCAGCGAAGCGTCATAGGCATAGGCGCCCAGCGGCGTACCGAACTGGAGTTGCAGATTGTTCGCAGCGATCGAATCCACCCCGACCAGATAATCCGGCCGCAGCAGGTTCCACGGATAGGCCGGTGCGGTGCCGCCGCCGTCCGCGGTCTGGTAATTGAACTGCAAACGAGTCGAGGTGCGGTCGGTCCCCGAATAATAATAGCCCGTCGACAGGGTGACCGGCCGCCCGAGGTCGAGCTTGTAGGTCAGGTCGCCCTGCGCGCTGTACAGATCTTCGTCGAGTTCGCTGAAGATGATCGAGGCGAAGGGCGAGAAGC
The DNA here is from genome assembly GCA_030433805.1 of Sphingomonas sp. PsM26. GTDB lineage: Bacteria > Pseudomonadota > Alphaproteobacteria > Sphingomonadales > Sphingomonadaceae > Sphingomonas. The sequence goes on along the minus strand of JARUXA010000002.1, from coordinate 108,645 downwards.
GCCGCGTCGCCTGATACGCGCCATCGCACCGCTCTCCGCCGATGCCGTTCTGCTGCGTCTCCTTGATCGGCAAGCCGGTCGTCGTCACGTTCGAGCAGAGATAGTCGAACTGCCGCTCATACGGCGCGTCGCGCTTCGAATTGGCATAAGCACCGCGCACGTCGACATGCAGCGCGTCGGTCACCTTGAACTCGCCGACCATCTGGCCTTCGATCAGCTGGCGTTCGAACCAGTTGGTGTTCTGCTGGAAACGGCGGCCGCTGGAATTGTTGTAGACGATCGCTGTCGATCCACGCCCCTGCTTGAGCGTATCGTGGATATAGACGCCGGTCGCACGGATCGTGTTCGGGCCGAACTCATAACCGAGCCCGAGCAGCGCATTCGCGACGATCCGGTTGTCGGTCAGCAAAGTGTTGTAATCGTTGCGCAGCGTGCCGTCGGGCGAGACCGAATCCTGCTGCTGCGTCAGGCGCGTGCGGAAGGTGTTGCTCGCGCTGACCGAGGCGATCACGCCGATCCGGTCCGCGCCGAGGTCGATCACCTTGCCGCCGTTGATCTCGCCCGAGAAATTGGCGGGCAGGCTGTTGTTGCGCTGGAGCAGCGTCGTGCGCGCATTGGTCAGCTGCGCGATCTGGTCGCTTGGGATGATGCCGGTGCCGCCGGGTGCATTCTTGATGAAGTCGGGAACAGTGCGCGTGCCGTCGTCATAGCCGGTCCAATCGGCGCGCCCGCCCGCATAGGTATAGCCAAGCTCGCTGGTCGTCACCGTATCCGCCGCGATCGATCCGCCGAACGAGATGAAGTCCTTCTTTGGGATCGCCTTGGTCGTCAGGTTGATGACGCCGCCGCCGAACTCACCCGGATAATTGACCGAATAGGTCTTCTGCACCAGCGCCGACCCGACGATCGTCGTCGGGAAGATGTCGAGCGGGACCGAGCGCCGCAGCGGCTCGGGGCTCGGCAAGGGCGAGCCGTTGAGCATCGACGACGAATAGCGGTCGCCAAGGCCGCGCACATAGACGAACCCGCCGCCGACGACGCTGAGGCCAGCGACGTGCGCGAGCGCGCCCGCAATGTCGCCCTCGCCGGTCCGCGCGATGTCCGCGCCCGACAGGACCGAGACGATCTGCGGGGTCGAGCGGATGACGTTGGGAATGTTGCGCCCGACGACTACGATGTCCGCGCCCTGGCTGCTGTCCATGCCGGGTGCCGAGACTTCGACCTGCTGTTCGGGGTCACCCGCCTGTTCGGCGGCGGGGGTGGCCACCGGATCACCCGCGCTTTGCGCCGAAGGTGCAGCGGCGGGTGGCGGCGTGGTCGCGGCGGGGGCCGGAGCGGTCTGCGCGAGCGCCGCGGGCGACACCAACGTGGAAGTAAGAAGAAGGAGTGTCCCGAAGGCGAGGCGCTTCTGCATGGCCTGTATTCCCGATCGATATGTCATAGGCAAATGCCGGGGCGGCGCTTAAGCGGCCGCCCCGGCATCAACTGCGCGATGGTCCGGGGCTGAGGCTCAGCGGCCCTGGCAGGAGAAGTAGATCGAGTTGAACACCGGCGGCCCGACATCCTGCAGCGCTGCGTCGGCCGGACGGATCGTCGTGCGACCGCCCGCGGTCTGCTCGCCCGCGATCAGGTTGATGCACGCGACGGTCGCCGGGGTCTTCACCACGCCGTTGACGAAGGTCATGTCCGCACCACCGCGCAGACGGATCGCTGCCGGGGCGAGCGCAGTCTGGAGGAAGGTGAAGTTGGCGTAGCGGCCGAAGGTGCGCGGCAGCAGGTCTTCCGCATTGTTCGAGTCAATCTCGGTCGAGAAGGAGTCGGCGGTCGCCCCGATCGTCCGCTGCGCGGTGATCATGAACTGGATGAACCCGCGGAAGCCGTTGTCGATGTCGAAGCCGTCATCGTCGGCACCGGTCATCACCATATACTTCATGTTGGTCATGCCGCCGAAGATCTCGACGCCGTCATCCGCCGAATTGTGGCTCTGGACGTGGTCGATCGTCGTGCCCGACCCGGTGCCGCCGAGCGTCAGGCCCTGCAGTTCGTTGCCGTCGCTGATCGCGATGCCGCTGTAGCGGATCTGGACGTACTGGAAGTTGCCGCTGCTGTCGGCCTTGGTCGGGCCACCATAGAAGCGCCCGGTAACGCCTTCGATCGCCTGCTGGCAGGTCGTGCTGGTGCCATCCGCATTGTTCGGACCCGTGCCGGTGGCGCACACGCCGACCGGCGCGCGGCCGAGAATGATCACGCCGCCCCACTGCCCTTGCGTCGCATCGCTGACGCCGTTGGTGGTGAGGTTCTGCTGCGAAGTGAAGATGATCGGGTTGGCGACCGTGCCGACCGCGTTGATCTTGGAACCACGGTTGACCAGCAGCAAGTCGTTGGTCGTCTCGGTCGAATCCGCCGCGATCACGACGCCCGCCTCGATGTTGAGCACCGCGCCATTGTCCGCGCCGGTCGTGCCGACGTCGGTGCCGACTTCGGTCTGACCGCGCAGGCGATAGAAGACGCCCGCGATCTTCGGCAGGTTTAGCGTGCCGCTGATGACCGATGGCAGGCGGCAGGCGCGGAACGTCTGGACGAGGCCGTCATCGGTCGTGCCGGTCGGGCAAGCCGCCGCTGTGCCGCCGGTGCCGACCGCCGGAACCGCGGTGCAACGGGCGCCAGCGCCGCCGAATTCCGCCGATGTCGAGTTGCAGGTCCAGCCCTGGAACGCCGTATCGGTCGGGCCATTGAGCGCGCCGACATAGTTGGTGCTGGTGAAGAAGCTGTTGATCGTTGACGGGTCGAGCGCCGTCGTCAGCGAAGCGGCGGTCGTCGGGTATACGCCGTTCAGCATGTTGGTGCCACTGACGTTGTTGTTGGTCCCGGCGTTGACGAGCGCGAGCTGCTCGTCGGCGGTGATCGAGATGCCGTTGACCGCAGTGACCGCGGCGAACTGCGCTGCGGTGATGGCTGGGGTCGGCGTCGGGGTCGGGGTTGGCGTGGGGGTCGGCGTCGGTGCGGGCGTGATGACCACAGTACCTGCACCCGGCGAAGCAACATCGTTTGCTCCGCTACAGGCGCCCAGCGCGACGGCGGCGGTGGTCACCATGAGAACGGTGCTGAAACGGTTGAAGCTGGCCATGGGTCACTCCCGAATGTGATCGTTGCGCGCGGGCATGTTTGCCCTGATCGATTCGGAACCCCCTTATCGACCCTGCTGCCGCTGCCGTTACGGATGGGACATGACGACTTGATGTGTTTTCCGGGTCAGTTCCGTGACACGGCCATGACAGCAGCGTGACACTGCCGGTGCGCCACGCCGCCCGGCCGATGCGAAGGACGTACGACCCGAGCGCTTCGCAGGCTGTTTGAAGCTGTCCTTCGCTACCCGGTGCAACAAACGAAAAAGGCCCCCAACTCGCCGAGTTGGAGGCCTTTTCTATTGGTGGGCGCGGCAGGGATTGAACCTGCGACCCCACCCGTGTGAAGGGTGTGCTCTACCACTGAGCTACGCGCCCGTCGCCAGTGTCGCTGTCGCGATCGGCTAAACGGATCGAAGCAGCCGGCGGCCGCCCCGTTGGATCAGTCCTTAATCCGGGCGAACCGCGCTTTGCAAGCGTTGCGGCCAGGAAATTCGCAGGATCTCAGTTGACCGAGTCCTTCAGACCCTTGCCAGCCTTGAACTTCGGCTGCGACGAAGCCTTGATCGTCATCGGTTCGCCGGTCCGCGGGTTGCGTCCGGTCGATGCCTTGCGCTTGCTGACCGAGAACGTTCCGAACCCGACCAGACGCACTTCATCGCCAGCCTTGAGCGCTGCCGAGACCGCATCGAACACGGCTTCGACCGCCTTGCTCGCATCGCCCTTCGTCAGCCCCGACGTATCGGCTACCGTTGTGATCAATTCCTGTTTGTTCATCGCGACCAAACCCCCGTTACAATTAGAAAAATGATTCCCAGCCCGAGGGCCGCGGGCGCATAAAGGCGGGTCCGGGGGGGGCTGTCAAAACAAAAAGCAAGGCCGTGCGACCGACGTAGGAGCGAATGCGACAATCAGGACACACCGCAAGACCTCGCCGTAGACGGCGCGTACATCAATGATGCACTTCGCCGCCTACAGCAGCCACCCCGGCGGGAGGCTGTGCCGCGAGATCATCGGCTTCACTCCATTCGATCGCCTCGAGCGGCCCGGTCAGTGCCAACCGCAGCACTTCATCGACGTGGGACACCGGAATGATCTTCAGGCCGTTCAGAATATTATCCGGAATCTCTGCCAGATCTTTCTCATTCTCCTGCGGAATCAACACAGTCGTGATGCCGCCCCGAAGTGCCGCGAGCAATTTCTCCTTCAACCCGCCAATCGGCAGGACACGACCGCGTAGCGTAACCTCGCCCGTCATCGCGATATCGCGGCGCACCGGCACCCCGGTCAGCGTCGAGATGATCGCGGTGACGATCCCGATCCCCGCCGACGGACCGTCCTTGGGAACGGCCCCTTCGGGCAAATGGATGTGGACGTCCTTGCGCGCGAACAGGCTCGGCTTGATCCCGTAGGAAGGCGAGCGTGCCTTGATAAAGCTGAACGCGGTTTCGATCGACTCCTTCATCACGTCACCGAGCTTGCCCGTGATCTTCGCTTGGCCACGTCCCGGAACCGTGACGCTCTCGATCGTCAGCAGCTCGCCGCCGACTTCGGTCCATGCAAGACCGGTGACCGCACCGATCTGATTCTCCTCCTCGCCGATGCCGTGGCGATACTTCTTCACGCCCGCGAAATCGGAAAGGTTCTCCGCGGTGATCGTGATCGCGGTGTCCTTATTCTCCAGGATCCGGCGCAATGCCTTGCGCGCCAACTTGGCGATCTCGCGCTCGAGCGTACGGACACCGGCTTCGCGCGTGTAATATTGGATCAGCGCGCGCAGACCGTCGGTGGTCAGCGTGAACTCACCCGGCTTCAGGCCGTGCGCCTCGATCTGCTTGGCGATCAGATGGCGCTCGGCGATCTCGACCTTCTCGTCCTCGGTATAGCCCTCGAGCCGGATGATCTCCATCCGGTCAAGCAATGCCTGCGGGAGGTTCAGCGAGTTCGCGGTCGTCACGAACATGATGTCCGACAGGTCGACGTCGATCTCGAGATAGTGATCCTGGAACTTGCCGTTCTGCTCGGGGTCGAGCACCTCGAGCAGCGCCGACGCCGGATCGCCGCGGAAATCCTGGCCGAGCTTGTCGATCTCGTCGAGCAGGAACAGCGGGTTGCTGGTCCCGGCCTTCTTGAGATTGGTGACGATCTTGCCCGGCAGCGAGCCGATATAGGTACGGCGATGCCCGCGGATCTCGGCTTCGTCCCGCACGCCGCCGAGCGACTGGCGGATGAACTCACGGCCGGTCGCCTTGGCGATCGACTTGCCGAGCGAGGTCTTGCCGACGCCGGGAGGACCGACGAGGCACAGGATCGGCCCCTTCAGCTTGTTGGTGCGCGCCTGCACGGCGAGATATTCGATGATCCGGTCCTTGACCTTCTCGAGCGCATAATGGTCCTCGTCGAGCACCGCCTGCGCCGCCGAGATATCCTTGCGGATCTTCGACTTCTTGCCCCACGGCAAGCCGAGCAACACGTCGAGGTAGTTGCGCACGACGGTCGCTTCCGCCGACATCGGCGCCATCGTCTTGAGCTTCTTGAGCTCGGACGTCGCCTTGCTGCGCGCTTCCTTCGACATCTTGAGCGTCGCGATCTTCTGGGTCAGCTCGGCGATCTCGTCGCCCTCGCCTTCCTCGCCCTCGTTGCCAAGCTCGCGCTGGATCGCCTTCAACTGCTCGTTGAGATAATATTCGCGCTGGGTCTTCTCCATCTGGCGCTTGACCCGCGACTTGATCTTCTTCTCGACCTGCAGGACGCCAAGCTCGCCTTCCATGAAGGCGAACACCATCTCGAGCCGCTTGGCCGGATCACGCTCGACCAGCAGCGCCTGCTTGTCGCTCACCTTGACCTGGATGTTCGCGGCGACCGCGTCGGCAAGCTTGCTGGCATCCTCGATCTCGCCCAGCTGGACAGCGGTTTCGGCAGGGAGCTTGCGGTTGAGCTTCGCATAATTCTCGAACTGATCGACGACCGAGCGCATCAGCGCGGACACCTCAGTATTCGGCGCAACGGCTTCTTCCGTGTCTTCCTCGCCCTCGATCATCTCGACCTGCGCGGAAAGATACCCTTCGACTTCGGTCAACTCGCTCAGCGAAGCGCGGCGTTTGCCCTCGACCAGCACGCGAACCGTCCCGTCGGGGAGCTTGAGCAACTGCAACACGGTCGCCGTCACGCCGATATCGTACAAATCGTCGCGCGCAGGATCATCCTGCGCGGGGTCGAGCTGGGCGACAAGGAAGATCTCCTTGTCGCCGGCCATCGCCGCCTCAAGCGCCGCGACCGACTTGTCGCGCCCGACGAACAGCGGGACGATCATGCTCGGGAACACGACGATGTCGCGCAGCGGCAGGACGGGGAAGGAATGCGGGGCAGATGCTTGCGTCATGGATACTCCGGGGTCGCGCCACTCAAAGCGCGTTCTTCCTTTATATGGGGCTAACGCCGTCACCATCAATCGTCACGCGATTTTGACGCGGGAATACGGCGGCATTGTGCCGCAGACGTGGACAATGATGACGTTCGACAGGGTTCGCCCGCGTCAGGCCGGCAATGCGAATTGGGCTTAGTTTGGCACTATCGCCGCGGTTGCGTCCACGCCGTGGCTTGCTCCGTGCCGCTGCTAGCGATAGGCTCGATGGCAATACCACAACAATACCGGGGAAACAGCGATGCGACGTACGGACAAGTTCGGAACGCTCACCCTTGTGGCGGCAACGCTGATGACGGCCCCCGCCGTGGCGGCATCGAACGGCGCACCCCCGACTTTGCCGGCGATCTTTCCTGCGCCGACGTCGATCACTCTCGGCAACGGCAGCTTTCCCCTGGGCAAGACCGTCGTGCTGATAGCGGCCCCCGGCACGGACGCCGCCACGATCGCGCTCACCCGGGACATCCTGCTCGCCTCAGATGTCGTCAAGGTCACCACCGCGAAACGGTTGCCATCGCATCCCGAGGGAACGCATATCCTGATCGGCGCCGGGTCCGCACCGCTGATCCGTACCACGCTCGCCCGCAGCGCCACGGTGGTCGACGATCACGTCGAAGGCTATACGATCGCCAGCACCCCGATCGATGGTGGCGGGATCATCACGCTTGCGGGTCACGACGCCGATGGCCTGTTCCATGCGGTCCAGACCTTCCGGCAACTCGCGAAACGCGCCGTATTCCCGGCAATGGTGATCCAGGATCATCCCGCCATGCCGATCCGCGGCACGATCGAAGGTTTCTACGGCAAGCCCTGGTCGATGGTGGACCGCACCAAACATCTCGATTTCCTCGCCACGGTCAAGGCGAACACCTATGTCTACAGCCCGAAAGACGACCCCTTCGCGCGGGATCGCTGGCGCGAGGCGTATCCCGCCGCGACATTGGCGTCGCTCGGCGCGCTGGTCGCGACCGCGCGGCGCAACCACGTCGATTTCGTCTATGCCATTTCTCCCGGCCCGACGGTGTGTTTCTCCGATCCCGCCGATGCGCAGGCGCTCGAACGCAAGTTTGCCGCGCTGCGGACGATCGGCGTCCACAGTTTCTACGTCGCGCTCGACGACATCGAATATAAGAAGTGGAATTGCCCCCGCGACGCGACTGCCTTCGGTCCCTCGGGCGCGGAAGCCGCAGGGATCGCGCAAGCGCGATTGCTCAACACGGTCCAGGCGCAGCTCGTCGCAACCGATCCGGCATCGCGCCCGCTGATCATGGTCCCGACCGAATATTACGACGCAAAGGAGACCCCGTACAAGGCGGCGCTCCGCAAGGAACTCGACCCGCGCGTCGTCGTACAATGGACCGGCACCGACGTGGTTCCGCCCGCGATCTCGATCCCGGATGCGCGCACCGCGACCAAGGCGTTCGGCCGCAAGACGCTGCTGTGGGACAATTACCCGGTCAACGATTACGGGCAGACGACCGGCCGCCTGTTGATGGCGCCCTATGCGCGGCGTGAGGCGGGCCTGTCTGGCGAACTGACCGGCATCCTGTCCAACCCGATGAACCAGGAAGCGCCTAGCCGGGTCGCGGTGACGGGAGTCGCGGCGTTTGGATGGAACGATCGGGGCTATGACGCCGAGCGGACGTGGCATTTCTCTGCCCAGGAACTGGCCGGCGGCGATGCCCGCGCCGAGGCTGCGTTGCTCACCTTCTTCGACACCCAACACATGGCACCGACCTTCGGCAGCCAGCCGTGGCAGGAACAGGCACCGCGGTTGAAGGCGTCGCTGGATGCCGTCCGGGAGGCGCTGGCCGACGGCGACGCGGCCAAACGCAGCGCGGCGATCGCGGACTTGCGCGCGCAGGCGGACACGCTGGCCAACGCTCCCGACATCATCCGATCGGGCACGGTCGATCCGGCCTTTGCCGAGCAGGCGCGACCGTGGCTGGATGCACTACAATTGTGGGGGCGAGCATTGCAACTCACCGCGGCGGGCCTCGATGCGGCAGAGCACGGCAGCAATGCCGCGACGCGCTATTTCACCGACGCCGGCCGGTTGGCCGCGCAAGCGGCGGCGGTGCAGAGCATCCCGGGCGCAACGCGCTTCGACGGCCCGATCAAGGTCGCCGATGGTGTGCTCGACCGCTTCGTGAAGGACGCTCCGGGGCTGATCGCGCACTGAGGGGGTGGGGGTAACTCATTGACAACCTTCCCCCCTTCTATCGCTTCCCCGGCGAAGGCCGGGGCCCAGTGGGAAAGGTGGAGGTAACGGAGCGCATCGCTCGCATTCTTCTGCTCCGCTACTGGGCCCCGGCCTGCGCCGGGGAAGCGCCACGGGAAGTAAGGAAGCGCGTCAAAACATCAGGCAGCGCCCGATGAGCGCTTACACAAGACGCCGCCCCCGCCCCTCACCCACCACCAGGCGCAACCTCCAGCACATACCCCACCCCCGGAACGCCAAGCGCGACGCCAGTCGGCGCCAACCGTCCTTCCGCATCGATCGCCAGCGCCGTCATCGTTTGCGACTTCTCATGCGCAACGACGATCATTCCTCGATCCTCCAGCAACAGAAAGAACCTCGGATACTCTCCCCCCGTGGCGACATGCTCCAGCAGCGTCGGAACCCCCTCCGCATCGAGCGCGAAGACCGCAATGCTGTCATGCCCGCGGTTCGAGACGTACAGCCGCGTCCCCGCCGCATTGATCGCGACATGCGCGACGATGCTGTGCCCCCGCCATGCGTCCGGCAACGTGGACCGGATCACGGGCCCGGTGAACGTCCCATCGCGCCCCCGGTCGAGCGTCGTCAGCGTGCTGGCCATTTCGCTGACCAGATACGCGCGCTTGGCGATATGCGGATGCAGCACGAGATGCCGCGGTCCCGACCCCGGTGGTGCCGCATAGGCAACGAACGGCGGCTCCAACGTCCCCGTGGCATCGAACGGGAAGGCGAGAACCTCGTCGGTGCCGAGATCGGTCTGGTACAGCCATCGCCCGTCCGGGCTGAACCCGACCCAATGCGCATGCGGCCCTTCCTGTCGTTCCGCATCGGGCCCGGACCCGCAGTTCGCATGGGTCTGCGCCGCGCCGTCGGGGAGACCGGTGCCGGGATCGAGGCGGATCACCGATACGCTGCCGCCCGCGTAATTGGCGACTGCCAGCAGGGTCTCGGCGGGGTTAAGCGCGACGTGGCACGGCGCGCCGCCGCCCGTCTCGACCGACGCCAGCATTTCCCAGCCGCCCGCCCGGTGGCGGTGGACCCCGACGCGCCCGACCGCATCCTCATCGACGATATAATGCAGCCCGTGCCGCGCCGAATACACGCTGAACGATGCATTGGGCGCGGCGGCATACGCGTCCCCGATGCGCCAGGCAGCAGTCTCGTCCAACCATATTGGGTGGAGCCCCTGCCCCCCGCCGCCGCGATAGGTACCCGCGGCGATGGGGGGCGTGAGATCGGCGTCTGTCATGACGAAATCCTGTGCGTTTATCATCGCGACCGCAACGCTATCGCGCGAGGATCGCTCCGCAGCGCGATCGATCCGTCGTGCATGCCTTGCGCGCAACGCGCGTTGGCAAGACCGCAGGTGCGCTTGCCAGCGTTTATGCGTATCACGCCCGCAGATCGCGCTTAAGTGGTCTTGACCCTGCAATTTTCGACGGAGTTCGGTTCGGCATGATGGTGTCTCGCGTTGCGGTCGTGTTGGCCTTCCTGTCGCTGACCGCCGCGGCACGCCCTGCGGACACGCTCCCCGGCAAGGGTGAGCCAGCGATCACCGCGCAGACCCAGAAATCGGGCGGTCCGATCGACCGCGACCAGCAGAAACTGACCTTCGCCGCCGCCGATCTCGCGTTCGAGGTCTTACCCGAAATGCAGACGCTCCGCGGCGTCGCCACGCTCGATTTCACCGCGCGCGCGCCGCTCGACCGGCTCGTGCTCGACCTCGACCGCAACTTGCCGATCGATTCGATCGCGATCGACGGCACCACCTTGCCCCGCGACGCCTGGACCAACCCCGAGGGTCAGTTGCAGATCACCCTGCCGCGAACGGTCCCAGCCGGCCGCCGCGTCGTCGCGCGGATCGTCTATGGCGGGCAACCACATGTCGCGGTCAATGCGCCGTGGGATTCAGGGATGGTCTGGTCGAAGACGCCCGACGGCGCGCCGTGGTTCGCCACCACCGCAGAGGGGATCGGCTGCGACCTGTTCTGGCCGTGCCTCGACTTTCCGTCGGGCAAGCCCGGCGTCGTCACGCTCCACATCACCGTGCCCAAGGGGTTGAAGGCACCGTCCAACGGCACGTTGCTCGGCGTCGACACGTTGCCCGACGGCCGGACTCGCTGGAACTGGCGGATCAAGCGCCCGACGACCTATGGCATCGCGCTCAACGTCGGGCCCTATGAGGAGATCTCAGGCGTCTACAAGAGCCGCTACGGCAACACGATCCCGCTATTCTACTGGTACCTCCCCGGCGAAGAGGCGAAGGCCCGCGCGCTGTTCGCCGAGTTCGCCCCGACGCTCGATTTCTTCGAAAGCGAGATCGGCCCGTACCCGTTCGGCAGCGAAAAGGTCGGCGTTGTCGAAACCCCGCACAAGGGGATGGAGCACCAGACGATCAACGCGTACGGCAATGGCTATGCCAAGGCACCCGAGGGGTTCGACTGGCTGTTCCAGCACGAATTCGCGCACGAATGGTTCGGCAACCAGCTGACCGCCGCCGACTGGGACGATTACTGGCTCCACGAAGGCTATGCCCAGTACATGCAGCCCTTCTACGGACGCTGGCGCGAGGGCGAAGCGCGGTATGCGGTCATGCTCGACGACCAGCGCAACCGGATCGCCAATCTCCGCCCGATCGTCTCCGGCACCGTCCGTACCGAGGAACAGGTGTATGAGATCGCCAAGGGCGGCCCGGGGCAGGACATCTATTACAAGGGCGCGTGGATGCTGCACACGCTGTGCGACCTGATCGGCGATCGCGCGTTCCGCGACGTGACGCGGCTCGCGGTCTATGGTCGGCTCGATCCGCGCCCGGGCAATTTCGCGCCGCGCTATGGCAGCACCGCCGAATATGAACGCTTCGTGCGGCGCGTGACAGGAAAGGACTATGGCTGGTTCTTCGACGTGTATCTGCGCCAAGCGGCCCTTCCGCAATTGGTCCAGACGCGATCCGGAAGCCGCCTGACGCTCCGCTGGGACGCTCCCGGCGGCCGTCCCTTCCCGCTGCCGGTCGAGGTCCAGGTCGGCTCCCGCATCGTGCGCGTGCCGATGACCGCGGGGGTCGGCAGCGTTGCAGTGCCGCCGGGAGCGCACGTCGTCGTCGATCCGAACGCGCGCGTGCTGCGCCGCTCGGTCGCAGTCGAACGGTATCAGGCGTGGCGCGACGAACAGGCGCGCAAGAAAGTGCCCGCCCGCAACTGACGATAATGCTGCACCGATAACGGCGCAGCATTACCGCAGCGTAGGATCAGAACCCGGTCGGCGCGGGCGACACGCTGACCGTCGTGCCGCCGCGGATTTCCTGCACTTCCAGCGCACGCTCGGCGACATTGTCGCGACCGAAGCGGAATGCGCCGTCGATGCCCGAGAACCCGCCGCGATCGCGCAACCGGTCCTCGGGGAAGGTCGCTCCCATCGACCAGTCGCGCATGATGCGGATCGTCAACAGCACCGAATCATAGCCAAGGCTCGACAGGCGGAACGGTGCCGCCCCGAAACGCGCACGGTATTTGGTGGCATATTGCCGGTACAGTCCGTCCGAAACGCTGGCGAACCATGCGCCTTCCAGCGCAGGCTTGCTCGCGATCGAGCTCTCCGAATTCCACAATTCGGTCCCCATAATCCGCGCCCCGCCCATGCCGTTGCGGCGCAACACCGGAACGCCCGCCGCCGCGGCACTCCCGCCGTCGGCGATCAGCACCGCCTGATACGGCGCGCTCTTGGCCATCCGCGTGATCGCGGCGCTCATCGACCCGCTCACCCGGTCGTAGGTCTGGAGCGAGCCGACCCGACCGCCCGCCGCCTCGACCGCGCGCAGGAACGCGGTGGACGCGCGCTCGCCGTAAACACCGTTGGGGACGAGCCCGCCGAAGCTGGTCACGCCATGCGCCTTGGCATAATCGACGACCCGGCCGATCGACTGCGCCGGGACATAGCCCATCAGATACACGCCGTTGCCCGCCGTGGTCGTGTCGTTTGAATAGCTCACCACCGGCACATGCGCCTGCCGTGCGATCGGCGCGACCGCACGGACGTCGTCGGCGAGCAAAGGCCCCAGAATGAGCTGGTTGCCGTCCGCCAGTGCCCGCTGCGCCGCCACCGCCGCGCCGGGGGCGGTGTCATAGGTGGTGATCCGGACCGATTCGTTGCGCGAATCGAGCAGCGCGAGCTGCGTCGCATTGGCGAGGCTCTGCCCGACGCCGGCGTTGTTCCCGCTGAGCGGCACCAGCAACGCGACGCGGTGCCGCGCGGTGTCCTTCGGAATGCCCTGTTCGAACACCGGCTGCTGCGGCTGGCTCGGGCGCGTGGTTGCCGGGCCGGGGCGTGGCACCGCCCCACGCGGCACGACCGTCTGGCACCCGCTGAGCACGATCGCACCCGCCACCAGCGCCGCCTGCGAAAGCCGCCTTATTCCGCTGCGCCGTTGCGCCCCTGTATCCCGCTCTGCCATGACCGCTCCTGATGACCAATGATCTTTCCCCGGGCCTCTACATCGTTGCGACCCCCATCGGCAATCTCGGCGATCTGTCGCCGCGTGCCGCGCATATCCTGAGCCATGCCGCTGTGATTGCAGTGGAAGACAGCCGCGTGACGGCGAAGCTGCTGCATCACATCGGGGTCAAACGCCCGATGGTGCCGTATCACGACCACAATGCCGAGGAGGTCCGCCCCGGGCTGATCGCACGGATGGGGATGGAGCCGGTCGCCCTGGTGTCGGATGCGGGGACGCCGTTGATTTCGGATCCGGGTTACAAGCTCGTCCGCGATGCGCGCGCGGCGGGGCATACGGTGTGGACGATCCCGGGGCCGTGCGCGGCGGTGGCGGCGTTGACGCTCGCGGGCTTGCCGACCGACCGCTTCCTGTTCGTCGGCTTCCTGCCCGCCAAGGCGCAGGCGCGGGCGACCGCGATCGCCGAAATCGCGACGATCCGCGCGACGCTGGTGCTGTACGAAAGCGGCCCGCGGCTTGGCGTGACGCTGGCGGCGCTCGCGGAGGGGCTGGGCGACCGCGAGGCGGCGGTGACACGCGAGATCACCAAGCATTTCGAGGAAGCGGTGACCGGCACGCTTTCGATGCTCGCCGCGCGCTATGCCGATGCGCCGCCCAAGGGCGAGATCGTCGTGGTCGTGGCCCCGCCGGGCGCGCCCGAAGCCGCGAGCGCGGAGGACGCCGACAGCGCGTTGACCGAGGCGCTCACCCGGCTTTCGACCGGGCAGGCGGCGAGCGAGGTGGCCAAGAAGCTCGGGCTGGATCGCAAGACATTGTATGCCAGGGCGCTGGAACTGAAGGCGTGAACACCGCCCGCCCCTTCTTGCTCCCCTCCCTGGAAGGGAGGGGCTGGGGGTGGGTCGGCCGGTTGGTAGCGCGACGGATATCCCCCACACCAACCCACCCCCGGCCCCTCCCTTCCAGGGAGGGGAGGAAAACCTATCCTCTCCATAAGCAACGACATTGGTGAGAGACCGCCGCCTTGCTGAAACTGCCGGACGTCGTGGCGAACGGCTCGCCAGTTGGTGGCTGCGGCTCCACGGCTGGGAAATTCTCGCACGCCGGGTCCGCACCCCCGCTGGCGAGGTCGACCTCGTCGCACGCAAGGCGAACCTTGTTGCCTTCGTCGAAGTCAAACAACGCAAGACCGTCGCCGCGCTCGACTTCGCAATCGACGAGCGCCGTCTCGCGCGCGTCGCCGCCGCGGCGGAAGTGCTGATGTCGCGCTTCGCCGAACCCGGCGACGACATCCGAGTCGACGTCATCCTGCTCGCCCCCGGCACACGGCCGCGCCACATCGAGAATGCGTGGATCGGGTGATCATCCCCCAACCGGCGGGTGACAGGCGGCGCTGCACACCCTATCTCCCGCGAAATTCGGGACGGAGTTACGATCGATGAGCCTTACAGTCGCCGTCCAGATGGACCACATCGCTTCCATCAACATCACGGGCGATTCGACCTTCGCGCTGATGCTGTCGGCGCAAAAACGCGGGCACAAGCTGTTCCATTACAACGCCGAGGCGCTCAACTACTCCAACGGCCGGGTCTGGGCGAAGGCCGAGCCGGTGACGGTCCAGCGCGTCGAAGGCAACCATTTCACGCTCGGAGAACCGGTAAACCTCGACCTCGGCGGCGAGGCCGATGTCGTGCTGATGCGGCAGGATCCGCCGTTTGACCTCGGCTACATCACCGCGACCCACCTGCTCGAGCGCATTTCGGGCAAGACGCTGGTGGTCAACGACCCCGCGCAAGTCCGCAACGCGCCCGAAAAGGTGTTCGTGCTCGACTACGCACAGTTCATGCCGCCGACCCTGATCACGCGCTCGCTCGACGAAGCGCGCGCGTTCCTCGCCGAGCATAAGGAAATCGTGATCAAGCCGCTCCACGGCAATGGCGGCAAGGCGATCTTCAAAGTCGGCAGCGACGGCGCCAATCTGTCCGCGCTGATCGAGGTTTTCAACACCATGTGGCGCGAGCCACACATGGTGCAGGCGTTCCTGCCGGACGTTGCCAAGGGCGACAAAAGAATCGTGCTTGTCGATGGCGAAATCGCCGGTGCGATCAACCGTTTGCCGGGCGAAGGCGAGATCCGCTCCAACCTCGCGGTCGGCGGGTCGGCGGTTAAGACCGAGCTGACCGAGAAGGAGCGCGAGATCTGCGCGGTACTCGGGCCGGAGCTCAAGAAGCGCGGGCTGCTGTTCGTCGGGATCGACGTGATCGGCGGCGAGTGGCTGACCGAGATCAACGTCACCTCCCCCACCGGCATCGTCGCGATCGAACGCTTCGATGGCACCGATGTCGCGGGGATGATCTGGGACGCGATCGAACGCAAGGTCGCGGGCTGACCGCCCCCTCGCGATGACCGAACTGATTATCGAACTGACCGCCTGGGGCGGCTATTTCGGCATTTTCCTGCTGATGGTGCTGGAAAATGTGTTCCCGCCGATCCCGTCCGAAGTCATCATGGGGCTCGGCGGGATCGCGGTCGCGCGCGGGCAGATGAGCCTCGTCCCGCTGATCGTCGCGGGGACCGCGGGGACGGTCGCGGGGAATTACTTCTGGTACGCGATCGGCTACCGGCTCGGCTATCACCGGCTGCGCCCGGTCGTCGATCGCTACGGCCGCTGGCTGACGCTCGACTGGCAGCATGTCGAGAAGCTCGAGGCGTTCTTTCGGGCGCGCGGGCAATGGGTCGTGTTCGTATTCCGCTTCATGCCCGCGTTCCGCACCATGGTGTCGCTCCCCGCCGGCATGGCGCGGATGCCGCACCTGCGCTTCATCCTGTGGACCGCGGCGGGGTCGGCGATCTGGAACACCGGGCTGGCCTATGCCGGTTACTATCTCGGCGCGAATTTCCGGGAGCTCGACGCGTTTATCGGCCCGGCGGCGGTGGCGCTAACGGTGGCGATCGTGGCGGGGTATGTCTGGCGGCTGCTGACGTGGAAACCGCGCGGCTGATCGCGGCTCCGCTGCACTGCGGTAGTAATGGCCGGGTGCGCCACCCATCTGCCGGTCAGCGCGGGCTCATCGCCCGCTGGAGTGAATTGTATGAATATCCTGATAGTCCTGACCTCGCATGACCAGCTCGGCGACACCGGCGCAAAGACTGGTTTCTGGCTCGAGGAACTTGCCGCGCCCTATTACGTCCTTAAGCGGGCGGGTGCCACGCTGACGCTCGCTTCGCCCGAGGGTGGCCAGCCGCCACTCGACCCCAAGAGCGCCGACGAGAGCGCGAAGACCGACGATACCCGCCGGTTCGAGGCGGATGCCGACGCCAAGGCGCAGCTCGCCAGCACGGTGCGGCTCGACTCGGTCAAGATCGAGGATTTCGACGCGGTCTTCTATCCTGGCGGTCATGGTCCGCTGTGGGATCTGGCCGAGGATTCGACCTCGCGCGCGCTGATCGAAGGCGCGATCGCCGCCGACAAGCCAGTCGCGTTGGTTTGCCATGCCCCGGGCGTGCTGCGCCACGTGCGGGCCGCCGACGGTACGCCGCTGGTCGCTGGCAAGAAGGTTACGGGCTTCACCAACACCGAGGAAGCTGCGGTCGGACTGACCGACGTCGTGCCGTTCCTGGTCGAGGACATGCTGACGGGCGCTGGCGGCGTCTATTCGAAGACCGACGACTGGGGCGTGCACGTCGTGCGCGACGGGCTGCTGATCACCGGGCAGAACCCGGCCTCGTCCGCCGCCGCAGCGGAAGCGCTGGTCGACGCGCTGCGCTAAGACCAATCCCCTTCCCCCAGGTATCTGCCGGGGGGAAGGGGTTCACGCTCGGGGATGCGCGTTGCGGTAGACGTCGAGCAGATGCGCCGCATCCACCTGCGTATAGATCTGCGTCGAGCTCAGGCTCGCATGCCCCAACAGTTCCTGCAACGCGCGCAAATCCGCCCCGCGCCCGAGCAGATGCGTCGCGAACGAATGGCGTAACGCATGCGGCGTTGTGCGGTCGGGCAACTGGAGCCGCACCCGCGCGCGCTGCACCGCACGGCGCACCATCCGCGGCGAGAGCGGCCCGCCCTTCGCCCCGCGAAACAGTTCGTCATCGCGCGCGGTGCCATAGGGGCACAAGGCGACATAGGCCTCGATCGCGTCGCACACTTGCGGCAGCAGCGGCACTATCCGCGTCTTGTCGCGCTTTCCCGTGACGACCAGCGTCGCGCCGAGCGGCAGCGCCGCGCCGGTCAGCCCGAGCGCCTCCGCCACGCGTAGCCCGGCACCGTAGAGCAACAGCAGCACCGCAAAATCGCGCGCGCCGATCCACGGCTCATCCGGATCTTCGGATACGTCCTCCGCCAGTGCGATCGCCTCGGCGGGCGAGATCGGGCGCGGCACACCCTTGGCGACGCGCGGGCCCTTCAGTCGCGGCGTGGTGCCAGCGCCGGTGACGTGATCGAGGAACCCCCGCACCGCCGACAATTCGCGCGCAGCCGAAGCGTTGCCGATCCCCTCCCCGCGCCGCGCAGCGAGAAACGCGCGCAGGTCCGCGGTCGTGACGCGGACGAGTGCGGCCTGGTCGATCGCTTCGCCCCAATGGGTCTGGAGGAAGCCGCACAGCCGCACCGCGGTGGCCTCATAGGCGCGCACGGTGTGCGGGGAGCGCCTGCGGTCGCGCGCGAGATGCTCGGCATAGGCGCGGGGGAGATCGCTCATGGGGGCGGTGTAGCGGATGTAGCCCTACAAGAGAATCCGCTTCTTCTTCCTAAGCCCCTCCCCTTCAGGGGAGGGGTTGGGGTGGGGCCGAACAGCAGAACTGAGTTCTCTGTGAGACACAGCCCCACCCCCAACCCCTCCCCTGAAGGGGAGGGGCTTGAGAAGAAGGACGCCCCCCTTTGCGCCCGCCCCCGCAACCCGCCATATACCCTATATGTCCCGCGCCCGCGTCATCCTCCTCAACGCCGCCCTCGGCCCGCTGGATTACCGCGTCCCCCACGGCATGAGCGTCGAACCCGGTTCGATCGTCGTCGCCCCCCTCGGCCCGCGGCAGTTGCTCGGCGTGGTGTGGGAAAGCGAGCACATGCCCTCCGATGCCGAGGTCGGCGACAATCGCCTGCGCAACCTCGTCAGCGTCCTCCCCGTCCCCCCGCTCGCAGCACCGCTGCGGCGGCTGGTCGAATGGACCGCGGATTATTACCTCGCCTCCCCCGCCTCGGTGGTGCGGATGGCACTCGCCTCCACTTCCGCGCTGGAAGGCGCGAAGACGATCGTCGAATATCGCGCGACCGGCACCCTCCCGGATCGCCTAACCCCGCAACGCGAGCAGGCAATCGAGCGGATCGGCACGACCCAAGGGTTGATCCGCGAACTCGCCGCGATCGCCGAAGTCTCCGACGCGGTGATCCGCGGGCTCGTCAAGGTCGGTGCGCTGGAAGCAGTCGACGTCGACATCGACAGCCCGTTCCCGCTCCCCGACCCCACCTTCGCCGCTCCCGCGCTCTCCGCCGACCAGCGCGCCGCCTCCAGCGTCCTCGTCGCGGATGTCGCCGCAAAGGCGTTCAAGCCGACGCTGCTCGACGGCGTGACAGGCTCGGGCAAGACCGAAGTCTATTTCGAAGCGGTCGCCGAGGCGATCCGCGAAAACCGCCAGTCGCTCGTCCTGCTCCCCGAAATCGCGCTCACTGAGCCATTCCTCAAGCGTTTCGCTGCGCGCTTCGGGGTGCAGCCGGTCGCCTGGCATTCGGGCCTGCGCTCGTCGCAACGCCGTCGCGCGTGGCGCGCGATCGCGAGCGGCCAGGCGCTGGTCACGGTCGGCGCGCGGTCGGCGCTGTTCTTGCCCTACGCCAATCTCGGGCTGATCGTCGTCGACGAGGCGCATGAGACGAGCTTCAAGCAGGAAGAAGGCGTCCACTACCACGCGCGCGACGTCGCGGTGATGCGCGGCAAGTTTGAGCAGATCCCGGTCGTGCTCGCCTCCGCCACCCCCGCGATCGAGACGCGCCAACAAGTCGCGAACGGTCGCTATGCCGAGGTCAAGTTGCCCGGCCGCTGGGGGGCTGCCGAAATGCCGTCGATCCAGGCGCTCGACCTGATCGCCGATCCGCCCGAACGCGGCCGCTGGATCGCGCCCAAGCTCGTCACCGCGATCGGCGAGACGCTCGAACGGCGCGAACAGGTGCTGCTGTTCCTCAACCGCCGCGGCTATGCGCCGCTGACATTGTGCCGGACGTGCGGGCATCGCTTCCAATGCCCCAATTGCACCGCGTGGATGGTCGAGCACCGGCTGGTGCGCCGCCTCGCCTGCCACCATTGCGGGCATACCGAGCCGGTCCCGCGCGTCTGCCCCGAATGCCAGAACGAAGACACGCTCGCGGCGGTCGGCCCCGGGGTCGAGCGGATCGCGGACGAGGTCGCGGCGCTCTATCCGGATGCCAAGACCGCGGTCGTCACCTCGGACACCATGTGGTCGCCGGCCAAGGCCGCGGAATTCGTCGCGCGGATGGAGGCGCATGACATCGACATCGTGGTCGGCACGCAATTGGTGACCAAGGGCTATCACTTTCCCAATCTGACGCTGGTGGGGGTGATCGACGCCGATCTCGGGCTCGATGGCGGCGATCTGCGCGCGAGCGAGCGGACCTTCCAGCAGATCATGCAGGTCTCGGGGCGTGCAGGGCGCGGCGCGAAACCAGGGCATGTCTTCATCCAGACGCACAGCCCCGATGCGAGCGTGATGCGCGCGTTGGTGTCGGGCGACGCAGAGGCGTTCTACGCCGCCGAGACCGAGCATCGCCGCGAGGCGGGCGCGCCGCCGTTCGGCCGGTTTGCGGGGATCGTCATTTCGAGCGAGGATCAGGGTGCGGCCTTGGAAACCGCGCGGGCGATCGGGCGTTCGGCACCGACGCATGAGGCGATGGAAGTCTATGGCCCCGCGCCTGCGCCGCTGGCGATGCTGCGGGGGCGGCATCGCTATCGGTTGCTGGTGCATGCGCGCCGCGCGTTCGATGTGCAGGATATGCTGCGGGCGTGGCTTGGCGGGGTCGACTGGCCGTCCAAGGTGCGCGTGGTGGTGGATGTGGATCCGTACAGCTTCGTTTGAGCGTTAGTCGAAACGGGATACGCAACCCATATTACCGCTTCCCCGGCGAAGGCCGGGGCCCAGGAGTAGCAGCCAGGGTAACGAAGCGCAGCCTTCCGCTTTCCAGCGTCTCTCTCCTGGGCCCCGGCCTTCGCCGGGGAAGCGCTTGTCAGAGAAAATTCGCGACGCTTATTCCGCAGGGACCTGCGTCAGCGGCATCGCAAAAAACGAGGACTTAACGCGTGAGCGTGCCACAGGCCGCACCGACCGCGATGATCCGCCAGCCGTCGCCATCGCCCAGCCCACCGCCGCCACCGGGATCGCCAGCGCGATCCACGCTGCCGCGTCGCGCCAACCACCCCCGGTCAGCGCCGCAACCAGACCGAACACGGTCGCCAGCGCAATCAGCGTCGGCACGGCAAAGGTCGATCGGATCATCGTACGTTACCCTTTGAGAGAGGCGTTTGAGCAGGTGCGCGCGGCGTTGCCACGCGCTGGGCGGCGGCAGGCGTCGCAAGTCCCGGCGATCCCGCGTGCACCGCGCCGGGATTGCGGTCGCGCAACCCGCGGACCCGCGCGATCCACAGATACAGGCCGGACACCAGAACCACGATCGTGAACAGATCAAGCACGGCCCACAGCAGCTTGAGCGGCAACCCGCCGTAATCGCCGAAGTGCAGCGGACGCGACAGTGACAGCGCCTTGAAATACCACGGCATCGGCCGCGCGTCGGTCAGTTGCCCGGTGGCGGCATCAACCAGTGCAGTGGTCAGCAGATTCTCGGTCAGCGGCGTCGCGCCCTGGAAAAACACCGCATAATGATGCCCGCTGCTGAACGATCCACCCGGGAAGGCAATGAATTGCGGGTTCATCCCCGGGATCGCGCGCCGCGCCGTCGCCATCGCGACGTCAACCGAGCCATAGCGCGACGGCGGGAGCGCCGCACGCCCGGCATAGCCCCGCGTCATGTCGGCGAGTTCGTTCGCCTGCCACACCGTCGTGATCGGCGTGACGAACGCATTGATGACCCCGGTCAACCCGACAACCGTCATCCACGCGAGCGCAACGATCCCGACAAGATTGTGATAATCCAGCCACTTGACCCGGCGACTGCGAGCGGTCCGCAAGGTGCCGAAGTCGAGCTTGCGCATGAACGGGGCGTACAGGACGACACCCGACACGATCGCCACGAAGAAGATCAGCCCCATCACCCCGAGGAACAGCTCGCCCTTGAGGCCAAGGAACATGTCGATGTGAAGCTGGAGCAGGAACTCGGTGACGGCATGCCCGCCACCCTCGCCCTCGGGCACCAGCGTGCCGGTCAGGCGGTTGAAGGTTTGCGTCTTCATGCCGCTCGCCGGCACATCCGGACGCACACCGGTGGTCACGGTCATCAGCGGACGGTCGTCGTAGAATGCCATGTACAGCGGCACTTCGCCCGGCCGCGTCGCGAGAGCGGTCTTGAGCATCGAATCGAGCGAGCGCAGTTCGGGTGCGTCGCGCGATGCGGCGATGCCCGTCACCTGCGATGCCGGATCAGCGCCGATCGAATCGATTTCTTCGTGAAAAATCAGCGGCAAGCCAGTGATGCACAGCATCAGCAGGAAGAGCGTGCAAACCAGGCTGGTCCACTTGTGAACCTGTGCCCAGACCTTGATCGTCCCGGGCGTCACCGTAGCCAGCCAGATTGTGTATTGCGACGCATTCGCAGCGATTAGCCTGAACGCTTGTTGCGAGCAAGTCGCAAATTGCCGCCGTCGTCAATCCGTCCGCCGCGCCTCAACCGTATCGACGCGCCAGACATAATAGGACTTGGTAATTCCTAGGAACCGCTCGGTCGCGATCTCCCCGTCCGGAAACAGGCGGCGCAGCAGCTTCCGGTCGATCGGCCGCGTACCCGCCATCTGCCGTCCCAGAAACGGGCGGCCGGTCCGCTTCCACGCGCGGATACGTTTCCGGCGAAACCCGGACGGCAGCAACCACCAGAACAGATAGCGGCAATGCACCTCGATCGGGAAAGTCGGGGCGGGAACCTGCACCCAATACGCCCTGGACGAGCGCACGATGGCGGCAAACTGTTGCTGACGTCGCAAGGATCCGACGTGTTCCAGCACGCTGTTGCTGAAAACCAGGTCATAGGATCGCGTGATGTCGGGCATCCGGCAAATATCCCCCGCCAGCACGTGCCGCATCGGGGCAGCACTGGCTTCCATCTCGGCAGCGATCGACGGCAGGTTGAGCAACGTGACCGTCTGACGTTCCGCAGGGCCAGACCAGAGATGCGGCGTGCCGCCGACGTCGAGAATGTGCCAGTCGTCCCGCAAGCCGACCGTGGCACGGAACCGCTGCATGCGGCGCGCGCGCCAATAGGCCCGCAACCGCTCCACGGCGCCATTGACGCGGCTCATCGCGTCGAAACGCGAGCGATCTGAAGCCCGCGCCGGATGTCCTGCCCCAACGTCCGATGCGCCATGCACGACATGCTGCACGTCGTCTTGAACAGATCGCACGCCAGCGTATCGTCAACGATCTGGCGACGGTTCGCGTCCCGCCAGATATCCTCCATCGACGTGTGACGCAGGTTGCCGACCTTCTCGAACTTCCAGCAATGGTTGACGTCGCCATTGGGACGAATGTCGAGGCTACGCAGACCGACCCGGCAAGAACCCACCCCGTGGACGCTCGGCTCCCCCTTGAAGTGCGGCACGATCGCCTCGAGCTTGGCGACGCTCGTCTCGATCGGGGCGCCGTTGCGCTTGAGCAGCTTGAGGTGTTCGATCCGCCGTTCCAGCGCGTCCATCTCAGGTCCCGCGACCGGATATTGCGCCGCGATTTCCTCGGGCCGCCACAAGCGCACCGGACTGAAATCGACCAGCACGCCCGGCATGCCTTGTGCCCAGCCAACCAGCTCGCTCAAGCTTTCAAAGTTCTGCCGCGTCACCACGGTCTTCAGCCGGATCGGGAAATTGGCTCCGGCGGCAGCCCGCGCCTCCACCAGCGCGGCGATCCCCTGACTCACCCGGCGCATCGCGCCGACGATGCCGCGCGCGGTATCGTTGACCGCCTCGGACCGGCTGTCGATCGACACGTCGACGTTGAGCGGCCGCGCCTCGGCGATCCGTGCCACGCGCGGCTCGCTGAGGCTGGACCCGTTGGTCACAACACCCCAATCGATCCGCGCGTCCCGGCAGAACATCGCCAGATCGCTGAACCACGGCATGATCATCGGTTCGCCGCCGAGGAACTGAACCGCATAATGGCCGACGTAGCTTCGGACCGACGACAGCACGCCCTGCCATTCGAGCAGCGTCATTTCCGGCGTGTACGCGTCCTGCCGCCAATGCTGGCAATAGACGCACCGGTAATTGCAGCGTTCGGTCAACGTCGCGCGGATATCGCTCGGTAGCGTCCGATCGATCCCGGTGCTGGTATAGACCGCCTCCGTAAAGCTGCGTCGCGACGCACGCTTTGCCAGACGCACGAAAGTCGTTGCGTGCATTCTTCATCCCCCCTGATTGCGGGGGGTGCTACCGATCCGTTAACCAACTGTCGATATGTTACCGGGAGTTAGCGCAATTATTTCAGACTATTGCCTGATCGACATCAGGGGGATGATACGGTGCCGGAGCTCACCGTCCGTCCGCCGCCTGCGTCTGCGCGTCCCAACGTAGCCGCAACCGTCCCCCGGCGGTCCCAGACGCCGCCGAGCCACCCCGGCTGGTAATCCCGGCGGCAACCGCGCGTCTCTGCGCGAGCGTCCCACCGTCGACCAGTACGGCACGGTTCAATCGGGTGGTGGCCCAGGCGGCAGTGTCGAGCATGACGCCGTCGACCACGCCCTCATCGATGACGACCGCCGGTAGGGGCGCATCGCTCGGGGGTGCCAGCGTGACGGTCCATCGGGACGCGACGCGCGCCGCACGTTCTTCCAGTGCGCGATATCCAGCAAGCGGCAAGCCCGGCAGCGGCGCGGCGGTTGCGGCCAACGTTTGATGGGGCGCATCGACGGTCACGTCGGACTGGCCCACGCCAGCGATCAGCGCGAGATCGGCGACCGCATGTTGCTGCCGCTCGGCCTCGCTCGATCCGACCGCACGGCTCGCCTGCGCGATCTGCGCTGCCTCGACGCTGCTGCCATCGGGCGCGACGCGAAGCTGATCGACATGGACGTCGATCGGCCTCCCCAGCCGTTCGCGCAGGTCGGCGGCCAGAATGCCGTCCGCCTTGGGATCAAGCCTGGGCGTCAGCACGACCGCGCGGATCCGGATCGGGTCGGTGCTGTAATCGATGTCGAGCTGGCTCAGCCGTGACGGGTTCGCGAAGCGTTCGTTGATCGTCTCGCGCACTTGTCGCCGCGCGACCGATTCGAACGCAATCTGCCGCAAACCGGAGCCAAGCGGTACCGAAAGCAGGCCGACAGCGACGACGAACAGCACCAATTGCCACCCGGTATGCTGCGGTGAAAGATGGCTACCGAAGCCATAGACCCGCGCGACCAGTGCCGCGGTCAGCGCAATCGTGATCGCGTTGGTGGCGAACAGCAGCAGCGCTCCGGCGAACACCGTCCAGTTAAGCGTCGCGATCCCGAACCCGACGACGACCAGCGGCGGCATCAACGCGATCGCGATCGCCACGCCGACGACCGTGCCCCCACGGCCACGAATAAGCGCGTAGGCCCCCGCAACCGCCGAGAGCAACGCGACCAGCAGGTCGAACAGCGTCGGGCGGGTTCGGCCGGCGATCTCGCTCGTGATCGTCTGGATCGGCGACAAACTGACGAAAAGCACCGCCAAAGTGACTGCGATCGCCGCACCGGCGACCAAAGCTGTTGCAGAACGTCTTATTTCGCGCGTGTCGACGGTCGCGATTCCGAAGCCAAGTCCGATGATCGGCATCATCAGCGGCGACAGCAACATCGCGCCGATCAGCACCGCGACCGACGGCATCAATAGCCCGAGCAGCGAGATCGCCGCGGAAATGACGATCAGGAATGCATAGCGTCCCGACCAGCCCGAATCCTCCGCGATCTGGCGCAGGACCGTGTCGTGATCGACGCCGCGAATGAACCAGGCATTCCATCGTTGTCGCAAATTCACCAGGTAACGTGCTGTCGTAACTGCCATTTACTCGCTTCTTCGCCGATACCGAGGGACCCTCGCTACGGGACTTTCGTGAGACATGCGACTATCAAGCAGCAAATCATGACGCGACGGACCGACCGTCGCGCGTTTCACCTGCCTGATTCCGGTTGCTCCCCGATGAGGATCATCTTCATCGAACCCGACCCAATCGGTCCGGTCGAGATTAAAGGAAGGTCGGGGACGCGTGCAAAATGCTTGTTTGCGCCACAACGTCGGGAACGTCGCGCGGCGCCACGACCGTGCCGAAACCAATGGCAAAGGGCAGCGGCGATGCCCCTAGCAAGGCTAGATACGTATCGGGCATGTGCTGGTGGAGCGTTTCGAGTAGATAGGCGACGAATTCGCAGTCCATCGTCGGCGTCCGCAATACCCCCGGCAGCGCGACGATCGTACCGAAACCGGTATAGCCATAGGGCAACAGCCGAAGCGCCATAGCCCCAATCACGCCCTCGATCAGCAGGCCACCATTGGGTGCCGGCTGATAGAATTTGCGCGTATCGAGGACCCGATCCCAACCATAGCCGACCGTATCAAGCGTGTTATTGTACCGCCAGACCCGCCCGGCCAGGGGGGTGCCCGGGCCGAACAGCGCCGCGAAGGCTGCGTTACCCGGGGTCATTCCGGCGAAAGCATAGACACTCGGTACCGGAAATTTGGGCTGGTCGCTCATCCACAACGCGATCACCGGCGCGAGTGTTCCGCCCAGACTATGCCCGGTCACATACACCGTCGCGGTTGCTGGCAAGGCGGCGATCGCCTGTGCCAGGGATTGTCCCGCCCCCTGCAGCGCAAGAAGGCTCTGGAACCCCGCCCAGGTGCCACCCGCTACTTGCGCAAGGGAATCGGTCGCGCCGGGCCAGGAATGCATCGGTCCGATCGGGCTATCCTCGTTCGCGTCGTCCCAATAAGCGGAGGAGAACGGATCGGGGTAGGTGCCGCGGATTGCGATCGCATAGGCGCCGGTGCTTGCGTTTTTGGCGATGAAGGCGAAGTTGACCGGAACCGCCAGATCGTCGGCGATCCAGACGATGCTCCAATGTTCCGCCGTCAGGGTATCCGGTCCGAGATAGTGCGGGATCGCGGCCGGTTTACCATAGGCGATCCCCGCGAACGTCATGAGCATCGGCGCGAGCGGGTCGGTTGCGGCGGGTGTGGCGGCGGGGATCGTCACCGTCAGAACTGCTGCAACGGGCCATTGGTGAGCGGCAGCGCATAGGCCGCCTCGCTGACGTCCAAGAGGATCTTGTCGACGGTATAATTGAAGAAGACCTGTCGGATCGTTGCGGCCACCAACAGCGAGGTACCGACCGGTGCTGTGAGCGTCACATATCCCCGGACGGCCACGCCGGATTCGGGTGTTGAGGTTGGTGGCGGGGTCGGCGTCGGGGTCGGTGGGGGAGTCGGAGCCGGTGTGGGGGTCGGTGATGGAGTTGGTGTTGGTGTTGGTGTTGGTGTCGCTGCAGGGGGCGTGTATTGTACCCCGAAAATGTAGGTTCCTCCGCCGGGGATAGTGATCGAATTGAACCCAATCGGTGAAGCCAGGAACGTACTGGCCCCGTAGTTCGTCACATTTCCCGAATTGTCGACATAATCGACCACTAGGTCGGCGGCGACAAAGGCCGGCGAGGGGGTAAAGTTGAGGCTTATCGCGCAGGCTGTCGTCGACAGGTTCGAAACCTGTATGAACGTGCCCTGCTGTACGAAGGGCGTCTGAAGCCCGGGGACGAGCGGCTGCGCGAGGACTTCGAACGACGTGAGGTAGACCATGGCCGTGCCTTTCCACGAAACTGCGACTGGCACCGCGAAAGTATCCCAGTTTCGCGACGGCGCGGCATCCGACTGGGTCCAATTTGGCGCAGTTCGGCGGGGCACAGCGACGGGCTGACGCCTTTATGCTGTCATTCCGGGCCGCTTTTTGTCAGATCGGCGGGATGAGCGCGAACACCTACCTCCCGATCGTCCGGCTTCTGGCCGCGATGTTGTTGCTCGTAACATCGACCGCTCCCGCTCGCGCCGACGATATCTCCGCCACCGCGCGCAGCGTCGTCCGCGTCGTCACGATCGCGATCGTCGACGACGAAGTCGTGGGGTTCGGCCACGGCAGCGGCTTCGCAGTCTCGCCCAACCGCATCGTCACCAATGCCCACGTCGTCGAGCTCGCCGCCCGCTACCCCGGCAACGTGGTGATCGGCGTGGTGCCGTCGGAGGGCACCAAGGGCGTCGAAGGCAAGGTCATCGCGATCGACACGGTGCATGATCTCGCGCTGATCGAATTCACCGGAGCCCGTCTGCCGACGGTCGCGCTCTATACCGGGCCGGTCGACGAAGGCAGCGACGTGACCGCGCTGGGCTATCCCGGCAACGTCGATCTCGCGACCGCGCGGTCCGCGGCGGATTATATCCATCCGCTGTCGCCGATCCGGTCGGAGGGCGTGTTCTCCGGGCGGCGACAGATGTCGGGTACCGCAGTGATGCTCCACACCGCGGGCATCGCACGCGGCAATTCAGGCGGGCCGTTGCTCGACCCATGCGGGCGGGTGATCGGCGTCAATTCGGCGATCACCCAAGGGGAAGAAGGCGACACCAATTTCGGCTTCGCGATCGCCAACAGCGAAGTGGCCGCCTTCCTCGCGCGCGCAAAGCAGCCTTACGCGTCGGTCGGCACCCCCTGCACCAGCATCGCCGATGTCGACAAAGCGGACCGTGATGCCGACGCGCAGGCGCTGAGCGCCGCCGACGCCGCGCGGCGTGCGGCCGCTGAACGCGCGGCGCTCGAACAGCAGGGTACGTTGGGCACCGCGCGGATTGCCGCAGATCGCCGCCGCGAGAATGTCATGGCGATCGCGACGCTGCTGCTGGTGCTTGGCGCGATGGGGATCGGCGCGGGCGCGCTGTTCGACCTTCAGGGGCAACGCCGCCGGGCAATCTGGGGCTGGGCGGGCGGTGGCGCGCTGATGCTCGGCGCGGTCGTGGTGTTCGTCCTGCGTCCGACGGGTGAGACGCTACTGCCCAAGGGTGGCGCGTCGCCGGTAGCCGTCGCGTCTTCGGCGGCGGTGTCGTCGACTGCGGCACTCGGCAAGCTGGTGTGTCGCTTCGTCCCCGAACGCAGCCGCGTCGTCTCCTCGCAGACGACTGACGTCCTGATCGACTGGGGCAATGCAGGCTGCATGAACGGTCGCACGCAATATGCCGAGAACGGCAGCAAATGGGACCGCATCCTGGTGCCGACCGAAGAGCAGACCGTCTCGGTCATGCAATTTGACCCCGCCACGCGCCAATATGTCACGCGGCGCTATTTCCTGTCGGCGGATCAGATGGACACGGTCCGCAAGATCCGTTCGCAGGTCACAATCAAGGCGTGTTCGCCCGACGAGGCGGGGCGTGCCAATCTGGCGACGCAGCAGGCGGCGATCCGCACCGCCCTGCCCCCGCAGCCCAATGAAAAGATCGCTTATACCTGCTCCGCCGACACCGGGTCAGGCGGGTGAGCGCCCACGCACCCACATCGGAGCGACGAACCGCCCGCGACGATATGCCAGGACAAGCAAGGCGACCCCAAACGCGGTGTCGACCAACACCGCGGGCAGCGATGCTTCCGCACCGAAACGGCCGCCTGTCAACCATTCCGGCCCCTGCACCGATGGCACGAGCAACCCGGTCTGCTTGAAGCCCGACACTGCGATGCCGTAGATCCCGCCTTGCGCGAAGTTCCACGCCGCATGCAGCCCGATCGCAGCCCACAGCCGCCGCGTCAGCATGTAGAGCGCCGCAAGCATGACGCCTGCTTCCAGAGCGATCGCGACCGCAGCCGAAACCGTCGCGCCGGGATTGCCGAGATGGAGCGCCCCGAACAGCGCAGCCGACAGCGCCAGCGCGATCCAGCTGCCGAGCAATCGTTCGAGCAGGCGGAAGAACAGCCCCCGCAGCACGATCTCCTCGACCACGCCGGACAGGATCGCCATCGCCGCGGCGGGGTAAAGCGACGCCACCGTCCCCGTACCGACGACGCGATATCCCCCGAACAAGGCGATCACCCCGATCACCGCACTGAACAGCAAAAGCCCCGCGCCGAACCCTGCGCCGAGTTCGCGCGCCCAACCCGCAGCGCCGAACTCCTCGACAGGGCGACGTTCGATCAGCCGAACGAACGCGACATACGCCCCTGCAATCAGCGCCGCGAACGCTGTTGCCTGCAAGACGCTGACCGGCGTTCCCTTCAGCGGCGGCGACAGCTTGGCGAACATGCTCGCGACGATCTGGCCACCGAAGACGAAGACAAACCCGATAAAGATGAGGACCAGCGGGAAGTGAATGAAGCGCCAGATGCGGCTGTTCGGTGGTGTATTCGGTTCGGTCGGCAGCATGATCGATTAAGTCCCCCAATGAACTGCCATGCTATCTGTCATGGTAGCCCAAAGGACAATACTCAGTCGTGTCGTTCCCGCTTGCGCAAGACAACCTTGCGATCGACCCCATATGCATAGCCGCCAAGCGTCCCGTCACCGCGCTGTACGCGGTGGCAGGGGACAACGATCGCCACCGGATTTGCGCCGCATGCGGTCCCGGCCGCACGGACTGCCCCCGGGTTGCCGACCATCGCGGCAAGTTCGGCATAGCTGCGCGTTTCCCCCAGCGGGATTGCGCGAAGCGCCTGCCAGATCGCCTCCTGGAACGCAGTACCCTGCACGTCGAGCGGCAGATCGTGATCGCGCTCAGGTGATTCGACGCTGGCGACGACCTGCGCAGCGAGCGCAGCAAGCGCCGACCCGCCTTCCACAATCTCTGCATTGGGAAACCGCGCACAAAGCGCGGCTTCGTCTTCATCAAACGAAACGCGGCACAAGCCTCGGTCGGTCGCGGCGACGAGCATCGCGCCGAGGCTGGTATCTGCAATCGTCCAGCGGATCGTCACCCCTGCCCCGCCGCGCTTCCAGGCGCTCGGGCTCATCCCCAACCGTTTCGCGCCATCCTCATAAAAGCGACTCGGCGCCGAATATCCCGCGTCATAGATAGCGGCGGTCACGCTCGCGTTTCCCGTCAGCGCCTTCGCGGCACGCTGCGCTCGCAAGCCGCGCGCATAGGCAGCGGGCGTTACGCCAGTTGCCCGTTTGAACAGACGATGGAAGTGGTGCGGGGCGTATCCGACCTGCAACGCGAGATCGTCGAGCCCGATCATTTCCTCCGCCGCAGCCAGCAGCGCCACCGCTTGCGCCACGGCGATCCGGTCGCGCCCGACCTCATCGGGTTTGCAACGAAGACACGCACGATAGCCCGCTTCGCGCGCTTCGGCCGGATCACGGTAGAAGGTCACATGCTCGCGTTTGGGATGCCGTGCCGGACAGCTCGGCTTGCAGTAGATGCCGGTGGTCCGCACCGCGCCGACGAAGCGCCCGTCGCTATGCCGGTCCCGCGCCTCGAACGCGGCCCAGGCGATGTCGGGATCGAGAAGGAAGGTCTGCGTCATGCCGTCGGTATACGCTTAGGCGGGATATCGGGACATCCCGCCGTTTGCGATCAAAGCATCAGCCCCCGTTGGCGGCAAACAGCTCGAGCGTGCGCTGCTTGGCCAGCTTCGCGCTTTCCGCATCATAATCGGCGCGGCGATCCGAATTGAAGCCGTGACCCGCCTCGTAGACATAGACCGTCGCGTTCGGCCAATCCTTGTCAATCACCTTCTGGACGCCGTCCATCGGGATATGATCGTCATTCTTGCCGAAGTGAAGGATCGTCGGAACCTTGGGTTCTTCGTCCGCCGCATCGGGGATCATCGCGCCGTAATATCCCGATACCGCAGCGACGTTCTGCAACTGCGTCGCCGCCTTCCAAGCGACCGAGCCGCCGTAGCAATAGCCGACGACGAACACCGGCCCCTTGTCGGCAAGCGAATCGATGCACGTCTGAACGTCGGCGAGCGTCAGCTCGAACGGATGCAGCTTGCTCGCGAGTTCGACCCCGCGGGCGAAACCGTCGCCGGAATATTCTGCTTCGAACCCCGGATGCTCGCGATCGAACACGGCTGGCGCGAGAACCTCGAAGCCATCCTTGGCATAGTCGTCGCACAGGCTGCGGATATGGTCGGTCACGCCGAAGATTTCCTGCACCAGCACCAGTCCACCGCGCCGGTTGCCGCTGGGCTGCGCGTGATAGACGGCAATTTCGGCACCGTCGGACATCGTCATGTTGATCGTGGGCATACGCTACTCCTTAACACTGCGCGCGCCATAGCGCGCCGGTGCCCGCATGCTCAACGGTTTTACCGCACCCGTATGTCTCTGGCGTTCAGCGGCGTGATCGTCCCGCTCCGGACACATTTCAGTGCACGGCTTGCATCCCCGGCAACCCGATGCTAGCGAACCGGCAACCCATCTGGAGGCGCGTTTTGCCGCCTTCATTCCCCGTGGGGCCATCTTACGACGTCCAAGAGGATCTTAATCGCGTGGAGACATCCGGCGGTATTCAAGCAAGCTTAAGCGGACGTTATGCCACCGCATTGTTCGAGCTTGCCCGTGACACCCGTAGCATCGACGCAGTCGAGGCGAGCCTTGGTCGTGTGCGTGAAGCACTGGCCCAATCCGACGAATTCGCCGCGCTGGTCGCCAGCCCGGTGATCTCGCGCGCGGCCGCCGCCAAGGCAGTCGCTGCGGCCGCGGAGATGATCGACGTGGACGACACGACGAACAAGTTCCTCGGCGTCCTCGCCGACAACCGTCGCCTGCCGCAGTTGCCAGCCGTGATCCGCGCGTTCCGGGATCTCGCCGCGCGCCACCGCGGTGAAACGACCGCAGAGGTCACCTCGGCGCATCCGCTTTCGGACGATCAGGTCGACGCGCTCAAGCAGCAGCTGCGCGCCCGGATCGGGACCGACGTTTCGGTCGACCTGTCGGTCGACCCCGCACTTTTGGGAGGGCTGGTCGTGAAGATCGGCTCGCAGATGATCGATTCGTCGATCCGCACCCGTCTCAACACCCTCGCGCACGCGATGAAAGGCTGAAGTCGTAATGGATATCCGCGCCGCAGAAATCTCGAAGGTCATCAAGGACCAGATCGCATCGTTCGGCACCGAGGCGCAGGTCTCGGAAACCGGCCAGGTGCTCAGCGTCGGTGACGGCATCGCGCGCATCCACGGGCTCGACAACGTCCAGGCGGGCGAAATGGTCGAGTTCTCGAACGGCGTGCAGGGCATGGCGCTCAACCTCGAGGCCGACAATGTCGGCGTCGTGATCTTCGGCTCGGATAGCCAGATCAAGGAAGGCGACGTCGTCAAGCGGACCGGCACGATCGTCGACGTCCCCGTCGGCAAGGGCCTGCTCGGGCGTGTCGTCGACGGCCTCGGCAACCCGATCGACGGCAAGGGCCCGATCGTTTCGGACCAGCGCAGCCGCGTCGAGGTCAAGGCACCGGGCATCATCCCGCGCCAGTCGGTCAGCGAGCCGGTCCAGACCGGGCTCAAGGCGATCGACGCGCTCGTTCCCGTTGGCCGTGGCCAGCGCGAGCTGATCATCGGCGATCGTCAGACCGGCAAGTCCGCCGTCGCGATCGACACCTTCATCAACCAGAAGGCAGCGCATCAGGGCGACGACGAGTCGAAGAAGCTCTATTGCATCTACGTCGCGGTCGGCCAGAAGCGTTCGACCGTCGCACAGCTCGTCCGCACGCTGACCGAGCAGGGCGCGATGGATTACTCGATCGTCATCGCGGCGACCGCATCCGACCCTGCCCCGCTCCAGTTCCTCGCGCCCTACACCGGTTGCGCGATGGGCGAGTATTTCCGCGACAACGGCATGCATGCGGTCATCGTCTATGACGATCTCTCCAAGCAGGCCGTTGCCTACCGTCAGATGTCGCTGCTGCTGCGCCGCCCGCCGGGCCGCGAGGCCTATCCGGGCGACGTCTTCTATCTTCACTCGCGCCTCCTCGAGCGTGCAGCGAAGATGAACGACAAGGAAGGCGGCGGCTCGCTGACCGCGCTCCCGATCATCGAGACGCAGGCGGGCGACGTTTCGGCCTACATCCCGACCAACGTGATTTCGATCACCGACGGCCAGATCTTCCTTGAGACCGACCTGTTCTTCGCGGGCATCCGTCCCGCCATCAACGTCGGCCTGTCGGTGTCGCGCGTCGGCTCCGCCGCGCAGACCAAGGCGATGAAGAAGGTCTCGGGCTCAATCAAGCTCGAGCTCGCGCAGTATCGCGAAATGGCGGCGTTCGCCCAGTTCGGTTCGGATCTCGATGCGTCGACGCAGCGCCTGCTCAACCGCGGTGCGCGTCTGACCGAACTGCTCAAGCAGGCGCAGTTCCAGCCGATGCCGTTCGAAGAGCAGACCGTGTCGATCTTCGCGGGCACCAACGGCTTCCTCGATACGGTCCCGGTCAACGCCGTCGTCCGCTACGAGCAGGCGATGCTGTCGACGATGCGCAGCGATCACGCCGATCTCCTCAAGGACATTCGCGACAAGCGCGACCTGTCCAAGGAGACGACCGAAGCGCTGAAGACCGCGCTGGGTGCGTTTTCGAAGACGTTTGCGTAAAGGGAAGCTGACGGCGGACACCCTCCGCCGTCACCCTGAACTTGTTTCAGGGTCCACCGCGAAACGGCCCCAGGGCTCGCAAGCGGAGGAGTGGATGCTGAAACAAGTTCAGCATGACGGCAGGTTGGGAATGGTGACGAACTAAATGGCATCCTTGAAAGCCCTCAAGATCCGCATTGGCTCGGTGAAGTCGACGCAGAAGATCACCAAGGCGATGAAGATGGTCGCCGCTGCCAAGCTGCGTCGCGCGCAGGAAGCGGCCGTCGCCGGGCGCCCCTATGCCGAGCGGCTCGAGCAGGTGATGGCGAGCCTCGCGTCGAAGGTTTCGGTCAGCGAATCGAGCCCCAAGCTGCTCGCGGGCACCGGCAAGGACCAGGTCCATCTGCTGATCATCGCGACCAGCGAGCGTGGTCTCGCGGGTGCGTTCAATTCGAACATCGTCCGCGCCGCGCGCCGCAAGGCCGAGGAACTCGAAGCCGCGGGCAAGACCGTGAAGTTCTACGTCGCAGGCAAGAAGGGCCGGGTCATCCGCCGCTTCTTCCCGACGCAGATCGCCGCCGATCATGAGATGAGCCACATCAAGACGGTGTCGTTCACGGACGCGCGAGCGATCGCAGACGACGTCATCGCCCGCTTCGAGGCGGGCGAGTTCGACATCGCGCATCTGTTCTACGCCAAGTTCCAGTCGGCGCTGGTGCAGACCCCGGTCGGCAACCAGATCATCCCCGTCGCGATCGACACCAATGCCGCTCCGGTTTCGGACGGTGGTGCCGCGGTCGAGTATGAGCCCGACGAGGAAACGATCCTCGCCGATCTGCTCCCGCGCAACGTTGCGATCCAGGTCTTCCGCGCGCTGCTCGAGAATGCGGCGTCGGAGCAGGGTTCGCGCATGACTGCGATGGACAATGCGACCCGCAACGCGGGCGACATGATCAAGCGTCTCAGCATCCAGTACAACCGCGCACGTCAGGCCGCGATCACGACCGAGCTGGTCGAAATCATCTCGGGCGCCGAAGCGCTCTAAGCAGTCGATACGAGGAAAGAACCATGGCAACCGCCCCCGAAATGACCACGCCTCCCCAGGCTACTACCAACAGCGTCGGCCGCATCAGCCAGGTCATCGGCGCCGTCGTCGACGTGACGTTCGAGCAGGATCGCCTCCCCGCGATCTTGAACGCGCTCGAGACGTCGAACAACGGTAACCGCCTCGTGCTCGAAGTCGCACAGCATCTGGGCGAGAACACCGTCCGCACGATCGCGATGGACTCGACCGAGGGTCTGACCCGCGGCCAGGAAGTCACCGACACTGGCTCGCAGATCCGCGTTCCGGTCGGCCCGCAGACGCTCGGTCGCATTCTCAACGTCATCGGCGAGCCGATCGACGAGCGCGGTCCGGTCGGCCACACCGACACGATGCCGATCCACGCCCCTGCCCCGCTGTTCGTCGACCAGTCGACCGAGAGCGCGATTCTCGTCACGGGCATCAAGGTCATCGATCTGCTCGCGCCTTACGCAAAGGGCGGCAAGATCGGCCTGTTCGGCGGCGCGGGCGTCGGCAAGACCGTGCTCATCCAGGAACTGATCAACAACATCGCCAAGGGCCACGGCGGCACCTCGGTGTTCGCGGGCGTCGGCGAGCGCACCCGTGAGGGTAACGATCTGTACCACGAGTTCCTCGACGCAGGCGTGATCGCCAAGGATGCCGACGGCAACCCGACGCCGGAAGGTTCGAAGGTCGCGCTCGTGTTCGGCCAGATGAACGAGCCGCCGGGTGCGCGCGCACGCGTCGCGCTGTCGGGCCTGACGATCGCAGAGTATTTCCGCGACGTCGAAGGCCAGGACGTGCTGTTCTTCGTCGACAACATCTTCCGCTTCACCCAGGCAGGTTCGGAAGTGTCGGCACTGCTCGGTCGTATTCCGTCGGCAGTGGGCTATCAGCCGACGCTGTCGACCGACATGGGCGCGCTGCAGGAGCGCATCACGTCCACGAACAAGGGTTCGATCACCTCGGTGCAGGCGATCTACGTTCCCGCAGACGATCTTACCGATCCGGCGCCGGCAACCTCGTTCGCCCATTTGGACGCGACGACCAACCTCAACCGCGCAATTTCGGAGCTGGGCATTTACCCGGCAGTCGATCCGCTCGATTCGACGTCGCGCGTGCTGACCCCGGCGATCGTCGGCCAGGAGCATTACGACACCGCCCGCCGCGTCCAGGAGACGCTGCAGCGCTACAAGTCGCTCCAGGACATCATCGCGATTCTGGGCATGGACGAGCTTTCGGAAGAAGATAAGTCGACCGTGTCGCGCGCCCGCAAGATCCAGCGCTTCCTCTCGCAGCCGTTCCACGTCGCAGAAGTCTTCACCGGCATCAGCGGCAAGTTCGTTCAGGTCGAGGATACGGTCCGGTCGTTCAAGGCGGTTGTCGATGGTGACTATGATCACCTGCCCGAGAGCGCTTTCTACATGGTCGGCGGGATCGACGAAGTCGTCGCCAAGGCCGAGAAGATGGCCAAGGAAGCCTAAACTACTAAAAGCCCCTCCCCTTCAGGGGAGGGGTTGGGGTGGGGCAGTCCAGCACTGCTGATGCTCGGTGAGACACCCCCCACCCCCACCCCCTCCCCTGAAGGGGCGGGGCGAAGAGAGAGATACGATGCTGCACTTCGAACTCGTCACGCCTGAAAAGCTGGTTCGCTCCGAATCGGTCCACATGGTCGTCGTTCCCGGCACCGAGGGCGACTTCGGCGTGCTCGAAGGCCATGCGCCCGTCATGTCGACGATCCGCGACGGCGCGCTGTCGGTCTATCGCACCCCCGACGGCACCCCCGAGACGATCACGATCGAAGGCGGTTTTGCCGAGGTCAGTGCACGCGGACTCACCGTCCTGGCCGAGCGCGTCGTCTGATCGAACGCCTCCCTGACTCGCGTAGTTAGGCAATTATCAACCGTTCGCTCTTAACCCTGATTCCATCATGGGAAAGACAGCGGCATGAGTGCATTTGGGCGTCGTCCCGGAATTGTGGGACAGGGTTCTCGCCCTGCGTTCGGCGTGGCACGTCCAATGCAGGGCGGCGGCAGCGTTCGGTCGGTAGAGGCCGACGCCGGCGGTGAGCAATTCCCGCCCCTGCCGACATCCGCCGACGAAATCGATCCGTTCGGTGCGATCCCGCCGCTGCAGCAGGATGCGATGCAGCGTCTGGCTGACCGGCAGGCATCCTCCGGCGACGCCGGAAACTCCAAGGTCGAGGGCTTCGAAAGCTCGATCCACAAGATCAAAGAACAGGTGCTTCCGCGCCTGCTCGAACGCGTCGACCCAGAGGCCGCCGCCACGCTCGACAAGGACGAACTCGCCGAGGAATTTCGCCCGATCATCGGCGAAGTGCTCGCCGAGCTGAAGCTGACGCTCAACCGCCGCGAACAGTTCGCGCTGGAAAAGGTGCTCGTTGACGAACTGCTTGGGCTCGGACCGCTCGAGGAGTTGCTCGCAGACCCGAACATCACCGACATCATGGTCAACGGTCCCGACCAGACCTATGTCGAGCGCAAGGGTAAGCTAGAGCTCGCGCAGATCCAGTTCCGCGACGAGGAGCATCTGTTCCAGATCGCACAGCGCATCTGCAACTCGGTCGGCCGTCGTGTCGACCAGACCACGCCGCTCGCCGACGCCCGCCTGAAGGACGGCTCTCGCGTCAACGTGATCGTTCCCCCGCTGTCGCTCCGCGGGACCGCGATCTCGATTCGTAAGTTTTCCGCCAAGCCAATCACGCTCGACATGATGGCGGGCTTCGGGTCGATGTCGCCCAAGATGGCGACCGCGCTCAAGATCGCAGGCGCCTGCCGCTTCAACGTCGTTATCTCGGGCGGTACCGGTTCGGGCAAGACGACAATGCTCAACGCGCTTTCCAAGCTAATCGACCCCGGCGAGCGCGTGCTGACAATCGAGGACGCCGCCGAACTTCGCCTGCAACAGCCGCACTGGCTCCCGCTCGAAACGCGTCCGGCCAACCTCGAGGGTCAGGGCGAGATCAGCATCCGCGATCTCGTCAAGAACGCGCTGCGTATGCGCCCGGATCGCATCATCCTCGGCGAAATCCGTGGCAGCGAATGTTTCGACATGTTGGCGGCGATGAACACCGGTCACGACGGCTCGATGTGTACGCTCCACGCCAACTCCCCGCGTGAGGCGCTGGCGCGTATGGAGAACATGGTGATGATGTCGGACATCAAGGTGCCCAAGGAAGCGATTTCGCGCCAGATCGCGGACTCGGTCGAGATGATCATCCAGGTCAAGCGTCTGCGCGACGGCTCGCGCCGCGTCACCAACGTGACCGAAGTGATCGGGATGGAAGGCCCGGTGATCGTCACGCAGGAACTGTTCAAGTTCGAATATCTCGACGAAAGCGCCGACGGAAAGATCATCGGTGAATATCGCTCGATGGGGCTACGGCCTTACACGCTTGAGAAGGCTCGGACTTTCGGGTTCGACCAGGCCTATCTGGAGGCGTGTCTATAAGCCGGTTCAGCACATCCCGCACGAATTGCGGCCAAGGCGCGGTCGAGCATATCGTCGTCGTTTTTCCCAAGCGGGGCATGTAGCGGGATATCCGGGACGATACCCCGCGCCACCAGACTGCCGCTCGGACGAATGAGCATGGCTTTGGCATATCCCACCACAATCCCCGTGCGCGGCAATGTAAAGCTTTCCATCGCGCCATAGGTCGTTGCCAGGTCGGTGGTTTCCTCCCCCAAGATGGTTCCGAAGCGATAATCCTGCACGATCGCTGCAACACTGACAGTGTTGGAATAGGAATAACGGTCGATCAGCACATAAACCTTGCCGGTGAATCGTTCCCCGGTCCGTGGCGGCGTCAGTGGCACTGGGAACGACCGTACACTTCCAGGCTTCGCGTTGGCGTACAGGTCCGCAAGCCGCGGCGAAATAAAGTCGGCGACACCGTCCCTGGCTGATGCCGCCATCCGCGCAAGATTTGAGGCGACTGTCTCGTCACTGATCCGGATGCGAAAATCCGAAACGAACCGGAACGGTCGCGTTGCAAACCACGCTATCACGGGGTCGCTAAAGGATGCATCGCCACCGGGATTGTTGCGCAAATCAATCAGTAAGGTGGTTGCGCCAGCCGCGAGAAAGCCGCGGAACGCCGAGTCGACATAAGTTGTGAACGCGCGCGTATCCCAAGGGTTGGCGCCAAGGTCGATATTGTAGAACGGTCCGGGACGAAGATAGGCAACCGCCTCTGGAAGCATCCTTGCGACTCTGACCGGGTCTGGCCGCGGCGCGGGTCTGATGGCCGCGATCTCCGCCGCCGTGCGCCCGGCAAGCTTGACCTTGCGCACGTTGCCATCCGGACGACGAACGGTCAGCTCGAAAACCGGCTGCGCCCCATATTCTAGCCAAAGATATGCTGGCAGCCGGTGTTCGATGATTGAATGCGCCAGATACGGCGTATCCGCGGAAACGTTCCGCCCCAACCGGGCAAGCACGTCGGGCATTAGCGTACCGTTCAGCCGCACGATCTCATCGCCGAGTGCAACATTGGCGTCGTCGGCAGCCGGAGCGATCACAAACGCCCGTCCGGCATCGATCCGCAGTTCAAGTGGAAAAATTCTGTTTCCGGCCTTGGTATAGCGGTCATAAGCGGCTGTCGGGAACGCGATCCGGGTGTGCGCCACCTTTATCTTTGCGACGAACCTTTGAAATCGTGTCTGCACTTCAACGAGCGGCATCGGGTGGTTCAGCGTGGCAAGCTCTGCAGCGAACGCACGATCCAATACCGCTTTCGAGGTTCGAGCATAAACGGCATATTGCGCGGACCGCAGACGCGCATACAGCGCACGAAAATCTGCCCTCATAGCCTCCGCGCCGATAAGCGCCGGAGGAGAGGAAACTGCAGGGTTTGCCCAAGCCGGACAGCCCACCGCGAATGGCAAAAGAAGAAGACTGAGCCCCATCAGACCACGCGACCAGACATGCTGTATCGTCATCAAACAGTCCCCCGGATGTCAGACTGATGCGCCCACGTGTATTACACAATCAGCACACCCATGCAACCTGGCTACAGGTAGCTGACGTCACCAAGTCCCGTGCTGCATCCGACGCTGGCGCTCTTGCTCGGGTCGGCTGGTGACGGGTTCGGGATGAGCGCTGGTCGGCAACGTGCCGTGTCCGAACAGGCGCTTCCCGGTCCCCAACACCAAGGGGAACGTCATGAGCACCAATCCGTCGAGCAACCCGGCCGCCAACAGCGGGGGATAGAGCGTCGATGATCCCTGGATCAGCAAATCCGGACCGTCGCTTGCCTTGAGCGCGCGGACCGTGGCGATGTCATCGAGCCGGTCGCTGTTGGCCCAGTCGAGCGGCTGGTTGCCGCCTGTCACGACACGCTTGTCGGCTCCGGTCAGCGCCGCGCCCATGTCCGCCATCGCGCCCTCGACGAACGGTCAATAGGCCGCAAAGAGGTCGTACGTCCGCCGTCCGAGCAACAGCGCATAAGGCGGATTGAATAGCCGGCCTATTACGGGATCGATGACCGCGTCGCCGACCCCGAACACCCCCCTCCCGAGATCGAAGCCTCCGGTCGGATCCTCGGTGTGTCCCCCGGGGCCTGTACCACCCCGTCGAGCGACACGAACGCGGCCCCTGTCAGCTTTCGCACTGGCCGTCCCCTCCCAGTCCAAGACATACCAGCCTGCCGACGATCGATCGAGTCGAACAGGCGTGCATGCGTATGCAAAATCGCTAGCGCGAGACGAACCATGCGGTCATGTTCCCGAGCGAAGGTAGCGCGCGCAGTGCGACGTGCAGCTACCGCCATGGGAGATCGGCATGACTGTTAAGCGCACCGCAATCGGACGTTCGGCTCTTCTCGCGACACTCGCTTTGGGGATCATGGGCAATGCCGCGGACCCGACCGCCTTCGCCTCCGCCGCCGACATCACGGCGCAAGTGGCGGCAATGGAGCGGGACATGAAACCGGATCAGGGCTTCGCGTGGAAGCCGCTATTGCGCGACGGCGAAACGGTCGCGGCGGTCGAGATCTGGAAGAAGCCGGGCCGCCCCGCGGTCCACCCGGATCAGGCGGAATATGCGACCGTCATCGCGGGAAGCGGCACGCTGATTTCCGGCGGCACGCTGGACGCACCCACCGCCGTCAAACCCGATCTTACCGAGGGGGCGCGGATCGTGGGGGGCACCACCCGTGCGCTCAAGCCCGGGGATGTGGTTCTGATACCGGCGGGCGTCCCGCACTGGTTCGGGATCACCGGCAAGCGGCTCGTGCTGCTTGGGACCAAATTGGCCATCAAGCGCTGAGGGCCATCTCGCCCCCGACATCACCCATGCTGTGCCGCCACCACGCACAGCGCCGCGGCGATCAGAGCGAACATCTGGACGGACCGCCAGTCCAGCCAGCCGACGCGGTCCAGGTCGTCACGGCGCGTGCGGCGCCAGTCCGCGACGCCCGCAAGCACCGCCCCCACAAGCGCGATCACCGCGCCGCCCCACCACATTGCTTCCCCCGTCAGCTGCCGAGCTTCTCCACCTTGTCGTTCAACCGCCCGAGTTCGGCCTTCAAGGCGGCGATCTCATCGTCCTTGGATGCGTGTGTGGCTGCGGACGCTGGTGCGCCGGGCCGCGGTACAGGGTTCCCTGCTCCGGGCTCGCTACCGGGCTTGAACGCCGCGGTCGCGGCCTCGAACATCGCCATGTTCTGCTTCGCCAGTTCGGCGAACGGCGAATTGGCAAACGCGCCCTCGACTGCCGATTTGAACTGCTGCTGATTGCGGCGGAAGCTGTCCATCGACGCTTCGAGATAGCCCGGGACCATCGCCTGCATCGAATCCCCGTACATCGAGATGAGCTGCCGCAGGAACGGCACCGGCAGCATCGTCTGACCGCGCTGCTCCTCTTCCATGATGATCTGGGTCAGGATGTTGTGCGTGATATCCTCTTCGGACTTCGCATCGATAACCTTGAAATCGCGCCCCTCGCGCGTCATCGCAGCAAGGTGTTCCAGCGTGATGTAGGACGACGTCTCGGTGTTATAGAGGCGGCGGTTTGCGTATTTCTTGATCGTCACCGGGCCGTCGCCCGGAATGGTCTTCTTCATGGAGAAGGGCTCCCGCCTTATGGTCTCAGAGACCCTACCACCTTTTATTGCGGCGCTGCAACACGAGGCTCCGCAGCGAATATCATACGCCCCACGCCCTTTGCCGCTGTTTCTCGACATGTTGCATACGCAGACCGCAGCATCGCCCGAGCGCCGCACTGCAGCACTCGCGGGCCTGCGCGCGTATCAGGATGCGCCGCGTGCCACGCCGCGCAAGCCGGCACCGGCGCGCTTTCGCAAAGGTACGGCACAAGTCCGCGACTATGCGCCGCGCGGGTCGAGCGGACATCCCGTGCTGTTCGTTCCGTCGTTGATCAACCCGCCGCATATCCTCGACCTGCTGCCCGACCGTTCGTTGCTGCGTTGGCTTGCGGCACAGGGACACCGGCCGTTCCTGCTCGACTGGGGAACCCCTAGTCCCGACAGGGCGCTGGATATCGACGCGCATGTCGAACGAATCCTGCTCCCGCTGATCGCGAAGTTCGACCGGCCGCCAGTTCTCGTTGGCTATTGCCTTGGCGGCACGATGGCGCTTGCCGCAGCGATACGGTCACGCGTGGCCGGACTCGCGCTGGTCGCCGCACCGTGGCGGTTTGCGGGGCTGGGTTCTGCCGCGCGCTCCGACATCGCGCAGTTGTGGAGTGCCGCGCGACCGGTGTGCGAGCGCATGGGACTGGTTCCGATGGAAGTTCTGCAAAGTGGCTTCTGGCGGCTTGATCCTGCTCGGACGATCGCCAAATACGAAACCTTCGCGCAAACCGATCCTGTTTCGCCCGCTTTCCGCCAGTTCGTTGCGATGGAGGATTGGGCGAATGCCGGTGCCCCCCTGCCCTTCGCTGCCGGCCGGCAATTGTTCGAGGACTTCGTCGCGCAAGACCGTCCGGGATCGGGTGACTGGTCGCTATCGGGAACACCGATCACCCCGGACGCGCTCGATTGTCCGTCGGTGGATTTCGTGTCGCGCAACGACCGCATCGTACCCGCGGCGACGGCGGCGAACCTCGCCGACCGACGCGATCTTGGCGCGGGGCATGTCGGAATGATCGTCGGGAGTGGCGCGCAAACGCAACTGTGGGAGCCGCTGTCGGACTGGCTAAATTCTTTGCCGGGACCTAAATAGAAGACCTCTTTCGTCGCTCGCCGTTTTCCGTGCGGCATTTTGAACCAGGAGCCCGCCATGCAGGACATCGTCATCACCGCCGCCAAGCGTACCCCCGTGGGCAGCTTTCTGGGCGCCTTTGCCGGCACCCCTGCGCATGAGCTTGGTCGCGTCGCAATCGAGGCTGCGCTCGCGCAGGCAGGCGTAGCGGGCGAAGAGGTTTCGGAAGTGATCCTCGGCCAGGTGCTGACCGCGGCGCAGGGGCAGAACCCGGCGCGGCAAGCGTCGATGGCGGCGGGCATTCCCAAGGAGGTTCCGGCCTGGGGCGTCAATCAGGTGTGCGGTTCGGGGCTTCGCACGGTTGCGCTGGCGGCACAGTCGATCGCTTGTGGTGACGCAACGATCATCGTCGCGGGCGGACAGGAATCCATGTCGATGAGCGCGCATGCGCAGTCGATCCGTGGCGGGCAGAAGATGGGCGACCTCAGTCTGGTCGACACGATGGTCAAGGACGGCCTGACCGACGTCTTCAACGGCTATCACATGGGGATCACCGCCGAGAACCTGGCCGAGCAATATCAGATCACGCGCGGCGCGCAGGATGAATTCTCGGTTCGCTCGCAGAACCTGGCCGAGGCCGCGCGCGCGTCGGGCCGCTTCCGCGACGAGATCGCCCCCGTCACCATCAAGGGTCGCAAGGGCGAAACGATCGTGTCGGACGACGAATACATCCGCGCGGGCGTGACGCTCGACAGCGTGTCGGGGGTGCGCCCGGCGTTCAAGAAGGACGGCACGGTTACCGCCGCGAATGCCTCGGGGCTTAACGACGGTGCCGCGGCGCTGGTCATCATGAGCCGCGCGGAAGCCGAGCGCCGTGGGTCACCGATCCTCGGACGAATCGCAAGCTGGGCATCGGCGGGCGTCGATCCGTCAGTGATGGGGATCGGCCCGGTCCCGGCAACGCGCCGTGCGCTGGAAAAGGCGGGCTGGACCATGGCCGACCTCGATCTTATCGAAGCCAACGAAGCATTTGCTGCGCAGGCGCTGTCGGTCGGCAAGGAATTGGG
This sequence comes from Sphingomonas sp. PsM26, assembly GCA_030433805.1. GTDB lineage: Bacteria > Pseudomonadota > Alphaproteobacteria > Sphingomonadales > Sphingomonadaceae > Sphingomonas. The sequence continues at coordinate 64,408 of JARUXA010000002.1, read as the reverse complement.
CTGGGATCCCGAACGCGTCAACGTCAATGGCGGCGCAATCGCCATCGGGCATCCGATCGGCGCCTCAGGCGCACGCGTACTCACCACCTTGTTGTACGAAATGGCCAAGCGCGATGCGCATAAGGGCCTGGCAACACTTTGTATTGGTGGCGGAATGGGCATCGCGATCTGCATCGAACGGTGACCGTTTCAAACGTGACAAGATTGTCACAATCGGTCGTAAAAGTCCGTTAATACCCTGTTCATCGACCGGAACCCTCTTGCGAGATGGTTCCGGTCTGGTCTCTTTTGTCGTCACGGCCTGCTTGTACGCAGGATTGTAACGCGGAGAGTACCTAGTGAGATTACAAACCTTGCTGAGCGCTACAGCGCTGGCGACGAGCTTTGCTTTGGGCACCATCGCTGCCCCGGCAGCATTTGCGAAATCGGTGACGGACCAGACGACGGACACGGCGGCCGTTGCAGCAGCACAGACGGTAGGCGACAATCCGACCTTTGCGGACGCGCAGACCGACCCCACCGCGTCCGAAGAAGGCGCACCCGAGATCGTGGTGACGGGCACGCGCCTCAACCGCCCCAACCTGTCCTCTTCGGTCCCGATCACGTCGGTGACCGCGTCCGAACTGCTCAACCGCGGCGGCGTCGCGATCGGCGATCTGGTCAACCAGCTGCCGCAGCTGCGCTCTTCGGTGAACCAAGCCAACTCGCAGAACGCGATCGGTCGCGCAGGCATCAGCGCGCTCGATCTGCGCGGGCTCGGCACCGCGCGGACGCTCGTGCTGCTCGACGGTCGGCGCATCGTGACTGCAACGCCGGGGATCAACCGGCCCGACGTCAACATCGTGCCGAATGACCTGCTCGAACGACTCGACATCGTGACGGGCGGCAATTCGGCGATCTACGGTTCGGACGCGGTTGCCGGCGTCGCCAACTTCGTCCTCAAGCACGATTTCGAAGGCATCAAGGTCCGCGGCCAGTCGGGCATCTCGTCGCGCGGCGACCGCCCGTCCTATATCGGTGCGATCACCGCCGGGCATAATTTCGCCGAAGGGCGCGCGAACCTGACGATCTCGCTCGAATATGCCAATGCGGGCACCCTGCTGAACAGTGATCGCGACGAAACCACGGGCGCCTTCAGCGGTCGCAATCAGTTCCAGCTCGTCCAGAACACCGGCGCGAACCTCAACCCGTCGGCAGGCGCGCTTCGCCCGGCCGAACCCTCGACCGGGGACGGCATTCCCGACAGCGTGTTCATCCGCGGCATCCGGAACGGCAACATTTCGGGAGGTGGCATGTTCGTCGCAACCTGCCCGAACGTGGCAGCCACCGGGGAGTCCGCGACCGCCTTCACCGCGCGCCGAGCCGCCGCGTGCTCGGGCCTTCCCAACCCAGCCTCCGCCAATCCGCTCGCGCAGTTCGGCACCGCTTATGCCTTCAACCCGGACGGCAGCCTGACGCCGAACAATTGCATCACCGACTTCCGCCCCTACGGATCGAGCAACTGCCAGGGTGGGCGCGGATCGACCTTGCTTGAGAACGGCTTCATCATTCCGGGGCTCGTGCGGCGGTCGGCGTACATCTCGGGTCACTTCCAGGTCACGCCCGCGTTCGACCCATATTTCGAAGCGCAATATTTCCGCGCGAACGCCAATCAGGAAGGCCAGCCGACCTTCTTCAACAACACATTCAGCATCAACAACCCGTTCCTGACCCCGCAAGCCCGCGCGCAACTGGTGTCGACGCTCGCCCCCGGCACGACGACTTTTACTGCGCAGCGCTTCAACACCGATTTCGGTGGTCGCGGCGAGGATCATCTGCGCGAGCAGACTCGCGCGATCGTCGGTGTTCGCGGCACGTTCAACGAAGACTGGAAGTATGACGTCTCGTTCAACTACGGCAATCTCTCTACCTTCTACCGCACTGCGGGCAATCTGAACCGCCAGAAGTACGCCAATTCGATCAACGCGGTGCGCAACGCCTCCGGGCAGATCGTGTGCGGCATCAACGCCGATGCCAGCACCGCCAACGACGATGCCGCCTGCGTTCCGGTCAACCTGTTCGGCGAGGGCCAGCCAAGCCGCGCAGCGATCGATTACTTCGGCTACACCTCCAGCCGCGTCCAGCGCGCCAATCTGTACGACGTGACCGGCTATGTCGCAGGCGACCTGTCGCAGCTCTTCTCGTTGCCCGGCGGTCCGATCGCCTTCGTGTTGGGTGGCGAGTATCGCAAGGAAACCGCGTTCGCAGCATATGATGCGTTTACTGCGGGAACGTCCGGCGTTGCCTGCCCGGCAGCGGGCTGCACCTTCCTCAACACGATCCCGGATTTCCGTCCGCCCAACCAGATCGTCAAGGAAGGGTTCGCCGAGGTTAACGTTCCGCTGCTGAAGGAACTGCCGTTCGCCTATGAACTGTCGGTCGATGGTGCGGTTCGCGTCTCAAACTACAACATCGGCAACACGGGCACGGTGGTCGCGTACAACTTCAACGGGACGTACGCGCCAGTACGCGACGTGCGCTTCCGCGCCGGCTACGCCCGCGCCATTCGCGCACCAACCCAGTCCGACCTGTACTCGCCGTTGACGCAGACCTTCCTCAACGGTCTGGTGGATCCTTGCGGGCAACAGAATATCAACAACAATCCGAACCGCGTCCGCAATTGCGCCGCTGCCGGCGTTCCGACGACGCAGACCTTCAACGGCGTGACCGAACCCTTCTCGAACCGTGCGGCATCGGGCGTTTCCGGGGTCAACGGCAGCAACAGTTCACTGACCGCCGAGATCAGTGACAGCCTGACCGTCGGGGCATTGTTCCTGCCGCGGGCGGTTCCGGGGCTGACGCTCAGCGTCGATTACTATTACATCAAGATCAGCCAGGCGATCAACACACTAACGCCGCAGACGATCATCAACCAATGCTATGACAGCCCGGGCGGGATCAACAATCCGTTCTGCGCCTCGATCTTCCGCAACCCGAACGGCACGTTCCGTGGTCAAAGCGACGTGACCAACAACGGCACCGTCATCACGCTGCCGACGTCCGGCCCGTCGTTCGTCGCGGGACCGTTCAACTATGCCAAGAACACCAACTCGGGCATCGACATCGAAGCCGCCTACCGCGGACAGCTGTCATCCTCGGTCAATTTCGCGCTGCGCGCGATCGTGTCCAAGGCGCTGATGAAGGACAATTACACCGACATCAACGACCCCAACTTCATCATCCAGCAGCTCGGCAACCTGGGTGACCCGGAATGGCAGGGCACGCTGTCGCTGAACGTCTCCAACAAGCTGTTCAACTTCGGCTACCGCTTCCGCGGATATGACAAGACGACGATCCTTGCGTTCGAAACGCAAAATTCGGTGCAGGGTCGCCCGCCGACGAACCCGGATTCCTACTCGGTCGTGCGCTATCCGCTGATTTCCTATTCGGATCTGCGGCTCGACATCACGCCCAAGTCGAAGTTCGGCTTCTACGTCGGGGTCGACAATCTGTTCGACCAGCTCGGGCCGTACGGCCTGATCGGCAACGAAGCCGCCACGCAATATGATGCGGTCGGCCGGTTCCTCTATGCCGGTGCCTCGTTCAAGTTCTGACCACGGCCAGTCGTTCCTGGGCCCCCTACGGGGGGCCCTTTTTCTAGGACCAGATCCGGTCGAACCGCGCACCCAGCCCGGTCAGCAATTCATATTGCGACATGCCCGATTGCGCCGATGCCCCCGGCAAGGCGAAGTCGAGCGTCACCCAATCCCCCTCGGCCAGCGTCGGCAATGCATCGACCGAGATCGCTGTCAGATCCATCGAGACGCGTCCGAGGACCGGTAGCCGCGCACCGCCGACACTTCCGTGGCCGGAATTGGAAAAGCCTCGCCAATATCCGTCCGCATAACCGATATTGAGGATCGCGACTTCAACCGCCTGGGTCGCGGTATAGCGGGCGTTGTATCCGATCGAGTCCCCCGCCGCGAGCAGGCGCCGCTGGAGGATCTGCGCTTGCGGCGTTACGACCTGTCGCACCACGCCTGCCAGTGCGTCCCGCGGAACCCCGCCGTAGAGAGCGAGGCCAGGCCGGGTCAGGTCGAACGCATACTCCGCACCCAGCACGATCCCGGCGGAGTTGGCCAAGCTCATCCGTCGCGCGCCGGTCATTCCGCGGAGGGCTTCCATCCGGTCACGCTGGATCGCATTGGCGACGACGTCTTCATCGGCACGGGCAAGATGGCTCATGATCGTGTCGATCGCGATACCCTTCAGCAGCCCTTGTGCGACATCCTCCGTCGACACGCCGAGCCGGTTCATCCCCGTATCGACCATCACGTCGCACGGTCCACCGCCGGCGGAACGCCAGCGCTGAACCTGATCGCACGTGCTGAGCACCGGGCGCGCGAACCCCTGCCCTGCCAGGGGCATGTCTTCGGCGCGCACACCGTGCAGCACGCTCAGGCCGATCGCGGGATCATTGACGAGATCGGCAATCGCCGCCGCCTCGTTCCAGTTCGCGACGAAGAAGTCCCGCGCGCCCGTTTGCGCAAGCCGCTCGACCACGCCCCTCGCGCCCAGCCCATAGCCATCCGCCTTGACCGCGGCGCCACATGCCGCGGGACCGCTCAGCCGATCGAGCGCGCGCCAATTGTCGCAGAGGGCATTGGTATCGAGCGAGAGGCGAAGCGGCGCAGTCATGCAAGCGCGGGTAGCCGTCCGCGTCGCGTTCGGCTAGCCCGCCTTCGACCGGGCGGGGCGTACGTCCTCTAGCCAGAGCGTCGTCACGACCAGCGCCATCGCCACCACAGCAAACGTGTACCACAGGCCCGCATAGGGGTTTCCTGTGCGCGCGACGATGTACTGGCTGATGAACGGCAGGAAGCCGCCGAAATAGCCGGTGCCGACATGATACGGGATCGACATCGAGCTGTAGCGAATCCGCGGCGGGAACATCTCCGCCAGCAACGCCGCGACGGGACCATAAGTGATTCCCGACAGCGCACTGAGCGCGAGGATTGCCACCAGGATCAGCGCGATGCTGCGCGGGCCCGGAACGACCGGGTCGAGATCATAGCCGGCCGCGACCAAAGCCGCGTCGAGACCCGCGCTGCTCCGGTCGGTCACCGGCGTCCCCCCGATGATGACGAGCGTAACCGGCGTGTGGGCCTTGGTGTACGGCACGCCCTTGCGGGACAGCGTGTCGAGTAACTGTCCACAGGCATCGGTTTGCCGCGCCGCGAACGGGTTGTAGGCACAGGATGGGCCGGACACGATCACCGGCGCATGGCGCGCCGCCGCGGCAAGCTGGGGATTGGCGGCGCTGCCCAATACCCAGAAGATCGGGAACAGCAACGCCAGCGTCAGGGCATAACCGATGATGATCGGGTTCTTGCGCCCGAACCGATCCGACAACCGCCCGAATAGCACGAAGAACCCCAGACCGCCCAACGCACCCACGCCGACGATCAGCTGCGCCGTGGTTTCCTCCACGCGCATCGGCCCTTCCAGGAACGACAGGACGGTAAACATCGCAGTGTACCAGATCACCGTCAGACCCGCCGCGATCCCGAACAGGGCGACGGCGAGCCGCTTGAGGTTGCCGGGATAGGTAAAGCTTTCGACGAACGGGTTGCGGGCGGTTGTGCCGGCAGCCTTCATCTGTCGAAACACCGGGCTTTCCGACAGCTTCAGCCGCATGAATAACGATACCCCCAGCAGCAGCAGGGAGAAGACGAACGGCACGCGCCAGCCCCAGGCCGCCCATGCGGATGCACCCAAGATACCGCGCGTGGCCAACACCACCGCAAGGCTGAGAATGAACCCGCCCGCGACGCTCGCCTGAATGAAACTCGTGTAATAACCGCTTTTGCCGGGCGGCGAATGCTCCGCGACGTAGATCGCCGCACCACCATATTCGCCGCCAAGCGCCAAGCCCTGCAGGATCCGAAGACCGATAATGATCAAGGGGGCTGCCATGCCGATCGTCGCGGCGGACGGAACCATGCCGACCGCGGCGGTTGCCAGACCCATCATCGAGATCGTCACGAGGAACGTGTATTTCCGTCCCATCCGGTCCCCGAGAAACCCGAACAGGATCGCGCCCAACGGGCGAAACCCGAACCCTACCGCAAACCCTGCCCAGGCATACAAGGTCTGGAGCAATTCGCTTTGCGCGGGAAAGAACGTACGGCCAATGACGCCCGACGCCGCCAGCGTCCCGTATATGAAGAAATCATACCATTCGAAGATCGTGCCGAGCGATGACGCGGTGATGATCAACTGAATATCGCGACGGCTTGGCTGTGGAACGGTTGTCGAGGCGCTTGCTGCGTCCGCTTCGCCCATCAGGTTTGTCGCCATCTGTCCCCCCGCGCCGTCGCCATTCCAGGCCTTGGCACGACGATACGGGGTTTTTAGGTTGCGGCAAGCGCGGGCGTCCGTCTCCCCATCCATCACATCGCGCGAATCGGTTTGTCGGCTCCTTTCCGAACGTGTCGAAACGGTACAGCCATGTGCAAACCGCCCGTTTTCGCTCGACGATCAGGGTAGGACCAAAATATATTATCCATCGTTTGCACTGCGGTTGCGAAGGCGTCCTCAGACTGGTGCGCCGCGGAGAAACCATGCACACGATTGCAGGATGCGGAAGGAATCCTTCTCGCTCCCGGCGGGTCGAACGATGCCGCAATGGCCCTCTGAGGGCCTTGTTCCGATATTCCGATCGAACGATCGGCCGGTTTGCAGAAGAGCGCTGGAACCTGCGGGACGCCGGCGTCGACGTAGTCGGGCATGGCGTTACCCAGCGTCAAACTCATATGACACAAGCGAGAACCCAAAATAAACGACGATTTGTCGCACTTTTTGAGCATTCCAATCCCTCGCAACGCACTGCGGGAGATTGTGGAGGCAAATGCTCCCTCCGGCTTCGCTCCGATCCTCGACGGATCCGGAGGGGACCGATCGACCGATACGTGCCGTTCGTTGATCGTCGCGTCAGGCAACCCCAACGCGTTTGGCTCGAGTCAGGCCGCACGCTGTCACGACATCTGTGCCTTCGCAAAGTCAGCCGCACAAACAACCGCCAGTGCGCGGAAGTTATGCTGCATCGCAGCATGGTTTACCGAGCTTCTGTTGGGGATGGATCGTGAACAAATACTTGCATCACCCGTTAACCTTATTCACCATCACGTGGTGAACCCCAGGAAGAGGGCTTCGCATAGGAGCGATTTAGATGCGTATCGAGTGGACGGATGAGAGGCGGTTGACGCCAATGTCGAGCGGGCGGACCCTATCCGCTGGTCTCGGACTGCTCATCGCAAGCTTGATTTCCTTGTTGATGTGGGCAGTAATAGTGGGAGTGGCGATCGTCCTTTGATCGCCGCCCGGCGACGTTTGAGGGATTGAATCGATCATGAACGCAAATCAGTTCAGCAACGGTTCAAACCCATAGGGTAACCCCCACGGTACCCATGGCCAACGTCGTCTTCCCTTTCATCGCGATGCTAGCGCTTGCTCCTGTGGCGTCCGCCGACACAGTGTCGCTCGATCGGATTGAACTCGCGCAGGTGACGATCCACCAGCGGATCATCATCCGCATCCCACGAGTTCTTGGCGGTCACCCCATGCCACAGGCCATGCCAAACCGCGCGCTGCGTTGGGACGAGAAGCGCGGTCCAAAATGTGTGTCTGCCGACCTGCTCGAGGGTGCGGTCATCACTGGTGCGGATAGCGTCGACCTGATTATTGCTGATGGGAGTCGATTGCGCGCCGAACTAGACGATCATTGTCCTGCGCTCGACTTTTACTCCGGGCTTTACTTGAAGCAGACCAGCGATGGATTGATCTGCGCAGATCGCGACTCCATCCGTGCTCGCTCGGGCAGTATCTGCAAGATCGACCGGTTCAAACGTCTGGAAGCAAGACGTTAGCAGGAAAATCGCCCTTTATCTTGACAATCGACGCCCAATCCGCAAGCGCTTGACGCCGTCTACGGGTGCTCTCGCCCGGACGATCATTCCGGACACCGCATGACCTTTGCCGATCTCGGCCTTTCCGACGAACTCCAGCGCGCCGTCAACGAGTCCGGCTATACCGAGCCGACTCCGATCCAGGCGAGTGCGATCCCGTCGATCCTGATGGGCAAGGACCTCGTCGCCGTCGCACAGACGGGCACCGGCAAGACCGCCGCCTTCGTACTGCCGATGATCGACATCCTCGGCGAAGGGCGTTCCCGCGCGCGCATGCCACGGACGCTGATCCTTGAGCCGACGCGCGAACTCGCGGCGCAGGTCGCCGAGAACTTCGAGAAGTACGGCAAATATCACAAGCTTTCGATGGCGTTGCTGATTGGCGGCGTATCGATGGGTGATCAGACCGCCGCTCTGGAGAAGGGCGTGGACGTGCTGATCGCGACGCCGGGCCGGTTGATGGACCTGTTCGGGCGCGGCAAGATCCTACTGACTGGCTGTTCGATGCTTGTGATCGACGAGGCCGACCGGATGCTCGACATGGGGTTCATCCCCGACATCGAGGAAATCTGCACCAAGCTCCCCAAGACGCGGCAGACGCTGCTGTTCTCAGCGACAATGCCGCCGCCGATCAAGAAGCTTGCCGACAAGTTTCTTTTGAACCCGAAGACGATAGAGGTTGCGCGGCCCGCAACCGCCAACGTCAACATCAAGCAATGGCTGGTCAACGTGACCGCGGCAAAAAAACGCGACATGCTGATGAAGCTGCTGCGTTCGGAAGACGTGCAGACCGGGATCATCTTCTCGAACCGCAAGACCACGGTGCGCGAACTTAACAAGGCGCTGCAACGCTCGGGGTTCGCCTCGAGCGAGATTCATGGCGACATGGAACAGTCGCAGCGCATCGCCGAACTCGACCGGTTCAAGAAGGGTGAGGTCAAGATCCTTGTCGCCTCCGACGTCGCCGCGCGCGGAATCGATATCAAGGGCGTCAGCCACGTCTTTAACTTCGATGCGCCGTGGCATCCGGACGACTATGTCCACCGCATTGGCCGCACTGGTCGCGCGGGAGCAACCGGTGTCGCCTTCACCTTCGCGACGCCGGATGACGCCGAAAACATCCAGAACATCGAAAAGCTGACCGGTCTCAAGATCGAACGCTACGCAAGCACGGAAGCGGCTCCTGTTGCGGACGCGCGCCCCGTTGCCGACGACAGCGAGGCCCCTGCGCCAAAGAAGCGGCGCACGCGCTCCAAGCCCAAGACCGAGGCAACGCCCGAAGTCGCCGTTGCCGAAGAGCCGGTGGACGAGCTCGTGCCAATCGTCGAAGCGCCGCAACCGGCCGCTGCGCCGGTCGACGCACCCGAGGCCGAACGCTCCTCCGCTCCCGAACGCCCACGGCGTGAGCGCGAACCACGGCGCGGTCGGTCGCAGGATCGCGCGACCCCGGTCGCGCAACCGCCCCAGCGTCCGGAAGCGGACGAGCCGTCCTTCGCCGACAGCGACTGGAACGGCCCGGTCCCGAACTTCCTGCTCGCGCGGTTGACCTACTGATCGCTGGGACCGTGACGGCGGCGCGTCCACTTGTCTCTGCGCCGCCGATCACAAGTCCATGCGTATCACTGTGTCGGATCGACCCCACCGGCGCTCTGTGCATTGGATGCGCACGGACTCTCGCGGAGATCGCGGCCTGGTCGACCGCGACCCCCGAATGGCGGAACCAGGTGATGGATGCGCTTCCCGCACGCTTCTCAGCCTATCGAGAGCGCAACCCGGCCCCGCAATCCTAGCGCGCGATTATGCGGCCTCTGTAGCCGCATCGATCAGTGCGTCGTCGATTTCCGCGGCCCGCACATACGCCGCGCGGCTGGTGACGCGGCTCGCATAATCCTCGAACACGGCGTTCTTGGGGATCGAGCCGAACCGCATTCCCCACAGGATTTGTGATCCCGCGTACACGTCGACCGCACTGAACGACTGGCCTGCAAAGTACGGGTTGACCGTAAGCGCCTTGGTCAACGTCTCGATCGTCAAGTCGAACGTTCCATACCCTGCCATGCGCTGCTGCTGCTCGTTCGGGACCACGCCAAGCGACTTGTTGGTAACCGCGTGTTCGACCGGTCCCGCCGCGAAGAACATCCACCGGTAATAGTCCGCGCGGTCGTCGAGCGACGGTGCCAGGCCCGCGCCGGGAAACGCATCCGCCAGATACGTGCAGATCGCCGCGCACTCCGTCACGATCCGTCCGTCATGGACGATCGCGGGAACCTTCCCCATCGGGTTGATGCCGCGATACGGCTCGTGCTTCATCGTCGTGGCGTAATCGAGCACGACCGTTTCGTACGGCTGCCCGACTTCCTCGAGCATCCAGCGCACCATACGACCGCGCGACATCGGATTGGTATAGAACGTCAGCGACATTGTTTCTCTCCCGAATCGACCTGGAACAGGAGTAGAACAATGCGGTGCCCACGGTCAATGTGGTCAGAGCGTCCGCCCGAACAGCGCTAACATGCGACCCCATGCCCGGTCCGCCTGAGCCGCGTCGTACACCCGGCTGTCGGGCGGGCACCAGCCGTGCTTGGTGCCCGGATAGACTTCGATCTCGGCGGGCAACTTTGCCGAGGCAAAGGCAGCCTTCAGCGTATCCTTATCGGTCGGTGCGCGCTGATCGTCATTCTCCGCGATCGCAATCAGATACGCCGCCTTCATCTGCGGGATCAGCTTGTCGGGCGCATCGGGTTCGCTCCCGACCATGCCACCGCCGTGGAAGGTTGCGCCCGCCTTGATCCGGCCCGGCACGGCCGCAGCGGTCCGCATCACCATAGGTCCACCCATGCAATAGCCGCTCGACGCCATCCCGCGTTTGCGATCGACCTCCGGCTGCGCATCAACGAACGCGGTGAAGGCGATCGCATCGCGCATCGTCCCCGCCGGACTTAGCGCCTTGGTGAACGGCATGATCTTGGCACGGACCTCAGGCTGGTCGAACGATTCGCCGGGGGCCAGGAACGGCGACTTAGTCGAACGGTAGAATTGGTTGACGACCAGCACCGCATAACCCGACTGCGCCAGACGGTCCGCCATCTGCCGGAATGCCGGGCGCAAGCCCATGATGTCGGGCCAGATCAATACCGCAGGATGCTTGCCGGTTGCTGGCGCGACGAAATAGGCGTCCGCGCTGCCATCCGGCGTCTTGATCGCAACGTCGCGGCCCTTGATCGTGGCCGCATTCGCCGGCGCGGGCAGCAGCATCGCCAACCCGGCAGCGCCGCTCATCGCCCCGAACTGCCGTCGCGAGATGGCACCATTGCCGAGGAACGTGTCGTTGTCGGCTGCGGTATGCTCATCGCACATAGGGCTCTCCTGTGATTCGCACGGTGACGTTGCGAAGAGGCTAGCGTGTCACCGCGCGCGATACCACCAGACGCCATCCACGATTTCACGCTCGGCCCGATCCTCGACTTCGAGCCGCCGCAAATGCGCGAGCGCCTCTCCCGTCGCCATACCGAGGACATCGGGGCCGATTGCGCGCCGGAACAACCGACCGAAGCAATCGACCGCGCGCCGCGGCTCGGACAGGAACACGTGCAGCTCGTCAAGCCGCTCGCGGTGTTCGCGGTCCATCGCATCAAGCCGACGGTGCAACCCGATGAACGGGTCGCCATGCCCGGGCAACACCAGCACGTCGTCGGGCAGTTGCTTCAGCCGCGCGATTGAGGCGAACCATTCGCCAAGTGGGTCGGCCTCGGGTTCGGTCACGCCAAGCGATACGTTGGGACTGATGCGGGGCAGCACCTGATCGCCGGCGATCAGCACCTTGCCGATCGGGTCATAGAGGCACGCATGTTCCGGACTATGCCCGGACCCGACCGCCACGCGCCATTCCACGCCTCCGATCGTCAAAGTGTCGTCGTGTGCGATCCGCGTAAAGCTGAGCGGCAACGGCGTGACGATGCGCTGAAACCCCGCCCAGCCGCGCGTCTCGGCATGCGCGACCTGCGCCTCGTCCCACCCTGCCCCGCGCCAGAACGCGACCATTTCGCCGGGGACGGTCTCGCGGGCATCCGCGATCAACATCCGAGCCGTGAGCCACTCGCCCCGCGTCATGACGAGCGGCGCAGCGTGGCGATCGCAGATCCAGCCGGAAAGCCCGATATGATCGGGATGGAAATGCGTTCCGATCATCCGGGTCACACGCACGCCGGCAAGATCGCCGCGCCACAGCGCCTTCCACGCATCGCGCGCGGCGTCGGTGTTCATCCCGGTATCGATCATCGCGACACCGTCACCGCGTGCATCGCTATCGTCGAGCAACCAGCAGTTGACGTGCCGCAATGGCCCCGGAACGTGCAGCCGGACCCAGCGGATGCCAGGTGCGACCGGCATCGCGGTTCCCGCTTCCGGCTCGAGCCCGCCAAACGGATATACCAACCCCTTGTGCGTGGTCGGCTTATGTTTCTGCACAGGGCGGACGAGCGCGTCGGAGACTTGAGACATCGGTTGCAACTAGCAACGCGTTGCGCCGCAAGTCACGCGATATGTGCGGCGGTCACCTCACCGCGCGCCGCGACGCCCGCGCTTGCCGGTTTCGACGGGACGCAGGCCGCTGCGGATCGAAAGCACTTCGGCACGAGTCACCACGCCGTTCCGATCGACATCGTACCGGTCAAACAGCCGACCGAAATCGGCCTGCAACTCATCCGGGGTGATCCTGTTGTCCTGATTGGTGTCGACGCCGAACGGGCTCGGCAGGGCATTGCGATCACCGAGCCACAACAAAGCCCAATCGGCATATCCGATATAACCGATCGACCCGCTGTTGGCGGTGTCGATCCGTGCAAAGCTTCGCGTGACGCACGCGGTCAGTTCGGCGCGCGTGGTGCGGCCGTCCGCATCTTGGTCGCAGGCAGCGATGAATACCGCCGCGGGTTCGGCGACGATCGTTGCGGTCGGTTGCGCAGGTGCGGATGGGGTGACGGCGGCGGGGGGCGGCGTCTGCGCCGTAGCCGTTGCACCGACGGGCGCGGCGATCATCAGGGTGGCAGCCAGGAAAGCGCGCATCGTTACCCTTTCGACGGAAGCAGCAGGCTCGCATCACCATAGCTGTAGAAGCGATAGCCGTCGCGGATCGCATGGTCGTAGGCGCCTTGCATCCGGTCAGTGCCCATCAGCGCAGAGACGAGCATGAACAGCGTCGAGCGCGGTAGATGAAAGTTGGTCATCAGCCCGTCGATCCCGCGGAAGCGATAGCCCGGCGTGATGAAGATCGACGTATCACCCTCGAACGGGCGGATCACGTCAGCCTCATCGGTCGCGCTTTCGATCAGCCGCAGACTGGTCGTGCCGACCGCAATGACGCGTCCGCCATTCGCGCGCACCGCGTTGAGCTGATCCGCCGTCGCTACGTCGATCCGGCCCCATTCGGCGTGCATCTTGTGCTCGGTCGTGTCGTCCGCCTTGACCGGAAGGAACGTGCCCGCCCCGACGTGGAGCGTCAGCGTCGCATGGTCGATGCCCGCCGCGCCGAGCCGTGCCAGCAAGTCCGGCGTAAAGTGCAGCGCCGCGGTAGGGGCGGCAACGGCGCCTTTCTCCGCGGCGAACATCGTCTGGTAATCGTCCTGATCCTGCGCATCGGCAGGGCGGCGCGCGGCGATATACGGCGGCAACGGCATCCGCCCCGCGCGCTCGAGCAGCAGCTCGACCGGCTCGTCGCCTTCAAAATCGAGTGCAAAGCTGCCGTCCTCGCCGCGGTCGCGCGCGATCGCGACGACGCCTGCGCCAAAGTCGATCGCATCGTCCTGCTTCAGTCGCCGCGCATTGCGGATGAAGGCGCGCCAACGGCGCGGCCCCTCGCGCTTGTGAAGCGTCGCACCGATCTTCGAATCGCCGCGCCGCCCTTCCAGCTGCGCCGGGATCACGCGCGTATCGTTGAACACGAGCAGATCGCCCGCGCGCAATTCGGCCGGGAGATCGGCGACCGACCGGTCGCGCGTCTCCGCGCCGTCCAGCACCAGCATCCGCGCGGAGTCGCGCGGCACGGCGGGGCGCAGCGCGATCCGCTCAGGCGGCAACGCGAAATCGAACAGGTCGACCTTCATGACGTTCCTCTACCGCGCCCCTCTACCATGTCGTAACGGCTGGCGGATTATGCCGCCTTCTTACGGGGTGCAGGTGACGCCGCGGGACGGGGCTTCGCCTTGGGGGCGAGCTTCAGGACCGGTGCAGTGGTCGGAAGCGCGACCGGTGCAGGCGGTGCGGGGACATAAGCGGGGGGATTGTCCGTGCCGAGATAGGCGTGGAGAATCCGCGACGGTGCCGTTGGCGGCTCGCCGCGCGCGACCTGATCGACATATTCCATGCCGGAGATGACGCGGCCGAACACGGTGTACTTCTTGTCGAGCTTCATCGTCGGATTGAACACGATGAAGAACTGGCTGTTGGCGCTGTTCTCGGCCTTGGTCACTGCCTCGACGGTCGCACCTTCGGGGGCGCCCTCGCGCGCGGCCGAAACCGCGCCGCGCACGTGCGGCAGCCAGTTGAACTCGGCGTCAACGTTCGGCAGCGTCGAGCCGCCGGTGCCGTCGCCCTTGGGGTCGCCGGTCTGCGCCATGAAGCCTTCGATCACGCGGTGAAACAGCAGGCCGTCATAGAAATGCTGGCTGGTCAGCAGCTTTACCCGCTCGACCATCTTGGGGGCGGCATCCGGACGCAACCAGATGACGACACGGCCACCGGTCGACAGGTCGAGATACCACAGGTTCGCCGGGTCGGTGACCGACGGCACCGCCGGGCGGTTGGCGGTCGACACCTTGGTGTCCTGGACCTCGACCTTGTCTTTCTTTGCGGCGAAAGCGGGGCCGGAAACCAGTGCCAGGATGAAGGCAAGAAGGGTGGCTACGAAACGCATCAGGTCCCCGCGAAAATCTCGATGAATGGTCGCTTAGACCAAGTCGTCGCTTGCGCCAACGTGAACGTCACCGCCAGCGTGTTGCGGCAGATGCCGTGCGAAAGCGACCACATTAGGGCCGTGGTGGAAATCAGGGCCGCTGGCGATGCGCTTCGCCCTTGCGACCGATGCGATCGACCCGTTCGGCGACCTCCGCGGCGACGGTCGCGGTGACGAAACGGTCGATCGGCCCGCCGTAGAGCGCAATTTCCTTGACCAGTCGGCTGGCGATCGGCTGGAGCGAAACGTCCGCCATCAGAAATACGGTCTCGACGCGCGGATTGATCTGCTGGTTCATCCCCGCCATCTGATACTCATATTCAAAATCGGCGACTGCCCGAAGCCCGCGGACGATGACCTTGGCGCCTTCGCGCTCGGCGAAATCCATCAGCAGCGAATCGAAGCTGACGACGTGAATCTCACCCGCGACGCCTTCGACCTCGCGCTGGACCATCGCCATCCGTTCGTCGATCGTGAACATCGGCGACTTGGACGGGTTGGTCGTAACCCCGATCACCAGCCGGTCGACCAGCTTCGCGCCGCGCCGGATGATGTCCATGTGCCCGAGTGTGACCGGATCGAAGGTGCCGGGATAGACCCCCGTACGGATCGTCACCGATCTCTTTCGAGCGTGAACCGGGCGATCTCGCGGAGCAGATCGGCTTCCGCGCCATACGGCTTGAGATGCGCGATCGCCTGATCGACCAGCATCCGCGCCTGTTCGCGCGCGCGCGGCAGGCCGAGCAGCGACAGGAACGTCTCCTTGCCCGCACCCGCATCCTTGTGGAGCTTCTTGCCGACCGCGGCTTCATCGCCTTCGACGTCGAGAATATCGTCGGCGATCTGGAACGCGAGGCCAAGATCACGCGCGTAGCCACGCAGACCGGTGCGCCCTTCCGGCGGCAGCTTACCGAGGATGGCACCCGCCTCGACCGAGCAGGCGATCAGCGCGCCGGTCTTCATCGCCTGCAACCGCGTGACGGTCAGAAGGTCGAAGGTGGTCTTCTCGGCTTCCAGGTCCATCGCCTGACCGCCTGCCATACCGGCGGGGCCGGCTGCACGGGCAAGATCGAGCACGAGCTCGCTCCGCACGAACGGATCGGCGTGGGTCGCGGGATCGGAAAGGATCTCGAACGCCAGCGCATGAAGGCAATCGCCCGCAAGGATCGCGGTCGCTTCGTCAAACGCCTTATGGACGGTCGGCTTGCCGCGGCGCATGTCGTCATTGTCCATCGCGGGCAGATCGTCGTGGATCAGCGAATAGACGTGGACGCATTCGATCGCCATGCCGGCCCGGCCGACGCAATCGCGATCGACCGCGAACAGCCGCGCTGTCGCCATGACCAGCAACGGACGAAGCCGCTTGCCGCCACCGATCGCGGCGTGCCGCATCGCGCGGTACAACGGCGCGCGGGCATCGTCGGGAACCGAAATCAGCGAATCGAGCCGGGTATCGATGTCGAGGCTCACCTCGGCCAGGGCCTCGGCGAGCGACAGGGGCGCCATGCTCACGGGATCAACCTGCTGCAAAGGGCTGCGTGCCGATGGCGCGCCCCTCACTGTCGGTGCGGATCGCCTCGATCCGGGCCTGCGCGGCGTTCAGCCGGTCGTCGCAACGCCGGCGCAGCTTGTCGCCACGCTCGTAGAGCGCGATCGCCTGATCCAGCGGCGCGTCCCCACTTTCCAGTCTCGACACGATCCCCTCCAGTTCCTTTAGCGCCGCTTCGAACGTCAGCTCATCGATCGGTGTATCCATTGCCAACCTATGCGGCAGGCAAGCGACGGGGGTCAAGGATACCGCGGCAAGACTTTGCGTTTGTCAGAACATAATCCCATCCCGGACCCATGTCACAGGAGCCTTCGCCCATGTTCACCAGCATCAACCCCGCCACCGGCGCGCCGGGCGAAAGCTTCGCCGAGCTGACCCAGGACGAGATCGCGGCGAAGGTTGCACAAGCGGACGCCGCCTATCGTCAGTGGCGGCTGACCGACCCGGCGGAGCGCGCCGCGCTGTTGGGGCGGATCGCCGAGCAGTTCGACGCCAACACGCATCGCCTGGCCGAGATCGCGACACGGGAAATGGGCAAGACGCTCAAGTCCGCGATCGCCGAGGTGCAGAAGTGCGCCGCGGCGTTCCGTCATTATGCGCAGGAAGGCCCTGCGATGCTGGAGCCGCGCGCGTTCCCGGGGGCGACCGCGACGTGGCACCCGATGGGGCCGGTGCTGGCGGTGATGCCGTGGAATTTCCCGTATTGGCAAGTGGTTCGCTTCATGGCGCCGACGATCATGGCGGGGAATGTCGGGCTGCTGAAACATGCTTCCAACGTCCAGGGCTGCGGTGCCGCGCTGGAGGAAATGGTGAACGCGGCGGGTGGCCCCGCGGGCCTGTTCCAGAACCTCGCGATCAAATCGGACAAGGTCGCAGACTTGATCGCGGACGACCGGATCGTCGCGGTGACGCTTACCGGCAGCGAAGGCGCGGGGATGAAGGTCGCCGAAGCCGCGGGGCGCGCGCTCAAGAAGGTGGTGCTGGAACTGGGCGGGTCGGACCCGTTCATCGTGATGCCGTCCGCCGACATCGACGAGGCGGCCAAGCAGGCGGTCACCGCGCGCGTCCAGAACACCGGGCAATCCTGCATCTGCGCAAAGCGAATGATCGTGCATTCAGATGTTTATGACACGTTCTTCGAGAAGTTCTCTGCGGGTATGAAGGCCGTCGTGGCGGGTGATCCGTTCGATCCGGACAGCACGATGGGGCCACTTTCCAGCGAGGAACAGCGCGAAACAGTAGTTGGACAGCTCAAATTATTCGCACAAGCCGGGGCCAAGCTGCTGTTCGGTGGCGAGGCGTTGCCCGGCAAGGGGGCGTATATGTCGGCCGGGATCCTCGTGGACGTGCCGCTCGACCATGCAGTCGCGCAGGAGGAATTGTTCGGGCCGATCGCGATGCTGTTCCGCGCGGAGGATCTGGATGCGGCGATCGCGCTGGCGAATGCGGTGCCGTTCGGGCTGGGATCGTCAGTGTGGACCAACGATGCCGACGAACGCGCGCGGTTCGAGCGGGATATCGAGGCGGGCATGGTCGCGGTGAATGCGATGCTGGCGTCGTCGCCGGAAGCGCCGTTCGGCGGCGTGAAGCGGTCGGGGCATGGGCGTGAGCTCGGGCCGTATGGGCTGCACGAGTTCATGAATTTGAAGACGGTGATTGGGTGAGGCTTAACCCGCTTAAAGCCCCTCTCCTTTAGGGGAGGGGTTGGGGTGGGGGAGTTCAGCAGAACCTAGCTCTCTGCGAGGCACTGCCCCACCCCCAACCCCTCCCCTGAAGGGGAGGGGCTTCAGAAGCAGAAGGTCAGTTCAGCGCTGCCAGGATCGCGTCGCCCATCTGCGACGTCGTCAGCGTACCCCCGAGATCCACCGTCCGCGCACCATCGGCAATCGCCGCACGTACTGCCGCCTCAACACGCACCGCCGACCCCTCGTCCGACAACGAGTGCCGCAACAGCAGCGCCGCCGACAGAATCGCCGCGCAGGGGTTGGCCTTGCCCTCCCCCGCAATGTCGGGCGCCGACCCGTGGATCGGCTCGTACAGCCCGCATGACCCCTGCCAGTCGTTGAGCGACGCCGACGGGAGCATCCCGATCGACCCCACGCACATGCTCGCCTGATCCGACAGGATGTCGCCGAACAGGTTGCTGGTCACGATCACGTCGAACGCCCCGGGATTGCGCACCAGCTGCATCGCGGCATTGTCGACGTACATGTGGCTGAGCTTCACCTCGGCATAGTCGCGCGCGATCTCGTTGACGATTTCGCGCCACAATTGCGACGTCTCGAGCACGTTGGCCTTGTCGACCGAAGTCAGCCTCCGGTTGCGCCGCGCCGCCATCTCGAACCCGACGCGCACGATCCGGGCGATCTCGACCTCGTCGTAGCGCATCATGTCATGCGCTTCGCGCAGGCCGGTGTGCGAAAAACCACGGCTCTTGTCGCCGAAATAGACGTCGCCGGTAAGCTCGCGGACGATCACCATGTCGATCGCGCGCGCGATCTCGGGGCGAAGCGCGGAGGAATCCTCCAGCCCCGGGAGCATCGTCGCGGGCCGGATATTGGCGAACAGCCCCAGTTCCTTGCGCAAGCCAAGGATCGCCTGCTCTGGGCGCACCGCGCGTTCGAGCCCGTCCATGTCCGGATCGCCGACCGCGCCGAACAGGATCGCGTCCGCACGCTTCGCGAGCGCGAGCGTCTCGGGCGGCAGCGGGTGGCTCGTCTTGCGGTAGGCGGCGCCACCGACCAGCCCGCTCTCGAACGTGAGGTCGAGCCCGAGCGCTTCGAGCACGCGGCGTGCCTCGTGCGTCACTTCCGGGCCAATGCCGTCTCCAGCGAGGATTGCGATCAGTGCCAAGGTCCGTCCCCATCCGTCAGTCGAAGGCGCGGCCATGCCGAGCCTTGACGCATCACGCAACCGCCCTTTTGAGCCGATCGATCAAACGAGCCCGCGATTCGAGCGTTACGGCGCGCCGATCGACCATGATCTGCGCCCCCAGCGCTTCGCCCAGCACGCGCAGGGCTGCGAACACGTCGCACCAGTCGTCCGCCGTGGGATCGGTCAGCGCACGCGGCAGCGCGTCGTCGTCGAGCCCGTAGCCCAGCTCCGCGAGCACCAGTTGCTCGTAGCGCGCAAGCGTCAGCGCCCAGCCGCGCGCGGCGGGGGCAAGCGCGATCGCTTCGATCACCGCATCGAGCGCGAGGTACAGGCGGGGATAGGGCAAGGCCTCGGGCAAGGCGGCGGCGGTCAGCGCGGTCACCCAGTCGAGTGCGAGCGCGGGCAGCGGTTCGGCATAGAGCGGCGCGCGGCTGGTGACGAGTTCGACCGTCAGGCTGGCGAGCTGGTCATCGGTCCGCGCGCGCCATTCGCCGACGACGCGGTTGGCGGGCTGGAGGATCGGGCGGATCCGGCTGGAACGGCCGCCGCGCACATAGCCCGCCTGCAATCCATCCTCGGGGGTCAGGGCGCGCACGATCGCGCCGTGTTCGCCGTGGTGGCGGACGCCGAGGATCAGGGCGGTGGTGCGCAGGTGCATCGCGGGGCTGTAGCGCGTGGGGGGCGGTGTGGGAACGGCGGGGGGATCTGCGTCGCTCCCCCTTTTTTGCTTTCCGCTTCCCCCTCCTTCCGCTTCCCCCCTCTTTTCGCTTCCCCGGCGAAGGCCGGGGCCCAGTAGCGAAACAGGAGAATGCTGGCCGCTGCGCTCCATTACCAAAACCTACGCTACTGGGCCCCGGCCTTCGCCGGGGAAGCGCAGTAAGTGATGAGATTGGAGAGTTCGCCCCTCAGTCACCCGTCAGGATGCGATCCACTAGCTGCTTCACCGTCGGCACGAACCCGTTCGAATAGAACGGATCACGCTTGAACTGATACGCGCCATGCCCGGCGAACATCAGATTCTGCTCGACGTCACCACCGTGCGCGATGTCCTGCAGCGTTTTCTGGATGCAGAAGCTGCGCGGATCGGCGAGGCGACCGGTCGAGTTGGTCTCCGTATCCGACCAGGACGAGAAGGAGCACTGGCTGAGACAGCCCATGCAATCCGCCTGATCCTTGCGGATCACGCCCTTGTCCTCGGGCGTCACGAAGACGAGCGTGTTGTCCGGCGTCTTGAGCGCGTCGGTATACCCCGCGCCGAACCATTCGCGCGCGCTGAGCAGATCGTTGCGCGTGACCCAGAAGTTCTTGCCCTTCACGCCGACATCGAGCTGGAACGTGTGGTCGCCCGCGCTCTGCGTCGAGAAGGCGATCTGGCGCTCCGAGCGTGCCTGCAGATGCCGCAGGAACGGGTTGAGCACCGCGCTCGAATAGAAACCGGTCGGGGAGAAGCGATGCAGCAGCACCTCGCCTTCCTGGATATTGGTGAGGCGCGCCTTCCAATCCTCGGGGATCGGGCTTTCCTGCGTCAGCAGCGGGCGCGTGCCGAACTGGAAGGCGATCGCGCCGAGCTCGGGATTGTCGATCCAGTCGGACCAGTCGCGCAAATACCAGACGCCGCCCGCCATTACGATCGGCACGTCGTCCGAAATGCCGCCTTCGCGCATCGTGTCGCGCAGCGCCTTGACGCGGGGATACGGGTCCTGCGGCTGCAACGGATCCTCGGCGTTGGACAGACCATTATGCCCGCCCGCGAGCCACGGGTCCTCATAAACGACCGCCGACAGATAGTCCGCCGCCTTGGAATAGGCACGCTTCCACAAGGCGCGGAAGGCACGGCCCGAGCTGACGATCGGGAGATAGCTGACCTCGTAGGACGAGGCGATCTCGCTCAGCTTGTACGGCATCCCCGCGCCGCAGGTGACACCCGCGACGAGACCACGGGTGCGTTCGAGCACGCCGTTCAGGATCCGCTGCGCGCCGCCCATTTCCCACAGCACGTTGATGTTGATCGCGCCCTGGCCGCCCGCAATATCATAGGCGCGCTGGACCTGCTGGACCGCGCCCTCGATCGCGAACTCGATCAGTTCCTCATGGCGTTCGCGCCGGGTCAGCTTGGTATAGACCTGCGGGATGATCTTGCCGTCGGGATCGTAGCTGTCGGCGTTGACCGCCGATACCGTCCCGATCCCGCCAGCCGCGGCCCAGGCGCCCGCGCTCGCATGGTTGGTCGCGGCGACGCCCTTACCGCCCTCAACGAGCGGCCAGACCTCGCGGCCTCCATAAACGATGGGCTTCAAACCTTTGAACAAGTGAACGGCTCCCGGGTTAACATACGTTCGATATAGGCGTTGGATGCCATCAGCGGCAAATCGTGAATCAGCCCAGCCGGCCTGGCTGGCCGAGGACCGTGGAGTATAACGCGCGATACCGCGCAATCATCGTCGCCTCGTCAAATTCCGCGATCGCCTTTGCCCGATTCTTCTGCCCCAGCCAGCCGCGCTGCTCGGGCGTGGCATCACATAAGGTCTGCAGTGAATCGCGCAAAGCCACTTCATGCGTGCGCCGTTCGATAAAGCTGTGATTGTCGGGCGAAACCATCGCCAGGATGTCTCCGACCGGGGTGGCCACGATCGGCAGGCCCGCCGCCATCCCCTCGATCACCGCGATCGGCAGCTGCTCGCTCCTCGAGGACAGCGCGAGGATGTCGAACAAGCCGATGTAGCGATGCGGATCCGGCAGGAAGCCGGGAAGCACGAGCTGGCTCTCCATCCCCATGCGCTCGGCGGTGTCGAGAATCGCCTGTCGCTCGGGCCCTTCCCCGACGATGACCAGACGCACTTTACCCGACAGGCCCCCGACCGCCCGCACCAGCATCGGCAGGTCCTTGACCGCGCGCAGGCCAGCGAGCGTGCCGATGACGACTTCGCCCGGCTTGCGCTTGAAACCCGGGATCGCCTTGGGGTCGGGCTTCTTGGCGTACAGCGCAGTGTCGACTCCGGTGGCGATCCGGTGGACGCGGTCGCGCGGCTGTTTCCACGTCTTGAGCGCGATCCCTTCGAGCGTCTGCGACGGCACGACGAGCGCATCGGCCTTGGTCAGCGCGAAACGGCGATACAGGTTGCGTTGCGGCTTGAGCCCGTCGGCTTCGTCGGCATCGAAGCCATCCTCGTGATGCACCACCGGGGGCATTCCTTTGGACGACACGCGCTTCGCCATCACCCCGTCGATCGCGCCCCAATCATACGTCAGCACCAGATCGAACCGGCGCATATACGCCGCGATCGCCTCGTACCGCTGGACCGAGGGGCCACCCGTCAGCGGCGGCGGGTTCTGCGCGATCTCGTAATCGATGCCCGACGCGATCCCGCTCTGGGCGCCATATGCGCCGTCCATACTGGAGGCGATCGTATGGCGCGCAGTGGCGCCGAACGCATTGATCAGCCGCACGCAACGCGCCGCCTTCCCGCCCGGCGAGAAGGTCGAGTGCAGATGGAGGATGTTCACGGCGCGCATTGCGGGCGTGCTTACCGACTCCGCGGCGCAAAACCAGCCCCGTCGTGTCGGAGGGCTGGCGTTGGCGCGATGGGCGGTTCGCCTGCCAGGTAAACGCCAAGGTGACGGCGCGACGAAGCTGCGTCAGTGCAGTCCTCTCCCGCCGGTGCGACCCGCCGGTGGCATGGTAACACAAGCTTTACCTTATGATCGTTACGGCACCCAAATGAATAGACCATTGTCTCTTCAAGCGATGCCGCCCCCCCGGCGCTGGCATGACCGGCTGGACGCGTTGATTGCCTGGACGACCGCACTCTCGCGCGCCCGGGCACGCGCCCTGACCGCCGCAGCGGTCGTGATCGTCGGGCTCGCCGATTATGCGACCGGAAATACCCTCTGGTTCGGCCCGATCTACCTGCTGATCCTGTGCATGCCCGCCTGGACCCTGGGATGGCGCGAGGCCGCGCTGACCAGCGCCGCGTGCGTCGCGGTATCGCTCGCCGCGAACGGGCTGGAAGCCTATCCGCTCGGCCATACGGCGATCGCCTGGAACATGGCCATGCGTCTGCTGGCGGTGGCGATCATCATCGTCCTGATGGCCGGCACGCGCCGCTCGTACGATCGCGAGTGGCATCGCGCACGCAGCGATTCCTTGACCGGGCTCGCCAACGAGCAGGCTTTCTACGACAATGCCGGTGCGGTTGCGCGGCATCGCGCGTGGGGCATCCTCGCCTATGTCGATCTCGATGGCTTCAAGCAGATCAACGACCGGCACGGCCATGCCGCGGGGGACGAAGCCCTCCAGGCGTTCGCGCACGGGGTCCGTGACCTGATCCGACCGAACGATGTGTTCGCCCGGATCGGGGGCGACGAATTCCTGCTGTTCCTGCCGGTCGACAGCGAAGCCGAAGGCTACCGCCGCGCCACGACCCTGCATCTGGAGATGAACTGCATGCAGACGCCGTTCCCGCTTGGCTGTAGCATCGGCGCCCTGGTGCTGAACCTCAGCGAAACCGGTGTCGACAAGGCGCATGTCGGTGTTGCAGACCGGCTGATGTATCAGGCCAAGAACGACGGCGGCACCATCTGGATCCGCACGCTTGGCGACCCGGGAGGGGACTGGCTGGACGGCCCCGCCGACGACGAGCGCTCATCGCAAGCTGCGTAGGGTGATCTCAGTTTCGACTGTCGTGTATTGGGTGGGGAGCGGACATACGGACTTCTGCGAAATTGCTACTGTTCGCATGCCCTGGGAGCGACTTGGACGCTATGCGCTCTTCTAGTGAGAGCGATAACACGCCCTTTCGCACAGCCATTGAGTAAGACTGACGTCGTTCTAACCTGCTCTGTCAGGCCATTGCCGAGCTTTACAACGACTATAGGGTAGTCCCCGTCAATGTCCGGTCGGCTCTCGAAGCCTACAATGGTTCCCATCTCTGTAGTAACAGGTCCCGAATTCCGTAAAAATGGGACTAGGATAATCACTAATATTAAAACACCGATACCCAACACCGCACTTTTCTCGCGCCAGAGCACCAACCGTAGTTCGTCCATACGCATATAATAAACCGAACGCGAACGTCTGCAACTGAGCGTTTCCGGTCCGTCTGCTTTGACGCCTAAAAGCTGTCGGTCAGCTTCCGGGGACGGTAGTCGCTTTCATCGCGGCTGAACGTCGCAACCTGGGAGGTCAACGGTCGTTACGTTTACGCACCAGATTGTGGCAGGCTGAACTTCCTGCCGGCAAAAAATTCACTGAAAAGTGTCCGCACCTGCCCTGTGCTGAGCGACCGCTCAGGGGCAGGCGAAAGGATGCTTCGTTTGATGCGCTTCCAAATTGATCCAGCGGCACGGCTCTCCTTCACCTCCCGGTCGCTATA
Organism: Sphingomonas sp. PsM26; assembly: GCA_030433805.1. Lineage (GTDB taxonomy): Bacteria > Pseudomonadota > Alphaproteobacteria > Sphingomonadales > Sphingomonadaceae > Sphingomonas. The sequence goes on along the minus strand of JARUXA010000002.1, from coordinate 39,718 downwards.
ATCAGTCGACATTGCGGCCGTGAACGACGCAAGCGTGAAGTAGCTGCCTTTGCGAGTTGTGACCGCCCAAAGGTCTTCATGCCGAACAGCTTGGATAAAGTGGTCTGAGCCTCGAATGAGCTTTGCGGCTTGTCCCGATGATAGGAGAGACAAGCCCTCCAAAGCTGCGTGAAGGTCCTCCTCCCGTTCAACCTCGAAACGTTGATCGATAGGTAAAATGAGCGTTGCGGGTTGCACCGCGGCTTCAAGATCGGCGTTCATAGGCCCAACATGTCACGTTGGCGCAAACGTCGGCAAGTGGGCGGGAGCCGCCTTCCCCACCCCAACGGGATTACCCAAACAGCGTCTTTGGCAAATGCGAGATCCGGCACGCCAGATCCGCCTCCCCGCTCGCGACGACATAATGGTCGCCCGCGTCGGCAATGCCCGTAGTAAACACGACGTTGTCGATATACATCTGCTCGCGCAGCGGATCGGTCAGCGCCGGGTTCGCTTCGATCAGCGCGTCGTGGCTGGTGCGGAGCACGCGGCTCGGGTCGTCGCGGTCGAGCAGCGACCAATAGGTGCGATACACGCCGACCACGCCCATCGGCTCGACCCCGTGCCACAGGCTCAGCCAGCCACCGCCGTCCGGCCCGTCGACCAGGATCGGCGGGGTGCCGCCGCCCATCCGCGCGGTCGCCATCGTCGCCGAATGCGGGCGGATACCGGGGCGCTCGTGCGGCTTCCAGTGGAGCGCATCGGGCGAGGTCGACAGGTTGATCGACGGCCCCGCGCGCCATTCGCTCCCCGGCGGATAGGCGAAATACAGGTCGCCCAAGGGCCGCGTCTGTGCCCAATATTTGCCGCCGACCAGCCCTTCGAAGATCAGCATGTCCTTGTTCTGGTGATCGAGCACGATCCCCTCGAGCGTCCAATCGAGCGCATTGTCCGAACTGTACAGCGTCGTCGAATGCCGCTCCGGGCTGACCGAGCAGGTCGTCATCAGATAGCGATCGCCGACCTTGCTGATCCGCGCATCCTCGACGCCGTAGCATTGGTAGGAGGCCTGCGGTGCGATCGCCTTGTCGTAATGCACCGCCACCACCGCCGTGCCGTCGGCGTTGAGTTCGACCGGGAGCAGCCACGACAGCGAGGTCAGCGCCATTACCTTCCACCCGCCGCCGCGCATCATGAACTTGCGCGGGTCGGCCGTGTCGACGAAATCGAGCGGCCATGCATCGAGGCAGAAACCGCCGTCATGCCAGCGGATTGCGTGGATCTGCTGCTCCTTGATAGGAGTCCGCAGCGCCTCGGCGATCCGGACCATCAGCAGCAGATTACCGTTGGGGAGCCGCGTCATCCCGGGATTGAACGCGCCGAGGACATAGGTCTCGGCGTCGATCTGTCCGGCGAGCGGAGACTTGCTCAGGTCGACGTCGGCGGGGGTGAAGATCAGCGCGTCATGGGGAAAGGTCATTCTGAATCCTGGTTCCGCGGCGAGATGGTGAGCTGCTGGATAACCGTGCGGCGTGGCTGCGTCAGGATGTACTGCACGCCGACCGCAATGTCTTCCGCGCGCAGCGAGGTTTCATCGCGGATCTTCTCGCGCTGCTTCTCGGGCGGCGATTCGGGTTCCTGCATCGTCGATCCGGTAAGACCGGGTTCGACCAGCGATACGCGCACGCCCTTCGGCCCCATCTCGCGGCGGAACGCCTCGGCAAAGCCCTGGATGCCGTATTTAATCCCGGCATAGACCGTGGAGTTGGGTCCGAGCACATGCGCGCTCATCGACCCGATCAACACGATGTCGCCCGCGCCATCGAGCGCGGAGATCGAGGCGTGCGCGGTCATCAGATAGCCGGTGAAGTTGGTCGCAATGGCATAGCGGACCTCCTCCTCGGACATGTCGCTCAGGCCCTCCGCGGCGACCGCGGCGTTGATCACCGAGACATCGACCCCTCCGAGATACGCCTTGCCCGCCGCGACGAACGCCTTGGGACTCGCCTCATGCGACAGGTCGAGCGTGATCCCGTCGCCCTCGCCCACTTCGCGGATCCGCGCGAGCGCATCAGCCAGGTGTTCGTCACTGCGACCGCAGATAAAGACGCGCGCGCCTTCGCTCGCCAGCAGCACGGCGATCGCGCGACCGATGCCGGTGGTGCCACCGGTGATGATCACCCGCTTGCCCTTCAGGCTCGGCATCGCGGTATGCGCGTCGGACAAGTCGGTCATGCAAGGGCTCCCGGTTTCAGTCCCTTGGATACGCCTCAGCCCGAAGCGGGTTCCGCGGCGATCCGGGCGAGCAGCCGGTCGATCGCAGCGATCGCGTCGGGTTCGTCGAGCGTCGGCGCATGGCCGGTGGCGGGGATCGTAAGGAGGTCGCCCTGCTCCAGCACCCCGGCCATCCGCTCGGCAACATTCGCCGCGAGCACGTCCGAGGTCGCGCCGCGCACCAGCAACGTGGGCACGGTCTTCAACCCGTCGAGCGCGCGCCACATGTCGGGCCCCGCTTCGTTGCCGGGAACGCGGAACGGCTCGGCGATCTTCATGTCGTAATCGAGCACGATCCGCCCGGCGCTGTTGAGCCGGTACAACCGCTTGGCCATCGCGAGCCAGTCCTCGAGCTGGAAGTCGGGATAGACCGACTCGTTCGCCTCCGCGACCGCGCGCGCGGCGTGGAGCCAGGTCGGCCAGGTGTTGGACTTGCCGACATAGCTGCGGATCCGCGACAGGCCCTCGGGGCTGATCTCCGGGCCGACGTCGTTGAGCACCAACCCCGCCAGTCTCTCGCGAGCGGTCCCCGCCAGCAGCATCGCGACGATCCCGCCGAGCGACGTGCCGAACGCGACGTAGCGCGCTACGTCCAGTTCGCGCAGCAACGCCTCCACGTCCTGGACATAGGTGAGCGGCACATAGCTCATCGGGTCCTTGGCATAACCGCTGTCGCCGCGCCCGCGCAGGTCGATCGCGATCACGCGCCAGTCGGGGGACAGGCGCCGCGCAAGGTCGTGATAGTCGCGCGCGTTGCGCGTCAGACCGGGCAGACACAGGATCGGCGGGCGATCGGCAGGACCCGGATAGTCCCGATAATGGAGGCGGAGGCCGTCATTGGACCACCAATATCGGTTTTCATACGGTGGCATGGTTGCGTCCTGCGGTTGGTACCCTCCATATTCACGTATGGACCAGCACCCGCAACCCTATCGCCCCGAAACCGCGATCCTCGATCTCGGCGACGCATTCTATGATCCTGTCGCCGCGGCGAATTTCCCCGAAACCCACCTGCGATTCCGTAACGATCGCGCCGCGGCGGAGGTGGGGCTTGGTGATCTCGGTGCCGCGGAATGGATCGAGCATTTCGGGCGCTTCGCGGCGATGCCGGGCAGCCTCGAGCAGCCGCTTGCGCTGCGCTATCACGGCCATCAGTTCCGCAACTACAACCCCGAGATCGGCGACGGCCGGGGGTTCCTGTTCGCGCAGTTGCGCGATGACCGCGACCGGCTGATGGACCTCGCCACCAAGGGATCGGGGACGACGCCGTGGAGCCGCTTCGGCGACGGTCGACTGACGCTCAAGGGCGGGATGCGCGAAGTGCTCGCGACCGAGATGCTCGAGGCGCTGGGCGTGCCGACGTCGCGGAGTTTCTCGCTGATCGAAACCGGTGAGGAGTTGGAGCGCAACGACGAGCCATCGCCGACGCGCTCGGCGGTGCTGGTGCGGCTCAGCCACAGCCACATCCGGATCGGCACGTTCCAGCGGCTCGCCTATCTGCGCGATGCGGAGAGCATGACTCGTCTGGTCGGATATGTGCTCCGCAACCTGTATAGAGAGGAACCAGGCGAAGACGCGCCTGCGCGGCTGCTCGACCTGGTCGTCGGGCGGACCGCGACGCTCGCGGCAAGCTATATGGCGGCCGGGTTCGTCCACGGAGTGCTCAACACCGACAACATCAACGTGACGGGCGAAAGCTTCGACTATGGCCCGTGGCGCTGGGCACCGACGTGGGACCCGGCGTTTACCGCGGCTTATTTCGACCACGCGGGGCTTTACGCCTTCGGTCGCCAGCCCGAGGCGATCCACTGGAATGCGATGCAACTCGCAGTCGCCCTGCGCACCGTCAGCGAGGCGCAGCCGCTTATCGACATCCTCGAGACCTTCCCGGAGCGTTATCAACGCGCCGTGTCTGACGCGATCCTTTGGCGGCTTGGCGTGGTGCCGCAGGAGCCGGTGCGCGACCGCGCGCTGGTCCAGACGATCGAACAGGGCCTTACGCAGAGCGCGATCGGGATCGACCACTTCTTCTTCGACGCCTTCGGCGGCACCGTTCCGGAGGGCGAGGCTTTCGATCCCCTGCGCGCCGCGCTCGCGGGCTATGCGCCGCGGAAAGCGCGTACCCACCCCTATTGGTCAAGCGCACCGTGTTCGATGCTGATCGACGAGGTCGAGGCGATCTGGGCGGCGATCGATACGCGCGATGATTGGGCACCATTCCATGCAAAGATCGCCGCGATCCGCCAAATGGGCGAGGCATTGGCGGGATAAGGTCGCGTCAGGGAAGTGGATTCACCCTTAATTCTGGGGCAAGACTCTCCGATGACGAGCAATCTCCTATCCTACGAACCCGCAACCGGTGCCTTGCTGTGGGAGGGTGCCATCGGCGACGCCGACGTCGAGGTCGCCGCCGCGCGGGCAAGCTGGGCATCGTGGGCGGCGCAACCGCTGACCAACCGGATCGAGACGCTCCGCCGGTTCGCCAATGTCGTCCGCGCGCGGGCCGAGCCGTTTGCCGACCTGATCGCGCGCGAGACCGGCAAGCCATTGTGGGAAGCGCGCACCGAGGTCGAGACGGTGATCGCCAAGGTCGACATTTCAGTCAGTGCCTATGCCGACCGGACTCCGCAGCGGCGGCTCGATTCGCAGATGGCCGGACGGATGGCGCTGCGTCACAAGCCGCACGGCGTGCTGGCCGTCCTCGGGCCGTACAACTTCCCGGCGCATCTGCCCAACGGCCACATCGTCCCCGCGCTGCTCGCAGGGAATGCGGTGGTGTTCAAACCCTCCGAGAAGACCCCGGCGACCGGCGCGTTCCTGGTCGATTGCCTGCGCGCGGGCGGTGTGCCCGAGGGGTGCATCCGCCTGCTGATCGGCGGCGCGGACGAAGGTAAGGCGCTGGCGGCGCATGACGGGATCGATGGGCTGCTGTTCACCGGCTCGGCACCGACCGGGATCGCGCTCAACCGTCAGTTCGCGACTCGCCCCGAGAAGATCCTTGCGCTCGAAATGGGGGGCAACAACCCGATCATCGTGTGGGAGTCGCCCGATCTTCATGCCGCGGCTGTGCTGATCGTCCAGTCCGCCTTCACCAGCGCGGGCCAGCGCTGCACCGCCGCGCGCCGGTTGATCGTCGACGAGAAGCAATATGATCCGCTGATGGACGAACTGACCAAGCTGGTCGGGCGGATCATCGTCGATGAACCGCACGCCTCCCCTGCCCCGTTCATGGGACCGGTGATCGACAATCAGGCCGCTGACCTGCTGACCGAGAGCTTCCTCGAGCTGATGATGCGCGGCGGGCGTGCGATCCGTCACCTCGAGCGTCCCGTCCCCGACCGTCCGTTCCTGCGCCCCGCGCTGATCGATACGACGGATCTCAACGACCGCCCGGACATCGAGCTGTTCGGGCCGATCTTGCAGGTGATTCGTAAGGCGAGCTTCGAGGATGCGATCGTCGAGGCGAACAACACGCGCTACGGCCTGTCGGCGTCGCTGTTGAGCCAGAACCCGAAGCTGTACGACCAGTTCTGGGCGAATGCCCGCGCCGGGATCGTCAACTGGAACAAGCCGACCAACGGCGCTTCGTCGGGCGCACCGTTCGGCGGCATCGGCTGGTCGGGCAATCATCGCCCGAGTGCCTATTATGCCGCCGATTATTGCGCCTATCCGGTCGTGTCCAACGAAGCGGAGCAGGCGCGCGCGAGCATCGGTGTGGGCTTGCGCGACGCCTGAACCGCGCTTGCCCGCATTCCGGACCGAACAGACCCGGAATGCGGGGCAGGAACGCTATTTCAGTGCGGCCAGGTCCGCCTTGACCTTGACCAGCGCCGCATCGGTCAGTGCGCCCTGCGACAACGGCTGGACTTGTGACAGCGACATGCTCTTGAACTGATCGTACATCGGGTGCGCGGTGATGTTGTCCAGATCCGCGTCGAGCACCTGTTTCGCCGCGGGATCCGCGGCGATCGTCTCGATCGGCGTATCGAGCGTGAATTTCGCGGCCGGAGCGGGTGCGGGCGCAGGGGTGGTCGGGGTCGTAGGCGCGGTCGATTGGGCCGCCAGAGGTGCTGCCGATGACAGCATGACGGCAGCGAGGACGAAAGTTTTCATGACGGAGCCTCGTAGAGTGACGACGGCGCGAATCGCCGTGGCACGCTACCCTAGCTCCGACGTGTGACAAGGCAAACGCAGCGCGCCGGATCGACCGGCGCGTGCTTAGTTGAGGCGGCCCAACCCTGCGATCGTGCGGTCGACCAGCGCCTTGTCGGCGTCGGCGCCATGACGCTCGGCAATGATCGTCGATGCGGCGCGGGCGGCTGCATCGGCGGCCGAGGCGCGGACTTCGGCGATGGCACCGCGCTGTGCAGCGGCAATCTGGTCCTGCGCCATCGTCTGGCGACGTGCGACGAGCTCGGCCAGATCGGTTTCTGCCTTTGCCACCATCGCGGCGGCTTCGGCTTCGGCATGCTTGACGATCGCGGCGGCATCGCCAGCACTTGCCGCATCGCGTGCCTGGGCAGCAACGAGCAGCGCCTCGGCTTCAGCCCGCAACCGCGAGGCTTCGTCCAGTTGCGACCGGATCTTTTCGATCTGCCCGTCGAGCATCCGCGCCACCAGGCCCGGTACGTTCTTCCAGAGCAGCAGCCCGATCACGACCAGCATCGACAGCGCGACCCAGCCGGCTGCGTTGATGCCGAACGCGGTTGGCTCGTGATGGAGTTCGGCGACGCCCGTCGATGCTACCGTTTGTACGGTGGAACCCTCAGCCATGCGCCAATTCCGTCTTCACACGCGCTTCGATCGTCGAACGGTCCACCGCCACGCCCGAAAGCTTGGCGACAATCGCTTCGACCGCATCGGTCGTTGCTGTTTCAATCTCGGCGAAGGCCTGCGTCTTGGACGCTGCGACCTGCGCGGTTGCGGCGGCAAGCTGTGCCTGCATCGCCGCATCGCTTGCCTTGAGCTTGGCTTCGGTATTCGCGGTGGCGCGATCCTTGGCCTCGCCCAGCGCCAGGGCAGCCTTCGACCGGGCGTTTTCGAGCCCGGTCTGATAGGCTGCCTCGACGGCGTGCGCTTGCGCGCGCGCAGCCTCTGCCGCGGCGATGTCGCCGTCGATCCGGCCGTTACGATCGTCGATCGTCGCCTCGATCTTGGGGACCATCGCCTTGCCGATCCCGAAATAGATCAGCGCGAATACGATCGCCAGCCAGAAGAGCTGGGAGGCGTAGATCTCACCGATCTGGGAAAGCTGCGGCATGGGCTGCGCTCGCTCTTACTTAGCGGACGACGAAGAGGATGAGGATCGCGACGACGAACGCGATCAGGCCGAGCAGCTCCGATGCTGCGAAGCCGATGAACAGGCGACCCTGCTGGCCGTCTGCTGCGCCCGGGTTACGGAGTGCGCCCTCGAGGAACGAACCGAACACGTTGCCGACGCCGAGTGCCGCGAGGCCGACACCGATCGCTGCCAGGCCGGCACCGATGTACATTGCACCAAGATCAGTCATGTTAAGCTCCTTAGAATACAGTCAGATGGGTGTTGAAAACGATTAGTGCAGATGCACCGCGTCGTGCAGGTACAGCGACGTGAGCAGTGCAAAGACGTAAGCCTGGATCGCGCAGACCAGCAGCTCGAGCGCGCTGACGCCGACGATCATGACGAAGCTGAGCACGCTGACGATCGGGCCGAGCGCGCCGCCGGCGTTGATGCCCTGCACCACGAAGCTGCCGAACACTTCGAGCAAAATGTGCCCGGCGGTCATCGCGACGAACAGTCGCAGCGCGAGGCTGAACGGGCGGACCATGAACGACACGAACTCGACCGGGATGATGACGGGCATCAGCCAGCCGGGCGCACCGTGCGGCACGAACAGCGAGAAGAACTTGAGGCCGTGCTTCGCGAAACCAACGACCAGCACGATCGCGAACGACAGGAATGCCAGGATCGCGGTGACCGTGATGTGGCTCGTCACCGCGAAGGTGTGCAGCCCCGGCAGGATCGCGAGCGGCATGACACCGATCAGGTTGGCGAACAGGATGAAGAAGAACAGCGAGAAGATGTAGGGGGCGAACTTCTTGCCGCCCGAACCGATGTTCACGCTGACCATCGAATCGATGAAGCTCACCGCGTTCTCGGCCATCACCTGCCAGCGGCCGGGGATGAGCTGGCGCTTGAGACCGCCCGCCATGAACACCGCCAGCAGCACGAACACGACGACCATGAACAGCGCCGAGTTGGTGAAGGAGACGTCGTAACCGAACAGCTCGATATGGCGGCCCAGGACGGGCTCCACCATGAACTGTTCCATCGGATCGATTTTGCCGGCGCTCACTCCGCGCGCTCCTTCGAAATCTTCATGATGTTCATGAACGCTCCAACGACGGCCAGCGCCAGCACGATGAGCAGAGCCCACGGACTGGTACCGAGCCACGAATCAAGCGCCCAGCCAAGAATTCCACCACCAAGCAACGCACCGAGCAATAGCGCGAGAACCCGGGTTCCCTGGCCATAGCCCTTTGCCTGCGGCACCACGCCCTGGCCACGCGCCTGCGATGCCGCACGTGCCGAAGCAATGCGGGCGTCGAGGTCGTCGGTCGGGCGTTGATCGGCCAAGGGGCGCGTGTCCTGATAAGAAAACGCCGCCGTGCCGTCATGGCACCGCGACGATATGTGCGGGAAACAGGGGCAACCCCCGTGTGACGGATCGTTTAAGAAGCAGACCGGGGGGTGTCAACCATTGGTCGCCGTCCGGACCTTCCAGCGGCACGCCAATATTGGAGACATAGACGCCCGCGTTGCTTCGTCGCAAGCGTAACGATAGGTCTGGGGTCGATGAGCGCGCCAGCCCCTTCCCTTCCGGACCAAGCAGGGCACCGTGCGCGGTTGCGTCAGCGGCTGTTCCTCCAGGGAGAGGAGGCACTGCTCGATCACGAACTGGTCGAGTATCTGCTCGCGCTCGCGATACCGCGCCGGGACACCAAGCCGTTGGCCAAGGCGCTGCTTGCCGAGTTCGGCGGGATCGGCGGCGTTTTCGGGGCCGAGCCCGAGGCCCTGATGCGGGTTGCCGGAATGGGCGATACGTCGGCGGCCGCGATCAAGATCGTGCAGGCCGCCGCGCTCCGCCTGCTGCGGGTCGAGGCGAGCACGCGCCCGGTCCTCGCCAGCTGGCAGGCGCTGCTCGACTATCTCCATGCCGACATGGCGCACCGCACCAACGAGCGCGTCCGGGTGCTGCATCTCAATGCGCGCAACATGCTGGTCCGCGACGAAGTGATGAGCGACGGGTCGATCGACGAAGCCGCGCTCTATGTTCGCGAGGTGATCCGGCGCGCGATCGACCTGGGGTCTGCTGCAATCATTCTGGTGCACAATCATCCGAGCGGCGACCCCGCGCCGAGCCGTGCGGACATCGACATCACGCGGCGGGTGGCGGAGGCGGGCAAACGGTTGGGGATCGCCTTGCATGATCACGTGATTATCGCTGGGTCAGGGCATTCGAGCCTGCGCGCGATGGGACTGCTGTAGGGCGGTGGCTGCGGAAGGTTAGGGGGAGTCGCCTTCCGGCGCCGGCGGCCGCCCGGTGGGGCGAGACCTTCGCAAAGGGCTTGGCACGGCCGTCTGCTGCGCCACCCCACACCCCAACCGCTGCCGTCATGCTGAACTCGTTTCAGCATCCACCGTGCAACAAGGATGGTCCGGACTCGCGGTGGGCTGGATCCTGAAACGAGTTCAGGATGACGGACGGTTTCGCAGAACTCATCCGAACGTATCAAACCTGCCCTTATTCGTACCATGCCGTACCGGACAGCTGGCCTTTCAATTAGATACCCCCTTGCACACGGACAACCATCCGCTATTCCGGATATATGGAATCAGCTCTCGCCATCGCAGCGCTTGGCGCGCTCGCCCAGGGAACGCGCCTCGATACGTTTCGTCTGCTCGTCCGGCACGTCCCCGAGGGCCTTCCCGCCGGCGAAGTCGCGCGGCAACTCGGTGTCCCGCAAAACACCATGTCCGCGCATCTGGCGATCCTGACGCGATCTGGCCTCGTGCGATTCGAGCGCCAGGGCCGGACGATCTTCTACCGCGCAGACCTCGATTCGGTCCGGGGGTTGATGCTGTTTCTCGTGCAGGATTGCTGCGCTGGCAATGCCGATCTCTGCACGCCGCTGATCGAGGCGCTCACCCCCTGCTGCTGAAAGGTCACGCCATGTCCGTCGATATCATCGTCTATCACAACCCCGCCTGCGGGACGTCGCGCAACACGATCGGGCTGATTCGCAACGACGGAATCGAGCCGCATGTCGTCGAATATCTCAAGACACCCCCGTCGCGCGACCTGCTCGTCGATCTCGTTCGCCGTGCCGGGATCACGCCGCGCGCGCTGTTGCGCGAGAAGGGCACGCCCTATGTCGAGCTCGGTCTGGCCGACGAAACGCTGTCCGACGACGCACTGTTCGACGCGATGGTCGCACACCCGATCCTGATTAACCGCCCGCTGGTCGTGTCACCAACGGGTGTCAAACTGTGCCGTCCGTCGGAAGCGGTGCTCGATCTGCTCCCAACCGCGCAACAAGATGCGTTTGCCAAGGAAGACGGCGAACAGGTGATCGTCGCCGCTGGCCAGCGCGTCGCCTGATGCCGTTGCGCCCCCTGCCCGACCCGACACATTTGCCCGCGCTCGACCGCCGCTTTGCCATCGCGCGCCCGGCGTCGGGGTTGGGTGCGGGCGACCCGCCGCCGCGGATCCTGCTGCTGTACGGGTCTTTGCGCGAACGGTCGTTCTCGCGGCTCTGTGTCGAGGAAGCCGCGCGGCTGCTGCAATTCTTCGGGTGCGAGACACGGATTTTCGATCCCTCGACCTTGCCGCTGCCCGATCAGGTGGCGGGCGACGATCACCCGGCAGTCCATGAACTGCGCGAGCATTCGCTGTGGTCCGAGGGACAGGTGTGGTGCAGCCCCGAGCGGCACGGCCAGATCACCGGGATCATGAAGCTGCAGATCGATCACCTCCCGCTCGCGATGGGTGGAATGCGCCCGACCCAGGGGCGGACGCTTGCGGTGATGCAGGTCTCGGCGGGGTCGCAATCGTTCAACAGCGTCAACACGCTGCGCATTCTCGGGCGATGGATGCGGATGGTGACGATCCCCAACCAGTCAAGCGTCGCCAAGGCATTCGCCGAATTCGACGAGGCCGGGCGGATGAAACCGTCGAGCTATTACGACCGGATCGTCGACGTGATGGAAGAGCTGGTGCGCTTTACGGTGCTGCTGCGCCCGCATGGCGCGCAACTGGTCGAGCGCTATTCGGAGCGTAAGGAAGCCGGACGCGTGATCGACCCCGCGATGGATCTGGGGAGCATCGCTGGGCGCTGAGCGATGCGCTGGAAGCCTGGAACCTGGAAGTTGGTGATCGCATGCCCCCGTTCGCCCTGAGCGAAGTCGAAGGGCCTGCGCGACCGGGGCAAAGCAGTGCTTCGACTTTGCTCAGCACGAACGGGGAATGGAAGAATTTGCTGGAAAGGTAGCGCCCTCCCTCCTCCCGTTCGCCCTGAGCGCAGTCGAAAGGGCTTGCTCTACCGGGGCGAGGCAGTGCTTCGACTTCGCTCAGCACGAACGGGGAATGGAAGAATTTGCTGGAAAGGTAGCGCCCCCCTCCTCCCGTTCGCCCTGAGCGCAGTCGAAGGGCCTGCGCAACCGGGGAAAGGCAGTGCTTCGACTTCGCTCAGCACGAACGGGGAATGGGAAAAATGGTCGGAAAGGTAGCGTCCCCCCCCTCACCGTTCACCCTGAGCGCAGTCGAAGGGCCTGCTCAACGGGGCGAGGCAGTGCTTCGACTTCGCTCAGCACGAACGGGGGGGCGGGGCGCGGAAATAGTGACACAATGGTGCGACCCCGCCCCTCATCGCCGCGCCATGCGCAGGCGACGAGGAAGCGGCACGGGATCGATCAGCCAGCAGCCGACAGGAAGGTGGTCAGCTCACCCTTGGACACCTTCTTGTTCTTGTCCGCGTCCGCCTGCGCGAACGCCGTCGCGACCCAGGTCTTGGTCGCTGGCGCGGTCGCCTTGGTCGAAGGGTCGCTCGCGGTCTTGAGCGCGACCATCCAGGCACTGAACTCGGTGGCGCTCAGCGAACCGTCGCCGTTCTTGTCATAGGTCGGAAATTCGGTGCCGACGACATCGGCGATCTGCGCACCCGTCGCGGGTTGCGCTTCGGCGGTCTGCGCCGGTGCCGATTCGGTGCCAGCCGGTGGCTGCGCCATAGGTGTCGCCTGGCTGGGGTTAGCATTGGTCGCACCTTGCTGCGTATCGGCAGGAACAGCGGCAGACGGTTGCGTGACCTGGGCCAGTGCCGGTGCAGACACGGTCAGTGCGCTGGCAATAATGATCGACTTCAACATTACACATCTCCTTGACTTGGATCGCACGGGTTTGCAGCCCAGCGATGCCAATACCGCCTTATGCTGCACCACGCCGCCCATTGCTATGGCTGGAGCCCCTTGCGCCCACATTTGAAGCCTCGCTCCGTCCCTGCTAACGCCCCGCTCACCCGGTTGCGTGCCGAATCCACGATGGGCCGATCCGGCCCGTTCTTGGTGCACGACCCTGCCCGCTGCGTTTTGATGAAGGATTGCCGATGGTCCCCCGCTATTCCCGCCCCGCGATGACCGCGATCTGGACGCCCGAGGCGCGTTTCCGCATCTGGTTCGAGATCGAAGCGCACGCGACCGAGGCGCTCGCCGACCTCGGCGTCGTCCCGCGCAAGGCAGCGGACGCGCTCTGGGCGTGGTGGGCGACCAAGCCCGAGATCGACGTCGCCGCAATCGACGCGATCGAAGCCGTCACCAAGCATGACGTGATCGCCTTCCTCACCTGGGTGGCGGAACAGGTCGGCGACGAAGCGCGCTTCATGCATCAGGGGATGACCTCGTCCGACGTGCTCGACACCTGCCTTGCGGTCCAGCTGGCGCAGGCGGCGGATTTGCTGATCGCAGATATCGATGCCTTGCTCGCAGCACTTTCGGTCCGAGCGCATGAGCATAAGATGACGCCGACGATCGGGCGCAGCCACGGAATCCATGCCGAACCGGTGACGTTCGGCCTCAAACTGGCGCAGGCCTATGCCGAATTTGCGCGCAACCGCGAGCGTCTGGTCGCGGCGCGCGCCGATATCGCGACCTGTGCGATTTCGGGTGCGGTCGGCACCTTCGCTAACATCGATCCGCGCGTCGAGGAACATGTCGCCGCCAAGCTCGGCCTGACCGTCGAGCCGGTCTCCACTCAGGTCATCCCGCGCGACCGCCACGCGATGTTCTTCGCGACGCTTGGCGTGATCGCCTCATCGATCGAGCGGCTCGCGACCGAAGTACGCCATCTCCAGCGCACCGAAGTGCTGGAAGCGGAAGAGTATTTCTCGCCGGGCCAGAAGGGCTCCTCGGCGATGCCGCACAAGCGCAACCCGGTGCTGACCGAGAACCTCACCGGCCTCGCGCGGATGGTGCGCGGCTATGTCACGCCCGCGCTCGAGAATGTCGCGCTGTGGCATGAGCGCGACATCAGCCATTCGTCGGTCGAGCGCTATATCGGCCCCGATGCGACGATCACGCTCGACTTTGCGCTCGGGCGGATGACCGGGGTGATCGAGAAGCTGCTCGTCTATCCGGTGCGAATGGAGAAGAATCTCAACAAGATGGGCGGGCTCGTCCATTCGCAGCGGGTGCTGCTCGCGCTGACCCAGGCCGGGGTGAGCCGCGAGGATTCGTATCGCCTCGTCCAGCGCAACGCGATGAAAGTGTGGGAATCGGATGGCGAACTATCGCTGCTCGAACTGCTCAAGGCCGACCCGGAAGTGACGGCGGCGCTGTCGGTCGCGGAGATCGAAGACAAGTTCGATCTCGGCTATCATCTGAAGCACGTCGACACGATCTTCGCGCGGGTGTTCGGGGCGCAGGGTTAACCGTTCGTCTACACCAGAGCACGTTTCAACGTGCAAATGCTGCACTTGCGAATGCGCGTAATAATGTTGCTGAATTAAGCAACAATCTCCAAATGTCTTCGTGCCGGGATGATCCGGCACGGAGACTCTCAAATGCGCATCCTGCAGAACCTGGCCAGCGGCCTTATTGCCGTGGCCGGCGTCGCGCTGGTGGCGGAAGTCCTGATCTTCTGACCATCCGACCGCTCGACCGCCCCTTGTGACAAGGGGCGGGAGAAGCGCTTTTCAGATTTCCCTGATTTTTCGCGTGATTTAATACGTCGCCAACCGCTTCCCCGGCGAAGGCCGGGGCCCAGTCGAGATGGCCGACGTAACGTAGCGCGGCGCTCAAGGCTCTTCTGTCTCACTACTGGGCCCCGGCCTTCGCCGGGGAAGTAGCAGATGAAGGGGAAAGCGCCTCCTGGCGGCCGCTCGCTTCCCCCCAAAGCATTACACCCAGGCGCTCTTCACCTTCTTGAAGAACCCACTCGTCTGCGGGCATTCCTTGCCCGTCTCGGTCGCGCGGAACTCCTCGAGCAACTCGCGCTGGCGCGCGGTGAGGCTCGTCGGCGTCTCGACTTCGACGCGGATCACCAGATCGCCGCGACCACGGCCCTGCAACACTGGCATCCCCGCGCCACGCTGGCGCAACTCACGTCCGGACTGTGTGCCCGCCGGGATCTTGATCGTGTGATTGACCCCGTCCGGCCCCGGGATCGTGACTTCGCCCCCGAGTGCTGCGGTCGTGAAGCTGATCGGCGTGCGCGCGAACAGCGTGGTCCCCTCGCGCTCGAACAGCGGATGCCGCGCGACGTGGAGGAAAATGTAGAGATCGCCCGACGGTGCGCCGCGCAGACCCGCCTCGCCCTCGCCGGTCAGGCGAACGCGCGTGCCTTCGTCGACCCCTGCCGGAATGTTGACGGTGCGCGTCTTGGTCTGGTCGATCCGGCCTTCGCCGTGGCAAGCGCCGCACGGATCGGCGATCGTTTGCCCCGCGCCGTGGCAGCTCGGGCACGTCCGCTCGACCACGAAGAAGCCCTGCTGCGCGCGGACCTTGCCGTGGCCGTGGCACGTAGCGCAGGTCTTGGCGACGGTCCCGCGGGTCGCGCCGCTGCCTTCGCAGACCTCGCACACCCCCGACACGTCGATCGTGATGTCGGTCGACTTGCCGTGGAACGCGTCCTCGAGCGTGATTTCCATGTCGTAGCGCAAATCCGCGCCACGCCGCGGTCCCTGTGCGCCACCGCCACCGCGCTGGCCGCCCATGAACTCGCCGAAGATGTTCTCGAAAATATCGGAGAAAGCGCCGAAGTCCTGCGCGCCACCGCCACCACGACCGCCACCGCCGCCGCCCTGCCGGAACGCCTCGTGACCGAAGCGATCATAGGCCGCGCGCTTCTGCGGATCCTTGAGGCAGTCATACGCCTCGCTGATCGCCTTGAAATGCGCCTCGGAATCCTTGCAACCGGGGTTGCGGTCCGGGTGATATTTCATCGCCAGCTTGCGATAGGACGTCTTGATCGTCCCGTCGTCGGCGGTGCGCTCGCATTCGAGCAGTTCGTAGAAATCGACTTCGGTGCTCATGTCAGGCCCTCAGACCGGGAGACGGTGGCGGGTGGGGCAGCGACCGGATCAACCGCCCTGCCCATGCCCGCCACCGCCGCGCCCGGCGGCCCTCCCCCGCCAAGCGAGAGAGGGCGTTTGTGCTTATGCCTTGGTGTCGTCGACTTCGGAGAATTCCGCGTCGACCACGTCGTCCTTCGGTGCCGCGGCCCCGTCGGCGGCGGGCGAAGCGTCGGCCTGCGCCTGCTTCTCGTAGATCGCCTGCCCAAGCTTCATCGCAACCTGGCCGAGCGCTTCGGCCTTGGCCTTCATCGCCTCGGGATCGCCGCCTTCGACCGCAGTCTTGGCTTCGGCGATTGCCGCTTCGATCTCGCCCTTGAGCGACGCGTCGACCTTGTCGGCATTGTCGGCAAGCTGACGCTCGGTCGTGTGGATCAGGCTCTCGGCGTTGTTCTTCGCCTCGGCCGATGCACGGCGCTTCTTGTCGTCCTCGGCGAACTGCTCGGCGTCGCGAACCATCTGCTCGATGTCGCGATCCGACAGGCCACCCGATGCCTGGATGCGGATCTGCTGCTCCTTGCCGGTGCCCTTGTCCTTAGCCGACACGTTGACGAGGCCGTTGGCGTCGATGTCGAACGTGACTTCGATCTGCGGCACGCCGCGCGGTGCGGGCGGGATGCCGACCAGGTCGAACTGGCCGAGGATCTTGTTGTCCGCCGCCATTTCGCGCTCGCCCTGGAAGACGCGGATGGTGACAGCACCCTGGTTGTCGTCCGCGGTCGAATAGGTCTGCGACTTCTTGGTCGGGATCGTCGTGTTGCGATCGATCATCCGGGTGAACACGCCACCCAGCGTCTCGATGCCGAGCGACAGCGGCGTCACGTCGAGCAGCAGCACGTCCTTGACGTCACCCTGCAGCACGCCCGCCTGGATCGCCGCACCCATCGCCACGACCTCATCGGGGTTGACGCCCGAATGCGGCTCCTTGCCGAAGAAGTCCTTCACGACCTGACGGACCTTGGGCATCCGCGTCATGCCGCCGACGAGGACGACTTCGCTGATGTCCGCCGACTTGACGCCCGCATCCGCCATCGCCTTCTTGCACGGCTCGAGCGTACGCTGGATCAGGTCCTCGACCAGACGCTCGAGATCCGAACGCGTGATCGCCTTGACGAGATGCTTCGGGCCGGTCGCGTCTGCGGTGATGAAGGGCAGATTGACTTCGGTCGTGGCTGCCGACGACAGCTCGATCTTCGCCTTTTCGGCCGCTTCCTTCAGACGCTGGAGCGCCAGCTTGTCCTTGGTGAGGTCGATGCCTTCGGCCTTCTTAAAGTCTTCCGACAGGAAGTTGAGCAGCTTGTTGTCGAAATCCTCACCGCCGAGGAAGGTATCGCCGTTGGTCGCCTTCACTTCGAACACGCCGTCGCCGATCTCGAGGATCGAGATGTCGAACGTACCGCCGCCGAGGTCATAGACCGCAATCGTCTTGTTGGTGTCCTTGTCGAGGCCATACGCAAGCGCAGCAGCCGTCGGCTCGTTGATGATGCGGAGCACTTCGAGACCGGCGATCTGCCCGGCGTCCTTGGTCGCCTGGCGCTGCGCGTCGTTGAAGTACGCGGGCACGGTGATGACCGCCTGCGTGACCGTCTCGCCGAGATAGGCTTCCGCGGTTTCCTTCATCTTCTGCAGCGTGAATGCCGAGATCTGCGAAGGCGAATATTCCTTGCCGCCAGCGCCGACCCATGCGTCGCCGTTGTTGCCGCGCACGATGTGGTACGGGACCAGCTCGGTGTCCTTCTTGGTGATCGGGTCGTCGAAACGACGGCCGATCAGGCGCTTCACCGCGAAGATCGTGTTCTCCGGGTTGGTCACTGCCTGGCGCTTGGCCGGCTGGCCGACCAGTCGCTCGCCATCCTTGGCGAATGCGACGATCGACGGCGTGGTACGCGCGCCTTCTGCGTTTTCGATGACCTTCGGCTTGCCGCCTTCCATGACGGATACGCAGCTGTTGGTCGTGCCGAGATCGATTCCGATTACTTTTGCCATTGGTCCTCTTGGGCCCCCGTCAGTCAAAAAATGGACGTTCAGCCGTGCCCTCGAACTGAGCGGCACGACCCGTTACTCCAGCGATATAGGGGGGCTTTTGCTTGTCGCAAGATTTTCGCACGCCTAGAGACGCCTTTGGGTTCCCAATGCGGGAGATAAGATTTGAACGTGCGGTTTTTTGCGGTTTTGGCCGGTCTGTCGGTTGCCGGCTGCCAGTCGCCGCCCGAACTCAAGGTCGATCACGGCTATGTCCGGCTCGGAACGATGCCCAGTCGCCCGTCCGCGGGCTATTTCACGATCCACGGCGGGCCGACCGCAACGACGCTGATCGCGGTCAACAGCCCGGTCGCGGTCAAGAGCGAACTGCATGAATCGATGACCGCCGGGGGCATGTCGACGATGAAGCCGCTCGGCGACCTCAAGATCCCCGCTTTGTCCACGACCGAGTTCAAACCCGGCGGCAAGCATCTGATGCTGTTCGACATGAACCCCGGGATCAAGCCGGGCCGTCCGATCACGCTGACCTTCACCTTCTCCGACGGTCGGCGGATCAACGCGCTCGTGCCGACGATCGCGCCGGGCGCGTCTGCTCCCGTGTTCAAGGACTGAGACGACAGCGTGGCACGGGCACCGAAGCGGACGTTGACCAGCGGCGAAGTAACGCTCGCGCGCAGTGTGTTCGGCGATGCGATCGATTACGAGAAAGTGCGGCTGACGCAGCGCAAATGGGCATTCTTCCAGCCGCGCGAGACCGTCATGGCCCCCACCGGATGCATCTGCTTCCATCCCAAGGGATCGCTCTACCACGATGATTTCGCGTGCGGAAATCTCGATGCGCAAGGTCTGCTGATCCATGAGCTGACGCATATCTGGCAGACTCAGCGCGGGATTTTCCTGCCGCTCGTGCGGCATCCGTTCTGCCGCTATGATTATGCGATCCGTCCAGGGTTGCCGCTCAAGCGTTACGGGATCGAGCAGCAGGCGGAAATCGTGCGGCATACCTTCGTGTTGCGCCACGGCGGGTTCATTCGCGGGGCGCTGCCGCTGGCGACCTATGAGAGCATCCTGCCGTTTCGGCCCGACTGACGCAAAGGCGACAGAGGAACCTGCCGGTTAAACAGCATCGCTTTCATCGGGTGCCAGCCGCAGCGACAGCGTCGCGACCGCCCCCTGCCCCGGCCCCGCACTGTCGAGCCGCAGCGTCCCCTGCATCGCCTGCATCGCGTTGGCGCACCAGTGCAGGCCAAGCCCCCCGACCTTGTGCTGCCGGGTGGAATAGCCGCGCTGAAAGAGGTTGGGCGCCGCGCCAGCCGCGAATCCCTCGCCATCGTCGCGGATCACGATCTGGGCCATGTCGTCGGTCTGTTCGATCGTGACCCGGATGCTGCCGCTGCCGGTCCCGTGCGCCGCGATCGCGTCGGCGGCGTTGGCGAAGAGATTGCCGATCACCTGACTGAGGATGATCCGGCTCGCCAGCACATGACAGGGTTGCGCGGGGAAACCGACCGCGATCGAAACGCTGCCTGAATAGCGCGCGATCGTCGCGTTACGCGCGATGATGTCGGTCACGTCGCACGGCGACATTTCGGGGCGTTCGTGAACAGCGCGCTGCTGCTGCCCGATGATTTCGAGCACCTGACCCATCGCCTCGCGCGCCACCAGCAGCGCACGATGACGATCGGTGCGATCCTGCACTTCCGCCGCGACCGCCGTCGCGACGAACGCCGCCAGTTTCTCCCGGCGCGCGGGCGCAACCGTATCGTTCGCCAGTTCCGCGACAGCGCGGTTGAGCAGCGCCAGATCGACCGGCGCGGTCTGCGTGCTTGCACGGCTCAGAATCGTGCTGACCGGGGTAAGCGCATTGCGGACGTTGTGCAGCATCGCGGTGGCGCTCTCGCTTTTGCCCAGCGCGAAATTCTGCGACTCAAGTTGCTGCCGCAAATCGTGCAACTGCCGCAACATCGCGTTGAAGCTGGTGGCAAGCGATCCGATCTCATCGGCAGACATCGGGCCAGGTAACAGCGCCAGCGTACCGGAACGCTGGACCGTCTTCATGTGACGCTCCACCCGCGCGAGCGGGCGAAGCACTTGGGTGGTGATCAACCATCGCACTGCCAGCAACAGCAGCAGCAACAGGACGACCGATCCCGCGACCGCGAGCAGCAGCATCCGCTGACCGAGCACCGCGAATTCCCGCCGTACGGTGAACGCGGCACCCGCAACCGCTTGTCCGTCAGGTCCGCGGATCGGTACGACGATGTGCATGGCGGTGCGCGTCGCCTCGGTCGTCGCGCCATCTGCGGTACTGTCGAGATCGACCCGCGTCGGCAGGTGCGACGCTTCCGACAACAGGGTCGGCGAAAGACGGCGGGCTAGCAGGACGAAATGCGGCGGGGTGCGACTGTCCTTGCCCGATATCCGTACGACCCCCACGGCCGCGACCGCCTTCCCCAGTCTCAGGTAGAAGTGCGCAGACCGGTTGACCCCCACGAGCCGGTCGAGCGGGAGCGGTCGTATCGCATCGGCAAAGGCCCGCTGTATTGCCCGCCCGTCGCCGGATCGCCATTGCACGCTGCCGTTTCCGTCAGGTGTCTCATTCTCCGCGCCGCCCAGCCAGGCGATCCCGTCCACCTGTCGATCGTCGAAGATGTGCCGAGCCTGCGCGCGGTTCGGTGCGAATGCGGCATCTTCGGCAAAGTCACGCGCCTTGAGTTCGACCGTGCGTGACACCGCCTCGAGCGCGGTCCGGGTGCGGTCCATTTCCACCTGGATCGACTTGCCCTCGAGCGACTTGAAACTCGGGATGATGACGCTCGACAGAACCGCGATCAGGAAGACCGCCCCGATCAGCCCGACCCCGGTCAGGATGGCGACAAGTTTCGCCGCAAGCGCCCGCGAAGCCCGCGATGCCCGGGTGCGTCGTCGAATCCACCGGGCGAGGGCGGACCTCATGGTTGCGGTACGGTGCTGCCTCCGAACAGCAACTCGGGCTTCTCGGGCGGAAGCGGCGGGCCGTTGTCGACCATGTAGCGCGTGAGCGCGATCTGCCGTGCGAACACCTTGGAAACCGGACGGCTGAACAGGAACCCCTGCATGTGAGAGCAGCCCGCGACGCGAAGCGCCTGCAACTGCGCCTCGCTTTCCACGCCCTCGGCGACCACGCCCAGCCCCAGCGCACGCCCGAGATGGATGATCGACTGGACGATCGCCGCACTCTCGCGCTCGCGGCCCATGCCGTCGATGAAGCTGCGGTCGATCTTGAGGCAATCGAGCGCGAACTTGCGGATGTTGTAGAGGCTCGAATAGCCCGTCCCGAAATCGTCCAGCGCGATGCGGAAGCCCATCTGGCGCAACTTGTAGAGCGTGTCCGCTGCCCGGTCGGCATCGTCGAAGATCGCGGTTTCGGTGATTTCGATCTGGAACCGCGTCGGATCGACGCCGGCGCGCTGCACTTCCTCGATCAACCGTGCGACGAAATTGTGCCGCCGGAACTGGCGCGGCGAGAAGTTTACCGAGACATACTGCGTCGGCCACTCGCAAAGCACCTTGAGCGATTCACGCACCACCCAGTCGCCGATTTCGTGGATCAGGTTGGATTCCTCGGCGATCGGCACGAACACTTCGGGCCCGATCGGTCCGTGCGCATCGGTCTCCCAGCGCAACAGCGCCTCGAACCCGACGATCTCCAATTGCTCCCGCTCCACGATCGGCTGGAATGCGAGCGACAGTTCGTTGCGCGCGATCGCGCCCGACAGTCCGGTTTCGATCGCACGACGCAAACGGATCGTCTCGTCCATCCCGTCGTCATAGACCCGGACGATCCCCCGACCGTCGCGCTTGGCATCGTGAAGCGCGAGGTCGGCCCGGCGCATGAGATCGACCGGATCGCGTGATTCGCCCGGCTCGGTTGCGATCAGGCCGATCGATGCGCCACCCTGCACCGAATGGCCCAGGACCTTGAACGTCGATGCGCACGCCTTTGCGATCCGGGCGCAATCCTGTTCGGCGGCATCGGTCCCGGCGGTGTCGAACAACAGCCCGAACTCGTCCCCGCCAAGCCGCGCGACCATTCCGCCCGACGGTATCGAGCGCTGCAACACCGCGCACATCGTGCGGATCAGTTCATCGCCGGCGAGATGCCCGAGCGTATCGTTGACCAGCTTGAACCGGTCGAGATCGACCATCGCGACGGCAAACTGCGCGCCCGACTTGGCACGGTCGCTCAGTGCGCGCCGGAACGCCAGACGGTTGGGCGCTTCGGTCAATGAATCGTGGTTGGCGAGATGCATCGCCCGGCTTTCGTTCGCCGCGAGTTCGTGGCCTTGCTCTTCGAGTTGCCGCACCTGCGCCGCCAGCGTCTCGCGCGCGGCAGCCAGTTCCCGGTCGCCTTCCCAGCGATGCCCGAGCGCGATCGCCATCTGCTGGACCTCTGCAACCTCGAACGGTTTGGCGATGTAGAAGATCTTGTCCGGAGGCCCGGCGACCCGCGCGATTTCGGTCGGCGTGAAGTCCGAATAGCCGGTGACGATGACGATGTGGATGTCCGGGTCGAGCGCACGGATGCGCTGCGCGGTGTCGCGGCCGTCGATTCCGGGCGGCATGCGCACATCGATGAACGCCACCGCGAAGCGCTTCTTGTCGCGCAGCGCATCAGCCACCGCGGACACGCCCTCCGCCCCTTGCAGCGCGAAAGTCAGCTCGAACGCAGGTCCGTGTTCGACGGTATCGGGGGCCAAATCGTCCCCGAATAATTCCGCGGCCATTTCCCCAAGCGTGGCGGCCATACCACTGTCATCACAGGTAAAACTGCGTCGATAGCTTTCGTGCATGGCCGGTTCGTCATCGACGATCAGAATTCGCATCGGACACCATCTCACAAGACAAAAGGCGCGATGCACCTTTTGTTCCTGCTACGCAAACTGGGTTAACAATTTCTGAAGCTCGACCCCTTGCTCAGTGCCCGTACGCCCAGCTCGATCGCACCCAGCGGACCGGCCATGCCGCCAAGTTCCGCTGGAACAACAAAGGCTTCGAACGGCATCAGACCACGCGCATTGCCATATCCCGCCAGGCTCTCGGCGAGCTTGTGCTGGATCATCGCGAACAGATGCGGAACACCGACCATCACCCCCCCGCCCATCACGATGCGACGCGGAATCCCGGTCAGAACCAGTGTGTGGCACAGTTGCGCCAGCGCGTGCGCAACGCCGTCCCATACGGGATCATCGACCGCGATGTCCTGTGCAGGTGTTCCCGCGCGGGCGCGGATCGCGGTGCCCGACGCCAGACCTTCGAGGCAATCGCCGTGGAATGGGCATGACCCTTGCCACGTGTCGCCGGGAAGCCGGACTGGACGGATATGCCCGAGCTCGGAATGCGTAAGCCCTGAAACCGGGGTCCCGCCAAGCACCAGGCCAACGCCGAGCCCGGTCCCGACCGTGACATAGGCATGATCCGCCACGGTACGCGACGCGCCCCAGCGCCCTTCGCCAAGTGCCGCGCCCGCGACGTCGCTGTCGAACCCGGTCGGGACGCCGGCGACGCGCGCCAGTCGCTGCCCGACGTCGGTGTCCGACCAGCCGGGCTTGGGCGTCGCGGTGATAAAGCCGTGCCTGGGATCGGCCGGATCGAGCGACACCGGACCGAAACTCGCGATGCCGAGCGCTTCATAACCCGACCAGCGCGCAAGCACGGCCTCGACCGCGTCCATCGTTTCCGCAGGCGTCGTGGTCGGGATCGTCACCGTGTCGCGGACATCGTCGGGTCCGCTGGCGAGAACGCAAATGACCTTGGTTCCGCCGAGTTCGATCCCGGCGACGAGGGGCGTGCTCATTCTACCGTCACCGACTTTGCGAGGTTGCGGGGCTGGTCGACATCGGTCCCCTTGATGACCGCGACGTGATAGGCGAGCAACTGCACCGGCACCGCATAGACCAGCGGGGCGATCAACGGATGGACCTTGGGCATGGTGATCGTCGCAAGGCAATTGTCGCCCGCCGCCTGGATACCGTCGTAATCCGAGATCAGCACGACCTTGCCGCCGCGCGCCTGGACTTCCTGCATGTTGCTGACGGTCTTGTCGAACAGCGGGCCCGAGGGGGCGATGACGATGACGGGGACATTCTCGTCGATCAGCGCGATCGGCCCGTGCTTCATCTCGCCCGCGGCATACCCTTCGGCGTGGATGTAACTGATTTCCTTCAGTTTCAACGCGCCTTCCAGCGCCAGCGGGTAATCCGTCCCACGGCCCAGATACAGCACGTCGCGCGCGACCGCGACGTGATGCGCCATCGCCTCGATCGCCTCGTCATAGGCGAGCGCACCGTTGAGCGCGGCGGGCGCTTCGGCGAGATGCTTGACGATCATTTTTTCCTCGGCCGGGGTCAGCTTGCCCTTGGCGCGCGCGAGATTGGCGGCGAGCGCCGCGAGCACCGCGAGCTGGCACGTGAACGCCTTGGTCGAGGCGACGCCGATCTCGGGACCGGCATGGGTGGGCAGCAACAGGTCGGCTTCGCGCGCCATCGTGCTCGTCGGCACGTTGACGACGACCGCGATCGTCTGCCCCTCGGCCTTGGCGTGGCGCAGCGCTGCGAGCGTATCCGCGGTCTCGCCCGACTGGCTGATGAACAGCGCGAGACCGCCCTCCTCCATCACCGGCGCGCGGTAGCGGAATTCTGACGCGACATCGAGATCGACCGGCACGCGGGCGAACTGTTCGAACCAATATTTGGCGACCATGCCCGCGTAGAAGCTCGTCCCGCACGCGACGATCGTGACGCGCTTGATCGTCGACAGGTCGAACTCGGGGATGGGCAGCGTCACGCGATCCTCCATCCGCTGGAGGTACGAGCGCAGCGTCTGCGCGACGACGATCGGCTGCTCGTAAATCTCCTTGAGCATGTAATGCTTGTGGTTGCCCTTGGAGACCAGATCGCCGGTCACGCCGGAGATCGTGATCGGCCGCTCGACGGGCGTGTTGTCGCGGTCATAGACCTGCGCGCCGTCGCGCGTCAGCACGACCCAGTCGCCCTCGTCGAGATACGCGATCCGCTGCGTCAGCGGCGCGAGCGCGAGCGCATCAGAGCCGAGGTACATCTCGCCCTCGCCATGCCCGACGACCAGCGGCGAGCCGAGCCGCGCACCGATCAGCAGATCGGGGTGTTGGCGGAACAGGATCGCCAGTGCGAACGCGCCGTGAAGCCGTGGCAGGATTTCGCGCACCGCCTCGATCGGGCCGAGCCCCGCCTCGACCTTCTCGCTGATCAGATGCGCAACGACTTCGGTATCGGTCTCGCTGGTGAAGGTGCGCCCGCGTGCGATGAGTTCGTCACGGAGCGGCTTGAAATTCTCGATGATGCCGTTGTGGACGACCGCGACTTCGCCAGTCGCGTGGGGATGCGCGTTGTTGGTGGTCGGGCCGCCATGCGTCGCCCAGCGGGTGTGCGCGATCCCGGTCTTGCCGGGCAGCGGGTGCGCCGCAAGTTCGTTCGCGAGATTGACCAGCTTGCCCGACGCACGCCGCCGCTCGATCGCGCCGTCGAAATCGGTTGCGATGCCGGCGGAATCATAGCCGCGATATTCGAGCCGCTTGAGACCGTCGAGCAGACGGTCCGCCACGTCTTCCGTACTCAGGATGCCAACGATGCCACACATGCGATTGTCTCGATCTAGAGGATATAGGGAACGTGGATCCCCGGCATGTCGGCCGGGAAATCCTTGGTATTGCGGGTCACTAAGATGCGTCCGTGAACCTGCGCTGACGCGAGGATGACCGAGTCGGCAAGCTTCAGCCGGCGCTCATTGCGCAGTTCCGCCGCGCGTGTCGCAATCGCAATATCGAGCTCATCGATCAGGAACCCCCCCAGCAGCGATTTCGTCCGCGGCATCGTGATCTGGTCAACCCGGGACATGACCTCGATCCACGTCACCCGACTGATCCACCGATCGTCGACCGACTCGAGCTCGCGCTGCGCTGACACGTTGCCGTTAAGTGCATCGATCAGGATATTGCTGTCGAACGACGTGGCGCTCACGATTTTGGCGACGGCTGCACGCCCCGAAGCTGATCGAGATAGATCGCGCGCTGACGATCATCTTCCGCGTCGAAGAGATCGGGAAACTCGGCTTTGACCTCTTCGTAATCGTCGTCCCATGGACGGGTCCAGCTCGCGCGTTCGCGCCGCTGCCATTCAACGGCGTCACCAATGTCGGTGCGATCCTTCCAGGCCCCGAAGCCGGCGCGCAACGCCGCCAGTCGCCGTTGCCGATCCCCCTCTTGCGCGTCGCTCTCGATCAGCCGATCGACCGCGTCACGGATCACCGCCGCTCGCGACTGACCGTGCTCGGCCGCGATCCGATCGAGCCGCGCAATGCGATCGTCGCCGAGCGAAACCAGGGTCCTGCTAGCCATTACCGATAGATATCATCGCGTGATATCACTTGCCAGCTTTCTTCGCGGTCATCGCGTCGCGAAAGCGCTTGGCCCATCCGGACTTGGAGACTTGCTGTGGCCGCGCCAGCGCGAGCGCGTCGGGGTCGACATCGGCGGTGATCACTGATCCTGCCCCGACCGTAGCGCCCGCGCCGATCGTCACCGGCGCAACCAGCGCCGAGTTCGATCCGATGAACGCGCCCGCGCCGATCACCGTCTTGTACTTGAAGAAGCCGTCGTAATTGCAGGTGATCGTGCCCGCGCCGATGTTCGCGCCCTCGCCTACTTCGGCATCGCCCAGATAGGTCAGGTGGCTCGCCTTCGCGCCCGCGCCGAGCACCGCCTTCTTCATCTCGACAAAATTGCCGATCTTGGATGCCTCACCCATCACCGCGCCGGGGCGCAATCGCGCGAACGGGCCGACCTCGGCCTTCGCGCCGATCCGTGCGCCCTCGATATGACTGAAGGCATGGATCACAACCCCGTCGGCAATGGTGACACCCGGACCAAAGAAGACGTTGGGTTCGATCACCACGTCGCGGCCGATCTGCGTGTCATGCGCGAACCATACCGTCTCGGGCGCGATCAGCGTCGCGCCCTCGGCCATCGCGCGCACGCGGCGCTGCACCTGCCAGTCCGCCTCAACCGCGGCGAGTTCGGCGCGGCTGTTGACGCCCGCGACTTCGCCCGCGCTGGTCTCGATCACCGCGGACCGGCGGCCATCGGCGGCGGCGAGCATGACGATATCGGGAAGATAATATTCCCCCGCAGCATTGTCGTTCCCGACGCGTGCGAGCAGCGCGAACAAATCTTCGCTGCGCACGGCCATCAGCCCCGAATTGCACAGGTCGACCGCGCGTTCGGCGTCGGTCGCGTCCTTATATTCGACCATCTTCTCGATCACGCCGTCATGCGCGATGATGCGGCCATAGGCCCCGGCATCGCTGGGGCGGAAGCCGAGCACGACGATTGCTGGCGCATCCGGCGCGGCAAGCCGGTCGAGCATGGCGCGCATCGTCGCGGTCGAGACGAGCGGCACGTCGCCGTACAGGATCAGCACGTCGCCGTCGAAGCCGGCAAGTGCCGCCTCGGCCTGCGCCACCGCATGCCCCGTACCGAGTTGCTCGGCCTGCAGCGCGGTGGCGATGCCGAGCGGGGCGACCGCCGCCTCGACCTGCTCACGCCCGGCCCCCGTCACCACCACGGTCCGCGCGGGGTCGAGTGCGGCGATACTGTCGACCAGATGGAGCAGCATCGACCGCCCCGCGATCGGATGGAGGACCTTGTGCAGGTCGCTTTTCATGCGGGTGCCCTTGCCAGCGGCAAGGACGATTGCGGCAACGGGTCGGTTCATCCCCGAAGCACTGCCACGACCGTCTTGCCAATTCCATAGCAACCCTGCCAGTCATGCCGTCATGACGAAGAATTCATTCGATATCGTGGGGTTCGACCTCGATGGGACGCTGGTCGACAGCAGCGGCGATCTGACCGCGGCGGTCAACGACACGCTCGCGTCGGTGGGCCGTGCCCCGCTGACGATCGCGCAAGTCAAGACGATGGTCGGCGGCGGCGCGAAACACATGCTGACGCAGGGGCTGGAAGCGACCGGCGGGATCGAGGCCGATGCGTTCCGCGCGCTCTACAAGCGGATGCTCGCTTATTATGGCGATCACCTCTCGGTGCATACACGCCCCTTCCCCGGTGCGGTTGCGGCACTCGACGCGCTGGCGGAACGCGGCGTACGCGTCGCGGTGTGCACCAACAAGTTCGAATCCTTCGCGACCCGGCTACTGACTGACCTGGGGCTGATCGACCGGTTTGCCTGCATCATCGGGGGCGACACGCTCGGCCCCGGCCTGTCCAAACCCGACCGCGCGCCGATCGACGAGATGATCCGGCGCTCGGGCGGCGGTCGCGCCGCGTTCGTCGGCGATTCGATCTACGATATCATGGCGGCCCGCAATGCGGGGATTCCGGGCATCGCGGTCAGCTTCGGCTTCCTGCTCGAGCCGGTCGAGCAAATGGGTGCGGATGCGGTGATCGATTCGTTCGACGACCTAATCCCGACGCTGGATCGCCTGGCAGCCTGACGCCGGGGCCGCGTCGCGCGTGCGCCCTCTGGGCACAAAAGCCATGCCAGCAGGCCCGGTGGCTTCTCCCAGCCGGTACAGCCACACGCTGCACTGATCGCTTCCGCCTGCCTGCAACACTCGCTAAGGCACTCCGATGCTGCAAGGGTTCGGGACACGCACGGTTACCGCCATCGGGCTCGTCGTGATTGCGGCGGTCGCGGTATTCCTGCTCGAATGGAATCTCCAGGCGGCGATCATCGCGCTCGTCGGCGGTATCGCCGCCGCGCTGGTCGCGACCGGGACCGGCGACCAGCCGATCGAATCCCCGCGCCCACCCGAAGTCGTGCCGCAAGCCCCCGTGCCGCATCTGCAGGAAGTGATCGAGGCGGTCCTCGGCCCCGTACTGATCGTCGCCGAAGGATTGGTGACCCATGCCAATGCCGCGGCGACCGGGTTGCTCGGCAATCACATCGTCGGGGGGGACGTGCGCGTCGCGATCCGTCATCCGGGCGCCGCCGAACGGCTCGCGAGCCCGCTGGCAACTACGCCGCAGGGGCCGACCAACCTTGTCGGCCTCGGCGCGCGCGACCAGCATTGGGAGATGCACGTCACCCCCGCCACGAACGGCCAGCGGATCGTGCACCTGATCGACCGGACCGGCAGTTATGCGGCAGAACGGATGCGGGTCGATTTCGTCGCCAACGCCAGCCACGAACTGCGCACGCCGCTGGCGTCGATCCTCGGTTACATCGAGACGCTCGGCGACGACAAGGCAGGCGAGGACGCGCAGGTCCGGGGCCGCTTCCTCAAGATCATGTTCGACGAAGCGCGCCGGATGCAGCGCCTGATCGAGGATCTGATTTCGCTCAGCCGGATCGAGGCGGAGAAATATCGTTTGCCCGATCGCGCGGTCGATCTCGCCGAGCTGGTCGAGGAAGTGCGATCCGAACTGCTCGACGCGCAAGCCAGACGCAGCGCGGACATCGTCGCGGATCTCGACCTCGGCGTGCCCGCGGTGGCAGGTGATCGCGCACAGCTGAGCCAGATCCTCCACAATCTGATCGGCAACGCGATGAAATATGGCCGCGCCGGAACCCCGGTGACGGTCAAGCTGTGGAGCGACCGGCTTGGCATGGTGCGGATCAGCGTCGCCGACGAAGGCGAAGGCATCGCGCCCGAACATCTGCCCCGCCTGACCGAACGCTTCTACCGCGTCGATCCGGGCCGCAGCCGCGCGGCGGGTGGGACCGGACTGGGGCTGGCGATCGTCAAGCACATCGTCGAGCGGCACCGTGGCCGGTTCGACGTTGCCAGCACCGTCGGCACCGGCACGACCGTCACCGTCATGCTTCCACCGCATGCAAAGACCAGCCCGCCCCCCTCCGCAGCTGCGCGCTCTACGAACGGGCTTTCCGATGCTATTGTCATTAAACGGTAACGTGAACGTCACAGAGGCAGCGTGCGACGATGGTAAGCGGTTCAGGACACCAGCCTTCCGCCATGCGAATCGTTGACCGTAGGGAATCATGATGAACCGGAAGCACGGCAAGTTTGCGAAGGTCGGCGGCGTCATTCTGGCTGCCGTGGCGATCGGTTCGCTCGGCGCATGCCAGGATCAGGCGAATGGCGGCGGTGCCGGATCGCGCGATCACATCACTGTGGTCGGGTCGTCCACCGTATTCCCGTTCACCACGCTGGTGGCGGAACGGCTCGTCAACGGCACGCCCGGCATGAAGGCCCCCGCGATCGAGGCGACCGGGACCGGCGGCGGGATGAAGCTGTTCTGCGCCGGCGTCGGCGCGGCCTACCCTGACATCGAGGACGCCTCGCGCCGGATCAAGGCGAGCGAGTATAAGACGTGTGTCGGTAACGGCGTCTCGAGGATCATCGAGGTCCAGATCGGCCTTGACGGCATCGCCTTTGCAGAAGCCAAGACCGGCCCGAAATTGCAGCTGACCGCAGTCGACCTGTACAGCGCGCTCGCGGCCG
This sequence comes from Sphingomonas sp. PsM26, assembly GCA_030433805.1. Classification (GTDB taxonomy): domain Bacteria; phylum Pseudomonadota; class Alphaproteobacteria; order Sphingomonadales; family Sphingomonadaceae; genus Sphingomonas. Next base: position 9,385 of record JARUXA010000002.1, on the reverse strand, counting down.
CACCGAAGGGGCGCCCCAATACCGCCAGGACGTGGAAGGACGTGAATGCGGCGCTGCCCGCGATCCCGATCCAGGTCTATGGTCCCCCCTCAACCAGCGGCACGCGCGACGCATTTGCCGAACTAGTGCTGGCACGCGGGTGCGAGACGGTCCGTCCCGAGATGGCCGCGGTCAAGGAAAAGGATTCCGCCGCCTTCGCCAAGGGCTGCACCGCGATCCGTGAGGACGGCGCCTATATCGACGCGGGTGAGAACGACAATCTGATCGTCCAGAAACTCCAGTCCAACCCCAATGCGATCGGCATCTTCGGCTATTCGTACCTCGAACGGAATACCGACAAGCTGAACGGCGTCCCGCTCAACGGGGTCGAGCCGACCTATGAGACGATCGCGCGCGGTGCCTATCCGGGGTCGCGGCCGCTCTACCTGTACGTCAAGGCGGCGCACCTGAGCGCGATCAAGGGGCTGCGCGAGTTCCTCGCCTTGTACGCAACATCGTGGGAGCCGGGCGGTCCGCTTGCGGCAAAGGGGTTGATCGCCGCGCCCGAAGACGTTCGCAAACGCAATGCCGAGATCGTAAAGAACGCTACGCTGCTCCAGCCGTCGCAACTCAAATGACCTGTCCTCCAGCCCAAGATCGAGCCTGACGCGTGTCCTTACTCGCCCTTTTCCTGGTTGTTGCCGGACTCGGCCTGATCGGCTGGCTGACCGCGCGGATGCGTGCGGTCGCTTTCCGGCGCGGCAGCACCGCGCGGTTCAGTTCGCTGCCGTCGCATTTCGGCGGCTATGTCGCCCTGTGGACGATCCTGCCCGCCACGCTGTTCCTCGCGATCTGGGCGTGGACGTCCCCCGCGCTCGTCACCAACAGCGTGTTGCAGGATCCGATCGCGGCACAATTGCCGCCGCCCGGGTTCGACCGCGCCGCAATCCTGTCCGAAGCGCGCAGCCTGGCGTCGGGCAACAGTTTCGGCGCGTTCAACCCGCTCGCCGAGAAACTAGCACCCGCCTATGCGGTTGCGCAGGGACAGATTGACTGGATCGGCACCGCCGTTGCTCTGTTGCTCGTGGTGGCGACCGGCGGGTTTGCCTATACGCGGGTCCGCCCCGATTTCCGCGCACGGACACGGGTTGAGGTCTTCGTGATGGGCGGCCTGCTCGCCGCCTCGCTGATCGCGATCCTGACGACCGTCGGGATCGTCGCGTCATTGCTGTTCGAATCATGGCGCTTCTTCGAGATCGTGCCGATCACCGACTTCCTGTTCGGGACGCACTGGAGCCCGCAGGTGATCGACCCCGCCGATCCGGGTGCGACGCTTGGCGCAGTACCGTTGTTCTGGGGGACGTTCCTGATCGGTGCAGTGATCGCGATGATCGTGGCGATCCCGTTCGGGCTGATGAGCGCGGTCTATCTGACGCAATATGCGACGCCGACCGCGCGCCGCTGGATGAAGCCGATCCTCGAGATCCTCGCGGGCGTGCCGACGGTCGTCTACGGCTATTTCGCCGCGCTGACCGTGGCGCCGGCGGTGCGGGATCTGGCGGTGTCGATCGGCGTGACCTGGGCCAGTTCCGAAAGCGCGCTTGCTGCGGGGCTGGTGATGGGGGTGATGATCATCCCGTTCGTTTCCTCGATGGCAGACGATTCACTCGCCGCGGTGCCCGGATCGATGCGCGACGGCAGCCTCGCAATGGGCGCGACCTCGTCCGAGACGATCCGCCGCGTGTTGCTTCCCGCAGCACTTCCCGGCGTGGTCGGCGGCGTGTTGCTCGCGGTGTCGCGCGCGATTGGCGAGACGATGATCGTCGTGATGGCCGCATCGGGCGTCGCCACGCTGACGCTCAACCCGTTCGCCAGCGCAACCACCGTGACCAAGCAGATCGTCGACCTGCTCACCGGCGAAGCCGAGTTCGACAGCCCGAAGACGCTCGCCGCCTTCGCGCTGGGCCTTACGCTGTTCGTCATTACCCTGCTGCTCAACATCGTCGCGCTGACGGTCGTCAAACGGTATCGCGAAGCTTATGAGTGAAACCCTCGTTGCCCAGCTCCCGGTCGGTGCCGCCGAACCCGACGAGCGCGCGCCGACCGACTGGCGGACGCAATCGATGCAGCGCCGCATCCGTCAGCGCTATGCCGCGGAACGCCGGTTCCGGCTGCTCGGGCTCGCCGCGGTCGTGCTGTCCGCGGGGTTCCTCGCGGTGCTGCTCGTCACGATGGTCTACAATGGCGCGAGCGGTTTCGTGCAGACGCGGATCGCGCTGCCGGTCGATTTCGCCCGGGCGGGGCTGGTGCTCGATCCGGCGCGGCTGCGTGGGCCGGGTGCGGATCTCGCGCTTGCCGCCGCGGGCGTGGAGGATGCCACTGACAACGCCGCCGTCGCGGCCTTCGGCAAGGACGGCGCGACGCTGCTGTCGGACGGCGCGTGGCTTTCGGTACGCGCGGCGATCAAGCGCGATCCTGCGATCATGAACGGGCGGAGCATCGTCTGGGTGCCCGCGTCCGAGGCGATCGACAGTGCCGCGAAACGCGCCGACAGCCCGGCAAACGAAGCGATCGTTGCACAGCTCAAGGCGCGCGGCGCGCTGTCGACCGGGTTTAACTGGCCGTTCCTGACCGCGTCCGATTCGAACGATTCGACGCGTGCGGGGATCTGGGGGGCGTTCAAGGGCTCGCTGTTCACGATGGTCGTGACGCTGCTGATCGCCTTCCCGGTCGGCGTACTGTCTGCGCTATATCTTGAGGAATATGCGCCGCGGAACCGCTGGACCGATCTGATCGAGGTTTCGATCAACAATCTGGCGGCCGTGCCCTCGATCATCTTCGGTTTGCTCGGCCTTGCGGTGTTCCTCGGCACCATGGGCCTTCCCCGCTCGGCCCCTATCGTCGGCGGGCTGACGCTCGCGCTGATGACGATGCCGGTGATCGTCATCGCCGGGCGCAACGCGATCAAGGGCGTGCCCCCGTCGATCCGCGATGCGGCCCTCGGGATCGGCGCGAGCCCGGTGCAGGTGGTGTTCCACCACGTGCTGCCGCTTGCGCTGCCGGGTATCCTAACCGGCACGATCATCGGCATGGCGCGCGCGCTGGGCGAGACCGCGCCGTTGCTGATGATCGGGATGCGCGCGTTCATCTCCGCGCCCCCGGGCCGCATTTCCGACCCCTCGACCGTGCTGCCCGTGCAGATCTTCCTGTGGTCCGACCAGATCGACCGCGGCTTTGTCGAGAAGACGAGCGCGGCGATCATCGTCCTGCTGGTCTTTCTGCTCGCGATGAACGGCTTTGCGATCTACCTCCGAAACAAGTTCGAGACCCGCTGGTGAACATTCCCAACCAACCCAAGATCTCCGCAAAACGGGTCAGCGTCTATTATGGCGCGAAACGTGCGATCGACGACGTGTCGCTCGATTTCGACGAACGCTATGTGACCGCGCTGATCGGCCCGTCGGGCTGCGGCAAGTCGACCTTCCTGCGCACGCTCAACCGGATGAACGACACCGTCCCCAACGCGCGGGTCGAGGGGGACATCACGCTGGACGGCGAGGATATCTACGACCCGTCGATGGACGTGGTGCAGCTTCGCGCGCGCGTCGGCATGGTGTTCCAGAAGCCAAACCCCTTCCCCAAGTCGATCTTCGAGAATGTCGCCTACGGCCCGCGCATCCACGGGCTTGCCGCGAACAAGACGCAGATGGCCGAGATCGTCGAACAGTCGCTGCGCCGCGCGGGGTTGTGGGACGAGGTCAAGGACCGACTGAGCGACAGCGGCACCGCATTGTCGGGCGGGCAGCAGCAGCGTTTGTGCATTGCCCGCGCGATCGCGGTCGATCCCGAAGTGATCCTGATGGACGAACCGTGCTCCGCGCTCGATCCGATCGCCACCGCCAAGATCGAGGAACTGATCCACGAGCTCAATGGCCGCTATGCAATCGTGATCGTGACGCACAACATGCAACAGGCCGCGCGCGTATCGCAGCGGACCGCGTTCTTCCACCTGGGTACGGTCGTCGAATATGGCGCGACCTCGGACATCTTCACCAATCCGCGGCAGGAACGCACCAAGGATTACATCACCGGTCGGTACGGCTGAGACGGGACGGAATGGGCAGCATGGAACATACGGTCAAAGCCTTCGACGCCGACATCGGGCAGTTGCGCGGGCTTATCGCGCAGATGGGCGGGCTCGCCGAACAGGCGATCGGCGCCGCGATGGAAGCGTTGCGGCTCCACGACCTGGAGGGGGCGCGGCGCATCATCGACGGCGACAAGCGGATCGACGCGCTCGAGATGGAAGTCGAACAGCTCGCGGTGCGAATCATCGCGCTGCGCGCGCCGCTGGCGGACGATCTCCGCGAAGTCGTCGCCGCGCTCAAGATCGCGGGCGTGGTCGAGCGGATCGGCGATTACGCCAAGAACATCGCCAAGCGCGTCCCCGCGATCGAAAGCCACGGCGAGATCGAGCCGCTGTCGGTGCTGCCCGCCATGTCGGTGCTTGCGGTGCAGATGGTCCACGACGCGCTCGACGCCTTTGCGGCACGCGATGCGGCGGCGGCCGAGGAAGTCTGCGCGCGCGACCGGCAAGTCGACGATTTCTACAACAGCCTGTTCCGCGTGCTCGTCACGCACATGATGGAAAACCCCAAGACGATCGGTCAGGTCGCGCAACTGCTGTTCGTTGCAAAGAACCTGGAACGCGTCGGCGACCATGCCACCAACGTTGCCGAGATGGTCTATTTCTCGGCGACCGGCACGCACATGGCCGAACGCGATCGCGGACCGAATTCCTATTTAACGCCGACCGCTTGAAGGAATACACGCCATGGCGCGCGCGAAAATGTTGCTGGTTGAAGATGATGCGGCGCTGGCCGAACTGCTGATCTGGCATTTCAAGCGCGAGGACTTTGAGATTGCCCAAACGCCCGATGGCGAGGAGGCATTGTTGCTGGCGAAGGAGAACACCCCCGACATCGTCCTGCTCGACTGGATGGTCGAGGGGTTGTCGGGAATCGAAGTCTGCCGCCGCCTCCGCCGGATGCCCGAGACCGCCAACGTCCCGATCATCATGCTCACCGCACGCGGCGAGGAGGAGGACCGCGTTCGCGGGCTCGAGACGGGCGCGGACGATTATGTCACCAAGCCCTTCTCCCCGCGCGAACTTGTCGCACGGGTCGGTGCGGTGCTGCGGCGCGTGCGTCCCGCGCTGGCGGGCGAGCAGCTGACCTATTCCGACATCGAGATGGACACGGTCGGCCACAAGGTCCGTCGCTCGGGCGAAGTCATTCCGCTTGGGCCAACCGAATTCCGTCTGCTCAAGCACTTCCTCGAACATCCCGGCTGGGTCTTCTCGCGCGAGCGGCTGCTGGATGCGGTGTGGGGGCATGATAGCGACATCGAAAGCCGCACCGTCGACGTGCATATCCGTCGCCTGCGCAAGGCGATCAATCGCGGCGATCGACCCGATATCATTCGCACGGTTCGGTCAGCAGGCTACGCACTCGATTCGGGAGCGTAAGAATTTTGGGAGCCATGACCGGACATGCGCGTTTGTCCGGTCGTGCAGTACGCAATGCTGCCATTGTTTGCAGGAGTCCCGATATGAAGTTCACGATGCTCGCAGCGCTTGCTGCTACGGTCGCCATGCCTGCCCTCGCGCAGACCACCCCGACCACCGCCGACACGTCGATGCAGCAGCCCGCCCCAGCGCAGCCCGCAGGCGCGCCCGGCATGCAGCAGGCTCCGGCAGACCCGGCCATGGCGCCCGCAGCACCGGCAGCTCCGGCAGCCGACCCCGCAATGGCACAGCCCGCCGCCCCCGCAGGCGGTCCGGCAATGGCACCCCAGGGTGGCCAGCCGCCAATGGCAGCCCCGGCCGCAGCAGCGCCGATGCCGGCAACCGCCGACTATCCGGCATGCTCGGCGTCGGTGAAGGATCAGTGCATCGACAAGCGCGGCACCGGTTCGCGCAAGGCGACGATGCGCCGCAAGCGTAAATAATCGTACCGGCGGCGCATCACGCGCCGCCACCGCGATCGACCAAGGCCGACGTAGGGGAAAGTCCCTGCGTCGGCTTTTTCGTGTCTTCGGTTTGGCGCAGATCGGGGCGGATCCGGGGGATTCCCGCCCTTGCGCGCTCTGCGCATTGGCCTAGGACGCGCTCCAGCGATATTAGAGGAGCCAGTATGACCATCCGTTTCGACGACAAGGTTGCGATTGTCACCGGTGCAGGCGGGGGCCTCGGCCGGGCCTATGCGCTCGAACTCGCAAAGCGCGGGGCGAAGGTCGTGGTCAACGATCTCGGCGGATCGCGCGACGGCACCGGCCATAGCGATGCGGCGCTTAAGGTCGTCGAGGAAATCGAAGCCGCCGGTGGTACCGCGATGTCGAACGGCGGCAGCGTCACCGAATATGCGCAGATGGTCGAGATGGTCGCCAAGGCGAAGGAGGCCTGGGGCGGCGTTCATATCGTCATCAACAACGCAGGCGTGCTGCGCGACAAGAGCTTCGCCAAGATGGAGCCCACCGACTTCGAGTTCGTGGTCGACGTTCACCTCAACGGCTCGGCCAACGTCACCAAGGCGGTGTGGGAGACGATGCGCGCGCAGAATTATGGCCGCCTGTTGATGACCGCATCGTCGACCGGGCTGTTCGGCAATTTCGGCCAGGCGAATTACGGCGCGGCAAAGCTGGGTCTGGCCGGGCTGACCAAGACGCTCGCGATCGAGGGCGCCAAGAACAACATCAAGGTCAACACGATCGCCCCGACCGCGGGCACGCGGATGACCGAGGACCTGTTCCCCGCCGAAGCGTTTGCCGCCTTCGCGCCCGAGAAGGTCGCCCCTGCGGCGCTGTATCTCGTGTCGGAGGATGCGCCGACCAACATGATCGTCGGTGCTGGCGCGGGTGTGTTCCAGGCCTCCTACGTCACGCTGACGCAGGGCAAGTTGCTGACCGGCGACGATCTTTCGCCCGAGGGTATCGCAGCGCACTGGGCCGAGATTACCGACCGTACCGGCGAGCTGACCCCGCAGAGTGGCGCGGAGCAGGCGATGAGCATCCTGAAGAAGCTGCAGGGCGGCTGATTCGCCTTGGGGGTCGAAGCTTGCGTCTCACGCCGGCTTCGACTTCGCTCAGCCCGAACGGCGTTTGGGGCCGGGGACACTTCCATCCTCCGTTCGCCCTGAGCGAAGTCGAAGGGCCTGCGCTGGTTGACCTTATCCTACCCGTTCGCTTCGAGCGAAGTCGAGAAGCCGGGCACAGCGCAGGTTTCGACCTCGCTCAGCCCGAACGGCGTTTGGAGCGGGGGACATCCCTCCCCTCCGTTCGCCCTGAGCAAAGTCGAAGGGCCCGCGCAACGCCTGCGTCAGTCCTCGACCACCTTCATCAACCGCCGCTCGACCGGGGCCAGCACCGGCCCCAGCTCATGCCCGCGCTTGAGCACGACGCCCTGTTCGTTGATCAGCGCCCACATCCCCTGCCGATTGCGCAAGGCGGGGCGCTTCTCGATGCGGATTTCGGGTCGTTCGGCCGCGCGCCGGAACGCCGCGAAGATCGCGACGTCGTGGCCGAACTCCATCGCATAATCGCGCCAGATTCCGGCCGCGACCATGCGCCCGTACAGGTCGAGAATGCGGTTGAGTTCGAGCCGTTCGAAACCGATCTGCTCTGGCTTGCCCCGTGTCGCGGGGAATGGTGTTACCGTCCCCATCAGGCGCGGTCGCGCACGTCCTGATGATCGGCCAGCAACGCATCGAGCCGCTTGCGCATCGTCTCCAGTTCGCAACGGAGCAGTTCGACCTTCTGCGTTTGCGGGTCGAACACGTCGGAGCACGGCGTACCGTAGGCGAGGAATTGCGCGGGCTGCTTGCCGCCCTCGACCATCGTCGCGCGCGCCGGGATGCCGACCATCGTCGCGCCCTGCGGCACGTCGCGCGTGACGACCGCATTCGCGCCGACACGCGCGCCCTGCCCGACCGTGATGGGTCCCAGCACCTGCGCGCCCGAACCGATGATGACGCCGTCGGACAAGGTCGGGTGCCGCTTGCCGGGGACGCCATTGTCGGGGTTGGTCCCGCCGAGCGTGACGCACTGATAGATGGTGACGTTATCGCCGATCTCGGCGGTCTCGCCGATCACGACGAAGCCGTGGTCGATAAAGAAATGCCGCCCGATCTTCGCCCCCGGATGAATGTCGATTGCGGTCAGGAAACGGCTCATGTGGTTGACCGCCCGCGCCGGGAAAAACAGCCCCGCACGGAACAGCCGGTGCGCGACGCGGTGATAGGCGAGCGCCCAGACACCGGGATAGGTCAGGATCTCCCACCGCGAGCGCGGTGACGGATCTCTCGCCTTGATCGAATCGAGATAGGCGAGCAGCCGTCCCATCATCTCAAAAATCCCCTTAATTCGGCTGGCTATTTAGGCCTTCGCGCGTGCGAATTAAAGGTCCGCGGAATGATGATCGACGGTGGCAATACCCGACCAAAGCTATAGGACATGGGAAACACCGTGATGTGGATGCGTCCAAGGACCTGAGAGTACACGCTTATGCCCGATTTCGCACAGATGGATTTCGCGACGGTGTTCTGGACGATGCTGCCGTTCATCGCGGTGGGATTTGCCGCGCAGATGGTCGACGGCGCGCTCGGCATGGCGTTCGGGGTCATCACCAATACCGCGCTGGTCGTGTTCCTCGGGCTGCCCCCACGCCTCGCGTCGGCGACGGTCCATGCGGTCGAGACCTTCACCACGGCCGCGTCGGGCGTGAGCCATATCCTGCACCGCAACGTCGACTGGAAGCTGTTCGTACGGCTGGTCATCCCCGGGATGATCGGCGGGGTGCTCGGTGCCTATGTGCTGAGTTCGATCGATGCCGAAGTCGCGAAGCCGTTCGTGATGGTCTATCTCGCGTCGATCGGGCTGTATCTGCTGTACCGCGCGTGGCGCGGGCAAGTCGAACCGCGCGAGCCGCGGATCGTCGAGCCGCTCGGGCTGATCGGCGGGTTTCTCGATGCCGCTGGTGGTGGTGGCTGGGGGCCGGTGGTGACGTCGAACCTGCTCGTGCAGGGCGCGCAACCACGCAAGACGATCGGGACGGTCAACACGTCCGAATTCTTCCTGACCGCGACGATCTCGGCGACGTTCATCTTCACGATCGGGTTCGCGGCGTTCACCGTCCAGGCGATCGGGATCCTGATCGGCGGGGTGGCCGCGGCGCCGTTTGGCGCGGTGCTGGCGAAGCGCGTCCCCGCGCGGCCGTTGATGGGGCTGATCGGCGGCTTGCTGACCGCGACGAGCGCTTATTCGGTATGGGCGGCGCTGACCTGAGGGACCACCCCCGGGGGGGGGGGGGGGGGGGGGGGGGGGGGGGGGGGGGGGGGGGGGGCGCGGGGGG